>NZ_JAAHGH010000166.1 GCF_010672525.1 Okeania sp. SIO2B3 | reverse complement strand
TCCCAGGGGCTATAGTTGAAAAATCATCAATCTACCATTCATACTAGAGCGAACCCCACAAAAAACTTATCTACAATCTAATAACCCAGGGGCTATAGTTGAAAAATCATCAATCTACCATTCATACTAGAGCGAACCCCACAAAAAACTTATCTACAATCTAATAACCCAGGGGCTATAGTTGAAAAATCATCAATCTACCATCTACATCAGAGCGATCGCTACACAGAAAATCTATCTAAAATCTAATAACCCAGGGGCTATAGTTGAAAAATCATCAATCTACCATTCATACTAGAGCGAACCCCACAAAAAACTTATCTACAATCTAATAACCCAGGGGCTATAGTTGAAGAATCATCAATCTACCATCTACATCAGAGCGATCGCTACACAGAAAATCTATCTAAAATCTAATAACCCAGGGGCTATAGTTGAAAAAAATACCAACTTAGTAGTCTCTACCTCAGGGCAAACGCATCTAAATTCTGGAAACTTCTGCCGTTAAGCTTTAGAGGAGTAATAAGTATAAATATTCAAAAGTCTGACATCTTTACCCTGTAATATCATGTCCGTTGGTATCGGAGCGTGTATAAAGTTGGGGAAATATCTAGCGCCATTAATGGTTTTTCCTTCTCTTAAAGCTTCTTCCTTCTTCCAACTTCGGTCTTCCTTACCTTGCTCTATACAATACCGATGCTACCGGACATGATATAAGAACTTCAAAATAAGATGCGTTTGCCCTGGTCTCTACCTAAAGAAAATAATATATAGCAACTGCCAAGTTGATGTTTGACAATTAGAGCATCTTGCTCGCGTCATAAATCATCATAATTAGAGTTTGCTGATTAACTATCAAAGCATTAACAGATAAAGATTTTATCCTTCTGAGATTCCCAAGGGGTGCGCTTATTTTAGTCTAAAACGTTCAAAAAGTTAGCATTTTAGGCAAATCAGGCACAGAAAAATTGAGGGACAAAACGCCCGCTCCTACCTCCTGTAAATTCCCATTTCTCCTGTCTCCTGTCTTCCCCTCCTGGAAGGGGTTAGGGGTAGGTTGTCTCCTGTCTCCTACCTATACTAAAAGACTTTCCATACGCAAACCCTAATTATTAATTATTGAAGACCAATTTTTCCAAGGATTTTTCGATAAATTAGAATTAGTATATCTCTTATCGTGAGATACTTCTTCTCCGATCCAGTCTGGTAATTCAACTTCTTGATTTTCACGATCAAGTTCAACTTCAGCCACAATTAAACCTTGATTATCTCCAGCAAACTCATCAACTTCCCAAATAAAATTACCATGAAAAACCTTATATCTAACCTTTTCAATTAAGGGCGAACTACACAAAGTATTTAACATCTCTTGAGCATCTTCAACTGGAATAGAATACTCATATTCTGACCGTGAATTACCAACAGAAGGTCCTTTAATAGTTAAATAGCCTTGGTCCCCCACAATTCTTGCCCTTAATGTTATGCCATCTTCTGTAGACATATAACCTTGACGATAAACTTGCCCAACAGCTTGATTACGCCACCCGTTACCTTTAACTAAAAATTTGCGTTCTATTTCTATTGCCATTTTAATATTTAAGAACTTTTGAGAATAAATACAATGATTATTATCATAATGGGAGTTTCTGGTTCTGGTAAATCTACTATTGGAAAATTATTAGCAAAATCTCTAGATTATGACTTTTATGATGCTGATTATTTTCACTCCCAAGCTAATATTGAAAAAATGAGTAGTGGTAATCCTTTAAATGATGCAGATCGAATTCCTTGGTTAGTAGAAATAAGAGATGCAATTGAGCAATGGTTAGAGAATAATAAAAATATTATATTAGCCTGCTCTGTTCTCAAAAAAGCTTATCGTTATCTACTGATAAAAGACTCACAAAATATTAAACTTGTCTACTTGAAAGGGTCTTTTGATTTGTTAACTCAAAGACTAAAGGAACGAGAAAATCATTTTATGAAAGTCGAAATGTTAAGAAGTCAATTTGACGATTTGGAAGAGCCAGAAGAAGCAATAATAATAGATATAGATGCTGTAAAATCTCCCGAATATATTATCAATTCTATTAGGAATAGTTTGTAGAAATTTTCGTAACCGCTCAATAATCCGGGGTAAATAGGTAAATGGCAAGCCTCAAATGGCGTAAAATCGTTCCTAAACTGGTAGTCCGCCCCCATTTATTGAGCGGATACAAATTTTCTTTATTATAGGTAATCAACTGGGAGAAGGGCAGGAGATAGAGAATATGGAATTCAAATATATAGAAAACCATCTAAAAAAAGGTATTTAGAGGTAAGCATTTCCTGCGGAATGCTGCGCAAACAGCGGTCAGCTAGCCTCCTATGGTCGGAACTTTCCTAGGTCATGCTACGCAAACGTTAACAGTTATCAGCTTTATAGAATTAAAAGTATCAGTAATAGAATTGTCCATGACTTAACCTTAGCAGTAAGTGCCAGCCACATCTACATTTCCCTCCATAGAGTTGAAAATATAGTAGAAATTAAACGAGTACTTGCTTCATTCATTTTTATTGCTGATAGCTGACTGCTAATAGCTGAATACTTACATTTAGAGAGCAAAATTGTTTGAAGATTTGCGTAATAATTCTCCCTTCAAATATTTACTTTTCTTCTCCCTGATGGAAAAAGCTTTAAAGTCTTTTTGCAACTCATTTATCCCTAACCTTTAATTTCTAATACCAATTTTATGTAAGACTGCACAGAATGAGGTGTTAGGTCGTAGGTCCCTTGAATAGTCTAGTCAAAGTAGTAATATTATCTTTTCTTTCACGGGTTTAATACCTCACAATCAACAGGAGTGCTTAAAATTATTTGGGGTTTTTATCCCCATGCAATTTGGCCTTCAGCATAGCTGCCTTCAGCATAGCTGCCTTCTTCAAATCACCTAAAACCTAAAACTTTTCCTTTACTTCAAAAAACGACTTGCCATTCCCATCATATCTGAAATATCAACATCCCCATCTCCATCAGCATCCAAAAAGCTATTTAAAACATTATTAGATGCCTGATTAGGATTTTGAGTATCATTGCCAGTTTTCAATAAATTCAGAATTAGTGGCACTAAAGTAGGCAATAAATTCTGGATTTGTGAGAGGTCAAAACCTGTTTTTTCAGATATACTCTGAACAATTTCAGTTATTTGATTAGCTGAAAATAGAGATGCCACAGCTTGGGGGTTAGGGTTTGTACCTGCAAACTGATTAATAATTGCTTGAACTGCTCCATTACCAGACTCTTCTCGCTTCTGCTGTAAAGCTGAACGTACATGACCACCCAAAATTGACATAGCAACTTGAGTTGCACCAGAATTTCCTCCGAGATTGCCACTTAGTTGCTGTACTGTACCAAGAATACTACTCAATTGACTTGTACTAGCTTCTTGATTAGGGTTATTAATAGCACCAACAATTTGATCGAAAAGTCCCATGATTTTTAAACTGTGATAATTGAGTTGACAACGAGCTTCAGAAAGGCCAATAACCTCTTAGAAAAAATGTACTCAAAATGAGTAATTGTATCCATCTCGTCTATGGACAGGTTGGATATGGTTTCGAGATACAGACAAGATTTTATCCCCCTGTCGGATATCAAAATTGCCTTTGCTTCTCACCGTTTTAATCCTGACTCCTTTTAATCCAGCATTTTGGCCTTTGATGACATTGATAATGTCCCCTGTTTTCCAACCTGGTACAGGTTTTTTTGCTTTGTAACCAATCCTAGGAAAACCATATTTGTCCATCTGTACCATTTGTCGGCAACCATGTCCCATTGCTGTGACGACCAGGGGTTGAGAAGTCAGCATTGTTAACTTTTCAACTTCACCAATACAGGCAGCATCTATCCAGTGTTCTTTTGCTAAATTCAACCGACGACGGTTATATTTAGTACCAGCACCACTACCAGTAATCATAGGCAGACCTGTTGCTGTTAAAGTTTCAAAGATTTGAGTGCGAGTTGAGTTCACGGCAGCAGCATCTTTTAATGGGGTTTTGGCAACCTTTAGAACACGAGCTAGTATAGAGGGTTTATTTTCGAGAAATTCCCGAATATCCATAGCACCCTTATTTTGGTTGCATTGATGACAAGCTATAGCTAAATTAGATACCCTATTACTACCACCTTTTGACCGTGGAACTATATGTTCAACTTCTAACGGCGTATCTGTTGCTCCACAATAAGCACATGATCGACCCCATTTCTCTAATAGATATTCCCGGACATCATAACCAAATAGTTCCCCTTTTTGATATTCAACTCCTGAAATTTCTGGGTTCTGTATTTTCTGGGTGTCAAACTTGACCAATTCCATAGCTAAACTACTTACTGGACTTAGTTTACAAAGTCTATTCACCCAAGTTTCTACAGTCAAAACCCGATGCCTTAAACTTGGTGGCAGCCATCCTTTTTTTCGTTGGCGGTTGAAAAATCTGCACTTACGGTAGCGAGTTTTCCGATGACGGCGACCTCGACGAAGAGTTAGCCGTCGCTCCAAAGCATTTTTGATTTGCTGGCCACGATGGATTAAAACCATTGCAAAGATAACTTCTTCACTTTGGGTAACTATTGCAAAGCCTGTTTGTTTAGAACCAGGGTCAATTTTTAATTGCAAGCCTTGAAAATCAACAGCCACCAATTTATTCAGAATTATTGTGAACGGGTAGTGCTTGAAAACCTTGGCTTTGCGAGATTTTAACAATGACCTCGCCATGGCTGGTTTGCATGGTGCTAGGGGTTTTTTCTTGGCGTCAAGTACGAATACATAATTGGTTGAATTGGACATTGTTGCGTCCCTTCTACAAAAAGTGTAAAGTTGGCCTCGCCCGGTTATTTAAGCTTTTTACGTTCGGCACACTAGCTTTTCAAATCTCTTTGCCTGTTTAATGCCGAACAATAGAGGTCGGAACTGGCGGAGCATCCCGACGTATTGTGACTAAAATAACGTTTACTTGAAAAAAGTGGGCTGGACTCACCATTTAAATACAAAATTTGCGTTTTGATTAGATTTGTGGTTAGTCTACTGAAGTCGTCTTTATCAGGAAAGGCAGAAGGCAGAAGACAGAAGGCAGAAGGGAATTCTGACTCCTGCTCCTGCTGCCTATGACCGAATGGAGCAAGGGTATAAAACCCCATCCAATTGTTTCTTCTGCCCTCTGCCCTCAGCATAAGTGCCTTCGTTATATGATCTATCTTAGTTACCCAAATAGCTACTGAAAAATGCCTCAACTTCATCTAAAGTAGGTTGAGCAGACATTGCTCCTTTCTTAGTAGCACTTAAAGCACCCACGGCACTAGCATAAGTAACAATTTTTTTTGCTACCTCTGGTTGCTGTAGTTGACGAATACCATATTGGCGCAACTGATGCACAAAACCTGCGACAAAGCTATCGCCAGCACCAGTAGTATCCACCACATCTATTGAAAAAGCTGGTACTTTTCCTTCATTTTCTGACAAGTAGTAAGCACAACCTCGATCTCCAGCAGTTATTAATGTGCCTTCTACTGAATCTAATTGGTAAGTAATTGCAGCAGGTTCGGTAGATTCAAATAGCCACTCAGCTTCTTCTATAGAGAGTTTGACAAAATCCACTCTTTTTAGTAAAGAATATATAAGCTCCTTAGCTTCATCTGGATTCGGCCAAAATGAAGGACGCCAGTTGACATCTACCATGATTTTGAGATGGTATTGGTCAGCCAATTCAAGAGCTTGGTCAATTGCTTGTCTAGTTTCAGGATAAGCTAGTCCTAGGGTTCCTAAGATTAAAAACTCACTATGCAAAAATAAAGATTCTGGCAAAAGTCCAGCTTGTAAATGGGTATCAGCAAATTCTGTTGTCTGGCGATCGCCAAAACCAACAAATTCACGCTCCCCTGTTGTAGAGTGTAATACATAGACTTTCCGTGTTGGTGCATCAGGATTTTGCTGGATACCAGTAGTGTCTACTCCCACTTCTTGCAAAAGTTTTACCAGTGTTTTGCCTTCTGTATCTGGACCTACTGCACTAATTAAAGCGGTAGGTGTCCCTAGTTTGACTAAACCACAAGCAACATTGGCAAGGGCACCACCAGGGTAGATTGTCCAAGACTGAACTTGATTTAGAGGTATTCCCGGTTGATCGGCTAGACAATCAAATAAAATTTCACCGAGACAGAGAACATGAAGATTGGTCATATTGATTAGAGTATCTCAAGTTATATATAGGTTAGGTAGGGAAATTAGGAATATTTTAATGGTGATTAAAATCTAAGGTATATTTAAAATCAATAATTTTTTATTTTTTTTTAAAACATAATTAACTAATTTTATCCTCCCTCAGTTTTTTCGTACTTTTCCCACTTATAGATTGTCATTAAGGTGAATTTTGTCAAGATGTCTCTAAAATTATAATTAGGCAGATATACATATATATATATAGGCAAAAGTTATGACTGGTTGCGAGTCTCAAACCAAAATATCCCTTTCAGAAAGGGAACTTCAAGTTGTGGAGCTAGTGGCAGATGGGTTGACTAATGAAAAAATCGCCGAGAAGCTAGAAATTAGCAAGCGAACGGTAGATAATCATATCAGTAATATTCTGAGTAAAACTTCAACCCATAATCGAGTAGAACTGGTTCGTTGGGCTTTGCAGTGGGGCAAAGTATGTTTGGATAGTATCAACTGTTGTAATTTACCAGATACAACGGAACAATTGGTAAATCATAGCTTAGAGGGCGATCTATTGGGAAGGTAAATATCAAGATGCAGACTGCGAAACAAAAACAACAACGTTATCAAATTAGCTGTCAAGGGCTACCACTAGCAGTATATCGAGAAGTAGCAGCTCATTTGCGTCAAGTCGGCAAAGTAGAAGTGGACTTATTTTTTCATCCTGCGTCAGAACCATTTGACTATGAAAAAAGCCAAATAGGAAGTCTGTGCTTGGAGTATGCAGAAGATGCGGAAGATACTGTCCGCCAAAAAGTAGACCAAATATTGGCCTATTATCAATCTAAATTCGGGCCTTGGGAAGCCAATCAAATTGCAGGTAATGGTGAGGGAGATTAGTCATTGCTTAAATACCAGGGACTAATGACTGTCCCCTCTCTCAATTTTTTAGTAATTATTGTTCTAATATCTGGTATTAAAGTTACTCTAGAAGATCAAACAAAAGTCTTACTTTTTACTAATAAACTCTATTTTCAACAATAACAAAAAGAGCTATAGCAATTCCCAAGAAGCGTGAGGTACAAAATTCGTGTGTTTTAGGGAGTAGGAAGTAGGGAGTAGGGAATAGAAAAACAACTGTACCTCAGTAACTTGAGAAACGCTATATGTTAGTATGTAATTATTATTTATAAGAAATTAGTTATTATGTCTCAATCTAAATTACCTAACTTTATTATTTTTGGCTCTACTAAATCAGGCTCTACTTCGCTTTGTAACTATCTTGTTCAGCATCCAGATATTTTTATTAGCAAAAGGAAAGAACCTAATTTTTTCTTGTATGATGAAGGTAGCATTATAACTAATAAAAAAGGAAAGACTACAGTTTATACTATAGATTGGTACAAGTATTGGTTTAAAAAAGCACAAGAGAAAGCTATTGGAGAAGCTTCTGTATCTTACATAGCTAATGAACAAGCTCCTATTAGAATTAAATCAAGATTACCAGATGTTAAATTAATTGCTTTATTACGCGATCCTGTGTCTCGTGTCTATTCTCATTATTTATTTAATCAAAGAAACAATAAACACGAAGGTGAAAAATCTTTGTTAAAAGTAATAGAAGCTGACCAAAAGCAAGGATCTCCCGAGCAGTATTTTGAAAAAGGGTTGTACTACTATTACCTAAAAAAATATTTTGATATATTTGACCGTCAAAATATTAAACTTTTCTTATTTGAAGATTTTACCTCAGATCCTCTAAAGGTTGTCAAGGATATATTTACATTCTTAAATGTAGACAGTAGCTTTGTACCTGTTGTTGGAGCCAAAGATGCTCCTTCAGGAATCCCAAAAAATAAGACTATTTATAATTTTATTTATAAAGATAATTTCCTTAGAAAAGCTTTACGTCCAATTATGAGAACTTTATTTCCTAACCGTGAAAAAAGAAGAACATTGTGGACGAATCTAATAAGTCGAAATTTATCTCGCCCTCCTCTACCTTCAGAAACGAGAAAAGTCATATTGGAAATGTATAAACCTGATATCATAAAATTACAAGAACTAATAGACCGAGATTTGTCAAAATGGTTGTCTTAATTTGAGCAATTGCAAGTAATACTTTTACCAATTATTCATTCAGTAGAACATGGTAATTTTTGGGCGCTATGTATCAAATTGTAAATTAGCTCAAAAGTTTATATTAATTGCTTTTAGGAGTTTTTTGGTTAAAAATGCAACGTCTTTTTTTTTGCCTGCTCTACTTATCTATTAGTAATTATTGAATACTATATTGCTCTTACACTAGCTTTCTTTAGAACTGACTAATATTGAGAGATAAGCAGAATTATTATAATTCTCAATTAATTAACTATTGAAACATCAGAGATGTTACTATGCCACCAATACCATCTTATTTAATCCCTCTAGTAATTGTTTTAGTAATTGTACCATCTGTGGTTGCTATATTATTAAGAATTGTACTTCATTTTGACTTAGTAAATCAAGGCAATAAAGTTAGAAGACTAATTAATCAGCAGTCAGTAAATAAGCCAAGATTTATCGAATATTTAGAGGACAGATTTACAGATGCGAGTAGTAAACTAGAGCAAGTTAATACAGGAGCATTAATAGACCAAGTTTATAGTAGACAAAGATTATTTGGATTAATATCTTATGAACAAATAGAATATTTCTGCCGAATTTTACCTAATCTACTTGTATCTTTTGGATTATTAGGTACTTTTATCGGGATTACCATTAACTTGACTTCTTTAAGTCAAACAGTTAGTGATACTAATGCTACTGATGTTAGTAGTTTGCTCAGGGAATTACAAGTACCATTACAAGGCATGGGAATTGCCTTTACTAGCAGCTTAGTAGCAATATTATTTAGTGCAGTAGTTACAGCAGTTAATTTTATTTTTAATACTAGTCTTGCTAAAACTAGATTAATTAGTTTACTAGAAGACTATTTAGATAATATTTACTTACAAACAATAGAAGGTCAAACTCAGCTTGATAAAGTAGTAAAAGCTGTTGCTTATTCTTTTGAAGGATTTTTAACCAGATTTGGTCAAACAGTCAGAGTAGGAGTAGAGTCAGCTCTGCAAGATAAAATTCAAGAAATTCATAATGCTAATACTACTACCAGTAAATTAGCAGAACAGACTTTTGTACGATTAGGAGAAGCTGCTGCTACAGTGGCGAAAAGTTCTAAAGATTTTCAGATAGCTTCTGATAAGTTTCTAGAAGTAGCACAGATATTTGAACATAGTCAATTTCCGCAAAAGTTAGCTAATTCAACAGCAGAATTAGCCAATATTCAAAGTAATTTTTCTCAATCAACTTCGACTCTAGCTACTGCTGTTCAAGCAATAGAAATAGTAGTAATTGAACTACAGGGATATAGTAAGAGATTAGCAAAATTTGGAGAACAAATTACCAGTAATAATCAAACTTCATTAAGACTATTAGAATCTCATCAAAGTAATCAAAAATCTTTAGCTGAGATGATTCGACAATTACAAGAAGCATCACAAGGTTTTCAATTAGCGGTGGGAACTCTGGATAGTTTACAAAGAAGAGTAGTATCCAAAGCAGATAATTTAGATGAAGTACAAATTCAACTCAAAACTTTAGCAAATGCCTTGAATAACTCCACAGATGGTATTAGTCAGAGCATTAAATCTTTAGGAGACCAAATAGGGAAAGGTATGAGTAATCAAGCCAATCTAAATAATTCCCATTTAAGCGA
>NZ_JAAHGH010000165.1 GCF_010672525.1 Okeania sp. SIO2B3 | reverse complement strand
TAACTATGAGGTTTATAGAACTCATTTGGAATATTTCGCGTCAAAATTTGAAACTCACACAGTCGTACATGGTATAAAGCAATAATTGAAAATACTTCCATACACCCCATTCTCCTATTCTCCCTCTATTTTTAAATAGAACCCATAAAGGTTTGATCTCTCAACCATCGCGATCGCTCCATTCTCTCCACCAATTGAAATACATTTATCTTACATTGTATTATTGCGACATACGCATTAGTAGAGAAGGAATATGTTAACTATGAGGTTTATAGAACCCTCCCACATCAAAATTTGAAACTCACATAGCGGATCGATATAGCAGATGCTGCTGGCGAAAATTTTTATTTTATTCAATCTCCAGATGATGCAGTTGATGTTTACCGCATCGAGTTAGAAAGTTTTACTTCTGATTAATTGTCAGATTAAAAGAATAGAATTTTTGCAGAAGTAGACAATAGGGAACAGGGAACAGGGAATAGGGAACAGGGAACAGGCAAGAAAATTTCTGAAAAAGGCACAAAAAATGATCTATATGTGTAATTTTCACTCCTATGTCTAATAATAATGATAGTGGTTTCTTTAAACTTTTCCTACAAAATATTACAAAATATCTTGTCAGATTAAAAGAATAGAATTTTTCCTGCAAGTAGGCAACAGGGAATAGGCAACAGGCAAAAGGCAAGAAAATTTCTGAAAAAAGCACAAAAAATGATCTATATGTGTAATTTCCACTTCTATGTCTAATAATAATGACAGTGGTTTCTTTAAACTTTTCTACAAAATATTACAAAATATCTTGTCAGATTAAATGATAATATTTAGATAAGTATAACGTAACGGAAATAGACTCATAAAAACACTAACTTCCAAAAGAATTAGTGCTAGAGACCTAAATTAATCCGATACATAATCCCAATTTATTTAACCACACTTTGTTAAAAAAATGGTCGCACAAATACCTAATAGCAACTACGAAACTCAAACCCAAGAAATAGCAAAACAACTCTTGGCAGCAACTCAAGAAAAAAACCGTTCCTGGTTAGGACAACTGCAAAATCAAATGCGGTGGGATGATAAACTCCTAGACTGGGCAATGGCAAACCCTGGTTTGCGAGTACAACTATTTCGCTTTATTGACTGTTTGCCAGCATTACACAGTAAACCCGAAATAGCTGCTCACCTGCAAGAATATCTGACTACTGAAGAAGTCGAGCTACCAGAAAGTCTCAAAAAACTACTTAACTTTGCTAACCCAGACTCAGTTCCCGGTCAACTCGCAGCGACTACCGTTGCACCCGCAGTTGAAACCCTTGCCCATAAATACATTGCTGGGGAAAACATCAAACAAATAATCAAAACTCTAGAAAAACTACGGAAAGAAAAAATGTGCTTTACCGTAGACTTACTAGGAGAAGCAGTAATTACTGAAACTGAAGCACAATCATATTTAGACCGTTATCTAGAACTGATAACCCAACTAACCCAAGCTGCTAAAAATTGGTCGTCAGTACCTCAAATAGATGAAGCAGAAGGCGAACAACTATCACGAGTGCAAGTCTCTGTAAAGCTCACAGCATTTTATTCCCAGTTTGACCCCCTTGATGCTAAAGGCAGTCAGGAACGGGTGAGCGGACGCATCCGTACTCTACTCCGACGTGCCAAAGAACTGGGTGTAGCAGTTCACTTTGACATGGAACAATATAGCTACAAAGACCTAACTATAGCCATTCTCAAAGAACTGTTGATGGAAGAAGAATTCCGCAACCGTACCGACATCGGCGTTACTATCCAAGCATATCTGCGGGATAGTGGAAAAGACTTGCAAAGTATCATTGAGTGGGCAAAACTCCGGGGTTATCCTGTCACCGTTCGACTGGTTAAAGGTGCATATTGGGACCAAGAAAGCATCATAGCTTTACAACACGACTGGCCGCAACCAGTTTTCAACGATAAACCAGAAACTGATGCCAATTTTGAACAGCTGACTCAGATGATGTTAGAAAATTATCAATATATCTATTCAGCTATCGGTAGTCATAACGTTCGTTCTCAGGCAAGAGCGATCGCTATTGCTGAAGAATTAAAAGTACCCCAACGTTGTTTCGAGATGCAAGTTCTCTACGGTATGGGCGACCAAATAGCTAAAGCATTAGTGGACAAAGGTTATCGCATCAGAGTTTACTGTCCCTACGGCGACCTACTACCAGGAATGGCATATTTAATTCGTCGCCTCCTGGAAAATACAGCTAACAGTTCATTCCTCAGACAAAGTTCAGAAAATGTTCCTGTTGAAGAATTGTTAGCGCCTCCCACTACTAATGGCAAAACAACAATTCACGATATTGTTAAGCCTGTTTTTCCTAATGCTGCTGATAGCGACTATGCTGATGCTGCTCAACGACAACAAGCTTATAATGCTATTGGTCAAGTACGACTACAGTTAGGTCAAACATATCTCCCGTTGATCGATGGCGAATACATACAGACCGAGCAAATAGTAGATTCCGTTAACCCATCAAACCCGAAAGAGGTAGTCGGGAAAATTGGTTTAATATCTGTAGAACAAGCAGAACAAGCAATTAAAGCAGCTAAAGCAGCATTTCCTAGTTGGCGGAAAACACCTGTTACAGAGCGAGCGGGGATATTGCGAAAAGCGGCGGACTTAATGGAAAAACGCCGTCACGAACTTTCAGCGTGGATGGTATTAGAAGTTGGGAAACCCCTTAACCAAGGTAATGCGGAAGTTTCCGAAGCAATAGATTTTTGTCGCTACTATGCTGATGAAATGGAAAGGTTAGACCAAGGTTATAAATATGATGTAGCTGGAGAAACAGACCGTTATTATTATCAACCTCGTGGTATTTCTTTGGTTATTTCGCCTTGGAATTTTCCTCTAGCTATTCCGACAGGAATGACCGTTTCATCTTTGGTGACTGGAAACTGTACTTTGTTGAAACCAGCAGAAGTTTCATCAGTTATTGCTTCCAAAATAGCCGAAATATTAGTAGAAGCTGGTTTTCCCAAGGGAGTATTTCAGTTTGTTCCAGGAAAAGGTTCGACGGTGGGTGATTTTATGGTGAAACATCCAGATGTTAATAGTATTACTTTTACTGGGTCTCAGGAAGTTGGTTGTGAAATTTATGCAGAGGCGGCAATTTTGCGACCAGGACAAAAACACCTGAAGCGGGTTATTGCTGAGATGGGTGGTAAGAATGCAATTATTGTTGATGAGAGTTCAGACTTAGACCAAGCAGTTGCTGGTGTGGTGTATTCTGCTTTTGGTTATAGCGGACAAAAATGTTCTGCTTGTTCCCGGGTTGTGGTTTTGGCACCAATTTATGAGACTTTTGTGAATCGTTTGGTGGAGGCTACGCGATCGCTGAATATTGGAGATGCGGAGAAACCAAGTACACAAGTGGGCCCGGTAATTGATGCTAAGGCACAAAAACGGATTAAGGAATATATTGAGCAAGGTAAGCAGGAAAATGAAGTTGCTCTGGAGATGGCAGCGCCAGATGATGGTTATTTTGTTGGTCCGGTAGTATTTAAGGATGTGTCACCCACGGCAACTATTGCCCAAGAGGAAATATTTGGTCCTGTGTTGGCAGTGATGAAAGCGCAGAGTTTTTCAGAAGCATTGGAAATTGCTAATGGTACAAATTTTGCTTTGACTGGTGGGTTGTATTCTCGTACTCCTTCTCATATCGAACAGGCAAAAGCAGAATTTGAAGTGGGGAATTTGTATATTAATCGTGGAATTACAGGAGCGATCGTTTCCCGGCAGCCATTTGGTGGTTTTAAGTTGTCTGGTGTTGGGTCGAAAGCTGGAGGACCTGATTATCTACTGCAATTTTTGGAACCGCGCACTATAACTGAGAATGTGCAGCGGCAAGGTTTTGCTCCTATTGAAGGCGTGCAGTAGGGGAGATGGGAACCCACCCCTGACCCCTCCCAGGAGGGGAATTTGGGGAGATGGGGAGATGGGAACCCACCCCTGACCCCTCCCAGGAGGGGAATTTGGGGAGATGGGGAGATGGGGAGATGATATCACATTCGAGGGAATTGGACATCAAAACAATCTCCAATCCTCATACTAAACCTTTGTGATTCTTTTCTTACTCCTACCTTCTCTAAATTCCCATTTCTCCTGTCTTCCCCTCCTGGGAGGGGGAGGGGCGAGGGGTGGGTTGTCTCCTGTCTCCTGTCTCCTATTTTCCAGAGATATCTAATACTATATAACCTGCTAATTCTAGTTTTTGCTTGGCTTCTTGAGTGAAAATAAAATCAACAAATTTTTGAGTAACAGAATTAGGTTGAGAAGAAATAACTATCCCTATAGTTTGAGTCATTTTATACTTACCATTTTGTATATTAGCTTTGTTAGGGATGACATTATCAATATTGAGGATCTCAATAGCAAATTCTTCTAATTCTAGAGACTTAGCAACAAGACTAATACTATAGGGTGTACTTGCTATAGATTTGATAACTTGATCATCTTCTTGAAAAATGATTGCTTTTGGCGTGATTTGAAGATTTTCTCCTAAATGATGTTTTCGCAAAATTTGCTTTTCTGTTTCATCTTCTGGTATGTCTAATAATATAATTTCGGCATCAGGACCTCCTAATTCCTTCCAGTTACTAATAGTACCACTGTATATATCTTGAATTTGTTTGGTGCTGAGATTTTTAACTCCTGTTACCTTTTCATTTATAATCAAAAATTGGAGATTTTTTACTATAGGTATATATTTTATTTTGTCTGATGTTTCTGCTGCTGTCAGTTGTTTGCTGATAACTCCTATATCAATTAATCCATCTTTAACACCTCTAATACCACCACTACTTTGACTACTTGGCATAAAAGTAATTTCGATGGAGTCATTCTTGTGAGCTTCTGCCAATACTTCTAAGACTGAATAACCTTCTGAGGAACCACCTACTTTGATTTTTTCTACAGGAGTTTCTTGGCTACTACTGTCAGTACAACTGGTAATATTTGCAACAGTTAATAAAGCAATAAATACTATTAGTAATTTTTTCATTTCACAAAAAAAATCTCTTAGATAGATCGATGTAATAAATTTTAATAATTGTATCATATTTATTTCTACCGATCAAATCTGATTCACATACAGCGCTTTTCATATTGATGAACCAAATCTTCACAATCAAAACCGTGTAGAGACGTTTCATGGAACGTTCCTACTGTAGTTAGTAGTGGAAAATTATTTGTATATAATTTGAGTCTTATACCCAATCAAATGATTAATCATATCATGTCTGGATAAGAAGGCGATCAAAAAAAATGATCCTTTTCCTCATCTTAATTTCTTTCTTCTTGCTTCCCTCCTAATTCCTGATTCCTGATTACTCCGTAATTTCATGTATAAAACCCATTTTAGATCTATATAATTATGGTAGTCAAGTCTTTTTACGCATCAATTTTCAGGGAAAATATGAAGAAGGAGTTTTGAATTTTTTGTACTATTTATCCCCACATATTCCTTCTTACTTTCTGCCTCCTGTTTCCTGACTCCTAACTAAAAAACTTAATATTTATGAAGATACCAAATGGGTTATATAAGTAATCAAACGGATATAATATTAATACACAATTAATTTGGCTTAAATATTTTTTATTACTAGCGATCGTCGGATTTGATATTAGTAGAAGCTATTACTAATAATTTATTGATATATAGCATTCTTATCTGAGATATGGAGATAAAGTGCTATACTACTCAATGTAGAAGTTGTGAAAAAATTCATTGTATTTATTTTTTCTTCTATCTAGCACTTATGTGAAAAATTTACAAATTAAATAGGATTGCGATATACTACATCAATCAATTTTAAATAAAAAAAATGAGTAATACAAAAATTAAACTAATTTTGAAATTAAAAAATATTTTCAGTAGACATTATTCAAATTTCCCTTTAAAACAAAAGATAAGTTTACCGTTTCTCTCGGTATTTTTAACAATATGGTTTTTAGGGAACTTCGGTATTATTTATTACTTTTCTCATAATATTGAACAAAGGCAACTAAAAGAAGTAGAAGGCATTGCTGGATTAGTGATACAAGAATTTCAAAGACAAATGAATAAACTGTACTTAAATGCTAAATTATTAGTTGGTGGCACAACAATGTCCAAAGCATTAGAAACAGGGAATAAAACAGAAATTCTCAAAAAAATAATACCTTTAAAAGCAAGTTTATCTCTTGATATAGTTCAAGTAATAGATAAAAATGGTAACAACATAATAGATTTGCGTAACCCGATACTGAATCAAGTAAAAATATCCGATAGAGTAGTAATTTCACAAATAATTAATGGGGTAGCTTTTTCTAGCATAATTACTGGAAAAGAATTCAATAATTCTAGATCGATATTAATAGGAGCTACACCAATTAAATCTAATCAAGGAGTTATTGGCGGTCTGATTATCGGTACTGCTATAAATAATCAATTACTTGATGAAATATCTATAGAAACAAATAAATATATTGTTGCTTTCCAAAACAAAGAAATAATTGCTTCTAGTTTACCTGGAAATGAAAAAAATTATTGGGATAAAATCTACCAAAAACAGGATAAAAAATTAAATAAAATAAAAATTGACGACCAGTTATACATAGTTAAAAATATCAACTTACTTGGGTTAGATGGTACAAAATTAGAATTAACTGCCCTATCTCCTCTAGCAGATTTGGAAGAAGCAAAACAAAAACTTGTGATGATAATTAGTTTATTTTCTTTACTAGGATCGGGAATAGTTATTCTCGTAGGTTACTCACTATCAAATATAATTGCAAATCGAATTACTACAGTGACTTCTGCTACAGAAGAATTAGCTAAAGGTGACTTAAAAATGCGACTTCCTGTCACTTATAACGATGAAATAGATAAATTAGCTGAAGGATTCAATTTAATGGCACAAAAATTAGAAGAACGGGAGCTAAAAATCAAACTTAAAGTACAGAAGTTAGAAGAAACTTTAGAAAAATTTGTCAGTAGCGAAGAAACTTTAGAATAACTTTCAATAAAGGTAATTTATACATATCCATAGGTTAATTAAATACTGAATTTTTTCATTGAAAATAATGGCAGATCTAACTCAATCTCTAATATTTCCCAGTAGTCCCGTACCTCTTAATTCAAAATTCTATATAGAACGTCCTCCCATAGAAGAACAAGCCTACAATGCTATTTGCAAACCAGGCAATGTTCTCAGGATTAGAGCACCTAAAAAAATGGGAAAAAGTTCTCTTGTGAGTAGAATTATCGCTTATGCTCAAGGAATGGAGTACAAAACTGTCAATATAGATTTTCAACAAGCCGATCGCTCAGTTTTTGCTAACTTAAATAAATTTCTACGCTGGTTTTGTGCGAATGTTAGTTTGCAGCTCAAAGTTGAGAATATATTAGATGATTTTTGGGATGAAGATATTGGTGGTAAAGTAAGTTGTACAATCTATTTTGAAGAATATTTACTATCACAATTTGACAGTCCCATAGTGTTAGTATTTAATGAAGTAAACATATTATTTGAACATCTTGAGATTGCCCAAGATTTTTTGCCAATGTTACGTTATTGGCACGAACAAGCTCAACAAATTGAAATATTTGAACAATTAAGATTCGTAGTAGTTTACTCCACAGAAATTTATATTAAATTAAATATAAATCAATCTCCATTTAACGTAGGTTTACAAATTCAACTGCCAGAATTTAATGAAGAACAAATACTACAATTAGCACATAAGTATGGACTGAATTGGAAAGGAAAAAATGAACCAAAACAACTAATGGCAATGGTAGGCGGACATCCGTATTTAGTACATCTAGCTATCTATTTTTTGTCTCAACAAGACATAAGTTTAGAGCGGTTATTATTAGAAGCTCCTACTCATGCAGGAATTTATAGCGATCATTTGCGAAGTTTATGGGAAATTTTGCAGCAAAATTCAGAACTTTCAAGTGCATTTAAAAAGATTTTAATAGATAAAAATAATGTTGAATTAGAAGCTTTAATTGCTTATAAATTAGATAGTTTAGGCTTGGTTAAATTGAATTTTAATGAATGTAGATATTCTCGTGAATTGTATCGAATTTACTTTCAAAAAGGAATTGAAAGAACCGAATTAGATTATCAAGAACGTCTTGAAGAGTTAGAAAAAGATAACCAAAAGTTACAGAATTTAGTAAATATTGATAGTCTAACTCAAATTTATAATCGTCGCTACTTCGATCAATATCTAAATGCAGAGTGGCAAAGAATGGCTAGGGAAAAAAGTCCTTTATCTTTGATTTTATTAGACGTTGACTGTTTCAAGCTTTATAATGATACTTATGGTCATCAAGCAGGAGATAATTGTTTACAACAAGTTGCGCTAACTGTCCGTAACTGTCTGAAGTATCCAACACATATAGTTGCACGTTATGGAGGTGAAGAATTCGCCGTAATTTTGCCTCAAACTGACCAAAAAGATGCATATTCTGTGGCTGAAAAAATCAGCAATAAAATTAAATTTTTAGCAATTAAGCATATTAATTCTCAGGTTAAATTAGGTATTGTTACTGTTAGTATAGGAGTATCTTGCACTGTTCCTAATTATAAAGAGAATGCTTCCATATTAGTTAGAGCTGCAGATGAAGCCATTTATCAATCTAAAGCACAAGGGCGCGATCGCATTACTATTAGCCCATTTTTGAATTTTAACAGTAGTAAGTAGGGTTTGCGCTTCACTAGTCTTTTAGTAGGGGTAGGGGTAGGAGACAGGAGACAACCCACCCCTGACCCCTCCCAACCCACCCCTAGCCCCTCCCAGGAGGGGAGGGGAAGACAGGAGACAGGAGAAATAGGAATAATGAGGAGGTAGGAGTAAGAATTTTCCCAAGCATGATATATAGCGCTGTGCGCAGGCAACAGGCAACAGGCAACAGGCAACAGGGGGAATAAATTGCTGATAATATAAGGCTTTTAGCTATTGGACACCTCCTGCAATTTGTAAATATACCAGCGCACATTGCTATAAGTCAACGCTCTCTAATATCCAAAGCACGCTGTTGAAAAAGTTCAGCTTCTCTATACTTCCCTTGCTCATAATAGAGTTTTGCTAAATTCTTCAGACTGTGTGCAACATGAGGATGGTCTGCACCAAAAGTTTTCTCATTGATAGTTAAAGCACGTTCCAACAATAGTTCTGCTTCTGCGTACCTTCCTTGGTCAGAGTAGAGTTGTGCCAAATTGTACAGACTGTGTACAATATGAGGGTGGTCTGTACCAAAAGCTTTCTCATTGATAGTCAAAACACGCTGCAAAATAGGTTCCGCTTTTGTATATTTTCCTTGGGAATAGTAGAGTGCTGCCAAGTTATTGAGACTATCTTCGATACCGGGATGGTCTGTACCCAAAGCTTTCTCATTGATAGCCAAAGCACTATGCAATAGTGGTTCTGCATCTTTGTACCCTTCTTGAGAGTAGAATTCTGCCAATTTTTTGATATTTTTCCCCTCGGCAAGTCTATCATGTGATGAGCGTCGGCGTTCGCCTCGTCCACGAAACCTTCGTGAGGAAGGTTGCTTGTCAGGTCGTGACAGTGGCAATAAGCTGAGAGCATCATCAGGTCTATAATGTGGTCGAGGTTTGCGATCGCCTCGTTTATGAGACCTGGGTGGTCGATGTTTGCGTTTGCCTCGTCCATCAAACCTAGGTGGCCGAGGTTGGCGATCGCCTCGTTCATCAAACCTAGGTGGCCGAGGTTGGCGATCGCCTCGTTCATCAAACCTAGGTGGCCGAGGTTGGCGATCGCCTTGTTCATCAAACCTGGGTGGTGGTGGTTGCCGATCGCCTCGTTCATCAAACCTGGGTGGTGGTGGTTGCCGATCGCCTCGTTCATCAAACCTGGGTGGTGGAAGTTGGCGATCTGCGAGGGGAAGTTGACTCTGCATCAAGCGA
>NZ_JAAHGH010000164.1 GCF_010672525.1 Okeania sp. SIO2B3 | reverse complement strand
GTTCATTCTACCTGTTTGTTCTGGGGCGATATATGCTAAGGTTCCTTCTAGTTGATGGGGGAGAAGAACTGTGAGAAATTCTTGGGATAAACGGGTAGAAATGCCAAAGTCGATGATTTTTAGTTGTCCTGTTTGGGAATGATAGACAATATTGGCAGGATTAATATCTTTGTGGATGATATTAGCTTGATGAATTGCTGCTAGACTTTCTGTTGTTTTAATAGCAATATTCAGAAAGTTTTCTAAGTTTAATTGAGATTGAGATATTAATAATTTTAGAGATTCACCACCAAAGTCTTCTAAGAGTATTGCTAAAGTATTTTCGTATCTTTGTAAATCGTAAGCTTTAATAATAGTATTAACATTCAAGGAACGAAGAATTTCATATTCCTGTCTATAGTAGGTAAGTTGGGAGGGAGTAGGATAGTTTTCTTTAAGAATTTTGAGAATAATAGCCTGATTATCTGGCTTGAGGATAGCTCGATAAATCAATGAATTATCACTTTCGTAAACTTTAGCAATAATCTGGTAGTTAGTCTTGGAATCAATCATTCTTCTATGCCATAGAAACGAAGGGAGTTATCCCAAAGAATCTTTTTCACAATTTCTGGAGAAAGCTGCTCCTCTAATGCCACAGCTTTGTTAACAACATAGGGATCGTGATCGAGGTGAGGATAATCAGATCCAAAAATCAAGTTATTTTCACCAATGTATGAGATAATATCAGAAATATAGGGTTCAGAAGGATCTATTTCAATAAAACACTGGCGACGAAAATACTCTGAAGGTTTCATCTTGACATTGTCTTTAACCTCCCAATAAAGTTCCTCATACTCTTGATCTAATCGCCATAACCAGTAGAGTAGCCAGCCACAACCTGACTCTAGAAAACCTACCCTAAGCTTCGGATAGCGTTCTAATACTCCTCCTTCAATTAATGCTAACAATGCCATCATTTGCTCCATCGGATGAGCGCAAGCGTGTATTGAAAAATGGCTATCAAATCTGTCTGCTCCAGTAGCTGGTAGACGACAATGGGCAGCAGTATGAATGCCAACCGCTATTCCTAATTGCTCACACTCTGCCCAAAATGATTCATAAGCACGATCGCTCAGTAGTCGCCCTTTAACTGGGTTAGGTAATACACAGACACTTTTCCAGCCAAACTTTGCTATCCGATTTAATTCTGGCACCATATCTTCAGGATTATGAAGATTAACTATTCCTACTCCTCTGAGTATTTCTGGATCGTAGCTACAAAAGTCTCGTAACCAGTTATTATAGGCGAGAACGAACTCCTGAGCAAGTTGAGGGGTCATTGTATCAACGGCCAAAAGCCATAATCCATAAGTTGGATAAATCAATGATAGATCAATTCCCATTTGTTTCATCGCCCTAACTTGAGATTCTGCATCAAAGTTATTGGGTAAAGAAAGTTTACCTTGAACTTGATTAGAAATCTTATGATATATTTTCGTACCTTTAATTGTCAGATCGGGCAAAGGAGCAAAACTTTTAAATCCTGGATTAAGATACTTTTGCCAAATGTCAAGTGGCTCTATAGTATGAGCATCTGCGTCAAGAATTTTATATCTATTTAACATCTCAAAAATCTGATATTATTATTTATAATTAAGTATTCAAGTTATTAAACTAGCTTGCATTAAATGAGCAAGGAATAATCAAGTGGGAACTCTACCAAGTTATTGGAAAATGCTATCTTGAAAAAGATAGACATCTCAGAAAAAAGTACTCAAATCTTGATTTTTCAATTGCCCAAGATTATATTTCTACTTTTTGGAGATGTCTACTTGTTTTTTTGTCTAGTTTAGTATATTTAACTTCCGTTCTTAGAAACCTATGATTATCTATATAAATCTATGATTTTCTATAAATAATCTGTTCTATTCCTGCTTCTACCTGGCAACGTCGGTGTCTGTCCAGTCCACAAGCTGTCACGGTCGAACTGACCGCCATAGCTAAATTTAACGCTGCATTTAAGTCTCGTTCGCGCTAGCGTTGCGGAGCAATCACAGCTAAAATTGCAGTGTTCGCAATTTTTTATAAATAATACCAGATTTTAGCCAACAGTTACAAGCCCTGACGGGAAGTACCGCGCTATCCCGTTGTCGGAGCCTAGCGACAGCTATTAGGGGAGCGTCCTATGGGAAAGCCAGGGCCAAGAATCAGATACCTCCACAAATAAAACCTTCCTATACCCTTGACAAGCTAGGAGGTATTTTGTTATTGTCAAGGTCAACACAGGGGGAGGACATCACCTCTGTCAAAATAGCGGTCATTTTTTTTATGACTGAAGAATCCCGCGTTGTCGCGCTATGCACAAGGTCGGGAGTATGTCAAAAAGTAACTGGTATATAGAGATTATCAGGAACAAATTGGTTGCTATCGTCATTTTCAACCCACTCTTTTAACTCTTTATCTGAAAGGTTAAACTCACTAGGTTTTGGAGGATATGATATTACCAAGTTAAATACTGGTTCGTTATCGCGTGTCTCTTCAAGATACCCTGTAAAGGTATCCGTATCTATAGAGATTTTTAAGGAAGGCCCAAAAAAATCTATATCAATACCTTTCTTCTTAAACATTTTCAAGATTTTTTTGGAGTTTCGAGATAGAAATATTTTCCTGATCTCTTCTCCCTTTGGCAGCCAGGATTCTGCAACAAGCTGGGAAATTTTTTTAGTGACTGCTCGTAAATCGTTGGGTGAGCTAGATTGTAGAGTACAGAATGTATCAAGCTGTCCGTATGTTATTCTTTGCATGATGTATTTATTTTTGGGATAAATTGATTAAAAGATTGACATACTCCCTATGTTGTGCTTAGTTGACAACAGAGGATTTTTGAATTTTCGCTATGGAGTTCCTGACGATATTAATCTAGCACATTCTTCATCTAGTTGCCATAGGTAATAGGCAAGGGAACAGCTATAAGCAAGTCTAGTTAAAAGTCAATAAAGCAAATAACCTCCCATTAAAACTGTTGTTTGGTTAATGAGAGATTATTAAAATATTTTGGTTAGATGTTCTTCTTGGCTTGTAGAAATAGGAATTTAAACCAAAACTTTTGGTCTATACCTATTACTAAGAACTACAGCTAGGAATATAAGAATTAGGAGGTGTATAGTTACTATTATCTCGGTCATTGAGCCAGTCTGATAATTCTTCTTTTGTGAGTGTTGCTTCACTAAATTGTGGGCAAGCTGGAAAGGCAATGACTACTGTCAAAATATTAGGACTATTTGGGGTAGGATCTTGAATAGATCCATTAGCAATAGCAGCATCAGTTTTAAATACTACTATGCCTGATTCAATGTCTAGCTTATTAAAAATCGGAAACTGATAAAGACCTTTGCTTTCATCTTTAACATCAGGAAAAGCGTTACTCAAAAATTCACCGTATATATTCTGGTCTTGAGGTTTTGCCCCCATTAATTTTGCTAAAGAAGGCAATTTATCTGCAACAGTAGGGTTTTCTAATTTATCAAAATTTTTTGTAGGGTTTTGAAACCAGTGTCTAGCTTGTTTGGCCAAAGGATCTGATTCAGCATATAACCATATGTAGGAAATAATTTGAGAAATCATCTTTGTTTGAGCCAGCATATGCCGCAGAACTGACCCTTGAATTAGTTTGTCAGAGTTTGGGTTTTCTAACAATTGCTTTTCAGCTAACTCTGAAAACTTTTCCTGGTTACTTAAACGCAAATTTTCGGGCGATAATACCATAGTGCAACCTACCTAATAGTCTTTTATTAAAGTGAAAAAATCTTTTCTCTAATAGAGTATGAAATTTTTAGTTGAATGATGCAAGTTTTGCAAAAAAATAGAAAACCTCCTAGAGTATATCCTAACAAAATGAAACCTGCACATTTCAACTCAAACTTTATAGAAACATTTAGGATTATCCCAAACTATTTTTTTCACTATCTCCTGGTATAAATTATTCTCAAGCTCTACAAGATTCTTAACAATATCTGGCTGATGATCCATGTGTGGATAATCTGAGCCAAATATTAAATTGTCAGAACCAATGTAATCAATAATTTGAGTCAGATAAGATTCAGATGGGTCAACGGCAATATAACATTGACGGCGAAAATATTCTGAAGGCAGTAATTTTACCATATCTTTGACTTCCCAATGTAAATTTTTGTATTCTTCGTCCAACCGCCATAACCAATAGGGCAACCAACCACAACCAGATTCTAAAAATCCTACCCTCAGCTTGGGATGACGCTCTAATACTCCTCCTTCTATTAAGGCCAACATGGCCATCATCTGTTCCATGGGGTGAGAACAAGCATGGAGGGCAAAACGACTATTGAATCTATCTGCTCCTGTGGTGGGTAAGCGACCGTGGGTTGCTTCGTGAATGCCTACAGCTATGTCTAATTCTTCGCAAGCAGCCCAAAAGGGTTCGTATTCCGCATCGCTCAAAATTCTGCCTTTGACGGGGTTAGGGCGTAAAAAAACTGCTTTCCAGCCAAAATTTACAATTCGGTGTAGCTCTTTCACCATTTCCTGGGGGTCATGGAGATTCATTGCCCCTACTCCTTTTAACCGACTGGGGTCATAGCTACAAAATTCTTCATACAGCCATGTATTGTAGGCATGGGTAAAAGCTCCGATGACTTCTGGGGGCAAAGTATCGATCGCAAATAACCACAGTCCAGAAGTAGGATAAATAAAGGCTATATCCACTCCCATCAATACCATTTCTTGGACGTGAGATTCAACATCGTAGTGGTTTAAATAAGCATGGGGATGAGCTTCCATCATCTGTCTATTTCCCTCTTGTTCTACTTGTTGGGAGACTTTTTCGTTGATGGGTTCCCCTTTAATTTTCATGTCCAGGGAGGGAGCAAAGTCTTGAAATTGAGGTTCGAGGTATTTTGCCCACATCTGGGGAGGTTCGATAACGTGGGAGTCTGCGTCTATAATTTTGTATCCGTTGAGCATAGTTAAAAAAGGAAAAAGGGTAGTAGTAGCTCGTCTAGTTAATATATCAGGACTTACGCAAACTCACCTTAAAAACGCCATATGTAGGGGCGTTAGCGGAGCTTTGCGTTAGCAAATGGCATTCGCCCTAACTAGATTTAGTGTCCGTGCGTAAATCCTGTATATATAATAAATGTTTAGCTGTTCAACATAGTTAAAAAAGTGCATTATATCCTTGGGTTGGGGGCAGGTTCATCAGATAATTTGTAACACCATTAATTTAACGCGAAACCCGCCCCTACGACTGGGTAAATGCCATTCGCCCCTACGACTCCTAATTCCTAAAGTTCCAGCAGATTTTTTTCTGTCCAACTACGATTAAATACTAATTCATATATGCGGTTATGAATTTTCAGCAACTCATTTTGCTTAATTGCTAGTCCTGATAAACATAATTCTTTTTCTTCTGGAATATCTGTCCTAATTATCTCTTTTTGCTCTAATAATTGTTGATAAATTTCGAGCATTTGTCTTTTATTTTCACTATGAAAAATCCGGTCGCGAATGGTTTTTAAATGTTCTGGTTCATCTTGATCTTCCCAATTTTTTATGATTTTTTCTTGTACTAAGTTTTCTATCCATTCGGTTTCACCATTGATGGGAATTGGTATTTCTGAATTACGAATTAACTGACATAGTTTTTGAGTTAAAAAAGGTTGTCCTCCTGTCCAGTTTAATATTTCTTGGAGCATGGTTTGAGGATTACTAACTTTTTCTGTTATTCCATATAATAAAGGTTGTGCTTCATGTGTTTTGAAGCTTTCTAGTTCAACTGCTTGACCAATATTAAAGGGTGTTTTCCTAATATCAGTCATTAATTCTGAAGGAGTTGCTACTCCAAAAAAAGCAAAGGTGAGATTCTGACATCTAGACTCTGGATCGATGGTTTGTTTATTGTAGCAAGAGCGAATTAGGGCAAAAAAGTCATTGACTGGAAATTTTAAGCTTAAGATTGTATCAACTTCATCTAGAAAAATGAATACTTTTTTGATAGATTCATCGTCCTCATTATTCAGTTCAACTAATAAAATATCTTCAATAAATTGACCTAATCTTTGTACGGGAGAAATATCTAATCTGTCGTTCCACCAAGTTTTTAATTTGATTAAGTTAAATTTTTTCATTAAACGAAAACTGCGCAATAGATCCACTGCTAATCCTTTATACCATTGTTCTACGGTGACATTTTCACTACCAATTTGAGTTAAATCTATTGCTGCACAATGATGTCCTTCATGGTTGAGATGGTGGATCATTCTGACCATGAGACTAGATTTTCCCATTTGTCGAGCATTCAAAATATAACAAAAATCTCCTTGTTTTAAGGCTTGATAGAGGGTGCGATCGGCTTGTCGGACTACATAAGTAGGGGCATTCATCGGCAAACTTCCACCTACTTTATAGTTAAAATTAGAGGCAGGTTTGCCAGTTTTTAGTAGTTCATTTTCAAAGATTAGTTCTGCTTGAGTTGCTTTGAGAACGTCTAAGGTTTGTGATAGTTCTTTTGTGCGTTCTTCTACTCTTTGTTCTAGGGTTTGATAAAGTCGGGAATTGTCGATGGAAATTGCTGCTTGAGCAGATAATATATTTAATAATTCGACTCTTTCTGAGGTGAATGTATCTGTGGTTAAATTATTTTCTAAATAAACTATTCCGCTTAATTGACTTTGATTAATTAGGGGTGTACAGAGAATTGATTTACTTTTTGTGGCGATAATATAAGGGTCATGAATAAATTGTCCTTGGTTAGCTGCGTCGTTGAGTACAATATATTCTTGAGTGCGAATTACATAGTTAATAATGGTGGTTGGTAATATGGGAATTGATGTTTGGGGGTCTATAGATTCGATGGGAATTGATTGTAAAATAGTTACTTCGTCGCTATCTATTTTTCCTTGAGCTTCGATCGCCCAATTTCCTTGATGGTAGAGAATTAAAAATCCTGTTTGTGCTCCAGCATTTTCGATGGTAATTTTCATTAAGTTGTACAGGAGATTTTCGAGCTTAATTTCACCAGAAATTGCTTGAGATGATTTCATTACTGTGGTTAAGTCGAGAATTTCTCCATCAGTATTAGAGGTAGAAAGAGTTGTACTAATACCTTTTGATTTATTTTTATTTGTTACTCTTAATAAATATTGGGGATATTCTGATTCTAACTGTTTTACTTTTGCTTTTGCTCCCCAACGGATGTAACAATGATGGGCATTTTTGAGGTAAAATTGACCTATTTCTTCTCTACCGATGAGGGCGAGATAAAATTCTGCTGATCGTTCATAAGCTAAAGCTTCTTCGTGGATAAATTCATATTTTTTTGCTCCTTGAATGGCGCGATCGTACAGTTCTTGTGCTTGCAAAGTTTGTCCTAATATTCTGGCTTTTTCTGCTTCTACTAAATCGTATTTATGCTGGAAATTTTCTCGGCAATATCCAGCCCATATTTTCATATCCTCTTGATTTTTTTCTACTTGTTCTAGTAATTCTTTTTGCTGTTCTGTATCACAATTATTGTGATGAGCAAGACAAGCAAGGGAATAGTAAAAATTGTGCTGTGGGGTACATAAATATCCGATCATTCCAGCCACATATCTATCTGCACATTGACTATTTTTAAAAGCTTGAAGAGAATCTTTGAAGAGATATAAAATTAAGGTTTTGCCAAAGTAGTAAATAAATAGTAACCATTGGTTTTCTTGATTAATATATATTTCTATTGCTCTATCTTCTGCGTCTTGAGAATTTCCAATTAATAGATAGTATTTGTGTTGCTCTGTAGTGGTTAAGTTTAAAACAATATTTTTGCAGATTTCTATATAATTTATAGAATATTCTTGATGAGTTTTTGCGATTAACTTACTATATTTTAGGTAATCCCGTTCAACCTCTTCCAAATTACATCCTCCAAAAAACTCGATCAAACAATAGTCCATAGCAAGATAACAAACATACTCGTTGTTTCCTCTATTGATATCTTTTTGTAAACTATTCAGTAATTTTTCTTGTGATTCTTTTTCATTGAGCCACTTTTTCCAATGCCAGATATTTCCATAATATTGATTTATAACTACAGATTCTAATTGAGGAATATTATCTTTATTTAACAATTTAAGAGAAAGCTTTCCGAACTGATATCCAGAATCAACATCTTTTGTTATTGCACACAGAAGCGATCCATATAAGCAATAAGTAATAGCAGCTTCAGGAGGATTATTATATTCAATACATAGATTAAGTTGAGTTAACATTGCTTCAATTCGCAGAGAAACATTTGTTGTTGCTGATGCTGTACCAACTGACTGCATTATGGAGAAAGCTGCTAGTTTATAGGGGTCGGTCATTTTTGGCAGATCGGCTAAATCTTCAATATTTTTTCTTTTTAATAGAAACTTCAAAGATTTCTGTTGTTGTTCAAGCCTATTTTTTATGGCACTATCACTAACAATTTCTTGAGAGATTTCGATTCCGAGTTTTTCTAAAATTTTTAAAGCAACATCTATAGATTTTTGTGGCTGAAATTGACCATAGTAAGATAAGATTACTAACTTATAAACCTTAACTTTATCGAGAATATTGTTGACTTTTTCTAGAATAGTTGTAGATAGTTTTTCAACCTGTTCCCACTGAGAATTTAAGTACAAAGCTTCTAAGGTTTCTACTTGGAGTTCTAATGTGAATTTGTATTGCTCCTCCCAATTATTTTCTGCTAATAATTTGACACCAATCTCTAAATATTCTAATGCTGTTTTGTAAGCCGTAGAAGTTTTTGCTTTTTTACCTGCCTGAAGATTTAATTTCGCTAACTCATCTTTTTCCCATTGTTCGATAATTAAACTAGACCCTTGATTAAGTTGATTGACAACATCAAAAATCTTATTCTGTAACTCATCCTCTTCAAAACTTTTCAATAGTAGACGACCTATTTGTAGATGCAGTTGCTTTTTTTCTGCTGCTGGAATTAGAGAATAAGCTGCCTGTTGTACTCGGTCATGTAAAAATTTGTAGGGGATATATTTTGCCGATTCAAAATAGTTTTGCGAGAGGTTATTTGATAAATCTTCAGGATTCCAGAGTAAAGGAACTTTATAGTTATTTTTTAACGGTAAAATCAGCCCTTCATGTAAAGCAGATTGTAATTCATTAGCTGTTACTGTTTGAGATTTATTATTAACGATAGCCAGAATTTCTAAATTAAATTTATTGCCGATACAAGCTGCTAATTTGAGAACTTGTTGAGTTTTCTTATCTAATTTTTCAATTTGACCCACCATCAATTCAACTACATTATCAGTAATAGAAACTCTTTCAATTTCTTCTAGATTCCATTGCCAATAACTTTGTCGATTATCTTGTTGCTTATGGGGGTTAAAGACTAATAAATTTTCTTGATATAAAGAACTCAGCAGTTGAGTCAGGAAAAATGGATTACCTCCTGTTTTTTTGGCAACTAATTCTGCTAAAGGTTTGGTAATGTCTGTAGAGCAACTTAGGGTATCGGCAATTAATTGATTAATATGATTAATTTTTAAGGACTCAAGAGTAATTTCCGATACTGGTACTTGTGCAGTCTTAATTTTCTCTAAAGTCCGTACTAGAGGATGGGTAGGACTAACTTCATTATCTCTATATGCTCCTATTAAAAGAAAATATTGGTTTTCATCATCTGACATTAATTGCTCAATTAAGTTCAGAGATGGTAAATCTGCCCATTGTAGATCGTCAATAAAGATTACTAAAGGATGTTGTTTTTTACAGAAAATACTCAAAAATCTTTGAAAGAATAAATTAAATCTATTTTGACTTTCAGTAGCTCCTAATTGTTCAACTTGTGGTTGTTTACCGATGATTTTTTCAACTTCGGGAATTACATCAATAATAATTTGACCGTTATTTCCTAGAGCTTCTAATATTTGAGTTTTCCAAGTTTGTAGAGTTATTTCTGGTTCACTTAGCAGTTTACGGATTAACTCTTGAAAAGCTTGAGAAATTGCTGAATAAGGAATATCTCTCTGGA
>NZ_JAAHGH010000163.1 GCF_010672525.1 Okeania sp. SIO2B3 | reverse complement strand
TCAGTCTGAGGATGAGGAAAGTATTGCGCAACTGCGGCAGCAAACAAAGCAACTTTTGGCAGATATTCGGTATCGGTTTGTAACTGTTGCGGGAGTGGTATCGGAGGAAATAATTTCTGTTGCACAACAGTATGGAGTAGCAGAAATAGTTATGGGGAAAAGAGGGGATCGTTTATGGGAGAATGTGTTAGTTGGTTCCATTTCTCAAACAGTTTTGGAAAAGAGTTTAATTCCTGTGGTAGTGGTTGAAAAAATGTAGTTGTGTAGGAAAAAAAACGGCGAGTCACACTGAGTCAGATGATCGCCGTTGGTGGATATGGGAATTATTGTACTTAGTTTTTACTGGTTTTCGGCAGTTCCCTGGAGTCTGATCGGGACTATCGCCCCCAACAGATCACCAAGCCTTTGCATCTCCCGCCCAAGGTATCTTTTGCAGAAGCAGAAAGGTTTCAGCTATCAGGCATTTATCCAATGACTTGAGAGATGGAATCCGGATAACTAGTTGATGAAAAACTTTATACCTTCTCACCTTATTCTTTCCCTTCAGCATAGCTGCCTTCTTCCCTATGCCTTCCTTCTGTAGATACGATAAGTATTTAACCGGGTTCTATATAACAGTACCTATTTCCGGTTGATCTTCACTTGAATTTCAAAAGGAACTTGAACTTCCAAAGGAAAAGTAAAAAGCGTTTGTGTGCTTTGTGCTTGAGACCCCACAAGAGGACAATCGTGTTTTTGTTCACCTTCGTTTGAATTGCTGCTCATCCACAAATCACACTCAAAACGGTATGTCAGACCACTGTTATTCTTCTCAACTGTGACGTCTTCTACATACCATGCATTACTCCCATCTATAGACATCTCCACTCCTGTAATCTCGCCGACATCGTCGCCGCTGATTGAAAAAATATCTGGTTCGCCGCGCTCGAAATTATTCGATGAATTATCAAGTTCTATAGCACCTGTTTCATTGCCATCTTTTCCAGAAATATTGATAAATACGTCAGCATTAGTTCCCCCGTTTTTAACATCGCCCGTTTGTGTTGTGACAGTATATGTAGCTGCTAGCACATTTCCAGGTGAAGCCACAAATAGGAAAACTGCAAGTGTTGCACAAATTGCTCCTACAAATATTCGGGATATCAAATTTTTCATTTTTGTTTCTTCGTTTTTCAGTAATTGGACAAAAGTAGAGTTAGACAAAAGTATGCCTTGCACAATAAGAGCATAACCTTAAAGGAATTGGCCACTGCACGAATGCTGAACCCGTCCTTCTCTATTATTAAGACGATCTGGGATACCTATTCCTGAATTTTTTTTCGGTAGTATTTCACAAGTAGTGTTTGAGGATTTGGAAGCTTGCATTCAACAAGCACTATTGCAACAGTTTCCCCCTATGACAAAAAAATTAAGGTCAATCGCCTCCCCTTTCAAGGGGATGAAAAAAAATAAAGTTCAATATTTCAAGCCTCTGACTTTAACTAGAGGTACTGATAACTGATAACTGAAATGACCTCTTGCCTCTATATCAAAAGGTACTTTTTCAAATTCCTCTTATTAAAGTACCAATCTTCTTAGGGGGCGTTACCAACCGTTCTCCGTTCCCCCCTGCTTTTTTATCGGTACTTTATTTTCTTGCTCGTCTCTTAAATGGAATCCCTATACTGTTCATTGCTGCTCGGAGATCTGGTCGAGGGCCAATATTTTCACTCGAATTACCGAGCTGAGGGCTGCCAGTTTGCTCCAAGACATCTCTTATTGATGTGGGAGTTAAGTACATTGTGTAGCGGATTGAAAAAAGCGATCGTATTCCTCAATGCGATCGCCGTTAGTCTAAATTAGTTAAAAGTTGGTTTCATGGAGCCTGTCTATTTTTCAAGCATCTCTCCAATTCTAGCTATTGTCGATTCTGTTCTTGGAGTGGTCTCGCAATCACCCCATTAACAGAGGAGTATCGATGAGCGAGAAAACCATTCTTTTGCTTTTGTTATTTCCTTATAACTTTCAGTTAGCTTGCAACCTGCGATGTTTATAGGTCTATGACGCAGATAGACAATCTAGATCCCAATCAGTGTTGCCGGTGTTCGTAAATTCAAGATAATGTTCCCAATCACCTTCAAACACAAAATCAGGAAGGCTGGTGCTATCTACCACCGTAGCTTTCAAGTGAGCACCATGATCCAAGCTTAAATCAAATCCTCCTTTCGTACCAGCCCCACCAGTCAAGTCCCAAGTTGCTCTTTTATTTCGAGGACATATTACGGTCTCTGCGGGTTTAACGATGTACTTGTCATATCCTTTAGGGATACTTACACTTTTAGCTGCCAAAGAATTCAAGCCCCAAGGTGATGAGACGACTTCGCTCCAAGCTTCTTCACCTTGCTGCTGCATATCATAGTCGGACTTCCACTGCCAACCCATGACGCCACCAGGCTCTAGTCCATCAGAAATCCCCTGAGAGATAAATTCGGCTATTGTTTCTGGAGGGATGTAGCCGGTGTTGAATACATCATCTTCTGAAATTGGCTTACCAATGATAATCTTTTCTAGCGGAACTCCATTCTCGTGGATTTGCTTAACAGAAGTCTCCGGAGCATCAAGGCCAGAATTTAGGAAAAGTTGCTCATAGGTATCATAAGCTGTGTTTCCTTGGTTGTAAAACTGAATGTTGTAGGAATCTATTAGATCCCCAGCTTTCTCGTTCAGTTCCAGATAGCCATAGGAAGCGTTTGGATTCTCTGTTTTTTGGAAATAGGGTGCTTGGGGAGCATGAGTAACAATTGCTTCTGGATAAACAGCTTTGACTGCTCGGGTTGCTTCTGCTAACCATTCAGATGTGGTATCAGGGCGACCAACTGCAAAGTTTTCTATGTCAAAATCAACTCCATCAAAGTTGTAATCTAGGGCAAATTGTCCAACTGCCTCTCCATACCTTCTCCCATCTTCAGGATTATCGGTCACGGGTGCTTCATTTGCGCCGCCAGCACCAATCAAAACTGTGATCCCGGCATCGTGAAAACGTTGAACAGCTACTTCAGTATTGCCAAAGGCGCCATTCTCGCCACGAATCCATTCTGCTGCAGAACCGCCGATTGGCACTGACTCCGTCCAAAAAGCAACGATCAATTCATTGATATTGCCCTTAGTTTCGAGAATATCATCCACGGCTACCCCTGGTGGCCAATAATTTGGTATACCATCAACGTACTCGACGATATTTGGGTTTCCTAGCGCATAGCTACTAGGAACAAAAGTCAAGAGTGTCAAGGGAATGACAAGTAGGAGAGAGAGGATCTTTCTCAGATTTAATCCCATCATTTTTTTCAAATTCCTAGATTTGTTCTTTGGTAATGTTTATACGAGCGCTACTACTAGGAAAATTACCAGCAAGCAAATGCTGATTTTCTTCCTTGGACATCTCCAGTAAAGGTTCTCAAACCCTGATGCTACCGTTCTCAAATCGGTATTTTTGGAGAAGTATCTTGGTAGTAGAGCGATTAGAATCATTGGATATCACCCATTAGCTAGCTGAAATAGCTTTAAGCTATATGGTCTTCAATAGCCCGATTCTACAAATAAGACGATTCTCAAAGGCGAATTCTGACTGCACGAATGCTGAACTCGTCCTTCTACTATTAAGACGCTCTGGGATGCATATTCCTGAATTTTTTTTTCGGTAGTAGTTCACAAGTAGTGTTTGAGCATTTGGAGGTTTGCATTCAATAGGCACTATGGCAACACTTTTCCCTTATTACCTCTTGGCTACCCTGCTCAAATCACTACTTCTTGAGTGCTCCCCCAAGAAGTAGTGCTTGCTACCACTAGCACAATGAGAGGTTATGGACAAACTCCTGCCTAAATTTCACCGACGATCGCACTTGCAGTAAGAATGCTAGTCAGGACTATGAAAGTGATCGAGCGCAAACGAAATCTTTACACCGGTGCATATTGTCATCTATCACCGGTGCATCACTTTTCCACAGGCAAAGCATTATTTTTCACCCAAATGCTTCGCCCCTACAGATACACATGCAAATATTGAGTTCCACCCTGGCGATCGCCCCATCCCAGATTGCACAAATAATTTAGAGGCAATGCCTAAGTCCTGGCCATTGCCTATTTTGTCAAACAGTGCGTTCTCAAGTTATAGGTATCCTGACATTATAATTATCGACTGAAAACCTATTGCCCGTATTTAGCTTGAATCGATCTGCCTACTCGTAGATGGCCGAGATTTTACTTCTGTAAAACCTCCACTATTTATCCGCCCCTGCCAGCACAAAAGCTCCAGCATCTCCCACAAAACAGAATACTGAGCCGAAACCAAAACTGGAGTAATTGCCTCTACGGATAACACAGCCTCTTGGAGTCTCGATCCGCGCTGGCGTCCATGAGGATAGGAAATCTCTTGCTTTTGAGCCATATCTGGATATGACAGCAACCGATCACCCTCGCGAATTTTTCTCTGGCCAATCGAATCAGGATTATCAGCGATCGCCTCTTCTGGCTCCTTCAATTTCTCATCCCCTGTCGAGCACAAAACAAGCTGTCTGCACTCTGGCGATCGCTCCTCAGTCTCTCGGGTCGGTTCTGAGATTTGCTCCCCTTCCCCATCCGTTGCTTCCAGCAAACCTTCAGCTGCCTGTGTTTTTTCTGCCACCACCTCGCAGACCAACTCTACTTTCGGGGTTGAGGTAATCTCGCGAGGTCGCGCCGACTCTTTCAGGCCAACCTCCCCCTCTTGCCCAATAAAATAACCACTCAATTTCTGTTTGAGAATTTTCCGCGCCTGGGATATGCGCTTGCATACATTGTCGTAGGATATCCCTTGCTCTTGGGCTATTTCTTGATGCGCAAGCTCTTGATACAAATGTAAAACAAAAGTCTCCCGCAACCTTTCCGGTAATTCAGCGATCGCCTTTCGTATCTCAACAGACCTCTCCTCTTTTTCCAAAACAGACTCCGGACATTCCACTGTTGCTGCGCTACTTATTTCCTCAGTATTACCCACCCATTCAATACTTTCCACACCAGCAGCACCCCGAGAACGTTCTCTGACAATATCGAGACAAAAATTACGAGTCACCTGATACAACCAAGCTTTTAAATTAGCAATTTCACCCCCGAACTTTTGCACTTTATCCCAAGCTTTCAGCATTGCCCTACTTAGAGCATCCTCCGCATCCGCTTGGTTAGAATTCATCATCTTGAGACAGCAGCGATAAAGTTGGTCTTGACTTTCTTGCCATTGTTGCCAAAACTGAGAGATTATATCGGAACTGTCACTCTCAATTAAAGTGTTGTCTGTTAAATGTCGTCTTGTACTTGCTGTAGCGGTAGTTATAATAATCATTAATAATTAAGGTAAAAAGCCTCTCATTGTCAGGAAAATTCACGCAAAAACCCCATAAGTAGCGCCTACGATAATTTTTCGTTCGCTACAAAAAAATGTGTTTGCAAACCTCTAACTGAGATATAGCTATAAGCATTCAGTATTCAGCTAAAGTCAAAACTTTTAACTGTAATGTTTTGAAGTTTCTTAGCTGTCCTAATGTTAATGCGTAGTGCTATAGTACTTTGCTTCGCGACGTGTTTGCGCAGCATTCCACAGGAAAAAGCACAGCTTGGTAAAGGGCGATATATTGTAGTATTGTAGTGGAGTAGAGTGGCACACCTAAAACTGTGCACTCTTATTTTTGTTTCTAGGTGTCTTGATCTCCCTATCTCCCATCTAACACACCATTTTAGCTGTGTCGGTCCAGTAGAATGCGTTAGACAGCGACAATTACTCGGTGTAAAAGTGATGTAACGCACCATCAGCTAAAAATTATCTAGATTTTATGTCCCTTGTTGCCTTTGACAAAAATATAGTTGCAAATATAAAATACTCCTTTTTGGTATTTTTCTCAGCTACATTATTAAGATAACTTTTACTAAACAAATGCACAACCTATAAAACTCATATAATTTCTCATATAAACCTCATATAATTTCTCATATAGCGGAAATGAAGAGGGAAGAAGGCTTTAGTTATATAGCAGAGTGGTATGTACTTTTGGCTGCGGTTCTCAGTCTGAACGAGCCAGTGGAAATTCAGGAACGAGAATAGGCTCAAAAGCGGATGCGACCTTGCCCCCTTAGACGCAAGCGGTCAGACCCCGCGTCCGGGCTAGATACAAGGGAACGCGCACCAAGCAGGTAGAAAAATGCTCCCATCCCCCCCTAACCCTTCCCCTCCTAGTGGACCGATACATCTAAAATGGTGCATTAGAATAGCCAGCTAAAAGTTACTATTGTCAAGACTTGCGATCGCTCTTCAATAGATAGCAAAAAACAGGCGATCGCTCTTCAATAGACAGTCAAAAATAGGTGGTCTTGGACCGACACAGCTAAAATAGGGCTTGCTGATTAAATGTCAAAGCACTAACAGATATTGGTTTGCTGCCTTTTTTTGCCTTTAAAAAGTGCAAGGTTTTCGGTCGCTCAAGCTCATGCATGCTAGTATTTTGGGATGATTATGGCAGAAAAATCACTCTGACAATTTTTACGACTACTTCCTCTATAGAACCCATTTCTCCTGTCTTCCCCTCCTGGGAAGGGTTAGGGGTGGGTTTTCTCCTGTCTCCTGTCTCCTGTCTCCTACCCCTACCAAAATACTTTCCATACGCAAACCCTAAAATAGTCGATTATAGCGGTTTTCATTAACATAGAATACAACTATCTACTGAGCTGTTACAGCAAGAATTATCAGCATCGAATCAAGAGCGCAATCAAATTGCTAGTCAGGTAGATTTGGCATTTCTCGACGGACGATGCTAGAGTCAAACTCCAACATTTTTATCCTGTGTTTGAAACTCCCGAATATTGAAAAATTACCTATTTTTGACTGTCTGTTTTTAGCGATCACCTATTTTTGACTGCTTGTTTTTAGCGATCGCCCGTTTTTTGCTATCTACTTTTAGCGATCACCTATTTTTGACTGTCTATTGAGTTGTTATACTGTTAAATGGGTTTTAATGTTTGCCGGAAATAGTCTCGATACAACTGATGACTTAGAACTGCTTTATTTCCATCTAACTTCACTAACCCCATACTGTTTAACTTGTAAGCATAGATAGGTTCTAGTAATATAGGTTCAGTGGTATGTATAGCCGTACTCAAAGCGATCGCTAATTCCGGCTCATCTTGCAATTTTGCTTGATGACGCTGCAAGTGACTCGAATAAATTCCCGTCGATGTAGGAGCCGTTTTTAATAGCTCCGTGAGTGTTATATTTCCCTGACTAAGATGATAAATAGCAAGATGTACTAAAGCAGGATGTCCTCCTGTCATAGCCATCAAAAGATTTGCTTGATCTCCATCTGTCCAATTAAGTCTGTAAAATTTAGCTAATTTTACCACTTCTTTCAAGGAAAAATTGTGTAGCTGGATTGGCAACCCTACATTGAAAGGTGACTGTTTAAGGTTTAGAGGCACATAAATTTCAGTTGAGTGAACTACTACTAAACGCAATTTCTGCCACATGGGGTGTCTTTTGGCATCCTCATACCACGAACGTAACAAGGGAAAAAAGTCCTTTGCTATTTCCGGATGCTCAAAAATCTGGTTCACTTCATCCAAAGCTAGAAGTATGGGCGATTCAATTGAATCTAGTAAATAGTCCTGGAAGTAGAGAGAGCAGCTAATTTTACACCCAATGTCTTCATCCCAATAGCCATCTAACCTTGATTCTATGTTGAGTTGGCGACTAATATTAGCACAAAACCAGCGTAAAAATCTATTAATATTACTAAAAATATCTTGGTCTACCTGTTGTAAGTCTAAGTTAACAATGTGATAGTCTAAACGATTTGCATAGTCGATAACACGCAGCAGCAGGGAGGTTTTGCCCATTTCTTGTGGGGCTTTGATCCTTACCAAAGCCCCTGGTTTCTCAATTTCTGCATATACTTGCTTCTCAATATCAGATCGTTGTATATAAAATGGGGAATCTAGAGATATGGCTCCACTAGGAAATCTTGGTGACATCACTTGCCTAATATCAGAAGACAGCGTTGTAGCATTTTGGCTGGGAATGGTTTTTTTTGATGTTGCTTTTGAGGTAAGATATGTTTTTAGCTTTGCCCGACAGTTTTTTTTTGTCACCTTCTGACCCAGAACATCAGAAATTCGTCTAAATAACTCAGGAGCTACAACATTGCTCAGATAACCTGGGCTATAACCTGCCTCTTGAGCTACTAGATTATAGGTTTTATAATTCCAGATGCCTTGGAGAATTATCCTTTCTACATTATTTAGAGGAGGACAATCAATTTCGAGTAGTTTGCGGTTTATAGCTTTTAGAACAAAATCTAAGTTGATAGGGTATAAATTTTCTTCTTTCTCCATATATTAGCTATTATCTAAGTATAAATAGTATTTCATGCAATAATACTCTTTTTCTGGGCAATAGAAAATAAATCATACCACAGCTCTTCCCCTCCACGGTCGGGACTCGCGGGTGGGTTGTCTCCTACAAAGAGCAAAAAGACTTTATGAGCGCAAACCCTATTTAAGATGAAACAGTCCACTAGAGCACCGTATTTTGTTGCTTTAGCCCAATACAAACCGCCCGCTAGGGGAACTAATAATCCCGCAAACCCCCGATCTGTATCTTTAGTCGGAGATTCAGTTTTTTTTCCAGTCCTCAGGAGTCAGGAGGTGGAGGGAAGGCTTCAACAATGAATAATGAATAATGAATAATGAATAATTACCTCTCCTTGAAAGAAGAGGATTGACAAAGAGATGAAAATTTTTCTTTATTATCCCCTTAAAAGGGGAGGCGCATACCCACAATTTTTCGGTAAGGGAAAAAGATTGAAAAATACTCCCCACCTCCCTATCTCTTTTTAAATAGGGCTTGCTGATTAAATCTCAAAGTTTTTACAGATCAAGGTAAGTGCCTTTTTAAGTATCAAAAAGTGCGAGGTTTTAGGCGACTCAGGTTCAAAATCTTAGGATTTTGGTCAAGAGTTGGGCAGAAAAATCACTCTTATGATTCTTTCTACTATTTCCTCTATAATTCCCATTTATCCTGTCTCCTGTCTCCTGTCTCCTGTCTCCTAGCCCTACCACTCATACTTTCCATACCCAAACCCTAAATAGATTTCAAATGGGTTCTATAAAAGAAATAGTATAAGTCACTAATATTCTTCGATCAATTTGATCTAAAATATAAAATTGTCAAAATTCAGAAAAGTCAGGGTAATGAATTGTAGGATAATTTAATCATTAACTTCACGATTAGGAGTAAGATATGGAAATCACAGGAGCAAGCCAAGCATCTGAAGATATCCGTAACGGAAAAATCAAACTTTGTACTTTACCACAAGTACCAGAAAGAGAGTTTCCCAGAAACATTAATCCAACTCGAGCTGAAATTATTCGGGTTATTGAAAAAACATGGGTGAATGGAACAAAAATTCATTACTGTTTTTTCGACCATACTAAAGGACATAACTCTCCGGCTAAGTGGACAGGTTCGCAAGACGATAAACAAGTCGTGAGGGAGGCATTTAAGGAGTGGAAAGCTCTAGGCATTGGCTTGGAGTTTGAAGAGGTTGATTTTCCCCCAGATGCAGAGGTTCGCATTGGTTTTCAACAAGGTGATGGGTCTTGGTCTTATCTGGGAACTGATGTGCTGAATATTCCTTTAAATCAAAGAACTATGAATTTTGGTTGGCCTTTAGCTGATGATGCCTATGGTAAGGAAACTGCACTTCACGAAGTGGGACATACACTAGCATTACCACACGAGCATCAAAACCCTAAAGCAGGTATTCAGTGGAATGAAGATGCAGTTAGGGCTTCTTTAAGTGGACCTCCGAACAATTGGTTGTCAGAGACAATAGAATATAATATCCTGCTTGACATCCTCCCCGGCCTAAAGGCGCGGGGATTCCTACTAAGCCATAGCTCCTCGGCGGGTTGACGTTTCACAGGGTGCTGCTTCCTTGGCGGTAGTCTAACGCTTCCCTCCACGTCCGCGCACGAGTTTCCGCAATTCGT
>NZ_JAAHGH010000162.1 GCF_010672525.1 Okeania sp. SIO2B3 | reverse complement strand
AATAGACTTTTTGCAGAAGTAGGAAAAAGGGAAGAAAATTTCTGAAAAAATACACAAAAAATGATCTATATGTGTAATTTCTACTCCTATGTCTAATGGTGGTCTATTAAACATCTGGTGAAAAAAAATAGACTTTTTGCAGAAGTAGGAAAAAGGGAAGAAAATTTCTGAAAAAAAACACACAAAATTATCCATAAGTGTAATTTCCACTCCTATGTCTATTGTAATTATTTTCTCAAGGGAAATGGCAGTGGGAACATCTTGCTCCCTTGAACTTGCATTGTTCTTCCCCATCTACCATTACTATGCGCGACTATCAAAAAATTTGCATTGCTGAAATGTAATGACCAATAGCTGAAGGTAATATTGGAAAACATACTTTTTTTCGTTAATACTTAATCTAAAAATCATTACCAATCAGCAACGCCGAAAAATTTACCCCTATATCTATAATTAGATATCTCCAGAAAAGAGGGAACAGAGAACACCGGAACAGGGAACCCACCCCTAACCCCTCCCAGGAGGGGAATAATTGATAATTGATGGATAAGAATTGATTTGATTTTTGATTTTCACTCCTATGTCTATCAAATTAAGCAACTGCTTGACGCCCTTCAGTTTGGCCAAACCGAATATAATGTTCTAACCCATTGATAAATAAACCATTTGTCACAGCATCAGCAATTTCTGGGTAAGTAGTCAGATAAAATTCTTCATCAAAAGCAAACTGAGGCGATCGCCCTTCTAAAAAGCCAAATTCTAACCAATGTTCAAACCCGTTACTAAATACACCATTTGCCACAGCATCTGCTACAGCGGAATTTTCTAGCAAGTAAAGATTTTCGTTGAAAGTGCTGGGAATATTGGGGGAGGGAATATTTGGAGGTTGACTATTAGAGTTTAGTTTGGCAACAAAAATATCGCTCGCTGTACTACTACCACCTGGAATAAATTCAGGAAAAACAGTGGAGTTGCTGGAACCGACAATATAAGCATTACCAATTTCGTCTACTGCAATATCATTGCCAAATATACCCAAATTATTGTTGGTCTCAAAGGAAATTGAATATTCTATAGTTCCACCATCGTTAGATATTTTTCTGACAAAAGCATCAGCAAAATTATCGTTGCCAATAATATAAGTATTGCCAACCCCATCAATATCAAGACCTTCGATAGACTCGAAATTTGCTCCACCTAAATAAGTCGCATATCCAATAGAGTGATCGCTATTCACTTTCATCAAAATTCCGTCACTTTCACCCCCACCAAAATTATCTTGCAAAGCATTAACAGTGGGAAACTCTCCAACTGGGGGTACTACTGCATCACCTCCGATAATTTGACTACCGGAAGATCCTCCTACATAAATGTTACCCACTTCATCTACAGCAATGCTATTACCAGTATCTCCATCTACCGCACCATAATAAGTGGAAAAAATTAGGTCGCTACCGTCACTATTAAGTTGGGCAATGAATATATCTCGGTCTCCACCTAAAGAATTTTGTACTGCATTTTCAGTGGGAAAGTCAGCGGAGCGAGTATCACCAGTTATATAAGCATTGCCACTACTATCTATAGTAATATCGTTACTTACCTCCGTACCATTTCCACCAAATAAAGTTGAGTAGATTAATTCACTACCATCAGTAGATATTTTACTGACAAAAGCATCACGATTAAATTCACTAATTAAAGTATTTTGTAGGGCATTTTCTGTAGTAGGAAAGTCGCCAATACCAGTAAGAGGGACGATAGGAAAACGGAGTAAAGCACCTGTATCTCCTGTTATATAAACATTGCCATTATCATCTAAAGCAATACCACGACTAAAATCGTTATCTTGCCCACCTAAATAAGTAGAATATTCAATATTAGTACCATCATCAGATAGTTTAATTACAAAAGCATCTCCTGAAAATTCTCCGCCACCATAAGTATCTTGCAAAGCATTTACTGTCGGGAAGTCAACAGAATTAGTATTACCTGTGACGTAGATATCTCCACTTTCATCTACTTCAATATCTGTACCAAAATCATCACCACTTCCACCTATATATGTAGAATAAATCAGAGTTCCATCAGGAGAATATTTAGCAACAAAAGCATCGCCAGAACCAAATTCATTACCTCCAGCAAAACTATTTTGTACAGCATTTGCAGTTACTGGAAAATCTATAGAGTTAGTACTACCAGTAATGTAAATATTGCCTTCTTCGTCCGTAGTTATGCCTCCTCCATCTTCAAAATTACTGCCTCCTAAAAGGTCAGAAAATTCTATAGTTGGATTATTATTTGAAGGAATTGGGGAATCGAAATTTAACCCAGGATTACTAATCAAAACTATATCATTAGTTTCTGGGAAATTTTCCACTGGAGTAATTACCTCTGGAGAAACTTCCGATGGTGGTGGCGGTGGAAAATCTGGGTTTGTTGATATTACCTCTGGAGAAACTTCTACTGATGCTGGTAGTGGAAGTTCTGAACGTGTTAATATTCTCTGCGACTCTTCAATTATCAAGTTGAATTCATCCATAATTAGCACTAAATTCCATTCAAAATTTACTGGGGAATTATTTTTCTTATTATACAATAATTATTGCTTAATACATGGCTACTTAGTCAGTATTATTGCCGATCATTTATCTAAATATTTAGATATAGGAATTCTCATACTGGTGAGGTAAAAAATTCCTTTGTTTTAGAGAGTAGGGAATAAAAAAGAAACAAAACAACTATACCTCAGTAACTTGAAAAACATTATATTATTCAATTTCATCTCTAAAAACTTAACTATTAATCATTGATTTTTTTCTTTTGAACCTATCCCACTATTTTTACAGCATATTTCGGGCAAATTAGGTACAGGGTAAATGATGAAAATATTGTAGTGGGGCATCTTGCCCGCTTCGGGGTTTACCTCACGGGCAACGGGAAGCGCTTTCATTAATTGATAATTGATAATTGATAATTACCTCTGGTTAAAACCGTCCTTGATTGAATATAAGGAAATATTATTTCTTTTCTTGGTCTCATGGATATGGCGAGGAGACCTAGCCATCCCACCCTTCGGGAAGCTGCGCTTTACATGTTGCGTAGCAAAACGACCGCTTTTTCCCCGATCAAGGGGAGGCTTCAAGGCGCGAATTATTTAATAATTAATAATTAATAATTAATAATTAATTATTAATTATTTTGTAACAAGTTTATTTGTTTAAGTAAAACGTGTTTTCAAAGCTTAATTTTTCGTTTTTAACTCTCAAAATATTTAGGGTTTTTACCAAAAATATTATTAGTGGGATAGGTTTTTTTTATTTTGGCTTTAATACCATTTTGAAAAAAGAATGTTACAAATAGTAAGCAGTATTAAAGTAATTTATAGGAAATATCTATTGGACGAACAAGATAAATTACTAAATAAAAAATAGTATCAAACCTATTCATTCTGACTCCTGTCTCCTGACTCCTAAGCGGTAACCTAAATATTTGTAGCAAAGATTTATCAAACTGGTATAATACCAATTCTCATGCATTAATACTATACTTAGGTGACACTTCAGTTATTAAATAATTAATACAGACAAAGTCCCTTTTTGTTAATTAGGGCTTGCTGAAAAAGTCTTATGGGTGAGGGTAGGAGACAGCTATACTGGAGGAACGGGGAACTATAGAGGAGGTAGAAGAAAGAATTGCCCCTTAATTTTTTCGCCCTTGTTTCCTGAAAATGCGCTCCTTTTTGAACAACAGCCACCTAAAAGCTTGAACTTTTTTCGACCAAAAAAATGCTCAACCTTCTATTTGGCAATGCTTTGATAATTAATCAGCAAACCCTAATTAGCAGCTCAGTTAATGTTAATTATTCTTATGTTTATTTCTCCCCCACTCCCCTACTCCCCTATTCCCTCTTTTCTAGAGATTTCCAAAGGATAAATATTTGCACTACTAGCTGACCATTCCCACATAGAACCAGAATAATTTTTCACCTTAAATCCCAAATATATCAATACAGAAGTTGACCAAGCAGAACGTACACCACCCGTACAATAAGTAACAATAACTTTATCTTTTGTAATTCCCTTTTCTGTCAACATTTCTAAAATTTTATCCCGCGATAATAACATCCCATTATTATCTAACCAATACTTAAAATAGATATGAATTGCCCCTGGAATATGACCCCCACGTTGTTCTCCATAAGGTGTTTTTCCAGCATATTCTTGTGGTTCTCTAGTATCAATAATTACCAGATTATCTTTTCCTAAACTTGTTTTTAATTCATTCTGACTAATATGCCAATTTTCATTCCGATTAACAACAAAATCTCCTCTAGGTGGAGAATTATTTTTCGTAAACTTAACTGTAGGAAAACCCCCTTTAACTAAAGCAGTAAAACCTCCATCTACTAAAAAGGATTTTTGATGACCTAAAGTGCGTAACATCCAAACTATTCTGCCATCCTCTCCCCAACCATTTATGGTATTGCCAAATACTACTACTGGTTGATGATTAAAAATGCCTATAGCTTGTAATTTTTCTGTCAAAATTTTGTCATCTGTAAGTAACTTTCCTTTAAATGGAGATTGAGACTGAGAAAATTCTTGCCAACTTATACAAGTTGCGTTTAACAAACTTTGAGGATTCAATATTTTACAAGAACGAGCATCTAAAATTGTTGCTCCTTGTGCAACTAATTCCCGAGCTTGAGTAGAGCTAATTATCCATTGATTTTTGATTATTTGTTGGGGAGATTCATTAATAACAAACTGAGAATCAATAGATTGATTTTTGATTATATTCGTAGTTTTAAGAAAACTGGATATCGCCAATGTAGAAATTAATCCAAATATCATTAATCCTATCAGTGCAATAATTTTAACTGTACTTAAATTGAGGGGATTAAACATACAGCAATTTCCTCATTATATCATGTCCGGTTGAATAATTAGACTTTGGTGGAAGGAAGGCAGCTATGCTGGAGGCAGGAGCTTTTCTCCTATTGTCACCTTAATTTTATACACAAACGATGCTACCGGACATGATATTAATAAATTATGTAGTGGCGTAACACGCCTAAAATGTTGCAATAGTAGGGGGGTTCTGCGCTATTCTTAATTGCTCAACATTAAATTTAGATCAACGCACCCCACACCTTTTAATCTTTTGTATACAAACAATCTCTTAAAAAATTATGTATATCATATTTTATGAGAAAGGAAGAAAGAAAAAACATTAAAGTAAAAAACTTTATTTTCAATCTTCCCTTAATCTTTAATTACTGAATTATGAAGATTTCAAGCCTCTGTTTTTAAGGATGAAAAAGAAAAAAATTATTTTAGTAAACTCTCTTCTTTTAAGGAGAATTAATTATCTTTTCTGTGGTAGGTTTAATACCCAACCGTCTACAAAGTGCTTAAAATTGTTTGGGGTTTAATCCATAAGCAATTTTTATTTCTACTTCCCCCCTTCTGCTTTCAAAGGGGGGGGTAGGGGGGATGCCTTCTGCCTTAAAATCATCCTTTTTTCAATCCTAAATCAACAGCAACTTTATGAGCGCAGGCAAAACCAGAAAATGCCACAGCATTTAAACCTTGACCAGGAAATGTACTATCTCCAACACAATATAAACCAGGTATTGCAGTACGATTAAATGGCATTGCTAATAGACCTTTTAACTTACGACGAGGAATAGGTCCATAAGTACCATCTTCGCGATTTAAAAATCTCTGATGGGAACGACCTGTTCCTACTTCCATATAATCTAAACCAGCATCTAAACCAGGAAAAATCTTTTCTAATCTATCAATAACCCTCCCCGCAGCTTCCTCTTTTTTTGCTTCATATTCTTTGATACTTAATCCTTGCCAATCTTCTATATAACTAGGTGTAAAACTATGAACAATATGATAACCTTCTGGCGCTAAACCTGGGTCTAGAAGTGTAGGAATAGAGACAAAAATAGTACCTTCTGAATCCTCCATTTTCTCCCAATTTTCTAACACAATATGATGACATTCTGTACATTCTGGAAATACAGAAGCTTCAACTCCTAAATGTAAACTTAAAAAACTTGGTGACTTTTGATAATTACTACGCCATTTTTTCTCACTTGGCGGTATATTTTCTGCTGGAATTAACTTGCCAAAAGTATCCCATCTCGTCGCATTAGAAATAACCCGTTTACCTCGATAAACCTTTCCATTAGTTAACTTAACTCCTACCGCTTTTCCCTGTTCAATAATGATTTGTTGAACCCGAGATTTATATCTAATTTCTCCCCCTGTTTTCTCCAAACCTTCTACTAATTTTTGAGAAATTTTCCCCACACCACCTTTAGGGTAATTAATACCACCATAATGCCGATCGGAAAACACCATTCCAGCATTAATCATTGGCGTTAAATCTGCTGGCACTACTGACCAACAATAACATTCCATATCAATAAACTTTAATAATTGTTTATCGCTAATATATCGACGTGCAACATCACCTACATTTTGGGGTAAATACTTCAATAAACCCAGACAAGAACCAGGATGTTGAAAAAATGATTTGGAGAGATATTGTAATTCTTCTAGAGATAATAACTCCATAGAATTGAGATAATTAAATACTTTCCAACATTCATCATAAAATTGACTAATTCCTTTTGTTTCATGGGGAAATATTTGAGTTAATTCTTTGATAAACTTTTCATATTCTTGGTGAACTTTTAACTCTAAATTATCTGGTAGATGATAATGTATTTGTACCGGGTCGGGAATTGTTTCTATGCTAACATTTACCGCATCTAAAGCACGAGTCAATAAATTTGTTGTACCTTTTTTGCCAAAACCAAATATCATTGATGCACCAACATCAAATGTGTATCCCTTCCTTTCAAAGTAACCGGAACTACCACCAGGAATAGTATAACTTTCTAATACTATAACCTTGCCTCCTTTAGCTGCAAGTTGAGTAGCTGTAACTAAACCACCAATACCAGAACCGATAACTATTGCATCATATTCAAGTATTGGAGGAAATTTATCAGTTAATGACTGAGATGGCAGAGAAATTGTCATAGTAACACCTTTGAAAATTTGCTAGATTTTAGTGTAGCGCTTATGATGTTAATAGTGTTTAATTTGAGTCAATCAAAGTTTAGTAGTGGCGTGACACAGCTAAAATGGTTGATTAGATGGAGGGATGGGGAGATGGGGAGATGGGGAGATGGGGAGATGGGGAGATGGGGAGATAAAGACACCTAGAAACAAAAATTTATTACGCAGTTTTAGGCGTGTCACGCCAGTAGATACAGCATATTTCGGGCAAATGAGGTACAGGGTAAATGATGAAAATATTGTATTGCAGGCATCTTGCACGCTTCGGGGTGTACCTCACTGGCAACGGGAAGCGCTGTATATATAGCAATTTGATAATTGCTAAAATAGATAAGTTTTGGATTTTAGGGAATAGGGAAGAAAGAGTAGTAGGGAGTAGGGAGTAGGGAATAGAAAAAAAGAAAAACAACTTTACCTCAGTAACTTGAGAAACCCTATATATTTAATCCTAAATTTTTTATCGATCTTTTCCCTGATAGGTTTAATACCAATTTGATAAATGTTTGCTACAAATAACTAGGCTATTTATTAGGAGTAAACCCACCCCTAACCCCTCCCCTCCTGGGGGGGGAACTCAGGAGGAACGAGTCGTATGGGAATGGCTTCAATTCCATTTTTTAGGTCGTAAATTATCTTTTTCGTTAAAGGAACATTTCCTGTAAAGTAATTTATTCACACTTACTACTCGTAACATTATTTTTCAAAATTGGAATAATACCCCACCGTTATCCGCAATGCCTAAAAGCTTGTTGGGGTTTTATTCCCCATCCACTTTTCCCTTCTGTGCTAGATAACTAAAGTCTTCTTTCCTTCTTTCTTTCTTTCCTTCTCCAATAGTTATATGATAATTTAAGATTAATAAATTGGTATTTTATGGGAATTTTGCGATCGTGACTATGCAACTTCGTGTTTATGTCCCACCTCATCCTTTAGTAAAACATTGGTTAGGTGTAGCTCGTGACATAAATACACCCTCTGCTTTATTTCGCTCTGCAATGACAGAATTAGGTCGATGGTTAACCTATGAAGCAATTCGAGATTGGTTACCAATAGTAGAAACAACAGTACAAACTCCTTTAGCTGAATGTCCTGCTACTTTTGTTAATCCTCAAATCCCTGTCGTAGTAATACCAATTCTCCGAGCTGGTCTAGGATTATTAGAAGGAGCGCAAACTGTTTTACCATTGGCATCCATCTATCATCTGGGAATAGTTAGAAATGAAGAAACTCTCGAACCTAGCTGTTATTTGAATAAACTACCTCCCCAGTTTCCCCCTAGTGTTAAGGTTTTGATTTGCGACCCAATGTTAGCTACTGGTGGCACAATTATGCAGGCGATGACTGAATTAACTGAGCGTGGGGTTGATGTTGCTTCAGTCAGAATAATTTCTGTAGTAGCAGCTCCTCCTGCTCTACAAAAGTTGAGTACCACTTATCCTAACTTGGTTATCTATACAGCAACTATTGACGAGGTTGTTAATGATGTCGGCTATATTATACCAGGTATTGGCGATGCTGGCGATCGAACTTTTGGTACTTAGTTAGGGTTTGCTGAATAAAGTCTTTTGCTAGGGGTAGGAGTCAGTTCTCAGGAGTCAACCCACCCCTAACCCCTCCCTCTCCTGGGAGGGTAACTCAGGATAAATGGGAATTATAGAGGAGGTAGTCGGAAAAATTGTAAGAGTGATTTTTCTGCCATAATCGTCCCAAAATATGAGCTTTTTGCAGCTCTTTCCACCGAAAAGCTGACACTTTTTTAGACAAAAAAATTCTACAACCCTTATATGTCAATGCTTTGATATTTAATCAGCAAGCCCTAGTTATATCAAATCTGGTGGGTTGCCCATAGAATCTGGTTATGTAATAGAAATCTCCAATATTAATGAAGTCAGAAGTCAGAAGCGAGTGTGTAATTCTGAGGTCTCCTACGCCGCTTTTAAAGTGCGGGAATAGTTCCGCACACAGCCACTACAGAATGTAAGACACACTTCATTACAGTCAGAAGTTAACCCACCCGCTGGCCCCGCGGGTGGGTATCCTACTCCCAACTATATAAATAATACCGGATTTGATCTTACTGGCCACTTGAAGCAAATCAAAACTAATTGATTATTGAGATTCTATTAAAAATATGCTATTTTTGAAGATAGAAGTTAATATAAATGATTAGCTATTTGCTAAATATGAGTAATAGAGATGGTTTTGCAAGTGGTTTGATTGCAGGAGTAGCAGTTGGCGGCCTGGTCGGTGGATTATTGGGAATTTTAGTAGGATCAAGAGTGTCTAATGATGCAGATGAAGCAGAAAATTTATTAGAGACTCAAGAAGATACTGAAAAACAAAAAGCCATAAAAGAATCAGAAATTATAGAAGAGACTCGTCAAAGTTTGGAAGGTAAAATAGCCCAGTTGCATCAAGCAATTGATGAAGTGCGCCAACAAATAAATGGTGTTAATGGAAATTTGGCAAAGACTGGGCGATCACTCTCTGAAGAATCCTCAAATTATTAATTGTTATGGAATAGATTTTAGAGATAACTTATAATGAGAGGTTAGCTACACAAAACTGTGCTAAACTATACCTTAAAATCTATATAATTTCTTGTAGTATTAGAATAATAAAACTTATGAATGCATCCATAGGACTATTAGCCCAAACTTTAGGAACATTTGTACAAATATATTTAATTTTAATGTTCATTAGGATCTTATTAAGTTGGTTCCCTAATATTAACTGGTACGATCCACCATTTTCTGTATTGAGTCAGTTGACAGATCCTTATCTAAATATATTTCGTTCTATTATCCCACCCTTGGGAGGTATAGACTTTTCTCCCATAATCGCTATATTTGCTCTCCAGTTTGTTGCTCAAATTTTAACTGGATTACTAAATGGCTTGGCGGCTTATTAGTATCTATCAAATAGTTTTCTCTCATTGACATACTCCCGACGCTCCCCTACGGGAGAGCGCGGGATTCTTCAGCCAAGGAAGCCCTGACCGCAGTGTTAACAGAAGTGATGTCCTCCTCCTGTGTTGATAACAATCCAATTTTCTGTATCAG
>NZ_JAAHGH010000161.1 GCF_010672525.1 Okeania sp. SIO2B3 | reverse complement strand
TTCTTCCCCCTCTTCCCCCTCTTCCCCCTCTTCCCCTCTTCCCCCTCTTCCCCCTCTTCCCCCTCTTCCCCTCTTCCCCCTCTTCCCCCTCTTCCCCCTCTTCCTACAAGGGTTTCAGGAGTTCCTTATAAGGGATAGCCTTAAGAGTGGGGTCTTGTGTTTACTTCTCCCTGTACGGACATTGCATACAACGTCCGTACCTACTCCTCTACTCAAGAAAACGTAGAAAAGTTTTTGACAAATGGTATTAGACCTTCTGCCTTAAGCATAACTGCCTTCTGCCTTTTTCAATTATTTAAGTTTGCTGACGAGAAATTATAAATATTCACCCCTTTTTCGTTTTCATTATTCCCAATTTTTCCAGTAACCGACCTAAATAATGTTTCCAGGTATAAGGTTTAAAAACAATACATCTTTTTAAATGGGGAATCCAGACTCTATGTTTGTTACCATTTAAGTTAATTAAATAAGCAATATTTTCTATATTTCGGGAATAACCATGGAGAATTTTAACTGGTTCAGCAAAGGCATTAATAAAACAAAATCTAGCATTCCATTCACTAGGCAAAGGGTACATTCTTGAGGAGGAATTTAGTAAAACTTGGGCGAAAGATGTTTGGTCACTTTCTCGCAACTTACTATTAGATAAAAGCTTACTTGTATAGAGGTCAATCCATTCTTTAAATAACTGATCGTTTGCTTCATTTTTTCTAAAAAGAATTACCCCTGTATTTAATGGTTTACAAGGAACTTTTTGACCTGATTCTAAAATTGGATAGAAAGTATCAACTGGAGCAGGAACTAGGGCAAGATCGAAATATTCTAAGATGTCAAATCCATTTTCACAGTCACTGGCGAAAAAAGTATCTGTATCAGCAAAGATAGTTTTTTCATAAGGTGATAAAAAATATAAATTTTTGACCTTGAATAATAATCCTTCATTTCTACAAGTTACTTGTTCATCTACTCGAATAATTTGATCGAATAAATCTTTATCTTCAGGGTCTTGATTACAAGCTAGAGATATTTTTATAGATGGATTAATCTTTTTTAAACTTTTAGCAGAGTCGCAAGCTTCATCAACATATTTTTTGCCCGCAGCAACGTAAAAAACGCCAGAATTTGAGTTAGTCATTAGCTTATAACCTAATTTAATTTGATTCAAATATACATTTGTGAATACTTTTCCGGGTCGCCCTCAATAAGCAGTATTTTTTAGAGTTGATATGTAAGCATTCAGCATTCAGCTATTGCTTTGTCGTCGGTAAAAGCAATTAATAAATTGAGGCCAAATTCAACTTTATGTTGCTGAGTGGTCATAATTTTTAGATTAAGTATCAACGCAAAACATCAGTTTTTCAATTTTACCTTCAGCTATTTACCATTACATTTAAGCAATGCCTTAAACTTTACTATCAAAGCACACTCCCTTGACCTTTATATGTAAGCATTCAGCATTCAGCATTCAGTATTCAGCTATTGCTTTGTAGTCGGTAAAAGCCATTGATAAATTGAGGTCAAATTCAATAGTAAGAGATAACCGTTAATAGCTGAATTGTTACGTTTATATCCCGATAAATCAAGGTATTTACCAAACAATATTACTACTGTCTAATTGTATTAAGTTAATATCTTGATTAAGCTAATTAGGGTTTGCTGAAAAAGTCTTTTAGTAGGGGTAGAATACAGGAGACAGGAGACAGGATTCAGGGGAATTATAGAGGAGGTAGGAGTAAGAATTCTCCCTAAAATTTTCTGCCCAACTCTTGCCTAAAATGTGCTCCTTTTTGACCTTGAGCAACCGAAAAGTTGGCACTTTTTTCAACCTAAAATATCTAAAACCCTTATCTATCAATGCTTTGAGTTTTAATCAGCAAGCCCTAATTAAAAAACACTTAAAATCAAAACAAATTAACTTAAAATAATATTACTAATTTTGGCAATTATACACCACTTATCTTATAGATAGAAAATTTTTCTTACAGTGCTGTATAGCTATATTTCTGCATTACAGACTGACAAATTACATTTATTTTCTGTATTTCTTCAGCATTTAGTTTTCCCTGTAAATTGCTAGCTCTCGTTGTATTAATAGGTCTGTCAGTCCTGGTTCCTCCTGCCAAAGATTTCCCAGGATTTTTTTGATAAAAATTCAGTAAATCATCGCTCCATTCAATTCCCAAAAAATTAGTGATTTTCTCCAATGTTTCTTTCTGATTTTGGATTAGCTCTTCATATTTAAACTCTAAAACATCAAATCCATGATTCTTGAGCCAAGTCGGGTATTGATTTTTGTATAACCAATAAATCCCAGCTAATTCAACTTTAGATAATTGAGATAGATGCCAATTTTCTAACTCTTTACCAAAAAAAGGCTTGAGTCTTTCTATTTCTTTTATAACACATCGATCTATCCAATCTCCTTCTGAATTAACTAGATTCAGCATCGAAGAAATAGTACTATGAGGATTTCTAATCGGCCATAGTATTTTTGAATTAGGATAAAATCTTTTTAAGAAATCTAGTTTATGAGAATGCTCTAGCATCTTAAAACATAAATAATGATGGTTAATCTTATTAATAGCTAGTCTTTGAGCTGAAGGAAAAGGATATGGACTAGGAAATTCTGTTTCGTCTACACAAGTAATTTGAGGATGTGCATTAAGAATGGATAGTAACAAAGTTGTACCACTTCTTTGACAACCAAAAATAAAAAATAAATTCCCAGAAAATATTGGGCTAAAGTATCTTAATGTAATTATATTTCTGAGATGATACTTAAATTGTGAAATCATATTTAGATTATATTTAACTAAACATTAATATAGTCAAAGGCAAATAACTTCTATGGGCTAACCAGATTTTTAAACTATTCTATTCAAGCGGTAATTTCAGTTATTAGTTATCATTATCTCTTGCTTTCCTACGGAATGCTGCGCAAACAGCTAGAAGCTTTAAATACTGAATTATTTTCTCTTGGTCAATTGGATATCGAGGAGACCTCGCCATCCCACCCTTCGGGAAGCTGCGAAGATCGACCGCTTTTTATCCTCTTAAAATAAGAGGCTTCGCACCCAAATTTTTCGGTCATACAAAATTAATTACATATACTCTAAAACTAAGAAGCTGATGCTGTAAAAATTATAGATAATAAAATTAGCTCATTAATTTTGCTTAAGCACTTAAATTGTCTAAGTGATAAACAGTAACTCAGAAGTAGAAACCGAGCTACAACTACTTATTCTCAAAATTATTAATCTGAGTCAATATTATGTAAGCATTTCCTGCGGAATGCTGCGAAACACCCGTCAGCTATCAGCGCTTCAGCTATGATTTATTAACTGATTATCACACAGTCAGAAGGAATTAGTATCCAAAGAAAATTAAAACTTATGAATAAACTGGTCACCTTTAGTTAACCTTAGTAAGTCCTGTAGGTTTAAATGCTGTTTGCACAGCATTCCACAGGAAATTCTGACAATATTATTATAAACCATTTACATATTATATAATTCTTATAAACAGCAAATCAATGTCTGGAGTAAGGTAAAAAACAGAAAATTTAAGGATACTAAAAAAAAACACCTTTTGAAAGGCATATTTGCTATGAAAATAATTGTGAAGACTAAAAATTCATAATTAAATTAACGCCAAAATCAAAAACAGCTATTCTCCTGATAATTTAGAATTAGAAAAAACTTATTGAAATTACTTTATGACCCTGAAACTATACAACACCCTGACTCGTCGCCAAGAAAATTTTGAATCCCTAGAACCAGGCAAAGTTAAAATGTACTGCTGTGGTGTTACAGTATACGACTACTGCCATTTAGGTCATGCTCGTTCATATATTGTATGGGACATAATACGTCGATATCTAATGTGGCGGGGCTATCAGGTACGATATGTACAAAACTTTACTGATATAGATGATAAAATCCTGAATCGGGCCAGAGAAACAGGTACTTCTATGGAGTCGGTGGCCGAACGCTTTACAGAGACTTATTTTGAGGATATGAAGCGGTTGAATGTGCTAGAAGCGGACGAATATCCTCGGGCAACCCAGACAATAGATGGAATTCAGCAGTTAATCAACGACTTAGAAAAAAAAGGTTTTGCTTATTCTGCGGGAGGGGATGTCTATTATCAGGTGCGGGAATTTACCGAATATGGGAAATTATCTGGCCGTCGTTTGGAGGAAATGCAAGCTGGTGCAAGTGGCAGAGTTGAAGGAGAAAACTCAGAGACCTCTAAAAAGAAAGACCCATTTGATTTTGCCCTATGGAAAGCAGCAAAACCGGGGGAACCTGCGTGGAATTCTCCCTGGGGAGAAGGAAGACCAGGTTGGCATATTGAATGTTCGGCAATGGTGCGAGAGTGTTTAGGAGAGACTATTGATATTCATGGTGGTGGGGCGGACTTAATTTTTCCTCATCATGAAAATGAAGTTGCCCAGTCGGAAGCAGCAACCGGAAAGTCTTTAGCTAAATATTGGTTACATAATGGCTTTGTCACAATTAATGGGGAAAAAATGTCAAAGTCCCTTGGTAATTTTACCACGATTCGGGATTTATTAGACAAACCTGTAGACCCAATGGCTGTAAGAATGTTTGTTTTGACTGCCCAATATCGAAAACCTATTGATTTTACCCCTGAGGCGATCGCTTCTGCGGAAAATGGTTGGAATACGATTAAGGAAGGTATATTATTTGCTTATCAATATGGTTCTCAGTTGGGATGGGAAACGCCAGAAAAAGTATTATCTGAAAAGACAAATTTATTAACTTCTCAAGTTGAAAAATTTCAGAAAGCAATGGACGATGATATTAATACTCCTGGTGCTTTAGCTGTTTTATTTGAATTAGCTAAGGAGTTACGTCGAGAGGGTAATATATTAGTACATGAAGGCCAAACTGAAACATCTTTAGAGGAATTACAAAAACAATGGATAACTCTTGTAAAGTTGTCACAAGTATTAGGTTTAGAATTTCAACCAAATGCAGAAATTAATGGTGAAGTTGGAGGTTTAAATGATGCTGAAATTGAATCTTTAATTCAGCAACGTTTAGCAGCAAAAAAAGCCAAGAATTATTCTGAATCAGACCGTATTAGAGATGAACTACAAAACCAAGGTATTAAACTAATAGACCAACCTGGTGGTGTAACACGCTGGCATCGAAATTAGTTAATTTACAGCGTATTCGGTGGTTTATGAAGTACAACAGTAGGGAGCAGGGAATAGGGAGTATTCATTAATTGATAATGGATAATTAATAATGGATAATTACCTCCGGTTAAAACTGAGAGGACTAAATATCAGGAAATCTGATTTATTTTTTCTCCTTGCTTATGAAAGGCTTTAAACCTAGATTCGATTAATTATCAATTATCCATTATCCATTGGTAAGGAATTTGCATGCAACGTCCATACAGAGTAGGGAGTAGGAAAAAATATAGTTTTTCCAATCCTGAGTATGCGTGTTAAATAAGCTTTCATTACTTGAACTATGAATACTGTGCCTCATTTACATGAGATTTCTTGCAAAAGTTTTAATTAAATCAATTCAAAATATGAAATCAACAATTTCATCTCCCTGTTGCCAGATGAGCTGTTGCCTGTTGCCTGCTATAAAACTAAAACTAAGCCAGACTAATATCAAATTTTCCCTCGACAAATTATTAATATGAAACCCGAACAAAGGATTTCTATTTCCCTATCTAATATCGTATTAATTATTAGTAGTGTTTTACTACTAATTTTGCTATGGCAAGTGCGGAGTCTCATCGTACTTTTAATGGTTGCAGTAGTTTTAGCTGCATCAATTTCACCATTAGTAAACATCACAGAAAAAATGAAATTACCTCGTTGGTTAGGGGTAATCATTGTTTATTTAACCCTCATTTCTGGATTGATAAGTATAGCTTTAACTATTGGTCCACCAGTATTCGATCAAATTGAAACACTTTTACGACAATTACCACTATTTTCTGAGAGTATTGGGGAGAATATTGAAGATTTTATTAGTTCCTTAATTCAAAATCCACCCGAGTGGATTAATCAACTTTTTGATACTAAATCTGTCACCAGTTGGGTAATTCGTTCTAGTCAACAATTATTACTACGTTCTTATAGTTTAACAAAAGGTGTATTGGGAGGAGTAGTTAGTTTAATATTAGCTTTATTTATTTCAGGCTATATGTTAGCAGATAGCAAAACTTTGATTACTGGTTTAGTAAAACTTTTCCCTCAACCTTGGGATACAAGACTGGAAAATCAAGTTTTTCCTGTTACTCAAAGAATGGGAAGTTATATTAGGGGACGTATCATAGTTTCTGCCATTTTAGGTATAGCAACTACCACTGGTTTAGGATTTTTAGGATTGCAAGATTTTTCCCTAGGTTTAGGAGCAATAGCTTCTGTTACAAACTTAATCCCTTTTATTGGTCCAATTTTAGGTGCTATCCCGGCTTTAATTGTGGCTATTGCTAAAGGTGGATGGTTGTTTTTGTGGGTAATAATTTTGTACTATGTTATCCAAAATGTGGAAACTTATGTACTCGATCCTTTATTGGTTGGTTCTTCTGTTGGAGTACATCCTTTATATCAATTACTATCAGTTTTAGTGGGGATTCAGTTATTAGGAATTATCGGCGCTTTGATTATTCCACCTTGGTTCGCTGGTAGTGCTGCTTTGGTAGAAAATTTATATTTAAAACCTAAATTAGAAGCAGAAAATATGCAACCCCTAGTTACAAATAATGGAGATCATAATTCTCCACCCATGACTTCTTGATTTGAGTTTTGAGGTGTTATGGAATAATGAATAATGAATAATGAATAATGAATAATGAATAATGAAGAAGGAAGAAGGCGTTTAGTTATTTATAGCAATCCTAAATCATTTGTGATAATTTTATTGCTTCGGTGTTTCTCCCATACCTATTCCCGAATTCCCTATTTCCTAAAATCTACAATATCTCACAAATCAAATAAAATTGCTATATTATAGCTTTTTTATTTGATTTGTAAATTATAGATGGAGTTTTTTTCTTAGAAAAAAAGCGGTTTATCGATAGCTTTATATTCTTGTGATTCCTACTATTTAATGCTGTTTTCTCTCCTTGCCTATTCCTTCCATAACTCCATAGCTTTTTCAGAGCACTTGGTTTCCACATACCAGATAAAAACGCTATATTACTTTGGGGATTTAAAATTCATAAATTGGTAGTGCTAAACAAGTAATAATTTTTGAAGTTTAGCTCCTGAAAATTCAATTCAAGGAATATACTAATCAATACCCTTACATCTTTAGGACTTATAAAATTAGCTCTTGCTATACCAGCACTCCTCGTAGCAGTTGTGCAGAAAATATCTGAGAATTTAGTAGCTCCTTGAATTGGAGTAAGACTTTCAGACTTTTTACGCAGAGTAAGAAAGTTTTACAAATCATTTAGGATTACTATATAATTGAGCGACTATAGTAATTTCAAATAAGAATGAAACACTTTTTAGGCTGAAAGTCTTTCAAGGCAAGAAATGCTTGTCTCAATCTAAACTTAAATGACTATATATTATATTTTGTTTGCCATATCGTCTTAAACATATTTATGAAGATAGTCAAGATGATCAATCCACATATTTTAGGTGTAGCAAGCAATATAATATAAAAATAGCAAATATTGACAAAGATGTGGTCAAGAAAGTATTTTGCTCTCTGGATAATTATCTATAGTTCTATATTTTGATAACAAGAAAGCTCTTAACTAGGGAAAATCAGGGGTAATAAATAGTTTTTGGTATCCCTCTCCCACAAACAAAAAAATGTAACTCTGTTCAAGGAAATTTTGAGGGAGGTGGAATGCCAATATTATTTCACAAATCAGGAAAAAATGGTTAAGATTCTCTTAGTTGAAGACAATGAAATGAACCGGGATATGTTGTCTAGGCGTCTCATGCGTAGAGGTTTTGAAGTAATTATTGCTGTTGATGGAATTGAAGGTGTCGAGATGTCTAAATCAAAATCACCAGATTTAATTTTAATGGATATGAGTTTGCCAGTTTTAGATGGATGGCAAGCAGCAAAAAAAATTAAAGATAACTCAGAAACTAGCCATATTCCAATAATAGCAATGACCGCCCACGCTATGGCAGGAGACCGAGAAAAATGTATTGCTGCTGGATGCAATGATTATGATACAAAACCAGTAGAACTTCCCAGACTATTAGACAAGATCAAAAATCTTACAGGTAAAGAACCAAGGAAATGAAGCATGACCAGGGAAAGATACTGGTTGTAGATGATAATCAAGTCAACCGAGAGCTTTTAGTACGACGACTTAAACGAGAAGGCCATTTAGTCACTGCTGCGACTAATGGGTTTCAAGCTCTAGAAATAATACAATCCCAACCGTTTGATTTGGTACTACTAGATATTATGATGCCACAGATGAACGGTTATGAAGTCCTCGAAACTCTCAAGTCTGACCCTAAACTACGGCATATCCCAGTAATTATGATTTCAGCAGTGGACGATATTGATAGTATAGTCCATTGTATTGAATTGGGAGCAGAAGATTATTTGTCCAAGCCTTTTAACCCTATACTGCTAAAGGCGAGAATTAATGCTTGTTTAGAGAAGAAAGTACTTCGGGACCAGGAACAAGCTTATTTAAAGCAACTAGCTGAGGAAAAACAAAAGTCAGAAAGGTTACTATTAAATATTTTACCTGAAGCAATTGCCCAACGCTTAAAACAGGGAGAGGAAACTATCGCCGATAGCTTTAGCCAAGTAACAGTTTTATTTGCAGATTTGGTAGGATTTACCAAAATATCGGCCAACTTATCTCCTGCCGAATTGGTAGAGTTACTCAATAGAATTTTTTCTGCTTTTGATGAATTGGCAGAAAAATATGGACTAGAGAAAATCAAAACTATTGGTGATGCCTACATGATAGTTGGTGGACTACCAGTTCCAAAAGAGGACCATGCAGAGGCGATCGCAGATATGGCCCTTGAGATGTTAACCCAAATCCAGGAGATTTCTATCAAAGAAGGTAAATCTTTGCAAATTCGTATTGGTATTAATACAGGAGCAGTAGAAGCTGGAGTTATTGGGACAAAAAAATTTGCTTATGACCTTTGGGGCGATACAGTAAATACAGCCCACCGGATGGAGTCTCACGGTATTCCGGGTGTGATTCAAGTTGCCCAGGCCACTTATGATTGTTTGGCCGACAAATACAGATTTGAGGATCGAGGAATAATTGATATTAAAGGTAAGGGTAATATGAGGACTTATATACTTTTGGGTAGAAAGGAGTGAAGGGGAGTAGGGGAGTGGGGGAGTAGTGTCGCTACGCGGAAGTCAGAAGTCAGAAGTTAGAAGTCAGAAGTATTGATTGGTAAGGCTTTTAGGATTTTGTAACTGGTCAGTTATTTCCGCCATTCTGCAGTAGGGGAGTAGTAAAAACATCAATAATTAACACGCTACTAGCTAATAATTATCACGAAGGTTATTCAACTCCTGTTAATTACTTAATAATTGAAGTATCTCCTAGAATATAGCATTAAGGCATGATAATTACTAATACTAAGTACTAAGTAGAGCAGGCAAAAAGAAAGACGTTGCATTTTTAATCAAAAAACCTCTAAAAGCAATGAATATCAACTTTTGAGTTAATTGACAATTTGATACATAGCGCCCAAAATTTACCATGTTCTACTTATTAATTGCCAATTAATATTAACAGTAGTTAGTGACTTTTAGGTATAGCAGTCGAAGGAAAGGTGTTTGACAGATCGACAGCTTAAAACTCAGACAACGTAAAATTTTTCCTTCTTCCTTCTTTCTTATTCCTTCTGCTATAACAGGAAACAGAAATTAAGATTAAACTTTACTTTCTGACTATTTAAGAAATACTATCAAAAATTGAGCAGGTTACTAATTACTAGCGACTAATTACTATAAAATATAATTGTCAACCAAAAAATAAACTAGAAAACTAGAAAAAATGTTATCAACTACAGAAATACTGATTGGCGCTAAATGGTTTGGTATTGCTACTATTGGATTTTTTATTCTAACAATTATTGGCTTTATTTCTAAATGGGGATTTAGATTTAGATTAGTCGGAGTAACTGGTTTTATGGGTGTATTAACTGCTGGTTTATTTGGTTTGAGTTTAGGATTATTTACTCGTGTAGAAGTTCCGGGATCTGTTCCATATTCATTGGTTTATGATAATGGAGGAACTCAAACAGTAATAGCTGTTTCTCCTAACATTACAGAATCAGAATTAACAGCAACAATAAAGCAAGCTGCTGGAGATTTATTTTCTCCTGGTCGTCTGGGTAGTGGAGGTAAATTAACTATTAGAATTAGAACAATTATTCATCCAGAAGCGGGAGTTTCAGAACCACTTTATTTAGGGGAAGTAAAACGTTCTCTTGCTCAACGGGAAGATGAAAATCTAGATATTAAAATATTTCCAGAAATTTTGGCAAAGTTGGAAAGTTATCAGAGTCAAAATTTGGAAAGTTAGGGTTAAAAAGTAGAGCAGTAGGGGCGAATGGCATTCGCCCTTCCTGTAAGGGGAGAAGCAAAAACATCAATAATTAATACCAACAGGACTTACGCAAATTAATCTTGAAAACACTATATGTGGGATGTAGGGGCGTTTTGCTGTCGCATAACTCCGTTAACGCTCCGCGACATATAAAGCGGAGCTTTGCGTTAGCAAATGACATTCGCCCTCAGTCTATTTAGTTTCTGTGCATAATTCCTGACCAAATTGAAACAAAGCTGCATAGAGTAATATTTCAAGCATAATTGACCGCAGATAGGCGTAGATAGATATAGATCAATTTGATGAATTTCATCATTAAATTATTTGGTTGTGCATCAGTAAAGTGTGGGATAAGTAAGTAGGGGTGGCCAATATAATCTAAAAGCACTGATATATGAAGGTTGAGCGCATTTTTGGAGCGAAAAAAGTGCAAATTGTTCAGCTTGAGCGACT
>NZ_JAAHGH010000160.1 GCF_010672525.1 Okeania sp. SIO2B3 | reverse complement strand
TTGGAATGTTTCTAGGTAGTGCAATTGTGTAGTTGTTTGCGCTCAGGCAGTTGCCAACACGCGGATACGTTTTCTTTACAAAACTTTACAACGTTGCACCTGGTGACACGAACCTTCGATCTACGCCTATAGATGGAGCGATCGCTTTTCGGTCGGGAATCAGAAGCAGATTTTTGTCAAGTTTTTGGTAAGAAGAAGGAAGAAGGAAGAAGGAAGAAGGAAGAAGTAGATGGGGACTCAAACCCTAACCAATTCTAAATATTTTGTAGACGGCAAGGAAAGAGTTGCTGTTTGACAGAGATTGATGATGAACCTGAGACACAGAAAAGCTTTTTCCACTTTTTTTTGGTAATAGGGCAGGCAAAATTCATCAGGGTGCTTTAATTTTTGGGGTTGCACATTATAGAATGATATTGCCAAAAATTAGTTTAGACTTTGACTAAAAAAAACCATTAATTAATTATTCTAGCAATTATCAAATCCAAAATCTTGTTCATCAAAAATATAAAATCATTCGTCACTGTGCAACGCCTAATTTTTTGCTATTGTCGTCTGAATTCTAAATTCAGAATTCTAAATTCTGTTTGCGGAGCATTCCGTAGGAAATTCTAAATTCTCATAATTATTGAACCACACCGCCACCTACAGGTCGAATATCTTCCCCTGAGAAAGGAGTTGTACCACCTTGCCAGTTGAAGTCACTGATCCGGAGGCTAAATGTACCAGTTTGTCGTCTGGGACTAAAAGTTAATACGACTCCATAAGTACGACGACTATATTCTAATGTGACTCGATCATCGAGAATATCACCAGTTTCCAAGTTGAGGCCACTTTGATAGCCAACCCGAAAACCTTTATAAATCTGTTGCACAAGACCAAATAACAATACATTTGTATCTTCAACGCGGTCAAAGAAAAAAGGTGACTGACCACTCAAACCTGTCTGGCTATAAGTTAAGTTGAATCCAGTATAATCAAAAAAGTCTCTGGAAAAATGTCCAAACTGACCAGTAAACCCAAGACTGCCACGAAGATAAGATTGGTCTTCATCGTTACTATAAAGGCTAGTAGCACCAGTAAGTCCTAAGACCATTTGTACAAATGGAACTACTGGTTTGCTGGTATATCTCAAGCCTTCGGTTGGGGTTGCTGGCAATGCTTCTCCACTCCAGATTGTTAGTGGGTATCTCAGGGAGACTACGCTCTGGAAACGACCAAGGTCAGCTCGTGCTTTAGCATCGTCGTCATCATTTTCATCATTTTCATCGGGTAAGGGTTCAAATGGTTGGAGGTCTGTTAATAATTCCCGACGGTCTGTTCTGGCATTGACAGTTTGATAACCTGTCTGAAAACTTAGTTGGGCACCGGTTTCTCCTAGTGGTATTAGGGGGGAGGTAAGGACTACACCTGCACTACTATGAACTGTTTGAAATCCTAAGCTGCCATTGAATAGGCGATCGCGATAACTATACTCTCCTGTTAAATTGTAACCTTGGTATAATTGTCTTAGTCGAATGCTACCCCTAAAGTCGTCTTCTTCTAGGTCGGGAAAGTCTTTGAATGTGAGAAATGTGGCTCGTCCTTCTAGTTGAGTTGTGGGGGTTATGGAACCGTTGATTGAAGCTTTGAGACCAAACACGTTATCGTCTATGGGGGAGTCGCCTTCATCTCCTAAAAATGCTCTTTCTAAGTAATATTGGGGAGTGAGTCTGACTTGAAATGGTATTTGAAGTGGGGGTTCAAATGTGGTTTCAACAAATAATCCTCCTCTATCATCTTGGTCATAACCAATTTGAATTGGTAGGGGGTCTCTTTGGTTACGGTCAATGATTGTTCGTTCGCGAAATAGTGGTAAACTAAAGCGGTTGTCGAATACTAACCGTGCTTTTTTGGTGATTAGTTCATCTTGAAAGGGTGATAGGGGTTTGAGTGTTGCACGCTCGCTTCTTAATTCTACTTCTGGGGGTGAGAATGGATCGTTGGTGAGTCGGAGGTTTGTCGCTTCCCAGGTACCTGCACCTAATAAGTTGAGACGGTCTGCTTCAAAGCGCAGTCTATTAACTGTTCCTGCCTGTTCGGGTGCTTCTAGTTTGGGTTCAAATGTAACTTTTGTGCCTTCAGTTGCTTTGACATTTGTTGGTGGTTGAGTTGCAGCTATGCGATCGCTTAATGTTGTTGCTTGTAATGCTCCTACTCCTTCTGTGGTGGGTAGGGATGATGAGGAGATTTCTTCTGCGTTACCGACAAATATAATTCCACTTGCTTGTTCAATTACTCCTTTGTCTAGGCTAAAGTTGTATTCCATTCGTTCTCCTAGCAATACTTGTTGTCCCTGAGTAAAAACAGCGTTTCCTGTGGCTAGGAGTTGACGAGTAGTTAAGTTAATTTGTACTTTGTCGGCGTTAACGAGTCCTTGACTAAATCGCACTATTACTTTTCCTTCTGCTGTAATTAGTCGCCGTTGGTCGTCATATTCTTGGCGCTCTGCTGTTACTTCTACTACGTCTGCTGGTAAGGGTACTTTAATAGGTTGTTTATTTTCTGTTTCTTCGTCTGACTCTTGGGTTTGAGATTCTGGATCTGTTATGGGAATGGGTGTCTCTTCTTCTTTTGATTCTGGGGTATCTGGTTCGCCAATAGGTTGTTGGTCTTGGGGAAGATTTGGCAATTCTGGGGAGCTATCTTCTATTATTTGCCCTATTTTAAGTGTTTGTTTTTGTGTTTGTGTTTCTAGTTGCTCTGGTTGACTGAAAAATTTTGAGGTTTTTGTTTTTTGCCTAGTATTTGCGGTATTTTCACTGAAACTTTGTAATATTTCTCTGCTGTTGGAGCTATATAAGTTTGCTTGTTTGGTCGTTTGTTCTTCTTGTTTTCTGGCAATATATTCGGAGAAATTTGAGAAGGAAGTAGAGGAGAATGTTAGTTTTCTATCTGAATTAATTTGGTTTTCGATAGTAGAAATTTTTTCTGCTGATGATATGTCTATTTCTATAGGTGGTCCAAGACTTGCTGAGGTGGTATGAATTGGACTTACTGGACTAACAGGGTCAAAGGTGGATTTAATTTGAGGAATTTTGTACAGTACGGTTTCTCTGATTTCTTGTCCTGAGAAGGTGCTTTTTACAGACAATATGATTTCCTCAGTCCCCTGGTTGAATTTTGGCACTGGGCTAGATACTTCCTGTGGTGATTTTATAACATATTGGGTTACTGTTTGTGAAGGGAGGGTTTCGACTATTGGAGGTAGTTCTGGTGGTGGCAGAGGATAGGACATATTTCAGATAGAAACACTAAGCTCAAAGATTTAAACATCAGAGTCGATCATAAACTTAAGAGTTAGAATTTTTACAGAAGATTTATCAATTCAAGAGTAAAAATCTAATTAGCTTGGCCTGGAGATTACTTTTTTCCACTCTCTAGGGTATGGATATATTATTCAGTTATTCACTGAATTTTATTTGGCTTATCATATTTTGTGAATTTTGTCAAAAACTAGCCTGGAATGTAACACTTAATTAGATTAGTGGACTTCCAGGCTGACTGACATATTGGTGCAAGTTTTTATTCAGTCTATTTTTTACTCAGTCTACGTGATGTGCAACTTTCTACAAAATAATCAGTTTTTCTGGGTCTTTGGCGGAAAGTCTTCTTCTCAAGACTCTCTAGCTCTCATCCGTTGAAAAAAGTTGCACAGGGCGTCAGTCTATAAAAATATAGAGATTTTATTACTCCATATCTCGACCACTAGGGTTACGAGCGGGGTCGTTGGACAAGAATCCAAAAATGAATAATCCTACAAAGAAGAGGACGACAATATTAACGACTATTTTTAGAGTTAGCATTTATTAGTTTTCTCCCAGAGTGTGAAAAATTGATATTGATTATGAGAAATCTACAACTTTCTTATCATATCTAAATATTGTCTCATTTGACTACAATTATTTGTCAAATATTTTTCAACTTCTTTTGGCTCCATTGCCAGATTTGTGCAAGGACTTTTTCTATCCAGGTCATAACTATATCTACCCACCCTAATATTTCTTCTAGGGGATGTTTGATATATCCCATTGAAACTGAGGCTACTTCTAAGCAGTCTTGTCCTTGTTGGTTATCTGGCTTATTGTCTCTACTATAATGTTGATAATGTTGAATGGAAACTTTGGCATTTTTTGTGGTCTGAGAAAAGTTTTGTTCATTTGTCTTTGTTAAAGCTTTGATGCTTCTGTCCCGATTTTCTCTACATCTGATAGTTTCTATTTGGACAGAATTATTAGAGGTGAAAATGGTCTTTTGAGAAGGGTTCTGTGCCTGGTATTCCTCTTGTTTTACTTCTAACAATGATTCAAAGGGTAATTCTTCTATGTTAATGGGTGGTAGTAATTCATTTAAACCTAAACTTCTTGTAATTGGGTTTAGGTAATTTTTGGCTACATTGCTAATAAAGCTATGGAATGTTAGATTGGAACTTGACAATAATGGCAGTGTTTGGTATTGCTTCTTTTGCTGAATTAGTTCATTTTTCTCCAGGGGTAATTTCAATTCCTCAAATAGATTGAACCATAAGGCTATTTGACTGGTTTGCACCCAAGCCATAATTTGCCAGAAAATGCTCATATATCCAGAATTGGGTGCTATTTCGGCGCATGGTTGAAGTTGCAATGGGGGTTTATTTTCTAAGTAAGCTGTTAGGATAAGTGGCTGTTTTTGTTGGTCTTTGGTCAAAAGTTCAGATTTTTGATGATTATCTGCCAGGGTATCTTGATTTTCTAATTTAATGTCTAGTCTTGGGAAAAGTTGAGATTGGGGTTTTATTCGGGAGGAGGTTGAGGTGTTTACTGAAGGTTTAGCTGCTTGTGGGGTGGCTGTTTGTATTGTTGTTAGTGATGCTTGCTGAATCGGTTGGTTAGTATTTTGATGATTTTTAGTATTTTGATTATTGACTTTATTTGTGATTTGTGGTAATTCGCTTTTCTGATTTTTTTCTAGTTGTTTGGCTGCTAGGCGAGAGGTTTGCAGCAACACATATATTGGATAAAGTAGCAATTGAATTGTGTTGGTAGTTGCAAATTTTACTTGATTGAAGACGCGATCGCTTCGATCTAATATTTGGCGATATTTTTCAGAAACAAAGTTTAATACTTTACTTTTATAAGGACTTGATGTCATTTTTATTTTAGATTTATAGGTTTATTAATTTTCTATTCTGAGTGAATTGAAATATGAAATATGATTTGGCTTTACTTAATTTATAAAATAGCTAAGGTTTTGATGAAAGAAATTTTTGTATGAGTAAAGCTCATCAAGAATTCAAGTTAGTTGCAAAAAAGTTGTTGTTAGAAAAAAAATCAGAATCTGCTTATACATCTCTATCTCAAGGAGAAAAAATATAGGATTTTTTGGGTATTTTTATGAGAGAGTTATTTGATTTTTTTGGTTGAATAAATAGTCATGCGTAGGGGCAAATCACTCATATTATACAAATTATTTCACAATTTTTTGGAGAATGCAAGGCTCAAAACCTTGGGCATCTTTCTAGAGCTTCACACAATGATTATTTTCAATTACAGGAGGAAAAGTTTTCCTTTCTAATTTGAGTGTAGCGTTAGCAGAGAAAGTGCGGTGTCTTTAGTTGAATAAAAAGTCATGTGTATGGGCGAACAACTCCCAATACATAAATCTTCTCATAATTTTTTGAGGAATGCAAGACTCAAAACCTTACAGATTTTTTAGAGCTTCACAAAATGCTTTTTTTGGCTCTTCTCAGTTGAGTGGAGCGATCGCTTATATCTTTAATATAGTTACCCGTAGAAAGTTTCGTGTTTTAGTTGAATAAAAAGTCATGCGTAGGGGCGAGCAACTCTCAATACATAAATTGTCTCACAATTTTTTGAGGAATGCAAGACTCAAAACCTCACAGATTTTTTAGAGCTTCACAAAATGCTTTTTTTGGCTCTTCTCAGTTGAGTGGAGCGATCGCTGATAACTATATACAGAGATATCAGCAGAAATTGTGGCTTTTTTTAGTTGAATAAAAAGTCATGTGTATGGGCGAACAACTCCCAATACATAAATCTTCTCATAATTTTTTGAGGAATGCAAGACTCAAAACCTCACAGATTTTTTAGAGCTTCACAAAATGCTTTTTTTGGCTCTTCTCAATTGAGTGGAGCGATCGCTTATATCTTTAATATAGTTACCCGTAGAAAGTTTCGTGTTTTGGTTGAATAAAAAGTCATGCGTAGGGGAGAGCAAATCCCAATACATAAATTGTCTCACAATTTTTTGGGGAATGCAAGGCAAAAACCTCACAGATTTTTTGGTGCTTCACAAAATGTTTTTTTTTGACTCTTCTCAATTGAGTGGAGCGATCGCTTATCTCTATATAGCAGAAAGTATGGTGTTTTTAGTTGAATAAAAAGTCATATGTATGGGCGAACAACTCCCAATACATAAATCTTCTCATAATTTTTTGGGGAATGCAAGACTCAAAACCTTACAGATTTTTTGAGCTTCACAAAATGCTTTTTTGGCTCTTCTCAGTTGAGTGGAGCGATCGCTTATATCTATATAATATATAGTTATCCGCAGAAAGTATGGTGTTTTTAGTTGAATAAAAAGTCATGCGTAGGGGCGAACGACCCCCAATACATAAATTGTCTCACAATTTTTCGGGGAATGCAAGACTCAAAACCTGACAGATTTTTTAGAGCTTCACAAAATGCTTTTTTTGGCTCTTCTAAATTGAGTGGAGCGATGGCTTATATCCTATCTACTCTATTCTTCTTCCTTCTTTCTTCTGCTATATACTCTTTCTAAACATTCAATAATCAAAAAATCAAAACTTTATGCAATTTTCTATTAGAGAAATTTCAACAACTATAGAAAAACTACGAAAATTAACTCAAGTAGATATTCAAAGGCAATGGCGATACCAACAAAGAGATATACCTTTAACCGCACTTGAAAATTTAGATACTTGGGAGTTAGCCGTAACAAATGAGAAAAAACATATTGCCTGGAAAAAAGGTAAACAGATTTTATGGTTAGGGCAAAAATTGATAATTCCCTCACACTTAAACAACTATTTTTTAGCTGATTTATCTTTAAAATTAGGTTTAACTTGGTGGGCTGAATCTGCGGAAGTTTATGTAAATGGAAAATTAGTACAAACAGGAGATTTATTTGACTGTTCGAGTCGAATTTTACTGAGTCGAAAGGCGATGGTTGGAGAAACTTTTTTAATTGGGATTAAGTTGGTAAGTCCGGTACATGATTGGGGAGCTTTAGTAAAATCTTGGTGCGTGTATGAAAATATAGATAATTATCAGCTAGACCCTGGTTTATTGGCAGATGAGTTAGAAATTTTGGTTGAATATTTGGCAAAAGTTGAGGTTGAGAGTTGCTTAGATATAGAGAGAATAAAAGATGCAGTGAACTTGATAGATTGGCAGTCAGTTGGAGAGAGGGAAAAGTTTGAAGAGTGTCTGAAAAAAGTTAATGCTGAAATAGCCAAAATTTCTGAGAAGTATATTAATAGTTTAAAACTGAAATTATTGGGTCATGCTCATTTAGATTTAGCTTGGTTATGGGATGTCAAAGAAACTTGGGAAGTGGCGCAACAAACTTTTGAGTCTGTATTGAATTTACAACAAGATTTCCCGGAACTTATTTTCTGTCATTCGACTCCGGCACTATATGAATGGATAGAGATAAATCGACCAGATTTATTTAATAGAATTAAAGGGAAAGTTGAGTTGGGAAAGTGGGAGTTTGTTGGGGGTTTGTGGGTAGAACCAGAGTTAAATACGGTGAGTGGGGAATCAATTGTTCGGCAGGTTTTATATGGTCAAGGTTATTTTTGGGAAAAGTTTGGCAGATTTTCTGTTGTTGCTTGGTTGCCGGATAGTTTTGGTTTTTGTTGGCAACTTCCGCAAATTTTGCAGGGTGGGGGTATGGAATTTTTTGTGACTCAAAAGTTACGTTGGAATGATTTGATGGAGTTTCCTTTTGAGGTTTTTTGGTGGGAAGGTTTGGACAAAAGTCGGATTTTTAGTTTGATGTTACCGCCGATAGGAGAGGGTATTGATGTTGTGAAAATGGCGAGATTTGCTTGTGAATGGTTGGTGAAAACTGGGAGGAAAAATGTTTTGTGGTTGCCTGGGGTGGGAGACCATGGTGGGGGTCCGACTAGGGATATGTTGGAGGTGGGGAAAAGATGGCGGGAGTCTGGTTTTTTTCCTTTGTTGGAGTTTACGACTGCTGAGGATTTTTTGGTGGAGTTGGTGGGGGAAGGTTCTGATGATTTTCCTGTTTGGCGGGATGAACTTTATCTGGAGTTTCATCGGGGTTGTTATACGACTCATGCTGATCAAAAGAGATGGAACCGCTGTTGTGAGGGTTTGTTGTATGAGGCTGAGTTGTTTGCTGTTTTTGCTTCGGTTGTGACTGGGGCTTTTTATCGGAGGGGTGATTTGGAGGTTGCTTGGAAGGGGGTTTTGTTTAATCAGTTTCATGATATTTTGCCTGGTTCGGCTATTTCTGATGTTTATGTGGATGCTAATCGTAGTTGGAGGGAGTCTGAACGGTTGGGGTTGGAAGTTTTGGATGAGGCTATGGAGGCGATCGCTTCTCATGTGGATTTTTGTCCGCCTTTTTCGTTTGATTCTGGTGAAGGTGGGATGTTTTATCGGGTTATTGTTTTTAATTCTTTGAATTGGCAACGTTCGGAATTGGTTTCGGTTGCTTTGCCAGCGCCTCCGGAAAAAAAGGGTTGTTCAAATGTGGGGAGTAGGCAGCAGGCAGAGGGTTTGGATATGGATAATTATTCTGCTGGTATGCAAAATAATGGAAATGACTGGCTAGTTTATGACAATGAGGGAAGGTTAGTTAGTTCTCAGGTGTCGGATCAGGATTTGTTGTTTGTTGCTTCTGATGTACCTGGGGTTGGTTATCGAGTATTTTGGTTGTGTTGCGGGTTTTCAGATTTGGACAAAAGACTATATATGAGCACACCTATTCCCCATTTTACAGATAGGATAGCGAAAAAAATTGAGTTTGTCAATACTGTTAGTTTAGATGGTGAAAGATGGCTTTTAGAGAATGATTTATTACGGGTAAAGGTGGAGGGGGAAATGGGAAATTTGGAGAGTATTTTTGACAAGATTAATGAACGGGAAGTTTTGGGAAAAGGGAAGGGGAATGAATTGCAAGTTTTTCAAGATGAGGGTCAATATTGGGATGCTTGGAATATTGATCCAAATTATCAAGAATATCCTTTAGCTCCTGCAAAGTTAATAGATATTGGGTGGATGGAACGGGGAGATTTAAGAAGTTGTCTGCGGGTTATTAGAAGAATAGGAAAGTCTGAGTTTTGTCAGGATTATATTTTGGAGTTTGGTTCTCCACTGCTAAAAATTAAATGTTGGGTAAATTGGCAGGAAAGTCATATTTTAGTTAAAGCTGCTTTTCCTATAAATATAGATACGGATTTTGTTACTTATGAAATTCCTTGTGGGGCTATTAAGAGAATGACTAAGTTTCAGACAGAGAGAGATAAGGCAAAATGGGAAGTTCCTGCTTTACGTTGGGCGGATATTAGTGATGAGAATTATGGGGTAAGTTTGCTGAATGATTGTAAGTATGGATATGATGCAAAGCCAGATGAATTACGTTTAAGTTTATTAAGGGGTTCGACTTGGCCTGATGAGGAGGCTGATGTGGGAATTCACGAATTTACTTATGCTATTTATCCTCATTTGGGAAGTTGGGAAAGTGCTGGTACTGTGCAACGGGGTTATGAGTTAAATCTGCCTTTGCTTGTTAAGGTAATGCCGTGGATTAGTTCGGAAAAATCTGGTGGAAGGTTGCCACAAATTTATCGTTTCTTGGGTTGGGAAACTGATAATTTAATTTTGATGGCGTTGAAACGGTCGGAGAATAATCAATATTGGGTTTTAAGGTGTTATGAATGTTTGGGAAGAGAGGCAATTTTGAAATTGGAAAGTGATGCTGATTTGGCATTAGGAAAAGTTGTTGATTTGTTGGAGCGAGATGTTGCTGAATCTAATGTTGATTTTGAGAGTGGAAGTTGTGAAGTTTTACCTTGGAAAATAATGAGCTTTGCTCTGGATTTTCTGGTGTGATGAATTTGGGGAAATTTTGTGAATTGAGATTGGCGATCTCTTGCCTCTATCTCGAATTTTTACTTTGAGTAAAAGTAGTCGTGAAAGTTTCCCATAAATATAGATATAAGTTTGGCAATTTCTGATTTTTGGTTGTTGGAGATAGTAAATTTTCTCTATTTATCTTTTGTCTGAGTCGGGAATTTCTGTTCTGAGGAAAATTGACGATTTTTTCTTTAATTTTGGCAGTGAAATTTTCCAATAGATATATATGGCAGTTTGGCAATTTCTGATTTTTGCTTGTGGAAGATGATGAATTTTCTCTATTTGTCTTTTGTCTTAGTCGAGAATTTCTGTTCTGAGGAAAATTGACGATTTTTTCTTTAATTTTGGCAGTGAAATTTTCCAATAGATATATATGGCAGTTTGGCAATTTCTGATTTTTGCTTGTGAGAGATGATGAATTTTCTCTATTTGTCTTTTGTCTAATTCGGGAATTTCTGCTTTGAGGAAAAATGCTCAGTTTTCCTTTAGTTCTTGCAGTGAAAATTTCTCTATAAATATAGATAGCAGTTTGCCAATGTCTGATTTTTGGTTGTGGGAGATGATGAATTTTCTCTATTTGTCTTTTGTCTAATTCCGGAATTTCTGCTATGAGGAAAAATGCTCAGTTTTCCTTTTTTAATAAATATAGATATAGGTTGGTCAATGTCTGATTTTTGGTTGTGGGAGATGATGAATTTTCTCTATTTGTCTTTTGTCTGAGTTGGGAATTTTAGCTCTGAGGAAAAATGTTCGGTTTTTTGTTGGTTCTGGTAGTGAAAATTTTTAATAAATATAGATATAGGTTGGTCAATGTCTGATTTTTGGTTGTGGGAGATGATGAATTTTCTCTATTTGTCTTTTGTCTGA
>NZ_JAAHGH010000016.1 GCF_010672525.1 Okeania sp. SIO2B3 | reverse complement strand
AGTCCCTGGACTAAACCTTAGAAGTAATTATTTATTACTAATTGCTGTTAACGTAGTTCCTCCGGAGGAGGCTCGCTGACTGCTAATAGCTGTTTGCGCAGCATTCCGTAGGAAATGCTTACAAATATTGATATCTAAAAAAAAATATTTGCCATTAATTTTTTGTCTATTTCAAATCTTATTAAAAACAAAAACAACCTTCAATAACATTATTTTTATCTTTTTATTTTGGCTTGAATACCCCGCCGTATACACAATATTTACAATTAGTTAATTAGTTGGGGTTATGATATACGAAGTGGCAGATAGTTCACTATCTCCATCCACTTTTTCCTTTTTATTTCTTCCTTCTTCCTTCTTCCTCCTTCCTTCTTCCTTCTTCCTTCTTCAATCCCAAACTTTTAACCTCCAAATAACTTTGGAATAATTTAATCTTTATCACCTCCTATAAACAGAAAAACTATGGTATTATACTAACCTCATTAACCAAATATAGAATACAACTACCAATGCCTAAAAGCGAAACCAGGAACGAAGCAGAAGTTCGTTCACAAAGAGTTGAAGAATTACGCTCCCTGGGAATAGATCCCTATCCTAGTAAAGCAGTAGAGCGATCGCACACTGCTCAACAAGTTATAGACCTATTTTCCCCACCAGCAAAGGAATTAGAACCAGGGGAAGCAGACCCTGATGAAAAATTATTAAAAGTTTGTGGTCGTATTACTACTAAGCGCGATAGTGGTAGTATTGGTTTTATTAACCTAACAGATGAAAGTGGAAAAATTCAACTTAAAATTGAGAAAAAATTAGTTAAGGGAGACCCTGGTTTAGGCTTTAAACAAATACAAAAACTTCTGGATGTAGGAGACTTTATTAGTGCGGAAGGAATAGGTTGTCGTACTAACCGAGGTGAGTTATCAATTCAGGTAAATAAACTCGATATTATTTCCAAAGCTATTATTCCATTTCCTGACTCTTATTATGGTGTAAATGACCCCGAAATTTGTCGTCGTCATCGAGAAATGGATTTAGCTGGAAATGCCGAATCTTTACAGCGTTTTAGGATGCGGAGTAAAATTTTACAAAGTATTCGTACATATCTTTGGGATGCTGGATTTTATGAAATAGAAACACCAGTTTTACAAGCAATTTATGGAGGAGCTGCTGCTCGACCTTTTATCACTCATCATAATGCTTTAGATGTAGATTTATATCTACGAATTGCTACAGAATTATTTTTAAAACGGGCAATTTGTGGTGGTTTTGAACGAGTATTTGAATTAGGTAGAGTATTTAGAAATGAAGGAATAGATAGCACCCATAATCCTGAATTTACTTCCCTAGAAGTTTATCAAGCTTATGCAGATTATTTTGAAATTTTGGGTTTGGTAGAAGATGTTATTTGTTATTGTATGACTAATGTTTTAGGAGATATAAAAGAGATAGAATATCAAGGACAAACTATTAATTTAGAACGTCAATATGACCATAGTCAAAAATATCCTAATTTCACTGGCAAACATTGGCAAGTTAAAACAATGGTAGAGGCAGTTAAAGATGAAACAGGACTAGATTTTGATAACTTAGAATTGCCAGAAGCTCTTAAAGCAGTAGAAAAATTAAACCTAAAATTATCCAAATTAGAAACACAAAGTTTAGGTTATCTTTTATATGCTGTTTTCGACCAAAAAGTAGAGTCAACATTAATTCAACCTACTTTTGTAATTGATTTTCCTGTAGAAGTCAGTCCCTTAGCAAAAAGACATCATAGCAAACCAGGTTTTGTCGAAAGATTCGAGTTATTTATTCATGGTACAGAATATTCCAATGGTTTCTCCGAGTTAAACGACCCCCAAGACCAACGCCAACGTTTTGAGGAACAAATTGCCCAGAGAGATGCAGGAGATGATGAAGCACATCCAATGGATGAAGACTTTATTCAAGCGTTGTCCTTGGGGATGCCTAGCTGTGGTGGAATGGGTATTGGAGTTGATCGTTTAGTAATGTTGTTGACCAATACTCAAAGTATTCGGGATGCCATCATGTTCCCGACTATGCGATCGACTTTGAAGGATTAAGTATTACAAATTTCCGCAAAAGTAGTGACGTTTCATCTCAAGGTTGGTTGGAGACCCGCGCTCTCCCGAAGGGGAGCGTCGTCCGCTAATTAGAATTAAGGAGGGAAAACTGAAAAGGCATCATCTTTATAAACAAGAGAACCATTTTCGACGATTCTCAGTTCATTGCCACCTAACTCACTAACATACTGAATGATATACTCTACATTTCCATTTTTGGCTTTCCAAGTAAATTTATCGAAATTTTCCCCTCGAGATGCAGGTAAAACAATTTTTGTTTTTGTAGCCTTGTTGTAACCACAATAGATGAAGCCACCACCTTGCCCTTCAAATACGGAAATTTTGAAGCTAGATGTTTCGTATCCATCTTTAAATATGGGTTCTTGACAAATATTGATCCGCTCGATTATCTCAGCTTTTTGTTTGGCAGAGAATGGCATTGCGGCCATAGTCGGAGTAGCAGCGATACAGCTCAATAGCAGCCAGAAAATAGTTAGATACTGCTTATAGTCACTATTAGAATTATTCCTCATTTATTAGCTCTTGTGTTTAATATCTTCTTATAGATGTCTCCATGAGCAAACATCTTAATTCCAGATTTATAGAACCCATTTGAGATCTTTTTAAGGGGGTAAAAGCAGGAAATGGGCAGAGGTCTAATGGGGAGTATTAAAATATTTTTCATTAGAAATTATCAACTTTTATATGAAAAAGGACGTAGTACCTATCGCATAACGATCGCTTTCCCTCCCCAAAAGGCGATCGTTAATCTCCCACTATCATATCTGATGAGTTTAGTAAGAGTCTTAAGACAGGGAACTCTCCAAAGCTGCACCTACTACTCTATGGTCTTCGTCTTTGCTCAAATAACTTAAAGCGGCTTTTGCTTGAGGGTCTTCAAATCTCCTTAACGCCTGAGCAACTCGCAACCTGGTCATCCAAGATTTAGCACTGACAAAATCTAAAAGTTTTTGTAAAGCTTCGGTTTCTTTAATTGTTCCTGCCAAAGCACCTAAAGCATGAATGGCAACTTCCTTGACAGTCAAATCTTCCCCTGCGATCGCACAAAGACAAACTTCATATAGTGCTTCAGGAAATGACATATCTATAAGAGGAGCGAGAATACTCCGACGTACTAACCAGTTATCGTCTTGACGGAATGTTTCTAGTAAATGAGGAATTGACTCTTCTCCAAATTTAGATAGGGAGTTTGCAGCTTCAGCTCGCACATTGTAGTCTTGGTCATTTTTCATCATTTCCAGTAATATCTTAAATGATTCTGGGCTGCGTTTATTGCCCAATCCCATTGCTACAAATGAACGTACTAGAAATTCTGGGTCGCGCTGTCTAGTTATGAGCAAAGGAATTGCTATTTCACTTTCGTAGTTTCTCAACTCGGTCAGTGCTTTGAGTCTATCTTGAGAATTAGAGCTATTTAAGTATAACTGAATTTGGTTTATTTCCATGTTAAGGCTTCCTTAATTTTATTTACGTTTCTTTACAAATACTAGCAACTAATCCCTAAATCTGGGATGATAAATTTCAGAAAAATACAAAAATTGATGAGAAAGTCATTATGTCTGAAACTATAGAAGCCAATACTTCAACACCAAAAACTCAAGAAATAGAAGAAGTAATCATAGGTTTAGAGCAATTGAAGGAGCGTATTGTCAATGAAACTATAGAAACAGCGAAAAAAGTTAAGATGCCTAAAGCCAAGGTAATGGCCAAGTTAGAACAACATCCAGAATTGTCCTTTATTGATAAAACCCTGAAAGAGCTGCGTTTACAACAACCTACATCTTTAACTGAAACAGCCAAACAATTAATTCCTAAAGCGAGAATAGTTAGTTTTAAAACTTGGGAAGGGGTTTTACCAAAAGAAGTAATTCAACTATTTCAAATGTCTGATGATGAAGGTCGTTATTTAACAGATGATGATTTACAGGTACTCAAAAATTGTGAAAAAATGCCAACTTTTTCTCTTGAAGCTGCTAGTTTACTTCGAGATTGTGCAGCAGAAATAGTTGATGAAGCTAGGGAAAAAGTATTAGCAAAATATCCGAATATTACAGCAGAAGGAGGCGATTTATATCCACCAGCACGAGCCGAAGCTTGTTGGCGAGACTTCTGGCATTTTTTACGTTGTATTACTTATGGAATTGCTGGCGATCGTACAGATTTTACAAGTGCTGAAGGTCTGCATTATATGAGTTTACTTTATCAAGAATTGCTTGTACCACTATCAGCAATGGTGTTAGGTTTAGAAGCAGTTAAAACGGCTAGCTTAAAAAGATTTTCTGAAGAAAAGCAAGTAGAATTAGCTCCTTATTTTGACCATTTAGTTAGTAAATTACAGCAGTTTTCTAATTCTTGAGGAGTCAGGAGTCAGTAGGAAAGAAAGAAGAATAAAGAAGCAAGAAGGAAAAAGAAAAGGAGTCAGGAGTCAGAAGGGAAGAAAGAAGAATAAAGAAGCAAAAAGGAAGAAGAAAGAGGAGAAAAAAGTGAATTTTTTTTGAACGCTAATTATCCAGACATAATATAAGTCCTCAATAATTATTTTTGAAATTACTTTGGTTATTAGCTAGGAATTAAAATTTACGATGGGTTTATAGCAGTTAAACAAGAGGTTGAGACATATCAAAAGCTTAAAACTCAGAACAATATTTTTCCTTCTTGCTTCTTCCTTCTTACCGAATAATTAATAATTAATAATTAATAATTAAATAATTATCGTTTAAAGTCTTCCCTTTTAAGGGGAAAAAGCGGTCGAGATTCGCAGCTTCCCGTAGGGTGGGATGGCGAGGTCTCCTCGCTGTCCGACCATCGACCAAGAGAAAAGAAATAATATTTCCTTGTATTCAATTCCGTAACGCTTTTAACCAGAGGTAATTATCAATTATCTATTAATGAATTCTTCCTTTTTTTTTAAGGATAAAACTAAAAAAAGTTTTCCTATGAGTAAAAATATTATCGATTTGTATGAACCAATTAATATTCCTAAAAAAGTAGATGAAAACATTTGGATTGTTGATGGAGGAATTGTCACAATGGCAATGTATGGAACCAGGATTCCATTCCCTACACGCATGACAATTGTGCGACTAAAAAATGGTGAATTATGGTGTCATTCTCCTGTAGAATTAACCCCACAATTAAAAGCAGAAATTGATAAATTAGGTGTAGTGCGTCACTTAATTTCACCTAACAAAATTCATTATACTTACATTCATAATTGGGCAAAAGCTTATCCAGAAGCTACTGCATGGGCTTCACCAGGAGTTTTAGAACGAGCAGCACAACAGAAAATTGAGGTGACTTTTCATGCTTTTTTAGCAGATGAAGCGCCTATTGAATGGTCAGAAGAAATTGCTCAATTAATTTTTCGAGGTAGTAGATTTATGGATGAAGTAGTTTTTTTTCACCGCCAAAGTTCTACACTTATTCTGGCAGATTTGATTGAAAACTTTGAGCTGGATAAAGTTAGTAAAAAATTTGGTTTTCTAATAAAGTTGATTGGTTGTGCAGCTCCAAATGGTAAAACACCACTGGATTTGCGAGCAACATTTTGGGGGCGAAAAAATCAAGCTCGTGACTGTTTCAAGCAGATGTTAAAATGGGAGCCTCAAAAAATTATTTTATCCCATGGAAAGTGGTATGAAAAAAATGGTACTGCTGAGTTGCGTCGAGCTTTTGCTTGGTTAGGAAAGAGTTAACGAAGTCAGAATTCAGAAGTTAGAAGTCAGAAGTTATTAATGTGACTTTTCAAAAGTTTTGTATGCTTTATATTACCAATTATTATCCTGTAGTTCTATATTTTAATTTGGGTGTTGCTGATTCTGGGTATGATGCAAGCCCCCCGCCGCCCCCCAAAATTGGGGGGAATAAAACTCTAAAAGTCCCCCAAAATTGTGGGATGCGCGGGGGCTTTACCAGAACCAAACAATCGCGCATTCATACTTCAATTCAGCAACGCCTTAATTTGAATATCGTCAAGAGAAATGTCAGAAACTAATAATAAAAAAGAAGATCTTTCATTATTGCAAGCTTGGCAGAAAAAAATTGAGTTAGCTAATACTAATAATATCTTTTGTCATTGTCACAACTGTGGATATGAATGGGTAGATTCCTCGTTTGAAGGGATATGTCCGAACTGCAAAAGTTCCGAGATTGAACGTATTTCTTGTTGGCAATTTCCAGATGACTAACTAATATCAAATCCATTCAATAGCACGATTTTTATTGCGTATGTCGCAATAGGAGTTTTTGCTCAGTTCTATTTCTGGTTTTATTGCGTATGTCGCAATAGGAGTTTTTACTCAGTTCCATTGCTGGTTTTATTGCGTATGTCGCAATAGGAGTTTTTACTCAGTTCTATTTCTGGTTTTATTGCGTATGTCGCAATAGGAGTTTTTACTCAGTTCTATTTCTGGTTTTATTGCGTATGTCGCAACAGGAGTTTTTACTCAGTTCTATTTCTAGTTTTATTGCGTATGTCGCAATAGGAGTTTTTACTCAGTTCTATTTCTGGTTTTATTGCGTATGTCGGCAATAGGAGTTTTTACTCAGTTGTAGGGGCGAATGGCATTCGCCCTCTCGATTTAGTGTCCGCGCGTAAGTCCTGTCAGTTCCATTGCTGGTTTTATTGCGTATGTCGCAATAGGAGTTTTTGCTCAGTTTCATTTCTGGTTTTATTGCGTATGTCGCAATAGGAGTTTTTGCTCAGTTTCATTTCTGGTTTTATTGCGTATGTCGCAATAGAAGTTTTTGCTCAGTTTCATTTCTGGTTTTATTGCGTATGTCGCAATAGGAGTTTTTACTCAGTTCCATTTCTGGTTTTATTGCGTATGTCGCAATAGGAGTTTTTACTCAGTTCCATTTCTGGTTTTATTGCGTATGTCGCAATAGGAATTTTTACTCAGTTCTATTTCTGGTTTTATTGCGTATGTCGCAATAGGAGTTTTTACCTGTTTGTGTAGTGAGTTAAACTTAATAATGACTTGATAGAATTAGCTTTCTTAAACTTTTGAACTTTCTGTTGTCCTCATGTTTAAATCTAAACTCACATTTTTTCGCTGGTTGGTGTTTGGTGTTGTAGGGTTGGTGGCGCTCTGGATGATAGGTGGAAATCTTCTAGCTTCTTACTTAGAAAAGGAAATTGATAGGGAAATTGCACAAAAAGTGAAGGAATTAGAGGAAGAATACCCCGATCCAGAACCTAATGATTCTGCTTTGAAACTGGAAGCTATATTGTCAAAAGAATTTGGGATAGCAGGTGTAATTGGAAAAACAGATCGTCAAGGTGTTTTTAAATTTGAAGACTATATGAGGTATCATCCAGATTTTAAGGAATCTCAGGAGTCTAAGGATGAATTTAAGAAGAGCAAGGAATCACTTGACCAGTATATTGATAGTCAAATCTCAAAACCTGATGATAAGTCAGAGATTAGAAGTCATTATGCTAGAAATTTCCGCCGAGTTGTGTTCCTAATTTTAAGTTCCATAGTGTTAGCTGGAGGTTTACTATTCTGGTATCTACAGTATCGCCCGAATTTATTTCTACGTCGGATTATAATTACATTTCAAAATAAATTTGTAGATATAGTAATAAATCTAATATTTCAACAATTAGATCGAGAAGCGACAGATAGATTAAAAGTTGAGGTGCGAAATCTAGCATTTCAGCAATTAGCTCAAGAAGCGACAGATAGATTAAAAGTTGAGGTACAAAAATTTCTGCAAAAAGCAGGGGCAACAACTCGCGACAATGGCAAACATGGATTGCAAATCACCTCTGCTGCAGGCAAGCTAAAATACTACATTCCCATACCTGTCTCCCTAGCAATAGAACAACCTGATGCTCAAGATGTAGTCGATCTAGTGCAACAAGCAACCAAAATGAAAAAATCCAACCAACAACAAGCAGGAATTATTTTCTATCGGGAACCTCCAGATATTCTTTTCCGACTGCGAATGGCGGAAGTAAGATTGCGCGATCGCTTTATCCTCATTCCCATTCCTCTAACAGCAGTGGAAAAATCACTACAACAGGGGGAAGGATATTCAGGACTTTTAGCTGATTACACAGAACGCTATTTGCCGGAGGCAGACCTATTTAATGACAGCAATGCCATCGGCGATACTCTCACATTTTTTGGTCGAGGGGAACTACTACAACGTTTGGAAGAAAATCTACGTCGAGGTCAGGGTATTGGCATTTTTGGTTTGCGCAAGTCTGGGAAAACTTCGTTGTTGTTGCAATTGGGATTTGCAATGCGAGAAAACCCTTTAGTTCATATTGACTTGCAAACTTACGGGAGTAAACCACGTTATGGTGCAGAGTTGTTTAATCAAATTTTGTCAAAACTGTCTCAACTAATTGAGTCCCGTTCCGCCAAAACTCTAAGTGTCCCTAAATTATTTGAGAGCGATCGCCCTGCTGCTCATCTCACAACAGAATTTACTCAACAGTTACAAAGTTTGACTCAACAACTTTCTCAACTCGGTTATCAACTTCCCATTCTAATTTTTCTAGATGAAATTGAGCGCATCATTCCCACTGAGACAGATACAAAAGAGCGAGCGGAGGAGTGCAATGCTTTTTTCGGAGCATTACGAGCAGTCAGTCAGGAAAAACGTTCTCTTTCTCTACTGGTGGCGGATGTTCATCCAGATATTAATCGCATCAATCAATGGCAGCAACCTAATGTACCTACTAATCCCGTGTTTAACTTTTTCAAGGAAACTTTTGTCGTGCCTTTTTCTGCGGATGAAACCAATAGAATGTTGACTGATATTGGAAACTTAATGGGAATTACTTTTGACGAAGAAACTCTGAGTGAAATTCATATTAGAAGTGGCGGACATCCCTTTGTGTCTCGGCAGTTAGCAAGTTTATTGTGGAAGAAAGTGGCAAAAGAGCATGAAGAAAATATCCAGTTTGCTGATGCCCAACGTTATTTGAACAAACCCTTTACTTATTCAGGAGTATTAAAAGATTACTGCGGGCAAAATATTTGGAGCGACATAGAAAAACGGGAATTTCAGTCAGCAATGGCAATTATTCGGTTGCTTGCTTGCAACGAAAAACTTGAGTCAGGAATTCCATCATCTGGTATACTGAAAAAACTGCAAAATCAATTCACAGAAAGTGAGTGTTTAGATGCTTTGCTGTGGTTAGAATCAGTTGGTTTAATTCTACGGCAAGAGTCAGGAGTAGAAGATGAGTATCAAATAAAATTACCACTTCTGTCTCAATGGTTGCGGATGCAATTGACACTCCACGAACTAAAGTCGCGTGGATTCTTAAGCGAAATAAATTTGTCGGACTGAAGTCACGTCAAATTTTACCCTTAATGGCATAGCCAAAGATGCCTCTAGTCTGTCCGGAATAAACCCATTCAGGTTGCTTTTGACTCCAATATTTGCAGCACCGTTAGCATCAGCATTTATCAATTTTCCTTGCTTAGTTTTGTACAAACCACGCTTTATCCGCTTGCCACTAAAACTATATTCAGTCGGCTTATCAGCATTGTAAACAGGCATCTCATCGTTGTCTAGAAAACTCGCTTTAGATGTATAAGATTCCTCAAGTTCAGTGTAAGTTACCCCGTATCTATCACACATAGCTTTTAGTTTTAATCTAAAAACATTGTGTGGTATTTGTACAAACTTCTGATTAGTTTTTTGGCCTAAGTTAATATTTCTTTTGATGCCGGGATTAACACCTACAACAATATCGGATATATTGTTATCTATGCACCAGTTGATTAAATATCTAGCAGCTTTATTTAAGTAATCTCTAATTTTATTGTTTCGATTTGCTGTAATGCTAACTTGCTTTTTGGTTAAAGTTTTAATGCCTTGTTTATCCTTTATAGATTGTAATCTAGCATTTTCTTTGTTGTACCACTGGTTGATTGATTTAAGCTTTCTACCGTCTAGAATAAACGATGACCCAGTATTTGATACACAAGTGGCTAAATTGTCTAAACCAAGGTCTATTGCTAGTGCATTATTAGATTTTATTACTGGCTGTGGTTCCTCCTCTGTAATAAATTCAACTTCAAAAAACCTAGCATTAAATCTAGGAATTATCCTAATTTCCTTGAGATTCTTATCAGCTAGTCTTTCAGGAAAAGGGATTTTTACTGCACCATAAAGAGCTTTAAATTTCCTAGACATTGGGATATTAAAATATCCATCTTTTACCTTGATTCTAGGTATTATTAAATGGAAATAACCGTCCTTATTTAGATATCTAGGTAATCGTATTTGCTCAAACCGATATAGTCCTTCTTTAGCTTTTTGTATTAAACTAAAAAATGACTTAAAAGACCTATCTACAACTTTTAAAGTTTGTTGTGCAATATCAGTTTGAAGTAGCTGATAATTTTCATTATCTTTGCAGTAATAGTAATTTGACTCGTATCTTAGATATTCGCCCTCAGCAAAATAGAATTGTCGCACAGAATAAAGCCCTACATTGTACATATTTTTGGACAATCTGCACAATTGCCTCAATGCTTTAAATTCTTGGCTAGACAAGTTTCTTATTTTGTTTTTTTGGGTTAAATACATAATTTGATTTTTGCTTTATAATAGCGAAAACTTTCATAGATGTCAAGGCAACTATGGGTTAAAACCCGCGCCCGTCGTTTTCCTCCAGCCGTTAAAACAGGCTGGTTTTACACTTCCCAAAAAATTATGATGAAACAATAGGAGAACCAAGAGTGGCAACTTTCGTCAGACCAGATTTTAAACTGCCAATATCAGACACCCGTTACTTTTTTGGGCGCAATGATATTTTGAAAGCTGTTGAGCGATCGCCTTTTTCAGTACGCATTTTATTAGGAGGTCATCGTCTGGGAAAAACCAGCTTATTAAATGAGATTCAACATCGGTTTCTGACCTCTAGCAATTACGACTATCGAGCATTTCCAGTGTTATTCAACCTTCAACAAGAGCGACCAGAAAATTTAGACCATCTGCGCTACTTATTGAGCGATCGGTTTACTTAAAACTGATAAAACAGAGAATGGGAACAGCAGAATCTTTAACTGAAAAAGTTGATTTAAGCATTGGTGAAGTGGCAGATGCTCTTGAGGTATTAGCTGGTACAGGAGTAATTCAAAAAATTGATGATGAGCAGTATAAAATTGGAGCCAAAATATTTGAACAGTGGGTTAACCAAGAATTCCAGAGTAGACAAATATAGTTTCAAAATAACATTTTTAACCTTCTAAAACTTTGTTGCAAGAAGTGAATAAGAAAGAAGGAAAGTATATAAGTCCTGAGATCTATACCTTATGAGTTTTGGTCTTACCTGAACCGTCATTTACGGAAATTGATTTGATTTTTTATTATTGTACTGGCAAATTTCAACCTTCGCTTATCTTCATTAGACTTGTCGCTTTATAACTTAAAAAACTCCCAGAAACCTTGTTATGTAAGGATTGTAGTTCTTGGCTAGCAAAAAAGCTTAGAATTATTGCTCTGTCTAGGTTGGAGCGATTTTTTCCCTTTATTTAGCGACAACTCTATTTAACCCAAACTTTGCTGATAGACTAGCAAAGTGAAAGTTAGTATTTTAGGCTCATAGTTGGGCAGAACAATCTTGGGACAAAACGCCCGCTCCTACCTCCTCGCTCATTCCCTTTTCTCCCCTCCAAGGAGGGGTCAGGGGTGGGTTGTCTCCTGTCTTCCCCTCCCCTCCTGGGAGAGACCCGCGGGTGGGTTGTCTCCTACCCCTACTAAAAGACTTTTGGTAAGGAAGCGTAAGTCCTATAATTGTTAATATCTGTACTTCATATACTTGAAATCTGATGTCAAATAATTCATACTTTAACTTATACTGAGCAAACTTCATACTTAAACTATGACTCAATACAATAAGCAGCAACAAATCTATTGCCTGTCTTGGGCTTCTAATCTCCTTTGTCCTGGTTGGGGTTCCAAACCTGCCCTCAAGAGGGGAACACAATCAGAGCTACAAAAATCTGCAACAACAATACTCCCAGAGATTTTATCAGCTCCCAAGGTACAGCAATTAATTGGAACATGGGAGCTTGTTTGGGGTCCAGTTGTTTATCAGCATCCCCGTAACGGAACAACATCAGGAGTTGCCGATAATCTCATGTACATGGCAGCCAAACGTGATGGTGATGAATTTGATAGCTATGTCATTTCTATCGCTGGGACAAGTAAAGCTTCATTGTACAGTATCGTAGAGGATGTGTATGTATGGGAGACCAAACTTTGGAATAATGGTAAACCATGGAATGTTGATCTTATAGAAAAAGTAGAAGACAAAATAGGTATACGAGTTTCTGCAGGCATGAGTCTTGCACTCAAAGCTGTCTGTGAAATGACATCTGATGGTAAGTCACTAATGGACTACCTCAAGGAGGTGATGAGAAGTACCAAAAAACCGATGCCAATTATCTTCACTGGGTTTAGTCTAGGAGGCTCACTTTCACCTACCCTTGCTTTGTCATTTAGCGATCGGCGCTCAGAGTGGGACCCTGAAAATAAAGCGGATTTATCAGTCTTGCCAATTGCAGGCTTTACTCCCGGTAATAAAAGCTTTGCTGAACATTATGACCAAAACTTAGGTAAAGTAACAGATCGCGTCTGGAGTCAAGTTGATTTGATACCTCATTGGTGGGAACAAAAACTGCTTGATGAAGCCAAAACTATGTACGAACCATACCTTCGCCCCAATCTATTAATTGATCTATTAATTGATTTTTTCAAGTTTTTGAGTAAGGATGGGAACTATCAGCAGATCTGCTCCGATATACCTGGTTATAGTCTTCGGTATAACTTAGCTATCTCCAATTATTTAGATTATTTGGATATTCCTGACCTATCAAAACTTGTAGCCAGGATAATACTTCTACATTTAGGATTTAAAGATCCAAGGCAAGAGTTGATCGCTGAAGTGGGTGAAATCATCGAGAAAGCAATAAAAGATGATTTAATTGGCCATTCCCCATCACCCAAAATTCTGTCTGAGGAGATAATTAATAAAGCTAAGATCAAACCGGATATAGAAAAAATAATTGTCAGATTGCAAAAAGAAAAATTGGATTTAGCCCGTGAGTTTTTGATAAATAAATTGCAGGAAATTTTTGCTGAGAACTTAACGGACTTTATTAAGTATGTGGCGCAGGTAATATATCAGCATTTACATGGTAACCCGAATTATCTAAATATTCCTGAATTCTTGAAAATATATGACAACGGTTAGGAAAACGGTGTAAAAGAGCCACAGTTGGGCTATGTAAAAGTGAAGCGTAAAAAGACTAAAGTTTCCTACTTTTATTATGACTGATATTACTGAGTAGCACTTAGTCAAGGTTCTTCTTTGAACTTGTGAGGAGTGTGTTAGGTGTAGATGATGAGAAATATTTTGGCTAATCAATAGTAAGCGATCGCCTTTCATTTGCCCAGAGAAAAACTGACAAAAGTAGCGATCGCTCTAAATAACCATGGTTAAAAAAGATTAAAATCTAGAAGGAGAAAAGCGCCACACCTTAATCGTGTCATCAAAACTACCACTAATCAAAGTTCTGCCTCGAGGGTCAAAAGTCAAATTCACCCAAGCCGAATGTCCCTTCAGTGTTCCCATCAAACCACCTGTATCTATTTGCCAGAGTTTGATTGTACCGCCAAAATCTCCACTAGCTAGAGTCTTACCATCAGGACTAAACTCCAGAGACTGTACTTTCTCTGAATGACCCATCAAAGTACGTTGAGAACGCCTAACAACTCGTCGGGGACTATTGCTGTCCAGATCCCAAAGTTTAATCGTATTATCCCAACTACCACTAGCTAAAGTCTTACCATCTGGGCTAATAGCAACAGACCATACTGGCTCATCATGTCCTCTGAGTGTGCGTAATAATCTACCATAACGCCAATCCCATAGCTTAACAGTACCATCATTACTACCACTAGCCAGAGTCTTACCATCGCTACTAAAAGCAACAGACTGAACCTCATCTAAATGTCCATAAAGAGTATATAAAAGTAAACCACTATTCAAATCCCAAAGTTTAATAGTTTTATCTTTACTCACACTGGCAATAGTATTTCCATCTGGACTAATAGCTACAGAGAACACATCCTTCAGATGACCATACAATGTATTTTTCAAAGTACCACTGTAGATATTCCAAATTTTAATCGTACTATCACTACTAGAACTGACTAGAGTACGACCGTCGGGACTAACAGCAACAGACCACACAGGTCCGTCATGTCCTGATAATTTACCAAGATTATTACCGCTACGCAGATGTAACAGTTGAATATTTCCATTCGTACTGCCACTGGCAATAATACGACCATTAGGACTAGCTGCGATTGACCAAACTGGGCCAGAAGTGGTAGCTAAAGTTTGCAGTGGAGAAAGTCGGTCTATGATTCCCGTAGATGGAGATATGGGAGGAAGGGTACTTATATTAGAGTCAAAATCATCTATTTTTAGTTGAGGTGGCCGAGGTGGCCTTGGTTCTAACTTAGGAATATTGGTGGATGAAGATAATGGCTGAGTTTGGGGAGATGGTAAGCGAGAACTAATAACTAAAGATAACAGAGCGATCGCTGCTGCTCCCCAAGCAGTTACGGTCCACCGTGGTTTCTGTAGGATAACATCTACTGGTGTTGGTCCATATTTGATATCTTTAATAACTTCTGCCACAGACTGATACCGTTGACGATGGTTTCGTTGTACCATTTTGTCTAATATTCGACCCAGATGCCTACTAATAGGATGTTTTAAATAGTCTCGCCACGCCCACTTATCTGCTTTAACATCAAATAGTTCAAAGGGTGAAACCATGGTCAATAGGTGGAGACAAGTTACTCCCAAACTATAAATGTCACTGTTGGGGTAGACTTTCCCTTTTGTTTGTTCTGGGGCAGCATATTCAGCAGAACCATTTATACTTCCTATTGATAATAAATCTCCAGTAGCGGAAATGGTCACACCAAAATCAACTAAAACAAATTCTTGAGTATTTGTTCCTGGTTTTGTCCGACAAATAATGTTTTCTGGTTTAATATCTCCATGAATCAGGTGATGGTCGTGGATAAACTCCAAGACTGGCAACAACTGGTTTAATATTTGCCAAATTTTATGTTCACTAAAGACACCATCTTCTATAAGTTCTGTGGCTAAATTATGGCCTTCAATATACTCTTGTACGAGATAACGGTGGCCATCGTGTTCTACAGAGGCTAATAGTTCTGGAATCTGGGGATGTTTTCCGATTTTGTCTAGTTGTACTGGGTTGCAACTAAAGGTGGGAATAACTCCTTGACCCTGAAAAACTAGGTCTTTTCTGTCGTCTAGGTTGACAAACTCTTTGATGATACACGGCGGTTTGGAAGGTTTGTCTTGGTCAATGGCTAGAAATGTATGGTTCCAGACGCTTTCACCCAAGGGTTTGACGACTTGGTAGCGTTCTTTGAGTATAGGGGGGCAGTTGGATATTCCCCCTATTGTCTCATTTTGACTGACAATTTTCTTGTCAGGGTCTTCTGGATTTTGGCTGTGAGAATTGATGCGAGGATTCATAATCAGCAATCAACTAGCATATTTGTTCTTTGACACTCCACGGACTAAAAGTCGTGTGGATTCTTAAGTGGAATAAATTTGACGGACTTTCTTCACGTCAAATTTTACCCTTAACGGCATAGCCAAAGATGCCTCTAGTCTGTCTGGGTTAAACCCATTCAGGTTACTTTTGACTCCAATATTTGCAGCGCCATTTACGTCAGCATTTATCAATTTTCCTTGCCTGGTTCTGTACAAACCGCGCTTTATCCGTCTACCGCTAAAACTTTGTTTAACTGGGTTATCGGCATTAAGCACAGGTATTTCATCATTATCTAGAAAACTAGCTTTTGATGTATAAGACTCCTCCTGTTCTTGATAAGTCAAACCATATCTATTACACATAGATTGTAGTTTGAACCTAAAAATATTGTGTGGTATTTGTACAAACTTTATGATACCGACCCCTCTTGCTCCCCTCCCTGGAGGGGATGGGGGTGGGTGATATTTTTTTTCATGCCTGGGTTAACGCCTACAACAATATCGGATATATTGTTATCTTGTAAGCATTCAGCTATTAGCATTCAGCTATCAGCTTTTGAACATATTCAAGAAATTACTAAGGTTAGCTGAAGACATTTTTTTTATAAGTTTTAATTATCCTTGGAGACTAATCCTCTTTTGAGCTGATAATGAGCTAATAACTCATAGCTGATAGCTGACGGCTGAATGCTTACGTTATCTCTGCACCAGTTAATTAAATATCTAGCTGCTTTGTTTAAGTAATCTCTAACTTTGTTGTTTCGATTAATTGTAATACTTATTTGTTTTTGGGTTAAATTTTTAATGCTTTGCTTGTCTTTTATAGATTGTAATCTAGCATTTTCTTTGTTGTACCACTGGTTGATTGATTTGAGCTTTCTACCGTCTAGAATAAACGATGACCCAGTATTTGATATACAAGTAGTTAGATTGTCTAAACCAAGGTCAATAGCTAGTGCATTATTAGATTTTACTGCTGATTTTGGGATTTCTTCTGTGATAAATTCAACCTCAAAAAAACTAGCGTTAAATCTTGGAATTATACGGACTTCTTTTAGATTTTTATTAACTAATCTTTGAGGAAAGGGTATTTTTACTGCACCATATTCAGCCTTGAATTTTCTAGACATCGGGATATTAAAATACCAGTTTTTTATTATTATTCGAGGTATTATTAAAGGAAAATACCCTTCTTGATTTAGATGTCTAGGTATTCGTATTTTTTCAAATCTATATAGCCCTTCTTTTGCTTTTTGTATTAACCCAAAGAAAGATTTAAAAGACCTGTCTACAACTTTTAAAGTTTGCTGTGCAATATCGGTTTGGAGTAATTGGTAATTTTCATTATTTTTGCAGTTATGGTAATTTGATTCATATCGTAAATACCCGCCTTCAGCAAAATAAAATTGTCTTACTGAATACAGCCCTACATTGTACATATTTTTGGATAATCTGCACAATTGTCTTAAGGCTTTAAATTCCTGGCTAGACAAATTTCTGATTTTGTTTTTTTGGGTTAGGTACATAATATAGTTTTTACGCTATAATATTTATACTAGCAAAACAATATCAAACTGCCAAGGTAATTAGGGGTTAAAACCTGTCGGGTAGTTTCCATCAATCCGTTAAAACTGGCATTTTTCCTGCTTACTGAAAGTTAGTGATGATAGTATTTCTTAGATTTTAGCTACAAACTTGAAGAAGGCAGGAGGGAGTAGGGGAGTAGGGGAGTGGGGGAGATTTAAGTAATTATAGAGTTATAAGCATATACTATATAACCGGATTCTATATTAATTAATAAACCCGCGAAAGAAAAGATAAAGTATAAAATTATTATCATTAGACTTCTTGCAGAAGTCAGGGAATAGGTAATAAGGGGATAAAATTGTTGGTTCATCTCTTGAATTGACTCAATTAAAAGTTTGGCAAGAGATATATTATTCTTTTTTTTCACGCCCATTATTTGGTGAATTTTTGTTCCACCAAAGTAAAAGTTACTGGTTTCAAATTCCCAGATATTTTCTACATAAACAAAACAGAAGTGCTTTAAGCATTAAGCCATCAATTATTAGCTAGCCTCCTGCGGAGGAACTGCGTACTTCAGCCATTAATTTTGGGGATAATAAAAGCAATTGAGAAATTGAGAAAGAATAAAAGCTATTGCCAAAGTCCCCGGACTAAATTTTAGAAGTAATTATTTATTATTAATTACTTTTAACGTAGTTCCTCCACAGATTTTTAAGTCTAAAAATATAGTGTTTATTGAGTTACAGTTGTTTTTATTCTTTTCTATTCTATACAGAGGTTGCATACAATCTCCCTACCTATTCCCTACTCCCTAAAAGTAAGCATTTCCTGCGGAATGCTGCGCAAACAGCTATTAGCTGTCAGCTAGCCTCCTAGGTCGGAACTGCGTACTTCAGCAACAAGACTCTCTCCTTAAGATTTAAATTAATATAGACTTGAAGGACAAAGGAGCCAACTTTTCTAGTAATAAAATTAATAAAGCTTTTATCGTTAACTAAAATCAATAGCTGATAGCTGATAACGCAGTTCCTCCGATAGAAGGCCGGCTGACGGCTGAATACTTACCCTTAAAACAAAAGATTTTTGGTCAAACTTCATAGGGTGAAGTCTGCAAATTAAATAAACCTGCTATATATTATGAACTAGGGATGAAATAATCATCAATCTTCAGTATTCAAGTTAAAACCTCATAAGAACTAACAATTAACCATGCCTCTAATTCGGATCAAAAAATCTTGGGAAATTCCTGAAACAAAAATAACTCCAGAAACTACTTATTTAAACCGTCGTCGGTTTATGAAAAATTTAATCGGTGTTGGTATAAGTACTACTGCATTATCTACTCTTACCAGTTGTGGACAGAACTCCAAAACATCTTCAATTTCAGAAGCGGTAACATTACCAATGACTGGTAAATTCACAATTAATCCTAACTTTTCTGAGGTTGACCGACCAATTACAAGCGAAACTCTTGCTACAAAATATAATAATTTCTATGAATTTGGTGGTAATAAATCTATTTGGCAAGCTGCTCAAGCTTTACCCACTGAAAATTGGAAAGTTGAAGTTACAGGTTTAGTCAAAAATCCTCGTATTTATGACATAGATGAACTACAAAAAAAGTTTCCTCTAGAAGAAAGAATATATCGATTTCGGTGTGTTGAAGCATGGGCAATGGTAATACCTTGGTTAGGTTTTCCTATGAAATTATTAATGGCAGATGTGGAACCAACATCAAAAGCTAAATATGTTCGTTTTACCTCTTTTTACGATGCAGAAATTACTAAAGGTCCTGGTTTTTGGGCTAATAGTTATCCCTGGCCTTATACAGAAGGTTTAAGAATAGATGAAATGGCTAATGAATTAGCTTTTTTTGCAGTAGGAATGTATGGTAAATCATTACCTAAACAGAATGGAGCGCCATTGAGAGAAGTTATTCCTTGGAAGTATGGTTTTAAAGGGGCAAAATCAATTGTAAAAATTGAATTTGTAGAGTCAAGACCAGCAACATTTTGGAATACTTTGGTGCCAAATGAATATGCTTTTGAAGCAAATGTTAATCCTAATGTGCCTCACCCTCGATGGTCACAAGCAACTGAGAGAGTCTTAAGTGAAGGTGCTAGTTGGTCTTGGGAAAAAATTCCAACTTTACCTTATAACGGTTATGGAGAATATGTTGCTAGTCTTTATAGTTAATAGCCGAATTTTTTATAGGGGAAAAAATGAAAGTTTAGTTGATAAAAATATAGTTTTATTCCTCATCTAAAATTTGGAAGCTCTATAGCAGGGAAATAGGTAAGCATTTCCTGCGGAATGCTGCGCAAACAGCTATCAGCTATCAGCTATCAGCTATTGCTTTTAATTTTAGATAAAAGCTTTACTAATTGAGTCAAAATTTATACTTACTATAAAAGCTGGCTGAAACAGTCTATATTCATTAAACCCCCCTTTTTTTTTTGCTGAGAGCTGACAGCTAATAGCTGAATGCTTACGGGAATAGGGAATAGGGAATAGAAAAGAAGAAAAACAACTGTAAATCAGTAACTTGAGAAACGCTATAGCCGAATTTTTTGTAGGGGAAAAGATGAAAATATAGTTGATAAAAATATAATTTTATTGTTCATCTGAAATCTGGAAGCTCTATAGCAGGGAATAGTTCAATAATTGATAATAGATAATTGATAATTACCTCTCCCTAAAACGGATAGGATTGAATAAAAGGAAAAAATTTATTCTCTTGGTCGATTGGATATGGCGCAGGTTTCGGAGCCATCCCATCCTACGGAATGCTCCGCAAACGACCGCTTTTTTCCCCTTGAAAGGGGAGACTTTAAACCTTAATTATTGAATTATTGAATTATTGAATTATTAATTATTCGGTAATATAAAAGAAGAAAAACAACTGTACCTAAGTAACTTGAGAAACGCTATAGCCGAATTTTTTGTAGGGGAAAAGATGAAAATATAGTTGATAAAAATATAATTTTATTGTTCATCTGAAATCTGGAAGCTCTATAGTAGGGAATAGTTCAATAATTGATAATTGGTAATGGATAATTGATAATTACCTCTCCCTAAAACGGATAGGATTGAATGAAAGGAAAAATAAATCTTTTTCCCTTGAAAGGGGGAGGCTTCAAGGCGCGAATTATTGAATTATTGAATTATTAATTATTCGGTAATATAAAAGAAGAAAAACAACTGTACCTAAGTAACTTGAGAAACGCTATAGCCGAATTGTTTGTAGGGGAAAAGATGAAAATATAGTTGATAAAAATATAATTTTATTGTTCATCTGAAATCTGGAATCTCTATAGCAAGGAATAGTTCAATAATTGATAATTGGTAATGGATAATTGATAATTACCTCTCCCTAAAACGGATAGGATTGAATGAAAGGGAAAAAGATTTATTTTTCCCTTGAAAGGGGGAGGCTTCAAGGCGCGAATTATTGAATTATTGAATTATTAATTATTCGGTGATATAAAAGAAGAAAAACAACTGTACCTAAGTAACTTAAGAAACGCTATAGCCGAATTTTTTGTAGGGGAAAAGATGAAAATATAGTTGATAAAAATATAATTTTATTGTTCATCTGAAATCTGGAATCTCTATAGCAAGGAATAGTTCAATAATTGATAATTGGTAATTCCCTCTCCCTAAAACGGATAGGATTGAATGAAAGGGAAAAATAAATTTTTTTCCCTTGAAAGGGGGAGGCTTCAAGGCGCGAATTATTGAATTATTGAATTATTAATTATTCGGTGATATAAAAGAAGAAAAACAACTGTACCTAAGTAACTTAAGAAACGCTATAGCCGAATTTTTTGTAGGGGAAAAAATGAAAATATAGTTGATAAAAATATAATTTTATCGCTTATCTAAAATTTGGAATCTCTATAGCAGGGAACGAGTTGGTTAGAACATAGATTGATTATGAACTTGAGACAGAGAAAAGCTTTTCCCACTGTTCCCTATTCCCTGTTCCCTGTTCCCTACTGTAGGGGTACTTAATTCTCTATCAAAATGCTATATACTTATTAAAAATTTGTAACAACCAAACTAATTTTTAATATGACAATACAACTAAAAGTTCCATCTATTGCTTGTGGTGGATGTGCAGATACCATTACGAAAGCAATCAAAACTCAGGAATCGGAAGCTGATGTCCAAGTGGATGTGGAGCAAAAAATTGTGACTGTGGAAACCAAAGCATCTGAGGAGTCCATTAAGCAAGCGATCGTTGCTGCTGGCCATACGGTTGAATAGAACAAATTTTGCTATAAATAAGCTGGTAACCTGGGAGACTTTCTTTGGACAGACTCCCAGGATTTTTTATAGCAGAAGGAAGAAGAAATAAGGAACAGTCTTATACAAGCGTGATAAATGTTTGTTACAAATGGTAGGGACGCCCTTATGCAACGTCCGTACGAAAGAGGGAAGAGGAAAGAAGGAAGAAGGGATAAATATTTAAAAAAAGGGAAAAATGATATAAATAACTATCTAAAATGAAGTGAAATAGCTATTTTTAAGCATATTCGAGCAAGTTCTACCTTTTTGTAGTATTCTTTTTTCAAATTGGTATTACGAAACTATTTAGAGGAATGTTTCTTTACTCAACTAGAAATAGTCCTTGATTCAGCAACGCCGTGAATTAATCAATTATTTAATATGTCAATTCTAGAGTTAATTGAGTATCAGTCTACTACTATTAATGATTTATAAATTCCTGGTTTGATCGTAAAAAAACTGAAGCAAGAATATAGTAACTAGGTGAAATTAGAAGCCGATTTTTCAGAAAACTCTCCTGAATACAATTTTTTCTAATACTTTGAATTCTCTTTAAATCTCTCAATATTAATTCCTACTATCAAGGCAATGAATTAATAGTTGATAGCTGATAGTTTATCGCTGTTTGCGCAGTATTCCGCAGGAAATCCTTACTAAAAAGTAGATATTATTGACTCTCAAATTTATTGTCGAATTGATTTAGTAATTTATGGAGTTAAAACTGGTAAAGTTGTTTATATTCTTGGTACTAAATAGGGTTTGCTGAAAAAGTCTGATGGTGATGATAGGCAACAGCTCCGAAAGGCAACAGCGGTGCGACCCCGCGACGACGATAGTCGCAAGGGAACGCGCACCAAGAGAGGAAACAGTTTAGACTATCTGCTACGGCCATATTTTCTGATAGTCAGGGAAAAATATTAGCATTTTGAGACAAAAAGAGCCAAAAACCTTGTACTTTTTCAGCAATATTTAACTCTGGAAGCGTTGACAGGTATTGATTACAATTTTATTCAGCAAGGTCTAAGTTAGATGACAAACTATCTAAAATTGATATTAATCAAGTAGTGGTTTATGCAACTTATCAAAACTGTTATTCAGTAGTCTTGGTATATCCTAAAAAATTAATTTATCCCATATATTTGGGGGTGGGGAGTAGGGGAGTAGGGGTGATTTAATATTGAAGTAATTATAGAATTATAAACATATATTATATAACCGGATTCTATATCAAAAATTTTTAGGTAAATTCTAAGAATTTTCTGATGAATAAAACAATGTGACAAAAAAAATTGAGGTGGATTTAAACATAAGTATTAAACCCATCTCGGCAAATTTGTTAGTCAAAATTAATATCCTAAAAAAAATAGAGCATATTAAATACTCTAATTAATTTCCAATGTAATTACTGTAACTTCTGGTGGGCAAAATAATCTGCCTGGAAAATAAGTCCCTAAACCACGATTCACATATAAATAGTTATTTCCAATTTGATGTAACCCCTGAGACCATTCCCAATACTCAACTATTCTGTGACATTTATCCATAAATGGTACAAAAGGTCGTAAGAATTTGGGTATGAGTCTGCGAACAGGTTCCCGATATTGAGGGAGAGGTCCGATAAATGGTAACCTAATCTGACCCCCGTGAGTATGACCAGAAAGTTGTAGGTCAATACGCCATTTTTGTAATACTTTAGCGGTATCGGGATTGTGGGATAAGACGATCCGGGGAACCTCTTCATCTATAGATTCCATCACTGTAGTTGGTTTGAAGTTACTAGACCAATAGTCCTCTAACCCTACTAAAGCTAAACCTGAACCCAGAGGATAGACAACTTGGTTAAGCAGAATAGGAATGTCTATACGAGTAAAAGCGTCAATGACTTTATCCCTGGCACCTGGATATTCTTCATCATGGTTACCGAGTACAGCATAGACACCAGCGCGACTTTCGAGATATTTCAATCGCAACACTAAATCATATATAGGTGCAGGTTCATCTGTAATAAAGTCACCTGTGAGTAAAATTAAATCTGGTTCGACTTCATTGGTAATAGCGATCGCTTCAGAAAGCAACCATTCGGATAGTCGCAGTCCATCATAATGAAAGTCGGTCAAGTGTACGAGTTTTGTCCCTTGTAAATGATTAGGCAACCCAGTAATTTTCAGGGTCAAGTAATCTACCTGCAATTGGCCTGTCAATATCCTGTGCATGGTACATAAACTATTACTACACTGAGGCGCCTATAGCATAGCAAAAGGGAATGGGGAGTGGGGGGAGTGTGGGGAGTGAGGGAGTGAGGAGAATTTTTCGGTGGTGGTACATTGTTATGATTTTTGTTAGGTACGGTAGTGGGAGTATCTTGTTCCCATTTTACGAAATTTCAAAGGATACAATTTTTCTCTAGTAGACATCTACTCCAAAAGAAGTAGTAGGGAGTAGGGGGAAAGAATTTATAATTTCTGTCAATAACTGAGTTAATTTTTTATTATTGGAGATGTCTAGTGATAATAAATTGACTCTACACCGTCAACAGGGGTACTTAAAATTGTTTGGAGTTTGAATCAATAAGTAATTTTCCCTTCTGTCTTCTTCAATTACCGAAATATTGTGGTTTAAAGCCTCCCCTTTTAAGGGGATAATAAATAAAAATTTTCCTGTTCGTCAATTCTCTTATTTTCAAGGAGAGGTAATTCTAAATTCGCGCATTCTAAATTCGCGCATTCTAAATTATTGAATTCTATTTTTTTAGGAATTTCTATTATGAATAAGTCGATCTATAGAAATTGTATTCAGACTACAACCTGCTAAAAGTATGAAGAAAACTAGACAATAAATAAGTTGAGATGATGCTGTATCCCACTGTTGTAGTAAACAAATTCCAAACATTAATGGCATCATTAATAGAAAACCTGCAATAATTGCGTTTCTTGTTTGTAACCCAATTATTATTAGGAATCCAGAAATTAATTCTACAGGAGTAATTACAGCAGCAAATGGTATAATCACAAAACTTGGTACTAATTCTTGAAATCTATCTGCCATTGATTGGATAAATCCTCCCATATTTCCAATTCGGACTAAACCATGTACAAAGAAGTTAATTCCGAATACTATTCTTAATAATGTATAGGCTAAAGTTACATCTTTGCGTTTGAGAAAAATTGGAGTTTCAATGTTATTCATTTTGTTATTCCTATGAGATTTGTCTCTACAAATATTGGTACTAGGTTCTCAAATATAATTCTAAATTTATCATCATTTTGAAGAAGGAAGGAGGAAGAAGGAAGAAGAAAAAAAGGAAGAAGAAAAAAGTGGATGGGGTTTGAATCCTCAAACAATTGTAGATAGTGTAGATAGTGGGGGTATTAAACCCCCCCATAAAAAAAAGATAACATTATATCCGCTTAATTCGCGTTATCAAAACTTTCTTTTCCCTAATCCTTGCTTTCTACTCCTAATTAGGGTTTGCTGAATAAGTCTTTTGGTAAGGGGAGGAGTCAGGAGAAACGGGGAATTTAGAGGAGGTAGTCGGAAAAATTGTCAGAGTGATTTTTCTGCCATAATCGTCCCAAAATACTAGCATGCATGAGCTTTTTCCACCGAAAAGTTGACACTTTTTTGGTCTAAAAAAGGCTTTAACCTTTATCAGTCAATGCTTTAAGATTTAATCAGCAAGCCCTAATTATTACCGCTGAATAATTAATAATTAATAATTATCTCATTGTTCGATCGCCTCTTTTGTATTATTCCTAATTTTGACATTTATCCTGGAAAAAAAATCTCTCACTCTTCTAATTTGCTATGAGAAGCAAATTCAAAAAAAGGTAGTTATATGAAATCCTTTTATACAGTTGTCAAACTCTATATTTCCACTAAATACAGACATAAAATGCCGGAATATTTCTAGATAATTCCCACTCTCCTGACCGAAAAACTTTGGTCTCAAGTCTTCCCTTTTAAGGGGATAAAAGGGGATAAAAAAAGATCATATTTTATGTCAAGCCTCCTTATTGCAGAGGTACTGATAACTGATAACTGATAACTGATAACTGATAACTGAAATGACTCCTGAGGACTGACTCCTAATTTCTTTACCTTTAAAAAAAAGAACGTCGCCAATGAAATAAATTTTCTAGCCAATCTTTAACTATTTGATTATCCTCTCTTTTTTGCCTTAACCATGCTGTTGCTGTTTGAGCATTAATTTCTGATACAGTAGGCCAAATATGAGGTAACTCAGCGATCGCTTCTATTTTTATCCCTTGACGAATAGCTAGTGCCATAATATGAACTATTTCACTTGCTTCTATTCCCACCACAGAAACACCTAAAATTTTGCCATTGCGATGACCAATAATTTTACAAAATCCTGTTGTTTTATCTAAAATTTGAGTCCGGTCAATACTTTTAAAATATTGCCGACAAACTAATATATTTTCTCCATAACGTCGTCTAGCTTGTTCTTCTGTTAAACCAACTCTTGCTAATTGTGGTTCTGAAAATATTGCCCAGGGAATACCATTATAATTGACTTTAAAAATCGGGAAATAAAGAATATTTTTCAAGGCAATTTGAGCTTCATAATTAGCAATGTGAGAAAATGAATAACCACCTACTAAATCTCCACACGCATAAATCCGAGAATTAGTAGTTTGTAACTTTTGATTTAACAATAAATTATGATTATTAAACCTCAAACCTACCGCTGCTAAATTCAAATCTTCAAATTCTGGTTTATTCCCTGCTGCTAATAGAATTTCATCTGTTTCTATACCTTCATTTCCGACTAAAATCCATTTTTTATCATCAATTTCTCTTGCTTGGGATACTTCAGTTTTAGTGATAATTCTGATACCTTCTGCTTCTAACTTTGCTTGAACTAAAAATGCTGCTTCTGAATCTTCTTTACCTAAAATATGAGAACTTTTCACTACCATAGTAACTTTAGTTCCTAACCGAGAAAAACTCTGCGCTATTTCTACTCCACTAGGGTCTCCACCAATAACTACCAAACTTTGAGGAAGTTTTGAGATTTCTTTAATTTCTTGAGGAGTAATAAATTTGGTAGTTGTTAATCCTGGAATAGGTGGTATTATAGGTTGGGATGCTATAGCTAATAAATATGTGCGCGAGCGTAAATGTCGTCCTTTCACCACAAAAGCTAAATTAGGGCGATCGACAAACTTACCCTCACCAAAAATTACATCTATTCCTAATGCTGCTAAAATTGCAGGTTCATATTTTGATAATTGATTAGAAACCACATAATCAGCATACTTTTTTGCCTCCTCAAACTTAACCCAAATATCCCCAGAATCATCATTACCTTGATAAATACCAAACTGTTGTTTGCTGTCTATATCGTCAACAAAATTTCCTATTTGACCAATAATTTTGTTGTGATGAAATCCTTGGGTACTACTAAAATCTGAAGAGGAAGGTTGTACAAGTGCCACACGACCTTGCAGTTGTGTTGCGGTAATAGCTGCATAAATTCCTGTTATTGTCCCACCTATAATTACTACATCGTAGTCAAGCATATTTATTATTAGCCAGTAGCTATTAGTCAAAGTAGTATTTTTAAAATTACCGAAAAGCGACGTTGAAAGCCCCCGTGTTTTAACCGGGGGATGAAAACAAGGGAGTCGTTTAGACTAGACCACTTTAGTTGTCCTGTGCTATTATTATCAATAAAAAGTAAGCAGAATGCTAGGCATTGGCCTTAGCCGACTGTGTAGGGGCACAATGAAATTGTCCCCAAAGAATATATCTTTGGTCAGCTAAGAATAAACGAAGCAACACGGATTTATCCTGTTGCGTAGTATATACTTAGAACCCCCGTGCCTTTAGGCCGGGGAGTAGTCAATACTCTTATTATTTCAAGTTATTAGTGTGCGTTGGTCAACTAGCTATTGCCATTAGCTTTTCCGGAGTTGCTGAATAAATATTGCTGTGCTGATTAAATATAAAAGTCTTGACTGATATTGGTTTTAGGCTTTTTAGGTAGTGCAAAAGTACCATATTTTCCCCTAAGAATGGTCAAAAATTGAGTATTTGGGTAAGAATTGGGTAGAGTTGGGCAAGGGATAATTTTTCCTTTGTATGTCTTCGCCCAACCCCTGATTCCTCTTGAATCTTCACTACTCCCTACTCCCTACTCCCTACTCCCTGTCAAGCGCAAAAAGACTTTTTCAGCAAGCCCTAAATATATGATTTTATAGGAGTCAGGAGTCAGGACTCAGGAGGTAAAAAGGAGTTTTTCGGTGACTTTAGAGTCAGAAATAGGTCTAATTTTTACTAATGTTGTGGGTGAAAATTTAACTTTGGTTAAATTTCATACCTCAAATCAGCAACGCCACTTTTCCTACAGAATGCTCTGTAGACAAAACTTAGATTTCCTGAATTATCAATAAATCATACACTTTATCTTCGCCAGTCCCAGATACCGATTCAATTTTTTATCTTTTTCTTTTGGGTTTAATACGCCCCTGTCCACAGGGTGTTGACAATTGGTTGGGGTTTGAGTCCCCATCCACTTTTTCATTCTTCCTTCTTCCTTCTTCAACAATTCAAGACTTCTGTTAAACCATCAAGTAAAATTTGATTCTCTTCTTTAGTACGGACAGCAACTCGAAAATAGCGATCGCCCAATTCTGGAAAACTGAGACAATCCCTAATTAAAATTTTATGCTGTTTCAGTAATATTGTCTGTAGCCAATCAACAGACTTTTGTGAATAAACTAATAAAAAGTTGGCTGCACCGGGATATGGTTGTAACCCCGGTAACTCTGCCAACCCTTGGAATAACTGGGAACGAGCATCTGCCAACCAATCCCAAGTTAGCCGTTGAAATGCTTGGTCTTCTAAAACTGCTTGAGCCGCAGCAATAGCAAAAGTATTTACAGGCCAGGGGTCTCGCCACTGTTGCCATTTCTGAAGGCGTTCAGGATGAGAAATTGCATAACCCAAACGTAGTCCAGGTAAACTATAGAATTTAGTCAAAGAGCGTAAAATGACCAAATTCTCAAATTCTGTCACCAATGGCACTAAGCTTTCTAATTGAGGCGGTGGTAAGAAGTCCATAAATGCTTCATCTACCACTACCAAACCGAACTTTTCTAAATAAGGGACAATTACTTCAGGCTTCATCAATATTCCCGTAGGATTATGAGGATTATTTAGAAGTAGTCCTTTATTAGTATCAGCTCCTATTTCCAACTGAGGTAATTGCGATCGCCCGATAATTAAGGGACATTCAACTACATTAGTGGTAAAAGTTTGCAAGGCACGTCGATAATCACCAAAAGCTGGCGTTACCAAATAAGTTTTCTCCAGCTTTGACAAATCTAGAGCTGCCCAAGTTAATAATTCGGCCGCACCATTGCCAGGCAAAACCCACTCTGGAGTCAGAGGAGGATGTGCTAAACTCAGCGCTCTCTTTAACTCCTGATAACTAGGGTCTGGATAAGCTCTAAGTTTATCGATCTGAGTTTGAATGGCATGGATCGCCGAATCAGGTGGCCCTAGAGGATTAATACTGGCTGAAAAATCAAGAATAGCAGATATTGGACAACCTGCTATTGTGGCTGCCCAAGCTAAATTTCCTCCGTGTACTGGTTTAGTCAAAGCTGGATATTGTTATTTACCGTTTTTGTCTGCAACTAACTCTTTGAAAGACTTACCCGCAGAAAAAGCGGGCACTGTAGTTTCAGGTATTTCCATTTTGTCACCTGTTTTGGGATTACGACCTTCCCTGGCTTTGCGTTCTCTTGATTCAAATGAACCAAAGCCCACGAGGGTCACTTTATCTCCACTGGCCACAGCTTCCATAATAGCTTCTAGGGCTGCACTAAGTACAGCATCTGCTTGCTTTTTAGTGACATCAGCTTTTTTTGCAATTTCGTCAACTAATTCGCCTTTGTTCATTGAGATACTCCTTTTGAATTTGGACAGAATGTTCTAGCAGGGTTTAGTTTGCAACAAGTAAATCTAAGGTTCAAGTAAGCAAGGTCTTGGGATACTATTGATAGGTTTTCAACTATTAGGCTTTTTGTGATTAAATTCAACCTTTTCTTTGACCTACCAAAACCTCAAACCTTTTGACTGATAATGCTTTCCCATCTCCTCTTGCCTATCATAAGCGTGAGTTTTAGGGATGGCATCAGGATTTTTTTGCTGAAAACCCCATACTATCTAGCTTTCACTGGTTTATTCTAATCTGTGCTTGGGTGATATGGAGCGGTGAAACCTTTAATTTATGTAGATTTCTAGACTTCTTTAGTTTTTGATTATATTTTGGGCCGAAAAAAAACTGTTGTAGATTGGTTAAAGGACTTTTTTTCCAGATTTTCTTATTTTTGTGGCGCTTCAAATATTATTATTCATTCTGTGAAGCACTCATAGTTATAAGGTTTTGCCTGTGACTATTTGCTCATCTAGAATCAAAAATTGCTATTATTTAGTGGAGTTTGGTTATTCTCAGATAGTCATAAAAACTAAGACGTTGTAGTTTTTCATCTTTGCTCCCAATCATTCTGTGAAGCTCTCTGGGTTCACAGGTTTTTGTCTTTAACTATCTGCTCGCCTAGAATGAAAAATTTCCATTGGTATGAAATGAGGGGAGTCTGGCTTTGTGAGCCTGGATAAAAACTAAGACGTTGTAGTTTTCGATCTTTGCTCCCAATCATTCTGTGAAGCACTCTGGGTTCCAAGGTTTTTGTCTTTAACTATCTGCTCGCCTAGAATGAAAAATTTCCATTGGTATGAAATGAGGGGAGTCTGGCTTTGTGAGGTAGTTACTAAAACTAAGACGTTGTAGTTTTCGATCTTTGCTCCCAATCATTCTGTGAAGCACTCTGGGTTCCAAGGTTTTTGTCTTTAACTATCTGCTCACCTAGAAGGAAAAATTTCCATTGGTTGAAATGAGGGGAGTCTGGTTATTCTCAGATAGTCATAAAAACTAAGACGTTGTAGTTTTCGATCTTTGCTCCCAATCATTCTGTGAAGCACTCTGGGTTCACAGGTTTTTGTCTTTAACTATCTGCTCACCTAGAAGGAAAAATTTCCATTGGTATGAAATGAGGGGAGTCTGATTTTGTGAGGTAGTTAATAAAACTAAGACGTTGTAGTTTTCGATCTTTGCTCCCAATCATTCTGTGAAGCTCTCTGGGTTTACAGGTTTTTGTCTTTAACTATCTGCTCGCCTAGAATGAAAAATTTCCATTGGTTGAAATGAGGGGAGTCTGATTTTGTGAGCCTGGATCAAAACTAAGACGTTGTAGTTTTCGATCTTTGCTCCCAATCATTCTGTGAAGCTCTCTGGGTTCACAGGTTTTTGTCTTTAACTATCTGCTCACCTAGAAGGAAAAATTTCCATTGGTATGAAATGAGGGGAGTCTGATTTTGTGAGGTAGTTACTAAAACTAAGACGTTGTAGTTTTCCATTCTTGCTCCCAATTATTCTGTGAAGCACTCTGGGTTCCAAGGTTTTTGTCTTTAACTATCTGCTCGCCTAGAATGAAAAATTTCCATTGGTTGAAATGAGGGGAGTCTGATTTTGTGAGGTAGTTAATAAAACTAAGACGTTGTAGTTTTCCATTCTTGCTCCCAATTATTCTGTGAAGCACTCTGGGTTCAAAGGCTTTTGACTGTGACTATCTGCTCACCTAGAATGAAAAATTTCCATTGGTATGAAATGAGGGGAGTCTGGTTTTGTGAGGTAGTTACTAAAACTAAAACGTTGTAGTTTTTCATCTTTGCTCCTAATCATTCTGGAAAGCACTCTGGGTTCAAAGGCTTTTGACTGTGACTATCTGCTCACCTAGAATGAAAAATTTCCATTGGTTGAGATGAGAGGAGTCTGGTTTCCTAGGATTCATCACAAAAACTAAGACGTTGGAGTCTTTCTCCTTTGCTCCCAATTATTCTCTGAAGCGCTCTGGGTTGAAAAACTTTTTGCAAAGTATAAAATCAAAAATTTCCATTGGTTGATTAGTAGAATCTGGTTTTCTGAGATAGTCAAAACTAAGACGTTTGAGTTTTTTTATCGACCAAAGTGGGATGGTTCAAATTAAATCAATCAATATAGACCATCCCTGACACTTAACCTTAACGTGGTCTTGGCTGACCCCTTTCCATCATTTGCAAAGCATCTGGACTAGGATTAAATCGATAACCCCAAGAAGAGCGATCGCCATCATCCAGTATTTGAGGTGTTAGTAGTACAATTGTCTCTGCTCGTTGATTTTCATTTTGACTACTGCGGAAGAGGGAACCAATTATAGGTAAATCACCCAAAATAGGCACTTTATTTATTAATGTTCTTTCTTGCTCTTGAATAATCCCAGAAATAATCAGAGTTTGTCCATCTCGTATGCGAATTCTGCCAGATTCTACCCGACGTCTGGCAATTTCTGTACCAAATTCATTTTCATTATCAGCATCTGTTGGTATCCTCTGGGTAATAAAACTCACTTCTGGATTTACTGTTACAGTCACAAAGCCATTATCGTCTATTCTCTCCACTTGTATAGCTAGGGTTAGACCTACATCTTCAAACCGAACAGTTCTAGTTTCTCGCTGCGTACCTCCATCATCTGTAAAATTACTGTCAATACTTCTGACAATATTTTCTACAAGTCTGACACTAGCTATTTCTCCTTCCTGAACCACTAAAGTTGGATCGGTGAGAATTTTAGCATTACCACTTTCAACAGTAGCCCTGAGTTGACCAAGAAATCGCCTTGGATACAAAATTTGGGGGAATAAGCCAAATTCTGCCTCTCCTAGTTCTACCTCCAATATTCCATCGTCAGTAACTTCTATTTCTGATGGTTCATAATCTGTAATCCCAACTCTTGTAGGTTCGCCTGTTGTGGGAGCTATTGGTCTGAGGAAAGTACCTCTACCTTGATTAACGTTAGGGATACCTGTAAATGGAACGTCAAATGTACGTTGGCTATCAAAGAATGGGTCGTTTCCAGCAAGTGGGTTATTAGTTACAGGACGAGAAAGAGGACTAGCATTTTGTTGTGTAATAGTAGCAGGTTGGAGACTGCCAAAGTTCAGAGATGCTGCCCCATTATCGTTAATAAAGAAACTGTCGTTAACTCCGAAAGAGAAACTACTATTAAAGTTTTCATCTGCTGCTAAATTAATATCTATAACCTTTACGTTTACAGCTACTTGCCTTTGTCGTAAATCTAGCTGTACCAGTTGGGCTGCAGCAATCTCTACTTGTTGTGGTGGCCCTACTAAAGTTATACTATTAAGTCGGCTATCAGTTACTACTTGTAAACCCTTCAATAGTTGAGGAGCATTTTGGGATTCATAGCGTAGTGGCTGAACAACTGTTCTTTCAATTGTTTCGGTATTTGTAATTGCCTGATTAGTTCCGGCTATATTAACTGTATTGACCTGGGTTACTGGCTGACTTGTAACAATAGCACTTTCAGCTCCCATACTAACTAAGAAACCTGCAGCAGCTTGGGCAGTAACTTGGTTTAAGCGGAAAGAACGGACTACAACATTTCTGGCTTCTGTAGGTAACTCTTGTCCCACAAATACTGTATTTCCTACTCGGTTGGCCTGTAAACCACTGAGACGCAGAACATAGTTAAAAACATCTTGAACGGACTCATTTTCAATATCCAGAGAGATACTAGGTCCAGTTTCTTCTTCCCCACCTGAACTGAAGGCTACATTCAACCCGGCAGCTCTAGCTAATAAAGCTAAAACATCTCTGACGGGAGCATCTCGCAAGACTAAACGAGGTATTCTTTCTTGTGTGCCTAAATCTATAACTTCTACTGAGGGATTAATATTTGATACTGCTATGTCACCTACTGGTGGTGCTACTGCTCGTGGTTGAAAGGGAGGGACTTCACTGGGGGATGGTTGTCCTGGTAAGCTGGGGAAACCATCTCCTGTTAGTTCAGAATCAGGTAATAATACCTTTGATTCTTGGGAGCTGGTGGTTTCTCTTGGAGGTACTACAGTAGGTTCCGGTTGTACAGGTGGGGGATCAGGTTCAGATGCTTCTGAGGGTGGGGGAAAGCTATTAGGTTTAGGTGCAGATGCTTGAGCTACTTCTCCTGAACCGGCAACAGCACTCAGAATAATTCCTCGCCCCCCCCCTTGGATAATTCTGCCTCTGGGACTATTTTTTGTACCTGCGATGACTACTCGCACGCTGTTGGCATCTACCTGCATTACTTCTACATATTTTATGCCTGGTGCTGGACTATCTTTCCGAAATTTGTTGCCTTCGGGTATGCTTAGTTGAGCATTGATTATGTCTGCAACGAAAGAGTTTTCTCTATTTACTGAGAAAACTTCGGGGCGATCGCCATTGTTTGTCACTAGGACAATATTCATGCCCCCTTCTACGGAACTTAACTGAACTTGGGTTATTTGTGTAACTGCAAAGGCTGGTGTCTGGGCGATAATTACCGCAGCTACCCCACTTAAGAGTCCACTACTAATTGAAATTTGCTGTTTCACTGTCCTCACTCCACGCTAGGCCATGATTAGGAAAATGTTGGTTTGACATCTCCAGGGGTTTAAATACCCTGGATTCTGTGTAAAAAAACACTGTAAAAGGGACAAATCCACTTTGGCTTCCAGCCTAACAGACTTCTAGACTCCTCGATGTAGACAATAATCTACCTGTGAGCTTACTTTTAGAGTAGATTTTTACTTCGGGTGAAAACCCGCAAGTCGTTCTTCAACCAGGAGATAAATCCGCCTAGCTAACTCTGTCCCGTCGTTTTTTATGTGTTTGGCTAGAGTATAGAGCTTTATCCACAGCTGTGACGTTCTCCTACATCAAATCAAAGATTATTATGTAGGCTTCCCAACCTCACGGACGCGGGCTTTCTGCTTTGCTGGCGCAACGCTGCGCGTTACATGTCGCGGAGCGAAACACAGGGAGTGTAATCACTTAACCCTCGGCAGACAGAGACTCGGAGACCCACCGCCTTCTTATACTAAACAGTTCTGTAATCCAGAAAGTTCCCTTAAGAGTTTTACCTTTTCACGGGTTGACGCTTAACTTCGCCAATTGAAACCCATACTCGCTATTTGTTTTCATGGTTTTTTCAGGTGCGTACTACCGCTACTCCTGATTTAATCACTAAATAACACAAAAAAAGCACACAATGCAAGCTCTAAGTGGACGCTACGCGGTTTATTTGTTGGTCGGCAATTCTCCTCCCGTTAACTTATGTATAACGGGAGACCCCTTGCCGACATCAAAGTTGGATCTATCGCTTTTTAATTTTTTCTTTTTTCTTTTTTCTACTTTCCCACCCTTTTCAGCACTAGCTTTCAAATTTACATAAATATAAGAAGATATAATACCATAATATTTGGTAAATTATGTGAATTTTTATTTTATTGCTCTTCTGGTTTGGCTGGTTCTGGTTTAGCCAATGATTCTTGTTCGCTTAAGGCCAACAGAGCGTGCATATCAAAGGATGTCCTGAGTCTACTTTCTGGTTGGCTGACTGGTACAAATCTGTTTTGTCTCCATTCAACTTCGATAATTTGATTTCCTTGCTGTAGTTTAGTTTTTAAGTTTTTTACTACCAGTAATGTTTGCATTCGTTCCAAAGCAATCATAAAGGCTCTTGTTTGGGCATAAGTTCCTTCATATTCTACTTTGAATTCTCGTCGCTTTAATTTACCATTTACCAGTGGTCCTAATGAATTATCCTTAACTATATAGTTGCCATCTTTTGACTCTACTGGTTGAAATTTAATCATTTTGGCTTGTCGGTCTTCATCATTAATACCTGTATTAATTTGATCGATTAGCTTATTCATATCGTACAGCAGAGTTTTCATGGTTTTTTCACTGGCAAATAAGCTGGTTACGTCTTCTCTTTGTTTCTCAGCTTCTACCATTGCTGCTTCTGCTTTTGGTCGTTCTTTTATTTGTTTTTTCTGTTCTTTTATGGTGTTTTGTGCTGTCTGTATTTCTGTTCTTAATAAAGCACTTTTTTCAATGGCTGGTTTGAGCTGATTATATCCTAAAAATCCTGCTGCTCCTAACCCGACAACGCCAATAACTGCTCCGAGAAATCTGGGGTCTTTGAGTGATATACCGAATATTTTCGGACCCCCTACTTCTCCTTCTTGTTCTTCAAATTCCGGGTTCCATTCATTTGCTGCTACCATTTTTAAAATACTCCTTTTTCTGTTAATATTTCTATTCTATCTACTAATCCAATTGCTCCTTGACTTTTTAATTGAGGTAATAATTCTGATGCACCTAAAGGGCTGAGATTTGTTTCTATTTTATACTCAACTACTTGTGGTAATTCTGGTATATCTGGAGCTAAAGTTGACCTAGAGTTTTGTAATTCTAGTCTGGTTGGATTGGCTTTTTTCGTGGCACTAATTAGTTTTGTTTTTTCTCCTTGGAAAAAGGGAGAATTTTGCAGTAGCAATAAAAAGTCATTGACTTGACCATAAGAATCTGCTGTTCCAGAAAATGATACAGTTGCTGTTGGTTTTGGGGGTGCTGCTGCCTGTTCTTTTTTATCCCCCTTTGAATCTTTTTGATTTGGTGGGGGTGCTGCTGGAGGAACTATTTTTGGTTCTTTTTGTTCAATGCTAGCTATTTTGACCCCACTAGGTATGAGGGTGCCAAATTCTCCCAATAAAGCGGACCATGGTTTAATTTGGTCAAAAACTGTTGCTAATGCTTTTGCCTCTGCTTTAAATGTTTTAGTTTTTGCTTTGATTGCTTCTATATCTTTAATTTGGGCGTTTAGTTTACTCAATTCGGCATTTAATTTGTCTAGGTCTGCCTGTAATTTGGTGTTTACTTGATTGAGATAGAACCATCCACCAGCAACTAGACCATTAACCGCCACTGCTACTGCTGCCCCAATCAGAATTGGTCTGGGGTCTTCTAGTGATGGTCCACCACCACTTGCTGGTTTGGGAATATCTTTTTTATATTCTGGGCGATCGTTGAGAAAATTTACATCTAAGCCATACATAATTAATTTAAACCTCTCTTAATCCTAAACCTAATACCACTCCTAAACTGGAGCGTTGTTCTAGTGGAATTTCTTGTTCTATTTCTAAGGCTAAAGTCTCTATTGGATCGACTTTAGATGCGGGTAAACTTAAACGTTGCATAAAAAAGTCATCTATTTGTCCTATTGCTGCACCAGATCCTGTTAATAATAATTGTGCCACCTCCAAATCTTCAAATTGATTGAGATAAAAATCTATTGAGCGTCGTAGTTCATCCCCTAATTCTGCTAATACTTTTAGTAAGGCATTAGTTCCGGGGTTTGCTTCGTTTCCTGTGACTCCCATTGTATCTAATACTGGAACGGTCATTCCCAGTAATTCGCTAGTATCTCTGGTTGGAGGTAAATTCATTGCTTCGTTTAAGGAAGATTGCATTTGATAAGTACCAATGGGAATTGTCCGGTTAAATTGAGGTACTCCATCTACTACGATAGCAAGTTCAGTACTGTCAAATTCTAAATCTGCTATTACTGTTGCTTCTTGGGGTCCATACTGTTGAAGTATATCTTTTACTGTTCGGATTAAGGCAAAGTTACTTACTTCTAAAACATCTATTGCTAATCCTGCTTGGGTGAATACTTCTATGTAGCTATCTGTTACTTCTTTTCTAGTAGCTACTAAGGCTACTTGTACTTTTTCTAAATCATCATTTGGGTCTATTATTGTTCCTAATTTCTGATAGTCTACATCTGCTTCTTCTCTGGGAAATGGTAAGTATAAACCTGCTTCTTGATTCATATAATCTTGCAATTCTTGGTCGTTTAATTCTGCTGGTACAGGAATTACACGAGTTACTGCTTCTCTGCCTGGAATTGCTGTTGCGACTCTTCTGGTTTTTATATTATTGTCTTCTATTATTGATTCTATTAGCTCTGATATTGTAGGGGCATCAACTATTTGACCTTCTAAAAATACATCTTCTGGCACTTCTGCTGTGGCAAGGGTTACTAATTTTAATTTATCTCCTTGTTTACGGATTTCAGCAATATTAATTCTTTCTGGACCTATCTCTACTCCTATTCCTGGTTGCTTTTTTTTAAATAAATTTTTTAAGTAATTAACCATAGTTTTCTTGATTTTAATTTAATACAAATGTGTTTTTTGAAATTTGTCATGACAGAGCTAGAAAGTCTTGTGGTTTTGAATCATTTAACAGGTGCATAATGAGAGAATTAAACAGTTATCAGTAGGTGGTTTGGTATTGAAACTGTATTTCTCAATTCTGCGGTCTAATAAGTCATCTCTTTTACTCAATATTCTCTATCCTAATCCACTCCAAATCATTAAGATCAAATCTGTTTAATTAGTAAAAAAAAATGTCTATTGGATTGGAAAACAGCGAACTGATAACTGAGTAGTGGGGGTCTTCAACGAATTTGTTGAAAATGATATATAAACTGATGATGATAATCTTTGCTAGACTTAAGTTGATTAAGTATTAAGATATAGTTAGTTTGGTTGATTTTTATATCCCTACTAAAATACTCATACTAGGTATCAAAAGTCTTAACTATGATTTTGTAAGCATTCAGCTATTAGAAGTCAGCTCTTCGGTGCGGAATGGGCTCGCATTCAGATTTTTAATGAATGAACCAAGTATTTGTTTAACTTCTACTACATTTTTAAATAAAGAATTGAAGCACAAGAACAACGAGCTTAAATTGTCCACTAAAGGTAATAAAACTGTTTGCGCAGCATTCCGTAGAAATAGCTGATAGCTGACTGCTGTTTGCGCAGCATTCCGCAGGAAATGCTTACATGATTTTTTGTTTTCCAAGAGCTAGTGTTTAGTATTTAATAACTTTTGTTATGCTCATTTTTTCTATTGTTATGCTCATTTTTTCCATTTTCCAAGAATAGCATTAATTTCTGAAAAATACTTTGAATCAGTTATCAGTAATCGGTAAAAGTTTTTGGGCATTTCAACAGTATCTCTCAATTATGGCCAAGGGAACACTAAATTACAATTAAAGGTGAGCAGTTATCAGCGATCGGTAAAAGTGGTTCGGTATTGAAACTGTATTTCCCAATTCTGCGGTCTAAGAAGTCCCCGATACTCTTTATCCTAATCCACTCTAAACAATTAATATTAAATCTGTTTAATTAGCAGAAAAAATTGTCTATATCCTAATCCACTCTAAACAATTAATATTAAATCTGTTTAATTAGCAGAAAAAATTGTCTATTGGAGTGGGAAACAGCGAACTGATAATTAAATAGTGAATAGTCAATTATGGCTTTGTTGATAGACAATAAAAATTTGTATAATACCAATTTTATGTGAGGTGATTCTGATTAAAATATTATTTCTAGCAATATGATTTGAGTTGTGAGATATTGGAAACTTTTAGGTAACAGGTAACAGGCAACAGGCAACAGAGAAAAACGTATCAGATGTATGTAATAATTGCTATATTCTGTACTTTTAAGGAACACTTAAATTCTTACAAATTATTCCTGATTGCTATATTATTCTATGCAACTTCACATTAATTTTGTATCAGCTATTTAGTCTGACCAAAAATTATGTAATTAATTTTGCTCATATATTTACAAATATGATCTAGATGGCTATATTTTATAGACAGTTACACGATTTTTAATGATAATTATTTTACAGCTTGATTTTCATCTAAAATAATAATTTTGAAATAGTAACCAATCTAGACTTAGTTACTAAAAACTAATTTTAGATTTTTTTACTATTGCTAATTTAAGCTATTAACTGTTCTCCAAAATATTTAATTCCTGACTAATATAGCAATTCCCAAAAAGCGTGAGGTACAAAACTCTAGGCAATAGGCAACAGCTCCGGAAGGCAATAGTGAAGTAAAGGCAAGAGTGTACTTCACGCTTACTGAGAAACGCTATATTTCAAATTTAAATGCTATATATTGATAACACCTAATATTTAGAGACAGACAAAAAGATAGTCATCCAAAAATATATAATAATTGGATTTTTCCTTTGTCATGCAAAGTGCAAAAATCATCATAATTTCAATAATATAAGGAGACTTCAGATAATTTTATATGTTTGATCAAATGTTTTACATTGTTAAATGGCAACGGTTTAGGTTATTTGCTATATTCGGACTAATCTTAACATTTTTGATTAGTTGCACTACTCCCTCTCCTACTAACTTAAATACTCAAGAAATTAAGTTTTGGACGATACAGCTTCAACCTCAATTTACGAATTATTTTAATCAATTGATTACTGATTTTGAAACTGATAATCCAGGTTTATCTGTACGATGGATTGATATACCTTGGTCAATGATGGAAAAGAAAATTCAGAGTGCTATTTTGGCAAAAACTCTTCCAGATGTGGTTAATCTTAATTCAAATTTTGGATATTTATTGACTGAAACTAATGCTTGGTTAAATTTGGATACTATATTATCAGATTCGGTAAAAAATCAATATTTACCTAACTTTTGGCAGGCTAGTAAAATTAATGGTAAAAGTTTTGGTATCCCTTGGTATGCCACAACAAATATAACTATTTATAATTCTCAGCTATTTCAACAAGCAGGACTAGAGCAACCTCCCAAAAATTATTCAGAGTTAGCAGAGGTGGCTAAACAGATTAAGGAAAAAACTGATAAGTACGCATTTTTTATTTCTTTTCTACCAGAAGAATTTTCAGAGGTATTAGAATCTTTTGGCAAGATGGGAGTGACACTGATAGATGTTGATGGAAAGGCTGCTTTTAATACTCCAACTGGTCAGGCAGTATTCAAGTATTGGGTCGATCTATATCAAGATGGGCTATTACCAAAGGAGGTATTGACAAAAGGGATTCAAGCTGGTATCGATTTATATCAAGCTGGAGAAATAGCTATGTTGTTTTCTGGTTCAGAAGTGATTGGGGCAATATCTGAAGATACACCAGAGATTGGACAAGTATCAAAACCTGTATCTCAAATTACAGGTGAAACTGGTAAAAAAAGTATGATGTTAATGAATTTAGCTATTTCTAGTAATACTAAACTACCAGACCGAGCGCTGAAATTTGCTTTGTTTATTACTAACAATCAAAATCAAACGGCTTTTACTCAAGAGACTAATGTTCTACCTTCTATAACTCAGACTTTAGAGAATAATTATTTTCAAAGTCTTCCTTCTAATGCTTCTACTCAAGATAAGGCTCGAATTATTAGTGCTAATCAAATGCTTAAAGCAGAAGTTTTACTTCCACAAGTAAAAAATTTGAATGAGTTGAAACAGATTATTTCTCAAAACTTACAAGCAGCTATGTTGGCAGAGAAAACTGTTGAAAAGGCGATCGCTGATGCGGCGTTTGAATGGGATAATTTATCGGGAAGGAGTTAAAAGGGAAAAGGTTTTGTAGAGACTTGGCTTTTGATAAGAAAGTGTCGATCAAATAAGTATTCAGAGATTATGGATCTACTTCAGATAAAAGTTGGAAGGAGTCCAGGGATTGAAATAAGCATGATAGAGTAGTGTCTCAATATTCAGACTTCTAAGCTGACAAATAGAAAGTTATAGTTGTGCAAAAGAGCACTTACCGAATAATTAATTATTAATAATTAATTATTAAATAATTCGCGCCTTGAAGCCTCCCCTTTTAAGGGTAAAAAAAGCCGTCGTTTTGCTGGCGCACAACGCACGTTAACGCTACGCGACATGTTTGCGGAGCATTCCGTCAGGAAAAAGCGCAGCTTTCCCGTAGGGTGGGATGGCGAGGTTTCCTCACCATATCCAATCGACCAAGAAAAGAAAATATTCCTTATATTCAATTCCGTAGCGGTTAAAACCAGAGGTAATTATCAATTATCCATTATCCATTATCAATTAATGAACTATTTCCTTTTTTAGATTTCCCGATCAATTCAATCTCTTAATATATTTAGGGCTTGCTGATTAAATATAAAAGCATTGATATATAAAGAATTTATCCTTTTTGAGGTCGAAAAAAGTACCTGGTTTTCAGCTCTTCACGCTCAAAAAGTTAGTATTTTAGGCGCATAGTTGGGCAGAAAAATCAAGGGACTATTCTTACTTCTACCTCGTCTAAATTCCTATTTCTCCTGTCTCCTGTCTCCTGTCTCCTACCCCTACTAAAAGACTTTTTCAGCAGACCTTATTTAGATATTTGTTTTTTCGTTATTCAGACTTCTAAACTGACAATTTGTTTTTTCCTTTTTAAGAAACGCTATACTGCTTATTTTTGTAACAAATATATATTTTTTTTTAAACGGTTAGCGGAATTGGGATATTAATTCTATTATTTGATATGTATATAGCGTTTCTCAGTAAGTGTGAGGTACCCCTATTTGTCTTCTATTCTCTGTTCCTTGTTCCCTAAAACCAAGGAATGCGCGTACCTGACCAGCATGGGAATTGCTATAAAGTTTTTCATGTTGATGAAATCAATTAACTAAACTTAAAAATAAAGCGACGATCATGGAAACAAGAAATCTGAACCTTACCTGTATAGAACCCATTTGGTATCTTCATAAATATGCGTGTTTTGTTAGTCTTGAGTCAGGAGACAGGAGATAGGAGTTCATTAATGGATAATGGATAATGGATAATGGATAATTACCTCGGGTTTTAACCGTTACGGAATTGAATATAAGGAATATTGTCTTTTTTTTCCCCTTAAAAGGGTCGGCTTTAAGATGCGAATTATTTAATTATTAATTATTCGGTAAGAGGGAAGAGGGAAGATGTGGCGAGAAATAATACAAAAAATTCAACACTCCTTCAGATGATTTTTCCTCACTCATTGATGTGCGAAAAGACTTGACTAGCAAAATTATATAGCTCTCAAATAGGTTCTATATTAATTGCTAAAAATCTAATTTCATAGAACTTTACCAGTTTTTCCATCAGCGATCGCCTCAAAATCAAATGTAAATTAGTTAAAATTCTCAGTAAAAAAACGGACGATAATAATAAAATTTATCTGTAAAATTAAATTGATAGTTATTTGATTTTATCCCAGACTTTGTCATCAAGTTAAGTGAAATTGCGGATATTAAAACTTTTCTAAACTTATTTAGAGAATAATCAAAAATACAGAATTAAGGACTGCATTGATTGATGGAGTATTAAAAATGATTACGACAACAAAACCAACTACAGCTAGATTTTTTAAACATTTAATCCGTTTAATACCTCAACAGTTTAGTGGTAAGGTAGACCTCCAAAATACCGATGGACAAACATGGCAATTATATTTTGATAGAGGTTGTATAACTTGGGCTACTGGTGGTAGTAGTTCCTGGCGAAGATGGCGCAGAAATTTCACTCAATTTTGCCCTTTTATTTCTCTAGAAACTCTAAGTTTCTACACCCATGATGTTTGTGAAAGCTGGCAATATTACATAGTTAATATTTTATTGAAACAAGAAAAAATATCACTCTCACAAGCTATTTCTATAATTAACAATACCTTGGTCGAAGTATTGTTTGATTTAATTCAGCAAGATAATTTAGATACTTTACAAATTACTTCTGTCACTTCCCATCTACAAGCAGAAATGAAACAACCAATTTTTCGTTTGAGTATCTATGAGGCTTTTGAAAAAGTTAAGCCAATATGGCAAGCTTGGTACGAGGCAAATTTACACAACTATTCTCCAAACTTAGCTCTTGTATTGAATAAACCTGAACTTTTAGAACAACAGATATCAGCTTTAACATACCAAAAATTGCAGATATTAATTAGTAAAAAACTCACACTGCGAGACTTAGCTTTTTACTTAAATCAGGATTTATTAAGACTAACTAAAATATTTATGAATTATGTGAGTCAAGAAATAATTCAATTAACTAATGTGCCTGATATACCTGCATTATCTGTATTAAAAATTGATGCACTAAAAAGTCAAACAAAAGAGATTCAAACACAAAATTCACAATTTCCAGAAACTCCTATAAAGAGCCAGAAAAAATTAGTAGTTTGTATTGATGATTGCCCCATAATAAATAAAATCATGGGAAAATTTATTACAAAAAGAGGCTATCAATTTATAGGAATTCAAAAATCTACATTGGCTGTGCCTACCCTCATAGAAATACAACCAGATTTAATATTTTTAGACATAGAAATGCCTATTGCTAATGGCTATGAAATTTGTAGCCAACTTCGTAGAATACCTCATTTAAAAAATACTCCTATAGTAATTCTCACTGGCAGAGGTAGCATAATTGATCGAGTTCGTGCTCAGTTTGTAGGATGTTCTGAATTTATGAATAAACCAGTAAGCTCAGAAAAAATTGAGGAAATTTTTCATAAATACCTGTATTTAGCAAACCCAAAAACAGAAATTTCAGTAGTAGGGTCTTTAGTTCCAGCTAGTTGCTAGAAAATTTCCTAATAAATACAGAGAACCACATAAAACAATCAGATTTTCACTTTCAGCCATAGCCTCTTCCATGGCAGTTGTTAAATTGGGGTAAGCTTGACAAAATGCTAATTCTGTGCAAATATTCATAGCTATAGTAGTAAGCTGACCCGTATCAGCAAAACTATGGTCTGGGACAGGAACTAGGTACAAGCGATCGCCCGGTCTAATCAAAGCGCGAAAAATTTCTGAATGTTCCTTAGTTGAAAGCATACCCATAACCCAACTGATGGATGGGTAATTAAGTGTCCTGACATATCTCCCCAATACTTGGGCAGCAGCAGTATTATGAGCACCATCAATTAATAATTTACGGTCTTGCCATTTTGTCCATTGCAAACGCCCAGGCCATTTAGTATTAGCGATTCCTTCTTGAATTGCTGTAGGAAAAATATACCAACCCTGTTTTTCCAGAATATGAATTGTCTCAATAGCGATCGCTGAATTGATTAACTGTACATCTCCAAGTAATGGGAGTGGATATTCCATACCTTGATAATTAGCCATTGACAGAGAATCATTTTCTCTACTGCCCTCTAATAATTCAGCAGGTGTTACCCAAACTGCGGGACATCCCAAATCATTAATCCGTTTTTGTACCACTTTTTCTGCTTCTGGTGGTAGTTGCCCAATTATTGCAGGACATCCTGGTTTCAGAATACCTGCTTTTTCACCAGCAATATCAGCCAAAGTTGGACCTAACCTTTGCCAATGTTCCCAACTAATTGAAGTAATAACAGTTACCATTGGTTGCTGACAAACATTTGTGGCATCTAGTCTTCCTCCCAACCCTACTTCTATAACTGCTACATCTACTTCTTGTTGAGCAAAATATAACCAAGCTGCTGCAGTAATAACTTCAAACTGAGTAGGTGAAGCTTTTTCTGGATTAATAGCTGCTTCTACTTCTTCTAATAACTCTTCTAGTTTAGTAGGAGAAATTTGTTGTTCGTTAAGGCAAATACGTTCTGTCCAGTCCACGAGATGAGGTGAAGTATAACGTCCAACTTTATATCCTGCTGCTGTGAGGATCGAAGATAAGTAAGCACAGACAGAACCTTTACCATTTGTCCCGGCGACATGAATAATAGGTACTTGTTGATGGGGGTTTCCGAGGTTATCTAGAAGTTGGTAGATGCGTTCGAGACCAAGCTCAACGCCGAAATGTTCAAAGCGTTTCAGGAAAGAGTCTATTGAGTTCACAATTTTAATTTTTAGTTAATCAGGACTTCTGCTTTTTTACAGCAGTTTTCGAGTCTTAGAGGTACAAAGTTTTATTGCCCTAGGGAACAAGGAACAGGGAACAGGGAACAGAGAACAGGAAGTATAAGAATAGTCTTACAACTGTACCTCACCCTTCCTCAAAAGTGCTGTAAGCTATAAACACTATACACAGCGGGAAGCGCTGTATCATTTATTAGAGTAAAACTGTGTTTTTAGTCAAATCGATATTTCTAGTTAAAGTTTTTGAACCAACTAAATTATTCGTAGCATTCTTTTGGCGTTGCACAGTGACGAATGATTTGAGATTTTTGATGAAAAAGATTTTGGATTTGATAATTGCTAGAACGATTAATATTAGGTTTTTTTTAGTCAAAGTCGAACACCTATTTTTGGCAGTATCATTCCATAATGTGCAACCCCATTCTTTTTTATATTTCATATAACCTTTCTTCCCTCTTCCTTCTTCCTTCTTCCCTCTTCCTTCTTCCTTATAATTTTAGAGCTATTTGATAAATGTGGCGACGGGATAGGTTGGTTTGATGCGCCAGTTGGCGACTAGCTTGCGATCGCGAAATTCCTTGTTCTAAAAGTTTTTGTAATTCTACTTTAATAGTATCTTCTGATATTACTGGCGTATCTGGTTCTGCTCCTGCAATAATCAGGGTAAATTCTCCCCTTGGTCGCTCAGTTTGATAATAAATAATTGCTTGTCCAACTGTACCACGCCAAAATTCTTCATAGAGTTTTGTTAATTCTCTAGCTAAGACTATTTTTCTCTGTTTACCTAATACTTTAGCTAAATCTTCCAAGGTTTGTTTGAGTTTATGAGGAGATTCATATAAAATTATGGTTTCTTGTAAGTTGGGTAAAATTTCTAAGTCTTGTTGACGTTGTTTACTTTTGCTTGGTAAAAAACCGATAAATATAAATTTATCAGTAGGTAGTCCAGAAGCACTTAATGCTGTGATACTTGCACTAACTCCTGGTATTGGTACTACGGAAATATTTGCTGCAACACAAGCTTTTACTATTTCATATCCAGGGTCAGATATTCCTGGCATTCCAGCATCAGTTACTAGAGCAATTGTTTTTCCTTGATATAATTTTTCGATTAATTCAGGTATGCGACTTTGTTGGTTATGTTGATGGTAACTTAATTGTGGAGTTTGGATATCAAAATGTTGTAACAATTTGCTGGTGTGGCGAGTGTCTTCTGCTGCTATTAGGTCTACTGTTTGTAGGGTTTTAATTGCTCGAAATGTTATATCTTCTAGATTGCCTATTGGTGTGCCAACAATGTAAAGAGTCCCTAAATTTATTTCATTCATATAGCACTCCGCGCAAGGCAAAAGTCAAAAATTGGCGTTGGTGAATTAGTGTATGATATTAATCTTAATTACCCAGGAGTCAGGAGTCAACCCACCCCTAGCCCCTCCCAGGAGGGGAAGAAAGAAGAAGAAAGAGGAGTAGAAGGAGAAAGTTTTTTGGTCGCGGAGCGCGGAACAGAGTTCTATGGCACTCTGCTCCGGACATGATATCATACCTCTTTTCACCAACACCAAAAATTTATAGTGTAAAAGTTATCCCTTACGCAAGTCTTTCTAATTTTTTCAATGCTTAGAGCTTAACTCTAATGGTCAAAATAATTTCAGTTATAATAGTTCTAATTTACAACTAAATTAATCATAAAATTTTGATTCTAAAATTATCACCAAGGGAAAAGATAATATTCCTTATATTCAGCCTTTTTATTGCAGAGGTACTGATAACTGATAACTGAAATAGCTTTTGCTTAGTTCAAACTACTATTATCTGATTCCCAGTCTGGACAACTTTCCCCCTCTACACCATAAGGGTGCATTCCACAAACTAATAAATTTCCGCCATAAACTTGACCATGATAATTGCTGCATCCCCTACAAGCTGGATGTTTTTCTACTGTTGGCTCTACACGATCCACAAAATAGTCTATATCTTCCCCTCCCACATCAAAATCTAAGTCCAGATATACTTCGATAATAGGGTCGATTAAATCATTTAGATACTCATCTATCTCTACAATAAAGTTAGTACATATTTCTTCGGTAATCTCCTCCGAAAACTTTCCCCAATCATCAAGCACTTCAGAAACTTCTTCTGCCATTTCATTGAAGAAATTTTCTACTTCTAAAGCAGCAGTTTCAATTACTTCAAACAAGTTTTTTGACCAGTCTTCCATTATTATATGTTTGAACTTTTTGCTTTAAACTTAGGGTGTCTAAACTCTTGGAGAAGAGCTTAATTTTTGTCCGAAGATTTAATCTTTTTGTAGCCGACGCAATTCATCCTGTAGCTTATGCACTTCTTGGCGCATCTTATCTACTTCTTGGTTTGACTCTGATGAACTGTCATCCTCAGAAAGAATTTCTATACGACGTGGTTCACTAGGTCTCGTGTCTGGAGATGCCTCTACCGGTGGCTGTTGCATGGCCTTATTCATCATATCCTCGACAAATTTACGACCCTCTTCCGTAGTCATTTCACCACGCTTAACCATCTCATCTGCCAGTTTTTGGGTCTCCGTTCTTAGTTCAGCCAATTTCTGATTAGCTTTCTCTCCTGCATAAGAGGCTAATCCCACTCCTAGATAAACTGCCTTTTGAATAATTCCTCCCAAATTATCCATAATATATTCTGGCTCCTTTAAAGTGACGTTCTCCTACATCAAATCAAAGATTATGATGTAGGCTTCCCTACCTCACGGACGCGGGCTTTCTGTTTCACAGGGAGTGCAACCACTTAACCCTCCGCAGACAGAGACGACAAGACCCACCGCCTTCTTGTACTAAACAGTTCTGTACTCCAGAAAGTTCCCTCAAGAGTTTTACCTTTTCACGAGTTAACGCTTAACTTCTGAATTGAACCCCATATTCGCTATTTGTTTTTATGGTTCTTTCAGGTGCGTACTACCGCTACTCCTAATTTAATCACCAATAACACAAAAAAGCACACAATGCAAGCTATAAGTGGACACTAAGCGGTTTATTTGTTTGTCGGCAATTCTCCTCCCGTTAACATTTGTATAACAGGAGACCCCTTCCCGACATCAAAGTTGGGTGACCCGGAGTCAACGCCTACCATAAGCATCCCGTGTTGCTGCTACCTTCCGGTCCTGACAAGGTTTAGGCGTTATAGTCGCGCTGGTCCGAATCACTTATTACTATAACACAATTTTTTATTCTGCAACTATGCACCACTGATAAATTTTATAGGTGACACAATTATTTTTGATGAGAGGGTCTTCGGCCACTATTTTTTGGGCTTCTTCCATAGATTGGGCCTCGAATAGTAACATTCCTCCTTCATGGTTTTTCCAGTAACCACTCTTAGCTTTATGTCCTTTAGCAATTAATTCTTGGACATAAGCTCTATGAGCTGGTACATACTGGTCAAATATGGTTTTTTCGACTATACCTTTTTCTATTTTGGCAAACCAAGGCATTTTATTTTTTAAATTTTAATTTTATGGGTCAATCAAAACGTTTATTATTTGTGGCTCTTGTGCCACCTGAAAATATTCAAAACCAAGTTACGGAAATTAAGGAATATTTTGCTACTAAATATAATAGTAGTCGTGCTTTAAGATCGGTGCCTCATATTACTTTACAGCCTCCTTTTAAATGGCCGACTGAAAATTTAGCAGTTTTGCAGGAGTGTTTACAGACTTGTGCCCAAAAATGCTCTGCTTTTCCCATTACTTTGTCTGGGTTTTCTGCTTTTCCACCTCGTGTTATCTATATTAATGTTGTCAAAACTCCAGAACTATTAAAAATACAAAAAGATTTAATTGGATTTACAGAAACTACTTTAGGAATTGTGCATCCCCCTTCTAAAATTCGCCCTTTTTCTCCTCATGTAACAGTAGCTTTTCGAGACTTAACTAAAACGAATTTTCGAGCAGCTTGGTTAGAATTTCGAGAGCGATCGCTTCATTTTGAATTTATGGCTTCTCAGTTAACTTTATTAATTCATAATGGTAAGCGGTGGGATATTTGTAATGAGTTTCCTTTTAGAGGATTTCAAAAATACTAAATACACAATTTTGGCATATACATAATATTGAGATAATTCACGAATATTAAATCCACAATTTTGGCAGATATACAGTTAATTCCACCTTGGTGAGGTAAACTCACGCGGGCAAGATGCCCGCACTGGAAATATTTAATTTAATTATTAATATCTGTACTTCTTATGGGAGGAATCTATAGAATTAGGCTATTTAATTGGGTTATCAACTATATTTTTTCATCCTAATATAAATATTCTATACTGCACCTTGACGATCCATTTCAAAACCATAAACATATATATCCACAAATTTATAGCGTCCTTCTTTTTCACGGAATTCAATAATTCCTATTTCACCTAAAAAAGAAACAAACTCTTCAAAATTTTCTAGAACTTGATCTGGTAAATTATTCCATATTTCTTGTAATTCTTCTTTTATTAAAAAAGCTGATTTTCCCTTAAGGGAATCAAAAAAATTAATTAGATAGGGATATTCCTCTTTAATTTCTTCACATCGCTTTTCTGATGCTTTTCTTAATCCAGATTCTAGAGATTTTCCTTGAAGTAAACGTTCTGTACGGATTTTAGTTGATGATTTTCCTTGATCAGTTAGTTCTTGTTCTTTTGCTCCTTTAAGTAATATACTTAAACTCCTAGGAAAAGTCGTGCCACTTGAGTCTGTTAATCGTTCATAAACCCATCGAGATACTTTTTTCGCTCTATTTCCTCCTCTGCGACGACTTCCCCAAAGTAATTCTAATGCTTTATCAAGCTCTTCTTCATTCGCTATATCTATACTTTCAACAGCAACAGGATAAACTCGATCAACTAAATTCTTGAAATTTTGAGATTGTATTGCTTGACGAAGTGCTAAACGTAAAAAGTCTATTTGATTCCACTGTAAAATAATATCCCTTCCAGTAAAATGACTTTTATTATCAAAACTTAAACGATTCCAAATATCTTCTCTCAAGAAAATTTTAAATCTAATTTCCGTTAGTCTACTTGCATCACAAGATTGAACTAATTGAAATAATCCTGTTAATGCTTTGTGTCTTAATTCTCCTGCTTCCGAAAAATCTTCATCTAAATCATCGTAAAGAAACCATAATTTTTGAGACTTTTCTTTTGCCTCTTGATTAAGAATAATATTTACTGCATCTTTAACTGTAAGTATGAGTTGAGAGTTAGTAGATAATTCTAATAAAGCTTTAGTTGATTCAGACTGCCATGTATCTTTTGGTAAATTATTAATTATTTTTTTCAGCTCGGTAAACTTTCCCCTTTTACCTTTATTACCTCTGGGAAATTTCAGTAATTCTTCCTGATAACATCTAAATAGTAAATAAGCTCTCCAAAAAGCTTCCCATGTTCCATTCTTTTTCTGCAAATTTTGATGAATAATTTGAAATTCATCACGAGTTGGTCTACTTTCCTGAAATCTACCATGTCCTGATAAAAATACAGTATTATCTAACCGTCTGTGAGCTAATTTTTGAGCTAGTTCTTGATGTTTTAAAAACAACCAATATAGGGCAGTTTTACCTGTTCCTTTTTTTCCTCGAATTAGGCAGGTTGTATCATCTAAAAATTTTTCAAAATCAGTAGTGCGCTGAAACAATAAGCTTAAATCTTGCTTCTGATCGGCCGCATTTACTTCAGGAAACTCTAGACTTTCAATAATTTGCCATCTTTGTTCAACAATATTTAAAACACTACTGCGTTGAATTTCATCATTTTTTTCATCAATTAGATTAGCAATTTTACTATAGTAATCTTGCATTTCTAGTATGGGATAGCTATCAGCAAAGGCAATTGGTTGAAGATAAGGAATTACTAATAATTCATCATTTTCTGGTTGCTCATTATTTGTGTTTAAATCCTCTTCATCATTATCATAGTTTTCATCTGTTCTATTTTTTATACTTTCAAGCAATAAATTCCAAATTTCTTTGACTTTATCTAAACCACTCTTTGTCACATCAGGTACAGGAGAAAAAACAAAATTAATGGATAGATTTTTCAGACTTTGAAGAGATTCTAGTAGTAGTTCTATTCCCTGTTTATTTTGTTCATTAGGGAAAAGAAAAATAATTGCTTCATCAGCAGCTTGAATTAATGATAAAGCACCCCATTGATTAATCCCAGTTCTGGAGTCAATTAAGAGAATATCTGGTTTTAATTGTTCTTGAATTTCTTGTTTAAAAATAGACCAAATATTTTTATCTCCATCTATAACAGTTGTGGCATGAAGATCGTCAACTTTAGACACATAATCAAGACTAAGATATCCAGCAGGAACAACAAATAATCTCCCTGTAGCATTAGGTATTCTTACTTCACTAAATATGTCTGTAATTAAAATACTGGGTTCTATTCCTTCTGGTAAATAAGAACGTTCGTAAAAATAATCAACTATTCCATATTTTGGGTTTTTCTTAAGGTTAAATGCCGTACTTAACCCAGGTGCTTCTAAATCTAAATCTACAGCTACAACTTTACGACCTCGCATTGCTAAAATTGAGGCTACATGAGTTAATGCAGTAGTCCTTCCTACTCCTCCTTTAAAAGAATAAAATGTTACTGTTCTGGGTATACTGGGTTCTTTCTGAGGTAGTTGAGGTTGATTTTGTGGGTTTGCCGCTTGAATAGCTAAATCTTGCCAAGTACTGGGTGAGAATGTCTCAGAAATTTGTGGAGGTGAAATATTTAATGATTCAGCTTCTTTAGGTGTATATAAGGAAAGAAACCCAGGAGATAAATGAGGCACTTGAGATTTTAATAAGTTAGAAATTTGTTCTTTCCGATGAGGGATGGATCAACCAAAAAAGCGATCGCTAACTAAAGTTAAATTGAGCAAACCTGATGTGGAAATATTTACATCAACCCATTCTTGAGAGTTTTGAACGTATTGGTTTTTAATATTTTGCTTTAGTAATACTTGCCAATTTTCTTGCATTTTTAGTTCCTTTAATTTATTAAAGTGTAGTAGCTTGTTTTTGTAGCCATCCTATAAGCTTTTGATATGTGTTGAACCAGTTTTTAGAATTTACATTATTAGCTTCAATAGCAAAATAACGTATATCTATAAAATGTTGACCCATTGGGTTTTCAATTTCATCCAACCACTTTCGTACTTGAGGAAACTTATCAATTCTAGATTTAAGTTTATTGTGTCGTTTTAATGCTTCTGTGTAGCTATGTCCTGGATTAGTAAAAGTATGTCCTGGATTATTGTTATCTGTTTTCCATTCTCTAGTTGCACTGTTTGGTAAAGTAGCAAAAATCATTGCTTTTAATAAACACTCAATAGTGACACCTCCAAAGTGCATAGCTCCAATTTTTCTTCCTGATTTATCTAATATTTCTGTATCAGAATAGCGTTCTAAAAAAGCTGCTTGGTAATCTTCCATAAATAAAAAAATATAGCTTTGATAATGAAAAATATCATGATTTTAACATTAGTTTTTCTAAGAGCTGATTTATCAAGTAAATATTAAGAGGCTGAATTTCTTACAGAACAAAGGTTTTACCGATTGTCGGCCAGTAAAGTAGAAATTTATGAGACCTAGATAGCATAAGAGTTTTCCTGCGGAATGCTGCGCAAACAGCTCAGTTAATAAATCAGCTCTAAGGCAATCGTTAAAAATTACTCCTTTCCTAACAGCACTTAAACAACTTTTAGTTTCCGTTACTTAATTCTATAACATCTCTCTATCCTCTTATCGCTCTTACTATCGGCGATAAAGTTGGATGGCGCAAAGGGGAAAAATGGTTGAATGACAATGACTTAACTTTTGACAATAAGCATTACACGGGGCAGCTCCCCTCGTTGGGTTCGCCGGTGTTATTGTGGGGCGATCGTTGGTTTTCTTCTCTCATGCAGAGACTTGTAGACTGTAACATTTAAGGGTTTCAGCCGTCAGTAGAAAAAAGTTCATAGAAGTAAATTTTATAATTTTACAACAACCATATTATTATTTTCTTCCAAAAGAATGGCAAAAGATACCTACCATGAAACCGTTAAAACAGCGGTTTAAGTGAGGTAATTATGCCAAAGGAAATGGGACTATATATGAGCGCACCTTTTCCATTATGAGTAATAATAGCACAAATAAATTTAAAGTCAATCCTTTTCTCAAATTTTTTTCTGGGAAATATTCATGGGAGCGATCGCCTTTTCAGTTATCAGTTATCAGTTATCAGTTATCAGTTATCAGCAGTTCAGCTCAGTAGGGTGCGTTTTGCTGCGCAACATGAAAAGCAAAGCGTAACGCACCAAATATTGTGCCAGAACGGTGCGTTACGACGGATTGCTAAATCTCTTTCAGAGTCTAAATTTAAGCCGTCTAACTGAGCCTACAAATTTTGCTGATAGCTGAGTGCTGAGTGCTGACCGCTTTTAGAACGGTGCGTTACGACTGATTGCTAAATCTCTTTCAGAGTCTAAATTTACGCCGTCTAACTGAGCCTACAAATTTTGCTGATAGCTGAGTGCTGAGTGCTGACCGCTTTTAGCTATAAGCTTCTATTGGCAAACAGGAACACACAAAATTACGATCGCCAAAAGCATTATCAACCCTTCCCACAGCAGGCCAAAACTTATGCTCCCGCGTCCACGGTGCGGGATAAGCAGCACGTTGTCGAGAATAACTATGCTTCCACTCATCCACCATCAAACTCTCTGCGGTGTGAGGTGCATTTTTCAACAAATTATCCTGTTTATCTGCTTTCCCAGTTTCAATTTCTTCTATTTCCTGGCGAATCAAAATCATTGCTTCACAAAAACGGTCTAACTCTTCCTTAGACTCACTTTCTGTTGGCTCTACCATAATTGTTCCCGCTACAGGCCAAGAAACTGTCGGTGCGTGAAAACCATAATCCATCAAACGTTTGGCAATATCTTCCACTTCAATACCAGCCAATTTTTTCAACGGACGCAAATCTAAAATGCACTCGTGAGCAATAAACCCATGCTTACCTTTATACAAAACTGGATAATAATTCTCCAACCGTTGAGCAATATAATTAGCATTCAAAATTGCTACTTTAGTTGCTTCAGTCAAACCATCCGCACCCATCATGGCAATATACATCCAAGAAATTGGCAGAATACTTGCGCTACCCCAAGGTGCAGCAGATACTGCTCCACTAGAATTTTCTCCACCAATACTAATCACAGAATGTCCTGGTAAAAACTGTGCTAAATGAGATTGAACGCCTATGGGACCCATTCCCGGACCACCACCACCGTGAGGAATACAAAAAGTTTTGTGCAAATTCAAATGACAAACATCTGCTCCTATTTCTGCGGGGCGACATAAACCTACCTGGGCATTCATATTCGCTCCATCCATATAAACTTGACCGCCGTTACTGTGGATAATTTCGCATATTTCAGAAATTTCTTCCTCAAATACACCGTGGGTTGAGGGATAAGTAACCATAATGGCGGCTAAGTTATCTTTGTGTTTTTCTGTCTTCGTCTTTAGATCGGCGATATCTATATTTCCTTGTTTATCGCATTTGACAACTACAACTTTTAACCCACTCATCACTGCTGAAGCAGGGTTTGTACCGTGAGCAGATTCGGGAATTAGACAAATATTCCGATGTGCTTCTCCTCGGTGAGCGTGATATTCACGAATTACTAATAAACCCGTATATTCTCCCTGGGAACCTGCATTTGGTTGTAGGGAGATGGCGCTAAAACCTGTGATTTCTGCTAACCATTCCTCTAGTTGTTCAAACATTATTTGATAACCTTTGGTTTGAGAAGTGGGGGCGAAAGGGTGAATTTTGGCAAATTCCGGCCAGGTTACAGGTATCATCTCTGCTGTGGAGTTGAGTTTCATTGTACAAGAACCCAAGGGTATCATTGATGTTGTCAGAGATAAGTCTTTTGCCTGTAAACGTTGGAGGTAACGCAAGAGTTCGGTTTCTGAGTGGTAGCGGTTAAATACTGGGTGAGTTAAATAACTGCTGGTGCGGGAATATGAATTATGAGCAAGAGGGGAGATGTTTTCGATGTCTGGTAACTTTTCCCCACCAGCAAAAATTTCCCACAAATTTTGTACATCTATATCAGTAGTGGTTTCATCTAGGGAAATGCTGAAAGTTTGATCGTCGAGACTCCGGAGATTAATACCTAGATTTTCAGCAGCATCAATAATTTCTTTTGCATTTTTCAGGGGAGAGTCAGCACCTAATTCTACCCGAATAGTATCAAAAAATGGTTCCTTACCAATTTGATAACCAAGCTGTTTTAAACCTGCTGCCAATTTGGATGTCAAATTATGGATATTTTCGGCAATTTCTTTTAAACCATCCGGACCATGATAAACCGCATACATACTTGCCATTACTGCCAGCAAAACTTGAGCAGTACAAATATTACTCGTTGCTTTTTCCCTGCGAATATGTTGTTCCCGCGTTTGCAATGCCAACCTGAGCGCAGGGTTGCCGTTAGCGTCTTGAGAAACTCCGACAATACGACCTGGAGTTTGTCGTTTATAAGCTTCCTTTGTGGCAAAATAAGCAGCATGAGGACCGCCATATCCTAGAGAAACGCCAAAACGTTGAGTATTACCTACAGCAATATCAGCACCAAATTCTCCGGGAGGCGTTAACAAAGTCAGACTGAGTAAGTCAGCAGCAACAGTAACTAAACCTCCCACTTCGTGAACTCTTTCCACAAATTCGCGGTAGTTGTAAATTGCTCCGTCGGTAGCAGGATATTGGAGGAGTGCACCGAATATTGGTTTGTCAAAGGTGAAGGTGCGAAAGTCGCCAACGATAACTTCTATTCCTAATGGTTGCGCTCTAGTTTTCACCACTTCAATATTCTGAGGATGGCAGTTAGAGTCAACAAAGAAAGCTTCCGCTTTAGTTTTGCACTGACCGTAACTCAAGCTCATTGCTTCCGCTGCTGCTGTAGCTTCGTCGAGTAGGGAAGCATTAGCTATTTCTAAACCTGTTAAGTCTGTAATCATGGTTTGAAAATTCAGCAATGCTTCCATTCGTCCTTGAGCTATTTCTGCTTGATAGGGAGTGTAAGCAGTGTACCAACCAGGGTTTTCTAGGATATTGCGGAGGATAACTGGTGGAGTAATACAGTCGTAATAACCCATTCCAATGAAGGAACGAAATACCTGGTTTTTGGAGGCTATTTCTTTGATTTTAGCAAGAGCAGCACTTTCACTCAGAGAGTTTGGTAGATTTAGGGGTTTTTCGTATCGAATTACTTGTGGAACTGTTTTGTCAATTAGGTCATCTAGGGAAGAAACACTTAATACTGCCAACATTTTTTGAATTGCGTCAGAAGCTGGGCCAATATGCCTTGGGCAAAAGTTAGTAGATTTCTGGCCGTTATTCTGGTATTGTGGTTGAGGGGTTGACTTTGTATTAGATTTGTGTATGGCTACCACTTTATATATTCCTTGGGGTTAACTTCTGATTAAGTTTTAACAAAAATTCATAACTTCATGGGAGATAAAATAATTTTTTTAGTTTAGAGGCCAAGTTTTGGAATTGTAAATTCAGTTATCAGTTATCTGTACCTCCTAGAATAGGGAGGCGAGAAGATGCAAAGTTTTCTTTTTTTATCCCCTTATAGCGCCTTATAGCATTTCTCAAAAACTTTTCTATATTTTCTTGAGCCGAGGTAGGAGCGTTAACGATAGTTATGCGCCAGCAAACAGCCGTTCGCCCCTACAGGACTTTGCATGGAACGTCCGTAGGTCATAGTAAACATAAGAATAATTAACATTAACTGGGCTGCTAATTAGCAAAAAGGTGATTTGGCCTGTATTAATTACTTAGGGCTTGCTGATTAAATATCAAAGCATTGACTGATATTGGTTGTAGCATTTTTTGGTATAAAAAAGTGCCAGCTTTTCAGCTCAAAGAGCTGCATAAAGATAGTATTTTGGGACGATTATGGCAGAAAAATCATTCTTACAATTCTTACCGAATAATTAATAATTAATAATTAATAATTAAATAATTCGCGCTTTGAAGCCTCCCCTTTTAAGGGGAAAAAAGCGGTCGTTAGCGGAGCTTCCCGTAGGGTGGGATGGCGAGGTCTTTTCGCCATATCCAATCGACCAAGAGAAGAAATAATATTTCCTTATATTCAATTCCGTAACGGTTAAAACCCGAGGTAATTATCAATTATCCATTATCAATTATCAATTAATGAATCCTACCTCTTCGCTCATTCCCGTTTCTCCTGTCTCCTACCTCAGCAACAAGACTTTTTCAGCAAACCCTACTTAATAACTGAAGTGTTACCTAACTATAAGATTATTTTTGGGAATTGGTATTAAAAGGGGAGGCTTCAAACCCAGTTTTTCGGTGAAAGTTTATACTATTGCTGTAATAGTATTTTTTTGAGTATGAAAAGAAAATTTATTGCTGCTGACTTAGGAATTTTGAGTATTTTATCAGTATCATTTAGTTAGTTATTGCCTAAAGCTGATGTTCAATCGACATTTGGTAGAAATATAAATATTCTTTTTCTAGCAATTCTTGTAGAGACATTCCATAGAACATCTCTACATTCTTTTTCGGAGGTGTATAATGAACTTAGTCAAGCTATTATTGTAGACTTGAGAAGATTTTTGGTTACTACCTACTCTCCTTCTACCAATTCGCGATACTCCTCAGCAGAATAAATATCATCTCCTTCTAGTTCATCAGGGTCTTTAACACGCACCTTCAGAAGCCAACCCTCTATGTATGGGTCTTCATCTGATAAACGTTCTGGACTTTCTAATATTTCCTCATTACGCTCTACAACCGTACCAGTAATAGGAGCTTTCAGGTCTTCAACTGCCTTCACAGACTCAATACTGCCACAGGAGACTTCTTTTTCTATTTGGTCTCCCTCATCTGGAAGTTCCAGAAATACAATATCTCCCAACTGCTCAATAGCATAGGCACTAATACCAACAGTGGCAATTTCGCCATCCATTCTTACATACTCGTGGCTGTCGAGATATTTGAGGTCGTCTGGAAATTCTAGTGTCATTTAATTCCTCACTAAAAATAGTACAAATTATGTCAGTCAAAACAAGACTAGACTTGCATTAAAAATTATTACGTAAAGAATAATATAAGGTAAATACCCAGTTCTTATGGACAAGAAAAATATTATAAGATCGCTGGTAGGAAAATTTTCTATTCTGAGATTAATTAGGTCTACCGTAATTGTTTATATCCTTATAGGTTTGTGGGCTTTCTTTTTCTCAGATCGGTTAATTTTTTTACCTGGTCCATCTAGCTATCAGGAAAACCAGGATTTTGTCAAGCTTGAGTCTAGCGATAAAGTCCAAATTACAGGAATTTATTTACCATTACCTAAAACAAAATATACAATTCTCTACAGTCATGGTAATGCTGAAGACCTAGGAGAAATTTTGCCCAGGTTGCAAGATTTGCGAGATATTGGGTTCAGTATATTTTCCTATGACTATCAAGGTTATGGAACAAGTCAGGGAAACCCTTCAGTTAAAAATGCCTACCAAGATATTAATGCGGCTTATGAATACCTGACCCAGCATTTGGGTATACCTGCAAACCAAATTATTGTTTATGGACGTTCAGTTGGTGGAGGGCCTTCAGTAGATTTGGCATCCCGGGAACCTGTGGCTGGTTTAATAATTGAAAGTTCATTTACAACTGCGTTTCGGGTGGTGACGCGCATCCCTATTTATCCCTTTGACAAGTTTCGCAGTATTGATAAGATAAAAGATGTTAACTGCCCAGTTTTGGTAATCCACGGAAATGCTGACCGAGTGATTCCTTTTTCCCATGGCAAACAACTTTTTACCACAGCTAATGAACCCAAACTTTCCTTTTGGGTTGATGGTGCTGGTCATATTGATTTATTAGAAGTGGCGGGTGAAAGGTATGAAAAAGTGATGATTGAGTTTGCTAATTTGGTGGAACAAAATCAATAGTAGGAATTAAGTTTGATTCCAGAATAATTTACCATAAAATTGGGTTTAAAGCCTCGCCCATAAGCGGGCGACTTTTCATATTATGACTTTTTATGTTATATTAAAATTGGTTGATAAACCCGCCTTGTCTCATAAATACTGATTAAAAGAAGATGTTTGTCGAAACTCCTTCAGTTGAGAGCTGAACTTGGGAAGCTTTCAGGTCAATGAGCAGTTCGCTCCTTGAAAGCACAAAATTTATACCCATAAGAATTTTTGCTCTTGTCGCGGGAGGGCATTCCGAGACTTGTGCGCGGACGTGGAGGCAAGCGTAACCCACCCCCATCCCCTCCCGGGAGGGGAGCAAGAGGGGTGGGTGCAGCAGCCTGTGAGACGTCAACTCGCTGAAGAGCTACGGCTCGGTAGGAATCTCTGTGCCTTTAGGCCAGAGAGGATGTCAAGGACATAATATTACCTAAAATCTGATAGATACAATCATACTAAATCCGGCGATCGACAGAACCTTGATTATATAAAAGTAAGGTAGCGGGAGCTGAGAGCAGAAGGCAGAAGGGTTAGAACGGAATTTGAAAATGGTAATGCACGATAACCAGATTTGGTATCATCTATAAACTGTGAGTTAATACTTAGGGCTTACTGATTAATTAGGGCTTGCTGATTAATTCTTGTGCGTATTGATAAATAGGGCTTGCTGATTAAATATCAAAGCATTGACTGATATTGGTTTGCTGACTTTTTTTGCCTTGAAAAAGTGCAAGTTTTTCGGTCGCTCAAGCTCATGCATGCTAGTATTTTGGGGCGATTATGGCAGAACAATCTTGGGACAATTTTTCCGACTACCTCCTCTACAATTCCCATTTCTCCCCTCCTGGGAGGGGTTAGGGGTGGGTTGTCTTCCCCTCCACGGTCGGGGCCCGCGGGTGGGTTGTCTCCTAGAAAGAGCAAAAAGACTTTCCATACGCAAACCCTACTTCAGCGCTTTTCATCTTGATGAACCACATCTTCACAATCACAACCCTGTAGGGACGTTCCATGGAACGTCCCTACTGTGGTCTACCCAAATGAAAACCGCTGTTATGAATCAGCTCTAAGCTTAACTTCTATTCCTTATTGCCTAAAAACCTAGAACTTTGTACCTCATCCAGTTTTTAACTGCTTATTTTTTTCCCTTGCTAACTGTGCTTTTGCATTTTGCCACATTTGTTCAAACTCCGCCAAAGTATACTCAGAAAGAGGGCGGTTACACATTGTTTCTACTAAAGCAAACCGTTTCAAAAATCGATGATTAGTTCCTTGTAAAGCTTCTTCTGGATTTAAATCATACCACCTTGCCAATTGCACTAAAACAAATAAAATATCTCCCATTTCTGCTTGTTGATGTTCCTTATCTTCAGATTTTAAAGCTTCTTCAAACTCCCCAACTTCTTCGTGGAATTTTCCCCAAACTCCTTCAATATTTTCCCATTCAAAACCAAGATCAGCAGCTTTTTTAGAAATTTTCATTGCTGCCATAAGTGGAGGTAACTGTCGAGCGTATCGACTTAGTTTTGTACTAAATAAATCATTAGTTTCTCCTTTTTCTGCTGCTTTGATTTTTTCCCAATTTTGCTTAACTTCTTCCGTACTATTTACTTTCACATCTCCAAATACATGAGGATGTCTTCTAATCATTTTTCTATTAATATTTTGAGCCACTTCAGCTAAAGTAAAATCATTGGCTTCACTAGCTATTTGTGCTTGCAAAACCACCTGTAATAATAAATCTCCTAATTCATCAACTACTGCTTCTTTATCTCCACTTTTTATTGCATCAACTGCTTCATAAGCTTCTTCAATAATGTAAGGAGTTAAAGTTTCTGAAGTTTGAGCTAAATCCCAGGGACAACCACCATCTGGAGAACGTAATTTTGCTACTATTTCTATTAGTTCTTGTAACGCAGTTAATGTTGAATCCATAATCCATATTAGATAACAAAATAGTTTAATTTTAATATAAAATAAGTCAAATCCTAACTGATATTTACCCGACCATCTATACAGCAGACTTCCAAACTCATTACTAAAATATTTTTGCCCTACACTAATTTTGCTGTTATTAAGTTTAAGGATAAGGACAGTATTTATAGCTAATTAAGAGGATTTGATCTAGCAGCCGTCTTTAATGATTGTATCAAAAAATGTGATACTCCAAAAGGTGAAATCAGGCTCAAACACCTTAAGCAAAATGGTAAGTAGCAAGGTTGTTGAAAGTTTCGCTGTTGAGCAAGGAAGTCACAGAAAGCGAATGCCTCTCTCTGTGTAATGCAGAGGATAAGGGTTGAGAGAAAAAATTATCCCAACATCACATCGTCTGAAAATGGCAGCCGAATTCTGACAGGTCTTAAACGATCGACACACTTCAAAGAAACCCAACTGAGTTAAAAGATGGAAATCATAAAGTCGATCGCAAACAAAGGACATCTTCAAGACTGGTAACAGATTAACTGGAAACCAGTAATGAAGAACCTTAGGAATCTGAGCAAGCGGATTGATTGTGCCACATAGAATCGTCAGTGGAATCAGGTAACAAGCCTGAAAAACTGATGTTCAGGAGCTATAACAATCTACTCTGGTCTGTGGGAAAAGTAGCCCAACTTAATCAAGGAAAACGAACTCCTGGTATAGACAGGGAGGTGGCATTAACACCAGAACAACGGGTCAAACTCATCCGAGAAATGGGACAATACACTTTTTGGAAAGTCAAACCTACCAAATGGGTTTATATTCCAAAAGCCAATGGTAAACAATGACCACTAGGCACCGAAAATTCCGAGTAAACAATTAAGCATAAATACTTGCCTGATTATTTACTCAATCACGACAGCTATGATTTTCTCCTAAATTCTGAGTTCTGATTATATGCTACATTTTGTGGTACGGAATGTGGGCTAGATTCCATTGGGAATTTTCCCACCCGTAACTCGATATATGACAAAATCGCCCAAAACCAGAACTGGAAATGCCAAATTTGTGGGGACAAACTACATAAGGTCGAAGCTCTAGAAATTCACCACATCATACCCTTGGCAAAAGCTGGTACAGAGGATATTGACAATCTTCTATACTTACACAAAATTGGCCACAAGACAATACAAAGTGTTAGACGTTCTGTGAAAGCAGAGACTTGAGCCAGATGATGCCAGGAGTGTCAAGTCCAGTTCTTAGGGGAGGGAGATACGGCGACGTATGTTCTGTTACCGGACATAATTAAATCTTTTTTTATTTGTTACCAAGATATAGGCCAGATAATCTATACATCTATACATTTTATATAGAAGAAACAAATATATTAATAGGTAAAATTAAGCAATTCTTATAAACTCTGATGATTTTCTGAGTATTGTGCTAGAAAGGTTAAAGATAGCCATGATAATATATTCCAGATGTGCAAGCAAACTATCAGGAATATTTTGATAAATCGTATCTATTGATACAAAAATCCTAGGAATTCCCTTAATATGTTTGCTTTGTATGAGTCATATTCAGATTCATTTATTGTGCCTAATTTAGAGGTTAAAAGTCAATTTTTATCTTTAGAGTCAACTATACAGGAACTACCTCTGCAAGACTTTCAAATTGCATCTAGCTACCTTGGGAAAGATATTGCACCTGTGTTTGAAGCCAACCCTTTGCTGCCTGGTGTGATTTTGAGAGATCGGCAAGATAAATTAGTTGGTATGATTTCCCGAAGATTATTTTTTGAAAAAATGGGAAGTCGCTATGGTATAGAGATGTTTTACAAGCGGCCTATAGAAGCTTTATATCGTGTTTCCAAAACAGATATATCTATTCTTCCTGGTAATACATTGATAGTAGAAGCAGCACAAAAATCTTTGCAGAGACAGCCTGAGCTATTATACGAACCAATAGTTGTAGAAATAGAAGCTAATGTGTATAGACTTCTGGATGTACATCAATTATTAGTTGCTCAGTCAAAGATTCACGAACTTACGAGTGATCTACTAAAAAAGCAAACTCAGGCAAAAGCTATTCAAACTGAGAAAATGGCAAGTTTGGGAAGAATGGTTGCCGGGGTTGCCCATGAAATTAGAAATCCTGTTAATTGTATTTGGAATAATTTAATATTTCTAACTTCTTATTTAGAAGAAATTACTAAGCTGTTATCTGCTTATGATGAAATATCAGATTCATCTCCAATTATCAATCGAATTAAAGAACAAATAGATTATGATTCTTTACAGGAAGAATTAGCTGAGACGACTCAAGGTATTAAATTGGGTTCGGAACAACTTCTGAAAATTGTGAATAGTCTTCGCAATTTTTCTCACATGGATGAGTCTAAAAAGAAACAAGCATATATTCATGAATGTATAGATAGTAGCTTACTTATTTTAAATAATCGCCTTAAAAAGGGAATCAAAGTTATTAAGAATTATTGTACAAATTTACCAATGATTAGTTGCTATTCTGGTCAACTTAGTCAAGTATTTATGAATCTAATTAGTAATAGTATTGATGCACTTAATGAAAAATTAGCTGAGTTGGACTTGTGTGATTGGCAACCTCAAATTGAAATTAGCACAGAAGTTATAGTTAGGAAAGAGTCTGATTGGTTGACTGTGAGAATAGCTGATAATGGGCTTGGTATTCCTCTAGAAATACAAGATCGAATCTTTGAAAACTTTTTTACCACTAAACCTGTAGGCAAAGGGACAGGTATGGGTTTAGCTATTTGTTACCAAATTATTACTGAAAAACATGGTGGAAAGCTTAAACTAAATTCTTTGCCAGGCAAGGGTACTGAATTTGAAATTATGATACCAATAGTTTAATTGAATACTGTTAACATCTCTAGAAAAGAAAAAATATAAATCAGACACTCTTGAGTGAAAAAAAAGACCAGAGGATGTTGCTCAAGAGAATTGCTGAAAAGCCTGAAGCGGAAAGATAGACGTATTATTTATACTTATGTTATTTACCATAAATCTCTCCATGAATTAGATTTTTATCTATACATAATCAGGATTACAGATTCTTTTTCAGATATATATAGAAGTATACTACAAATTATAAAATTTTTTAGGATATCCTATCATACTATATTATACTTTATACTTTCAACTGAACTTCTTAATCATAAATACTCTTTACCAAGAAATTGTGGTCTAAAACCTCCCCTTTTAAGGTGATAAAAAGCGGTCTTCGGAGCTTCCCGTAGGGTGGGATGGCGAGGAGACCCGCCATACCCATGAGACCAAGAGAAAAGAGAATTCCGTATTTTCTTGCCTCCTTATTGCAGAGATACTGTTAACGCAGTTCTTCCAGAGGAGGCTAACTAATAACTGATAACTGATAACTGAAATGACCGTGCCAAATCGAAATTTCTTAGTTTGTTTATTCATTACCCTTGGCCTATGGGGCACTACAGCAAAACCGATGCTGGGCCAAGCATTAGTTCCTCACATCATACAGCTGAACTCAGCTCAATTGGAGCAAACGGGTTTAAGGTTAGCTGAGGAAGCTGTACAGTTAGCAAGATTTCAACAATTTGAGCTAGCTTTGTCAAGAGCTGAATTGGCCACTGAATTAGCCCCGAATAGTCAACAGACCTGGGCACTATTAGGTAGTCTATATATTCAAGCTGAAGAGTTAGAAGAAGGTATTATTGCTTTAGAACAAGCTCAAGAAATCGATCCAAGTAATGCTGATATTCGATTTGTTCTTGGTAGAGCTTACTTTCAAAAAGCTGATTATGGAGAAGCGATCGACCACTTAAGAGCAGGTTTGAAGTTGAAACCAGATAGTCCTGGTGCTTTGTTCGATCTAGGTAATGCTTATTACAAACGTGGTAAGTTTAAAAGAGCGATCGATCGATATGAAGAAGCTTATGAGTTAGAAAAAAATCTATGGCCTGCAATTAATAATATTGGTTTAGTTGAGTACGAGATGGGAGATGTGGATGATGCGATCGCAAAGTGGCGTGAAGCTATCTCTTTAGATAGTAAGGCAGCAGAACCACTTCTGGCGCTATCAGTAGCTCTCTATACTAAGGGGGATAAACAACAAGGTTTTGCTATGGGAGAAGAAGCTCTACGACTAGATAGCAGATATGCAGATATTGATTATCTTGACCAAAATTTGTGGGGAGAACGTTTGCTGGAGGATGCGAAAAGGTTTTTGGCAACTCCGCGTATTCAAGAAACTTTAGCTCAAATAGAGGACTTACCTCCTTTGTCTCCAGATCGGGTTTCTCCATGAGTTAGTGCTGCTATGCGGAAGTTAAAAGTCGTAGGGGCGAATGGCATTGGCTAACGCCAAGCTCCGCTAACGCCCGTACAAAGGTCAAAAGCATTGATTTGTAATTGTTCTAGGATTTTGTAACCAGTTATTTCCGCCATCCTGCACTAGGATCAGTTACAACATTGAGTTAGGGTCTGCTGAAAAAATTGGTGGGGGTAGGACATGGGGACACAGGGACGCGGAGACGGGTCGATTTGTGCTAGAACAGGCAAAGGTTTCGGCAATTTTATATGAATAAATTTTCTTGAATTTCAGCAGAAAATTTCAGTCGCTAACATGAGGAAACCTCCTCTCAATAGACATTTGATAGCTATTGCTGTTGATAATAGGCTGCAATATTTTCTCTGTCAAGATCGTATTGTTGGATCGTCACTAATTGTTTGACGTGATATCTCGGAAGAACTACCTGTTGGTGCATATCTTCTCTGTGCAAGCTGTTTTTGAAGTAAAAGCATTTCTTGTTTCCGTCTTTTTTCTAGATTTTTATTAGGTAATGAAGCTAGTAGATACAAAGAGGCTAAAGGGGAATAAATGACTGAAACCAGAAACCATAATATACCAGAATATTCTATTTTTCTAGCATTGATACCGACGAAAATGCTCAGTAAAATCACAGAAAATATATCAGTATAAGTTAGATGTTTCATAGCTTTGCATATTAACTTCTATTTGCGAATAGCCTCATTATAAATTTTTTACCGTAGTCATATATTCTTCTAGCTTATTTAGAAAAACCTTTGTTTTTTTTTGTTCAATAAAAAACTGCATACCTGTCTTTTTTACATCAGGTAAACGGTAACCAATTTGACAGCAGTTTAGTGATATTTTTTTGTAATTGAAAATTGTAGAGTAAGGAACTGTCTTTATTGTTTTTACAAGGATAACATTTTGATAGAAAAACTGTATCAAGGGAAGAGGAAATTTAGTAATACTTCCTTCAAATATTAAAGCAGTATCATTGAAAAAGACTGAACCCTTTCCATAAAATTGTATTTGATATGGCACATATCTAACATTAAACTGCATGATTACTGCTCCATATTTAGTTGAGTTCTTTCTTTAAGATCGGAAAATTCAAAGCTATAACTAGATATAGCGAGGTAATAATCACAGACCTGTTTAGATTCTTCATATAGACCTACATCAAAATAACTATTGGCTAAGAGAAGAGTTACACCAAAATTATAAGAGTCAACTTCAAGAGCAAGTTTAGCTTCCACAATTGCTTCTTCAATTTGTCCATTGAATAGAAGTAACTCAATATATTTTTGGCGTAGATTCATGTTGCCCCAATTTCTATCAACAAAGTTTTTAAGAAGCTGAATTATTTTGCTGATATCTTGTGATGCTTCTCTTAGTGTCTTATGAAGAAGTAAACTTTCTCTTAAATTTATAATTTTAGTTAAATAATCTATTGCAATAGAAAGTAAAATAAACCAAGCAAAAAACTTCACTTGAGAAAATACCTCAAAAAAACTATCAGCAGATGCTTCATTACCTCCAGATATATTTAGTATTACTAAATATAGTGTACCTAAAGTTATAAAAGACACGATAAGACCAGCAAACATGAGAAAAATTCCAATAAAAGTTTTTAAATTATTCTGTTTTGCTTGACCTAAATAAAAAACAATTAATCCCCCTAATAACATTACATCTTGGACAATCGCATATAATAAACTATATAAAGCAAAGTATATCCAGAAATGTTTCCAATGTTTTTTAATTTCTGCTTTTTCTTTTTTTTCCCAACTAGGAAGAGAAGTTTTTGACTGAAAATCTTTACCAGGGGTATATTTTGTAATAGTCGAATTCGACCATTTTTTTAACTCATCTAAAAAAGCATTTGCAGACAAAGTACGATTAACCAAATTTTTTTCTAATAGATGAAAAAGAATATACTCAAAATCAGGATTGATTTCTTCTAATACTTCACTAGGAGGTTGCGGAATACTAAGTAATATTTTTTTTGATAAATCTTGTTCTGTATCTCCTTCAAATGGCTTGATACCTGTCAGTAAACTGTAAGTACAAACACCCAAGGCCCACAAATCTGATTGTTCGCAAGGTCGCCCTCTCAATTGTTCGGGTGCCATATAATGATATGTACCAGCTACACGCTTAATAGTTTGAATTCCTTCTGTCATACGACTAATACCAAAATCTACTAATACAAACCTTCGATTTTGTTTGTCACCCGTAACTAAAATATTACTCAATTTTATGTCTCGGTGAATAATATTATTAGCATGAGCATGAACTAAAGCATCTGCTATTTGAGTAAGAAAAGTTATTACTTCTTTTGTTGAAAGTTTTCCCCTTTCTTCTAAATATGACTGAAGAGTATTACCGTAAATATACTCTGTAACTAAAATAAGTTTTCCTTCATGTATAAAGTAATCTTTAAGACCGATAATATTTGGATGATTTAACCTAGACAATAAGTCAGGTTCAACTAATAAGGAATCAAGATTTCCAGTATTATCAATTATTTTGACAGCAACAATTTCATCAGGTTTTTCTTTATGATAACCTTGATAAACAATGCCATGAGCACCTCGTCCAATTTCCTCTAAAAGAACATATTGATTTAAAGGAATATTCATGGTTGATATTCTTCTATTGTGATTATTATTCATCAAAAAACTCCGTTACCATATCTCCAATTGAAGCTTCAATAAAAAGAGCATCTCGATCTGGATGATCAATTCTAATTACATTATCTGTTTTCAATCCTCCTACATTTTTCCTAATCAAAACTTCTAAAACAATTACATTAGCAATTGTAATTCTGTCTCTTGCTTGTAAACTATAAGGCTGATTTTCTGAAATAACTTTTCCATTTAATTTAGTATGTCCTCCGCTTTTATCAAAAACAAAATACTCTGTATCAATTTGCTGTATTTCTAAATGCCTACGACTAATTTGAAGACTTTTTTGATCTGAGCCAGGAACTCTGATAATTACATCATTACTTTCACTGGGAGATAATCCTTGTTTGCGTCTTTGTCTACCAATTGTAATAGTTTTTAGCCCATAAGGTGCTTGATACGCATAAGGAGTTCCTAAAATTCGGAGGTATAATAAATTTGTTGAAGTTAGCTCATTGTTATTCATTCCAGGAAGTGATTCTACTCTTATCGAACCACCTCCAGAATTTATTTGTGTCTGTATAATTTTCCGTAATTCAACAGTTTCTTTGTATACAGGTATTGACTTGGAAATTGATTTTAGTAATCCATTTGTAATCGTTAGAGCTTTTGCTAATTCCCCTCGTTGAGCAAGTTGACGTGCTTCGTCTAAGGACAATTTTGCCTCGTATATTTTTTTTGTACGTTTTGCTTGAAAATCATCGTACTCTTTTTGAAGTCTATTTCTGTAGTTTGTAATTATTCCATATTGAATAAATCCAGAGATAAAAATCATTAAAAATAAAATCAAGGTTGAAGGCAAATATAAAAATTCATTTCTTTCCCATTCAAATACTTCAATTCTTAAATCAGGAGACCAATAAGTTACTTTTAATGACAACCATCCTGATGAATTGTAGTTTTCAATTGCTATCCAGAAATAATTGAAATTTTGTCTTTTGAAATTACGCTTTTCATCAAATTATCCATAATCAAAATAGATAGTTTTATCTACTTTTTTTGATAATCCTGAATTCTCAATGAAACCCCTAATAATTTGTTCTTTTTCTAATGATTGTCGTGTCAAGATAACTTTCACTGAACTGGGTTAAATTTCAGATTTTTGTCGCCAATATCTATTGTTTTTATCTTGAAAGTCAAGAAGAGACTGATTTACCCATTGAGTGAGAACTTTATTAGGATTGGGATTGAATAAAGTAAAATGAAAAATGGCAGTAACTAATAAAACAACAATACCCAAAAAGATATTTAATTTCCAGAAATAGGGAGGAACAGCATTTTCAGGTGGTTTCTCTATTTCTATTTCTTTTTTTAGACCTGATTTACTTTTTACATCATCATTAATAGTATATGTCTGATCCAAATTAGTTTTTGAGACTATGTTTAATATAGTGATTCCAATTGGCAAACAATCAAGAGTTAATTCACTATTATGCTTGAGTAACAATTCTTCATAATTGAAATTGATAAAATAAAAACCATCTGGTTTTCTGATTAAACTTCCTAGAGTTTTTCCTTCTCTAAATTTTGAAAATCTGACAACTTCATTAGTATTTGTACCAAGGTTAACTTTTCCTTTGGGCGCGATTATATATCTCCTTACTTCTTCTCCATTAGAGTCATGTTGAATAAGTACCGCTGGAGATAATGAATCGTTTTTATTGTGCTCAAATAAAAAAGAAAAAGAAGAACCTAACTGAACTATTGCCCCTAAAAAAAGTTGAGTTTTATCGTTAATCTTTTTGCCGTCAACATATGTACCATTAACGGATTTTCTATCCTCAATCCAATATTCATTAGTCTTTAAATTATAAGAAATAACAGGGTGTAATTTACTGATTTTATCAGAATCATCATCAATCCAAAAACCACAAGTTGGCGATCGCCCGATAATAGCCCAATCTTTAAAAACACAATGAACTTCGTTCCTTGATTACGGTTCGCCCAAATATCTTAATTCATAGTTTGATTCACCAACGCCACATTTTTATACCAACATTACCATCATCATTAAACATCTCCAGAAAACAGGAAAAAAATAATAATTGACAATTTATGAATAATAATTGACAATTTATGGATAATAATTGATTTTATTTTTAATTTCCGGAGATGTCTATTTATTAGAAGCTATTCGAGGAGCATATCTTCAGTAAGAAGCTTGAAATACTGAATTTTCCTATTGACTTTAATCATGCTATCCGGCGATCGCTAACTTTATCTATCATTATCTAACAATATTTTTATCTATTTCAAACCATCAATAATTTGTACAAAATGGAGATAAATTAGGTCGTTCATTAATTGATAATTGATAATGGATAATTGATAATTACCTCTGGTTAAAACCGTTACGGAATTGAATATAAGGAAATATCCTAGCACGTTTGTTCCCCTTAAAAGGGTCGGCTTTAAACCAGAATTATTTAATTATTAATTAGGGCTTGCTGATTAATTCTCAAAGTATTGACTGATATTGGGGTTAGCATTTTTTAGTTGAAAAAAGTCTAGCCTTTTAGGTCGTAATGGTTCAAAAAATGTAAGTATTCAGCTATCAGCTTTTTAATAGACATCTCCTCCATGGTTATGGAGTAGGAAGTAGGGAGTAGGGAATAAGGAGTAGGGGGAAAAGAATTGATAATTGCTGTGGGATAATTGATTTGATTTTTTATGATTGGAGATGTCTAATGAATCAAGCAAGCATTCATTCAATTTCTGCTACATTCTCAACCAGATATTCGTACTCTGCAGCTTTGATAAAATTGCTTTTTTCTCCTTTAAAGGTAATAAAGCTGTTTGCGCAGCATGACCTAGGAATAGCTGATAGCTGACTGTTGTTTGCGCAGCATTCCGCAGGAAATGCTTACCAAAAAGTTAGCATTTTAGGCGCATAGTTGCGCAGAAAAATCAAGGGACTATTCTTGCTCTTACCTCCTCTATAATTCCCATTTCTCCTAACTCCTGACTCCTGACTCCTACCCTCACCCATAAGACTTTTTCAGCAAACCCTAATTATTAATTATTAATTATTCGATAAAACTAATCTAGTTACCAAAAAAAAAATTATCATACAAATTAAAGTTGCTATAATTGCTAAAATCTATAAATTACAACTTTTTATTTTTTATTTTCCGCCAAAATAAGCTATGACAAATTATCAATATCAAGTCGGTGGATGTTTACCAATTGATTCTCCCACCTATATTAAACGTCAAGCAGATTTAGAATTATATCGTGGATTAAAAGCAGGAGATTTTTGTTATGTTCTTAATTCTCGACAGATGGGTAAGTCTAGTTTGCGAATACAAACTATGGAAATTTTACAAATGGAAGGAATTATTTGTGCTGGTATCGATCTAAGTGCAATTGGTAATTTAGACATTACTCCCGAACAGTGGTATGCAAGTGTAATTGATAGTATTATTAGTAGTTTAGATTTATATGATCGCTTCGATTTAACAAGTTGGTGGTTTGAGCATAATAATTTATCTTATGGGCAACGTTTTAGTAAATTTATTCAATTGATTATTCTCAAGTTAATTCCTCAAAATATTATAATTTTTATCGATGAAATTGACAGTATTCTCAGTTTAAAATTTCGAGTAGATGATTTTTTTACGGTTATTCGTTCTTGTTACGATAAAAGGGGACAAAATAAAGAATATAAACGGTTAACTTTTTCTTTTTTCGGTGTTGCTACTCCTGCTGATTTAATTCAAGATAAAGTGCGGAGTCCATTTAATATTGGTCGTGGAATAGAATTAACTGGTTTTAGTTTCAAAGAAGCTCAACCTTTAGTAACAGGATTAACTACAAAATCTACTAATCCTCAAGCAACATTACAAGCGATATTAAATTGGACTGGAGGGCAACCTTTTCTGACTCAAAAGTTGTGTCAACTTACCGTAAAATCTGATTCTTCTATTCCGAATAACAAGGAAAAAGAATGGGTAGAAGATTTTGTCCGAACCACGATAATAGATAACTGGGAAAGTCAGGATGAACCACAACATTTACGGACGATTCGTGACCGCCTTTTATTAAGTAATCAACGCCAGAAGTTATTATTACTATACCAAAAAATTTTTCTGACAAAAGGAGTAAAGGTTAATCATAATTCAGAACAATTAGAATTAAGATTGACTGGATTAATTGTGCAAAAAAAAGGCAAATTAAAAGTTTATAACTGTATTTATGAAGCAATCTTTAATCGAAATTGGATTGATAATGTTTTGGCAGAAGTAGGAATAGTAAAAGATGGTAATTATTCTCTAAATTTCGATAAAAATTTATCAATGAATCGGCAGGAATATCGGAATTGCAAAATATTTTTGAACAAGGTAAAAAATTATTGGGTGAAAGGTGTTTTAGAGACTTCTTTGCACGGCAAAGTATTAATTGAACTAGGATTAGAAGAACGAAAAAATGCGGTAAATCGTCCTTGGGGTTTAGTTTGGCAAGATTTAGAAAGTCCGCAACAAGAATTACCGCCAGGTACTAGAATTATTGATAAATTTGACGAGTTAGGTGTAGGGAGAACCTTATTAATTTTGGGTGAACCAGGTTCGGGAAAAACTACAACTTTATTAGAATTAGCGCAAGACTTAATTAATAGAACTGAAGCAGATATAACTCAATCAATACCTGTTGTTTTTAACCTATCTTCTTGGGAGGGAAAAAAACAAGCGATCGCTGATTGGTTAGTTCTGGAATTACATACTAAATATCAAGTTTCTCAACAGATTGGCAAAACTTGGATACAAGAACAAAGATTGATTTTACTACTTGATGGTTTGGATGAAGTGAGTAGGGAAAAACGAGAAGATTGTGTGAATGCTTTGAATTATTTTTGTCAAGAATATGGGCAAACAGAAATAGTAGTTTGTAGTCGTATTCGTGACTATGAAGCTCTTTCAAGTAACTTGATATTTCAAGCAGCTATCTATTTACAGCCTTTAAGTTTAGAGCAAATTCAAGAGTATTTAAAAAATGCAGGTTCAGAATTAGCAGCAGTAAGTAAGGCATTAGAATATGATGTGAAATTACAAGAATTTGCCCGGTCTCCTCTAATTTTAAGTATTATGAGTTTGGCTTATCAAGGAATATCTATTGAAGAATTACCTAGTCGCAGTAATACTGAACTGAGAGAACATTTATTTGATGCCTATATTGACCGAATGTTTAAGCGTCGTTCTGCTAATATTCCCTATTCTCAGGAGGAAGTAAAAAAATGGCTTAGTTGGTTAGCAAAGCAAATGGTTAGAGAATCAGAAACCGTTTTTTTAATTGAACGAATACAGCCTTATTGGCTACAAAGTAAAATTTATAGTATTGCTTATATAATTATTATTTTTCTAATAATTCCACTATTATTTTGGCATCTATTCAATCAAGTTTTACTAAGTCATGAACTGTTAATTTTGATAGTTTTTGGTTTCTTATACTTTTGGCGTTTCTTTGGATTTAAAACTATTCAAACAGTCTCAAGTTTAAGATGGTTAGGAAAATATACTATCAACCGAATAATTATTGGCATAACTGTCGGACTAATTTCTGGTCTATTATTTAAATCTACAGAAGTTATTTTCAGGTATAATTTTGCAATTCCTAATCAGATTAGTTATGGCATGATTAGAGGAGCAATAGCTGGATTAAGTTTAGGGCTAATTCTAGGAATAGTCCGTGGTATGACAGGTCCGGGAGTAGAAGAAGTAACGGTTCCCAACCAAGGTATTTTGCTGTCAACTAAAAATGCTTTGATATTTGGTTTAATTGCAGCTATAGTGATGATTTTAGCTGCTAAATTATTAGACTGGTACTTCATAGTTTGGGGTAAGTATGGGTTGATTTTTGGATTAGCTGTGGGAGGTGGGGAAGCTTGTGTAAAACATTTTATTTTACGAATAATTTTGTATATTAATAATTACATTCCTTGGAATTATGCTCGTTTTCTTGATTATGCAACCCAGTTAATTTTTTTACAAAAAGTAGGAGGTGGCTACATTTTTATTCATCGATTATTATTAGAACATTTTGCCAGAATGCCATGAAGAAGGTTTTAGGTTTTAGGGGTTAGGTTTTAGGGGTTAGGAGTTAGAGGAAAATACTAAATTATCAAATCAGGAATTAAGATTCATAAAAGATAGAATACTAAAAATCAAAGCCTAAATAGGGTTTGCTGAATAAGTCTTTTGGTATGAGGTAGAAGTCAGGAGTTAAGAGTCAGGAGGAATAGACATCTCCAGAAAAGAGGCAACAGCTCATCTGGCAACAAACAACAGGCAACCACCCCTCACCCCTCCCAGGAGGGGAATAATTGATAATTTATGGATAATAATTGATTTTATTTTTGATTTTTGGAGATGTATAATGGGGAATTTAGAGGAGTTAGTCGGATATTTTATTCCTTGATTTTTCTGCAATTATTCTGCCTTTTATCCTAACTTTTTGGTCGCTAAAGCTCAAAAAATTGCACTTTTTTTCGCTCCTTAAAAGCTAAAACCTTTATCTGTAAATGCTTTTAGATTTAATTAGCAAGCTCTAAATAGATTAAACCTTGATTATTATTAGAAAATTTTGCCAGAATGCCATGAAGAAGGTGTTAGGGGTGATGCCAAATTGATAAATATTTGGTATTAGACATATCCAGATAAGAGGGAATAGGGGATAGGGAGAAAGAACTGATAATTACTGTACGATAATTGATTTTATTTTTGATTTTTGGAGATGTCTATTATATCAAATTTGGTAGCAATTTTGAGATTTAATTCAGAATACTGCAAGACAAAAAAAAATCTGTAGCTAAAATTGCTATTCATACTAGAAAAATTAGTTATCTTATAAAAAAGTAAACTTATAACGAAGACAGTACGTTAATCATAATGCTGACACAAATAGTTCGTCCCATGGTTCGGACCCAGGTTCGGTTATTAGCAAACTGTCACTCAACCCGTCTAACGTTAATTCATACAATTGCTAAATGGCTAGGTTTTTTGGGAGTAAAAGCAGAAGTAACCGAACTTAATGCTAGTCTAGACAAAAAAATAACTATTTCCTTAACTGTAGAAAAACCAGAATCTTGCGATCGCCAAGATTGGCAAAAAATTGTCGATGGTATTAATATAGAAACATCTCAAAATAGTTCCCAAGAAATAACAGCAACCGAACCGATCCAAATAATGACAACCAAGCAACAAGGAAAGCTGCAAAGGTTGATAGCTTATGTTATTCAAGCGGGGGAACCAAATCAGAAAATTAAATGGGAAGAAATATGTCCTAATTTACAACAATTGGGATTAGATGAAAATATGTTAGACGGAATTCGCTCTGCTATTAGAGTACCTCAGTCTATCGATCTATTAGTTGAAGAATTAGAGCCAGATGTAGCAGCGATCGCTCTTCCTTTAGCGATGAATATTGCTCTTTTTGATCGGCAAGTCAACTCATCTGAAGATTATGCTTTAAATTCATTATTACAAGTAATGAAGCCACCTATAAAACCTACATATGTAGAGAAAAATGTAGGGAAAAATTTTTTCAGGCATAGACTATATGGGCTAATAACTTCAGTTATTCCTAGATAACAAGTTAGTTATCAATTCACGAAGGAAGAAGGAAGAAGGAAGAGGGAAGAAGGAAGAGGGAAGAAGGAAGAAAAACCCAGGTTGAAAAACATGGGATTGAAATAAGGACGTATTATTTCATCGCACTACGTGCCTTGAAATAAATATTTATTTTTAGTGGGCTTTATACCCACAACTAAAGTTTTTAATTATACTTATACCTTCTTCCAACTTCGTTCCTAACTTCTTCCTTTTTTGTAAGCATTTCCTTTGGAGTGCTTACCGAAAAATTGGGTTTAAAGCCTTGCACTTTTAGGGCAACTTTATGTTATACTTATAAAAGCGGCAAAGGTATTCAACCGCTCTAAAAACCTAGCTACTAATCGTAGCCTTCCTAGCACCTTGAAAACTAGAGTTAAGGGGTTTTGCACAGGAATGCTTGTGTATGGAAAAGCTCTAAGCAACAAGTATCAGAGAACCAAAGTTTTTTTTAAGGTTTAAACTGTACCGTAGGGCATACGGCAACAGGCTCTTGATAGCGCAGCTCCTCTGAAAGAGGCAATAGAGCGAACGCTTGGGGAGAGAACCATCTCTGGACTAGATGCCGTAAGGTGTTTAGTTTAAGTGGACTCATTGTTGGCGTAGCCTTGCGTCAGCAAACCAAGAATCCTGGTTTCAGGAGAATCCCCGTACCTTTAGGTCGGGGAGTATGTCAAATCCTACATTCCCCATAACAAAACGTAGCATAAAAATATAAGTCAAAAGTCAAAAGTAAGAAATAAGAAGTAATAATTCAATAATTGATAATTGATAATGGATAATTGATAATTACCTCTCCCTTTTAGGGAGAGGATTGAATAAAAGGAAAAAATTTATTTTTTCCCCTTGAAAGGGGAGGCTTTATACCTGAATTACTTAATTATTTAATTATTTAATTATTAATTCTTCGGTAAGAAGTAAGAAGAAAATTATAGTGGTCAATCAAAATCAACAATTCAGCAAGTATTTATGCTTAATATTTAACTGATAATTTGACTCCCGATCGACGGTAAATGAAGATGATTTATATAGTATAAATGCTTAAGCAAGCTACAGATTTTATACTAATTTTCATGTTACGCTCTTGAAGTGCGGAATATGGGTTACATTTCTTTTGAACTATTAGATTCATTTTCTGTTTGTGGAACTGGAATAATATCTTGAAATGGCATCCATTCTGGTAATCCGTCTGGATATAACTGAGGATAAATAATCAGCAAAAGAATGCCAATAATAGAAGAAGTTAAGATGAAAAGAATTTGCCCATTCTGCATCCAAGTCACGAAATCTAAAAATCTAAATTTTTTCGGTTCCTCCATTTTTTGCTGAGGATAACTTACTGTTACTTTATCTCGGATATTACTCTCATCTCCGAATATATTCCTCACAACATTTCCATCTTTATTTTCAATTTTACGACTTTGGTCATTGACAATTTTTTCAGCTATAGTTTGACTGCCAATAAAATCATTATTTTTCATATTTATTACTGAGCCATAATAATGATTTGTGATAGGGTTTGTAGAATCTTTAGGTTGTAAAAAACTACTACTCGGTTCTCTTTCTATTACATCATTAATTAAACTTAATACATTAACTTCATTATAGTACAACTCGCATTGAGTCTTGAATATACCATTATTAATCCGGCGTTGCAAGTCATCAAATTTATAGAAGTGAGGATTCTGGCTATTTTCTTTACAATCCTTGCAATTACAAGGAATTAATTTATCATATTTGAGTCGATTATTATAGGAACTATGAATTTTATCTAATTCGTGAGTCACAATAGTCATTAAATCCCGTTTTTGCTGCCCAGAAATTCTAATTTTTATTTCTCTCTTACTGTAATATTCAATTACTTCTGCTCTGGCTCGATTTTTCTTGAGAATAACTCCACTTTTCCATACATATTTTTGTTCCTCAATATCCTCGTGCATCGCTACAATAAACTGAGTAATTATTCCCTTGGGCATAAATTCATAGGTGTAACGTAAAATCAGATTATTATTTTCATCCCAATCATATTCTGGTTGATTTTCTGTTAGAAGTTGAGGCGCAATATAGGTTTGAGAAGTACCAGGAATTTTATAGCATAGTTTAAATTTAATCATTAATTGCAGTAACTCGTCGTGCATATTAGCATATTTATCTTCATGCCAAATATTGGTCAAATCATCTTTGGTAAATTTGCCAAAATTATCATAAACTTGCGGATTATCTAGAGCTTTATAAACTGCTGCTGTTCCCCATTCTGGTTTGAGAATAACTGTTTTATTTAACAAGGGGTCATCTTGAAAATGCAGACAAACTCCTAAGTCATGTAAGTAACCACTTAATTGTAATTTATCCTCTCGTTTCTTAAAGCCATTCTCTTCACAAATGGATAAATATTCTTCTAGACTAATATAGTTGTGGCTATCTGTTTCTAATATTTCACGGACTTTTTTCCAAGTCTTCGGAAGGGAAGTACCAATATGAGGTAAATTACTGATGTAATGTTTTATATATGCTCTAATTTTTTTTAATCCTCGGTTAGTAGCCAGATTAGTTGCTAAGATTCCTTTGATATTAGAAAATTGACCTTGTAATGCTTTCTGATTAATTTCCCGCTTCCGTTCTTGTTTCTCATTTTTGATAATTAATACAGGACTATTACCACTCAACAATTCGACTACATTCAGCCAATAATAAAAGTCTGTATCTTCTTTACGAGTATCAGCCACAAGAATATATAGGGAGCGTTTGGTCAGAAAAAATTGGTGAGTAGCATGATAAATTTCTTGTCCGCCAAAATCCCAAATATTAATCTGAAAATTATGTTGATTTGTTATTTTAAATTTACACTGATAAACTTCAATTCCTTTAGTTGAATCTTCTTCTTTTAGTTTATAGTTTGAGTTTTTAATTTTCTTAGCTAGAGTCGTCTTACCAGCGCCACCTTCTCCAATAATTAGTAATTTTGCTTCATAGAGATAATCTGTTCCTTCTGCTTTTCCCTGTCGGAAAAATCTTCTAATTGCTTCTATCCCTTTTCCAGCAATTTCTATTGGTGGAGTTTCCAGGGGATTATCACTTAAATTAAGATGAGTTAATTTGGTCAGTTGAGAGATGGATTCCGGCAGATTTTTTAATTGATTATCACTTAAATTAAGCTGAGTTAAGTTGATAAGTCGAGAGATAGATTCCGGCAGATTTTTTAATTGATTACTATATAAATAAAGCTGAGTTAATTGGGTCAGTTGAGAGATGGATTCCGGCAGATTTGTTAATTGATTATCACTTAAATTAAGATGAGTTAAGTTGATAAGTTTAGAGATAGATTCCGGCAGATTTTTTAATTGATTACTATATAAATAAAGCTGAGTTAAGTTGATAAGTTTAGAGATAGATTCCGGCAGATTTTTTAATTGATTACTATATAAATAAAGCTGAGTTAAGTTGATAAGTTTAGAGATAGATTCTGGCAGATTTGTTAATTGATTATCACTTAAATCAAGCTGAGTTAAATTGGTAAGTTGAGAGATAGATTCCGGCAGATTTGTTAATTGATTATCACTTAAATTAAGCCGAGTTAAATTGGTAAGTTGAGAGATAGATTCCGGCAGATTTGTTAATTGATTATCACTTAAATTAAGCCGAGTTAAATTGGTAAGTTGAGAGATAGATTCCGGCAGATTTGTTAATTGATTACCACTTAAATTTAATACTTCTAACTGCTCTAACTCCCAAACTTCAGTAGGAATTTCAGTTAATTTTTCATCATCTTCTCTCCAATAATCATTACTTGAGTTTAATTCCTTAAGTTTGTTGTCTTTAGCAGCTTGTATTCTTTCTCGAAAACGTCGTGGTATCTGATTCTGCTTATTTGTTTTAGGAGAAGTCATAGCTCAATAAAATAATTTTTATAATCACCATAATACCTACAAAGACAAAAATTGATTCTCCGCAACCATCAAAACTTTCTTACTTCAACCCAACCCACAAAAAATTCTCATAGATAACCACCCCATCCTTTAGCTAGAAATTTTCTCAGTATTTCAGTAGTGTGCTAAAATACCATTTTAGTAAAAATCATATAATAGTAAATATATTCAAAAACTAAGACGTTGTAGTTTTCAGTGCCTGATTTCTAGAGACACCAATAATTGCTCCGCACAGTTTTAGCTGTGGAGCGTCCAGTAGAACCCGTCCCTAATATTGCTATTGCAACATTTTAGGCGTTTCATGCCACTAAATTCAAAAACTAAGACGTTATAGTTTTCAGTGCCAGATTTTCCACCACCACAACAGAAAAACTAAGACGTTATAGTTTTCAGTGCCAGATTTTCCACCACCACAACAGAAAAACTAAGACGTTATAGTTTTCAGTGCCAGATTTTTCACCACCACAATAGAAAAACTAAGACGTTATAGTTTTTAGCGCCAGATTTTTCACTGCCACAACAGAAAAACTAAGACGTTATAGTTTTTAGCGCCAGATTTTTCACTGCCACAACAGAAAAACTAAGACGTTATAGTTTTGAGTGCCAGATTTTTCACTGCCACAACAGAAAAACTAAGACGTTATAGTTTTGAGTGCCAGATTTTTCACTGCCACAACAGAAAAACTAAGACGTTATAGTTTTGAGTGCCAGATTTTTCACCACCACAAAAGCCATAACAACAGAACTTTCTTAATTCAACCCAACTTACAAAAAATTCTGATACTTTTACCCCTTCCCCACTCCTCTACTCCCCTAAGTCCCTATTCCCAAAAAGTAGCAAGATTTTGTACAGGAATAAAATAGGATGTCTATATGTAACGATAAAATATTATCAGTAATCAAAAAGAGGTATGAAATTAGAATTATACAAACAACAGGAACAGTGAAAAATGGAGAAGTAAAAATTACTGTTTCTCCAGAATTTAGTAATGGCGAAATAGACATTATTCGGGTTGCCAAAAATGAGCCAGATGAATTTGAGATTATGCGGGAAATAGCAAAAGCAAAAGGATATGATTCTCAGGAAAAGATACTCTACCTAATCAAGAAAGTTAAATTAGAAATGCTTCAGGAAAAAGATAAAATCAAGACTTACGCAAAGGTACTACATAAGGGGTCTTGCTCAGTTACGCTACCGCTAACACACCCTACCAATAGCGCTCATGCGTAAGTCCTAAAAGTAAAATAATGTCTAAAATCAAACGTTTATGCCTTGATAAAAATGTTTATATAAGTGGAATCTGCTGTATCTTATCAACCTACCCCCACTTGAACCTAACTAACTCACCAATACTTGCAAAGCCTCCCTCAGTTCCTCCACTGTCGTAGTTGCAGTACCAAATATACGCACTACCAGACTAGCAGCCAAATTTCCTAAAACAGCCGCCTCCCAACTAGAAGCACCCATACTCAAAGCCAAAGTCAAAGCAGCAACAACCGTATCACCAGCACCAGTAACATCAAAAACATCTGTCCGGTTAAAAGCTGGAATATGCCAACAATAAATCGGAGTATCGCCAGTACCAGAAAAAGTAAAAGAAGGTGAGGGAGAATTAGAACTATTCACGCGATCGAACATACTCATCCCCTCCTCACCACGAGTAATCAAAATTTGTTCTGCATCCGTTAACCTCAAGAGGTCAAACCCTGCCTGATATAGAGTCTCAGAATTAGTAATAGCATATCCCACTGCTTTCTCCGCTTCAGGAAGATTAGGAGTAAACAGAGTAGCACCCTTGTAACGTTGTAAATTTTTCTGAGTATCCACTATAGTTCTTTGTGGATGAGATATAGCCGCCTCTATAACAGGAGCAGTCAAAACACCATCCCCATAGTCCGAGCAAATTACTGCATCCACCGTAGCAACTCGTCGTTGAATATACTCTGCCAATTGTAACTGCAAATCAACTTCTGGCAGATCATCAGATTTTCGATCTACCCTAACAATTTGTTGAGTTACAGACTGACGAGCATGACCAGAAATTCTACTCTTAGTTACCGTCGGGCGGTTTGAGTCAACCAAAATTCCAGTAGTATCAACTCTAGCTGTTTCAAAAATATGACGCAGTGCTTTACCTTGCTCATCCTTTCCCAACAAACCTACAACCTTAACTTGAGCGCCCAACTTAGCAAAATTATAAACCGCATTAGCTCCCCCACCAGGTACTTGCTCCGTAGTTTCATGACGCAGAATTAATACAGGTGCTTCACGAGAAATGCGCTCCACCTGACCAGTCATAAATTCATCCAGGGTCAAATCTCCCACTACTAAAACCTTAACCTGAGAAAAACCTGCAAGTAAATCAAATAGTCTAGGTGTAGCAGCTTTTAGTTGAGTAAGAAATTCTGAATTTAATACCATAATTTGTTTTTCTTTGAATCAAGGAGTTATATCATCTCCGGTTGAACAGTTATAGCGCTGTGCGCAGGCAACAGCTCCGGAAAGCAACAGCTCCGGAAGGGGGAATAAATTGCCTATAATATAAGACTTTTAGCTATTTGGTCTCTCCTGCAATTTGTAAATATACCAGCGCTCATTGCTATATAAAATAAATAACGACGGAGTCCTCAGGAGTCAGGAGTCAGGAGAGAAGAAAGAAGAGCAGGAGAAAAAGGAGAAAGTTTTTTTGTAACCGCATAATCAATAACCAATAGATATCTCCGGAAATTAAAAATCAAATCAATTCTGATCCAGAAATTGCCAATTATTTCTCCCTGTTCCCTCTTTTCTAGAGATTTCTAATATTTAGGGCTTGCTGATTAAATCTAAAAATATTGACATATAAAGGTTGAGCGCATTTTAGAGTTGAAAAAAGTACCAGCTTTGGAATGGAAAAAGCTCATGTATGCTAGTATTTTGGGATGATTATGGCAGAAAAATTGAGAGACAATTCTTACTCCTACCTCCTCTATAATTCCCCGTTCCTCCTGTCTCCTGTCTCCTACCCCAGCAAAAAGACTTTCCATACGCAAACCCTATTTAGGGCTTGCTGATTAAATCTAAAAGTATTGACATATAAAGGTTTAGCGCATTTTTTAGTTAAAAAAAGTCCAAGCTCTTAGGTTGTAATGGTTCAAAAAAGAGCGCATTTTAGGTAAGAGTTGCGCAGAATAACTCCTTAATTCTTCTTCCTCCTACCTGCTCTATAATTCCCATTTCTCCTGTCTCCTGTCTCCTGTCTCCTGTCTCCTGTCTCCTGTCTCCTACCCTTACCCATAAGACTAGTGAAGCGCAAACCCTATTTAATCACTGATTTCACTACTTCAACTTTTGTTTGATGATAGTCACAAGTTGAGCCATTTGTTTTTTCAATGCTGCAATTTCAGCTTGCATTTTCTTAACTTGAGCTTGCAACGCCTTAATATCACCAGAACTCCCCTCCGAAGCAGCAACTTCGATTTGCTCGCTCGGGCGTTTTTTGGCCAAATCAAAAGCAGACTTAATGGCTGCAGTTAGTTCTTTTTTCTCAAAAGGTTTTTCTAGAAAAGCAAAAAAATGTTTCTCAAAAGGTTCAGGAATTTTATCCGTTACCTCTTCTTTACGGCCTGACATTAATACCAATGGAATCTTCTTTAGTTGAGGCTGGGATTGAATTTTTTGGAACACTTCCCAACCAGTAACTTTTGGTAGTAGAAAGTCCAACATAATTAAATTCGGGCGTTCCTTACTAATAAATTTCAGTCCCTCTTGGCCGTCCTTTGCCTCAATAACATTAAAGTTTCCTTGGGGAAGCATTTCTTTGACTCTTACCCTAATAACTTTACTATCATCAATAACTAAAATTTTGTGTCCTGCCACGACTAGCTCCTCCAGTTATCAGTTAGTTTTTTCAAATTAATCTTATCTATATTCTGGCGATCGGCCATAAAGATCGCTAAATCAAGGCTTCTACATCTATTTGTTGTGACATACTCCCACACCCTCGCTGACGCGCATTGTGTGGGCTTCTCGTTTCGCAGCCCCGGTATCCCGTCGGGCTCCACGAGCTTTAAGGACGGAATGTCCTACCGCCCTATTTTTTATATTTATCGCTGCATTCCAGTCGCGGTCTATGACAATACCACAATGCGGACAACAATGAGTTCGTATGTTTAATTCTTTATGGACTTTTTCCCCACAATTTGAGCAATCTTGGCTGGTATTTTTAGGGTTCACTCCTATAGTTTTCTGTCCAGCATTTCCAGCTTTGACAGTCAAAATAGACAGAAATTGACTCCATCCAGCATCGTTAATTGATTTACTCAAACGGGTCTTTGTTAGCCCTTTAATGTTTAAGTTTTCATGGGCGATAACTTCTGCTTTTGATAACAATTCATTGGCTGTTTTGAAATGAAAGTCTTTACGTCGATCGGCTACTTTTTTATGTTGTTTAGCAACAGCTAAAAGAGCTTTTAACCATCTTTTGCTTCCTTTCTTTTTACGGGATAAACGTTTTTGTAGTGTCTTTAATCGCTGCTGAGATTTTCGGTAGTATTGAGGTATGGGGATAGACTCTCCTTCACTTGTTACTAAGAATTCTTTCAGCCCCATATCGATTCCCAGAGTGTTTTTTAATGTTGGTTCAACTTGAGTTGTTAAAGCTGGAACTGATTTGTCTTCTAGGGATAAAGTTAGATAATAACCATCTGCTTTACGACTAATTGTTACTGTTTTAATTTGAAAACCTTCCGGTATTGGTCGATGTTGAATCAACTTGATTTTGCCAATTTTGGGCAAGTTTATTTTGTTTCCTTCTATGCAGTCTTGCTTGATTTGAGGATAAGTAAAACTACGATAACGACCTTTTCCTTTAAATCTTGGTTTTCCTAATTTCTGTCCAGTTTTGTCTGTTTTCAACCATCTATCGAAGGCAAGTTTTACTCGTTTTATGCAATCCTGTAAAATCTGAGAGTGAATTAGCTTGTATTCCGGAAATTTGTCTTTGGTATTGACTAAATCTTTTTTTTGAGAGTAATAATCTGGATGGTCTCTTAGTTGAGGAATTGGCATTACCAAGGGGCAAGCGTTAACCGGACAACGGTTTTCTGACCACCACGAGAACCGCTCGCCTAACCTATAGTTGTACTGCCGACGCAACAATTCCAACCACAATTCTATTGTGGCTAACTGTTCTTTATTTGGCCTTAATTTATATTGGTAGGCAGTGCGCATGGTGGAAAATTTCAGGGGTGATAGCAAGATAATAATACAAGTTTTTCAACTAGGGCGAAAGCTTCTGGTGGGATGGTTGCAAATTGAATGGGCATCGAACCTATTCAATTGGCCGCCGATTCATCCGCCAAATGAAAGATTATGGCGTGAGGCTCAAGGGCGATTCAGCTAATATAAAAGCGCACGAAGTTGTTATTTTTAATTTTTTATGGCTACAAAAAATGGTCAATCAATATCAACTCAGGTAAATACTGCTGAGATGAAAGCCCAAATTCAGAGTATGCCAAAGTGGCTGCGTCCTTCTTTGGGAAAAGCTAGTGATATTTCTACTGTACAGAAAATTATAAAGCAGCGTCAGCTCCATACCATCTGTGAGGAAGGCCGCTGTCCTAACCGAGGCGAATGTTATGCCCAGAAGACAGCTACTTTTTTATTGATGGGTCCTACTTGTACACGGTCTTGTGCTTTTTGTCAAGTGGATAAGGGTCATGCTCCGATGCCTTTAGACCCGGAGGAACCACAAAAAGTAGCTGAAGCTGTAGAATTGTTGGGTTTGGAGTATGTGGTATTGACTTCTGTTGCTAGGGATGATTTGTCAGATGGCGGTGCTAGTTGGTTTGTCGCAACAATGACAGCTATTAGACAACGGAACCGAGAAACGAAAATTGAGGTATTAACGGCTGATTTTTGGGGTGGTCAAGATGGACTTGGGGTTGAGAAGTTATCTGTTTCTCTAGCTGAAAGGCAAAAGCAACGGATAAAGATAGTTATAGATGCTGAACCTGCTTGCTATAACCATAATATTGAAACAGTACGACGATTACAAGGCCCTGTGCGTCGTGGAGCAAAATATGAGCGATCGCTTGATGTATTACGGATTGTTAAGGAGTTAAACTCTAATATTCCTACTAAGTCAGGGCTAATGTTGGGACATGGAGAAACGAAAACTGAAATAGTCGAGGCCATGGCAGATTTGAGAAAAGTAGAATGCGATCGCATTACTTTAGGCCAATATATGCGTCCTTCTCTAGCCCATTTGCCCGTACAAAAATATTGGACACCAGAAGAATTTGACGAGCTTGGAGCGATCGCTCAACAAATGGGCTTTTCTCATGTGCGTTCTGGCCCTCTAGTGCGTAGTTCTTATCATGCTGGAGAAAGTGTTTAAATCAAGAAGGGAAAATAGAACAGATAAATTCCTAATCTTTAAATGTTTGTATGATATTGAATCAATTTTATGATAGGATTTTCTTGATCCCAAAAAAAGGCGGTGGGTCTTATCGTCTCTGTCTGCGGAGGGCTCGCGTGGTTGCACTCCCTGTGTTTCGCTCCGCGACATATAACGCGCAGCGTTGCGCCAGCAAAACAGAAAGCCCTATCCGCAAGGTTGGGAAGCCTACATTATAATCTTTGATTTGATGTAGGAGAACGTCACTATAAATATGGAGAATAAATTTAGATGAAATATTCTTTTCGTGCAAGTTGGGCTTTATTATTATTGGCTATCAACTTGGTTGTTGCGGGCTACTATTTCGGTATTATCCAGTAGTCTTCAGGCTTTTCCTTAGCAAAAGGGTGGGATGGCGAGGTCTCCTCGCCATATTCAATCGACCAAGAGAAGAACAATTTTTCCTTTTAGTCAATCCTCTTCTTTTCAAGGAGAGGTAATAATTAATAATTAATAATTAATTATTAATTGTTGAAAATACCTAATGTTGAGTTCCACTTTTCAAATAATTCTCACTGCTTTCAAAATCGACTAATTTCTCTTCAAAAAGCACATCCTAAAAATAAAAAATCATAACTTTATCCACAAGATTTATCTCGCCACTCATCTTCTAACAAACTTAATAACCTTTCATCTCCTTTGGCCTTAGCTATTGAACGTCGCCACTGTAATATATCGCATATATTTGTTCTATATACCTGAGCTATATTTTTTGGTTCAACCTGCTTCTTTTTTACTCTTTGAGCAACATTAATAGTTTGTTTTTCCTGAGCTAACTCATCATCTCTAGCGCAACAAAGCTTTTGAGAAAGATGCTGAGGTATAGGAATATGTTTAACGTAAGGATAAGTCCATCCTTGGCCTCTATGTTGTCCACTATATTCCTCCACTGCTTCCCCCATCATCATATTAATAGTAGGAAGCTCTTGTCGATTACGCTGATAGTCATTATTTAGTTTCATATCATCAGACCCAGTTAATTTTTTTTTATTTCTGTATCTATTTTTACATTTTCCTCAAAAAAATTCTAATTTTTGACAAAAATTTACCTAATATCATGTTTTGCAGTGCGCAAAACGCCTGGTTCCGACCCCTTGTGTCTGTCGCCGACGCTGGGTCGCACCGCTGTTCTCTATTTTGTTAGTGACATAAATAACTTACAAATAGCAACAAATGGTGTATAAAAAATAATTTTTCTGACAAAATTCCTCTTGAATTCTGACTACTGTACGTTGCGAATTTGACGGTTGCCAGACATACTTCATTAGGCTCTATTATTGAGTTTTTCTATTATCTAATATTGAAAATATTATTGTCCATAATTTATCCCAATAATGGGCAATTATAATTGATTTGTTTTTGTAAAAAATTAGCTTACTATTATATGTTGACAAAATAGCCAAGTATTATTTAATATAGAATTACAGACACATAAATAAACAAATACGGCCCCCAAAAAAATATATATAAACTTAAGGTAGATTTTATGAAAAGAATCATCAAAAATCAATCTACTTCTGCTCATCCATTGGGTAGATTTGTAACTAGAGATGCCTTAGCATTTCATTTGGGAATTAAATCAGATAATATCTACAAAATAAACTGTTGGAAGTATGTAATTCATGTTGTAGGAAAAGGTAAAAGTAGGTTTGTAAGTTATGCCGATATGCCACCAATTTTGGGGGTAGAACCACCAAAAAAATCAGATTTTACTAAGTGGAGAAAGCGAATAAAGGCTAGAAAGCAAAAGTATGTCCCTAAATTTTGGGCACAATTTTATGTTGATAAAATTCAGAAATCTAATTCAATTCAAATATTACATAGTTGGGAAAATTTAGTTAAGCAATGCAAGTCATTAATATCTTTAGAAGGAGTTAAGAAAATCGATCGTGCTTTGACTCAAGAAAAGTCGAAACTAGAAAAAGTAGTCTATCATAGTTTGTCAAAATAACTACGATTAAATACTGACTACTATCTCACTATTATCAAGTTTTAGTAATATAGAAATTGTATTTATTTGGTTGTATGACTTAACTGTTATTTGAGTGAATGTAACCAAAGTAAGATGGCGATCACACAAGTATTAAATTCTATAAAATGGAAGTAATAGAACTAGAAAATTAAGTTTAAGAGGTCAAGGAAGTCAGAAGTCAAAAGTCAGAAGTCAGAAGTTGTTTTTGTCACGGGGATTTGAGCAAGCTTCCAAAAACATTTCGCGTTAAAAGGCGGGGTTGCGCGACCCAATCCTGTTTGATCAAACTAGAAAATTAAGCTCAAGAGGTTAAGGAAGTCAGAAGTCAGAAGTTGTTAATCTCTGTAATTCTTATGGGAGGAATCTACTAATAACTGAGTCAGGACTTACGCAAAATATTAAATCGTACACTATCTGTAGGGGCTAAGGACCGTTATATCTTACTAGATATGGTAGTAATGCGTAAGTCCTGTGAGTGCTAATAGTTACCAGTAAGACAACATTGACTCCCAAGATTGACCAAATTGCTTCAAAATAAAAAGTACATATAGTCAAGGAATAAGGAGTAGACCATGCGACTACTACACACAATGCTGCGAGTCAACAATCTAGAAGAATCCCTCAAATTCTACTGCGATGTCCTCGGTATGAAACTATTACGCCAAAAAGACTATCCAGGTGGTGAATTTACTCTAGCCTTTGTTGGTTATGGCGATGAGTCAGACCACACAGTAATTGAATTAACATATAACTGGGGCAAAGACCAATACGACTTGGGCGATGCTTATGGCCATATTGCTTTGGGTGTTGATGATATTTATGGCACTTGCGAACAAATAAAAGCACAGGGAGGAAAAGTGACAAGGGAACCAGGGCCAATGAAACATGGCTCCACAGTTATTGCCTTCATTGAAGACCCAAATGGTTATAAAGTAGAACTAATTCAGTTAAGCTCTCGTAGTAGCAATTCAGAAAAAGAAGTTGTAGCTAGCAATAATTGAAGAAAGCAGAAGGCAGAAGGGAAAATTGTATGGGGATAGTCAACAATCGGCCTTATGACCCTAAACAATTTTCAGCACTGTAAGTGACCAAAAAATAAGGTCAATAGCCTGCCCTTTCAAGGGGATGAAAAAAGAATCAAGTTCAATATTTCAAGCCTCTGACTTTAACCAGAGGTACTGATAACTGATAAGTGAAATGACGGTGGGGTATTAAACCCGCTACAGAAAAGATAAATAGTAAGTTGAATTTAGCTATGGCGGTCAGTGAGAGCTACGCTCCGCTGACGCGAACGACCGTGACAGCTTGTGGACTGGACAGGCGCCGACGTTGCCAGATTGAAGCAAGAATAGAACTGATTATTTAGAGAAAATCATAGATTTATATAGATAATCGTAGGTTTCTAAGAACGGATAAAACAGCTTGAAGTTAAGCCCAAAATTTATCTTCCTTCTTTTATTTTAAAGACAGCAAGGTTCGACCTACCCTATAAATAGTTTTATAGGAAAAATTTTAAAATAGTCCAAATGCAGCCAACTGACCCAAGCAAATTTACAGAACAAGCCTGGGATGCCATAGTCAAATCCCAGGACGTTGCCCGACGTTACCAAAACCAACAACTAGAAGTAGAACACCTAATCACTGCTCTTTTAGAACAACAGGGAACAGCCAACAAAATTTTAAACCGCGTTGGTATAGAATCAGAAAATCTCCTCCAACAAATAGACTCTTTCACCAAACGCCAACCTAAAGTTGGTAGTATTGAACATCTCTATCTAGGACGTAGTCTAGAAGTTTTTCTAGACCTCGCTGATGAAGCAAAAGAAAAATGGGAAGACAAATTTATTGCCGTCGAACACCTTCTACTAGCTTTTTACCAAGACAAACGCCTTGGTAATAAACTCCTTGGTGGAGGTACTCCCCAACTACCAACTCGTCCTGGTTTTGAGCGCCCCCAAACTACTCCAAAAGTTGAATTTGAACAACTAGAAGTAGCAATTAAAGCAGTTCGTGGTAGTACCAAAGTCGAAGACCAAAACCCAGAAGCTAGTTATGATGCTTTGGCAAAATATGGGCGCGACCTGACAGAGTTAGCTAAAGCAGGCAAACTTGACCCTGTTATTGGTAGAGATGAAGAAATTCGGCGCGTGGTTAGTTGTTTATCCCGTCGGACAAAAAATAATCCCGTACTTATTGGAGAACCAGGAGTTGGAAAAACAGCGATCGCTGAAGGTTTAGCTCAACGCATTGTTAACGGCGACGTTCCAGAGTCTCTCAAAGAACGACAGCTCATTAGTCTTGACATGGGAAGTCTCATCGCAGGAGCAAAATTTAGAGGGGAATTTGAGGAAAGGCTCAGATCGGTTTTGCGAGAAGTCACCAACTCTGACGGTCAAATTGTTCTATTTATCGACGAACTACATACTGTTGTTGGTGCAGGTTCCAGTGGCGGATCTGGTTCTGGTGTAGATGCAGGTAACCTTCTCAAACCAATGCTTGCTCGTGGAGAATTGCGTTGCATAGGTGCGACAACTATTGATGAATATCGCAAACATATAGAGAAAGATGCTGCCCTGGAACGTCGGTTTCAAAAGGTAGAGGTTGGTCAACCAAGTGTAGAGGATACTATTTCTATTTTACGGGGGTTGAAAGACCGCTACGAAACTCACCACGGTGTAAAAATTACTGATGCTGCTTTGGTTGCTGCTGCAACTCTTTCTAACCGTTATATTTCGGACCGCTTTTTGCCAGATAAGGCGATCGACTTGGTAGATGAAGCTGCTGCTCAACTCAAAATGGAAATTACTTCTAAACCTGAAGAACTAGAAGCTATTGACAGACGCATTATGCAGTTGGAAATGGAGAAACTTTCTATAGAAGGAGAGTTACAAGGCAGCAAAAAAGATCAAAATTCTGAACCTGCTCCACCTGCGAAAGTTTCTCCAGCATTGCAAAGCATTACAAATGAAATTAATGTCTTGAAGCAAAAGCAGGAAAGATTTTCTTCTAAATGGTCGGGGGAAAAAGAATTATTAAATACAATTAATTCCCTTAAAGCAGAAGAGGATAAATTAAAAGTACAAATAGAACAAGCAGAACGAGCTTATGACCTGAATACCGCAGCTCAATTAAAATATGGCCAACTTGAAACAGTACATCGCGATCGCGAAGCTAAGGAAGCAGAATTATTAAAGGTTCAAGCTCAAGGTTCGTCTCTCCTCCGGGAACAAGTTACGGATGCAGATATTGCCACTATCGTTGCTAAGTGGACGGGTATTCCGGTAAATCGTTTATTGGAGTCGGAACGCCAGAAGTTACTACAATTGGAAAAACATTTACATCAACGGGTAATTGGGCAGTCGGAAGCGGTGGAAGCTGTGGCAGCAGCTATTAGACGTGCTAGGGCAGGGATGAAAGACCCGGGGCGACCTATTGGTTCGTTTATGTTTCTCGGTCCTACTGGAGTTGGTAAAACAGAATTGGCGCGAGCTTTGGCACAGTTTTTATTTGACCGGGATGATGCTTTGGTGCGGATTGATATGTCGGAATATATGGAAAAACACGCGGTTTCTCGGTTAGTAGGGGCACCGCCTGGATATGTTGGTTATGACCAAGGGGGTCAGTTATCGGAGGCAGTGAGGCGACATCCTTATTCTGTGCTGCTGTTTGATGAAGTGGAGAAGGCTCACCCGGATGTATTTAATATATTGTTGCAGGTATTGGATGATGGTAGGATTACTGATTCTCAAGGAAGGCTGGTAGATTTTAGTAATACTGTAATTGTAATGACGAGTAATATTGGTGGTGAGTATATTTTGGATGTGGCGGGGGATGACTCTAAGTATGAGGAGATGTATAAACGAGTGATGGGGGGGTTGCGAAAACATTTCCGACCGGAGTTTTTAAACAGGGTGGATGAGATTATATTGTTCCACACTTTAAGGAAGAATGAATTACGGCAAATTGTGGAGATTCAAGTGAAGAGAATTGAAAGATTATTAGGCGAACAAAAAATTAGTTTGAAATTAACTGCTGCGACTTTAGACCACATTGCTGAAGTGGGATATGACCCGGTTTATGGAGCGCGACCTTTGAAACGAGCAATTCAAAAAGAATTAGAAAATCCTCTAGCAAATTTGATTTTAGAGAATAAGTTTATTGGTGGAGATATTGTAGTAATTGATTGTGTAGATGGTGGTTTAGTGTTTGGGAAAAAAGAGGAATTGGAATTGGTGAAAAGGTAATTTTATCAGAGTGCGAGCTTCTAGCTCGCCAGTCAAAATTATCTTAATGTTGGCAGAAGACCCGCACCATAATTTTAATTTGGTGCCGGGATGAATGCCAACCTCTGCTATAATAATATTGATCTTGGTTTAGTGTTAGTCATAAGTCTAAAACATTGAAAGCTAGATATAAATACAGAATCTACCCTAATCATATTCAAACAACCAAATTAAATCAACTATTTGGGTGTTGCCGATATGTTTGGAATCAGTCATTAGCTCACTGCAATCAATTGTACGCTAAAGGGGATAAAAAACCTTCATATACCGATCTAACTAAACAGTTCATAACAAGCGCCAAGAAAGAATTAATTTGGTTAAAAGATGTAGCTTCTACTCCACTACAACAGTCTCTCAAAGATTTAGACCAGGCATATAAGAATTTCTTTGATAGTTGTAAAGGTAAACGTAAAAGTATCAAGGCCAAGCCTCCTAAGTTTAAATCTAGAAAATCTAGACAAGCTGCAAGATTTGTCGGGGCTAATTACAAAGTTTGTCAAGATAAAATCTATCTACCAAAAGTAGGTAAAATTAAAATAGTTTGGTCAAGGCCATTAGCTAGTCAGCCTACTTCTGTAACTATTATCAAAGATTCAGCTAATAGATATTTTGCTAGCTTTGTAGTGGAAACTAATTCGGAATTTCTGCCTAAAACTAATAATTCAATTGGCATTGATTTAGGCATTTCTACATTTGCAACTTTGAGCAATGGAGACAAGATTAATGCACCAAAACCACTCCAGAAAAAATTCAAAAAGTTAGCTAAGTTTCAACGTAAGTTTGCTCGTACTGAAGTAGGTAGTAAACGTCGAGAAAAGGCACGGGTTAGAGTAGCTAAACTTCATGCAAAAATCCAAGAAATTAGAACTGATTTTCTTCATAAACTCTCAACTAATTTAGTCAGTAAATACGACACTATTGTGTTAGAAGATTTGAATGTTTCTGGCATGGTTTCCTACGGAATGCTTCGCAAACGTAATCATAAATTAGCTAAAGCTATTAACGATCTAGGTTGGAGACAATTCAGAACATTAACTGAATCTAAATGTGATAAATATGGTAAAGAGTTTAGAGTAATTAATCGTTGGGAACCTACTACTAGAAAATGTTCTCATTGTGGGTTTAAAGGTGGTAAGAAGGAACTAAATGTTTCCTGCGGAATGCTGCGCAAACGTGAGTGGACTTGTCTTAATTGTGGAACATTCCACGACCGTGATATCAATGCTGCTGTAAATATTCTGAATACTCCAATAATTGAAACAGTAACTCAACGGATAACCAAAGTTGAAACTATTAAGGCTGAAGTATTGGAAACACCTATACAACTCTCAATTTTTGTTAGCGAAGCTCCTCCGCAGGAGGCTGTAGTCGCCGAGGGTCAACGGTCGATTATTTATCGGACGCGGAGGAGACGTAAGGCTGGTTCTAAATCAGCAGATTCCAACGATGTGTCAACCCGCCCTGAGTTTAAGCAACTTCGGTTGTTTTGATGGATGGGAATCCCGCATTGCGTTACTCTGATTTGATGCCGGGAGGATGTCAATAGGCAAAAGTGTTAATGAAGAAAAATATGATAATTTTTTATATGAGGTAAACCAACTTGGCAACTGGAGAAAATCCTCTGGCAAATTTGATTTTAGAGAATAAGTTTGTTGGTGGGGATATTGTGGTAATTAATTGTTTAGATGGTGGTTTGGTGTTTGGGAAAAAAGAGGAATTGGAATTTGTGAAAAGGTAATTTGATAAGAGTGCGAGCTTCTAGTTCTCCATTCAGCAATTAATAATTAATAATAATTTATCGTTACAAGGTAAACAAAGTTGCTAACTTAAGCGATTATTTTCTAAGTATTAGTTTTATAAGCATTAAAAGCATGGTTGATTTTAAAAAGAAACTTGGAGTTAAATCTATACAAAAAAAGGTAAATCCAATTGAAATTTACGATCAGTTGGATAGAAAAAGTGAAACAGGTCCGCTTCGCCCAGTACAAATAGAAATATTGCAAGAGTGGTGGTCTAATAGAAAAGAAGACCAAGACTTAATTTTGAAGTTACACACCGGACAGGGAAAAACATTAATCGGTTTATTGATACTTCAATCAAGATTAAATCAGAATAAAGGTTCGTGTTTATATGTCTGTCCTAATAAATATTTAGTAGAGCAAACAGCTCTAGAAGCAGAGAAATTTGGCATTGGATATGTAACTATAAAATATATTAGAAATTTTAGAGTTAGAAAGAAAAGCAGAAGAAAGTTTTTATTATAACGAGCCTGAGAAGGCAATAAATTATTTACAGAAAATAATTGATGATTACTATAGAAATGACGAGACAGAAAAAGGTTGGTATTTACAAATTATGGCTCGTTATAAGTACAAAATTAGTAAAGCAGAATCTAATTTAACTCAAAAGAGTGCTTGGAAAAAGAACGAGGGGCTTCTTAAACCAAAAGAAGGGATTAATTATACAAAATTGAGCTATATAAATGAAAATAGGATTAAAAGAATTAAGGATTGGATATCTAAACAGAAAACCTACGAAGAACTTATGTTGACTGTAGACGATATTCTAGGAAATTTGAGTTTTGGTATAGAAGCACCAAAGTTTGAGAAAGCACTTCAAGATTTAGGCAGTGCTATAGGTTTTTTGAGTGAAAGACCAGAGAAAAAGTATAAAACAGGCCCTGATAATCTCTGGTGTGTTTCTAAAGATTATTATTTTATATTTGAGTGTAAAAGTGAAGTTGAAGACTCACGGAGCGAAATATATAAATCTGAAACAGGTCAGATGAATAACCACTGCGGTTGGTTTGACAAAGAATACAAAACAGACCAAGTAAAAAGAATATTAATTATTCCTACTAAAGATGTATCCCATAAAGGAAACTTTACTCATCATGTTGAGATTATGAGAAAAGGAAAACTCAAACATTTGAGAGATAACGTAAAGTCTTTTTTTAAAGAGTTTAAAGATTATCAACTTGATGAAATTAGTGATTCTAAGATTCAAGAATGGATTCAATTTCATAAGCTGGATATTGAATCTTTAAAAAGTGAGTATTCTGAGGACTATTATCAAAAATAATAAAAACGGAAAAAGCAAGGTTATGAAAAACGTGAGACATCATAGCCGGATTAGATATCAACTGTTTGTCATGCTTGGTATAAGTAGGGTTTGCAAAATTAATTACACATTCTGGCAATCCTCTATTGCATCAGTACTTTCCTCAATTAGGAAATTTATTTTGCACGACTACTTACAATACTCAAATCTTGAGTAAAGTTTTAAGATGTAATTTAAATAGAATTGCTACATAACTCATCAATATTAATCTTATTAATCTTCCACATATCCTCTTCTTCCCACATCCACCTACTATCAACTCTACAGACTTTGCCATCAAAATCAAACACTGTCGCTGTTGCCAAAGTCTCAATCCAAACCGTAGCACCACAAGTGTGAGGTTTTTCCGGCCGATAAACAATTAGACAAGGACCGTGAATCTCAATTTCGTGACCTGTAGCTAAATTCTTGCTGCCCCGTTTTGCAGAAACCACATCAAGATTGGTATTTTCCTCTCTTTGATTGATGCCAATATTAGGGCGAGTGACATCCTCCCGGCGCTGAATCAATAGATAAAGCGCGGGCTTCCAACATCACTGTTAGATATTGCTGCCCGACGCCACTTGTCTAGGCAAAAAGCCCCCGACAGCCCGACTTGACAGCCAATTTCTTTCCCCCAGAGTCCCTGGGTACTAAGTGCTTCGTAGCCTCGGTTACAGATTTCCTGAGCTGAGGCTATGTCGCGATCGACCTCATACTTACATTCTGGGCAGCTATGCCATCTATCAGACAGTTCTTTCGGAGTTTCAATTCGGCAGTTTGGGCAGGTTTGAGATGTCCCCTTGTGGTCTACTTCGGCGACATATACCCCTCGCTTTTTTCCCACATAAGAAAGAATACTCCGAAACTGCCCAAAAGCCGCATCAATCGTGTGTTTGCCAAGAAATCCTTTTGCCATAACTCGGAAATCAATATCCTCAACGAAGATTGTTCCGGCCATGTCACACAATTTGTGAGCTAACTTGAACTGATAGTCTTTGCGCTTGAAACCGATATGATTGTGCTGCTTTTCTACTTTAATCCTGGCTTTTTCATAGTTAGCAGAACGTTTTTTCTTCTTCGACAATCTGCGTTGTAGCACTTTCAGCCGACGATGCTCTGTTGCAAAGAATTTGCGTCCTGGTTCTGTAAAGCCGTCACTGGTTGCCAGATAACTGTTCAATCCGATATCTATTCCCACGAAATGACCATGAGGCTCTGGTTCTGGTATAGAAATATCAGATTGAATGGCAATAACAGCAAACCACCCCATTGCCTTTTTGAGAATTCTGACTTGTTTGACAACAAACCCGTCAGGGATTGGTCGATGCAAGTTGATTTGTACTTTCCCTAATTTGGGTAACTTGATTTGCCACCCTGTAATTGGGTTGGTGGAAAACTGAGGGAAAAGTATCGACTTCATTTGTCCATACTTTTTGTACCTAGGAAATCCGTAACCTCTATTCTGGAAAAAGTCCCAAGCATCGTGCAATCTCCTGATGGTTGTTTGCAGAACCTGAGAGGGAACTGCTGCTAAACTAGGAAACTCTTTTTTAGCTTTGGGGAGTTTGTTTTGCTGTTGCTGATACCCAGGGAATGGATAATCGGCGATCATTATATACTCTGACTCCAAGCTACACCTATCTACTGGACACTTTCTAGAAGCAATCCAGTCTTTCAGTTCCCTGAGCGCGTAGTTGTAAGCTACTCGACAAGTTTCGAGCCATTCGTTGAGCAACTCGACTTGTTTTTGATCGGGGTAAATGCGATAGGTGTAGTTTAGATTCAGCATGAAAAGAATCTTACCACAAAAAACAGATTGTAGTAACTGCTAATTTTACCGGGTTTGACCGGATAAAATTAGCTTGGGGGAGTCCATGTATCCCGGCGCTAATTATGCGCGAATATAGCGCGGGACTTATAGCTCCCCCAAACCCCCTCAAAAGTTAAATTTATTGCTTATGAACCTGTATCGGAGGTAGTTCAACAATGAATAATATATATAGATATAGTAAGTTAATTCAAAAACTATTGAAAGAATCTGCTCTCTATAAACCACTCAATCAAATATAATCACAATTTGTTTTTGATACAGAAAACCATAACTATTAAATTGTAAATATAGGTTAGCAAAATCAATTTCTAGTTTATGGATATATTCTACATTTAGATATCAAATAGGAAAATTTTTGGATTAATCAGAATACAATTGAATAGGCCTACTTTTTATAATATATGTAATTAATATAAATTGTTTATCTTGATTATTTATTGATTTATTGATTTTTCTTCCTTCTTTACCCTCACTATTGTGGTATGCCTTGATCGCCCTTGATATTAATATTACAACTGCTTAGGTAGTGAAATCCGAATCAGATGTTTGGTGCAATCCCTGTTTAAAAAAAAGACTCAATAAATCACAATCATTAAATAGTATTGAGCAATAAGTCTCGGGGTAAATGGCCAGAATATTTCTCTGATTTTATATCTATCAAGAGAACACAAACCTGAATAACTACCTTAATGCTCAAGTAAAATTAATTCCCATAGATAAAAGAGATAAACATTATGAGTACAACCCTAGAAAAAGGTAAGATCAGTATCCATACTGAAAATATCTTCCCAATTATTAAAAAATCTCTCTATACTGACCATGAAATTTTCTTAAGAGAATTAGTTTCTAATGGTGTAGATGCTATTGCCAAACTTAAAATGGTGGCTCGAACTGGAGAGTATAGTGGTGATGTTACTAATCCAGAAATAGAAATTAAAATAGACAAAGAAAATCAAACTCTTTCGATTACTGATAATGGTATCGGTATGACCGCCGATGAAATCAAAAAATATATTAATCAAGTTGCTTTCTCCAGTGCAGAAGAGTTTATAGAAAAGTATAAAGGTGGCGATGAGGACGCAATTATTGGTCATTTTGGTTTGGGCTTTTACTCCTCCTTCATGGTTGCTAAAAAAGTAGAAATTGATACCCTTTCCTATCAAGAAGGTGCTGAAGCTGTTCATTGGAGTTGTGACGGTTCTCCAGAATTTGAATTATCAGATTCTCCCCGTACAGAAAGAGGTACAACTATTACCTTAACTCTCCAAGATGAAGAACAAGAATATCTTGAAACTACTCGAATTCAACAGTTGATTAAAACCTACTGTGATTTTATGCCAGTGGCAATAAAATTTGAAGAAGAAGTAGTTAATAAACACAAAGCAATCTGGCGAGAATCTACTCAAAATGTTACTCAAGAAGACTACCTAGAACTATATCGTCATCTTTATCCTTTCCAGGAAGAACCTCTATTATGGGTGCATCTAAATACTGACTATCCTTTTATTGTTAATGGAATTCTTTATTTTCCTAAATTAAAACCAGATGTAGATGTTACCCAAGGTAATATCAAACTATTCTGTAATCAAGTATTTGTTACCGACCATTGTGAAGAAATTATTCCTAAATTTTTAATGCCTTTACGAGGAGTAATTGATAGTACAGATATTCCTCTCAACGTCTCTCGTAGTTCCCTGTTAAGTAATCGAACTGTCAGAAGAATCGCTGATTATATAGCAAAAAAAGTAGGCGATCGCCTGAAAGAAATTTATCGCGATGAAAAAGATAAATATATCAGTTGTTGGCAAGATGTAGGTACATTTGTTAAGTTTGGTGCATTGAATGACGATAAGTTTAAAAAGCAAGTAGAAGACATCATAATTTTCCGCACTACAGCCAAACTTAACCCAACTGAAACAACTGAAACTGAAGCAAAACCAGCAGTAGAAGTACAAGCAGAAGGAGAAGATGTTTGGCAAGAAGTAACTCCAGAAACTTCTGATGCTAAAAACACTGATGAACAAGGTTTTTATTACACCACTCTCAAAGAATATTTAGAACGTAATAAAGAACGCCATGAAAACCGAGTCTATTATTGTACTGAACCTGCATCTCAAGCAACTTATGTAGAGCTGCACAAAAATCAAGGTTTAGAAGTTTTATTTCTCGACTCTTTTATCGATACCCACTTTATTAGTTTTCTAGAAAGAGAATATCAAGATGTTAAATTCTCTAGGGTAGATTCCGATCTAGATGAAACATTAATTGACAAGGAAAATCAATCAGAAATAGTCGATCCAGCTACCAATAAAACTCGCAGCGAACAAATTAAAGAACTATTTGAAAAAGCGCTGAATAAACCCAAAATAAACGTTAAAGCTCAAGCATTAAAATCAGAAGATGCCAAAACCACCCCACCAGCAATGGTATTGTTGCCAGAAGCTATGCGACGCTTAAGGGATATGACTGCTATGTTGCAGCAGGAAAAATCAGAATTTCCAGAAGACCATGTTTTAGTGGTGAATACAGCTCACCCACTGATTCAGAATCTGGCCAATCTCAGTCAAGGTAGTATTATTCAAGGCAGTGGGGAGTCTCCATCGGCAGAATTGGCCAAACAAATCTGTCATCATGTTTATGATTTAGCTTTAATGGCACAAAAAGGTTTTGATGCTGAGGGTATGAAAGAATTTGTCGAAAGGTCTAATCAGGTCTTGACTCAGTTAACTGAAAAAGTAATTTGATCGAATTAACTTGAAGGAAGAAGGTTGATTAACTTTTTTTACCTTATTCCTTCTTAATTCCTTGCTTTAACAAAATTGACAGCTTATCCTCACCTAAAAATGTCTGATTTTAGGTTTGGATAAGCTGTTTCAAATTTGAATTAATTTTGTACAGATACTTAGCTATATATTGACATCCTCCCGACGTTCCGCATGGCGCGACAACGCGGGATTCCTAAACCTCGCGGCCTAGGACTTTCTGCTTCGCTCCGCACCTACCTCCGAGGCCAAACCTCTTTCTGGTCTTACAGTCGCTCCACAGACTGAAACTGCTAGCCCAGCAGCCTAATTCTATTTAGAATAGTATACCCTTGGAAGAACCGCTCTTATTGATTGGTTTTCCCATGCGATGATACCCTTCGGGAGAGCGCGGGTCTTCTGCCAACATTAGATAAATAGGTTTTGACATCCTCCCCGGCTGTTAGGCGCGGGGATTCCTACTGAGCCGTAGCTCCTCGGCAGGTTGACGCTTTGCGCTCGGCATAGATCCGCTAACACAGGGTGCTGAACCCACCCCTCTTGCTCCCCTCCAGGGAGGGGATGGGGGTGGGTTACGCTTCCCTCCACATCCGCGCACGAGTTTCCGAGTGCCCCCCGGCAACTAATAACACCGTAGCATATATTCAATTCACTTGTATGCTAAAATAAAAAATCGCCCTACAAGGGCGAGGCTTTAAACCCAATTTTTCGGTAAAAAAAATCTAGGTAGACAAATCATGGGTCGTAAATGTCAATTGACTGGAAAGAAAGCTAATAATGGCTATGCAGTTTCCCACTCTCATATCCGCACCCACAAGTTACAGCAAGCAAATCTCCAATGGAAGAGAGTTTGGTGGCCTCAAGGTAATCGTTGGGTCAAACTACGACTATCGACTAAAGCAATTAAAACTTTAGAAAACAAAGGTATACAAGCTATGGCTAAGGCCGCTGGCATTAACTTGAATAAGTGCTGATATATTTTTCTTTATACTCCTCTTATTTAGCCCTCTTCTCATTAACTGTAGAATAGGGCTATTTATTTATTTTTTTCTGATTTTTTCCGGATTCTTTTTAATCGAGCTGTATTCTTGAATTTAATAGCTTTGTTTAAGCCTATGAATTTAAGGAGTCTGAGCATAAAATTTTCAAATAGGATTTATATGATTGTTTGTTTGTCAACTAAAAAATTAAAGAGTAATTACTGCTCAGGATTTCCAATTTTTGGATCTTGGCAAAAAGCTTTCAAGAGTATTAAGTTTATAGAACCCATTTGAGATCTATAAAAATATAGGGAGTCGGTTAGATCGGAGCATTTTTCAGTGGTGGTGTATTTTTATTAGTCGTGCATTGTCATTATTTTTGTGACGTATGGCAGTTAGACCATCTTGCTTCCATTCCAAGCATCCCTTGTTCTTTTGTACCATTACGCAAGGAGAACTACCCATCTTTATCTACCTTTTTCCCTAATTGTTTAAATGAATCTCTTGAGTTATGACTCGGTTCTCCTGACTCTAGTCGCTAAAAGCACATACCACGTTCAAAGATACTACTCAGAAATTTTAAACTTTTCTTCAAAAGATACCAAATGGCTTCTATACAAGTCTATCAAAATTTACTTTCGCGATGCAGCCCTAAATATAATTTCTGGATAGTTTTGGGAAGTTTTTCTTTGTCTATTATCTTATACGCCTCTGAAATTTTTACTGGTTTACTTTATTTGTATAAACAACCTCTAAATCCTTATTTTTTCCTGGAAAATTTGGTAATACATTAGTAAGTTACGGAAAAATACTGTTGGCTAATGACAAAAATATTGAGTATATTTTATATAGCTAGGGTGAAAAAAAAGTAAATTATTATGACTAACTTTACTATCGCAATTCCTACTTATAACGGAGCTGAACGATTACCATTAGTTCTAAACAAGCTACGTTCTCAAATTGGAGTAGAAGGATTATCTTGGGAAATTATTGTTGTGGACAATAACAGCACAGATAATACGAAAAAAGTTGTTAGAGAATATCAAAAATACTGGCCTCGAAAAATCACATTAAGATACTGTTATGAAGCAAAAAAAGGTGCAGGATTCGCCCGAAAAAAAGCAGTAGAATTAGCAAATTCTCCTTTAATTGGTTTCTTGGATGATGATAATATTCCTGCACATAATTGGGTGGCAGCAGCTTATGAATTTGCTCAAAAATATCCAAAAGCAGGAGCTTATGCTAGTCAAATTCATGGAGATTTTGCCGGAGAACTACCACCTAATTTTGACCGAATTAAATCATTTTTTGCCATCACTGAAAGAGGAGAGCAACCATTATTATATCAACCAGCAATTAAGGTTATACCTCCTTCCGCTGGATTAGTAGTTCGTCGGGAAGCATGGTTAGAAAGTGTTCCAGAACAATGCATATTAAGTGGTAGAATACCAGGTTCAATGTTGACTGGTGAAGATACGGAAACTATTAGTTATATTCAAAAAGCAGGCTGGGAAATTTGGTATAATCCTGCAATGGAAGTAATTCACAAAATTCCTCAATATCGAACACAAAAAGATTATCTAATTAAATTTTTCCGTGGTATTGGTTTGAGTCGCTATGTAACTCGAATGTTAAATGTAAAACCATGGTTAAAACCATTGGTTTTGTTAGCTTATATGGCAAATGATACTCGGAAAATTATCCGCCATTTACTTAAATATAATCTAAAGTTACGAACAGATGTAGTAGCAGCTTGTGAATTGGAATTATATATCAATAGCTTGAAAAGTCCTTTCTATTTGTGGAAGAATGGCTATTTGAATAAAGTTGAAACAGACTATACTTCAGTAGGAAAATCTCAAGTAAGTTTCGGTGGGATTGATTGTCGGTAATTTTGATGAAAATTATTGCTTGGCCAGGGTTTAAAACTAAGTATAAAAAACCCTATAACTGGCTGTTATATTATCAGGTGGTGCAGCAAGGGCTAACAGTTACAGAGTTTTCTTTTAGCTGAATCGGCTGCCAATTGAATGGGTTCGATGCCCATTAAATTTGCAAATATCCTACCAGAAGCTTTCGCTCTAGTTGAAAAACTTGTATTATTATCTTGTATTATTATAAAGAATTAAACATACGAACTCATTGTTGCCCACACTGCGGTATTGTAATAGACCGCGACTTGTTTGCGTAGCATGACAAACGGAAATGCAGCGATAAATATCAAAAATAGGTCGGCAAGGCCCAGACGTCCTTAAAGCACGCGCTTGTCCGATGCAATGGCAGGACTGCGAAACGAGAAGCCCACACAATGCCCGCCAGCGAGCGTGTGGGAGTATGTCACCAAATTGCTACACCAATACTATGATATTTTTCACCTTCACTGGCCTACAGAAACTATCCTCCGTCATCCAAACCTAGTGGTAGCAGGTTTGCGGGCTTTATATGCTCCTTGCTATAGACTGGGTTAGAGCTAGAGGAACAAAAGTTATCTGGACAATTCACGACCAATATCCTCACAACCTCTTGCATCCTAAGTTGGCAAATCGGTTTCAGTCAGATTTCATCAAGCGGGTGGATTGATGTATTAGTCATTGCCAAGTAAGTAAAGAATTAGCAGAGTCAACTTTTCCTGGTTTCACACACAATATGTTAAAGTAGAAAAATTTTTTAGTAAGTTGTAGATGGTTGAAAAAGCGTACAAATTTAGGTTTTACCCAACTCCAGAACAGGAAAATCTGTTGCGGAGAACTTTGGGCTGTGTACGACTAATCTACAACAAGGCTTTAGCTGCTAGAACTCAAGCTTGGTATGAACAAAAGCAAAGAGTGAGCTATAAACAAACCTCAACTATGCTTACCTTGTGGAAAAAACAAGATGATTTGGATTTCCTAACTGAAGTAAGCAGTGTACCATTACAGCAAGGTCTCAGACATCTACAGACAGCTTTTACTAATTTTTTTAGTGGACGTGCCAAATATCCCAACTTTAAGAGAAAGCGTAATGGTGGTAGTTCTGAATTTACAAAGTCTGCATTTAAGTGGGTGGAAAGATGGTCAAGTCTCAGATCGCTAAATGTTTATCACCGTTACCTATTAGATGGAGTAGGCAACTACCAGAAAGCTCTGTACCAACTACAATCACAGTTAAACTTGACACCTCTGGTAGATGGTATGTGTCTTTGAGAGCCAATGATACCAGAGATTTAAGGATTTACTTTGAACTTAGTAGTTAGTTTCCCGTATACAAGCTTAATTGTATGACGAATCAGATTAATTCTAGGTTGTAAATTTTGCGAGTCAATCCCTTGTAACTGATGTGTTGCAAACTTTAAAATTTGATCGGCACGTCTGTCCCAAGTCAAAGTTTGAACCTTTTGAAAAGCCTTCTTAGCAAGACGTTTACTCAAGGTTCGATCTTTTAACAATTGAGCGATCGCTTCTTTCCAGGCTTTGGGTTCATCTGATTTAACTAGAAGTGCGGTTTCTCGATCTTCTACTGTTTGCATAATCGTTGGGAGAGCTGATGCAATAATTGGCCGGTTTGTGGCCATATAATCAAATAACTTCAGTGGTGATGTGGTTTGAGCTAGTGCCCAAGTTTGACTTGTGGGTAATAAAAAAATATCAGAGGCATATAAATATGTTGCAAGTTCAGATTGGGCGACATGACCTGTTAATTGAATATTTGTTAAATGTCTCTGTTGACAAGACAAACGCACTCTCTCAACATCTTTTTGCCAGCCACCCACCAAAAGAAACTGGCATTCGGGTAAAAGTTGAGCTATTTCTAGGATAGTAGGAATTCCTTTATAATCGTATAAATGTCCAGAATACACAACAATTTTTGCATCTTGTGGTAAGCCTAGTTTCTGGCGAGCTGCTGTCTTACTTTGAGCAGGTAAAAAAGTGCTAATATCTGCAGCACTAGGGCTAATAAACACTTTATTCGGATTTATTTTAGACTGGAGTAAAGAGTCCATTAAATAGGGTGACAAGGTGACAAAGCCGATTAAATAGTTAGAGGTCAGGAGTGGTACTAATGGAGAATTAGGCTGTATTGGTTCATGCCATTCCCACATTACAGGAATCCCAAATTTTGTCATTAAGCCTACAATCTCTGGGCTACGAGTATAAATCAAGGAGGGAAACTTCCAACAAGCATATAGAGCTGCAAGTCTAAAATATGAGTAGTTTCTATAAGATTTAGAAAAAGGATAATTTACTTGAATGTGCATAGGCAGACGGACTAGATTATAAGGTCTTTCCAAGCTATACCAGGCTTTAAAATCTTTATCCATTCCTCTGAAAGCCGAACAGATATCTCCACTGGTCACCAGTTCAAAATGCTTAATTTTTTGAGAAAAAGCTTGAGACATTTTTGCTGTCTGTACTGTATGTGCCCACAAGGAGGGTAAATTCCCTGTAGAAATGTAAATGAGTGACTCGAGGGTAGTCATATTAATTTCTCCAAGTTGTATAATATGATTAATATTGCTTAATGCCTGTCCAAATTAAAAACTCTTTGAGACAAACTTTTACATATAGAAATATTTTCCAGAACAAACCTAACATAGTAACAACTACTCTGGAATGGAGCAGCTCATAGCTTTCCAGAAGTAAATCTTGATGAGAAACTACTTCAAAAGCCAAAATTTCTCTATCTGATAAATCCTGCTGCCATGCCTCAATACGATCAACCAAAGGTTCTTTATGGATATTTTTATGTAAATCTTTGCCATAGCGATCAGGAATAGAATATTGATTATTAGTTTCAGAACTTTTGATTCCTAGAAATTGACATAAGGTTTTTACAGTTGCTTCTGGTTCCTGAATCATCTGCTCATATTGGACAATAGCCATCCGTCCAGGATAATTCTGATCGACTTCTCGAATTAATTTGAGAATTTTCGACCATTCTAATGCCGCTGAGTAGGGGTTGGTTTCAAAAGGTTTACCAGTTACAGAGTAAATACTATTTTTTTTGGAGTTAAAAACAGCTCTACCATCCCTAACAATACTAATAAACTTAGACTGGGGAAAGAGTTTATTTATTGTTCGATGTAGTTTTAAATAAGTTGATTTTTTGATACCAAATACTTTGGAATCTGGAAATTTTTTCTCCTTATATAAGGTACAAATTAGTAAAATAAAATCGCGTATTGATGTGGGAGAATTAAGCTGAATATACTTATATATTTCATCACAATCCAGATTCCAATCACTAAATTTTTGATCGCTAAATGTAATTTCTAAAATGTTTTCTAAATCTTGTTTATCTGTAATTATTTTCTGACGGTAATTCTGAATAATAGCGCTGATAAAATCACTTTCTGGTGCTATAGCAATCGGTGCAGACTTAACGAGTAAATTTGATAGGAAAGTGGAACCGGATCTAGAATCGTACACAAGCAAAAAAGGATCTTCTATTAGTGACTTGTTAATAGCCATAAATCACTCAATTTAAAACTTTGTAATGTATAGCTATTATACCATTTTTCAAAACAAGAAGAAAAAAAACTAGGTAATATCAAATTTGCTCGGGTTCGGTATAAAAAAATGTTTCATCTGAGGGCCAAAGCGCAAATCTTTCTAAATTCTCTAATACCTCCTGACTCGTGACTCCTAATTAACTATCTAATTAGGGCTTGCTGATTAAATCTAAAAGTCTTTATAGATAAAGGTAAGTGCCTTTTTGAGTATCAAAAAGTGCGAGGTTTTAAGTGGTAATGGTTCAATTTAGGAGCGGATTGTGGTCAGAAAAATCATTCTTACAATTCTTACTCCTACCTCCTCGCTCCCAAGCCATTTCTCCTGTCTCCTGTCTCCTGTCTCCTCCTACTAAAAGACTAGTGAAGCGCAAACCCTAATTATACAAATGCTACCGGATTCGATATAATACCCTTGTATTATTTGCATTAGTCTAAAGTTATGAAAAATTGTCTTTGATTGTTAATAGCGCTTGAGGGAATAACCAAAATATTCTAATTCATTTTTTGCTAGTACTGTACCTATCCACCATTCCCAAAAAGACAGTTTTTCAAGATATTTAATATCTTGCTTAATCGTTTGGTTTGGCTTCATTCGCATACGATTTCCTGAGATGTTATGATGCTTAAATTTATAAAATTCTAACTGACTTGGTTCAAAAATTAGATTCCATTTTTGCAAGATTTCGTTAATAGTATTTTCAGGAGAACTTACCAAATCTTCATATCTTAAAAGATGATAATTTGGCAAATGACCAAATTTCTTGTGGCATTTAAGATTAAAATAACTCCAATCTCGAATAGTGCTATAAAAATTGTACTTTTTGTACTTTCGGTCGAGAAGTTTATACTTGATTCTTAGGAATAGGTTTTGATTAACCTCTTCTAATTCAGACAATATTCTTTGATATTTAGACTTAGAACTAAAACCTACTGCACGACCATCCCTAATTAAGTGAATAATCTGAATTACAAATAAGTTAGACCTAAGAAAATTTTCAAGTCTAGGAATACTTTTAGAACTATCCACAAAAATAGATTTTCCTGATATATCAAGGATTGTTTTAATTAGCTGATAATTGTGTTTAGTAAAGTTATCTCCAAAAACATTAATTTTTTTAATAACTGATGGACTTAGTTTTGTTTTTACACTCTGCCAATACTGACAATGGTCGATTAAAGTACCACAAGTACAAATCCTATTTTTATTAGGAATATTAGAACTATCAGAAAGATAACTAGAAAGTTTGAAGATTTCCCCGACACTTTCAACACAACTATGAGATCCTAGAAGCAGATCGGTTAAGGTACTGCCACTATGACCAGAACTCAGGATATAAATTAGATTGACAGGAGAAACGTTATCTTGAAACATTTGATTTTCAAACTTGAGCCAGCTTACTTTGATTGAATGAAACTACTCTATTATATAGCGTTTCTGAATGGGATGTGGAAACCAAGTGCTATGCAAAAGGGAATAGGGAATATTAAAGAGGGTAAAACAGCATTAAATAGTAATAAAAACAAGAATATAATGGACTTAAAACAGCGTTTTTTTATTAGAAAAAAACTCAATCTATATTTACATCTCATTTGAAAACACTATATAGAGTTTTTAATTTTGGTTGTACAGAAAAATATCATAGTGAAAAATAATGTTAGACTTCACCGTTGCGATACCAACCTATAATGGAGCTACTAGATTACCCATAGTATTAGAGAAACTACGTTCGCAAATTAATACAGAGAATATTTCTTGGGAAGTAATTGTAGTTGACAATAATAGCAGTGATAATCTTACTCAAGTTGTTAATAGTTTTCAACATGAGTGGCCAGATCACATACCACTGAGATATTGTTTTGAAGCAGAACAAGGGTTAGCATTTGCTAGACAAAAAGCAATTGAAGAAGCTAATGGTAATTTTATCGGTTTTCTTGACGATGATAACTTACCAGAACCAGATTGGGTGATTGAAGCTGTTAAATTTGGTCAAGAACATCAAACAGCAGGTGCATATAGTGGTAAAATAATGGGCTATTTTGAAGCCGATCCTCCAGAAAAATTTGATACGATTCAAGCTTTTTTAGCTATTAGAAAACATGGTTCTGAAACCTGCTTATTTGAACCAGAAAAATTAAGGCTTCCTCCTGGTGCTGGATTAGTAGTTAGAAAGCAAGCATGGTCTGAAAATGTTCCTACTCGGTTAGCTTTGGTGGGAAGAGTTGGAAATTCAATCGTTGCGGGTGAAGACTATGAGGCTTTACTCTATTTACATAAAGGAGGGTGGAAAATTTGGTACAATCCAACTATGTGTATTCACCATAAAATTCCCAAGCACCGCTTAGAAAAAGAATATCTAATTCCTTTAGCAAAAGGTATAGGTTTAGCAACTTTTCAACTACTAATGATTAATGCTAAAAATTGGCAGAAACCCTTGATTTTTCTGAAGACTATACTAGGAAATATTAAACGAATTTTATTACTTTTAATTAAGAACAGGTTTCAGGTGAAAAAAAACTTAATTGCAGCATTCAAATTTGAATTTTTATGGGGAAGTTTGCTTAGTCCTTTTTATTATTTAAAAAAAATGGTGACAGGAAGCAAGCAAGTTATGATGAAAAAATACAAATCGTTCTCTCAGCAGTAGAGGCTAAAGTATGTCCACAACTCAAACCCATCTAGCTATACATATCCGCTTCTTATATGGTGGTGGTGCAGAGCGTGTACTCGTAAATTTAATGCCAGCTTTTATTCAACAAGGGGTAAAAGTAGATTTAGTGATGAATATGGCAGAAGGACCATATTTATTAGAAGTACCACCAGAAGTTAGAATTATTGACCTTAAGACTAAGAAAACTTTAGCAGGTCTTCCCAAGTTAGTGCGTTATCTACGGCAGGAACGCCCAAAAGTTTTGCTTTCCTTTTTGCATTATCCTAATGAAATAGCTATTTTGGCAAAGCTTTTGGCCTTTGTAAATACGCGAGTAATAGTTTCAGAACGTAATGCTTTATCAATGCACGCTGGAAATGAACCCAGTAGCGAGAAGTGGTCAACTATTAGTACAAAACTTTTATACCCTCTGGCAGATGGCATTCTCGCAAATTCTAACGGCGTAGCTCAAGATTTAGCTAATATTACTGGTATTTCTCCAAAGCGCATCAAAGTTATTTACAACCCCACTATTACTCCTGACATATTTGAAAAATCGCAACAAACTTTAGACCATCCTTGGTTTCAGCTAGGACAACCACCTGTAGTGCTTGGGGTCGGGAGATTAGATCCACAAAAAAACTTTTCAACTCTAATCAAAGCTTTTGCTAAAGTGCGTCAGACAAAGCCATGTCGCTTGATGATTTTGGGTAAGGGGCGTGAAAAAGTACAACTTCAAGCCTTAATTAAGGAATTAGATATAGAAAATGATGTAGCTTTACCAGGATTTGCTGATAACCCTTATCCCTACCTCAAAAAAGCAGCAGTATTTGTACTATCTTCTCTCTGGGAAGGCTTACCAAATGTATTGATAGAAGCATTAGCTTTAGGAACTCCTGTAATTTCTACGAATTGTCTTTGTGGCCCTGAAGAAATTCTCGATGGTGGTAAATATGGTTCCCTTGTACCAGTGGGAGATTATGAGGCTATAGCAAAGGAAATTTTAGATATATTATCAGGTAATTCTCGGCAAGTCGATTCAGCTTGGCTGGAACAATTTAAAGTAGAAAATGTTGCTCAACAATATCTCGAATTTTTAGGCTTAACTTAGGCTATATAGCAGAAGGAAGAAGAAAGAAGGAAGAAGGAAGAAGGAAAAATCTTACGTTGTCTGAGTTTTAAGCTGTCGATCTGTCTTAACCTTTCCTTCGACTAATACATTCAATCTCTGACTTGAGAAACACTATATTTTGCGGAAATTTTTCTGTTTTTTAAATATTCTTTTTTTATGATGGATATTCCTAGTCAAGTCTATGTTTCGGCACGCAAAATTTATAGAAAATTAACCTCTAAAAAGCTAGGTTTAAGGGAGGTTTTGTATGAGCAAATAATTAATGATTCTCCAGCAAGAACAAATAGTTATTTATCTGCATTACTAGAATATGCCACAGCACATATTCCCTACTACAAAAATTTAATCTCTAGTCACAGCTACAATAGTTCTAACTTTTCTGAATTGCCGATTTTAACTAAATCAATTATTCGGGAAAATTTTGACAATCTCAAGTCAGATGATTTGGCAAGTCGTGGTTATTATTTTAATAGTTCTGGTGGTTCCACAGGAAAACCATTACAAGTAATTCAAGATGCTGAATATGAAGAATGGCGAGAGGCTACAGAATTATTTTTTTATCGCCAATTTTTAGATATTGAACCAGTGGCTACTTCTCAAGTTATTTTGTGGGGTTCTCAAACAGACATTCAGCAGCAAACTAAGAAAAAGAATTTGACAAATAGACAAAAGTTATTAAGTATAATTCAGCCTCAGAAAACCTTCTTAAATTCTTTCAAAATGACAAATAAGGATTTGCATAGATATGTAGAGGTAATTAATCATAAAAAACCAAAATTAATTAAATCTTATGCAGGTTCTCTATATCAGTTAGCCAAATTTGTTAAAGAAAATAATTTATCAATTCACAGCCCAAAAAAAATATATACTTCTGCTGAAACTTTACGACAATTCATGCGAGAACTAATAGAAGATGTTTTTAACTGCAAAATTTACGACTTTTATGGTTCTAGAGAAGTAGGAGCGATCGCTGGTGAATGTGCAAAAGGAAAAATCCACATTTTTAATTTTAATAATTACTTAGAAGTTGTGGATAAAAATAATAAACCCGTACAGCCTGGAGAAGAAGGCAGAATTTTAATCACAACTTTACATAATTATTCTATGCCTTTAATTCGTTATGAAATTGGTGATACAGGAATTTTAGGTAAACCTTGTAATTGTGGTAGTAAATTACCGACTTTAGAAAAAATTACTGGTAGAGTCAAAGACCATTTTCTTACCAGAGAAGGAACCCTAGTAGATGGGGGATATTTTACTCGTCAATTTTATTTCAGAAATTGGATAGATGAATTTCAAGTATTACAAACAGAATTTGAAAAAATAGATATTTATTATGTGCCTATCGGTCAACCTGTGGAGGATGAAATGGCAGAAATTTGCGATAAAATTAAACAGGCTATGGGTGAAAAATGTGAGATAAAATGGCATCAAGTAGAAGAAGTACCCAGAACACCCCAAGGTAAGCTTCTTTATACTCGTAGTTTAGTGGAAATTTGAACAATGAAACTAGCAGGAATATTTGGAGAGAATTGTCAGCAACAGACAATAACATCAATGACTAATGCTCAAATTAGAGCGCAGTTAAACAAGTCAGAAATATTCAAAATTTCTGGTGGTTTTTTAGCAAAAATTACCACCGCTACAGGAACTACTGGTAATATCTCTCTACACCGAACAGGTACTACTAATAATCAGTTAATTATTGCCGGAATACCTATTTTTACTAATGGGAATTTAGAACAAAAATTAAATCAAATTGTCGAATTAGATTATCTGACCGCTGCTGAAGCATTAACAGAATTTGATGGAGCTTTTGCAGCTTTATATTGGGACCAAAAAGCAAATAAATTAGCGATCGTTACCGATATTCTGGGGATGCAGCCTCTGTATATGGCCAGGGTATCCGGCAAATTGTTGGTGGCCAGTGAAATTAAAGCGATCGCTGCTAGTGGATTAATAGATTTAGAAATGAACCCTGGTGCTTGGGGTGCTTTTGTAACCTTTGGTCATACCTTGGGCAATGATACTACTCTTGATCAAGTTAAGCGTGTACCTCCCGGTGCGATTTTGATTTATGACCATCGTAGCGATCGCCTGGAAGAAAAGCATTATTGGCATTGGCCCGAACCTCAACCTGAAAAAAGTTTGGCCGATGTAGATACGGGACAGATAATTGAGCTATTGGAACAGAATATCAAAGGTTATCTGGCTTATCACCAACCAGGAACAATATTATTAAGTGGTGGATTTGATTCTAGGTTATTGTTGGCCTTGCTTTATAAAATGGGTATTGATGCTCAGGCAGTTATTCTGACCCATGAGGATGAATTTTTTGGCGCTGATGGTATTTATGGGGAGTGGGTGGCTAAGAAGGTAGGGGTGTCGGTAAAAAGGATGTCTTCTGACCCAGATTTTTTCTCATCTCAGGCTTATTTGGATTATCTGGTGATGAATGAGGTGGCGACACCCAGTTTGTTTTTATTTATTTCTCAGGTATTGCAACATTTGGAGCCTAGTATGGGTGCTGTGTGGGAGGGATGTTATTTTGGAACAAACTTAAAAAGTAGTCAACCATTAGGTGGTTTCAGTGAATATCTAAACAATTGGATCAAACCTCCTGAGTCCTCAAAATGGCTTGCCATTAAACGTATTTTTCCCCTAAGACTGGCTCAAAATATATACGATAATTTTATTGATACTCTAGAAAATGAAAAATCCCTCTATGAAAACAATACCTATGGTGTAGCCGAATTTATCATGCGTAATCGAATACGTCACAGAATTGCGCCTAATCCTCTCCAAGTTTATACCAATGTATTACCTAATTTCACACCTGGACTTAGTAAAGATTTTTGTAATATAGTTGCCTCCCTTCCATTTGAAGTAAAAGGTAACTATCGGTTATATCTTCAAATATTCCAGAATCATTTTCCTGAACTACTCACAGTTCCATTTGTTTCTGGGGGAAAATTAGTACCTCCTCAAGCATTTTCCCCCTGGTATGATTTTTTTAATACAGCCTACAAACTTCAGTCTTCCGTTGCCAAAGTAAAATTGGGACGTGGTTTACTGCGACTTTTGAAAGTACCACTTCATCATCAATTTTTTAACCGTAGCAAATTCATAAATCAAGTCATTGCTATGGTAAACCCAGAACATCCAGACCTTAATCCTGATGGAGTTCTCCGTGTCCAGAAATTAATTAAGGCCAACCCCAAGAAATTTTCTGATGATATAGAACTTCTATTTTATTGGCAGATATGGCGTTGGTTGACTACTCCCCTGGCTGAAGCCGAGGGGATTCTAAGTTGATACTACGCAACACCGATAAATCCTTGTTGCTTCGTCTATTCTTAGCTGACCAAAGATATATTCTTTGGGGACAATTTCCGCGGTGCCCCTACACAGTCGGCGAAGGCTAATGCCTAGCGTTCTGCTTACTTTTTGTTAAAAAAAATAGCACAGCACAACTAAAGTTGTCTAGTCTAAACGACTCCCTTGTTTTCATTCCCCGGTTAAAACACCTATCCCTTATAAGGAACTCCTGAAACCCTTGTAGGAAGGTGGGGAAGAGGGGGAAGAGGGGGAAGAGGGGGAAGAGGGGGAAGAGGGGGAAGAGGGGGAAGAGGGGGAAGTAAGAATTTTGTCTACAGTCCTCACACTTGCGTGTATTTTTCAATACAATTTTCTCC
>NZ_JAAHGH010000159.1 GCF_010672525.1 Okeania sp. SIO2B3 | reverse complement strand
TATTACTGGGATAACTCTATTAAGGATTTATCCATAAGCACTCAGTTAGACAGAATACACAAAGATTGTGAGAGCGGTAAGGGATACCCAAACGATATAAATCTATCGACTTGGGGAAGTCTAAGGGTTTTTAACTGTTGCCTATAATCTGGTATTATCTATAATAATCTGTGATTATCTATAATTTGATTTTATGCTACTAGGATTCAAAACAGAGTTACATCCCACAAACCAACAAAAAACCTTACTAGCTAAACACGCTGGTGTAGCACGTCATGCTTGGAATTGGGGCTTATGGTTAACTAGAAATATCCTTAATCACAATTCCGATAATCCTTCAGGTAAACTTAAATTTCCCACATCTATCGACCTGCATAAACTCTTAGTCTCAATGGTTAAACCTAATAACTATTGGTACTACGAAGTATCTAAAACAGCACCTCAATATGCTTTGAGGCATTTATCCAATGCTTGGAAACGTTGCTTCACTAAAGTGTCTGGTCAACCTAAATTTAAGAAAAAAGGTAGAGACGATAGTTTCACTTTGGATGGTTCAATATCAGTAGGTTTTAATCGGATTAAATTACCTAGAATTGGATGGGTAAAAACTTATGAAATTTTGCCAGACAATGTTAGTCCAAAGTCTGTAACTATTAGTCGAAAAGCCGACCGTTGGTTTATTAGTTTTAAAATAGAGACAGCAACCATAATTACGGATAAATCAGTTGATGTCGTTGGTGTAGATTTAGGTGTAAAATCTTTAGCTACACTTTCAACTGGTGAGGTTTTTGTTGGTGCAAAATCGAAAAAAAAGTTAGAGTCTAAACTATCGCGACTGCAATACCTTAACAGGAATAAAACCAAGTTTTCCAATAACTGGAAAAAAGCGCAACTCAAAATAGCCCAGTTACACACAAAGGTAGCTAATATCAGAAAAGATACATTGCATAAACTGACTACCTATCTAGCTAAAAACCACAGCCAGATAGTAATAGAAGACTTAAATGTATCAGGCATGATGGCTAATCATAAGCTAGCTAAGGCTGTTGGGTCTATGGGGTTTTATGAGTTTCGTAGGCAGTTGGAGTACAAGTGTGAGTTATACGGTTCTGAGCTAATCATTGTTGATAGATGGTTTCCTAGTTCTAAGACTTGCAGTAGGTGCGGAGCTGTGAAAGAGTCTCTGTTGTTATCAGAGCGTGTTTTTAATTGCGAACACTGCAATTTAAGCTGCGATCGAGACTTGAATGCAGCATTAAATTTAGCTATGGCGGGCAGTTCGCCCGTGAATGCCTGTGGACTGGATAACGCCGACGTTGCCAGAGCGAAGCAGGAATAGAACAGATTATCAGCAAGAAAATCATAGATTTCTATAGATAATCATAGGTTTCTAAGAACGGCTAAACATGGTTAAAAATAGTTGACGAAAGGTATAGCATCCTTCTTTCATGTCGGCGACAGCCGTTAACGAAGTTATGCGCCAGCAAAACGACTGAGCGCGGGACTTCCCGCCGGGGGAGTTAAAAATTGATTGGAGATTTAGACTGAAAATTCTCATTCTCTTCTATTAACACTGAAAATTCATACTCATATCCACGAAGATTAGAATCTAATTGTAAGGTGTATACCCCACTCACTGGCATAACATCTGTCCATTCACTTTCATTAGCTTCAACTGCCATAAGTTGGCCATCAGGAGTAATAATTGCTGGGAAGACATCTCCTAAATTTTTGATACTAAGGGTCTGACCCTGAATCATCCTAACCCGGTAGTTATGACTACCAGTACCAATAATTTCACCTTTAACAATAGCTGTGTCGCTTTCTGGGGAAAAAGTAATAGTCTGATCTACTCTTGAGCAAGTGCTACGAGTTCGGTTCTTCGCAACCCAACCTGTAACAGGATTACTAATTCGTAGCCAACCAGATTGTTCATCTGTAACAGAAACAAAGGCATTATTGTTAAGTTGACCAACTATATTACCTTCTTTAACTTCTGGACTTCTACGAACATTCAGAGGTGCTTCAGGATCGTCTACTATAGCCATAACTATTTCGCATCCTGATGTTGGTGGTGTAATCACAACTGGACTAGATTTTTGACTAACTAAATCTGAGGAGTTAGGAGTTGAAGACTTTTCTTGGTTTAATTCTACTGTAGTGACGGGGTCATCAGCACCGTCGAAGTGGAAGGAATCTACTAAAGCACTAGCTTGAGAAACTTGAGCATGAGCAAATGTACTAGCAATAATGAAAGGAATAGCAGCGATGGAAGCAATGATTTGGTTTTTCATGGTTTTTGAATTGATTTAATCGTTGTTTAATTCAACAATTTCAGTATCATTCAACTTCAAGGTGAAAGTCATTGACAGTTACAGACAAAGCCGATGGTAAATTCTAACCATTAATCATTGCACTTTTCAGCAATTATCCTGATTTCTGAGTCGGGCTATGGGCATCGGGCATAGAGGATTGGGTATAGTGATATTACCAATTCCATACAAAGCCCCAATTTTGACCCTGTTTCTGAACATCAGAGTACGACATCTCTGCTTTCTTGGCATTACTGAGCAAATTGATGCCAAAGGGCACGGTCAACAACAGACGAAACATGTGGTTGCGCTTTCCATAAGTCACTTTGCGAGTTATCCATGTCACAGCATCTGCTTCTGGCTTCCAGTGTTTGTTGTACTGGGCAGCGGCTTCCTGGAGGTGCTCGATCTCGAACCTCTCAATGCATTGATCCAGTACTATCGCCGACTCCATCGCAGCATTTATTCCCTGACCGATGGGTGGAAACGGTGCACCTGCGTCGCCCAACAACACTGCCCGTCCGCCGTGTAGTTGCGAGCAAGAAACCATCCTACCAATATGGTAGGTCTTCCGCGTTACAAAACTGGCGAGCGAATCGTCACTGACCATTTTTAGGACATCGGGAGCATGTTGTTTGAGCAGGGCACGGGCATCTTCAACCCCGTTCAACGACAGTTCATGGTCTGAGCCCACGCTGCAAAACCAGCGCAAGCTATCGGCTTTTCGACCACTAATTGCACCAACAACTAAAACTATCGGTAAACCTCCGAATACATGTAAATAGTGCGGATCGAGATGTCCTGTGTTTTGATCGAGTTCGAGCATTGTTGAGTAGTTCGGGATTTCTCCATACTCAGTTATTATGCAGGGTAATTGCTGCTCCATCTTTCGCCGTACCAGTGAGCCGCCACCATCCGCACCAATCAAAAAGTCAAACTGCAAGGTGTCACTTTGCCCATCTTGTTTAATTGAAACCTCTCCCGTTTCCACATTGACCTCTTCAACTTGGGTGTTAAATCGGCAGTCAATGCAGTCGCCATAGTCTCGCTCCACAACAGTCATCAATGAGCGGAGGATGTCACCGCGCGATCCCGTCCAACCTTGCTCTTTCCATTCCTCAGTCACTAAGCCGTTAAATACTTTGATCCCTTTAAAGGGAAGCATATACTCATCGAAGACATCTGTGGCTTCAATGTAGCGTAGCGCCTTCAACCCATGCCCGGTGATGTCAATAGGGTATGACCGATCGGGATTAAATTGAGAAGTGTCTGCGGGATGTGGGTCCCGTTCGAGAACAGTTGTATGGATGCCTCGACGTGCAGAGGCAATAGCAGAGACCAGTCCGGCTGGACCACCGCCAATAATAGCGATTTTACTTGTTTGATTCGTCATCATTATTATTCTCCTTGATTCGGTTTCAAATGGGCTTCCAGTCATAAGCTCATCTGCTGATGCTCTTCGATGATTCGATGAGCATCCTGATGAAATATCCGCACAGCATATTTTAATTAACTGCTCATTATTAATCGCATTAATTTAATCGTTAGTAAATATAAACAAGATATTGTAACCATCAGCCTGGGGAGACTCGATATCTTTCATTATTTTCTCCTTAAATTTATTTGTTTCAAAAATTTCAGTACATTACCGGATGGAGTTTTCCCCGAATGTCTCCATAAAAAGTTTGGGCTTTAGTGTGTAAATTAAAATAAAGTTCTCCTTTTTGGGCAATGTATTGCATACCTGCAATTGTTTTGACATTATCAGGTATACCCGGAACAATTGGACATCCCGCAGTAAAAGCACCTACAATCCCCTGTCCAGAATTAGATACTTTTTCAATATCTTCATTCCTAAGTTCTACTTCAAAAGTGCCATCTGCAAAATTTTCCTGGATATTAGAAGAATTAGCAAAATCAATTAGTATAGGACCAAGTTGATCTGGTCTACCGCAATGAATATGGAACATATTAATGTCTTCAAAATTGACATTTTCTGTCTTGACATACACATAGGCTTTACTGAGGTCATTGGTAATCCTAAGCATTCCATGTCCCCGAGATTTACGCTGATTTCTTGGTACAGATGGTTCTTCTGTAGATAAAAATTCTTTGGGAGCAAAGGGGGGTGTATCTTCCTCTTCAGCTGGTTCCTGGTTTGGATTTAAAAATGCTTCGTAAACAAAGCCGATTTCTTGTCCTTTATTTGGAGAGAGCGTAACAGATTGGGTTTGAGTTGCTGCAAGTGTCTTTCCGGGAACAAACAACAACAAAACCACAAAAATGACTATGATGATCGATAAAGGTTTAGTATTCATTGAATCTTTTTCCGCAAATAATTTGTTTAGTAATTCGACTGGGGATGTTTATCCCCTGAGTCAAAAGTTAAAGTAAAAGCATCAAAACCAAACACTAAACATCAATGCTTTCTAATTTAGCCCAAGTTTGATTGCCAACAATTCCATCTACAGTTAAACCATAGTATTTTTGAAACTTCTTCACAGCTTCTTCTGTAGCTACACCAAATATTCCATCAACTGCTAAAGAACCAAATTCAATACCATTTAACCGTGTTTGCAGATATTCAACATCTTCACCTTTGCTACCAAAACATAGAACTGGACGAGAATTTATATCCTTTTCAGAAACATCAATAGAGTCTACAACAGCCCAAGTTTGATTGCCAACAATTCCATCAATGGTTAAACCATATTCTTTTTGAAAAGCCATTACAGCTCCTTTTGTAAGATTACCAAAAACTCCGTCAACTACTAGGCTATTATCAACAACAGTTGCATTCAAAACTACCTGTAAATCCTTAACATCTTGACCGATGCTACCAAGGCTAACGGTTGAATGAGTGGTGGTTTGAGTTGCATGAGTCATAATTTTCTCCTTGTTTTTTGAATTAATTGAATCGTTGTTTAATTCAACAATTTCAGTATCATTCAACTTCAAGGGGAAAGTCATTGACAGTTACAGACAAAGCCGATGGTAAGTTCTAGCCATTAATCATTGCACTTTTCGGCAATTCTCCTGATTTCTGAGTCAGACCATGCCCAATGCCAATGGAAAAATACAGCGGATTCCAAGTTTATGAGTTGAACGACTTAGATTATTGCTGGTAACAATTATTTTTTCATGGGGACTACCTTCCAAGAGAGTTCACAAATTACACCCCCCTTGGGTAAAGACTCCCGACGAAATTCTCCTCCCAATCTTTTTGCTAATAAATGGCTGTGTTTTGTACCTTGTTGTTCCTTTCCTGGCTTGAAACCATGGCCATTATCCTGTACCTTAATAATATAATTACCCTCACTTTCTTCCCCCGTAACTACAATTCGAGTTACACCACGAGCATGTTTACCTACATTACACAAAGCCTCCTCCAACCACAAACACAAGTCGCGTTTCATTTCCAACGTGAGGGAAGGTTGAGTAATAGGTGCAAAATTCCGTACTTTGACTCGAATAGTTTGGAAGCAAGGAAGATTGCGTTTAAGGGTTAGAGAGTATACTTCGTGAAGTACATTATGCAAAGGAAGATTTAGGTCGATAGAGGTTCCTTCTCCCAAGCGAAGACAATTTTCCAAAGTAGCAGATTCTAAAATTTCTGGCGAGCTTACTGACTTACTAGCTGTATTATTTTCATCTGTAAAACTGCGTCCCACTGCACGAATTTCAGTATTGAGTTCGTTCAAACGCTGTAAAAATTCTGCTTGAGATATCTGCTGGGTTTGCACATCTCTTTGCAGTAGTGCTAGGGTTTGCAGTGGTCCATTATGAATTTGGGTAAAAGCTTGTTCCAAAGCCTTTTGGCGAATACTCTGCAGCTCTATGATTTGAGCATAATATTGGAGACGTTCGGCATACAAGCTTTCCACCATTGACTGGAGACGATTATGCAAAAAAATCAGTGCAGTTTGCGTCCCCATTACTGGTCCGAAGGAGATGAGTAAATCTAGCCCTCGTAGGGAGTATAGTTCTTCTGGGTTAAAAATGAAGTAGGCCAAAATAGGTCCTGCAACACCTATCCAGAGGAGTATAGTTGCCAAGAGCAATCGTTGGGGACGCAGGGTGATCAACATCAACGTCATCAACATCAACGATGCTGAGGATATCGGTGGTAAATTATCTACAAGACTAATGTTTGATGAGGTAAATGCCTTCAGAGAGTAAAACCAACCAGGCATCACAACAAACATTACACTCTGAAATAAACTCAGATTTATTACTTGTTGCAAACTCTCTGGTTTTGTATAAAGACGTATCAGTAATATTAAAGATGTAATTGCGAACAGGGGAGGATTAATTAGATGAAGCGGGTGGGTATTGAGTTCCAACCTGTGGATGATAGTGGAAATAGTTGTACCTACAACCGTCAAAATCAAAACAGCTAGAACCATTCGACGCTTTAGTTTACTTTGGGGATCTAAAATAGTAGACATAATATCCTCATTGATTAATCAATCTAGTAAACCTTTTTCCCGCGCACGGATTTGTGTTAAAGCTCGAATGTTTTTTCCAGGTTCAGGATAAATTCCCAATACATCCTGAATTTTCGACCAGTAGTGACGAATCATACGTTCTGACTTATACATTGATTGAGCAATAGCTTTATCTTGCAAACCTTCTTCAAAAGCAAGTCGCAACACTTCCAACCACTCGGGTTTGACTTCCAAATCAGTTTGTAAATCCTTAGTATGAGTAAGTCCTTGCATCGCCCATTCCATCCGAGTTAAAAAAGTTTCTACAGTTTCGCTTTTATCAGCAATTGTAAATCCTCCTTGATGGGCATCAATTTCAGGTATGAGGCGAATTAATGCTTTGATGCTACTACTTTGCACCATCAAGTTAAGTTGCGGATAATCTTGCATTAATTGCTTGAGTAAGCCCAATCCATGCTCTATTTCGGCGGTTGTTCCCGATTCCTGGGGAATAGACAAATCGGCGATCGCTAAATCAGGATAATGTAGAGCAACTTCCGTAAAAGCTTCTTGCGCAGTTTGAGCTGAGAATATTTGGGCATCCCCAAAGCGATCGCTTACCAAACTAATGGTTCCATTTAACAGTAAGCGATGGTCATCAATAATGAGAATTTTGGGTTGTTGAATATTCATCTTGAGTCAAATAAATTACACTGTTTAGTGTAACTCAGCACATGAATCCTAGTAGTTTGACACTCGCCCTTTAAATCAATTGATTATAAAGGGCGAGTGTCAATCTCAACCTAGCCCGCTACCCAATCAGGTGGCGGCCCCAATACCAACTGCAGCCTCTCAAAAAATTCCACAGGCATCACCCCCAACAACCCAGTCAACAAACCAACAAGCGTATCAACAGATACGAAATCCAGGATTTTTCGGCCAAAAATCTTAACTACCTCAGCCACTTCATGAGCTAATTCCTCCGCTGTCATGGCTTGATCTTTCAAATCCTGCAACAGAGTAGGTATCCAACTCTCCAAAAAAGTAAAAGCTTCCTCAAACTCAGTATCCACAACAGTTTCAAGACTGTGCAATTTGTTATTATCTATTAGAGAATATATAACTGTTTTGCACATTTGCTCAATCCGCTTAAACCCACCTGGAGTAAGCTTTTTACCCTTTCGCCCCACACCAGTACGGTCTAGATTGATTATTTCCCCCACCTTAGCTTGATTAACCTTTTGGCCTTCTTTCACCAAATTAAACACAGTCTCCACCAACCGACGGTTAACCTGCTCACCTTTAGGAGCCGCTTGTGGACAAATATCAAAACTACTCACAACATTAACCGTTGCCCCCGGATAATTCTTCTTAATTTCAGCAATTTCCATCTCATTAAAAGGAGCAACATGATAAATAGTTAATCCCTCATTCTGACGACGGTTTGCCCTCAGACGAGCATAAGTCTGAATAGTCTCATTCATATTCTGGCGAACCACCCACTCCCCATACCTACCTGTCAACTTATTAGGCACAACAGCACATCCTGTAGTTGCTTGCCATTGAGCCGCCATAGCAGACAAATTCCGAGTCTGCTTACCCACACAAATCAATAAATCATCCTTTTGAGATTGATTACTAGCACGGTTATCCCGGAAATGATACCCCAAGCGTCCAATATTTTCTATATCCTGATATTGCTCCATAAATCCCTGGAAATCAAACAAAGTAGACGAATTAGGTTTATTCTCTTGATCAGCGATCGCCTGCACCAAAAACTTAATTCGATTACCATTAGCATACCGAGAATCATAACGACGCTGAGTACCACAAGCGCCCATATCAGTAATTAAGTTGATGGTAAGATTACTATAGTCAGGCAATTCCATCTCCACCACCAAAATATACTTACCCGCCTCATCAAACTTAGCCTGCTCCAACTCTTCACGAATGGCCTCAACATTTTTGGATAAATCTTGATACCCTTCATCCTCAACAGTTCCTGGCCAATGAATAAGTAAACCCTCAGCAATAGCCAACTCTTCAGTAAGTAATGAAACTCTTTCAGGTGATGGTTTACCCAAGCCAGTAAGTCGCTGTAAGTCCTTCACATCAGCAGTAGCATCAATATAAATATTAAACGCCGAATTCTTAACTAACTGTTGTGGATGACGACTTGGACGAGTAAATGTCAACTCCTTATGTGGTGTAATTCCCAAACTAATTTTTTTGTTACCACAAAATACATCAAGCAGAGGGGAAAGCCAATTGAGATGGACTTTTTGTTGAATTAGCATTTGTTTCTCTGCTGGAGTTTGAGTTGCAGAGAGCATGGACAAACTTTTTTCTAACCATGAATAGACTTCATCTCTGATATTCTCTAAGCTAGGGATAACCCATTGATTTTTACATCCAACAACTATGGGGTCTCCATCTTCATCAAACTCATTAGTATAAAGCCATTCATTTTTTCCCCAAATATCACTTCCAGAGCGCTTGACATTTGTAGTTGTATTTGTATTTTCAGGCCGTGAAATTTTTTCTATTTTCTGGGAAAGAATTTTCTGATAATTCACCTGGTTTGTTGTATCCCAATAAGAATAATGAGAAACTGAACCTGTGATGAAATCGAATGATTCTAGTAGTAAGTTATTTGGTTTTTGTAGTAGAAATTGTTTGTGTAAAGAAAATTGACCATCTATGATTGGACATGTAGCTAAACAATCCTTAGAATATTTTTTGAGAATTTTTTTGTCTAGTTTATATCTGTCTGAATTTTTCAATGGGAGAGAGAGTGTCAACCACATTTGAGAATAAGCTTCAAATATTGCCCCGTCTAATTCGGAGCGAGTAGGTAATTTGGCCATCACATCAATATGAGAATCACCATATTTTTTATTCTCTGCATTAATAGAAGCGATCGCTTTCTGGAAAGGAACTAATATGGCCTTTAATGCCAATTTCAACTCATCAGGCAAACCAGCACCATCAACTTTATCTGCGACAAACTTCTGAATTTCAGTCAAACTTACCTTCAGAGTCTCAAACGGAACAATATTAGCCTCAGCTTCTTCAATCACCAAAATATCCGAATGCCGAGATTTACCAAAACCAGGTACAGATGAACTGATATAATTTTCCTCTTCTTGAATGCGTTGCCTTTCTAAAATCAGAGGACAGCCAATATCACCATTCTTATCATACAGCAAAGGGCAAGTTTTACAAATAGGTGAATCTTTGCCTGCAAAGACTTGTATACCTTTTTTCTTGGTTTCCAGAAAAGTATATGTTTCAGGGCAATTAGGGGGTATGTCAGGTATTTCATCTTTTTTGACTCGGATTAAATGAGGATTTCCTAATGCTGTGAGTCTATTCTCATCTTTTTTCAATCCTAAATGTTTGCCAGGAAGAGGTATGAATTTACGTTCAATACCAGCGACAGAGGGATTTCGATAATTAGCATCTAAGTAAATAATTCTTGGGTATTTTTCATCAATGACATTACCCATTTCATCAAATTCGATATCAGGTTCAATACCAAACAAGGATAAGTCTAATTTATCTACACTCCAAGACTTACCACCTCCGGCGTAGATATTCCACAGAATATTTCTGAACCCGTTCAAATAAGCTTCAGCAGTGAGAAGTGGTAAATCTGCACTACTGCTGATAATTATTTTTGGACAACCCATCTCTACCCATTTCTGAAACTCTGGCAAATGTCCTGGTTCATATTTTATTGTGTTTTTCTCCAGATTGCCTTTTTTGTCAGTGCTTTCCGTTACCGATTTTAGTTTAGACTGTTTGAGTGGACCAAATAACTTCCTGGTTTTACCTGCAACCCAGTCAGCAAAACTTTTGCCCGCTTTAGTTTCTCCGATTTTATCCCACCATTGCTTTTTTGTTATTGGCTTTGATTTATGTTGTGGTTTTGATTTATGTTGTGGTTTCCACTCCGGCAGTTCTACGCCAGCATCACTAGCTAACTCTTCAACTATCTCTATAAAATCCTTGCCTTTAGGTGTACCATGACCACCATTAGCAAAATGTCGATATTGTACTGCGTGGCCTCCTTCTTCACAACCGTGACAATACCAAGAGTTATCGGTAGGGTTAACTTGAAAAGCTGTACCGCTACTACCTCCGTGCTGAGGGCAGAAGCCAACCAACTTCTTACCATGTTTCTTGAAGTTGTGGCCACCCCAATCATAAATATCTTCAGTGGATAAACGAGGCAAAATGTCCAGCTCTAGGATATCGGCTAAAGAGTCGGCAGTGCTGAGGCTAGGGTGAGCTTGTCTCTCTAGCTTACGTTGCTCTAAGTATCGTTCTCGTTCTGCTTTTTTCTCAAAAGCTTCAATAGTTGCCTTAGCTTCCTTATCAGCTAGCTCTAGGAGTA
>NZ_JAAHGH010000158.1 GCF_010672525.1 Okeania sp. SIO2B3 | reverse complement strand
TTGATTTGAGGATAACAAAAGCTTCGATAACGTCCAATTCCATTAAACCTTGGTTTTCCTAATCTAGTTCCATTTTTGTCTGCCTTAAACCATCTATCAAAGGCAAGTTTTACCCGTTTTATGCAGTCTTGTAATACATGAGAATAAATTAGCTTGTATTCAGGAAACTTATCTTTGGTATTGACTAAATCTTTTTTCTGAGAGTAATAATCTGGATTACCTCTTAGTTGAGGAATTGGCATGCACCTTGGGGCAAGCGTTAACTGGACAACGATTTTCTTCCCACCACGAGAACCGCTCCCCTAACCTATAGTTGTACTGCCGACGCAACAATTCCAGCCACAACTCTATTACTGCGACTTGTTCTTTGTTGGGCAATAGCTTGTACTGGTAAGCGGTTCGCATATCTGCTTTAATTTTGTGTCTGCTTTTATTCTCACACCATTTTTTTAAATTGCAACTATCTATGCCAGATTTTGTATAGCGATCGCTAAAGCGAAAAGTTTTAATTATCAATTTCAACTTTTAATTTTAAAATTTTCAACTTTGTCAGAGATTGATGACAAAAAATCGGATAAATCGCCTGAAATAGCCAACACAATTTCAATAGTTTCAGCTTTTTTATGATAAGATTAATGAATAATAATCCAAGGGAGTTTATTACCTAAAGAGATTTTCAAGCCTCAAACACTGATTATTTCGTTACTTAGGCAGGTGAAACCTCATTTTTATTAAAACGTGATGAACTAATTTTTCTAAGTTGCCCATATACTGATTTGACGTATTTGCAACTATATGATATGAGTCAAAGCCTATTCAGACGATATGCAAACAAGCTTAGATTATTTGCTTGTTGCGCAGCATGACCTAAGGAGAAATCTTGTTTGTGAGCCGTTACAGCATAATTTATAATTAAAATAATAACGATAATCATTATCATAATTATTGTTCTTTAATTCCATGTCCTTACCAATACAAACCAACATTGCCATCGTAGGTGCTGGGCCCCACGCCCTAACATTGGTAACTCATCTGTTGCAAAAACGGAAAAAGTATCGCCATAAAATAATAGTATTTGACCCCAGTGCCACTTGGATGAGTCAGTGGCGACAGCAGTTTGCAGCCCAAGAAATACCCCACTTACGATCGCCCGCCGTTCATCACCCAGATCCAGACCCCTATTCCCTGCGTCGGTTTGCGGAAAATCGCCCAAACGAACTATTCCCTCCCTACGACCTACCTGGAACAAAACTATTTCAAGAATTTTCCCAAGACGTAGTTAATCGCTGGCAGTTAGAAGACAAAGTATATAAAGCATCAGTGACAAACATTGCTCCCATAACCCACCGAGGGAACCCTCAGTTTCGAGTCGAACTAGATGATGGCAACTCAACCATAGCTCATCGAGTAGTCATAGCCAATGGTGGGGGAAAACCTCAACTTCCAGAATGGGCAAAAAAAATTCCCACCCCCTATCCAAACCAACGCCTTTGTCACTCTCACCAAGTAGACTTGCAAGGTTTGCGACTCAGAGGGGAAAAAGTGCTAATTATCGGTGGGGGATTAACTAGCGGTCACTTAGCATTGGGAGCATTAAAACGAGGCGCAAACGTAACCTTGATGGTCAGACGTCAGCTCAAAGAGAAATTATTTGATGCAGAACCCGGTTGGTTAGGCCCAAAATATTTAAAAGCTTTTAGTACTGAAACTGACTGGCAGAAAAGATGGCAGTTAATTCAACAAGCACGAGATGGCGGTTCTATGACACCAGCAGTGATGACTCAGTTGCGCCGTTACCAACACCAAGACGAGTTATCTATTTTTGAGGAATGTCAGGTAGTGGGTGCTGAGTTCGTCAGCGATCGCTGGCAACTAAAATGTGATGATGGAATGATGTGGGAGGGCGATCGTATCTGGTTGGCAACAGGTACAAAACTTGATGTCACACAACAACCTATCTTGAAAGAAGTCTTGCATACCCACCCACTGGAAATAGTCAATGGGTTGCCAGTATTAGATGAATATTTGCGCTGGTCTGGTTGCGAACTATTTATTATGGGTGGGTTAGCTGCTTTGCAAGTAGGACCCGTCGCCAGAAACCTATCGGGTGCAAGGATGGCAAGTTCCCGTATAGTATCAGCATTGAAAAGTTAAGTTATGGAAGAAAAATGTCAGGAGTTGGTAAATTAGTGTATGATATTAGTCTTAATTACTTAGGAGTCAGGAGTCAGTCCTCAGGAGTCAGGAGTCAACCCACCCTTCGCCCCTCCCAGGAGGGGAAGAAAGAAGAAGAAAGGATAGTAGAAGGAGAAAGTTTTTTAGTCGCGTAAAGGTCATAGAGTTCTATAACGCTCTTATCCGTTAGCGCAGCTCCCCTAGAAGGGTTTTCAAGCTGACAGAGATTTTAACGCTGCTATCAACCTGAAAAACTATGTGTATAAGTAGCTTGAGTTCCAAGCGAATTTAAGCCTGTGGAGAAGATAAGTTACAGACTGCGGTCAGTGGTCTTCTGTGTTTGCGCAGCATTGCGTCAGCACGCGCAGGAAGCTAGCTCCAAAGCTCATGCAATAATTCATGGGTAAGTTTGGGTAAGTTTAGTAGAACGGAAAATGATATCATACCTCAAATTACCAACGCCAAATGTCAAAACCTATAATTACTGTAGTAGCGGGCCCACCGGGAGTTGGCAAAACAAGTTTTATTCGGAAGCAAATCCCCAAAGCTAATCCTGCTATCTATTTCAGCCCTGGTACCGGCAATGTTCCCATTGACCAAACTTGTCTTGCTACGGACTTTCCCAATCTAAAAATTATTACTGATGTTCAACAGTCAGAACTCATAGAATATCTTGCTAATGGTGCAGTTGCTTTCATTGAATTAGGATTTTATTTAGAACTAGATGCAATGTCATCACTGCTCGATACCATTCCTAGCAGTCGTATTGCCATTATTCCACCAGGAACAGAAAATAGCGAATGGCATCAATGGGCGAACCAAACTGTAGAAGGATGTGCTATTGAGAGTAATATTAATAATTGTCAATTTTGGCGATCGCCCACCCAGGGTCAAGTCATCGACCCGGCAAGTTTAGATGTTTTTTGGTATGAAGAATTAACCGCAGGTGCTTATGGTCAAATTATGCGTGCCAAAGCAATTTTTGATATTGCTGACGGACGTGCTTTTTACTTTGATTTTGTACTAGGAAAAGAGACTGAATATCAAGAATTAAATTTACCAAGATGGCTAACAGGTAGACCAGAACGCTTTAGTGGAATTGAAGTTTTTGGTAATAACTTAAATCAAAAAGCTTTAGCAGAAAGTTTAGAAGATTGTTGTTTGCCCGATGGAGCAATTTTAGCTTATCAACAACAAGTAAAAGAAACATTAGGAATTACTGAATAATGAATAATTAATAATGAATAATTAATAATTAAATAATTCTGGTTTAAAGTCTCGCCGTTTTGAGCTATAAAATCTTACTTTTGACTTTTGACTTTTGAATTCCGTTAAAATCTTACTTTTGACTTTTGACTTTTGACTTTTGAATTCCATTAATGAAAGAGGAAGAATTAGTATGAAAATCGCAGTTATGTCTTGCATTCATGGCAACTACGAAGCTTTAAATGCTGTATTAATAGATATAGAAAAACAGAAAGCAGAGAAAATTTTCTGTGTGGGAGATTTGGTTGGTTATGGTCCTCATCCTAACGCGGTTGTTGAGCAAATTCGCAGTTTAGATATTCCCACAGTTTTAGGTTGTTGGGATGAGGATATTGTGGAGGGATTAAATGCTTGTGAATGTAGTTATCCTTCTTTATTAGCAGAGAAACGTGGCAAGTTAGCCCACGAATGGACCGATCGAGAAATTCATCCAGAAACGCGAGAATATTTAAGTTCTTTACCTCAGACTTTGAAAGAGGAAAATATGTGTTTTGTTCATGGTAGTCCTCATAGTAACCATGAATATTTATTGCCAGATTTAGATGGATTTTTAGCAGTTGAAAGGGTAGTTAGTAGTGGTGCTGATGTGTTGTTTTGCGGTCATACTCATGTGCCTTATGTTCGTACTCTTGATGCTAATCAATTATTAGTTAAAGTTAGTAGTTTTGGGAGGGAAAGTTTAGAGTCAAAAAGTTGTATTGCTCCTCTGAAAAAAATTGTTAATGTTGGTTCTGTAGGAGAACCTCGTCATGGCAGACCAAATGCTACTTATGTTATTTATGACAATGAAACAGGAGAAGTAAATATTCGAGAGATTCCCTATGATTATCAACTTACTTGTGAAGCTATAGTTAATAAAGGGTTGCCAGAAATTTTTGCTTGGCGTTTGGCAAGGGGTTTAGAATATGCTGAAAAAGCTGATGATCCTACTCATATTTGTGAAAGATAAGTAAATAATTAATAATTAATAATTAATAATTAATAATTGAATATTTCTGGTTTAAAGCTTCCCCTTTTAAGGAGAAAAAAGAAATCATATTTCCTTATAAGCGGTTAACCATTTAGATTGCCTATTTTAACAATAGATAATTCAAGTAAAAGTCTCGTACAGTAAAGATTTAGTGGTTTTCCTAAAAATTACAATACATCGTTTAAATACTTAACAGCTTATTCGATCAATAACGGTTTTAACCAGAGGTCATTTCAGTTATCAGTTATCAGTTATCAGTTATCAGTTATCAGTACCGACAACTAAAGCCAGAGGCTTGAAATACTGAAGTGAATATTTTTTCATCCCTTTAAAAGGGGAGGGTTTGGACTTCATTTTTTGGTAATTAGGGTTTGCTGAAAAACTCTTTTTTAAGGACTAGGGGAGCAGGAAAGTAATTTTTTTTGCCCAACTATGCGCCTAAAATGATAACTTTTTTAGTATTAAGAGCTGAAAAACAGGTGCTTTTTAAAGGCCATTAAAGACTAAAGCCTTTATTTGTAAATACTTTGAGATTTAATCAGCAAGCCCTAATTATCCATTATCATTTTATCTAACCTAAAAAAAAGCAAAAAATCATATGAATTATTGGGCAATTTTAACTGGAATTCAAGGAAACATCACAGCTTATGAAGCGGTACTTGCTGATATAAAAAAGCAGAAATATTCTGTAGAAGCTTTATATATTTTAGGCGATATAGTCGGGCGAAATATAGATTGCAAAAAATTAGTAGAGCGAGTACGTTATCCTAAAAAAAACGAACTTATACCCCAAGTCTGTACGGGATGGTGGGAAGAACAATGTTTGATTTTACATGGATTAACTACCACAGCTGAACCGACAGAATTAATAGCAGAATATGGCATGGATACTGTGAAAAAATTATGGGATAATGTAGATAGAGAAACAGTAGAATGGTTAAGAAATTTGCCTTTTGGTTTTTCTGAACTTGACTGTTTATTAATTCACGGTAGCACTCTGGGAGTAAGCGATAAATTGACTCCCGATACTCCGCCGATACAAATGTTAGATAGATTAATGCGTTTTGGCGTTAATAATTTATTTTGTGGTCGGTCTGGTTTAGCTTTTAAATATCAGTTAGAAAATGGTTCGGTGAGTAGTGGGGTGACAAAGTTGGGAGCTGAAGTGGGTGCTATTGAGACAACATCATCTACTCAAACTTTGAGGACACCCCTTCAGGTTATAGGGGTCGGTAATGTGGGAAGTTTGCCGGGAAATGCTACCTATACTCTTTATAATCCTAATAATAATGAAGTTTCCTTTAGAACTTTGACATACTCCCCGCGCTAAAGCGACAGGGATTCTAAATATCGCTATTTAGACTTCCTCTGGTGGTTTAAAAGTCAATTTGCGTAAGTCCTGATTTATCAAATTTAGGCTAAAGTAACTAATGATCTTTTGATAAATCTAGCTAAAAATGAATCGACGATTATTACTACATGGAGTGACAAGTGGCTTACTTTTGAATTTCTTGCCCTGGCATGGTTTTCAGGCAAAAAAACAAAAGCTTCTGGGCTACATCCGAACCAATTGGAGTCGCGATCCCTACACATACGGCTCATATTCACACATCCCAAAGGGAGCTTCGCGCAGTGACATTCGTGCCCTGGAGCAGCCCATTGACAAGAAGATATTTTTTGCTGGTGAAGCTACTTTTCCAAAGCACAACAGTACAGTTCATGCTGCCTACGAATCCGGGCTTCGGGCAGCTAACTCAATTTTGCAAGGTAGTGCTGATAGAATTGCAATTATTGGTGCCGGAATGAGCGGCCTTGCTTCAGCACATAAACTTTCCACAAATGGTCGAGAAGTTACTCTGTTTGAAGCACGCGATCGCATTGGGGGACGGATATGGACAGATGGCCGACTGGGAGTACCATTGGAACTGGGAGCTAGTTGGATTCATGGGATAAACGGAAACCCCCTTGTGGATTTGGCCGAGGGGCTAAGTCAACGACTTATCCAAACGGAAAAAGAGGATTACATTATTCGAGGACGTGGTGGGCGTAAAATTAGGGACTGCGATGCCCCAGGATGGTTGGAAAATGTCGTTAGTATCCAGCACACGGCTGGAACAAATGAAGATCAAATCAATCAGTTGGCTTATCTCTTCGTGAACGACTACGATGGTCCCGATGTCATATTCCCAGATGGATATGCAGGTATTTTGGCAGCCTTCAAGGGTGACTACAAAATTAAATTGAATACACTGGTTAAGGAAATTTCGAGAACTCAAAAAGGGATGACACTAGGTTTTGAGAAAATTAATAATCAATCTTTTGATGCGGTTTTGGTAACAGTCCCCCTTGGTGTACTCAAAAGAGGAGAGATCAAGTTCAATCCTGTATTGCCCAAAAATAAGCAGCGAGCTATTGATCGACTCGGAATGGGAACTTTAGACAAAGTTTATTTGTTATTCGATCAGCCATTCTGGGATTTATCAACTACCTGGATATTAACTCCAGAAAACGATCTTCCTCCGGGGCAGTTTAACCAATGGTTTAATCTTTATCCATACATTAAAGAACCTATCATTATGGTTTTAAATGGGGGACAACCAGCTTTAGCCTTATCGGCACTTTCAGATGAATATATTGTGCAAAGAGCCTTACAAACTATTTATACTGCCTATTCAGTTTAGAACAGTTTTAATGAAGAATGCTAATCTTATTTTTATTTTGTGGTCGGTCTGGTTTAGCTTTTAAATATCAGTTGGAAAATGATTCGGTGAGTAGTGGGGTGACAAAGTTGGGAGCTCAAGTGGGTGCTATTGAGACAACATCATCTACTCAAACTTTGACGACACCTCGTCAGGTTATAGGCGTCGGTAATGTGGGAAGTTTGCCCGGAAATGCTACCTAATACTCTTTATAATCCGAATACTAATCAAGTTTCCTTTTGAAGTGTAACCTATCAATAACTGTCCTCCTGACTCCTGATATCATGTCCGGTAACATCCACATTGTATAGAACCCCTAAGTGTATCTTTAATTTTCTCTTTTTTGTCAGTCAGGCGATCGCCAATCATCCAAAAGTAGTTTCACAAAATCAAAATTAGACAAGAAGGGAAAACTATAGATTTAACTTATCACGTCAGTAATTAAAATTTTTTATTTTAATCAAACAAGTTCCGATTTTCCCCAAATTATTACAAAATATTTCACGCACTTGCGTTATTTTAGGCATTTGGTATCATGGTTTGTACATAAGGTATTCTGCCAATTTTGTGTTTAAAAGTAAAAAATTCTGGATTGAATAAAGCTACAAGCAAGTATTTACGTTAATATCATCCAGTTCTTTGCATTTTTGGGCATTGGTGAATAATCTCAAAACGAGAAATTTTAGACAAGTAGAAATGCTTAAGTAATTATGGCTATTGACAGATAACAATTCTTAGAGTAATAAGTTGCGACAGGCTTTTATAGTCCTAAGTTCATAATTTTTCGGTTTCCAGCAACCCTGATAAATGAACGTGATTCAGCATGATACACAAAGCATACAGTTTGAATGGGTATTTTTCTTGTGCTTGTTTGATGATATGTAAGAGGATTTCTCTGGTCTCACGACGGGTGAGGTTGAAATCTCTGTTGTTGCACCTGGTTGTAATGTGGTAGGAATATCCTGGCTTAAATTCTCTTTTAGGTCTGCCCATGTCTTTTCAGTTATCAGTTTTTAGTTATCAGTTATCAGTTAGCAGTTAGCAGTTAGTTAGTACACAGAATAGTTCTGAAGTAATTTCTGAATTCTGTCTCCTGTCTCCTGTCTCCTGACTCCTTCTTCCCCCGTGCCAGGTATCGAATTATTTGGCTAAAACTTAAGATTTTTCAGTCTTTCCAGCTTTTTCGTTTTTTCTACTGGCTAGCATAAAACTGCCGAGTGTGATAAAACCTAGCAGCGATTAATCATCACGATTAATATAGTTTTTTTCTCTCTCTCTCCTTTCCACTTAACCCTTCGACTTTAAAAAATCTATTATTTTCAATACAACAAGTAACAACAATCCCCCATAATAGAAAAAAACAAATATGAAAACATACATGGATATAAGAAGAATTATAGACTCTTCTAACGAAAGAAAGCTTTGTTTTTCTCCCCAAAACTTGCGATACGCCGAATCGGGGGGATATGAATAAGAAGTTATAGGTCTTTTTGCTGTTTGGTACTGCTTGGCACCCCGAAAACCCTCCGGGTTCCCTGGTCGATAGGTCGCGTGCGAAATAGTCACCTCCGTCGTTCGCGTGTCATGGTCAGTGCCTTCAACTCGCACGCTGCGATCCCCATACGCTCGCTGTGTTAAACTCGCTGCGGAGGCCAGGGAGGGGTTGAGAAGCATCAAGGAAGCAGTTCCAACAACAGTTGATTTGAGTAAAGTCTTGAACATATTTTTGCCTAGGGCGTGTCATCAATTAAATCTGAAAGTACTATGTAGCAAGAGTTTTGAACTTTTGGCCTGGAAAGACTCCAGACGCTAAAAACCTTGAGTTACAAAGCTTATAGTTCTAATTGATGACAGACCCTAGGACGATCTTATTATTTACCCATTTCAATTTTACCTTCTCTTCGCCTCCTACTCTCAAGAGCATTATATTTACTTCTTTATCTTACCTCAACAATTACCCACAGGAATTGATTCAGTATATTCACGCATTTAACCATAACACTTTTAGCACTGCATTTTTTCACAGATTACTTTACTGGTTGTAGCTTTCAGCCATTGCGTTCCCTATCCGGAGCTTATATCCCCTTTTCTTTTTGCTCTTATCAGTTTGAAAGATTTGTTAATTACCATCTTGTGGTGTGTTTTGTTGGCAATCGTGACGTGTATATCTATTTACGGGATGTTTTCTCTAAGTTGTGGAAATTGGGACGAAAAATCTAAAATCTAAAAGAAGGAGAAGGAATCAAGGCTCTTCGGAGGAGTCAGAATGAAAGAAGGAGTCAGGAGACAGGAGACAGAATGAAAGAAGGAGTCAGGAGTTAGGAGACAGGGGTTAGGGAAAAATCATACAGCGCTTTTCAAATGGATGAACCACATCGCCATAAAAATAAATATATGTAGGGACGTTAGCATTTTTGTTATGCAACGTCCCTACTGTGGTTGCTAAAAAAACCGCTGTAATTGACTAGATGTCAATTTCTGATTATGATTAATGACTATCAATTATATTAGGATAACTAATCTACCCATGACAGAAGCAAATTTGTCCACAGAATTTCCTGGCGTACAGCGTCCCCGTCGTCTCCGTCGCACTCCTGCTTTGCGACGTATGGTTGAGGAAACCCAGTTGACGGTCAATGATTTAATTTATCCATTGTTTGTGATGGAGGGAGAAGGGCAAAAAGTCGAGGTTGTTTCGATGCCAGGAAGTTATCGCTATACTCTAGATTTACTGCTCAAAGAAATAGAGGATGCTTATAATTTAGGAATTAATGCGATCGCTTTATTCCCCCTAGTTGAGGAAGCTAAAAAAGACAACGTTGGCACTGAAAGCTACAACCCAGATGGGTTAATACAAAGAACTGTAAAGGCAATTAAACAAACAATACCAGATATTGTCGTCATTACTGATGTCGCCCTCGACCCCTATTCCAGCGAAGGTCACGATGGTATTGTGGGGGAAAATGGAGTCATTCTCAACGACCCCACTGTAGAAGTTTTGGTCAAACAAGCACTATCCCAGGCCGAAGCAGGTGCTGATATTGTCGCTCCCTCAGATATGATGGATGGGCGTATTGGAGCAATTCGCAAAGCTCTCGATGCTGCTGGATACTTCGATGTGGGAATACTTGCTTACTCTGCTAAATATGCCTCAGCTTATTATGGCCCGTTTCGCGACGCTTTGGATTCCGCGCCAAAATTTGGGGACAAAAAGACTTATCAAATGAACCCTGCTAATGCTAGGGAAGCCATTAAAGAGGTGGCTTTGGATATTGCCGAAGGTGCAGATATGGTGATGGTAAAGCCGGCGCTCGCTTATTTAGATATTATTTGTGAGGTAAAAAAGACAACAAATCTACCTGTAGCTGCTTATAACGTTAGTGGGGAATATGCCATGATTAAAGCTGCTGGTGAGAAGGGTTGGATAGATGAAAAAAAGGTGATGTTGGAAACTTTAACCAGTATGAAACGAGCTGGTGCGGATTTAATTTTGACTTATTTTGCTAAGGAAGTTGCGTTAATTTTAAAGTAAGCATTCAGCAGTCAGCCGTCAGCTATCAGCTATAAGTTATTAATATGATTATCTTGGAAGATTGACATCCTCCCGACGCTGCTCTAGGAGACAGCGCGGGATTCCCTAGCATCACTGTTAGAGACTTTCTGTTTCTTATAGACAATTAAAAGAAGCTTATGAAAATCTGCTCCCGGTAAAAAGTATTCCGGAACATAAAAACTAGAGAGCAACCCCGACGAAAATTAAATGACTGATAGACAGTTAAAGTCTGCTCCGAAAAAAAAGTATTCCGGAACGGAAAAGCTAGGGGCAACCCCGACTAAAATTAAATGACTGATAGACAATATAAAAGAAGCTCATGAAAATCTGCTCCCGGTAAAAAGTATTCCGGAACATAAAAACTAGAGAGCAACCCCGACGAAAATTAAATGACTGATAGACAATTAAAAAAAGCTCATGAAAATCTGCTCCCGGTAAAAAGTATTCCGGAACATAAAAACTAGAGAGCAACCCCGACGAAAATTAAATGACTGATAGACAATTAAAAGAAGCTCATTTAAAAAGTATTCCGGAATGGAAAAGCTAGGGGCAACCCCGACGAAAATTAAATGACTGATAGACAATTAAAAAAAGCTCATGAAAATCTGCTCCCGGTAAAAAGTATTCCGGAATGGAAAACCTAGGTAGTAACCCCTCCTATCTATAAAATCTGCTCCCGGTAAAAAGTATTCCGGAATGGAAAACCTAGGTAGTAACCCCGACGAAAATTAAATGACTGATAGACAATTAAAAGAAGCTCATGAAAATCTGCTCCCGGTAAAAAGTATTCCGGATTTTTGACATCTCCAGGGGTTGAAACACCCTGGATTCCGTGGTTAATCCACCGCAAATGGGATGAATCCACATTTGCTTAAAGCCTGTCAACAGACTTCTAAACTCCTCGACATAGACCGAAATCTAGCTGTGAGTCTACTTTTTTTAGCTTTCACGAG
>NZ_JAAHGH010000157.1 GCF_010672525.1 Okeania sp. SIO2B3 | reverse complement strand
TCTTTATAATAAGTAGGGTTTGCGCTTCACTAGTCTTTTAGTAGGAGACAGGAGACAGGAGACAGGAGACAGGAGACAGGAGACAGGAGTAAGAATTGCCCCAAGATTGTTCTACCATAGTCAGCCCAAAATACTAGCTTTTTGCAGCTCTAGGCACCGAAAAGCTGGCACTTTTTTGAACCCCAAAAAGGCTAATACCTTTATTTATCAATACGCGCGAGAATTAAGCAGCAAGCCTTAAGTATTCAACCGAATTTGATATTACTGTAGCAATCAACAGAAAATACTATTACTATTAAACATCTGGTGATATAGTCATTTAACTTTAGATTGAGACAAAGCTTTCTTGCTATGAGGGAGTTTCAGACAAAAAAACGTCTCATTTTTAAGTTAAACTACTATAATCAAAAATCAAATCAATTATCGCCCATAAATCATCAATTATTTCTCCCTACTCCCTCTTTTCAGCAGAGGTCTATTAATAAACAAAAATTAACCAAGGTCCACACCTAAAAATTTGTCTAGAAGTTTGGCTCGCCAGACATAGCGCAATAATAAACACCACACTAAAGCTACCCAACTAATCACAACATAATCATGGGCACTTAGTAAAGATAATTCAAAAAATTGACGTAGAGGTGGAACTGCTAAAATTATCACATAGATTCCTAGCAAGGCCAAAGCCACCAGGGAATAACGCCAGTCTCTACTCAAAGGTTCTCCACCAACCCAAAGCCTTGTGGGGGGCTTCATAAAAGGCACTAGGAGTAGACCACACAAAACCATAATAGTTACTAAGGCACTGCGAGGAACAGAAAGAAGCTGATTACTAATAACTACACTATTATCCATCAGACTATTTTCCTCAAGAGAACCCAACACTGTCACAATTAAGTAACCCAAATAAACACCCAAAGCAACAAGAGTAAGACTCAAAGTAGCAGGTAAAGTAAAGTGGAGTAGCGATCGCACCAAACTACGACGAGGCAACATTCCCGACTTTGCCCACAGAGGAATACAAAAACTAGGAAAACCCACTGATATAAGAGTAACAACCGCACTATGCTTATTTAATAGTGGGAAAGTACCACCAACAAATCCTGTAGCAAAAATCAATAAAGTGACACAAAACACCCTAATCATAAACAGTTTCAGTACATCCTGTATACCATTACGAATGCGTTGTCCTTCCAGAAAAGTATGGGGCAAAGACCCAAAAGAATTTTTCAGCAAAACAATATCCGCCACACTACGAGTGGCCTTACTACCACCTTCCATAGCGATCGCCAAATTTGCCTCTTTCAATGACAGAACATCATTAACTCCATCTCCAATCATCGCTACATAATGACCCTGCTCCTTAAAGCTGCGAATTAGTTTAGCTTTCTGCTCTGGAGTAACACGGCCAAAAATTGTATTAGCTTCTGCAGCTTGGATAAACTGAGCTTCATCTAGTTCGGCCAACTCCGCCCCAGAAATAACTTGAATATCTGAGCCAAGTCCAGCTTGTAAGGCCAAAGTAGCAACAGTCTGAGGATTATCTCCTGAAATTACCTTTACCTCTATTCCAGCTTCAGAAAAACCATGTATCGTCTCACGAGCTTCTGGCCTTAGTTCATCTTTAAAACTAATAATTCCCAGAGGAGTTAATTCAGTAGGTAGTTCTGGCTTTTCCAAATCATTATTTAAGCTATTAATATTTGGGCTGTGAGTAAATAAAAGGACTCGAAGACCCTGTTGAGCTAATTCTTGAATTTGCTGAGTAACTTCTGTACTTAGAGGTGTAACAGTCGCTAATACTTCTGGAGCGCCAAGAATGTATGTTCCAGAATCTGAACTTTTTTGACCTTCAAAACTCATACCACTCCATTTACGAGCTGAAGTAAAAGGAATTTCTGTAATTAGCTCCAGTTGATGTCCAGAGCAAACTTCTTCTACAGCTTCAATTGTTTGATTTTTTGCAGTAGTACTAGCCGCATAATCACCCAACAAATTTCGTAACTTAACTTCATTAATTCCTATAGGATAAACAGTCTGTAAACGAATTCGGTTAGCTGTTAATGTGCCAGTTTTGTCCAAACATAAAACATCTACATTACTCAATGATTCCACAGCATTAGCTTGCTGAATCAGAACTTCCTGTCCTACCATTTTGACTGCACCTAGGGCATAAGCAAGAGTAATAGCTAAATAAAGTCCACTTGGTACAAGGCCAGCAATTACCGCAGCATATTGTACGCTATCAGCAAATGTATAAATTGTCATAAACCAGTTAATGGCAACAAGTATCCACAGAAAACATGACAAGAGCAAAAATACTCTAATTACTAAGTTAATTTCTTGTTGCAGGGGGGTGTAAATTTGACGGAATGCTCTGGCACTGACTGTTAATTGATAGGCCAAACTTTCAGTTCCTACTTTTTGAGCTTCATAACAAGCAGTACCACTAACACAAAAACTACCAGAATAAACTGGTTGTCCCACTTGTTTCAGAATTAGGTCCGATTCTCCAGTTAGTAGTGATTCGTCTACCTCAATTCGGCCTTCTCCTACTATTTGCCCATCAACCACTATTTGATCTCCAGCCTGGGCAACTAATATATCCCCGACTACGATTTCACTGGGATCAATGTTTTGTTGTTTACTTTCTCGAATAACGGTAGCTAATGGTCTTGTTAATAGAGCAATTTGGTCTAATTGTTGTTTAGCCCATATTTCTTGGCAAACACTAACTACAACGCCACCTAAAATAACCACGATCACAAGGAAAGCATCACCATAACGAGAAATGGAGAGTAAAACAAGGCTAATAGTTAAGAAAACAGCATTGATAAAAGTAAATAAGTTTTCCTTTAATATTTGGCTATAGGAGCGACTTGTATCTAATTTGACCTGATTTCCTAGACCCGCAGTACGACGAGCGATAACTTCGTTTTCTGTAAGTCCTTGAGTAATTGAAGTCTGGTTGATATCTTGGCGATCAATCATGGCATTTGTGCTAAATTTCTCAAAAAAAAATTATGTGTTGACAGTTTCAGCAAAAGTTTTTGATATTCAATCTAATGGCCTTTTGAGGAAAATAAATTATACCATTTTGAAAAAAGAATGTTACGAATAATAAGCATAAAAAAAATATTTTACAGGAGGTCTCCCTTTGACAAAAAATAGAATTTATTAGCTCAAAACTGGTATTGAAGCTATTCATTCTGACTCCTGACTCCTGACTCCTGACTCCTAAGAAATAGCCTAACTATTTGTAGCAAACATTCATAAAATTGGTATTAGACCTCCCTGGAAAAGAGGGAGTAGGTCCTAGGGAGGTGGCATGCAACGTCCGTACAGAGTAGGGGGAAAGAATTGATGATTGATCTACGATAATTGATTTTATTTTTGATTATCTTTATCCCTTATGTGTTTAAGACCCCACCGTCAGCGGGGGTGCAAATGCGGTTGGTGGAGTGAAAATCCCCATCGACCCCATTCTCCTGAGCCCATTCTCCTGACTCCTGACTCCTTCTTCAATGGAGATGTCTATTAACTGAAGTTGGTATTAACTAAAATTATCGCTTTTACCATTTTCTAATGGTTTTACATCAACTTGTATAGTAGGAAACAGACAATAGGCAAAAGCTGTGAAATATCCTAAAAGGTTAGCATTTTTGCTTGATCTTGGGAGACTACAAAATCGCACCCCATTACCACGTAGGCGACAAAAGTTGGAACACAGCGCCACCAGATCGCATCTGAGCAGCAAACCTAGCACCCCTTGGTATACTAGGAAACAGACAATAAGCAAAAGTTGTGAAATATCCTAAAAGGTTAGCATTTTTGCTTGATCTTGGGAGACTACAAAATCGCACCCCATTACCACGTAGGCGACAAAAGTTGGAACACAGCGCCACCAGATCGTATCTGAGCAGCAAACCTAGCGACCTTGAGGCAAAAGCCTCTCCAATTTTGACTCTTCATTATTATTTTATGTCCTAACCAACTCAATATTTGCTATCATAGAAAATTTTTTATCAAAATAATTGGGTCGCGCAACCCCGCCTTTTAAGGCGAAATATTTTTGGAGAGTTGCCCAAACCCCCTACTTCCCCTCCTGGCTCCCCTCCTGGGAGGGGCGGGGGTGGGTTGGATTAGGGGTGGGTTAACTTCTGACTGAAGTGTGTCTTAGATTCTGGAGGGGCTGTGTGCGGAAGCAATTCCGCACAGTAGACGCCCCGTAGGAGACCTCAGAATTACACACTCGCTTCTGACTTCTGACTTGGGGACTTCTGACTTCGTTAAAGAACCCATTTGGTATATTTGTACGCGCTATGTGCTTTTAGCTACTGGAGTCAGATAGAGGAACCGTTGTTAGGGCGACGTACAGAAGTCATCGAGTCACGAGGATTCAGTTCGAGAATAGAGCAAAAAAGTTGAAATTTGCTCCCCAAACTTCCCAAACTCCCTACACTCTCTCTACTGCAGCACCACTAGCTATTTATCAAAATAATTGGGTCGCGCAACCCCGCCTTTTAAGGCGAAATATTTTGGGAGAGTTGCCCAAATCTCCTACTTCCCCTCCCCTCCACCGGAGGGGGAGGGGCGAGGGGTGGGTTAACTTCTGACTTCTGACTTGGGGACTTCTGACTTCGTTAAACATCCTCGCCAGAACAACATTGATGAAATGAAAAGTAATATTACTAATTTACAGAGAATGGTAAGTAAAATTAAGTTTTATAACTACAGTCTTGCCTTTTAACTAAGTTAGACTTTATGATACAAATCACAGACATAACTATTAAATCTTTTTTAACTCTGCAAGCAAGCTCTCAACATTATATTAAACTGACAAAACTCTCACCTACCAAAATTAAGGCAAAGAAAGTGAGAATTTTATAGCTTTCAATTAAAGAGCTTGGACAACTAATCAAGAGCATCTAACACATAATCTGCCTTTCATAAACTCTGCAATAATGGCTAAAAGTAGAAAATGTAATTGATATTAAGGTAAATCAACTTAGATTTGGAATTAAACAACTATATTAAATGTTGGAAAATAATTCTAGAACTAGCAATTTCGTCAAACTAAGACGAAGCAAAAATTATTGTTCTAAAAGGAGAATGCGATCGCATGGTTTCCTCATTTGAGAAGAAATTGAATCAACTTAACGACTCTGTTGTAGAAGTATCATTGTCTGAAACAACCAAAGACCGGACAACTTCTGTAGCACCTTCTAACACCGCTACAGGAATTTATGTAACTATCCACGGTCACTTCTATCAACCACCAAGAGAAAATCCTTATCTAGACGCTATCGAACGTCAACCTAGTGCAGCTCCAAACCATGACTGGAATGAGCGAATTTTACATGAATGCTATCGCCCCAATGCCTTTGCCAGAATCTTAAGCGAACAAGGAGAATTGGTGGGGATCGCCAATAACTTTGAATATCTGAGCTTCAATATCGGTCCAACCTTAATGAGTTGGTTAGAGCGCCACGATATGGAAGTCTATCAAAAAATTATCGAGGCAGACCGCAAAAGTTGTCAACGACTAGATGGACATGGTAACGCGATCGCCCAAGCATACAACCATATAATCTTGCCCCTAGCCAATGAACGAGATAAGTACACTCAAATTCGGTGGGGTAAAGAAGACTTCCGCTCCAGGTTTGGTCGCGATCCCGAAGGAATGTGGCTAGCAGAAACAGCGATCGACTATCCCACCCTAGAAGTTTTAGTCGCAGAAGGGATTCATTTTATCATCTTAGCACCTTCCCAAGCAGAACGTTGTCGCCCCTTCCCAAGCTCAGAAAACGAAAATCCTGAATGGATAGAAGTAGGTGGCAGTCAAATTGACCCCACCAGGCCTTATCGTTGTTTCTTACCAAATAACAGCGATAACTCCACAGAAATTCCATATATTGACATCTTCTTCTATGATGGTCCAATATCAAGAGATATGGGCTTCAACGATGTCCTAAATAGTTCCCATAACTTTGCCGGACGATTAGGCCAAGCTGTACGGGGAGACCACCGACCCTCCCAATTAATTTCTGTTGCCACTGACGGCGAAACATTCGGTCATCACAAAAGCGGTACAGAAAAATGTCTTGCCTATGCCTTTTTAGGAGAATTTCCCCAGCGTGAGTGGAAAGTAACCAACTTTGCTCATTATCTCAGCATTAGTTCTCCTACTTGGGAAGTTGTTTTAAAACCAGTAACAGCTTGGAGTTGTTCTCATGGTGTTGACCGTTGGCAAGATGATTGTGGTTGCGGTGGTGGAGGCACCTGGAATCAAAAATGGCGCAGACCATTGCGAGATTCACTCAATTGGCTACGGGATCAATTTGTAGACATTTACGAAGATTTGGGTCGTCACTTCTTCAACGATGCTTGGGCAGCACGAGATGAATACATTAAAGTAATTCTCGACCGCTCTATTGCTAATATTAATAATTTCTTTTCCAAGCATCAAAGTCACGACTTAACAGACATAGAAAAAGTAGATGCTTTGCGTTTACTAGAAATGCAAAGACATTCACTATTAATGTTTACAAGTTGTGGCTGGTTTTTTGATGAAATATCCCGACCAGAAGGTACTCAAATTCTGCGTTATGCTTCTCGGGCAATAGAATTAGCAGAGGATGTATCAGGAGTACAGCTAGAACTTGAAAAAGAATTTATTGGGCGACTTGCTCTTGCCCCCAGTAATGTAGAGTTATTCAAAACAGGTGATGAAGTTTATCGGCAATTAGTTGCGACAGCTAAAATTAGTTTAGAGCAAGTAGCAGCTCACTACGCCATTAATTCTTTGTTTACTACTTATACTCGCGAACAGCGAATTTACTGCTATAACGCCAAGCAACATGATTATCAAATGCGACGCATGGGTAATCTAAGCCTAGCAGTTGGTCAGTTAGAGCTAGTTTCAGAAATTACACTAGAATGTAAGAATTTTGTTTTTGCTGTACTGCATTTGGGAGGATGGGATTTCCATTGCTGTATTCGGCCCTTTAGCGGACAAATAGTTTATAATAAACTGAAACAAAAGCTATTTGATGCTTTGCAAGAAGCTAGTATAGCAAATGTGATTATGACTATGAGCGAGTTATTTGGCGAATGTTCATTTAGCCTGAAGGATCTATTTGCAGAGGAACGTCAACGAATAATGGGGCTACTGAGTCAGGAAACTCTAAATCGCCTGGATCAATTGTATAGTCAGGTGTACCGAGATAATTACAGCATAATGATGGCTTTCCACCGAGATAATTTACCTGTACCCCAAGAGTTACAGGTAGCTGCCGAAGTGGCATTAGGTCATAAGTTCTTAACAAGTGTACGGGGGTTAGAAGCGGAAAGTAGTGATGGAAAATTGAGCCAGAATCATTTGGCTGATTTAGAAGCTCTTGCTACTGAAGTAGGTCAACAGCAATGTCGGTTCCACAACCTGGAAGTTAAAGAAGCTTTAGAAAGGTTAATTGTTAGTTCACTCCGGCATATTTTGCACGATCACGAACATCATAATGTAGAGGAAGATATCTACAACTTAGAGCGAATTATTGAAGTAGGCGATCGATTAAATCTCGGTTTATCATTAACTAATGCTCAGGAGATTTATTTCCAATCTTTGGAGAGTCATATTGTGCCTCTATGTTTGGGTTATATTCAAAGGCAAAATCATGCTGAAATAGAAGCTAATGTTGTAGAGGTAGAGGAAGCTTGGGAATTGCCTCAAATTAGCAAGTTATTACAATTAGGTAAGAAGTTGGCTATTGATGTCGATCAATGGCTGAATCAATTGTATTAATATCGTTTCTTTTTTACAGTAGAACTAAACTCTCTCCTTTTTCGGCTAAGGTGTGCATTAGTCGCATCTTTCTTAACATCTTGATTGATTTTGTTATGTTAGGTTCAAAAGTCGATCGGGAGGGAGTATAAATTTGAGAGATGCGGTCGGCTCGGTCGTCAATGCCTGTGGATGAGTAACCGCCGACGGCCTCACAAGAAGCAGGAAGTAAACAGCCTCCGTAGGAGGAGCTACGCTATCAAGTTGTTACGTTATGTAACGCTTTGTATCAGTTTTATAGAGCAGTTTTGGACAATAAATAATATCATGTTCGGTTGAATACTTATAAATAACTGTTGTGAGGAGTCAGGACTCAGGAGTCAGATCATGTCCGGTTGAATAATTAGACTTTGCTGGAAGGAAGGCAGCGGGAGCTGGAGGCAGGAGGCAGAAGCTTTTCTCCTATGTCACCTTAATTTTATACACGCTCCGATGCTATCGGACATGATATCAGGACTCAGGAGGGAAGAAAGGAGAAAAAGAGGAAATATTGGAGAAAAGTAAAGATAATTTCAGTATTTCTTTGGTACTGTCCATACTGTCAGTCATTAAATTTTATTTATAACTGATTATCCAAACATGATATAACCCTTTTTTTTTGACCCTTAGTTTGGCCTAATATCATGTCCGGTAGCATCGGAGCGTGTATAGCAAAGGTAGGCAACAGCTCATCTGGCAGGAATACTTAAGAGCAAAAAAAACTTAAATTTCCTGTAGATATTCACTCTTGGGTTTACACAAACGCGCCCCAGCGGACATGATATAATTCCTCAAATTTTTGACACCATTTTTCAAAGCATGGTAGTAAGGCAGACAAGGTTGTTTCCTTCATCAATGAGCAATTTTAGGTGAAAGCGACATTGTATAATAACTTGAGGCTATTTTACTTCATTTTTTTTCCAAAGTCTAGATAAGATAGCACTAATATCATGTTCGGTTGAATACTTACACTTTGGAGGAAGGAAGGCAGAAGGCAGCGGGAGCTGGAGGCAGAAGGGAAGAAAGGGTTAAAAGGGATAAAGTTTTTTATAACTGATTATCCGAACATGATATAACTGCTTCAAAGCATGAGGAATTAATATTAGTCTCTAACGTAGGTGAGTACTAATAGTTTTATAATAGCGATCAGCTTCGATCAACTTTTCAGAGGCAATCAAATTTCTATACCCGATCCACCATTTCTGAGCTAGAAAAAAGGTGCCTTGTTTATAAACCCATACTATCAGATGTAACCAAGATAAAACCCAAGAAGCACTTTTATCAATTGGTGTAACCATTGCTAAACCACCGCAAGGTAGCTCTCTAGAATGTATGATTCGAGTTTTGGTATTATATTTCTGTATCCATACACGAATCATTGTCGGTATGATCTCCATAGCACTATTTCGTCCCGGACACGATCTATTACCACCGATTCCGAAAATCAAAGTTTTTTCTAGCAAATTTTGATCTTGCCAGCGTTGCCAGTTATACTCCTGAGCATCTTCACCGAACAAATCCTGGCGTCTGTGATAATTCACATAATTAACTGCGTGCAAACATTTATTCTCAATATCTGGTCTGACCGACATCGTGAAGAGCGGGTATAAGCGCAATGCTTCATAAGTTGCTACAGTAAATTCATCATCACTAGAGGGAAGTGGGGAAGAATTTTGTGATAGACAAATTAACGTATGTGCAAATCCCTCACTAAGTTCATCTACTGCTGAAACTATTAGAGCAAAGATGACTTCATGGATATCAGAAAATAAATCTTTGAAGTTGAGTTGAGAATTGAGACCTCCTTTGAAAGAGTCGAAAACCAAGGCCATAGCTTGTTTTCTTGACTTTAGATCGACAGTTTCCCAATCTTTTACAACCATTAAAATATTACGGGATGCCTTGATAAAGATTTCAGGTTTAGGGCAAGGTTTGGCAAAAAATGCGAACCAAACCTCATTCAGCACAGCACCAAAGGCACAATCTCTTAACGAACAAACTGGATATTTTGGGGGATTTGAATCCCAGTAAGATCTGAGACGTTTTTCCCAGCCACTTTTGCCATTCTTTTCCAGAACCCTAGAAAACTGTTTTGCTAATAGAGAAATAGACTGAAACTGCGGATCGTCTGAATCAATGTTTTCCAGAAAACGATGACCCACAGGTGACATTGAATAAAATAGGCGATTTTGATGCTTCCCTTTAGAACGATTAATTGCAGATTTTTTACAGTAGGTATTGATTATTTCTTTGAACGGACAATATGTGATATTCTTTACATCTGTTGAGTTAGTATTACGATGGTAAAAGTAATGAAAGTAATGTTTTAGCATCGCTTTTTTCACTCCTTATTCTAACTTTGACTATACATCCATTTAGGTAAAACTCTTTCTTTGTAGAATAAACTGCTTTTTTTCTAGTTTTGATTTTAGATTTAGTACTTGATTTCGATGCGGGAATCTCCCAAATTTCTGAATAACATTATAGTGTTGTTTAGCTTCAGAATGTACTTGAGCTAGCTGCTTCTTAGTAGTTTCATTCAACCAGTCTTGTTGCAGCACTTTTTGAGAAAACTTGGTACTTAAGTTCAGCGAACGTTGTTGAACATCTTTATTTCTCTGAATGACTAAGGCAGATAACAGCTATAGATATATAGCTCAGGCAGATTGGAGAATCTAAATCTATTATATACGAATAAGCAAATTCTAAAAAGCGGTTAGCCCTGTAATATCATGTCCGGTAGCATCGGTATTGTATAGCAAAGGTAGGCAACAGGACAGTTAGGAAGGCTACCCTCGCAAGAAAAAAACTTAAATTTCCTGTAGATATCCATGCTAACTTTTACACAAACGATTGCCTTCGGACATGATATAATAAATACACTAATTCTCAAGCTGTTGCTAGCTGAAATCAAAAAAAATCCACCTCAAATAAGAAGTGGATTTATTTTTTCGTTTCGTATTTGACTAAATTGAAATTAGAATACTATATGGTACTCTTCCTTAATATTTTAACAATGGAAATTTAAAAAACACTAAGGATATAAGCAAGACTAAAACAATTGCCCAAGGAGCAAAAACAATACTCAAAAATAGACAAAGTAATGCCATCCCTGCCGTGACGATCTTGACAATCTCTTCAGTAGAATTGGCATAAACATAAACAGCAAAGAAACAAATGACGAGACTCATAAATGAAGTCGAAATCATTATAACTACCTCAAATAATAGTAGTACGTTCCTTCGGGATAGATGATTTTGCTGAACTTACTAAAAGTAACCCATGCAAGATTGAAGCTTTCTCTAGAAGCTCATTGAAGACTAGGTGTTTAAGTAAGTTTTTATTTTTAGCTAATATTTCTAGCCCCTACTTCCGTCTTTCTCAAGCTCTTGGTTAATCAGCCAATTTACGCTGTGGGAAAGATGAACGATGGATTTTGTTATTCAACCTAGTATAACTTTTTATTACAGTATTGTCAATAAGAATAAATATTTATAGCAGGGAGTATGGGAGTAGGGGAGATTGAAGGCTTGAAGTAATCATAGAATTATTAAAATATATTATATAACCTGATTCTATATCATATCAAATCCGCTTAATTAAGAAATAGCATCGAAGCTATTCCCATACGACTCGGTCCTCCTGCCTTCCCCTCTACGGTCGGGGTTAGGGGTGGGTTGACTCCTAAGAAATATCGGTAGTGCATAGCGCAAAGTGTGGGATAAGTAATTAGGTCCTTCCAACTCCAAGGAGCGATATAGCTGCCGCACTTGCTCCACTAACGCCAACTCAGCTCAATGTGGCTGCAGTATTTTCTTTGGGAGTATGAACCCAAATCCAATTGAAATAGGCGATACAGAGTAACGCCACGCGGAGCGAACGCTAACCTCACTGTGCTCTCTGTCTGTGCCCAGACCTGACCAAATTTATTCTGGGGTGCGATGCCACCTACCTATCTGCTGTCTGACAATCCCCTTAGCAAAGCTCTAACTGCTGTGTCTGGTCTTTGCCAATAATGTGCTTTACTTCTTCTGGGAGAATTCGCTCTAACCCACCCCAATCATCAGTATGCCACTGCCAGTCAGTTGGTTTTCCCTTCCTGGCGTTGGCAATTAATTCTGTAATCAACTGGTCAGTGTGTTGGCCGACACGAGTGGCCAAAATCAATCCAGGTTCTGGATGCTTGAGTCATCCCAATCCCACAAT
>NZ_JAAHGH010000156.1 GCF_010672525.1 Okeania sp. SIO2B3 | reverse complement strand
GGGTCAAGAAGCTGCCCTAAGACAAGTTCTTTTAGCTCCTCGTGAAAGCTGAAAAAAGATGCCAAGCCACAATTGCTATTTTCTTGAATCAAAGCGATCGCCTTTTCAATATCATCCTCAGTTAGCTTTTCTATAGCGAATAGTGCCTCGTAGATTATTGTAGGAGCGATAGTTGTATCGTGACCCCTCTCTTTTTCTGTACAATAATATCTTAGCAAGGTATTTTGATTTCCGCAATACCTTGCTATGATATTTTTCAAGAAAAGGTTTAATATCTTAATAAGGAATAAAAATGGACGAAGAAAAAGATGCCAAGAAAGACGGTGTACGGGGAGCTGAAGCTATCAACCTCGGTGAGTTTGACCCAAACCTGCTTAGATGCCCTAGACCAGGAGAGAAAAGGGACAAAAATGAGTCGGAGCGACGTATTGGAGCAACTGGTCAGAAAGAACTTAATAGAACCTCGGAAGTTATGCCTGACGAAGGAGCAGTACAACTTATTGGGGGAATTTGTCGCCGGTTAGACAAGCAGGATGAGAGACTTCTCCAATATGCTTGTCAACACAACAATCGGCTACAAGAACGTAAGCAGCAGAGTGATAATTTCATCGCAGAATTTAAAGCAGAACAAGAGAAAATCAGAGAAGAAACCCAAGAATTACTCAGTTATCTAAAAGCCTACACAGAAGAATAAACCTATCAGGAGTGCCGATCGCTATCTCAGCGGTCGGCATTTTATCGTCAACCCACACACACATATATATAGAAAACGATGAACTCAACAGAAACCCTACCCCAATTAACAATAGGCAAGCTCAATCTGTGGCATCCCGGCATCATTCAACTACTGAAAAGGTCCAAAGGCTGGCATCCAGAAGCCGACTTCTACGACCTATTAGGTATGAAGCCCGACCTTTGGGCAGCCCACTCCGTTGGCCCCGAAGGTCAAATATTTCCAATGTTGTCTTTTACTAGCCTGGACGGTGAGGTAGGAAGCATCAATACACAAGTTGTAGGTCTCCCCTATCCCAGCAGCCTTGCCTTGACAAAAATTCAGCAAGCATTGTATGCCGATGCCATCCAGGAAGCTACGTATCACGAACTTCAAGGAGTCGTAGATAAAATTATGGATTCGCCAGAAGGCAGTCCATTTTCTCAGACCTTTAACTCCACTTTTGTTATTCTAGAAGTCCTTCGACTTCAACAATGTGGTGAATTGATGGAGGATTGAAAAATGGCCGTATCAGTCAGGACCGGAGATTGGGTCGAAATAAAAACGAACAAGTACGACTCCCGCAAATTCAAACTTAAAGGCCAAATATTTGAAGTGGAACGTACCAATGTTACCACTGGAGAACTAACAATCCAAGCTGAAGAATTGGGTAGAATTACCCTATTTAACTATGAAGTTGAGCTGGCCTTGCCTCCAAAAGTTCCAGCACTTCCAACACCACCTATCACCCCAGACAATACAGTGGCCAGAATCAAATCTTTAGTAGATAGACATCAAGCCGCTGGATATAAAATTGATAGAAATTTTCTGGAGCAAATATTAGGTAAAGAACCTCTGGAGCAAATATTTAAAAAGCTTGTGGTTGAGAGTAAAGACAATAGGTTCCTGTGGTTGCATTGTATCTCTTGACACCTGATATCGTGTGTTCGTACTTGACACGAACTCTACTTTTTTCTCTAGGGGAATTGTTTCTGTTTGTCTGTTAATTCTTTCTTTCTCGGTTTTTTCGTGGGTATTTTGATGTTAACAAATTCTTTCTGTAATCCCGCGATTGCCTGAATCTACATGAATTGTTACTTCATCTGGAACAAATTCTACCAGTTTTTCTTCATCTAGTTGCCGAATGCCCATGCACCTTACCCTCTCGTGCTTTCCAAAGCACTAAAACTCTTTTATTCTCGTCTGTCATTATTAAATGTTTACGAGTATGACGCTTTTTTGGTTGTGCATCAGCAAAGTGTGGGAATGGTAATTAGATCATTCCAGTTCCAAGGGGCGATACTAACGCCAGCCCCGATCTTTGGGCTGCAGTATTGTCCTTGCGACTATGAACCCAAATCCAATTAAAGTAGGCGATACGGCTGACACCACGCTCCGCGAACGCTAACCTCACTGTTACTTCCGTTTGCTGCCAGACCTTACCAAACTTCCGCATGTCGGCGATGCCACCGACCTATCTGCTGTCGGACAATTCCATTAGTTCGTTCTAATTGCTGAGTCTGGTCTTTACCGATGATATGTTCTACTTCTGGTGGTAAAACTCGTTCATGCCCACCCCAATCATCTGTATATCAATGTTTACAGCTAGTTTTTCCTTCTGTATTGGCTATTAATTCTGCGATGAACTCGTGACTTTGTTTGCCGACTAAACGTAGCCAAAATTAATCCACGTTCTGGATGCTTGAGTCATGCCAATCCAACAATCCCCTTCTGTTAATTCATTTGCCTGAGAGTGTTTTTGTTTTTTTGGACGAATGACCAAAACTCATCACTGCTGATTTGTGAGGTTTCAATATCTTGGACATGGGCATTATGAATCATCTGTCCTTTTTGAGAGGCAGCTCTCACCAAACTGACTACTGTTGCTGGCCAAAGACGAATGAGCGATCGCTACTCCAGCTCAAAAGCCTCATTGGCCACCCAGAAAATGTTTTGATTTTGTAAGGCTGTTGAGTTATTTTAGCAATTGCCTAAATCATTGGTAGCCAATACTCTCTAGCCAAAACTCTGACAAAACTTTCTAGGGAATTCTTACACAGACTTTCCTGGGATCAAAACTAAAGATCAATTTTTTTAATGGTTATACAGGCACAAAAGTCAAAAGTTAAGAATAAATCGTTAAAAGTTTATAAATTGTAGAGTTCAATTTTGGAAATCCTCTAAATAGCACTTTTTTGGACAAAAGTCAAAAAAACTGATAAGATGAATATTCATATCAAATCCGGGGGAATGGGACATACAAAAATTATTGAATCGTCATAACTACGCTCATCTTTGTGATTCTCTCCCCTCCTGACTCAGTCCTTCCCCTCCACGGTCAGGGTTAGGGGTGGGTTGACTCCTAAAGACTTAACCAATCTATAAGTGTTTAACTGGATTTGATATCACACAATTTTCCAATTCACGACTTTCATGAGTAGTCTATCAAAGTGGAAATTTTAATTTTTTTTCAGTATAATTGCTTAAGCGATTCTACCTGTGAAAGCTAGTGTTTAATCCAAGATTAAACATATTACTTTTAACTGGATGTTGTGATAAGTCCTGGATCATAGTGCCGTCTTGGTATTGGGATGAATCACAATCAATATAGTTGCAGATACATAAAAATATATGCTAGAATTTTATCATTGTTATAGATAAGTGATAAATGTATCAGGCATATAAGTATAGAATATATCCAACATCAGAACAACAATTGACTTTAGCGAAGAGTTTTGGTTGTTGTAGATGGTTTTGGAACTATTCACTAAATTTATGCCATGAAATCTACAGAGATACTGGAAAAAGTCTCAGTAGAGCAGCTATTCAAAAAATGCTTCCTCAACTCAAAAAAGAACATGAATGGCTAAAAACAGATACTTATTCTCAGTGTCTCCAAGTAGTAGCATTAAACTTATCTACAGCTTACAAAAACTTCTTTGATAGACAGGCTAAGTTACCAAAATTTAAGTCTAAAAAAGGTAGACAATCTATTACTTATCCTCAAAATGTAGAATTTCAGGATAACTATATCAAACTACCTAAAATTGGATTAGTTTATTATCGTCGCCACAGAGATTTTTCAGGGGAAATCAAGACTGTAACTGTTTCTGTTAATCCAGATGGTAAATATTTTGTTTCTGTTTTAGTTGAAGACGATCGAGTGAATCCTGAAAAATCAGCAGAAGGAAAAGCAATAGGAATTAATTTGGGATCGACTCATTTTTGTATAACATCAGATGGTTCAAAATATCAAAATCCTAAGAATATTGCTAAATATACTCTTAATCTCAAACGGAAGCAGCAGAAATTAGCTCGTAAACAAAAAGGAAGCAATACACGAAATAAAGCACGCATAAAAATAGCTAGATTACAGGGTAAAATAGCTAGATGCCGCGAAGATTTTCTACACAAGCTATCCCGCAAGATAGTAAACGAAAACCAAGTAATTGCAGTGGAAAATCTGGCTATAAAAAAGCGGTGCGACCCGGTGTCGGTGAAAGACGCACCTGGTAGTGCACCAAGACACCATAATTTAGGTGCATCTATTAGTGATTGTGCTTGGGGAATGTTTGAGACAATGCTTAGTTATAAGGCAGAAAAAGAGGGAAGAACTTATATAGAAGTCGATCGTTTTTTGCCTTATTCACAAACTTGTAATATTTGTTTAAATCAAGTTGGTAGTTTGTCTCCTAATGTGAAAAATTGGACTTGCGAGCATTGTCATACAACCCATAATAGAGAGATTAATGCTGCAATCAATATCAAAAATGAAGCCTTGCGGATATTGCGAGTGCGTAATTTGCCGTCGCACGATAAATGTCAAATGCACTCAAAACAGGAGTTAGGAACTAGCTCTACTGCCAATCTGAGGGAATGTAAGTCGCCTGGTAAAACATCGGTTTTGTTAGATGCTATTCCCAGCGAAGATGGAAACCTATCCTATAGCAATAGCTATAGCATTGGGTAGTTCACACCTCTATCTTTTAATCTGGGCAAAATGTTTAGCAAATTTCCCCTGAAAACAGTCCTCATTGTCCCTTTTGTTCTACAAATCTTTGGTGCTGTGGGATTAGTGGGATATTTTTCTTTGATCAATGGACGACAAACCGTTGATAATCTTGCTAACCAGTTAACCCAAAAAATTAGCAGTGGTATTGAACAGCACGTTTTAGGATATCTAAATAAATCTCATCAAGTTTTAAGAGTAACCAATGATGCTATAGAAAGCGAAAATTTGGATGTTGATGATTTTGCTGGTCTGAGACTTTACTTTTGGCAAGTGGTAAAAGAACAAGATTTAGAAGATTATCTCTTTTTTGGCAATGAAGAAGGAGAATTTATCGGGGTTGAACGTTTAGAAGATGGAGATATTCTGTTTAAAATTCGTAATATTGTGACTCAACCTATTCGGGAAACTTACTTACTGAATAATCAAGGTAACATCAGCGAATATTTAAAAGGAAAAGCTTACGATCCTCGCGTTCGTCCATGGTATAAAGCAGCAAAGCAGCTAGGTGAACCAACCTGGAGTCCAATTTTTGCCTCCTTTTCCCGTGAAAACACTTCCTTAGACATATCCGCAGTCAGACCTATTTTCAACTCCAGTGGGCAGTTCGTCGGAGTTCTTTCAAATAAAACAACCCTCGTGCAGGTCACAAATTTCCTGAATAACTTATATATCAGTCCTAACGGACAGAGTTTTATTATTGAGCGATCAGGAGATTTAGTAGTCAGTTCTCAAATTCAGACACCATTTATCATTACTGGAGAGGGCAAAAAGCGGAAGATAGAACGTCTACCTGCGTTCAAAAGTAATAACCCTACACTAAGTGCAACTGTCGAACAACTGCAAGAACATTTTGGTGATTTTAAAAATATTAATAGCGATCGCAAGTTCAAATTTCTAATTGATGGAGCTTGGTACTATACCAGAGTCATGCCACTTAAGGATGATAAAGGTATTGATTGGTTAGTGGTGGTTGTTGTTCCTGAAAATGACTTCATGGAAAAAATTAACGCCAACACCAAGACCACTATTTTATTAAGTTTTAGCGCTTTGATGATATCTATATTGGTAGGAATAGCCACTACTCACTGGGTTACTCAACCAATTTTACAAATTAATTTTGCGGCGAAAGACATTGCCGCAGGCCACTGGGAAAACACCCTTAATATTCACCGTCGCGACGAAGTAGGTGAGCTAGCCAACTCTTTCGACCTCATGGCCAACCAGCTCAAAAATTCCTTTGAAACTTTAGAAGCAAAAAACGAACAACTCAAACAACTAGACCGCCTCAAAGACGAATTTTTAGCCAACACTTCCCACGAACTCCGAACCCCTCTCAATGGCATTATTGGTATTGGCGAATTTCTTTTAGAAGGAGATCAAGCACAGCTAAATTCAATCACTAGCTCTAATTTAAGCATGATAGTTTCTAGTGCTCGTCGTCTATCTAATCTTGTCAACGACATTCTTGACTTCTCTAAAATCAGACACCATACATTAGAATTACAAACTAGAGCTATTAATGTTTATGGAGTAGTAGAGACAGTAGTTAGCTTAAATAAATTTTTGGTCAGCAAAAATAAATATCTACAGTTAGTAAATCACATTCCTAAAAACTTACCCCCCGTCTGTGCTGATGAAAATCGTTTACAACAAATTCTCTATAACTTAATTGGCAATGCTATTAAATTTACTGAGTCTGGTAAAGTCGAAATTTGGGCAGAAGTAATTAGCAACAATTCTAGAAACCCCCATCAGCAAATACCAGTCCCAGAATACTCCTATCAAAATATAGAGCAATCTCAACAACTAACGATCATCATTTCGGATACTGGTATCGGTATTCCCACCGATCGACTAGACCGCATCTTTAACTCTTTTGAACAAGCAGAAGGTTCAACATCCAGAAAATATGGCGGTACAGGTTTAGGGTTAACAGTTACGAAACAGTTAGTCGAACTCCACGGGGGTCATATCTGGGTGGAGTCTGAAGTTGGTGTAGGTTCCCGATTTTACTTTACCCTACCAATTTCACAAGAATCTGTAGCAGAAACTTCCACTACTTCCACCGTCAATAGTATTCGTTATTTTGTAGATCCAGTAGAAACATCTCAAGAAATTACTCCTATTAAGGACGATATTGCTAATAGTAACTTTCATATTTTAATTGTGGATGATGAACCTATAAATATTCAAGTTTTAAGTAACCACTTAAAAGCCAATAACTATCAAGTTACTCAAGCATTCAATGGAAAAGAAGCTTTAGCTGCTTTAGAGGATCATCAGAATATAGATATGATTTTACTGGATGTGATGATGCCTCAGATATCTGGTTATGAAGTATGCGCTAAAATCAGGGAAAAATATCCTGCCCAAAGTTTACCTATCCTAATGTTAACTGCTAAAAATCAAGTCGCCGATCTAGTCATGGGTTTCCAATTTGGTGCCAATGATTATTTGACTAAACCTTTTTCTAAAGATGAATTATTAATTAGGATTAAAACTCATATTCAATTATCAAAAATTACTAATTCCTACGAACGTTTTGTCCCTCACGAATATGTCAAATTACTATCAAAAGAAAATATTCTGGATGTGAAATTAGGAGACCGTGTGAGTAAAGAAATGGCAATTTTATTTTCTGATATTCGCTCTTTTACCACTCTATCTGAAAACATGACACCTCAAGAAACTTTTGCTTTTGTGAATGGTTATTTACAACAAGTTTCCCCAGAAATTCGTGACCGGAATGGTTTAATTATTAAGTTTATGGGAGATGGTATTATGGCAGTATTTCCTGAAGGCGCTGATGATGCGGTGCAAGCTGCCATCGGTAAACTTCGGAAATTACAAGAATATAATCAGACCCTACAAACAGAAGGTTTACCCCCAATTCAGGTAGGAATTGGCATCCATGTAGGTTTTATGATGGTTGGTATTGTGGGAGAGCCAAATCGAATGGCAGGAGATGCAATTTCTGATAATGTGAATTTGACAGCTCGTTTGGAAGGTTTAACTAAATATTATGGAGTTTCTTTATTAATTTCTGAATCAGCTTTTCAGGGTTTGAAAAATCCTGAAAAATATCAAATTAGATTTTTAGACCGTGCATCTGTCAAAGGTAGACATAAAGCTACTGATGTTTATGAAGTTCTAGATGGAGAAATTGATTATGTGCGAGAATTAAAATTAAGAACTCAACCGGATTTTGCATTGGGTGTAGAGTATTATCGCTTGGGAGATTTCATTTCTGCCAAAGATTATTTTGAGAAAGTATTAGCCGTTAATTCTTCAGATCAAACAGCTCAACTTTATCTAGAACGAATTGATAAATTAACCGTAACTGGTGTGCCAAAAAACTGGAATGGGGTTTGGGCATTTACTAAGAAGTAATTTGTTTAAGAATTTAATAAATCTCTGATTTTCTATAACTTTAACTTTTGACTTCCGTGAAATAGTATGTGACTAAATTCAAGTTCAGAGATATATTATAAATAAAACTAAAGCCTTTATGGTATTCAAACCTCTATCTCTCACACTGGGCAAAATGTTTAGCAAACTTTCTCTGAAAACTGTCCTGATTGTCCCTTTTATTCTGCAAATTGTTAGTGCTGTGGGATTAGTAGGATATTTTTCTTTTACCAATGGACGCCAAACTGTCGATACTCTTGCAAACCAGTTAACTAAAGAAATTAGCACTCGTATTGAACAGCACGTTTTAAGTTATCTCAACAAGTCTTATCAGGTGTTAAGAGTAACTAATGATGCAATTGAAAGTGGCAATTTAGATGTCTACAATTTTGGGGCAATGCGAAGCTATTTTTGGCAAATTATCAAAGAAGGGGATTTGGAAAGTGACCTTTTTTTCGGTAATGAGCAGGGAGAATTTATTGGTGTTGAACTTAATCCTAATAATGGTGAAATTGTCTTCCGGATTCGTACTATAGCTACTCAACCAGTTCGTGAAATTTATCGGCTAGATTCTCAGGGTAATGCAGAAGAGTTTCTGAAAGTAAAAGAGTATGACCCCCGGATTCGTCCATGGTATAAGGCGGCAAAAAAACTTGGTCAACCCACATGGAGTTCTATTTATCCAGCTTTCTCTCGTGCTAATACATCTTTGGATATATCCGCTGTCAGACCCATTTTTAATTCTACTGGCCAGTTAATCGGGGTTTTAGCAAATCAGACCAGTTTGACCAGGATTACAGAATTTCTCACAAACTTAAATATTAGTCCCAATGGACAAAGTTTTATTATGGAGCGATCGGGAAATTTAGTTGTTAGTTCTCAGATTTCCCAACCATTCCTCACTATTGAAGTTGATAAAAAGAAAAAAATTGAACGCTTACCTGCTATTGATAGTGATAACATTACAGTAAGTTCCACGGCCAAACACTTACAAAAAGAGTTCGGTGATTTTGATGAAATTGAGGGTAACAAACAAATCAATTTTCCGATTGATGGAGAGTGGTATTATGCTAGCATCATGCCAGTTAAGGATGGTAAAGGGATTGACTGGTTAGTGGTTGTAATAGTTCCTGAAAATGACTTCATGGAAAAAATTAATACCAACACTCAGAACACTATTTTGTTCAGTGTTGCTGCTCTGATTGTAGCTATATTAGTAGGAATAGTCACTACGAACTGGATTTCCCAACCTATTTTACAACTTAATTCTGCGGCTAAAGAAATCGCTGAAGGTAAATGGGAAAACGAACTTAATATTAAGCGTCGTGATGAAGTAGGCGAACTTGCCAACTCTTTTAATCTCATGGCAATTCAACTTAAAAATTCTTTTCAAACTTTAGAAACACAAAACGAGCAGCTCAAACAACTAGACCGCCTCAAAGACGAATTTTTAGCTAACACCTCCCACGAACTCCGAACCCCACTTAATGGGATTATTGGTCTTGGTGAATTTATCTTGGAAGGTAACACTGGAGAGTTAAATCAGGCGGCCTCTTCCAACTTAAGTATGATAGTTTATAGCGCTCGTCGTCTATCTAATCTCGTCAACGATATTCTTGACTTTTCCAAGCTCAGACATCAAAAATTAGAACTGCACATTAAACCAGTTGATGTGCGTGGAGTGGTTGAAGTAGTGGTAGCTTTAAGCCAAGTTTCTTTAAAAAAGAAAAACCTGGAATTAATCAACACTATTCCTAAAAATTTACCTCCAGCTTATGCTGATGAAAATCGTTTGCAACAGATTTTCTATAATTTAATTGGTAATGCTATCAAATTTACTGAATCTGGAGTAATTGAAATTTCAGCCGCATTAGTTAGCGGTCGTGCTACAAAATCTCAAAATGGCGACCGCTCTGGTCTGGATGCGGAAAAACTTGCGATCGCTGTCTCTGATACTGGTATTGGTATTCCTACTGAGAAATTAGAGCGCATCTTTGAATCTTTTGAGCAAGCTGAAGGTTCTGCAGCAAGGAAGTATAGCGGTACAGGTTTAGGGTTAGCAGTCACAAAACAATTAGTTGAACTTCACGGCGGTCATATTTGGGTAGAGTCTGAAGTGGATGTTGGTTCTCGTTTTAGTTTTACCTTACCAATTTCTCAAGAAACTGTAGCAGATACTTCTAATACTCGGACAATAAACACTATTCATTATATTGAAGAACCAGTAGAAATTTCTGAAGAAATAACTCCTGTTGATACTAATATCTATAATAGTAATTTTCATATTTTGATTGTAGATGATGAACCTATAAATATTCAAGTTTTGAATAATCATCTCAAAGCTAAGAACTACAGAGTCACCCAAGCATTAAATGGAAAAGAAGCTTTGACAGCTTTGGATAGAGAAGAGAATATTGACATGATTTTACTAGATGTAATGATGCCCAATATGTCTGGTTATGAAGTCTGCGCTAAAGTTCGGGAAGAATATCCTCCTCATAGTTTGCCCATCTTGATGTTAACTGCTAAAAATCAAGTAGCTGATTTAGTTATGGGTTTCCAGTTTGGTGCTAATGATTATCTGACTAAACCTTTTGCTAAAGATGAATTATTAACTCGGATTAAAACTCATCTTCAATTATCAAAAATTACTAATGCTTACGGACGTTTTGTACCTCACGAATATGTACAATTACTCTCTAAAGAAAATATTCTTGATGTTAATTTGGGCGACCGTGTGAGTAAAAAAATGGCTATATTCTTTTCTGATATTCGCTCTTTTACGAGTATATCTGAAAAGATGACTTCTCAAGAAACTTTTGCTTTTGTTAATGGTTATTTACAACAAGTTTGTCCGGAAATTCGGGCTTATAACGGTTTAATTATTAAGTTTATGGGAGATGGTATTATGGCAGTATTTCCTGATGGCGCTGATGATGCTGTACAGTCAGCTATTTCTCAACTTCAGACATTACAGGAATATAATCATACTCTACAAGCTATGGGTTTGTTACCGATGAAGATCGGAATTGGTATTCATTGGGGTCACATGATGGTTGGTATAATTGGAGAGGAAACTCGGATGTCAGGAGATGCACTTTCTCATAATGTGAATTTGACTTCACGTTTAGAAGGTTTGACTAAGTATTATGGAGTTTCTTTATTAATTTCTGAATCGGCTTTTAAGAGTTTAAAAAATCCTGAAAAATATCAAATTAGATTTTTAGATAGAGCATCTGTTAAGGGTAGAGATGAACCGATTAATGTTTATGAAGTTTTGGATGGAGAAGTAGATTCTGTGCGAGAATTAAAATTAAGAACTCAGGCAGAGTTTGAACTAGGTTTAGAGTATTATCGTTTGGGAGATTTTGCTGTTGCTAAGAATTATTTTGAGAAAGTATTAGCAGTTAATTCTTCAGACCAAACATCTCAACTTTATCTAGAAAGAATTGAGCAGTTAACAGTAACTGGTGTGCCGAACAACTGGGATGGAGTTTGGGCATTTACCCAGAAGTAAGGAGGTGGGGAGATGGGGAGATGGGGAGTAGGAGACAGGAGACAGGAGACAGGAGATAGGAGAAATGGGAATGAGCGAAGAAGTAGGAGTAACAATTGTAAGAATGATTTTTCTGCCCAACTATGAGCCTAAAATACGCTACTTTTTGAGCGTTTTAGCGCATATTCCGCACTTCACTTTGTAACATTAAAAGTAGTATATAAATCCGTAGTTTGGTAGGTATTTATACTATGCAAATCATCTCATATCATGTCCGATAGTCCCGTGTAAAAGTTGGGGAAATATCTACCGCCATATAAGTAAAATTTTTCCTTTTCTTAAAGCTTCTTCCTCCTTCCAACTTCGGTCTTCCTGACCTTCTCTATACAAGACCAATGCTACCGGACATGATATCAATTACTTTTTTCGTTGATCAAATTCCGAGTCAAAAATTTACGCATAAATACTTGCAGTATTGATGACTCAATCACGGCAGCTATGATTTTCTTCTAAAATTCTGTCTCCTGTCTCCTGATTC
>NZ_JAAHGH010000155.1 GCF_010672525.1 Okeania sp. SIO2B3 | reverse complement strand
CTTCCCTGCGGGATGCTACGCAAACAGCAATTAGTAATGAATAATTACTTCTCAGGTTTGGCAAGGGGACGCATGATATTCAACAATTAATAATTAATTATTAATTATTAATTATTAACAATTACCTCTCCTTGAAAAGAAGAGAATTGACTAATTATGAAAAATTTTTCTTCTCTTGGTCTCATGGATATGGCGAGGTCTCTTAGCTATCCATGGACCGCTTGTTTCTCCTTTCAAGGAGAGGCTTTAAATCTTAATTATTCGGTAAATTTTTATTATTTCTCAATTTCAAAATTTGCTTTTACCCAGACTTAAAATTAATTGATGTTTGCTTAGTAATGAATAATTAGTTAGTAAGCATTCAGCTCTCAGCTTTTTAATGAATAGACTTCTTGCAGAAGTCAGGGGATAGGAAATAAAGAGATTCAATTGTTGATTTAATATCTTGAATTGATTTAATTATTTTTTGGCCAGAGATATAATTAAGCAAACATTTGTTTGACTTTGACTACATTTTCAACCCAGAAAATTGAAGTACAAGAACGACTAGCTTGCGTTAAAGATAATTAAGCTGATAGCTGATAGTTGACCGCTGAATGCTTACATTAGTTCTAAGGTTTTTTTCTGGGACTTTGGCAGTAACTTTTTATTATTTTTCAACTTCAAACGTTGCTTTTACCCAGACCCAAAATTAATAGCTGAAGTCCGCAGTTGCGACCTAGGAGGCTAGCTAATAGCTGACGGCTGTTTGCGCAGCAGTCCGCAGGAAATGCTTACATCTAAATTTTGAATAAAGCCAAAAATTTATCGCTTTTAGGGAACAGGGAATAGGAAAAAAGTATTTTTACAAATATTGAGATGCACCCGTTTATTGTCTTTCGAGAAGGTAGATAAAAAATAATTGATTCACATTTTTTTCTCTTATTCAAGAATTAATTATGAATAATCAATTGCCACTTAATACCGTAAGCATTCAGTTATCAGCTTTTTAATAGACATTTCCTCCATACATAGGGAGTAGGGGGAAAGAATAGATAATTACTGTGGGATAATTGATTTGATTTTTTATGATTGGAGATGTCTAATGAATAAAGCAAGTATTCATTTAATTTCTACTAAATTCTCAACCAGAGATTCGTACTCTGAACCTTTGATAAAATTGCTTTTTTCTCCTTTAAAAGTAATAAAACTGATAACGCAGTTCCGACCATAGGAGGCTAGCTGATAGCTGACGGCTGTTTGCGTAGCATTCCGCAGGAAATGCTTACCTTATACCAAAAAGGAAGAGGATTAGTATAGCTAAATAAATTATTGATTTTTTTGTTTTTTATATAAGAGTAATCCCACCTTAACTATATATTAGCAATCGTAATTTATATTTCTATTTACTCTCAAAAATCATCAATATGTAATACCAATCACTAAAAGCAATGCGATACTTTTGTAACACTTCAATTATTTACTTAATAATTCGATAAAAATCACTTTTTTGATGATTATTAGCTAGCTAATACTAATTATTATAATGTTTATTTCTCCCTGTACGGACGTTGTATGCAAGGTCCCTACCTACTCCTCCTCCTGGGAGGGGTTAGGGGTGGGTACTATGCTCAATAAAATGTAGAAAAGTTTTTGAGAAATGGTATAAATATTTTTACTTCCACTTTTTTCCTTCCTCAATAATTTATGAATTACTCAAGAAGAAACTTCCATAAAATTGCTATCCAATTTTCTTTAGGAGCGGGAATAGCTCCAATTTTATCAAAATATCTAAATCTCAACTTGTCAGAAAATTTATTAGAGAATAAAATCAAAGAATTTTTTGCTTATCTTGACCCAGAGATTGATTTATTAATTCCTACATATTTGGGAAATGACCAAAGAAGATTCTATGGTCGTGGTACACCAGATAATTTTCAAGTTCTAGATAAGTTTAAATTAGGAACAGGTGTAACTTATGTCGGTAAAACTAGAAAAGTTTGGAGTGGAGCTGGATGGACTGGACAACCAACTGTTACTAAAGACCGTGGAAAAACTTATTTAGTTATTGGCGGTTATGACTATATTTTACGCAAAATAGATGCTGCTAATAATCAGGAAGTTTGGCAATATAAATTTGATGATGTGATTAAAGGTTCGAGTACGGTTTATATTGATGAAACTGCCAATGAAGAAAATCGTATTGTGATTTTACAAGGCAGTAGAACTGGGAGACCAAAAAGAGGAATTGCTCCTAGTTTTCGTGCTATTTCTTTTAGGACAGGAAAAGAAATTTGGCAACTAGATATTAGAAAGACTCGTAGTTATAGTCGCGATAATGATAGTTCTGCTTTGTTATTGGAAAATAATTTAATTTTCAATGCTGGGGAAAATGCTATTGGTTATTTTATTAATAGTTCTGTCAGTAAAGCTAAAATAAAATCTTCTATTCTGCAGCCAGAAGTATTATCAGAAATCAAACTTTATGTGGATAGTGATGCTAAAAGACAAGGGGGAAATATTGTCTCTGAATCATCTCCCGCTAGATTGGGTAATAGAATTTTTTTAGCAGCGGGTTCCGGACATATTTATGGTATTGATATAGAGAGTAAAAAGATAGTTTGGGATTTTTATACAGGTTCAGATTTAGATGGTACTGTTGCTATTTCTAAAGCTGGTAAATTATTTTGTGCGATTGAAAAACAATTTATTCCTGGAAATGGTGGGGTGGTGAAATTAAACCCTAATCAAAAAAATCAGGAAAGTGTAGAATGGTTTTTGCCTACAGGTAATATTAAGTTTAATAGTTGGTTAGGAGGTATTATTGGGTCGGTAGCTTTGAATGATGAATATAATAATTATGGTGAATTTCCAGCTTTATTTGCTACTAATGCTATTGATGGATATCTATATATTGGTTCCCAAGATTTAACTACAGGAAATAAAGTTAAAGGACCTTTGAAAAAGTTTAGTTATGATACTCCTCTAATTCTGTTTAAGCAGAAAATTGGTCCCTCAATTTCAACGCCAATTTTTACTGATGGAAATAAATTGGTAACTGCTGGATATAATGGGGTTTATATATTTAATTTGAATTGGGAATTTGCTAAACCTGACGAGGGAAATGTTTTACCTAATGCTCAAGGAGAATTTTTCCGCTTAATAGTAGAAGAAGCTGGCAAATTTACGGGTAAAGTGTCTTTTGAATCTACCCCTATTGTATGGGATGGAATTATTAGAATTTGTGGTCGGGATGGTTGGTTATATAGTTTTGGTTAAATTTTAGAAAGATAGAAAAAGCTAGAGAGAAAAAGAGTGAATTTATACTGACCGAAAAATTAGAATTTAAGTCTCGCTTTTCTAGGTCTACTTTTTATGAATGGAAATAGTCATTCATTTTTTATCATCTTTTTTTTGTAGTATTCTTTTTTCACACTTGGTATAAAAATTCGCCTCTTTTCCTACAGAATGCTCCGTAGATGGATGAGCTTTGCTATCGAAATTTAAGTAATATCAAGTCCAGTAGTATCGGTATTTTCAACAATTAATAATTAATAATTAATAATTAACAATTACCTCTCCTTTAAAACGGATAGGATTGACTAATTATGAAAATTTTTCTTCTCTTGGTCGATTGGATATGGCGAGGAGACCTCGCCATCCCATCCTACGGAATGCTGCGCAAACGACCGCTTATTATCCCCTTAAAAGGGGAGGCTTTAGACTAAAATTTTTCGGTAAAGGAAAGGAAGAAGGAAGAAGGAAGAAGGCTTTAGTCATCTAGAACAGAAGACTTAAAAGTCTGAAAAAACTTAAATTTTCTGTAGATATTCACCCTTAGATTTACATAAACTATACTAGCGGACATGATATAAGTTATTATCTAAGAAAACTCAAGACTTCCTGGGTCATTCTATACAAACAAAACGATATGAAGAAACATGGTTTGGAAGAGCAAAACTTTCCTACGAAATGCTGCGCAAATATTTCAAACTGAAAGATATAAGGACAAATTTTCTATATAAATTATCTACTAAAATTATTAACCAAAATCTATCTAATTTGCTGTAAGTTTCATAGCTTGATTCAGCAACGCCCTGGTCCGGTTTCTATTGGAATGCTAGGAGCAAAAATTTATAAGAGAGAAATTTATATCAATATAAGAATTTTATTTTGTCTGAAAAAACGGCTAATACTTGACAAAATATACTGCCATATTTATCACATCATTTTATTTGATGTATATTACTGACTCAATCTTAAATAGTAATAAAAATTTTGGTATTGGTATTGCAATATATAACGATTATCTAATAGGTTGACATTATTATAAACTTGTAAATTTTCTTGAAAAATTGGATCAGAGTCTTTTAATTCTATCAATTCTATTCTCACTTTTTTTTCTACTTCTCGTAGTTCCTGTAATGTTTGAGGTAATTGCCAAATTACTTGAGTTGGATAATTAGCGATCGCTAGATAAAAGTTTTTTTCTGATATTACTACTTGTGGCTTAATTTGCAATTTTGAAATAACTTTTTGCACCCGGGAACTATAAGTATATAAACGTTCAGACTGTCGTCGTTGGAGATTTTTTAATTTGTGAAATGTGACAAAATTTGAATAACTTAAACACACAACAATTCCTAATCCTATAGCAAGTATCTTTTTAGTTGGTAATTGTGAAGTTAATAACCATAAACTTGCCACTGATAATATTGCCATTAATGGAGAAAAAACTGCCAACCCTCGAATCCCCATATCAATATATTGATAAAGTAAAAAAACTGCTAATAAAGCTGGCATAAAACTAATTAGACTAAAAATACATAAATTTTTATAAGCTTGAAAATATTTCAAGAATTTAGAATTTAAAATTAAGAATTTAGAATTACCTCTTCTTATAAATAAGAGGATTGGATCAAAGGATTTTTTTTCTTCTCTTGCTTGATTAGATATGGCAAGGTTTCTTCGCCATCCAACCCTACGGGAAGCTCCGCTTTTCATGTCGGCGACAGCCGAAACGACCGCTTTTTTCTCCATAAATGGAGAGGCTTTATACCTGAATTTTTCGGTAAATTTATTTCGTTCAATTGTAGGAGTAAATACTGCTAAAGAAATACCCCATAGCAGCAACATTGATAGAGTAATTGTTGTATAGACTGGAAACTGTTTAAAATTAATGATGAGACTGCAATTGAATAAAAAATTTTCGCCCATCATTCTGAACATATTCGTCAAACTAGATTGAGATAAAATTCTTGTTGCTGCATAAGGATAAATTTCTTGATTTTGAGAAAGAGGAATTAACACCGTGATTGATAATAATGTCAAAGAAAATAATAAACTCAATAAAGTTTGTTTGTAATCTTGATTTTTACTTATCCATAAAACAGCAATACTAGCAGGAAGTAAGGTTAAAAGAAAAGGTTTGATTAGATATGCTAAAGCTATTACTAAACTCAAAAATATACCTTTTAACCAACCCTCTTTTTGTAAAAATAATAGAACTACAGCCACCATAACAATAGCAGCAGCAGATATTTCAGTCATTACCGAATGAGTCAAAACTAGAGTGTAAGGATAAATCAAGTAAATCAAAGCAGCTCCAAAACCAACCCATTGATTAAATATATTTTTGCCAACTATAAAGATGAGAAACATCGTTATCATCAGTAGCAAATAATTTACAAAAAACGGCGTTCTTTCATTAATACCACCAATCAAAAAACCAACAGCTAAAATTAAAGGATAACCAGGCAAATGAGTATCCTTAGTAGGATAGCCTTTTTCGATAATACTACTAGCTAAATAATGATGACTATTAAAATCAAAATGACGCACAATATTTTGAGCCACAGTATAATAAAGTGTTTCATCATTCCAGCGAATTTGTAAAGAAACTGGTCTAGTCAAATAAAGAGCGATCGCCGTCATCATCAAAAGCAATACATAAGGAAAAATATTGGTCAATAAGTTTTTACAAGTCTTCATTTTTGAATAAATTAATCAAGAAGAAAAAAAATATCTAAAATTCCCAACCTTTGCCTGTATATTCCTCTTGGTAGAAGGAAAAATAGTTCCTAGTTAGGAGTCTAGATTTGATATTTTAAAATAAGTAGATAAATTTTAAACTCTCAAAATCATCTTTTTTCGGCATAGAGTTTCTCAGACTAATAGGAATCTCCAAAAATCAAAAATAAAATCAATTATCGTACATAAATTATCAATTAATCTCCTCCCAGGAGGGATTGGGGGTGGGATCCCTATTCCCTATCCCCTCTTTTCTGGAAATATCTAATGAGATACACCTATCTTTATTTCTCTTCTGTTTCCTGTTCCCTATTCCCTAAAACCTAGATTTTTTTACCTTACTAGCTTGGGAAATGCTATACAATAATTAATAGGTATAGCAAAAAAAAGCAAAAATCAGAACAGCAAAAAACTAGCAAAGTTAATATAAACAATGCTTTTTTTACACTCTGAAACATTCACTATTTATTACTATATAGACTGAATATCATATCATGGGAAAGGCTAAATCTAAATCTGACTTACCAAGTAAAATATGTCCCGTATGTAATCGTCCTTTTACCTGGCGAAAAAAATGGGCTGATTGTTGGGATGAAGTCAAATATTGCTCTGAAAGGTGTCGGCGACGTAAGTCAAAAATTGACAAACAAATTGACATATAGCCTCATACCTAAATTTAATGATTCTGTAGTTAATCACAACAAAAAATGCAACCAAAACTAATTATTCATGGCGGTGCAGGTAGTTCCCTTGAAGAAAAAGGAGGATTAGAAACAGTTCGTAAATCTCTCCATAGAATAGTAGATGAATTACATAACTTGCTTCTGAGCGATGCAAAGGCCATTGATGTAGTTGTCCGTGGTTGTCAACTATTAGAAGATGACCCCATATTTAATGCTGGGACTGGTTCAGTCCTACAATCTGATGGCCAGATTCGGATGAGTGCTTCCTTGATGGATGGTTTAAATAATCGGTTTAGTGGGGCGATCAATGTGTCCCGGATTAAAAACCCCATTGAATTGGCCAAAGCACTACAAACATCACCCGATCGCGTACTATCAGACAATGGAGCTGCTGAATTTGTGCGGGAACTACAAATGCCTGTTTACAACCCCCTCACAGATAAACGATTAAACGAATGGCTAGAAGACCGCAAACAAGGCTTTAGTAGAAAGATGGCAAATGTCGTGGCAGAATCTCCAGGCACTGGCACTATCGGAGTGGTAGTCTTAGATAAAGAAGGGAGATTAGCTGCGGGAACTTCTACTGGTGGAAAAGGTTTTGAAAAGATTGGTCGTGTAAGTGACTCGGCTATGCCTGCCGGAAATTATGCCACTGGCAGTGCTGGAGTTAGTTGCACGGGTATTGGAGAAGATATTATTGATGAATGTTTGGCCGCCAAAATTGTGATTCGGGTAACAGATGGTTTTTCGCTCAAAGCAGCTTTTGAACGTTCATTTGCTGAAGCTCACGAACATCAAAGGGACTTAGGAGCGATCGCTATTGATGCCAACGGCATAATTGCTTGGGGAAAAACTTGCGATGTCATTTTGGCTGCTTTTCACGATGGGCAAAAAATTGGTGATAGTTTAGAAGCGGCAAAAGGGACATTAATTTTTACCGGAAAATTGGGTTGAAAGCCTCCCCCTTCCAGGGGGACTTTGTGTTATAGTGGAAACAGCGGAAAGGTATTCAACCGCTCTAAAAACCTATAGCTACTTAACTGTAGCGTTTGCACCTTGAAAAGTAGAGTTATGGAGTTTTGTACAGTAATGCTTGTACATAGAAAAACTCTAAGCAACAAGTATCAGAGAACCAAAGTTTTTTTTAAGGTTTGAACTGTACCGTAGGGCATACGGGAACGGGCTCTTGAAATAGAGCAAACGCTTGGGGAGAGAACCATCTCTGGACTAGATGCCGCAAGGTGTTTAGTTTAAGTGGACTCATTGAACCAAGAATCCTGGTTTCAGGAGAATCTCCGCGCCTAATCGCCGGAGAGTATGTCAATGCTGAATAATTCATAATAGGTGGGCAGTTACCCCATAGCACAGGCGGGGGGATAATTAACTTAAAAGTCGTCGCAATGCTAATGCAGAAATAGTTTCAGTCTAAGTTCAACTATCTCACTACTCTCCCTAGGCAACTTTTCGGCCCGCTGTAATTAGTCTCAACTCCAGTCCCTATTCCCTCCATACCTATTCCCTATTCCCTCTTTCCTGGAGATGTCTATATAGTCTAAACTCCAGATTTAATCAGATTTTGTCGGTCGCCAAAGATAATGCTGCCCAGTCTGACTTTTAAGCAATATACATCTTCAAAAATCCAAAATAAAATCAATTATTATCCATAAATTATCAATTAATTCTCCTAATTCTCCCTGTTCCCTCTTTTCTGGAGAGGTCTAATTATTTATACTGATTAAGTAATTTTATAGAAACTTTTAGGTAGCTAAAGATAATGCTGCCCGGTCTAACTCTTAAGCAATTATTTATTCAGTATTTAACTAGAAATGATATGACATTTAGCTAAACTTGATATAACAAAATAAATAAGTATATTAGCCTTGTTTAAACTGATTGAGTAACTTTATATAAATTAGCATTTAGTTATCAGCTTTGTTTGTTGATCTTTGAGAAAAAGTAAAGAAAAAATAATCCATTCTATGCTGGCTGGAGAAAAATTAATGGTGTATATTATGAATTTCTATATCATTTGCTCTGAAAATTAGTCTTGAAAAACTAAATAGGAACACAATAAATTTTAATATCTGTAAACAATAAAATAATATTTGTAAATAATCAAATGATGTTCACATCATAATCACCCATTTGGAGGAAGCATTCCAGTTGCTGTCTGTCTTAAAATTAAGATTTATAGATAATTAAGAAGAGGCTAGGACTCTACTTTCTAATCTATTTCTAATACATTTGGCGTAGTATATAACCAGAGAAACACCTAGTTAAAAAAATCGTCTATATATAATATAGACAAGGTTAACTAGCTATCAGCTTTTCCGTTCCGGAATGCTGCGCAAACAGCATTTAGCTGGAGCGCTAAAAAAAATCAAGGGTTTAAGTCCCCCACTATATTTGAAAAAATTAGTGGTGCGCTTTTTATGGGGTTTTAATCTCCCATTATACACCCTAAAAATGCTGACTGCCGAAGTGCTGATAGCTGAATGCTACTTCAACAAATCAACATCTATCTACCATCTATTTTTAAGGGAACATTTCCAATGTCTACCATCAACATCTATCAATCCTTATCTACCAAAAAATCTATCGAATTCTTTGGTTTTTCGACCGAACCCAAAACAGAGGAACAAATAGTCTTTATAGACTCTCATGTCGAGGATTATCAGGGTTTAGCTACAGAAGTTTTGTCAGGGATAAAAGTAGTTATTCTTCACCCCAATGATAATGGTATTGAGCAGATTACCAAAGTTATCAAGAAATATTCTCAAATATCATCCATACATATAGTTTCTCACGGTGCGCCAGGTTGTTTACAGTTGGGTAATAGCCAATTAAATATTGATAGTATTAATCATAGTTATGCCGAAGAATTAGAAACTTGGTCGGTGACTAATATATTACTCTATGGTTGTAATGTCGCTGCTTCCGATACAGGTACAGAATTTTTGGAAAAGCTGCATCAGCTAACAGGTGCAAATATTGCAGCTTCTGCTAGACCAACAGGTAGTGCTGCTTTAGGTGGTGACTGGGAGTTGGAAGTTACTACAGGTGAGATTGAGGTTGGTCTGGCATTTAGCGATCGGGTTGAACATCAGTGGGAGCATATTCTAGCTGAATTTGAGCAACAGCCATATTTTTATCAGGTTATTTCTGGTCAGCTAAGAATATATAATCCTCTCACAGGTGACTATGAAGAACTAGGAGTCGCTGTAGATCCTGTATATAATGCCACTGGGTATAATATACTAGATAACTTTCTTTATGGAATTCAAATTACAGATAATGATGACGACGACGGGGAGACAGCAGGAGATGTTATTAGAATTAATTCTGATGGCACAATTGAGAATTTAGGTTTTCCAGAATTAACTGGAACTCAAAAATTAAATTCAGGGGATGTAGACGATCAAGGTAATCTCTGGGTACGAACAGGTAATACAGAACTGACAAAAATTAATCTGACTACTGGCGCTCAAGAAGAGATTAATCTTACTGGAGATGACTTAGAGAGAGTTGTAGATATAGTATACAGAAGAGATGGTGATGACAACGAATTCTTCTACGGAACAGATAATAATGGTAGGCTATATACAATCAATTTACAAGATAATACTATTACTAGAACAGCAGTATCTAATTTGCCTGGTGGACAGGATTTTGGTGCTGCATGGATAGATCGTGATGGCAATTTCTATGTTAGCCGTAACAACGTAGGAGAATTTTATCGTGTTGATGGTTATGAGACAGGTTCTCCCACAGCGACTTTCGTTGCTAATGCTGAAGATACAAGGAATAACGATGGAATGTCAGACCCAAGACAACCATCGCCGTTTGAAGTTCCGTTTATTAATCCTGATGACGATCCTGATACTCCTGCTTTCACTTATGAAGAAACCTTTACTGAAGGCGATCCTGGTGTTGGTATAGTTGATGATAGTGTAGAACTCCGAGATTTTGATGGGGCAACACTAATAGGGACACCTGAAAATTCAATGCCATTGGATGGTGGAAATATTCAAAGCGCAACTATTACCCTGACTTCCGACACTATTCAAACTGACGATACGTTGTTCTTAGCTTCAGCTTTACCTGTTGGTATAACTGCTAGAGACCAGAATGGGGATATCATTGATGTTAGTGATGGTAGTGCAAGTACTATTACCGCTATTACCTTGACAGCAGATGATACAGATGTAGGAGCCGCCCCAGATGATTTTGAAGAAGCTCTCAAAGCAATTCAATTTACGAATCCCAGTGACACACCAGACAGAACTCCAAGGGAAGTAGATATTCAGTTAACTGATACAGAAGGCAATGCGGGTAATACTGCCACAACTACGATTAACGTTATTCCTGTTAATGATCCTCCTGCTTTTCAAAACCTGGACAATACTATCACTGTCACTCCAAGCGGTCCAGTTATTCTAGACGGTGATGCCACTATTACAGACCCAGAATTAGATGAAAGAGATAATTACAACGGTGCTACTCTTACTTTGGCAAGAGATGGAGGAGCGAATAGTGACGATGAATTTAGTAGTGGCGATACTGGAGTATTAGAATTAGCAGTAGGTGGAGATTTGAGAGTCGATGATGATGGTGATGGTACTTTTACTACTATTGGTACATTTACTAATAGCAATGGCGAATTAAACATAACATTCAATAGTAATGCTACTGGCGATCGAGTTGACCTAGCATTACAGAATATTGCCTATGGTCAAACCGCTATTAGAGTGTCTGAGTCAGTAACTATTAAATACACAATTGATGATGGTAACACAGAAGATGACGATCCAGATACAGATGATGCGGATCAAGGTAGTCCCGGTCCGCGAATGAGTATGGGTACAGTTGGTGTTGATATTAGTGATAATAACCCCCCCGAAGCAGACAGTAGCGCCATCACAGTAGACGAAGGCAGCACAGACACAGGCTTAGGTCTAGAAGCCCCCACCGACATAGACTCAGACGACCTCACCATCACAGTCACAGGACTCCCAACACTAGGCACAGTCACCCTAGCCGACGGCACAGAAGTAGAAGACGGCGATGTACTCACAGAAGACCAACTCACAACATTACAATACGACGCCCCCGCCGACTACAACGGCACAGACGACCCCGGAGACTTTACATATAGTGTCAGCGACGGCACAGAAACAGTAACCGGAAGCACAGACATCACAATTAACCCCATCAACGACCCCCCCGAAGCAGACAGCAGCGCCATCACAGTAGACGAAGGCAGCACAGACACAGGCCTAGGTCTAGAAGCCCCCACCGACATAGACTCAGACGACCTCACCATCACAGTCACAGGACTACCAACACTAGGCACAGTAACCCAAGCCGACGGCACAGAAGTCACCAACGGCACTGTACTCACAGAAGACCAACTCACAACATTACAATACGACGCCCCCGCCGACTACAACGGCACAGACGACCCCGGAGACTTTACATATAGTGTCAGCGACGGCACAGAAACAGTAACCGGAAGCACAGACATTACAATTAACCCCATCAACGACCCCCCCGAAGCAGACAGTAGCGCCATCACAGTAGACGAAGGCAGCACAGACACAGGCTTAGGTCTAGAAGCCCCCACCGACATAGACTCAGACGACCTCACCATCACAGTCACAGGACTACCAACACTAGGCACAGTCACCCTAGCCGACGGCACAGAAGTAGAAGACGGCGATGTACTCACACAAGCCCAACTCACAACATTACAATACGACGCCCCCGCCGACTACAACGGCACAGACGACCCCGGAGACTTTACATATAGTGTCAGCGACGGCACAGAAACAGTAACCGGAAGCACAGACATCACAATTAACCCCATCAACGACCCCCCCGAAGCAGACAGTAGCGCCATCACAGTAGACGAAGGCACTACAGACACAGGCTTAGGTCTAGAAGCCCCCACCGACATAGACTCAGACGACCTCACCATCACAGTCACAGGACTACCAACACTAGGCACAGTCACCCTAGCCGACGGCACAGAAGTAGAAGACGGCG
>NZ_JAAHGH010000154.1 GCF_010672525.1 Okeania sp. SIO2B3 | reverse complement strand
AAAGTGGAATATTGATTGTGTAGTTTTGTCAAAATCTGCTCATGCCATTGTGCATAGTTGGTTGGCTGGTTCTATCTATCCAATAGGAGTAAGTGAGCAAGAAAAAAAAGGTAGTAAATATCCTAATTTATTTCAAAGAGCTTTTCATTTGTATGCTCGTTTAATCGGCTTATTTTTGTATCTCTTGAGGTAGGATTTATCAGAGTCCAAATTCTACCTTGAATCTGTGGATTTAATACTCAGAAAAATTAGCTGATGATGCCAGGAGGTGGAGAAAAGCTAGAGAGCATTTAAGTGATATAGCAGGTAGTATTTCTTCGGAATTAAGGTACAATAAAAAAATAAATAGGAGGCGTTTTTATGAACATCCAACAATCAATAAAAACTTGGGCAACAAAAATTAATAATCCTAATGATTATTCACAAAAAAATATTTTTATTTCTGGGGGGGGTAGGAACTGGAAAAACCACGCTGATTAATCATTTATTGGAATCAGTTGATATTTCAGTCCGCATCATAGACCCTTTTTATCCTTCAGAAAATTGGAAAGTAAAAAGGGAAAAATTTTCCCCTCAATATTTTGATTTAAGTTTAAATTCAGGAGGAAATTGTGCTTTTGGAGGTTTATTAGATATGCTTGAATCTACTCAAGGCTTGATTGAGTTTAAACCCCTGTATAATGTTAGAAAAAGCAGCGAAAAACCAAATGAGCCTATTTTATGGATTCTTAATGGTGCGGATTTTTTAGTAGAGTCTTTTCCAGAAAAACGACCCATCAAAGAACTGTATCAACAAAAGCGTGACAAGCTTAACCCCTTGCCTTCAGATAATGCTGTTGAGCCTATTATAGAAACATTAAAGAAAGGAACATTAAGACATAATACTATGATAATTTCAGGACAATCTTTTCTATTAGAACGTTATGGTTTAAGTTTGTCTGACCTAGATAAATTTTATTTGTCTTTGTGGATGGGGAAAGATAATATTGAATCGGCTATAAATAAGTTATTTAAAAGTCATACTTTGTTATTTAAAGAATTAGAAGATTTTGATGATAGAGGTAAAATATTTCCAGTTTTAACTAGAACCTCAACCGGGGATTTGATTCTGGAGAATTATATTATTTAACTAAAATTATGAATTATGGATAGAAGTAAGAATGATATTCAAGATGTAGATTGGAGTATCAGGTATCCTGATAATTGGGCAGAAATATCTTGGAAATGTCGTGAATAAACAAATTTTCGATGTTGTTTATGTAGGGGTGAAGCTACGCAAACTCATCATCCTTTTAATTACAGGAAAGACTCAGAACATCCGGTTTTAGGTAATAAAAATTCACCTCGGTTTTATAAATAGTTAAGAAATGGTTGGTTGAAGAAAAAAACAACAATTACGCCAGGCAAGGATAAAGCAGATAATGTTTGGAATTGAAAACAATAATAACGCCGACAGATATATCCATTCTGCTGACAAAGCAAAAAAAGTAGATGAGCGGGAATATGATCTAACATCATTGCATATCAAAGCCACAGTAAGAACTTTTGAGTTTGAGGATGGAGCTAAATTAATTGCTGAAAATAAAGAATCAGTAGTACCAGAAGAAAATGTTGTTTACTACTGCTTAAAAAAAGGAGGTAAAAAAGAAGAAAAACTAATCAGACCTGACATGAATTGACCGAAAGAGTGGATATATTAGGAGAAACAATGATTCAAACAATGATTCAAATCTGGGCGAAAAGAATTCAAAAAGTTTTAGGGGATTATAAAGTAGCAGAATGGACTGATTATGGAGTCATACTAACTAAGACAATCAATCCATCAAAAACTATCGATATCATACTAAATGAAAAAGAAGAAAAAGCAACCATAGTTGTTGATGAAGAAGCTTATATGTATCCAAGACAAAATTTGGATGATTTTGAGGAAAAGCTTTGGGAACACCATCCAGAACGTACATTAAACTAAGTTACCTATAAAACTTTTGAAGCAGATGAAGAGGTCTCTTAACATCTGTATCAAGATATGAGACCTTAGCAGGTCTCACGAAATTAGAAAGAAGATGCCAAGAACACCAATCCCAAGTGTAGAACATACACCAACTACCACAAGACCCTGATCGGGAAAACAAGTAATGTCAGACCTAAATTACGTCCGCAAACAAGCACAGAGGATGCGTGACTCTGAACATCCCAAAGCAAAAGCAGATGCAGGATGGCGCATTCTCAGCAACAGTAATGAACCAGGACTATCCGACGACGGCACTCTTACTCCAGAGCAAATGCAGAAAGCACAAACTATCGCAGCGGAGGTATTGGAAGATGTCTAGTTCACTCACCGAAGGCGCTGCCTGAAAAGTTATAGCGATCGCCTACCATTGCTGATGGTAGTCCTGTTAAATTTTATGGGACTTAAAACTGTTAGCAATGCGACGTGCTTCTAGGCGATCAACATTCAGAAAATCAGCAAAACGCCCTTCAGTAATTAGACCAAGGTCTAGTGCTTCAATGGCCAGATGTTGATAATAAACGGGTATTATGTGAATTAATACGAGCAAATATGGAGAGTTTGTATCATGAAAAACTTTTTTAAAACTGTGTTGATAATGCCTATTATAACCATGGATACAATAGCTACTTATTCTGTAGCCATTGTGTTCCTTATAGCGACTTTATTACAGTATATTATACCTGATAATATTTTAGATAGTATTTTAGGTATAGCAAAATATTTGATAGGCTGGAAAATTAAGATAAAAAGTAATTTTCTAATTCATTACTATCAAATAGATAGTAATTTAGATAGACAAGAACAGCTTAAGGTAGCGCTAAATATTTTATTTAAAAATATGATTTTTATAGGGATATACTCAATCGCTACAGCAATATTTTTAGTTTTTGTATTAATCAACTCTCATTAATACAACACGTTTAAACTAGACTGTTACTATTTTGAGATAATAAGACAGTAAATATTTCGGTGAAAATCATGAAAGATTTAAGTAAAAAATTCGACTATTTTAATAGATTTTTTGAAGTCGAATTAATGAAATCAAAAGTTATTTTTAATGATATTGCCTGGATATATAAAAGTTGTGAACTTGAAAGAAGTATACATTTTAATAGAGATTTTTGGTATATTTTAGTTACAAACAATATTAGCAAAAGTTTGATTCAAAGACTTAGATTTCACTCCAAACCTATTTTTTTTAAAGAGTTGCCTGTTGTACAAAGTAAAGTAGTAATTAAGCTTGATGATAGTGATGAAGTTGTGATTAATAAAATCCGCAAACAAATTGATTGGAAGTTATCAAGAATAAACGTAAATACTCTCGTAGGAAATCCTAAAAGTTTTGAATATCTAGAGAGAGCATACTTAGAAGAACATTTATGCGATTTGTGGTATGAAGAACACAAAAAAGATTTAGATGAACTATTCTCAATTACAGCAGTAGATAAAGAAGTTAATTTTAACAGGAAGAATGAAATAGAAAAACGCTATTTGGAATGGTTTAGAAGTATATCAAGTTCCATTAGTTAACAATGTCCAACGCCGAAAAAGTTCCACTGCAAATCGCAAGTTTCTGCCAGTTTCGATAATGACATCGTGGCGAGCAAGAGTTTCAAGAGCATCATTTAATTTACTTTCTTCTAAACCTGTAATTTCCTGGATAGTGGCACGACTACAACCTTCTGGATAGTCAGCTAAACCTCTAAGAATATCTTGCTGTCCCGGTGCATCTTGAGCCGCTTGACCCCAAACTCCTGTGAAATAATAACGCCCATTCTGGAATAGTTCATTTGGACGAATAATAGCTTCCACATCTGCAACAGTAAAAACTGACTCTCGTGGTCTTCCCTGCTCAAACATTTGGTCGTTGTAGTGACGGACAAGTAAAAATCCCAGTAGTTGTACTAAGTAGGGTTGTCCGAATGTTAGGTCGTAGATGCGATCCATTGCTTCTGGTTCGTAGGTGAGCAGGAAGTCTGGATTTGGGTTAGCAAGGAGTTGATGGGTTGTTGCTCTATTCAAAAAACCGACGCGGATGGGAATTACGCTGGCAAAAAATGGCTGAAAGTAATCTTCTGTCATTTCTTCAAGAGTGTGCAACCCGGCGAAGGCAAAGGCAATTTTCGGACTCATCTGCACGAAACCCCGCAATACTGCCATGAAGTTAGGGGGGAGTTGTTGGGTGTTAATTAGGTTTTCAATTTCTTCAAATTCATCAAGGGCAATGATTAAGCCTTTGTTTTCTAAATTTTGAATTGCCTGTTTTAAGTAGAGTTTAAAGGTTCGTTGAGGAAGTTTCAGGAGTTCGTCTGTGTCGGGTGTGGGAAGGTTAATAGCATCTGAAATTTCATCACTAATTGCTAAAAATATTTCACCCATTCCTTCAGAAATAGCTGCTAAACTTTGGAGGTTAGCATAAACAACTTGAATATCTGAACTGGAACAGTTGGCAATATTCCGTAGGATTGATGTTTTTCCTATGCGACGGGAACCATAAAGTACAACGGATTTTGGATGAGGAGCGATCGCCCAAAGTTCCTTAAGATAGGCCAAGATATCTTCTCGACCAACCAAGTTATTCTCTACTGGATCGCCAAGCAAATACGGACTGCGTATTACCATGAGTCGTACATCCACTCTATGTCGTATATTGTTATTGATTCATCATCAAAATCAAGAGTGAATCTCTCTACTGATACTGATTCTGTATCTGGTGGTTCTTCAGGATCGGCTTCCCTATTTTCATATTTTCGCCAAACTTTACAATCTACCTCTATACTCCATACCTCCTCAAAAGATATATACTCAGGCTCAAATATGTCTAATATTTCTATTACTTCCAGTTCACCTCCTGCTGCTCCGCTAGTATAGTTTGTTAAAAATTCTTTAGCTTTTCGTTTTATCTGTTCCATTATTGTGTCCTATGCTAAAACCTGTGACCACTTCATTCATCAGTTAAAGGAGGGAGTAAAACCTCTAACTGCTCTAACAAACTGGGAATATTTGATGTAATAACTCCCCACAAAATTTCTGGTCTCACCTGGTCGTAACGATGAGCGATAATGTTTCTTAAACCAATCAAACTACGCCAGTTTATTTGAGAGTGTAACTGTTGAAATTCTAAAGATATTCGACGTGCCGCTTCACCCAAAATTTCAAATTGACGCTCTACTGCACTTTGTATTAAAACGCTCTGTAGATATTCATTGTAAGTTAAACCAGTAGTAAACTCTTGAATTCTACGAATTGCTTGTACCATATCCCAAACTGAAGGGATGTCTCTATCATTGTTTTGCATAAATTACTTGGTGAGTCTTTAAAATATTAGCTAACCGATAGGGATTTTTAATCATAGCCTTTTCCACCAAATCAACTGCACGTCCAAACTTTACTTCTAATTCCTCTTGCATATCTAATAACTTTGACAATGTTAACTGACTTGAAGTATCGTAAACTACCAAAATATCAATATCACTATCAGAGTGAAAATCATCTCGCAATACAGAGCCAAATAAAGCCAATTCAACAATATTCCAGCGTTGGCAAAACTCAGCAATTTCCGAGGAGGAAATTTTCAGACGTTTAGTGAGAATAACTGTTAAATCAATCTTTTGTTTTTCTGTAAGCATTATATTGTAATTCCTTTCTCATAAAGGTAATGTAAGTTGTTGCACCTGATTCCAATATTTTTCCCAATATTGCCAATCTGGCTCCCACCAAATCAAAGTATACCTGGATTGCGGGAGTGGCGGTATTTCATGTGTTTTTTTGGTTTCAAACTGATAGATAGTACCAGCTTTGCAAGAATACGGTGTACCATCATGCTTGAACATAAAATCGGTGGTACTCAAGGAATATCCGATTTTCCCGTACCCCGTGGCATCCCGATGTGGTTTAATCCGTTCTACTGAACTTACCCAAACTTACCCAAATGAAATTTTGAGTTTTGGAGTCTAGCTTCCTGCTTCCGCGAGAACCACCGACCGCAGTCTGTAACTTATTCTCTCCACAGGCTTAAATTCGCTTGGAACTCAAGCTACTAATACACATAGTTGGCCAAATTGACAGCAGCGTTAAAGTCTCTGTCAGCTTGAAATCCACAGTTAGCACATTCATAAGTTCTCACATTTAACGGCATTTTCTGTTGATACCCACAATGAGAACATAGTTGAGAACTTGGATAAAATCTATCTGCTATCACTAACTTACTTCCATACCACTCACACTTATATGTAAGCTGACGTTTGAATTCATAAAACCCACAGTCTGCTATGGCACTTGCTAGTTTGTGATTCTTGAGCATTCCACTGACATTCAAATCTTCTATTACTATGGTGCTGTGGTTTTTAGCTAACCATGTTGTGAGTTTATGTAGTGTATCTGCTCTGATATCGGCTACTTTTTTGTGAAGTTTTGCTAATTTTTTTACTGCTTTAATTCTGTTTTTGGAGCCAATAACTTTTTTGCTGACTGCTCGTTGATGACGAACTAATTGTTTTTTTGCTTGTCTGTAGGCTTTTGCATTAGCAAATTTACTGCCATCAGAACAGGTTGCTAATGTATTTATGCCTATGTCTACACCAATAGTTTCTTCAACTTTTTCTGTTGGTACGGGTTCAATATCATATTTAAAACTGATGTACCAATTATCTGCTCTTTTGGATATTCTGACATTTTTTACTTTGCAATTAGGCAAGATTTCGTAAGTTTTTACTACTCCTATTCTGGGTAATTGTATGTAGTTTCCTTGGAAAATCTTAATACTTCCTTCTAAGTAAAAGCTGTCTTTTCTACCTTTTTTCTTAAACTTAGGAAAACCACGTCCCCGAATAGTTAAAAAGTTTTTAAATGCCCTTTCTAAATCTCTTAAAGCTTGTTGAGGGGCGCATTTAGATACCTCATAATACCAAGGATTAATTGATTTAACTTCGGCTACTAAACGTTTATGCAAAGTAATTGCACTAGGGCGTTTTTTTGTGGTTTTGTACTCAGCAATAGAAGTTGCTAACCCCCAATTATAAGCATGCCTAGCAACACCAGCGTGTTTAGCAAGAATTGTTTTTTGCTGATTATTAACTTTTAACTTGGTTTTAAAAGATTTCATTTTCAACAGTTAATAAGTTAGAAAGGCATTTGATTACATTACCAGAATTATCTAATTATGTCAAAGTTTGTCTAATTATTTGGTTTCTGTTGTTAGCCCCCACCTTCCTCGTAATAACAAAGCAAGGATATTTTCCAGTTGGGACAATATTTACTTGCCAGTCTGTTCATTCGCTTATCTTTGTGCGCGGGTAGATAGAGAGGAGGTTTATCCAGGGTCACGCTCCAACCTAAAGTTAAAAATATCCTCTTAAAATCTAGTCTATACCTACCCCGACGCATTAGATGGTGCTTGCTTTCACACCAGTCCTGAAATGAGGAAATATTACTAATTCTGCCAATAGCTTCAACCATTTTATTTTCTAGTAATTATTAAGAAAACAAGGAAAGTTTAAGGGGGTTTGTGAAACCCCCGAACAAAACTAGAAGTCAGTCCCGGCTAATAATTTATCTGGCTGTCGGACGCTGATAATGTGCTGGATATCAGGGGCAGACAGGCCATCCAAGCACTGCATCTTGCCAGTACTTTGAGGATCGACAAATTTGCCAGAATCGTTCAATGTTGCACAAAGCTGTTCTATGGAATTGTCTTCCTTTGTCCGTTTTCGCCAGGTCCACTCTATCGAGTAATAATGGATAGGTTTGATAACTCCGGTATCATCGGGTTTCTGCCCGGAGTGCTTAATAAAAGAGGCGAGGAATACTCCTTCGGCAGCTTCGATCCCCTGACATTGTAATTTAGTAACCAAATTTAAAAAACTACTCAGCGATCGCGTTTTTTGGTATGTAACCATAAGGCACTCTCGGAATATATCAGGGCTAGTCCCGGAGTTCTCAGCAATCATAAATATCTGTCCCCAAAGTGTATCTTTTGTTTGGCCAAGAGTGCCAAACCACTTGGAGAATTTAAGGATGCTACATTCTAATTTATTACCTAGAGCTTCATCTCCGAGCTTCCACTGACCTTCTTGACAGTTACAGCGAAGGTTGGGAATGTCGTCTGCGACTAAAATTGCATTTTGTGGCTTGGTACCAAATACATTTAATGTTGTTGTCATTGTTATATAATTTCCTTCATTCTTTCTGTTTGTTCTTCCCTATCTGCAATGGATAGGGGCGTTTTTGCTTACATTTCTGCTATCATTCTTAAAGCAGCGCCTACTGCTTCCCTTAAGCTGCTGGATTTGATAGAAGGCTGTAGCGCCCAATTGGTAGAAAAGCTGGTGTAATATTCATTGTCACGCAAACGCTTTATGTAGCAATACTTTTCCTTACTCCGCGCGACTTTGCATTGACTATCATCACCATCTACTCGATATGCTTTATAGCCATCCGGTAAATAATTTGCTACCTTTGAACCTATCCTGATTTCCTTGGGATGACGTATATACTCAGTCTCCAAGAGCTCCTGCCAAATCTTATCAAAATACGGTTTTATGTGGTCTGGAGTAAAATCAGAGAAAGATAGATAAATCTGGCAATTATGAACCAATTGGATATAGTTTCCGTGCAAATCATTATGATGATGGCAGAAATAATGTCCGTTAATGTATCCACTATTAGGACAATACCAGCCGTCCCACTGGATACTAAGATGTAGGTGTTGTCTGATTTTGGGATGCTTGATTGACTTGGGAGTGATGAGCTGGTAGTAAATATCCTCATCACACATAAACCTTTCTAGTTCTAAATCATACTTTGCCAGTTCGTTTATCAGTGTGGGTGTGATGTTTAGATAGCTACCGAGATGATGACAAGCCCCTACCTCAGTTCCATAATGCCAAACCTTTAGAATCAATTCGTTATGTTCGACTCGAAACCCTTCTAATTGTTCAATCTCAACTTTGATTTTGTCTAACCAGCTTGGATCGTCGTCATCGTACAAAAAGCTAAAGTCAAAATTATCTGGAATGTAGTCATCCAAGGTATCCGCCCCGTCTAGGGAGGAGGCGGAATCATTACACGCCTCGGATGACTTTATATTTTTTTTAGGTTCAGTCCTTTGGAAAATATTGTGTATCCGCTTGCTGGAATATATACATTTTTACCATCCCAGTCAACGTGTACTGTTCCATCTTCTTTGACGAAGTTCACCTCAACAGTTTTGCCATATGCGATGCTATCTTTGGTATGTACTTCAATGATGTCGCCTGCTTCTACGCTTAGTTTTGATGGTGGCTCTTCTGGCAGTTTTCCACTTTCGGAACCATTCTGCTTTGGGGCGGGTTGTAGTCCTGTGAAGGTATTACTAGCTATTTCATCAGCGGTAGGTTGCTCTAGTTCTGGTTGTGCTTCTAATGCAGTTTCTAACTTAATCACAAGTTCAGGAGGGCAAGGTTTTTGAGACTTTGCATCTACTCCTTTGAGCGTTCGCCTATCTACTATCTTGAATGTGTCATGCTTTACTAAGTAGATAACCCGCTCGTTTTCTGCTACTTGCTTGCCATACAAGTAAAAACCTACATACCGGGCTATTTCTTGCTTCCCTATAGCATTGTGCCAACCAACTAAGTCAAAGGGTAAGGCAGCTCGGTTAGAATCCGCGACGACGTTGATGCACTTTATGAGATTCCGCTCGGCATAGGTGCAGCTTTCCCAAATCTCAAGTGCCTTATCTGCACCTATGGATGCTTTAAATCCCTCTAATTCTGATTTGTTCTTTTTGCTCAACAATTGTTGCTTCAGTTGCGAGAGCGTGGGGTCAGGTTTTTTAACCATCTCTACTTGCTCGACAGTAGCCTTAGCTGTAGGCTTGCTTGGCTGTTGAATTTCGCCTACTTCTGATTTTTTAGATAAGCAATAATTTTCAAGAGTGATAGATTTACCTTCGTCCACATCCTTTAGGAGTAAAGGCAAATCTAATGCGTAAGTCCTAATCAAGTTTTCTTCAAGCTCGACAGTGCTTAACAGATTACCTTTGTCGGTAAAAATCATCCCCAAAGATTTGCCTTGAATTTCTATGTACATAGCTATCTTGGGAATGCCTCGGGTCTTTGAAAATTCAAAAGTATCCAGTTCTGACAATACTTTTTCAACCAGAGCAATTTTTTCTTCTTCGTCGTCGGATTGAATCGGCGATACTACATATTGTACCTGCTCATGTCCAGAATCCCATGCGGAAATTTCTTGTTCCGTAGGTTGATTTCTTTGATCGTGTCGGTTCTGTGCCTCAATTAATTGAGCTATTTCTGCCCCAGATGAGTATGGCGATTCAATTTTCTCAATCTTTTTGGTATGTGGCGTATTTTGTGGAGGAGCTTCACCAAATAGGGAATCATAAGCTTCTACCACATCTTGAGGAGTAGTTTCAGAATTAAAATCACGCTTGATATCATCAATATTGATACCATACTCTTCAACAAAGTAAGCAGATAAATCTTTATCCATCCAAAATTTGTTTGAATCTGAAATGCCATATTTGCCTAAAGGTTTTTTGCCATAAATTCCAACTCCCACAGTGTTTGTAGTTGGATAACGGTAAAATACCAGTTGAAAATTAGAAGCACTGTCTAGCTTTTCTGTTATCGTGTCAAGTTGGTCAAGCTCTTGTTCAATTTCAATTCGTACTGGCCCTGTTTGGTCTGTTTCACTCTCTCCGAGCTTGAGGCGATCGCTTACCAGCAGTTTGTAATCTGGATGCTCAGACAGTAATGATTCTAGTTCTGCAACAACTGACTTAATCTTAGTATCAGCTTTTGTTAGCTCAGTCAGTCGGGATTTTGCTTTCTTGAGTTGAGCTTCTAAAATGCACACCAACTCTTCCTGGTTGATAATTGTTTGGGATTTTAGTAACATAATGTTTGCCTTCCCGGTTCTTTGTTTAGGGACTATGAAGGACATTTAAAGGACATTGCCTTAACTTTCTCAGGGTTGGGGGCGGTGTCCTTTTTTATTGTCCACTTGTAGAAGCTCTAAACCTCTACATTTATTATTATATGTGTGTCTACACTCATTTGTCAACCCTTTGCAAGAATATTTTTTGTGATATTATTTGAGTGTAGACACAAGCTAAAACAGGACTAAAGATGTGAAGGATAGAGTAGATAATATGTGGCAAAAACAGCCTAGAAGCAAGACTGTTAATGGCTTTGGGCAAAAATTTGATGAACCCTTGTCCAAAAAACCTGTGTCAGTAAGAATACCTATATCAGCGATGGACATATTAGACCAAATGCCTAGAGAAGAAAGATTAGAATTTGTGAGAAATGCTTTATGTGATGCGATCGCTCTTAAGCAAAAACAAACAGATCCAGTAGGTGGTGGGGCGGGCAGTTCTGCTAGTGGTTAACAAGTCTCAGTATCGAGAACATTATACTCGTTTTTTTTGCATCTCTGTTTTTCGATAGCAGATGCTATCGAAAAACTTGTCTATGATATATGATATACTGATATTAGATAATCGTCACAACATTCTAAAGTCATGACATTTCATAGTAGAGGAGGGGCTAGAACCGGAGCAGGAAGGCCAGCAAAAGCTCCTACAAAAACGATAAGAATTGAAGAAAATTTAGGGGAGAAAATTAATGATTTATCGAAGAAATTAGAGCCTGATTTTATCCTCAGTAAATGGGAGAGTGTGGAAAAATTCTTGCTGTATAATGTACCTCTAGAGCAGCAAGAAAAACATAATAATTTACCGGAGAACTTATCTAAGGCACTTTTAAACGATTCGTTAATCAAATTATTAGACAAAATATTTGGAAAATTTTCTCCTGATGATTTTATCAGCTATTGGGAAGATATCGATCTTATTGAAACAGAAATAGAACCTGTATTAAAAGCCACACCCCAAAAACCAGACATACAGGAGATTATAGCAGATTTGCCTCTATTTCAATTCCAGGAGTCGGTACTAGAATCTATAACCTCAGAAAAACGAGATACGGCAGGCATTTCAGAGTTTGAATCTACGTCCAATGTAACCCCACAAAAGCTAGATACAGCAGTTGAGTTTTCCGACTATAAAACTTCAGACGGTAACTTCTTAACTAAAGAGCAATATAATATTATAAAATCTGTACGCGTTCGCCTCACACAAGCTAAGAAGAAAGGATTATTAATTGAAGCACTTGCAGGGACGGGAAAAAGTACTATGTTAGCTGAAATAGCTAAGGTTTTGAAGTCCGAAAAGCTATCCCCATTAGAATGTCGATTTGTTGTGTTTGGTCGTAAAAATAAACAAGATTTAGCTAATAAATTAAGTGAAATAAAATGGGAAAAGTCAGTACAAACTTTAAATAGTTTAGGCTATGAAATACTAAGAGATGCTTTAGGCAAGTCTCACAAACAATTTAGATTAAATAATGGAAAATATCAACAAATTGCTCAACAAAAAAAGTATTTAAACTCCTACAATCAATGGGGAGAAGAAATTAGAGGTCAATTACAAACTAAAAATCAATATAAAGAAATAGCCGTCGAAACTCAAACTGATTTTTTAGATTTAATTGATAAAATGAGGTTGCATTGTTATTTTCTAGATGAGATAACCGAAGATAATGTATGGGAAATTTCCTCTAAATATGGTATAAAAATCTGCAAGAATAGGCTATCGGAAATAACTGAAGCTGTTTGCGATGTATTAGAAGCGGGTTTGGACGAAGGAATTAAGGAATTACATATTGATTTT
>NZ_JAAHGH010000153.1 GCF_010672525.1 Okeania sp. SIO2B3 | reverse complement strand
CCAATATCTTCTTACCATTTCTTTTCCTTGTAGCCAAACATCTTCAATAGGGTTTTGTTCAGGAGCATTTGGAGCTAAACGAATACATCTTATTAACCATTCTTCTTGCCTTTTTCCCTGATTCATTTGCCATAAATACTCTCTCCATTCTTGAGTGCGATGATAAGTAGCCCTCTTAACGTCATCCTAATGGCCATAGATCGTTTTAACTCTCTGGGGTCAGGATTCGACTTGATAAAAACATCTAATTCTTCCATGTTACTCTAGATTTACTTCTATAATTATTTTCTCACATTTCATTCCTGATTGCTATAGTATTTTGGAATTATTATGGCAGAAAAATTGAGGGATAATTTTTCCGACTACCTCCTCGCTCATTCCCCGTTCCTCCTGTCTTCCCCTCCACCGGAGGGTCTCGCGGGTGGGTGATCTCCAGTATAGCTGTCTGTTACCCCTACTAAAAGACAAGTGTTGCGCAAACCCTAATTATATCTATAAAATCAAAAAAGAAAAAAGAAAAAATGGTCAAGATAGAGAAGAATATGATGCTGATCACAAAAGTTTACTCATCTACTTCACTTGACATTAATTGACTAACTCACCTGATTAAAGTTCAATGACTCACTTTATCAATATCAAAAAATCACCAGTAACTTAATCCATAAGTCACCATAGTAACTAGAAAAAAAGCAGATAATATAAAAAGTAAAGTCCGCAGTTAAAAGTAAAACAATGATTATTAAAGACCTCAAGCAAATTATATTTTCTACCACAAGAACCAGCTTAATTGGTCTTGCTGGTATCACTGAAACTCAACCTGCGACTTTTTCCAGTCTTCTAGGCCAGATCAAATCTGATTTTTTATTAGCTTTTAAATACTCATATTGTTTAAAAAATATTTTTGTAAAAACTAATTATTTTCGATGAATAAAGATTTAATTAAAGTCCTTTTAATAGAAGATAATCAAGACGATTTTCTTCTGGTATATGACTTACTGTCACAGGTAGAATCACCAAAAATATTACTAGACTGGGAAAAGACTTACGAAACAGGATTAACAGTAATGAAAAAAAATCAACATGATATTTGTTTGCTTGACTATAACTTCGGAGAAACAAAAGGATTAGAAATAATGAAAACCGCAATTAATCTAGGTTGCCAAACCCCAATCGTATTACTCACAGATACAGAAAATCAAGAATTAGAGATGGATTTAATGAATCAAGGAGTAGCAGATTACTTGAATAAATCAGAAATTAACAAATATACATTAAATCGAATAATTCGCTATACACTTGAGAAGAATCAAAGTTTAAACGCTTTAAAAGAAAGCAAAACAAAGCTACAAGAAGCACAAAAAATTGCTCATTTAGGGAACTGGGAATATGACTTAAAGACGCAAAAAATAACTTGGTCAGATGAAGTATTTCGCATTTTTGGTCTCAACCCTAACAGACCAGAACCAACTTATTCAGAATGGCTTGAAATATTTACTCTCGAAAGCCAACAATTATGGGATAAAAATGCGATTTTAATCTTAGAAAAGGCAGAAAGTTATGAATGTGAATATCAAATCATTCGACCAGATGGTACATTAAGGTATATTTATACTCAGGCTACTTTAGTCGTAGATAATAACTCAGAACCTATAGGCATATTCGGCACAGTGCTAGATATTACAGAGCGCAAAAAAGCAGAGTTAGCTGTGCAGGAACTTAGACAAAAAGAGCATTTATTAGGACTCATTCTAGACCGGATTCATCGATCTTTAAATTTGGATGAAATATTAGAGACTACAGTAGAGTCAGTACGGTTTTTTTTGGAGTGTGACCGCGTCTTAATTTATCGTTTTTTGGAAGAAGGAAAAGGTATCGTAGAAAAAGAATCTGTAGCAGCAGGTAGCAATCCAATTTTAGGTAAAATTATTGACGATCCATGTTTCCCAAATACAGATATTATAGAACGCTATAAACAAGGTTATATTAGTATAATAGAGGATGTTGAAAGCCCAGAACTCAACAAATGCCATGCCGGTCTACTCAAACAGTTTCAAGTCAAAGCAAGTATGGTATTGCCAATTTTAATTAATCAAGAAGGGGAAAAACAAGGTTCGGAAACTACTGCATGGGGATTAATAGTAGCTCATCAATGTACTGATAAACGACAATGGCGAATCTCAGACACCGATCTATTGAGGCGTTTAGCAACTCAGATAGCGATCGCTATTCAACAAGCTCAACTTTACCATCGTTTAGAAAAACTCAATCAAGAATTAGAAAAAATAGCTTATGTTGACGGTTTGACAGGAATTTGTAACCGTCGCCACTTTGAAGAAAAACTGGACCAAGAATGGAAAAGGCTAAGACGAGATAATGCTTCTATGTCAATAATTATGGTGGATATAGATTATTTTAAACCCTACAACGATACTTACGGCCATCAGCAGGGAGACAAATGTTTGCAACAAGTGGCTCAAAGTATTAGTGCTGCAGTGAAACGACCAGGAGATTTTGTAGCTCGATATGGGGGAGAAGAGTTTGTGGTTGTACTGCCAAATACTTCCATAGAAGGAGCGCTGAAAGTTGCAGAAAATATTAGAACACAAATTGAAGCTTTAAGAATTCCCCATACAGCTTCGGCAGTGAGTAAGTTTGTAACAAGTAGTTTAGGAGTGGCAAATAGTTACTGCTCTAATGACTCTAATCCTAAAATATTGCTAGAAGCAGCAGATATAGCTCTATACAATGCTAAAAATGCTGGTAGAAATCAAGTTTATATTGATGATTCATGTATAAACAATTCGTAGGAGCAAAAGCAAGAAATTCATTTAGTCATACAGGTAGTCCTGTAGATATAGCGATCAAATTACGGTGAAGCGATATAGCTAGCGATATAGCTGCCACACTTGCTCTGCCAACGCTTGATTATAATGATGAATAAAATATGTGCTACGCACCCAAATGATTTTCTAATTTTTTAGAAAAAAATAAAGTTTTCCTGACTAAGTGAGAAATTCTAGCCACGTAAAGTATTATTTAATCTTTCTATTGGGACTTACACAACTTAATAAGCAAAATTAGACTATAATGTTTGTCAACCAATAATGATTTGACGTCGAAGCTCTGTGAAGGTCAAAGAAACAACTCCTGTCGCTATACCTCCTTTACAGGACTACCAAAAAATTTAGTTTGGCAATAATTTTTGATTTTTCAGTATTGATCAGTATTCATTCATAGCAGTAAGGTTGATAGACAATATGTGCAACTGCTCTATAAAACTGATACAAAGCGTCACATATAGCAATGTGCGCTGGCATATTTACATACTACAGATTAAGTGCTTGTGTAGCATGAGAGGGCAGCTGTATGGCCTGCAATTTTCATAAATTACGCAGTCACGTCTTTGTCTAGTTTTCTGCTACATTTATGTTACTTATCTAGTACAAAGTAGTTGTATGGCCTGCAATTTTCATAAATTACGCGATCGCGTCTTCGTCAAAGTTTTCAGGATGCGTGTTAATGTTTGCTCCTCTAACATTTACAGGAAGTTGCGATCGTAATTGGTTCGAGATAGGGTGAGAAAATTGTTTACTACCAAAATTACAACCAGGGCAAGTGATCATACTGGATAACGCAACGTTTCATAAGTCAGTTTATATTGAAGAATTAGTGGCCAAGCAAGAGTGTGAAATCTGGTATTTACCACCATACTCACCAGATTTTAATAAGATAGAACGCTGGTGGTTTGTGTTAAAAAATTGGATCAGACAAAGACTCAAATTCTTTGAGAATTTTAGAGACTGTGTGGATGCAGCTTTTATGGAAAATCCTCAAGTTTTTCCATAGTAGCGAAAGATATCAATTATTCCTATAGGATGTATAGTTATTCCAGTTAAGATTGAGACAAGGGGTTTTTTTCCTTGAAAGAGTTTCAGCTGAAAAAGTGTTCCAGTCTTATTCAGAATGACTAAAGTTGCTCAAGCTTCGCGATCACTCTCTAAAAATCATAGCGTTAGCGGAGCTTTGCTGAGGCAATCGCCCTTTTTCATGGGCTATATATAGTGTATTTGCGTAAGTCCTGTGTCTGTTAAATCACGCGTCAAAGGCGCGAGTCTAGCAAACTTTAAGGTGGGCGCGATCGCATGGTTTATGAAAAATATCTGTCATGTAGCAGGGCTTTGTAATATTTTAAATACAATGGTAGTATGTAAATACACCAGCGCACATTGCTATATTTGGTAGTTAAAGCTTTGACCCCATTTAGGCAAGCTTCAGGGATTGATGTTCAGTCTCTACCCTGTGACCTACGCTGTCAACCCAACAACAAGGCGGTAGGAATTTCACCTACAAGGTCATAAGAGTTTTCTCAGGTCGTTAACGAAGTTATCCCGTAGGGAATTTTTTACTTCATGTATGACCTGGAAGGCTTGTTATACCTGCTTTTAGGCAGTTTTTACTAGCCAACGAGTCGCACATAACACCAGCATGAATAGCCTGCGTATAGTAATTGAGTTAAATCGTGCAGACTGTAAAAAAGCTTTTGAAGCGAATCTGAACCAAAGTCTAATTATTTGTAGTGGAAATTTGATTGAAGAAAAAAATCAATTAATTATCCGTGATGTTTGTAGTTTTACTATTGAGTGAAAAATTGCCAATCTAAATTTATAGAAGCGATCGCTCACCTACTCTCAAAAAATAATGTTGAGGTAAGGTTCACAGTACCACAAATATCGGAATTATTTGCATAACAATCTGCAATGTTAGCCTAAAAATCAAAAAAGCCAACACTGAACACTATATGTATATGAATAAAAATTTAGTTAAGCTAAAAAATCAGAGTCAAAGCTAACCAAAGCCTTGAGGTTTGTCTTCCTCCAGTTCTACATCTGGGAAAAATTTGCGAATAATTTCAACATCAGGCTCTGTCTCAATCCACAGACGAGCGCCACCTGCTTGACTTCTATTCGGTTTATGAGGGCGATAGACGATTTTGCAATTTCCCAGAATTTCTATTTCGTGGCAGCGATGGTTTTTGCCTCCTTGTTTGACAGAAATAGCTGGAAGAGATGTACCGTGGTCTCGGTTATAGTCAATTTCTTTGCGCAGCACATGGATAAAAGTATTGCCTGTACGGAATCCTTTATTCCAAGTACAAAGATAATAAACCCCAAGGATTTTGGTAAAATAAATTAGCGTGCATAACTGAAAAATGCAATAGACAAGTGCGCGATGCTGTTAATAAAGCAGCAATATTGGTGATTAATCATTGCCTTAAATATGGAATTTGCCGAATAGTTTTTGGTTGGAATAAACGACAAAAAGATAGTATTAATATCGGTGCAAAAAACAACCAAAATTTTGTACAAATCCCCACGGCTAAACTCAAAGAAAGAATTATTCAGTTATGCGAATTATACGGCATAGAGTTTATTGAAACTGAAGAATCGTATACCTCGCAAGCTAGCTTTTTAGATGATGACTTCTTGCCAAACAGGGCGTGAAAAACCCGGAAGTTGGAAGCCATCAGGCAAGAGAATTAAGCGATGCAGCGCCGCCAAAGGGGGTTTCCCCCATGAGCGACTGCATCAAGACAACGAGGACTCTATCAAACTAAAAACGGTTTGTTAGTTAATGCCGATTGTAATGGCGCAGCTAATATCCTCAAAAAAGTAGCGGCAACTTTAGGGTTTTCCCTTAAAGAAGTCAGTAGAGGCAGTTTGATCGTGCCTTTAAGAATCCAGTTTTGGATTGCTTAAGAATCCCCTGTGCTTCAGCCAGGGGAATATCAAAATTATTCAAAATCTCAACTGAAGATAATTGCTTATAATGCTAATCCTAGTAATAATCAGAAAAATTGACTTATGTCTGGTCAAATAATTAATTCCCCAACTCAATTAATCTCTTTTAATCTTGAGAAACCTATTAATTTACAAATATATGAGCATCGGTTTACTTTTATAGATTTATTTGCAGGTATTGGTGGATTTAGAATTCCTCTAGAAGAATTAGGTGGTAAATGTTTAGGATATTCGGAAATTGACTCTGATGCTATGAAGGTTTATCAGCAAAACTTTCTGAATGGATATATCAATAATAATGAAAAATATCTGGGAGATATTACTAAAATTTCTAAGCTGCCTTGGCAGGTAAATTTGATAGTTGGTGGAGTTCCTTGTCAACCTTGGTCTGTGGCTGGAAAATTAAGAGGTTTTGATGATCGTAGAGGAAAACTTTGGTTTGATACGATTAGAGTTGTAGAGGAAAATCAACCTGAAGCGTTTATTTTTGAAAATGTTCGAGGGTTCATTAGCCCGGTTAATCAAAAGTCATTTGAATTAATTATTCCGCAGTTTGAAAAGATTGGTTATCGTGTCTATTACAAGTTACTTAATTCTGCTGATTTTGGATTGCCTCAAAATAGAGAACGAGTTTTTATTGTCGGGATTAGGAAAGATTTAGATATAGATTGTTTCGATTTTCCTGAACCATTGAATATTCAAACTAAACTATTTCAAGTTATTGATGGTCTCGAGGCTAATTTTGATATTCAAAAGGCAAAATTGTCACCAGATGTTTTGTTTAATGGTAGTATTCCAGTCTCTAGAAATAAATTTCAGAAAAATGATGAGTTGAATGATTTTTTTGTTTTTTGTGATACGAGAAATGGTCATACAACTATTCATTCTTGGGATCTTATCCAGACAACTAAAAGGGAAAAGTTGATTTGTGAAACTATTCTCAAAAATAGACGCAAAAAAAAGTATGGTAAAAAAGATGGTAATCCTTTATCTTTTGCAGATTTATCTGAATTAATAGATAATTTGCAAATTCAAGAATTGAACAGATTGGTTGAGAATAAAATTATTCGTTATGTTGAAAAACAAGGTTATGAATTTATCAACTCTAAAAATTCATCAGGAATTAATGGCATATATAGAATATTTTTACCTCATTCTGAGATTGTGCCGACCTTAACTGCCACAGGTACAAAAGATTGTATAGCTACGGTTTCTATTAATGCGGAAACTCCAGAGGAGTATAAGTCTTTATTTATCAAGGAAATTTATCGGAAGAAAAAGTATAGGTATATAACTGCAAAAGACTGTGGGAAGTTACAAGGTTTTCCCAGTTGGTTTAGAGCGCATAGTAGAGAGAATATTGCTAAGAAACAATTCGGTAATGCTGTGTCTATTCCAGTTGTTTATTATGTGGCTAAGTCTTTAGTTAGGTCAGTAGGTTTTTTTGATTAGATCCAACCTCAGATTAGAGTTTTTTTGATACTTACAACGTCAAATTTTGCCAGTATCTATGAAGAAGCAATTCTGGCAAAGGAAAATCGGAATTACAGAAAACTCCAGAATAGTTTTTGACACCGAAAATTTTCAGGTAAAGGTAGCCATCCTATCTATACACTTATTATTTATGAGGTTGGGGGAGAAAAATTACTAGAAAAAATATTATAGATAGAGGCGATCGCTCACCTAACTAAAAAAATAATTTTGAGGAGGGCTATCAACAGTATTAAAATAATTGGACAAAATTTAACACTATTAGACATTTCTTGTGATATACTAGATATATGTTTAACTTATTAACTATATCTGAAGCAGCAGAACTGCTAGAAGTGTCAACCAAAACAATAGTAGTTATTATTCATCGTTCTGAAGATTCTACTTTTGAAGAAATCTTAGCACAAGATGTAATCGAAATAATTACAGTTTTTTTCTGCCAGACTTTATGGTTCAAGAAGTCATAAAAACAAACAAATTGTCAAACAATTAAAAGAGGTGGCTGACCAATTGAAATGAAATCAATAAAGACTAAACTAAAAGTTAACAATCAACAAAAAACAATACTTGCCAAACACGCAGGAGTTGCACGTCATGCTTATAACTGGGGATTAGCAACTTGCATAAAAGAGTACGAAGAAACTAAAAAACGTCCAAGCGCCATCACCCTGCATAAGCGTTTAGTAGCCGAAGTCAAATCAATTAATCCTTGGTATTATGAGGTATCGATCGGGTGTCCCCCAGCAAGCATTAAGAGATTTAGAGAGGGCATTTAAGAACTTTCTAACTATTCCTCAACGCGGATTTCCAGTCTTTAAGAAAAAAGGTAGAAAATACAGCTTTTACTTAGAAGGAAGTATTAAGATTTTCCAAGGAAACTACATACAATTACCCAGAATAGGAGTAGTAAAAACTTATGAAATCTTACCTTCCGTACCAGTAAAAAACGTCACTATATCAAAAAAAGCAGATAGTTGGTATATCAGTTTTAAGTACAATTTTGAACAAGATCCAACAGAAAAAGTAGGATAAACTATTGGTGTAGACGTAGGAATAAATACATTAGCAACCTGTTCTGATGGCAGTAAATGGGCTAATATCAAAGCCTACAGACAAGCCAAAAAACAATTAGTTCGTCATCAACGTGCAGTCAGTAAAAAAGTTATTGGTTCCAAAAACAGACGCAAAGCAGTAAAAAAACTAGCAAAAGTCCACAAGAAAGTAGCCGATATCAGAGCAGATGCACTACATAAACTCACTTCATGGGCGAGCTTTAAACCACAGCACCATAGTAATTGAGGGCTTGAATGTAAGTGGAATGCTCAAAAACCATAACCCACCCCTCTAGCTCCCCTCCCGGGAGGGGATGGGGGTGGGTGCAGACTGTGGATTTTATGAATTCAAGCGTCAGCTTACATACAAATGTGAATGGTACGGCAGTGAATTAGTAATAGCGGATAGATTTTATCCAAGTTCTCAAATATGTTCAAACTGTGGGCATCAACAGAAAATGCCGTTAAACTTGAGAACTTATGTTAGCGCAGCTTTGCGGAACGCAAATGTAGTGAATGCGGTCTTGAAACTGATAGAGATTTGTTTGCGGAGCATTCCGTAGGAAATGCTGCTATCAACTTGAAAAACTATGTGCATCAGTAGCTTGAGAACAAGAGCGAATTTAAGCCTGTGGAGAAGATAAGTTACAGACTGCGGTCGGTGGTCTTCTGTGTTTGCGCAGCATTGCGTCAGCAAAACAGGAAGCTAGCTCCAAAGCTCATGCAACCATGTATGGGTAAGTTTGGGTAAGTTTAGTAGAACGGTTAGCACTGTCACAAATATCGGAATTATTTCCATAAAAATCTGCAATGTTAGCCTAAAAATCAAAGAAGCCAACATCGAAAACCATATATAATGGAGAAAAATCCAGTTAAGCTAAAAAACCAGAGTCAAAGCTAACCAAAGCCTTGAGGTTTGTCTTCCTCCAGTTCTACATCTCGGAAATATTTGGGAATAATTTCAACTTCAGGCTCTGTCTCAATCCACAGACGGGCACCGCCTGCTTGACTCTTGTTAGGTTTATGAGGTCGATAGACAATTTTGCAGTTTCCTAGAATTTCTACTTGGTGGCAGCGATGGTTTTTGCCTCCTTGTTTGACAGAAATAGCTGGAAGAGATGTACCGTGGTCTCGGTTATAGTCAATTTCTTTGCGCAGCACATGGATAAAAGTATTGCCTGTACGGAATCCTTTATTCCAAGTACCTTGAGGACCTCGACGACCAGGGGTAATTTCTGGCATTCCTCGACGATTTAAAGGAATTACCCAGAAGCGTTTGACTTTTTTGGCTCCTTTGAGACGACCTTGCCTCAAAAGTAACCTGAGTCTGGCAGTAGAAATATTTAGAAGAAATGCTGCTTCTGCTGTACCGACTTGATCTGGTTCAGTATTTGTATCTTTCATAAACTGTTTCGGAACATATTAAGGGTAGACAGGATAAGTATATTCTATCAAACCACAAAGGATTTAATTTGGCAATAATTTTTTGATTTTTTAGTATTGACTTATATATAGTAATCTTAGTAGAAAATTTTATAATTACCCAAAATCTGAACTTAAGACAATTGCTATACTATTCCGGAGCAGATAAAGGAGAAACTGGGATAATCATTTATCATCAAACCGTAGAGGATTTAATTTGGTAAATAATTTTTGATTTTCCAGTATTGATTTATATAGGAAGAGATTAGATGTCAAGGGAAAAGTTAATTGTAGACCCAGGTTTTGTGCATCACCGAAAGATACTAACAGTTTTACAAGAACAAGGTTCGAGAATTATTCAACAAATTAGTTCGATACCAGCAACCACCCCTGAATGGCAAAAAAGAGTATTAATTGACCAGATATATACAAGAATATTGCTCGAATTCTGTAAGGTAAAAGAAATTAAGACTCTTGAAGAAATTCTTCTAGAAAAACGTTGTAGGCTTTTCTGCTCAATCGTTAAGCTTAAACCTTGTAAGGAAATATATGAAAAGGGTGAAAATGACCGTGTTGTTTTAGAGCCTGAAGCATTTGAAGGAAGTGAATTAACTGTAGAATTACATATAACTGTAGGTCGCGTAACTGGAAGTACATTAAAAACAGAACTCGGACGCGGTGGTAATTTTGCCGTCATAGCTGAATATTTTGTTTCAAAAGATAATAAATTAATATTTCATCCTTTAGTAATAGGCTTTCCTTACATCGAAAATATTGAAACAGGCGAACTGTCTTGGACTTTATACAGCGACTTTTACAATCTTTCTTTATATTGAAGACTTTGATGAATTCTCAAAAATAAAAGAACAAAATATGCCTAAGGACTTTGAGGAAATGAAGCATATCAAAGAAAATGTTTTTAAAGTCGCCTTGGGGAAAATTCTCTCAGAGTCTATCCCTAAAGACTGGGGTGGGGAAACTTCAGATTTTATCACTTCCCATCTACACTACCAAGGGAGGCGTCTTAGAGCAGCGTTTTTATTAAAAGGACCCGCTAAGTTCAATCCAATGACCTTTAAACATTTGGGTAAGAATGGAGACCAAATTGTTAGGCTGGCTAAAGAACCAGCTGACGTATTAATTGTTCAACACTGTCATGACATTACATCCTCAGTTATTGAAACATTGAAAGTTTTTGCAACACAGCCTTCCAATCCAAGGTATTATTGCTTTCTGGATGGCAGAGAATCTTTAAGGTTGTTAGAGGCTTACGACCTTAAGAAGTGGGCACTTGATGAATCTAAAAAAGGATAATAAATCCTACTATTATTTTAACCATGACGAAACTTAAAACTAGATTTTAGTGATCGTTTCTGTTTTCCCTTTTTTTTTCTTCCTTTCTCTTCCCTACCTCTCAAAACAAATGCCCCTAATACTCCCCCCCAATCATTTCCAAAAAATTTCCACCCACGCCGAAACATCCTACCCAAATGAATGTTGCGGCTTACTTTTAGGTAAGCAAAACCAACAGGCAAAAACAGTCATCGAAGTCTGGCCTGCTGAAAATGCCTGGCAAACAGAAGCAGATGAGTATTGGCCGGAACAAAAAGATTTTACAGAAGAACGAAGATATGCAATCTCCCCAGAACTAATGCTGAAAGCAATGAAATATGGAAGAGAACGCCACATCTCCATCATCGGCATTTATCATTCCCACCCAGACCATTCAGCCATCCCTTCAGAATTTGATCGTACCTACGCCTGGCCAGAATATTCCTATATCATTCTATCCATCCAAAAAGGCAAAACTGTTGACTTTCTCTGTTGGTCTCTTGACCACAACAATCAATTTCAATCGGAAGAAATAATTAAAAGATAAGTAACTTGGTATATAGAAGGTTTAATTTAGATAATTTTGGCAAAATGTTAAGCATACTTGTCAAACAATACTATCTACTAGAAAAATATCTAGGCCGAAATTGCCATGTTAAATCCGAATCTGGAACAAGTCCAGTTAAATACAGAAGAGTATCAACGTTATTCGCGCCATTTAATTTTACCGGAAGTAGGATTAGATGGTCAGAAACGTCTTAAGGCAGCCAAAGTTCTATGTATAGGCACTGGCGGTCTTGGTTCCCCACTATTGTTATATCTAGCAGCAGCAGGAATTGGAAATATTGGAATTGTAGATTTTGATATTGTCGATCATTCCAACCTGCAACGACAGGTTATTCACGGAACCTCTTGGGTAGGTAAGCCAAAAATCGAATCTGCCAAAAATCGGATTCACGAAATTAACCCCCACTGTCAAGTTGACCTTTACGAGACGAGGCTAAGTTCAGAAAATGCCCTCGACATTCTTAAATCCTATGATGTAGTTGTCGATGGTACTGATAATTTCCCGACCCGTTATTTGGTTAATGATGCCTGCGTTCTTCTGAACAAACCTAATGTCTACGGTTCAATTTTCCGTTTTGAGGGTCAGGCAACTGTCTTTAATTATGAAGGTGGACCTAACTACCGCGACCTCTACCCAGAGCCACCGCCTCCAGGAATGGTACCTTCCTGTGCAGAGGGTGGTGTTTTAGGAATTTTGCCTGGAATGATTGGAGTTATCCAAGCGACAGAAACTATCAAAATTGTTTTGGGTCAAGGTACAACTCTCAGTGGTAGATTGTTACTTTATAATTCCTTGGATATGACTTTCCGGGAGTTGAAACTGCGTCCTAATCCAGTACGACCAGTGATTGAAAAGTTGATTGATTACGAACAGTTTTGTGGCATTCCTCAAGCTAAAGCACAGGAGACAGAAAGTAAGATGGCTATTCCAGAAATGACGGTTCAAGACTTGAAGCAATTATTGGATAGTGGGGCAGATGATTTTGTCTTAGTTGACGTGCGGAACCCCCACGAATATGAGATTGCTCAGATTCCTGGGTCTGTTTTAGTGCCGTTGCCAGATATTGAGCAGGGTGATGGTGTGACAAAGGTTAAGGAATTAATGAATGGTCATCGTTTAATCGCTCATTGTAAAATGGGTGGGCGATCGGCAAAGGCGTTAGGTATTCTGAAGGAGGCTGGTATTGAGGGTACTAATCTCAAAGGTGGAATTACTGCCTGGAGTCAGGAAATAGATTCTTCTATGCCTCAATATTGAGGTAGCATTGACATCCTCTCCAGCCTAAAGGCGCGGAGATTCCTACCGAGCCTTAGCTCCTCGGTGGGTTGACGTTTCACAGGCTGCTGCTACTTTTGCAGTAGTCTTACGCTTGCCTCCGCGTCCGTTTAATGTCTCGGACTGCCCGCCCGCGACTAATATAT
>NZ_JAAHGH010000152.1 GCF_010672525.1 Okeania sp. SIO2B3 | reverse complement strand
ATTTAGACGCTTAAGTAAAGATTATGAGGTGTATTCAGATATAAGTGAAGCCATGATTTATGGCTCTTTAATTCACCTTATGGTTAGGCGACTAGCTAACTTAAGATTTACTTTATAAATCAGCTCTAAGACATCTGAACCTACTTTTTTGAAATAATCCTTGTCTAACTCTTGCCCGTAGATTAAGGCGCTAGACAAGGTAGCAGTATTTATGATCATACCAAGACTACAAAAATTTGATACAATTGACATTACCCACCAAATGGGTTTGGTCTTGTCAAACTGTTGCTAAAAATTCTGGTGGCAGTTTTTCAAGCCCTAAAAGTTTTCAAATACCTAATAAAATAATGATTGGGTTCAGCGAAATTCCTCTTGCTTTCTATCGAAATTATTAGGGAATTATGGTAAGCAATCGCGCATTTTATAGCGCGATTTTTCCCTGAATTAAATTCAAATAATTTGACCTTGACTTCTTTTATTCCAAGATGGATGATGCTCGGCCATTGATAACAACACTACTCCAAATATCCGGATTTGACTTAGTCCTAGTTTGTTCTGGGAAGCTGTGTTTAAATCTGATTATTTACTTCAATCTTTATAGTAATTTTTATCCTTAATTGTTTTAACCTTCCCTGATTTTAAATCTTGTTCGACTACCAATCCTTCACTTACTCTCTGGATATTAGGATTGTCATATTCTGCTTTTTGGTCAATTCCGACCACAGACTCATATCCAGAGTTAAACTGTTTCGACAGCAAATGCGCGTCTTTGCCGTAATTCCCCATGGCTGAAGCAACTATCATCTCTTGCTTGAACTCATTCATTTCTCTCGTGAAATTATAACTATTAACTAAAGATTTGATGTTGTCAGCAATTGCATTTTTTTCTGCCACTATCCCCTTGGGTTTGCTAGTTTTATTTCTATTATTAATATCAGGAGAAACAGAAGCTTTATTGATTTGTGTTGAACGAATTTTACTGGCTTTTGACATTCGTAATAACCTCCAATAAACTTTGAATTGCCTTTAACTTAAGAAAAGTATACGGCTGGTCTCTGGTTTGAAGAAGCCTTCCCAATACAGCTTCTGTTTTTGTCCCTCCTTCTACCGTAATGTGCAAGACAACGTATTTGTAAACCGGACATATTAGCCCGGAACCTGGAAATGGAGGCATGGGAGGGTCTGCCACTTCATCAAATTCATCGTCAAGGTCTTCTGGTTTATTGGGGTTTTCTTTAGGTTTTTCTTCTCCACCGCAAGTATCAAAAGAAACTGTTTTTTCTCCTATTTGAAGGGATATACTATGACATTTTTCCCCTCCTGGTTCTTTCTCGTACTCTTTGGTTTCAACTTCTTCTGCTTCTGGAACTTCCTCTTCTAAATCTTCTACAATTTTGTCTAAATCTTTCTCTTCTATCTGCTCAATAATATCTTCAATTTCTTGCAGTTCATCTTGAATTATTTCTTCTAAATCAAAATCTAAATCCCACATATCTTCAAGTAATTCTGCATCAATTTCTTTCTCTTCTCTGATGCGGTCTTCGTAATACTCTACTTGCTCCTCTGTAGCTTCATAAACGTTTGGACCGTATCCTTTTTGAGCTTCTATAAACTCCGGTAAAAATATTAATGCTGGATGATTACCAAACCTTTTAATAGCTGCTTTTTGTGTAGCCTCTCTAACCTTTTCTCCAATATAATCATTTAGAGCTTTTTCAACCCCTTCTTCTTGAGCAGAATAAGCTAAATCCTCTGCCTCTTCTAAAATTTCTTTTATTTCCTCTGCACTTTGATTTTTGCGCCGACGTCTTGCCATAAACTATTAAAAATTTAACAATATTCCAGTCCGAAATTCTATAGGTAATTTATCTATATTAATCTTTAATTCGTCATTAGGCTGAAAACCATTGACTTCAAATAAATAGTCAGTATTAATATTAATATAATCAGGCGAAGATAAAGTTGAACCCTGACCTAGATTCAACAATTCGCAAGTCAATACTGAATCAATATTTAACATCTTAGCAGTCTTCCCGAACCTACTTAATATTGATATGGTGTAGGCTATTCCATAATTTTTCAATGAAACAATTCCTATATCACTCCCGTTCCTGGAAAATTTTAAGCCAATCTTTTCACTATTATTTCTAGCTGTTACAGACTTTTGTAGCCTTGTCGCCGAAGAATCTTCAGGATTGATTGCTGGAATATTCCCTAGGGCAATAGTTTTCTGAAGATTCACTTCTAACGTTATTTCTATTAAGGCAAAGATCACTCCTATTTTCCATCCAGTTAATCCCGATATAAAAGGGGAAATCACATTATTAACGTTCAACAATTCTCCATTAAATATGTTATGATCTAAAGTTAAATTAGATGTCCCACTTTGAGTTAATAATCGCATCTTTGGTAATTATAATATGGAATTTAATCCAAGCAACAGTATATCCAATATTAGCACCAATATTGTAGAAGTTCTTACTTACCGGCTTTTACAGGAATTGAATGACATAGAAGCGGATGAAATCAGAAATGATAATGCTATCGACAATGTAAGTAGCGAACGTAACGAGCAGACTGGTGGTGTCACAGCGACTGTCGTTATCCCTTGCCAGGTTCGGTTGCAGTCAGGTCTTCCTTTAGTAACTATCAACAACCCCTATAACACTGCTGAAAATATTCTTGCCGCTTTTTACGAGTCAGCTTTTGCTCAATGGCTTGGAGAACAATCTTTAGTTAATAATCCCGCGCAATCTAAATATATTACATTGACTCAAGTATTTTTCCCTAGGCAATCTATTGAAACGGGAAACAATAATGCTGCTGTAACTTTTGGATTTACTAACTTGCCTACCGTTAAGGAGTTCCAGGGAGTGTCTGTCAACGTCCGTGGCGTTGACTATTTGCAAGGAGTTTTTCAACAATAAGTCAGTAGAAGATGTTTGTCATTTGCGCTAATATACTGTCAATAAAGCATTTTATTTTACCAAGGAGTACAAATGGGCGGACTACCAATTCTGCGCTGGAACGACCTACTGGAAGCAATCATCTTGTCAGCAAATAGGCCCGCAAATGATGAAGGTAAGGCTTACTACAAGTACACCTGGACTAATTTCAAACTGCCTCTTGAATCGGGCATATCTACTAAAATCGTCGCTTTGCCAGAGGGGAATAACTACCAAATTCTTATCAACAATAAATCAGAAAATAGGGTTTATTTTTATTTAGGAGAAGACGGCGAGGAAAACTTAAAAATCGATAATAGCGCTTGGGAATTGAAGCCTGGTCACGGAATAATAATCAAACAAACTGAATGCACTTTGTGGGGGATATCAGATAAAAATTCTGATATAATAGTTACTGTTCACTCAACTAAGCCAAAATTAAATGAAGAAGTGGTAATAGCTCTAAATATTGATTTAAAAATCGGCACAGGAGACTTACTGGGGGAGGATATCCCTTTATTGCAGTTTGCCAACATTTATTCTGATTGGGAACAAATATTGCGAGACACGGTGGATAGCGACCAGGGTGTTACTGGGTACAAGCTTGCCTACCTTCAGAGTTTTCAGCCTAGCCAAACTTATGAGTTTACCCTGAACGTAGACCCTGCTTTTACAGACTTTAGGAATGGGAGGGTCAAGCCAATTCAAGTATTCTTGATAGACTCTAACCTAGCGTTAGCTGCTATCGCCTCCGCTATTGCCGGAATGCGTGGGAACAATTCCTCTGTCTTGTCTGGTTTTGTCCCCAGTATTATTGGATATGCTAAAAACAACGGGTGGGTGGCTAACCTGTCTCCAGAAGGGGGCGCTTTTAGCATTACTCCTGGAAACTCTCAAACATTTTTGCATTTCAGCGCTTTGACAGGCAACAGTTCGGAAGGATGTGTAATTACAAATTTTGATAAAGCAACAAACACTTTTACTCTCGGAGGGTATTAGTCCGTGGAATTTTCGTTTATCGCTCCTGTTCCTGTTAATTCTTATGTACCACCAACTTTTAACAACTTCAGCATCCTTCCTGCTGTCAGCTTACCCAATGGAGGAACAGCAGAGTCTCCAGCAGTCGGCAGCGTGATAAAAGTGCTAGCCTCATCTACGAATTTTAGAGAATATTATATTCTGAATACGGGAGGCACAACTGTCAGGCTATTTTTTGGAGGAAGCGCTGTAGCGTGGCAAGATGATGTGAGAACGCCATTCATCTCACCCCCTGGTGACTTGCGTTACAGTTCGCTATCAACTTGTATGCTGTCAGTTTTTGCCTGGAGTGACGGTCGTGCAGGTAAGTTGATCTTAGGAGTTTTTGAATGATTTTGAAGTTGAGCAAGCCAAGCCTGAGCCAACCTTAGAAGGTTTTGGGTAAAAAAATGTATAATTTAAGAATCGCAGGATAATCTTGTTAAGAGTTCCCCTGCAAAGCGTAAACTAAGGAAAAAAAAAGCCAGGTTCTATGGTTAATGCGTCAAACTCTAATTTGGCTGTTGCAGCAGCACTGGAAAAAATACATGCGAAACTAAACAACTTGGAAGTTTCTGTGTCCCAAGCTCCATCGCCTCAACCGCCATTGGTTGTAGGAGAAGGAGAGATGCAACTATTGTTTTATGACCACGGTACAGGAGAGGTGTACCCGCCAGAGCTTCAACCACAAATCACTCCCACTAAAAATAAATTCCAATATCATCAGCTAAACCATCCTGAGAGATTGTTCTTAATCTCAGGAGAATTTGAAGCTCAAGGTATAGCTCAAATAGACAACTCTGCCCTTGATAGTTATAACACCGACAATAGCACATCTTTTGGGACGAAACCTATTGAAAAGATTGTTACTCCTATCGCAAACACGTCAGGGCGTGACATTCCTCTTACTCTTATCGGCGAGTATGATTGGATAAATATTAGCAGCGGAAACGTGACAGATCATGTTGAGCCGTTGTTTGCTTTGTGGGAAGCGGGCAGTAATGAGATTCTGCTTAAGTTTGACAAAAATACCCACTCGGTGGTTTTTGGAAGTGCCTTGACATGGAATGTCAAGCTCTGTTTTAGAGGCATAGACTACTTAGATATAGAACAGTAATTATTGGCGACTTTGCTAGAACAAGCATCCTGACAGGTTTTAATTAAAATCAATCAGAAGAAATATCCCGTCTAGAAGGGAATTGGATCGAGGTCATCCTCCCAATTGCCTTCTTCATTCCCTCGTTTTGGAACGGAAATTTTTTCTGCTTCGTAATATCCTAATTCGTTGAAATAATCTGTAAATTCTCTCTTGACTAAGTCAAAGAATGATTGCAGCGTTTTTGCGTGGGCGAGCAGATAATAATCATCTGGGCGATACCTGCAAATAGCGGGTCCCAAGTAAACTTCCCGATATAAACAACCATCCTCCAACCGCCCCACTTTTATGATTCCCCTGGTCTTTATCTCTACGATTGCTATTGAGTCTCGAACGCGCACACTCATATTAGAAAATTTTTACTACAATTGTTATAGACGGATAGCGGATAAGTTATTCATTTATTATAAGCGCTGTCTGCTTCATTCAAAACCAATCACAAATAAAAATGTCAATAACTCAACAACTAGCAGTTCCTTATAAATCACAAACTGATAATGTATTCTCTCCTTTCTCAGCTTGCAATGTTACTTGTTTAGCTATGTGCTTAAGCTATTGGGGGATAGAAGGTGATGACAGTCATCCTCAACTAGAAGACCAGGTATTTCATCGTGCTCAACAATATGGTTGGAACAGATTTTCTCCCCAGGGGTTAAAAGAAATTTGTGAAAGTTACGGAATAGAAGATGACCTTACGACTGACGGCACTTTAGCCGACATTCGAGTCGCGATCGAGGATGGGAAGCCAGTCATTGTTCATGGGTTTTTCACTGAACCTGGTCACTTAGTAGTTATCAAAGGTTTTGGTGAGGATGGCTTCCTCAGTCAAGACCCTTATGGTGAGTTGATGGCTAGTATGGGTACACATTCCTGGTATTATCAAATCAATGGCGCGGGGCATATCTTTGGAGAAAACCTCCACTACAGTAATAGATTGATTGCAGCTAGCTGTGGTAGTTGGAACCACCCTCAGACTCGTATTATATATAACGAGATGACCGACTCAGAATTGGAAGAAATTGACAATATGTGGATTCACAGAATAGGATAAACCAAGTCCTCACAAGTCTACACTGTTAATTGCTTTGTCGATCGCTTCTGGATCAATATCTATGTATTGCCTTAGAGCGTTGATGCTCTTGTGTCCAGTAATCTCCTGGATTATTGCTATAGAATAGCCAGCTTTATGTAGTCTGGTAATTAATGTTCTGCGGAGCGAATGTAAACTGATTCCTCGATGAGACAGCCCTGCTTTCTCCACCGCCACCCGGAAATTCTTATCAAATATCTGCCTGCTCAAATGCTTTGAGGGATTGGTTTTAGCTGGAAACAGCCATCCTGATTGAGCTGTAAGATGAAATTTTTGCAGTTCGATGAGCAGTGGTTTGATTATTGGAACTTGCCTGGTTGAAGCTACCCCGCCGGGAGATTTTTTTCTACTTTCTGATGGAAAAGTAATTTCTGGCAGAGGAACCAGGCGGGCGGGGTTGAAATAAACATTTTCAATTTTGAGTTGCAAGACAGCTCCAATCCGCTCCCCTGTGTAACGGCAAATTTGCCAGATTAGTTTATTGGCGGGTGTGGTAAAATTTTCATAGATGGCTTGAGCTTCCCAGGATTCGATAATTGAGGCTTTGCCTTTGCGCGATCGCTTCATTGATGATTTTTCTCCCAGCTACGGGGGGCCTTTTGGGCAGGTGCTAATAACTGCTCTATATACAAAAATAGCATTTTTCGCCAAAAAGTGCTGGAACTTCAAAGCCCCAAATATTCCAGCACATATAGCTTAGAACTCCTTGCTTCCTTGGGCGCTAATTTAACTAAAAGAGCAACTTTTGGAATGGATCGGCAAGTATGGGGGATAATAGGGGGCGCTGGGTTATTTTGTAAGAGGTTTCCGCAGTTGGGCAAAAAAAAGTTAGGCGAGCAAACACCTAACCCTCGAATGATTCTAGATGGAACTATGACTACTTCTTCCTATTATTATATTGACTTTTAAAAGTCAACGGCCTCAGAAATTAAATCTTCTATTTGAGAAATTGAGTATCCAACTTTCATCATCTTTTTAACTGTTGGAACTACTCCGGCAGAAATTTTAGTTTTCTTGGTTGATGGTTTGTAATGGCGTCGGCAGTAATAGTAGTTGGTTCGTCCAGTTTTTTCATTGACCTGGGTGTCCAGCCAACCAGATGCTGGTTTGTTATTTTTTTTGCCCACGGGACGTCCTCCGATTTTGGTGGGGAGGCGATCGCTATTTTTATCCTCTGTCTCGATAGGTTTCATGGAGCAAATATCTCCAGACTTACTTATGGAGCAAATATTGTCTTTACTCTCAACCACAAGCTTTTTAAATATTTGCTCCAGAGGTTCTTTACCTAATATTTGCTCCAGGAAATTTCTATCAATTTGATACCCATCGGCTTGATGTCTATCCACTAAAGATTTAATCCTGGCCACTGTATTGTCTGGGGTGATAGGTGGTGTTGGAAGTGCTGGAACTTTTGGCGGCAAGGTTAAATCAACTTCGTGGTTAAATAGGGTAATTCTACCCACCTCTTCAGTTTGAATGGTTAGTACTCCGGTGGTGACATTGGCACGTTCTACTTCAAATTTTTGGCCTTTGAGTTTGAGTTTGTGAGAATCGTACTTCTTTGTAGTTACTTCGACCCATTCTCCGGCTCTGACTGATGTGGCCATTTTTCAATCCTCCATCAATTCACCACATTGTTGAAGTCGAAGGACTTCTAGAATAATAAAAGTGGAATCAAAGGCCTGAGAAAATGGACGGCCTTTTGGTGAATCTATTACTACCTTCATTACTCCGTTAAGTCCTTGACACACAGCGTCTTGAATTAGCTTGGTGTATATTCTTTCCTGAATCCCCGTCAGGACGTGGCTGCTGGAATAGGGAAGACTTATGACTTGCGTTTCAATTTCTCCTGTTTCAGCATCGATGCGGGTAAAGGATAACATTGGTAAGATTTGACCTTCGGGACCGACTGAGTGAGCTGCCCAAAGGTCGGGCTTCATGTCTATTAGGTCGTAGAAGTCGGCTTCTGGATGCCAGCCTTTGGACCTTTTCAGTATTTTAATGATGCCAGGATGCCACAGGTTGAGTTGGCCTATTGTTAGTTGGGGTAGGGTTTCTGTTGAGTTCATCGTTTTCTACATATATGTGTGTGTGGGTTGACGATAAAATACCGACCGCTGAGATAGCGATCGGCACTCCTGATAGGTTTATTCTTGTTCGTTTGGGTCTTCGGGTAGCTTTTCAGCCTGTTCAAGAAGTCTCACTAACTCTTTTTCTAAGGCCGCTGCTGTTTCCAAAAATTCGGCCTTAGCTTTTTTACTCTCCATTAATCGAGTTTCAAGTCTCTCCCCATGGTCATCCATGTAGCAGAGACCTTTTGAGACTATTTGCCTGAGCAGGCCAAGGATTCCCCCAGCAACCCTATAGATTGTAGTTCGTCCCAAGCTTGAATCCACATCTCTAGTAATTCTCCCTGACTGGTGTTCAGAGCTTCCGCTATCTCCCTCATTCTCTGTCGAGATTTGGGAGTTATCGTTAGGTTGATACGCTCTTTCTTTTCTCCGTGTTTGGTTGGTCTTCCCATCTTTAGAATTATCATTCATTTGTTCTGTATGAAAAAATTTTAACTAACCTCTTGACATAATTATATACAGAACTTACTCTAGTATTATAAACATACAGAACTAATTAGTCAGGAGGACACTGCCTAACGGAGCAGGATTGTTTGAAGCGTCAAATTATGAGGTTTAGCAGTTTGGGCTTTATCCAGCCAAACCTCTAATCAATTCCTAAAATCTCCTTGGATTAAGTCGATTTGCCATCTTAATCCAAAGTCAACTGACATAAGCGTGACGTAGAATTTTTGACACAACCGCGTGGGAGCTTCTACTACGTTTTGCCCCCACGCTTCCTTAAAAGCATTTGGAGGTAATGAATGACTGAGCAACATGCAGAAAAAAAACGTATGACTCCCGATGAAGACTTTCTAAGTCTTTTATCTGAATACTTAGGCCAGGAGATGTACGACTTTAAACGCACTCGGAATCATAGGGCGTGGGAACTTTATAAAGAGATTGTTACAAGTTCGGAGACGTACCATAATTACAAAGGGACGCTTGACCAGCAAGGTGCTTTAGAACGGGTCGCCACCTTTTCCTTGTCAGCAGCAGAGTGCTTTGAGCAGGCCGTGGAGGACTATTATAGTTAATAGCGATCGGGAAACATTTCAGGTAAGAATGACTGGCAATTTAACAGATGTGCAGGAACGAGACTTATTCTTAACTTTGTGGCTGAAAAGTATTGGTTTTGCTAGGAATTCCCCTACTACTATAACGCCCGAATTGTCTAATCCTGAAAAAGTCACTTTATGCACAACTTGGTTCAAAGAGAGATAGAGGATATAACCCTATGGAAATCAGCCATCGCATTGAAATCGACTCCAGGTACTTTTGTTTTGAATTAGACCAAAGCTTGGACTTCCCACCTACTATATCGACTGGGCGTATAGTCAGCATATATTACAACTTTGCTGTGCGGCCTTCTCTCAAGTGGTGGACAGTACAGGGATGGCTTAACTTAGGATTTTGCCCCGATCGCGACCTGTGTACATTTCTCTGTCTAGCGCATCCCTTCCTCATCTCCGTGCTGCCAGTACACTGGTATGACGCTGTTTACCTCGGCATTGAAGAAGATAACTTCCCCCCTTTTTAGCCACCCGTACTTACTTACTGTTGACATTGACTAAGCTTTTTGTAAGGACAAATGCTTTAACACTAATATCATGGTAGACCATAACTTTGTATACCCACCAAACCAAGAAGAATTACCTCTGCCTCCATGGGCGGAGGATTGCCTCAACACCTTTCACCAGTTATTCTGGAACGAAGTCTGGAGAGAAGGCCAGGACGCTATTGAAATATTGCATTTTGAAGCAAAATTAGCAGGCCATGCCTATATTAAAGAGGGGATGATTTTGAGAGCATTCCAAATCTATAAACTCTATCGTGACTTAGGATACAGAACCTTTCAAGACTACTGTTTTAAAGAGGTGGGTAAAAAAGTTTGGCAATGCAAACAGTTAATGAAAGCAGCTATGACAGGTTGGCAATTACTCTGTGAAGGATTTGAGAAGTTGCCCAACTGCGTAGCTCAAGCTTCAGCATTGCGTGCCAAGTCTGAAAAGGAGGGGATTGACGGGGATGTCGCAGCGGATTGGCAAAGGTGCATAGACATGGCAGTCACAGAGGCAAAACCAATAACCGCACATTTTATTGAGTCCGTACTAGACCCAGGCTCCGCAAAGGAGACTAAGCAAATAAAATTGCCGTATGAAGTCTGGCGGGCATTCCAGAAAAAAGCCAGTAGAGCAGGACTTTCTGTCCAAGAATATTTAGAGAAACTAGCTAATGAAGGAGACTCGGAGCCTCAGGAGGAAGAATCAACTCAAGAGGACGATCCCCCCGCTGAGAGCGAAGAGCAAGACCAGCATAACACAGGCAATGACACCAGGACAACTTCAACAGTACAAAATGATCGAAAAAAGTTGGGGAGTCCAAGCTGCGATGAAATATCTGGCTCTAATCAGTTCATCGGAATACTGGACGACCCCATCCCGTATTAGGAAAATCACTCGTTATCAGTTTCCACACGAAGCTGAAAGGGCGGCTCAACGTCAACGAAGGGAGAAAAAGAGCATGAAGCTATATGACGACTATGGAAACATTAGTCCAACAAAATCAGACAGGAGAGTGAAAAAATGAAATTAATTGACATGAAGCAAGAGTTAGCTAATGTGGGCATCCTACCCGAACAGGTTAAGGATGAATTTGGCGACTTGCGACTCCGGGCGACTTGGGAGGCTGCTCACGGAAAATATTGTTGCTATCAAGATTTACCAATAGTTAGAGCTATTGCTGAACAAACGGAAACAAATAATATTGTGGCGTTCATCCCCCCTGCCCCTCCAGCGATCGTATCCCCACCAGCTTCCCCTCCACCTCTACCGGAAGAAGAAAACATCCCACAGACAGAGCCACCGATATCACCGCAGGAAGAAAGAATACTTCCTGGTGATAGCAGGCGAGCAAAGTCACGATCGCTTCCACAGAAACACCTTGATCTAGCTCTCGTGTCTTCCTTTAGGGAGTCTGTATTTGGTCAACAGCCAGTAAAGTACGACGAATCTGTGGTTGCAGCAGCTTCTTCTACTTTGCCACAGTTGTGGGTTAGCAATACAGCCAAGGTTAAACGACTGCTTACTCACTCATTGTCACCACCATTCCAGATAGGAGACAGTTATACTCAGAATCTGAAAATCCGAACTCCGAGTACAAGTAAAGGTAGCCGTTCACCACCTAAATAAAATGACAGAAAAGACAAGCTTGGAGCAAAAAGCCATTGTGGCGTTGGTGTTCGCGTTGAGACGTGCGGTCTCAACTCTGCAAGGAGAGAACCCTGAAATAATGTTAGAAGTAAAAACAAGACCAAAGGAAGTCGTAGTCTCAGCGTTCTTGATGACTGCTGTCGCCGAGTACAATCAATGCCCGCTAACGGTTAAAAATCTTGTGAAGGATTCAATCATGGAGTTGATAAAAAGATATGAAGAGTAACAGCTATCAGAAGGCAATACTATTTTTGGCGAAACAGCCTCCGATAACAATAACAATGACTCCCCTCGACCTTTTTTTGACGATTGAAGTACTGCTACAGGGGATTGCTGCAATGAGGAGAGTCAAAAAAAGCGTAATTCCCCTCGTAAAGAAAATGATAGCAACGCTTGGATATAGATATCCAGGAATAGCAGACGCCATCACCGTTGCTTGGTTAAAACAATTAAATTTGTAAAGGAGGAATATGAAGACAAAGGTTAGAGTAGGAGGTACTTTTCCTAGCTCCGTTCCGTATGGAAATATCAAGTTGGAAATTGAACGAGAAGTCCCTACGCACGAATCAGTAAGTAAAGTGGCAAACGACCTTAAGCTGGAAGTAGCCAAGTTAGCTGCTGGCAGTGATAGCGTTGAACTCGAAAAATGCTTAAGGGTAGTCAACTATCCTGACAAATGGGACAAGGTTCAGAAGCTGAGAGCATTGTGCGATGCTTACAAATACGAAATAGCCATTTTAAAGGAAAGCTTAAAAAAAGACTATCCTCGCATAATTGACTTAAAAACGCTGGTAACGAACCAAGAGGTTATCCAAGAAATTTCCGACAGACACAATGTTGGCGACGCTCTCTGGGATGATATCAAGGAAGCGATCGCTAGCCAAGAGTCACAATTGCAAGAGGGAATTGAGGATTCAATGTACTCTCAAGAGAAAGCTGTGTTCGATCAAGCGGTTGACGATAAAGTGGAGCCATTTTAATGTTAGCAGATTTATCTTTTAAAGAGAAAGAAAAAGTTGTCCTAGATATCCTCATGCTTGAACTGGCCGCGAAGACGCTGGCGCAAATACAAGGCATTGATGCAAATATCGTGTTTGAAAGGCTAGCATTTTTGTCCAAGCAAAAGTTGAAACTAATGTCTCCTGAAATGATCGAAAAAACTATCGCAGCAATAGATACTGAAAGGATGGCTAACTCCGAGTCAATATATACCCCGATAATTTTTCTTGCTGTTCAGGAGGATGGCTCTACTTAGTTTTTCCCTCCAACTCTAGTCATGGAAAATGCCTGCGTAAACATGAAAATTTTCACTAAAAGGAGAGTTTGATCGTGCAAGAATTGCCATCGGGGGAAAAAAGGGCTATCGCTCTCATCGTTTTAAGCTTTAGTATCGCTGTCAGACGTCTCGCGCGACTTGAAGGGGGTCACGATACAGCTATCGCTCCTACAATAATCTACGAGGCACTATTCGCTATAGAAGAGCTAACTGAGGATGATATTGAAAAGGCGATCGCTTTGATTCAAGAAAATAGCAATTGTGGCTTGGCATCTTTTTTCAGCTTTCACGAGGAGCTAAAAGAACTTGTCTTAGGGCAGCTTCTTGACCC
>NZ_JAAHGH010000151.1 GCF_010672525.1 Okeania sp. SIO2B3 | reverse complement strand
AAATATTGAACAAGTCAGGACTGAAGCTCGGAAAAAGTCAAAAGTGGATGGGAACTCACACCCCAACTAATTGTAAATATCTGATAGAAGGCGGGATATTCAAGCAAAAATCAAAAGATAATTGCTGGTTTTTCATTAGTCATTAACTATTTGTTTTTAGGAGTTACTGAAAATATGTCGGATGTAAATAATCAAAAAATATCCGTATTTAATTTAAAGCAAAAAGCTGAAATATATTTATCTCAAGGAAAGTTAGATGAAGCTTATGCTACTTGTTCCAAAGCTTTAGAAATTTTGCCTAATTCAGGAGAAATTTATGTAACTTTGGGTAATATATTGCAAAAAATGGGGAAATTAACATCATCTAAAGAGTATTACGAAATAGCAATTAAGTATAATCCAAATCTAGCGGAAGCTTATGCAAATTTGGGTAGTATATTTGCCATACAACAAGAATGGGAACTAGCTATAAAATATTACGATAGAGCTATTTCTATTAAACCTAAAATTTCTGGCTTTTATCGAAATTTAGCTAAAATATGGCATCATTTAGGTAAGCATCAGTTGGCAATAGAATGTAGCTATCAAGCATTGAGTTTAGAACCCGAATCAGCCACAGTAAAAGAATACTTGGAGTTTGGTAAAAATCTATTAAAAATAGGGAAGTTGGAACAAGCGACTACTTGTTTAATAACAGCTCTACAAATTCAACCTGATTATGTAAATGCTTATCATCAAATAGCTAAAATTCTCGAACAAAAAAATGATATTGATGCAGCGTTAAAGTGTAGATTTTCTAAAAGATTACCAAAAAATTTGCTAAAAAATTTTTGCCAATTAACAGAAAATTGGGAAGTTACTTCTAATTCTACAAGCACAATAGATCGAATTAATATATATCTCTCTAGGCAAATAAATTTATTGCCATCTCAAACTATAAATAGACATATTCATCGTGCTTTTTCAGCTAGTCTAGTCAATTCAGAAGAAGCATTTGTCGCAATTTTACTAAATGGACGAGCTTGGGGAGATAATTTGAATAGCGCGATAATTACTTCAGATAATAAGTTAGTGTCAGATATTTCTTCTGGAGTTCCTGAGTTAATTATATCTTCATCACGATTACCTTTTGCAGTTCCTATAGATGGAACAATTGCTTTTTTATCCGTTAAATGGGGTCAAACAAATTATTTTCATTGGATGTTTGATGTAGTAATTAGGATTCATTTGTTATGTCAGAGTAATTTAAGTATAGATAAGTTTGTTTTCAGTCGCTGCGATTTACCTTTTCAACAAGAAACTATTCAATTATTGGGAATTTCCCAAAATCAAATTATAGAAAGCCGTTTTATTCCTCACATAAAAGCTGAAAAATTGTTAGTTCCTTCTTTATCTTCCCCTCAAGGCAAAAATTTTAGATTTCCACGATTTGGATGTGAGTTTTTACGAAGTTTATTTTTGCCAACAGGAACAAAAAAAATATCATTGAATAACAAAAAAATGATATACATTAGCAGGGGAAAAACTTCATCGCGACGAATAGTTAATGAAGCAGAAGTAGTTATTTGTTTAGAGAAGCTGGGTTTTAAAACTATTACCTTAGAATTAATGTCAGTAGCACAACAAGCATCATTATTAGCTAATAGTAAAGTTATAGTAGCGCCTCATGGTGCTGGTTTAACTAACCTTGTATTTTGTGCTCCAGGAACTAAAGTTATAGAAATTTTTCACCGAGAATATGTAATTAATTATTATTGGTTACTTAGTAATGTATGTGGTTTGGAACACTACCATTTAATAGGTGATGAATTTGAGGGAGACTTTTCTGGTAAACCAGCACAAAAAGATATTCTCGTTAATTTGCAGAAACTATTAGACCTAATGAAGCTTGCAAAAATTATTTAACTTTCTGAAATAGCAAATGCTAATTAGGGTTTGCGCTCAAAAGTCTTATGAGTGAGGGTAGGAGTCAGGAGTCAGGAGTCAGGATAAATGGGAATTATAGAGGAGGTAGTTGGATGTTTTGTCCCTTTATTTTTCTGCTCAACTCTTGCCCAAAATGCTCACTTTTTGTAGCTCTGAGGCACTTAAAATTAGTTACTTTTTTCGACCAGAAAAAGACTAAAGCCTTTATCTCTCAATGCTTTGATATTTAATCAGCAAAGCCTAATTAGGGTTTGCGCTCAAAAGTCTTATGGGTAAGGGTAGGAGACAGGAGACAGGAGACAGGAGACAGGAGAAATGGGAATTATAGAGAAGGTAGTCGGAAAAATTGTCCCTCAATTTTTTGGCTATAATTATCCCAAAATACTAGCTTTTTGCAGCTCTTTCCACCGAAAAGCTGATACTTTTTTCAACCTAAAAACGCTAAAGTCTTTATCTGTCAATACTTTTAGAATTAATCAGCAAGCCCTAATTAAAAATTCTCAAATATATTAATAAATCTACGAGTGAACTAAAAATAAATAGTTTCCTTTTCCCTTTTTATAATTTTATCTTCCTTGCTGCTTGTTACCGAAAAATTCTGGTCTAATACCATTTTGAAAAAATAATTTTACGAATAATAAGCACCATAAAAAGACTTTCAAATAAAGTATATTTGACAAAAAATGTAATTTACAACATCAAAAATGGTATTTAATCTATCCATTCTGCATTCTAAATTCTAAATTCTAAATTCTAAATTAGAATAAACACCCTAAGTATTTGTAGCAAACATTTATCAATTTGGTCTAAAGCCTCCCCTTTTAAGGGGATACAAAAAGAGAATATTTCTGATGTCAAGGCTCCTTATTGCAGAGGTACTGATAATTCAATACGGCTCAGTTAAGGATTTTTTTTTGCAGTTTTGTTATCGAAAAATGTAAGCATTTCCGTTCGTCATGCTGCGCAAACAGCTGTTAGCTATTAGCTAGCCTCCTATGGTGGGAACTGCGCAATTCAGCTATTAATTTTGGGGAAGTTCATCAATTGATAATGGATAATGAATAATGGATAATTACCTCTGGTTAAAACCGCTACGGAATTGAATATAAGGAAATCTGATTTCTTCACAGGAGTCGATTGGATATGGTTAGGAAACCCATCCACTCCATCCTACGGAATGCTTCGCAAACGACCGCTTTTTTCTCCTTAAAAGGAGAGGCAATAAAGCCGAATGGATTAATTATCAATTATCAATTGTTAATTATCCATTGTAAAAATAATTGAGAAATTGAGACAGAATAAAAGTTACTGTTAAAGTCCCCTTGCAAAACCTGAGAAGTAATGAATAATTACTAATTGCTAATAGCTGACTGCTAATAGCTGTTTGCGCAGCAGTCCGCAGGAAATGCTTACTGAAAAACTCATCTAGTATTTCTATAACTTATGAGTTTTGGTCTTATCCTAACTGTATTGACTGATAACTGTTAACGCAGTTCCTCCGGAGGAGGCTAACTGATAACTGAAATAACCTGTTCCTTACGGGTGCATCTCAATGCATGAAGAAAGCCAAAAAATTATCGCTTTTAGGCAACAGCTCATCTGGCAATAGGCAACAGAAAATATATAGGAAAAAAGTATTTTTGCAAATATGAGATGCACCCTTCCTTACTTTTGCAAGAAGTATAATGATATAATTATTAATGAGGGGAGCAGGAGTAAAAATTAAGTTAATGGAAAACCCAGAGGCAGCAGCATTAAAATTTAACGAAGAAGCAAAACATTATCTAACTCAAGGAAATTTTGAAAAAGCTTATGCGACTTGCTTAAAAGCTTTAGAATTAGTTCCAGATTTTGCACCAGCTAGCAATACCATAGGGCAAATTATGGAAAAAATAGATGCCTTAGATTCAGCTATTGATTGGTATAAAAAAGCTCTCGAAAAACAACCAAATCTAGCGGAAGCTCATGCAAATTTAGGTAAAATTTATGTCAAACAAAAACAGTTGCATAAGGCTATTAATTGCTACGAAATAGCAACAAAACTACAACCAAATTTTGCCGATGCTTATCGTGCCTTAGCACAAATATGGCATCAAATAGATAAGTCAGAATTAGCTACCTATTGTTGGTATAAAGCACTGAATTTAAAACCAGAATGGGGAACAGATTTAGAATATCTGAAGCTGGCAAAAACTCTATTAAAATATGAGCGAAATAAAGAAGCGATCGCCTGTTACGAACAAGCACTTAAATTAAATCCAAATCTATCTCAAGCACATCATAATTTAGGAGAAATTTATAGTGGCGAAGGAAATTGGCAAGAAGCTATATTAAATTACCAAAAAGCTATTCAACTTAATCCAAAATTTTCCTGGTCTCATCACAGTTTGGGCAAAGCTTTCGCCAATATTCAGGAGTGGGAAAAAGCAATTTCCTCTTATGAACAAGCAGTTCAACTAAACCCTGAAGCTGCTGTTACTTATCATTGTCTTGGAGATGCTTTAGTCAATCAAAAAAATTTAGATTCAGCAATTACTGCTTATCAAAAAGCCATAGAATTACAGCCTGAAATTTGGGTGCTTCATCATAAATTAGCAAATATTTTTCAAGAAAAAGAGGAATTAGATAAAGCCATCCGTGCTTACCATCAAGCTATTCAATTAAATCCAGATTTTCTCTGGTCTTACTACAGTTTAGGAGAAACTTTCATCAAATTACAAAGGTGGAATGAAGCAGTAACAGCTTTTCTTTATGCCTTTAAAATTAATCAAGATTTGTCAAACATCCATGAAAAATTAGGATATGCTCTCGAACAACAATCTCAATCAAATTTATCAGAAACTATTCACTATTATTCTCAGATTATTCAAAATCCCCACCAACAAAAATCTAGCACCATTAAAGAATTATCAATTCAGCCAGAAGCACCAGAATTTTACTTAAAATTAGGAAACTTACTAGGACAGAAAAATTTATTTAATGCAGCAATAATAATTTATAGCCTCGGTTTGCAAGTCCAGCAAAATAATCCAGAAATTACTAACAAACTGACTCAACTAGAAAACAAAAAAAATCAACTAGACCAGGAACTTACTAACTGCCAAAACACCGTCAACAAAAATCCCAAAAATTTCCGTCATCACTATCAACTAGGCAACATATTCTTCAAACTTCAGAGATTCGACAAAGCCATAACAACTTACATAAATGCCATTCAACTAAAACCCGAATATCCCTGGTTTTTCTTCTATTCAAACTTATTAAACTTTATTATTAAACAAGGAAAACTCCAGCAAATATTAGAATTATTTCAAAAAACTACCCAAGAAAACCAAGACAGTATTTGGTCTTACATTAACCTCGGAGAAATTCTCACAGCAACAGGAAACCTAGATGCAGCAATCAAAAATTATCAAACCGCCTCCTACAACAAAACCCGTCAACTTAATCCCTCCTTTGTTAAACAACATTGGAACTTAAAAAATGCCAGAGGTCCTAACTTTATTATTATTGGCGCTCAAAAAAGTGGTACAACTTCACTAGAAAATTACATAGCTCAAAACCCCCATGTTATACCAGCAATAAAAAAAGAAACACATTTTTGGTATCGAGACTTCAACAAAGGAATTAATTGGTATCTTGCCCATTTTCCTCCAATTCCGAAATCAGAAAATTTCCTCACCGGAGAAGCAACCCCTAACTATCTAGAAAACCATCAAACTGCCGAGCGAATATATAATGTATTTCCAGAAGTAAAACTATTAGTAATATTGAGAAACCCTATAGATAGAACCTTCTCTCAATACCATCATTGGATTAGACTAAATTGGGAAGACCGCTCCTTTGAAACAGCCATAAATTCCGAGTTAGAAATACTCAGAAAAAATCCCGAAAAACCAGAGGGAGACAAAAATTATTGGCAGCAACCAGGTAACTATATAGGGCGTGGTATTTATATAGAATTTATCAATAAATGGTTAGCAGTATTTCCCAGAGAACAACTACTGATTTTAAAAGGAGAAAAACTTTATGAAAAACCTGTAGAAACAATGAAACAAGTTTTTGAATTTTTAGGGTTGCCAGAACATCAACTGTCAGAATATAGAAAGTTAAACCCTGGTTCTTATTCACCAATAAGTAATCAGATGCGCCAGAGGTTGAGTGAATATTTTCAACCTCATAATCAGAGGTTAGAGAAATATTTAGAAATGCAGTTTGACTGGGAATAAAATTTAACTTGCTTTAGTTTTGTACAATAATTAGGGTTTGCGTATGGAAAGTCTTTTTGCTGGGGTAGGAAACAGGAGACAACCCACCCCTGACCCCTCCCTGGAGGGGGAGACAGGAGACAGAAGACAGGAGATAACCCACCCCTCGCCCCTCCCCCTCCCAGGAGGGGAGAAATGGGAATGAGCCAGGAGGTAGGAGTAAGAATTGTCTCTCAATTTTTCTGCCATAATCATCCCAAAATACTAGCTTTATGCAGTTCTTGCCACCGAAAAGCTGGTACTTTTTTCAACTCTAAAGGGAGCGAACTTTTGTATTTAGTAAAACAATTAATAAAGCTTTGATCGTAAACTAAAAGCAATAGCTGATAGATGATGGCTGACAGCTAAATGCTTACCGTAAATTTTAAGAGAAGGAGTAGCTCATGCCAAGAGATAGAATTTTAAAAGGTAAAGATGCAAAAATGCTCGAAAAGCCTCTAAAAAAAGATATTAAATGGACTCCCAAAAAATTAACTCTTGCCGGAATAGGTTTATTAATTCCTTATACTGCAATTGTCGTCTATGTAATATCTTATGGAGTACCTTTAGGTTTAGTGATTGTGATGATAGTAATCCCTGTAGTATTTTTCGGTGGTTTTTCTCTACTATATTATTTAACAAAAAATCTATGAAATGGCTTTTTTGCATGAATAGGGGATAGAACAGAGTTCAGTTCGCCTCCCCTGTTCAGTTAACAGTTATCAGTTATCAGTTATCAGTGACTATCCCCTGAAGTTAGTAGGTTAAAATCAGGAATATTTTAATTTTTATCCCCTGAAAAAGGGAGACTTGTTACCTCTTTTTCTTAGTCATTAACTCCACTAAAACTTAATGAAATAACTTATACCAATGCCCAAAAGTAATGCTATACTTGGGCAGCACTTCAGTTATTAAGTAATTAAAACAAGTTAAATCACTTTTTTTGCTAATTAGCAGCTCATTTAATATTAATATTAATTGTTCTTATGTTTACTTCTCCCCCACTCCCCTACTCCCCCTCCTGGGAGGGGGAGGGGCGAGGGGTGGGTTCCCTACTCAAGAAAACGTAGAAAAGTTTTTGATAAATGCTATTATATGGTAAGCATTCAGCAGTCAGCTATTAGCTATCAGCTATTGACTTTCGGAGGAGGTAAAAGCAATTGATAAATTTGGATAAAATTAAAACTTCCTGTAAAATTATGCTTCTTTAAGCTTATAAGAAATTATTCATTATTTGCTGATAGCTGACTGCTAAGAGCTGTTTTCGCAGCATTCCGCAGGAAATGTTTACCTTATATGATGTCCGTTGAATTAGGGCTTGATGATTAAATCTAAAAGCATTTACAGGTAAAGGTTTTAGCTTTTTTACCGCGAAAAAGAGTGCAAATTTTTAAGCTTGAGCGACCAAAAAGTTAGGATAAAAGGCAGAATAATTGTAAGCATTTCCTACGGAATGCTTACGAATAATTGCAGCAAAATCAAGAGATAAAATATCCGACTACCTCCTCTAAATTCCTCCTGACTCCTAACTCCTAACTTCTAATTCTTGACATAAATATTACTAAAAATTATTTACATCCACATGGGAAAAGGATTTAATTCTTCTTCCGTTAAAGACTCTTTCAAGCATCCCATTTTCACCGGAACATCATACAGTCTTCCTAACCCTAATCTCTTCCACATATGACGCATTCCTGGAACAATTACCTTAGCTACCCTCAACCCAACATCACTACGAGTCTGGTCTAATACTAATAATTCCATGTCATTTTTCTCGACGATTTCCTGACACAATTTAACATCTTCTAATAGATCGTCACTAGCTAATTGAAAATAATCACTACTTTTTTTGGAAATAACTTCATTATTAGGAACCAAATAAGGTTGATTTATTAAAGTTGCAGTTTGCCACCATTTAAGTGCTAATACATCAGCAGAAGGGGGGTAATTCGTTGTACCATCCTCTTGAAAAAATAGTACATTAGGTAATATTTGATTTGCCTCAGTTAACGCCCGACTAATAGCAATTTCTGGGTCAAAATGCGCCCCATATCCCAATACAATATCTTCTACCTCTCTATCTTTTCTGGAACTAATAGCAGCAAAACAAGGAATATTCAAATCGCTCGTAATATCTAACACCCATAAATCCCGATTTAGACTTTGATAATATTGTTTTAACTGCTGAAAATAAGGTTGTTCAAAACTGCCTAAATCTACTTGAGGTTTTGACAACCGATTATACCACCATAAAGCTACACAATCTCTTTCTACTAACTCCATAAACCCTTGTAAAATTGCTTCCTCTATCGTATTTCCCGCCGCACAACCATTAGAATCAGACCAACAATCTAATAAATCAGAAGAATCAGATTCAGGATAACCATAGTAACAGTAAGAAGTGGGTAAATATTTAAACTCTTGAGCAGTCAAAGACCATACCGGAGTCCAATCAATTACTCTCGTTTCATCAAAAGGTTCTGGTACTTTTTGAAACCACCCTTTACACTCAAAATTCCACTCTTTTCGATTTTGGTATTGTTCCTCGCTAAAAATCATGCACTGATTTGGATGAATAGCTTTTTCTCCCAATTTTTCATAACTCCCTTGCTCCCTAATTTCATCTCCTTGAAACACCCCAGAATAACGTTCGATCGCCTCACAAAAACCACTTGCTCTTGCTTGACTATCGGTTCTTCCTTTCCCCGCACTTCTGCCACCCATATTTTGCCGTAAACTATCTAAATTGTCGAAAACATTACGAAAATGATGTTTAGCAACATAAGTATGAAGTAATCCTTGACTGGGAATTTTAGCTAATTCTCGCACAACACCTGTAATCGGACTAATATGATGTTGATACTTTCTCAAAGTTTCTTCAGGAGAACAAAAACGATGTCCGCCATCAGCAGTAAAGGCTTTTTTTCTATGCCCTAAAACTACAGGTAAAGGTTGTTTATTAAATACATTTCCGCAGCTAGGACATTGAGGACGTTTAACTAAAATATGGTTTTGAGTTTGTAGAGTTAGATGGTCATAAGTAATCAGATTTCCTACTAATCTAGGATTGCCTTTTTGGATAATCCACTTAAAAATTTCTGTTGCAGCTATATTTAAAGTTGTTTGAATTGTTGCCCGAGAAAAACCAAGGGGAGAAGTTAAAAGTTTTGCTCCTTCCTTTTTTCTATCAATAAACTCTTCAATCGGTCGATTATCTCGCCAACGTTGGGCAAAACAATCCCAACATCCTGTTTGATTAGGTTGGAATAAAGGTCCGATCCAAGCAATAGTTCCTAATGGTTTGATTAACATCCAAGGAGTTTGAGAGGCTAAAGCTTGTTGATTAAATTCAGCTAAATCAGGATGGAGATAATCATCAGTCAAAATAATCGTTAAATCTCCTGATTCAGCCACTTGAATATGAAAAGAATTTAACAGAGAAATCAAATCTTCATCTGTGACTGAACCTAATGTTTTAACAGTAACTTTAGTAGATTGTAATTGATTATAAGCTTGAGACAGAGGAATCTGTAGATGATGGCAAATAATAGCTAAATTAGACGGTAATAAATCATTCTTTTCTAATAGATACCCTTGTTTATGTAATTGAAACAGAGCTTGTTGGATTTGAATACTAAAATTCAGAATCTCTTGGAAAAAATTAGGATTGTCTTGTGTTAATTCTTGGTCTTGTAGAATTTCTAATTGTAGAATATCGATAATTTCATCAACATTTCGCTGACCATCAATTAACTGAACTAAACGATAATAAAGTGGGTCTTGTAAACAAACAGATTCTCTTTCAGATATGAAAAATACCGTATCCGGTTCCAGGGTTTCAACTAAGTAAGCGGGATTAAAACTAGGTTGATTGAGCATATTTATCAAAATTTTCTGGCCAAAATAATTTTATTCTATAAGGGGAAGATTTATAGAACCCCTAACCGTATCTTTGCACGCGGTATGTACTTTTGGCTGTGCTTCTCAGTCTGAGCGAGCCAGTGGAAATTCAGGAACTAGAATAGCAGAAAAAGCGGATGCGACCCCGCGACGGTTAGTCGCACTTGGTAGCGCACCAAGTAGGTTGAAATTTGCTCCCTACTCCCCTACTCCCCCTACTCCCCCAGGGTCTATTGATTGTTACGCGAGCGAAAAATTGATGGGGGGATGGGAACCCACCCCTAGCCCCTCCCAGGAGGGGAATTTGGGGGGATGGGGAGATGGGAGATGGAGATATTTGTATATTTGCACAATTAAATGTACTTCATATTAATATTCTCCCCAGGCAATGAATTAGCCCTGCCTTACTCCCCTACTCCTCCTCTATTTTTAAATAGATCCCAAATGGGTTCTATATGGCGGTTGGACGAAGAATACAAAAATTTACATTGGGAAGTCAAAAATTGTGGTAAAATTTTTATTATTATATTATTTTCGCTGTCAATGTTATATTGCGGTTGACCCATCTGAACCTGATGTTTCTCAGATAATTGAATACATTGGTATCGCTGAAATGACTGGTCTTTTTTGATGATTAAATAACAATTTGAGGAGGTATTAAACAATTAATAATTAATAATTAATAATTAATAATTACCTCTCCCTAAAAGGAAGAGGATTGAATAAAAGGAAGATTTTTTCTTGTTTCTCCTTTAAAGGAGAGGCTTTAAACCTTAATTATTCGGTAAGATTTATGGTGCCTTTCGATTTAGATAGTACTAATAATCAAAAATTATCTGGAGATGAAGTTCTATCCCCAAATTTATCTCAGGGGGATAAATTTCAATACCAAATTCTTTTAGTGGAAGAAGATGATAACTCTCATCTCGGAATCAAAACAACAGTATATACGGGAACTAAAAAATATTTAAAAGAAAAGTTGCCAGGAATAGGAAATGAAAAAATAGACAATTTTCCCCATGAGGGATTAGATATGAAGGCAGTGATGAAGTTTAAGAAAAAGAGCTTAGATGATAAGATGTTTATCAATCAATATCATGCTTTGCGTCGGCTTCTGGCAGCCAGAAAATTATCTCAATTGATTGCTGAGACATGGCTTAGGGACGATCAAATAGAAGCAACTATTGATGAAAATAAATCATTAGTAGACCCAACAATTAGTAGCAATCAAGAGGCTGAAATAAAAGAAGAGAAAATATTAGCATTAAAGATTATTAGGAAACTATTTCTGAGTGCTAATAGACCGCCAGATCGTACTAAGTCTGAATCTTCAGCAACTAAATCTGACAGTCAAATGATTATCAAGAAAAATCAAGAAAGTTGGCGAAATATCTGTTTGAATCTGTTGTTTTGTGGACAAGCTTATTACAAAAAAGGCGATCGATATATAGAAGTATTAAAGAGTCCCATTATTTCCACTTATGAAGCGTCTTGTTTCTTCAGTTTTCAGGTAGTTTGGAACAGCTTTGTAGGGACTGTGGAAGAAATTAAGCAGGTAGGAAAGAATCAACCCCCTTTCTACAGAGTGTTTATTCCTTATCCTCAACGTCCTAATGTAACAGAAAAGGCAGATTGTGATGAGGATGGACTATTTCAACCCATACTAACTGCCGATACTATCAAAAATTGGGCCTATTCCCAGGATATAGTACGGAAACCAAAATCTACAGAATTTCCGTTTGCCAAGAAAAAGTGGAACTCGAAAGACGGTATCCATATAGAATATGTTTCGCCACCCTATCCTTATTTACCAATGAGTTGTGCTAGCTAAATTAAGCCTTAAAAAAATTAGCCATAAGTAAGCAAAGTGGTAAACTTCACTCGATCGCCTGACGATAATTTTGTCACTATCAATGTTATGTTAGGATTGACACTTCTGAAGCTTATCTGACTCAGATAATTCAGTTTATTGGCTCTGACAATTTAATATTTGGCTCAGATTATCCATGTCTGGATCATTAGTCAGATATTGTTAAAAATGTTGTACAGCTTAAGGAAAAGTTATTTCAGGAGATAAGTGAAAAAGATTGTTTGGGATAATCCCAGATGTTTTTATAACTTACAGTAAGAAAGTCAAATTGACTCTGTTTTTAGCTCTGCACAGAAATTAAATGATGGAGATTGAACTCAAACATCATTTTGTACTTGTGCAATGTTTAGTTTTCAACTAATTTTTTTATGATTTGACAACAATTTTAGGAGGAAGTAAAACTTATGATCCCTGTTTCTTTAGTTAATCATCAACAATTCTTCGGCCATTCATCCAAATCTTCAGACCCTCGACAATATGCGCTATATCAGATACTTATAGTTACAGAAGAAGAAATCAAAGAAGCTAATTCTACATCTCCCAATCTAGGGTTAAAAACAAGAGTATTTACAGGTACACAAGAAGAATTAAAAAAAGAGATAAAAGAAGCTTATAAAGTAAATGGTTTAGGTGAATTAGATAAACAAATAGAGGACTTGCCTAATGATGGATTAAACATGGATGATGTAATGCCTTTACCAAGCCAAATAGAGATCCAGAATACAAGCCAAACAGATATCCAAAATATCAGCCAAATAAAGATCAAGATCGATAATAAAAGTGAGTATGAGAGGGATATGTCACTTTTTATAAATCAGTACTCTACTGTGCGAAGACTTCTTCAGGGTAGAAAACTCTCTCAATTGATTGCCTCAACATGGTTAGAAGATGACAATCAGCAAGAAGATTCTATAATAACAAAAGGATGCAAAGATCATGTTAAAAAACTTTTGCTTCGTGGCAATCGAGGGCCAGATGAGCCTAAAGCCCAAGACTTCGATCGCAAGGACTACAGAGACCAGATGATTATAGCGCCAGACCAAGCAAATTGGCAAAACATTAGTTTGAATCTCTTGTTTTGTGGACAAGCTTATTTTTTTAAAGGAAAAAAATTTGAAAGATTATGTGAGCCTCTTTTATCTACTTATGAAGCGTCTCAGTTGTATGCTTTCGAGGTAGTTTGGAACAACTTTGCAGCCATTCTGGAAGAGAAATCACAATCAGGTATAGTAAATCCTCGGGGTCCTTACTACACAGTATCACTTCCTTATCCACCATGCCCCAATATAGTTAATGATAGTGAAGTGGGACTTACTGAAAATATGATCGAAAAATGGGTAACTGCACAAGATGTAGGACCTGATGAAGAATTACCATTCGTTAATCAAGAGTGGTCTGTAGAAAAAGGAATCAACATCAAATTTGTTACTCCTCCTTATCCTTATTTACCACAGAGTAGTTGTTGTTAAATTAAGCCTCAATGAAAAAATAAGCCATAGTGAGCAAAGTGCTAAACTTCATTCTGTCAGCTTATCTTATGGCTTACTAATTAAGAGCTTATGAAAACTAACTATCATATCATCAAAAAAATCTATGAAAGTCCTAACTCCTTAGTCTATCGAGCTACTTTAAAGGAAAATAATAACCCGATTATTCTCAAAATCCTCAAAGAAAACTACCCAACTCCTTCAGAACTGATTCGCTACAAACAAGAATATGAAATTACTCGTTCTTTAAATGTAGATAGTATTATAAAAGCTTACGATCTACAAAGATATGAAAATAGTTTAGCCATACTCTTAGAAGACTTCGGTGGTCAATCTTTAA
>NZ_JAAHGH010000150.1 GCF_010672525.1 Okeania sp. SIO2B3 | reverse complement strand
TCCCCCTCTTCCTTCTTTTCTCTGGTGACAATAAATAGACCCTGCCCTCTTCCCCCTCTCCCCCCTCTCCCCCCTCTTCCTTTTTTCTCTGGTGACAATAAATAGACCCTGGGGGTTAGGGGTAGGTTGACTCCTAAGTAATTAAAATTAATATTATACACTAATTTACCAACGCCGGTGGTAGGTGAAAAGTCTGCCGAAAATATGGGTCTCAAGCATTGTCCTTGTCAGGCTACCTTTGCTACTATAGCTAATAGACATCTCCAACCAAAGAGGGAGAAGTTAGTGTCAATTGCAAAACTGGGGGGTTAATATTCAAACTAACTCATCTTCATCAAAAACTGGCCAAATAAAAGAATTCTCATAGAAATATATGGCCTTAAGCCAGGCTACCACAATGTTTCTGAAATCACTATTCCCCCGTATCAAAGTGAGCAGTCATATACCTCTACGAGCTATTCTAATAGTACCATTTGTGGTTCAGATTTTTGGGGCTGTAGGTTTAACAGGATGGCTATCTCTACGCAATGGCCAGGAAGCAGTTAATGAAGTAACAACTCAATTAAGAAATGAAGTTAGCACTCGTATTCAAGAAAGATTAAAAGATTATTTAGAAGCACCAAAGGTTATTGCTCAAATTAATTGGGATGCTATTAATTTAGGTCATTTGAATCTTCAGGATACGGCTAGTTTAACCCAACAATTTTGGCGACAAAGATTTTTGTTTGATTCGGTTAATATTTCTGCTATTTATTTTGGTAGCGCCCAAGCAGAATTTATTGGTTTAGGATTTCAAAATAATAATCAATGGCAAATTGGTAGAGCGGGTAAGTCTACGAAAGGTAAATTTCATAGTATTGGTATTGATAACCAAGGAAAGCCTACAGAATTATTAGAAATTGGCAATGATTATGACCCCAGAATTAGACCTTGGTACAAAAATGCAGTAGAGGCAAAAAAACCAACCTGGAGTGATATTTATCCTGACTTTAAAGAGTTAAGATTGAAAGTAACTTTGGTTCAACCTGTTTATCAAGATAATAATGAGTTAATAGGAGTAGTTGGAGTAGATTTTGTTCTTTCTCACATCAGAGAATTTCTCCAAAGTTTAAAAATAGGTAAATCAGGACAAACTTTCATCATCGAACGTACCGGGTTTTTAGTGGCTTCTTCTACTTCTCAAAAACCATTTAGTTTGAAAGATGAAGAAGTCACAAGAATCAAAGCTGAAAATGTTAATAATTCTCTAATTAGTACCACAGCAAATTATTTAATCAAGTATTTTGGTGACTTTAGTAAAATCAAGCAATCTCAACAATTGGAATTTCTACTCAATAGCAAGCGACAATTTTTACAAGTAGTACCTTTTTCTGATGGTGAAAATTTAGACTGGTTAATTGTAGTTGTGGTGCCAGAAGAAGATTTTATGGAGAAAATTAATGTTAACACTCGTACCACAATTAGACTGTGTTTAATAGCTTTATTCGTAGCAACAGTAATCGGAGTTTTAACCTCTCGTTGGATTAGTTATCCTGTCATGTGTTTAAGTGCTGCTAGTAGAGAAATTGCTAGTGGAAAATTCGACCAAATAGTTGAAATAAAAGCAGTAAATGAACTAGAAGTCTTAGCAGAATCTTTTAATTTAATGGCAAAACAATTACAACAATCATTTGCTAATTTAGAAAAAACAAATGCTGAACTAGAACAAAGAGTGGAAGAAAGAACAGCCGCATTGCGTCAGTCGGAAGAAAAATTTGCTTTAGCTTTTCAGGCAAGTCCAGATGTAATTACTATTAGTAAAATTGCAGATAGTAGGATAATTGAGGTTAATGATAGTTTTCTGGAAATTACAGGTTATAGTCGCCAAGAAGTGATTGGTAAAACAGGAACAGAATTAAATTTATGGGTAAATCCTGAAGAACGAAGTAATATTTATAAAATATTAGAAACTCAGGGCAGAATTCATCATCAAGAAATTAATTTGAGACTAAAGTCAGGACAAATTAGAATTGGTTTATTATCAGGAGAAGTTGTTTTTCTTGATGGGCAACTTTGTTTACTTTCAATAGTTAATGATATTACAGAACGCAAGGAAGCAGCAGAAGCATTACGAAAGGCTGAAGCAAAATATCGTAGTATATTTGAAAATTCAATTGAGGGTATTTTTCAAACTACACCTGATGGTTTTTTCTTAAGTGCTAATCCTGCTTTGGCAAAAATGTATGGTTATTCTGATTGTTCAGAATTAATTGCTAATATTAGGGATATTGCACAACAGCTATATGTTAATCCTAATCGTCGGCAAGAATTTATTGATGCTATTAATAAATATGAGGAAGTATCAAATTTTGAATCAGAGATTTATCGTTATGATGGTAGTATTATTTGGATGTCTGAAAAAGCTCGTGCTGTACGGGATGCTAATGGAGAAATTCTTTACTATGAAGGTACTGTAGAAGATATTACTCTTCGCAAACAAGCAGAAGCAGCATTACGCGCAGAACAAGAAAAGTCTGAGCGTCTACTAATGAATATTTTGCCAGAACCTATTGCATTTAGATTAAAACAGGATACCAGTGCAATAGCTGATTATTTTGAAAAAGCTACAATTTTATTTTCTGATATAGTTGGTTTTACTCCTATTGCTGCGAGGGTTTCTCCAATAGAATTAGTTAACCTGCTCAATCAAATTTTTTCTAAATTTGACTATCTCGCTGAATTATATGGTTTAGAAAAAATTAAGACTATTGGCGATGCTTATATGGTAGCAGGTGGGTTGCCAGTACCCCAAGAAAATCATGCAGAAGCGATCGCTAATATGGCATTAGATATGCAGCAAGAAATTGATAAGTTTCAAACAGATATGGGCGATAAATTTAACATTAGAATTGGTATTAATACTGGACCAGTAGTGGCAGGTGTAATTGGTACAAAGAAATTTATTTATGATTTGTGGGGAGATGCTGTGAATGTAGCTTCGAGAATGGAGTCTTCTGGAAAAGCTGGAAAAATTCAAGTTACAACTACTACTTATGAACTATTAAAAGATAGATATATTTTTCAGGAAAGAGGTTTAACTTCAGTTAAAGGTAGAGGTAAAATGGTTACTTATTGGTTGTTAGGAAAAAAGTAATTTTGAAGAAGGAGTCAGGAGTCAGGAGTCAGGAGTCAGAATTAAAAAGTCAAAATTTAAAAGTCAGAAGTTATAAGTCAGAATAAATGGCTGAAACACCAGTTTTTAGTGAGGTGGGAAATTCTCTTTTTTGGTCAAAGAGATATCTTCAAAAGTTAAAAGTCGAAAGTCAAAAGTCAGAAGTTAGAATAAATGACTTAAATACAAGTTTTGAGTGAGGCAGGAAATTCTCTTTTTTTGTCAAAGAGATATCTTCTGAACTCAAAAGTTAAAAGTCGAAAGTCAAAAGTCAGAAGTTAGAATAAATGACTTAAATACAAGTTTTGAGTGAGGCAGGAAATTCTCTTTTTTTGTCAAAGAGATATCTTCTGAACTCAGAAGTTAAAAGTCGAAAGTCAAAAGTCAGAATTCAGAATAAATGACTTAAATACAAGTTTTGAGTGAGGTGGGAAATTCTCTTTTTTTTGTCACAGGGATATCTTTAGAAGTCAGAACTCAGAAGTTAGAACTCACAAGTGAAAAGTCAAAAGTTAGAACTCAGAATAAATGGCTGAAACACCAGTTTTGAGTGAGGTGGGAAATTCTCTTTTTTTGTCACAGGGATATCTTTAGAAGTCAGAACTCAGAAGTTAGAACTCACAAGTGAAAAGTCAAAAGTTAGAACTCAGAATAAATGGCTGAAACACCAGTTTTGAGTGAGGTGGGAAATTCTCTTTTTTTTGTCACAGGGATATCTTTAGAAGTCAGAACTCAGAAGTTAGAACTCACAAGTGAAAAGTCAAAAGTTAGAACTCAGAATAAATGGCTGAAACACCAGTTTTGAGTGAGGTGGGAAATTCTCTTTTTTTGTCACAGGGATATCTTTAGAAGTCAGAATTCAGAAGTTAGAACTCACAAGTGAAAAGTCAAAAGTTAGAACTCAGAATAAATGGCTGAAACACCAGTTTTGAGTGAGGTGGGAAATTCTCTTTTTTTGTCACTGGGATATCTTTAGAAGTCAGAACTCAGAAGTTAGAACTCACAAGTGAAAAGTCAAAAGTTAGAACTCAGAATAAATGGCTGAAACACCAGTTTTGAGTGAGGTGGGAAATTCTCTTTTTTTTGTCAAAGAGATATCTTTAGAAGTCAGAACTCAGAAGTTACAACTCAGAATAAATAGCTTAAACACCAGTTTTGAGTGAGGTGGGAAATTCTCTTTTTTTGTCACTGGGATATCTTGAGAAGTCAGAAGTTAGGAGTCAAAAGTTATAAGTCACCAGATTTTTCCTTACTTTTTTCTTCTTCCTTCTTCCCTCTTCCTTCTTTTCAAAAGTTTAAAACTTAGAAAAAACCAGATTTTTCCTTCCCTCTTCTTCTTCTCTCTTCCTTCTTCTCTCTTCCTTCTTCTCTCTTCCTTCTTCCCTCTTCCTTCTTTTCAAAAGTTTAAAACTTAGAAAAAACCAGATTTTTCCTTCCCTCTTCTTCTTCTCTCTTCCTTCTTCTCTCTTCCTTCTTCCTTCTTCCTTCTTCCTTCAAATTTACTTTAAATTTGATAAATAAGTAGCCTTAGCGATCGCTTCTAATTTCATTCCTGGAGGATAACAACCTTCTGTTTTAATATGCTTAATTTCTGCCTCTGAAATCTTCAATTTTAAGTATCTATTTATTGCCCGGACAATATCACCCCGGTCTATAATACCTGCAACTGCTCCAGCAGGAGAAAGAACAGTTATTTGTTTTTGTTGATGAAATTCCATACTGTAAATAACTTCTACTAAACGAGCTTTCTCTGAAACAGTAATTATCTGATTTAGCGGACATATAATCATCCTTAAAGTTTGAGTATCCCAATAACTCCTTTCAATAAAATTAATAGCATCAGAAGAAACTAAACCAAGATAACGACCCTCACTAGCAGCAAAATAAATGGAAAATTTAGAACTTTTCAAAAAATATTTATCTGAGAATTGACTCAAGGTCAAATTTGCATCTACCACACGAAAATCTCGCGTCATTACTTCTACAGATTTAATTTTAATTAACGCTTCTTCTAAATCAATTATCCGGCGATAAAATTTGGCATTACGCAGAGCAAACCAACCAATTAAAGCCAGCAAAAAACCACCATAACTCTGAGTTATTAATACTAAAACCGACCCCAAAATAATTCCTAACCATCCTAAACCTTGACCACTTTTAGCCGCCCATCTTACCCCAACAAAACGACTACCAGTTATTTTCCAAATAGCAGCTTTTAATACTTGTCCGCCATCTAAAGGTAAACCAGGCATCAGATTAAAAATAGCTAAAATTAAATTAATTTCTGCTACCCGATTTATTAGTTCACCAACCAAGCTTGATGTGGAAAAAAAAAGGCTAGTTAAACCCAATAAAAAAAACAAAACCAAACTCACTAAAGGTCCAGCGATCGCCACTTGAAAAGCTTCTCCAGGAGTTCGATATTCTCGTTCTATTCCAGTAATTCCACCAAATAAAAATAACCTGATAGAATTAACTTTCATCCCTTGAGAAATAGCAACCAAACTATGAGCTAATTCATGTAACAATACAGAACAAAACATTAGTACAGCAATTACTAATCCAGCTCCAAAAGCTAAAAACAATCCCCACTCTTGATAGTCTTGCCTATTAATATATGTTATCCACAGTAAAATGACGAACCATGAAGAATCCAAAAATAAGGGGATACCAAATAAATTGCCAATTCGCAAATCTACCTGCATGAAGTTTTATTTGATTATTTATTTAAACTTTGACTTGTTCTACTCTATATAACTTATCTTTTGATTTTTTGGTTTAATACCCTGCCGTCTACATGGTGTTGAAAATTGCTTGGGGTTATAAAACACGAAATGGCAAGTCATTGACTATCCCCATCCACTTTTTCAGTCCTTCCTTCTTCCTTCTTCCTTCTTCCTTCTTTCTTCTTCCTTCTGCTATATTACTATTTTTACTGAAAAATCAAAAATGGGGGTATCTCTTCTGTGCGAAAAGAATACCCCCTATACTTTTGACTTTTCCCTGCTCTAAACAGACACGGATTCTAAGAGGATGCTACGCAACGGTATAAATACACATTGCTCGCTTCTCCTTAACTGTCACCCAGAGATTTATCCGGGTGGGACGAGTCAAAACGCCCCTAGACACTTACTTGTATTCACATTAACTCATACAGATTGTGTTTACTTTTTGTTAGCTTTCGGGAGGTTCTATCACTATGCCAAAATGGTACACTCCCTGTCCTGCCATTGTTTGCAGTGATATAGTCATACTGCCGTTGAGTGTATCAACCGTTGTTTCTTATTTGCCGGGATTTCTCCGTGCTAGGACAGTTCCAGGTGTAGATGAACACAGACCTCACCATCTAATTCTATCACTTCGGCGGCTCAATAAATCCCGCACCCTCGTTTTCATCCCCTACCTAAAGGCGAGGAGCTTTCAACCTTCTTCTGTGTAACTAAAATCAGGTTATATCTATATCTATAACATACCAGCACTACCAAGCCCTAAAATTATTCCTGCTCCCAAAATATGACCAAAGCTAGTAGTAGCTAACAATTCTGGTATGCCAAACCCAGTAAAAATTGCTGGTAATGATACTGGTAAATCTGGCCCTTGTCCACGGTTGTTCTTGGAAATAGCATAGTAACCAATTGCAATTGCCACTAGGTTGCAAGTTATCATTACAATTGCTACTTTTGGAGACCACTCTGTAGAAAGGGATTGAGATTGTGCTGCTAAAATTAAACTAGAGTAAATCAAGTTTTTATCTCCTTAAAATTACAGAAATTTGACTATTTGGCTTAAATGTTTGATTGAATCAATTTATGTTTTGCAAATTATCAAGAAGTTTTAGTAAGAAGCTATAATTTGTTTTAATAATTAACAATAATTTTAAGTTTTAATACAAAAATATACAATTAAGCTCTTAGTAGGTATAATTAATGCGCGTTAAAATTTGTGGGATTACAAAATTAGAGCAAGGACAAGCGATCGCTCAAATGGGAGCAACAGCTTTAGGATTTATCTTTGTTCCAACATCGCCTCGGTATATTACTCCAGAAAAAATCAGAAATATCGTTGTTCAACTACCAAAAAATATTGATAAAATTGGGGTATTTGTTAACCCAGAAATTGATTTCTTATCGGAAATAATTATTCAGACCCAATTAACAGGTATACAACTACATGGAGATGAATCTCCAGAATTTTGTCATCAGCTACGTCAATTAATACCAGATAATATAGAAATAATTAAAGCATTCAGAATCAAATCTCTTCAAGATTTAACAACAGTAAATAGTTACGAGAATTATGTCGATACTTTACTCCTAGATGCTTATCATCCAGATAAATTAGGAGGCACTGGTCAAACCTTAGATTGGAAAATTCTTAAAGATTTTCATCCCACTTTTCCTTGGTTTTTAGCAGGTGGTTTAACACCAGAAAATGTCACAATACCAGTTCAACAACTCATCATTGAATCCAGCCATAAATTCTGTGGTATAGACTTATCTAGTGGAGTAGAAATAGCGCCTGGGGATAAAGACTTAATTAAAGTCAAAAAATTATTTGATAGTTTGGCAAAACTGAGGATTAAAGTGTAGAAAAAATATCAAATATTATCAGGAAAGGCAGAAGGCAGAAGGGAGTAATGGAAAATTTTTCTTGTTTCTCCTTTAAAGGAGAGGCTTTAAACCTTAATTAGGGCTTGCTGATTAAATCTAAAAGTATTTGCAGATAAAGGCTTTAGCCTTTTTGGGGCCTTGAAAAAGTGCGCTTGTTTCAGTCTAAAACCCTCAAAAAGTTAGTATTTTAGGCACATAGCTGGGCAGAAAAATCATTCTGACAATTCTTACTTCTACCTGCTCTAAGTACCCATTTCTCCTGTCTCCTGTCTCCAGTATAGCTGTCTCCTACCCTCACCCATAAGACTTTTTCAGCAAATCCTAATTATTCGGTAAATGCTTCTATGAACCTATCCCACTAATAATATTTTTGCTAAAAACCATAAATATTTTGAGAATTAAAAACCAAAAATTAAGCTTTTTAAACACATTTTACTCAAAGAAATAAGTTTGTTAAAAATAGTGGGATAGGTTCATTAATGTAATCTTAGCTCCCTTCAGATATCGCCAAATATAAAAATAACGAATTGCGAATACCCAGGGATTAACAAATAGTATCAGAAGTATATCTAGCTAATAGTCTATTGTGCTAGATTCTGAGAAAAAATTTATCAAAATAATATGGGTCGCGCAACCCCGCCTTTTAAGGTGATCGGGTTTTTGGAGCGAAGCTCAAATCCCCTACTTCCCCTCCCCTCCTGGGAGGGGTTAGGGGTGGGTTGGGAGGGGTTAGGGGTGGGTTAACTTCTGACTTCTGACTTCATTAAAATTACTGCAAATAAAAAAGTAGTTCAATAATGAATAATTAATAATGAATAATTAATAATGAATAATTAATAATTAATAATTACCTCTCTTTGAAAAGAAGAGGATTGACTAATCATGAAAATTTTTATTCTCTTGGTCGATTGGATATGGCGAGGAGACCTCGCCATCCCATCCTAACGGACTGCTCCGCAAACGACCGCTTATTATCCCCTTAAAAGGGGAGGCTTTAAACCACAATTTTTCGGTAAACTTATAATACCAAATTGATAAATGTTTGCTACAAATAGTCAAAATATTTCTTAGGAGTCAGAAGTCGTATGGGAATAGCTTAAATACAATTTTTCAGGTTGTAAGTCATCTTTTTTTGTCAAAGGGAATATTCTGAAAAGTCTTTTTATTCCTCTTACTATTCGTAATATTATTTTTTCACGGTTGGTATAATCAAGAGAGGTAAATATATAGCAGTAATAATTTTAAAAGTTTCCCATAGCAAGTTTCCATAACTAATATTTCCGTATTCCATAACCTGATATAATTAACAATTAAATTTGAGGAAAGTATGTAGCTATCATTCCTCAAATTTATAACTAAATAAAACAGGAATTAGTATTAAAAATTTAAACTAAATTTCACAGTAAAACTTAAAACATATTAGCCAAACTTACCGAATAATTTAGGTTTCAAAGCTTTCCTTTACAGGAGAAGCAAAAAAAAATCCTTTGAGTCAATTCTCTTCCTTTTAGGGAGAGGTAATTATCAATCATTCATTATCAATTATTAATTATTGAACTATCCAACTAATGTAGACTTGAATTCAAAAAACAGACTAAATGCTGACATAAATAGGAAACAAAATAGTTGAGTTTTCAGTCACAAGTAACTTGTAAGGATAGGAGGGACATTCATCGCCAAAACTCAATGCAAAATATGAAAAAAATGCAATCCTAAAACCTAGTGCCGCTACGCGGAAGTCAAAAGTTAAAAGCGAGTGCGTAATTCTGAGGAAACCTCAGAATGCAAGACGCATATCTGACAGTCAAAAGTATTGATTTTTAAGGCTTTTAGGACTTTGTAACTGGTTAGTTATTTCTGCCATCCTACTACTAGAACATTTTTGTGTGTTTCTATAAATTTCTATAAATAAGTTAGGTAGGCACGAATAAACCTCATTATCTAACGAAATATTGATGAGGTCAAAACCATTGAAATTGCTTCCACTCCGTTTCAGTCCCAATGATATACTTGTAAATTTTCCCACCTACCTACTTCAACCTGACTTTACTCAAAAATCAAATTATTAGTAACATAGGAGTATCCAAAATATGGCCAATATATCAGGAGATAACAACGATAACCTCTTAATAGGCTCTCAAGAACCAGACCTAATGGAAGGGTTTGGTGGAAATGATACTATTTTTGGTGAAGCAGGAGATGATACTCAAGACGGTGGAGAAGGAGAAGATGAAATTATTGGTGGTATTGGATCGGACTCTTTAATTGGTGGTGAAGATAATGATTTATTACAAGGAGAAGATGGCCGCGACTCTGCATTAGGGGGTCCTGGAGATGATAGTATTGAAGGTGGTCCGGGAAATGATTTTTTAGCAGGAGAAGAAGGCAACGACTCGTTATTTGGACAGACCGGAGATGACTCCTTAATTGGTAATGAAGGAATTGATTTAGTTACTGGAGGAGATGGTAACGATACATTAAGAGGTAGTCAAGGTAATGATAGTCTCTTTGGAAATATTGATGATGACGTAATATTTGGGGATAGTGGAGATGATATTGGAAATGGCAGTATAGGAAATGATTCTCTTTTTGGTGGTGATGGTAATGACTCTCTAGATGGAGGTAGTGGTGATGATACTCTATTTGGAGAAGCAGGTGATGATACTCTATTTGGCATTAATGGCAGTGATTTTATTAATGGTAATAGAGGTAACGATCAAATCTTTGGTGGAGAAAATTTGGACAACCTTCGCGGTGGAAAGGATAATGATACAATTTTTGGAGAACAAGAAAACGACTCCCTCTTTGGTGACGCGAATAATGACTTAGTTATTGGTGGTATTGGTGACGATACATTATTTGGTGGAAAGGATAATGATACACTTCAAGGTAGTGATGGTAATGACTCCTTGTTAGGCGATCGAGGCAACGATATATTATTTGGAGATGCTGGAGAAGATACCTTAACTGGGGGCGAAGGTTCCGATATATTTGTGCTACCTGGAGAATTGGGTAATATTGATGTGATTAATGATTTTAGTCCTTTGGAAGATTTCTTGGCCTTAGATGGTGACTTAACTTTTGGCGATTTAACTTTTGAACAGGGAACTGGTTTAAACTTCAGAGATACATTAATTACTATTGATAATGGTAGATTATTAGCAGTATTAGTCAATGTTCCAGCTTCAATAATTACAGAAGAAGACTTTATAGATAATATTAGTCAAGCTTTACCTGAGTCTACATCAGACCAAGAAATGTTATAAATCTTCAGAAGACCAATTTTCTAAAATAGACCGTAGTCTTAACCTGGGAATATAAGGCCAACCTCCCTTTGCTTCAATATCTTTAAGTAAATTGTAGAGTGCTTGACGATTATCTGGTAATGCTTGTTGAAATAAGCCTTCTCTTAGTTCTTGATGTAAACCTTCCAGAGTTCGTAGCATAGCCAACATTGCTATTGGATCGTCGTGATGATTTTTCGCTAAAGCTCTTAGTGAATGTGTCAATGATTGTAAATCATTGTGTAATTGTGTTGACTGATTGTCTGTATTTGTATCCATAATTATCAATTAACATCAAAAAATTATTTTAACTAGCTATCAGCACTTCAGCTTTTACAGCTCTGGGTAAAAATCCCCAGTTTCTAATAAGCTGGATGGTTGAGTTTGATTTAAAATCTCTTTTCTGTTCCGGAATACTATGCTCTTTGAAGGTGTCTCAAAAAAAATCTACCGATCGCTGTTAGCTCCGCATTCCGCAGGAAAAGCTGACCCCTGACTGCTTATTTAATTAGTTTTTACTTATTCATATAAACCACCAAGGTCTAAATTAATTTGCCCTCGTATAGGTAATTCAAAAATATCTTGCTTGTTCTAGATATTAATTTTATGTTTTTCTCTTAATCCTAAGTTTTGCTTGATTAAAACTAAATTAATTACAGCGATATTTTACCTTAAGCATATTTACTTATGCAATTTTAATTTATATAACTGATTTAGGAATAAAGTAACAAGCAATGTAAAATACTATTTTGGATAAATACAAAGATAAATCAGCTTTGAATTACAGTCCTTTTTTCAGGAAATGGGCATAGGTACATGAGTTTAAACACCTATTAATGCTAACAGAAGTATGAAAAATTTACTCTGACAAAAGCCACTTGAGAAGGTGAAGTACAACTATGATTCTATGACCCTAACTTCCGATAAAATCTAAAATCTAAAATTGGATTATTTATACTGCGTAAATACAAAACGTAGTAGCAACGTTAATTGTTGAATATTGAATCTTGAGGTTAACAATGAGGTATCGCACTTTAATTGCTGCACTATTAGCTGTGTGTTTGAGTTTTTTGACCGCTTGCTCAGAAGGCCCAGATAGCAGTCAAACACTTACTTATGAAGACATTGTAAATACTGGTTTGGCTAACAACTGTCCTGAGTTACCAGAAACAGCTCGTGGTTCCATTGCCCTTGACCGCGATAGCTCTTATATTTTGACAGATTTGTGCATACAGCCAACTGAATATTTTGTCAAGGAAGAACCTACTAACAAACGCCAGAAAGCAGAATTTGTAGAAGGAAGAAAATTGACACGGTATACTTCTAGCTTAGACCAAGTAACAGGGGATCTAATCTTTGATGAAGATAATGCATTGACATTTAAAGAACAGTATGGTATTGATTTTCAGCCTATAACTGTTCTCTTACCAGGTGGTGAGGAAGTACCTTTTCTATTTACTGTCAAAGGGCTTATTGCTAAAAGTCAGCCTGGTGTTTCTGCTATTAATACCTCTATCGATTTTGAGGGTATCTATAATGTTCCTTCCTATCGAGGTTCTAGCTTCCTAGATCCAAAAGGTCGTGGTGTTACCTCAGGATATGATAATGCAGTAGCTTTACCAAATCGTGCAGATGATACAGAGTTTAGTAAAGCTAATGTCAAGTTTGCAGATACCAATCTCAAAGCTGGTGAAATTTCCCTGAGAATTTCTAAAGTAGACAGCGAAACTGGTGAAATTGCTGGTATCTTTGAAGCAATTCAGCCTTCTGACACAGACTTGGGCGCAAAAGAGGCTGTAGAAGTTAAGGTTGGTGGTACTTTTTACGGTAGGGTAGATACAGCTTCGTGACATCCTCCCGATGCTGTACCCTATGGGTACAGCGCGGGCTTCCCAACCTCACAGTTAGGCATTCCTGCCCCACGCCACTTGTCTAGGTCATAGAGACCCCCGACAGACCGACTTAATATGCCGTTTCCATTCCCCGATTGTCCACGGGTACTACATTCTCTAATCCGCGATGCAATTTCCAGAGAACACCTGTCTATAGGACACTTACGGGAAGCAATCCAGTCTTTGAGTTGGCGCAAAGCGTAGTTATAAACGCCTCTACACGCCTCAAGTCACTCCAGCAGGTCCGTCTGTTCTGTGGCATCTGGATAGATTCGGTAAGTATAATTCATTGTCAGCATAGCTATAGTTTGTGGTAAACTATAACTACTGATAAATGCCTGTGGGGCATCGAACCTTCAACAAGCGCGGGGAGTCTATTTATCCTGACGCTCACTCTGTTGGTTAGAGCGCGGGACTTATCGCTCCCCGAACCCCTCGTCTATTAAATTACTCGTTTGACATACTCTCCGGCTGTTAGGCGCGGAGATTCTCCTGAAACCAGGATTCTTGGTTTGCGCTCCGCAAGGCTACGCCAACACTGAGTCCACTTAAACTAATTACCTTGCGATACTTAGCCCAGAGATGGTTCTCACGCCTGCGCGTTTGCTCTATTCCAAGAGCCTGTTCCCGTATGCCCTACGGTACAGTTCAAACCTCAAACAAAAATGTTGGTTCTCTGGTACTTGTTGCTTAGAGCAATTCCTAAGTACAAGCATTACTGTACAAAACCCGATAACTCTTCTCTTGGTCAGCATTCCCTCTCTTGGTCGGCGTTCCGCAAGCGAGCTGGCGTCGTCGCGGGGTCCGACCGCTTGCGCCTAAAGGCGACGCGGGGTCTGACCGCAGTTTTCAAGGTGCAAACGCTACAGTTAAGTAGCTATAGGTTTTTAGAGCGGTTGAATACCTTTGCGCTGTTTCCATAATAACATAAAGTCCCCCTAAAAGGGCTATCCATTACCCACATCTTTCTTAACATAAGGTTTGACAAAATCTAGGGATTGTGTATTCTCATTTATAAAAACTCAGAGTTTAACCAAAAGTCAGTCAATGGAACAGTGGATCACAGCAGAACT
>NZ_JAAHGH010000015.1:96652-115675 GCF_010672525.1 Okeania sp. SIO2B3 | reverse complement strand
ATCTAATTATCAGCAAGCAGAGCTGGCTGGACGATTTTCGGAGAGTCAGTTTGGCGAGCGCTACTCCATACATAAATGCTTTTTTTTGTCAAACCTTATGTTAAGAAAGATGTGGGTAATGGATAGCTTTTAAAGGGGGGTTGGGGGGATTTATATCTATAAAAATGACTAAATTAGCTGTAGCGAACATTTATCAAGTTGGTATAATTTCAGTAATTTTAGATAAACATTGCTATGTCAGAAATTACTATTAATTTACCAGAAGAGATTTTTTCTGCCCGTCGTTGAGCTGCCTGAAGAATTTGTTGAAGATATGCGTTTAGCAGTGGCTATATTTTGGTATCAAAAAGGGGAAATTTCTCAAGAAAAAGCGGCTCAGGTTACTGAGTTAAACCGTCGAGATTTTCTTGCTAGTTTGGCAAGGGAAGAAATAGATGTTTTGAATGTTGATTTTAATGATTTACAAAGGGAGTTAGAGCTTGGTTAAATCGCTAGACACGGATTTGGCTACGGATACACGTATGGATGATTAATCAGTTATCAGTTATCAGTTATCAGTTATTAGTTATTAGTTGTTAGTTAACAATACTGAAGTCAGAAGTCAAAAGTTTGAAGTCAGGTCTAGACACGGATTTGGCCACGGATACACGGATGGATGTAGTCCAGTAGTGGACTGTTTCTATAACTGCCTCGCAATGACAATCTCTGAGAATAATAATGTCCGCAGCGAGGGGGGAAGGAAAAGTAATTATTTTATGTGAAGCACCCCTAGACTATCCGAAGCAATCTTTTCTATAGTACAGGAGATTGCTTCGGCTAAGTTAATGGTAAATCCTAGAAGTTAACTATTTCTATCACCGCCTCACAATGACAATAACTTCTGTCGTTGAAAGGGGAAAAGACTGGTATCTGATGAGCGATAAATAGGTTGTTAAAAACTGATAACTGAATATCAGACGGCTGAAACGGCTATATGTTAAAGTCTACAAAACCTTAACAACTCACATAACACCCAACCCACACCAACAAACAATCCCCACACCAACAAACCAAAAACACAACAGAACAATCCCAAGAAAAAAAGCAATTTTATTTCATCTGCTTGTTGCTTAATGTTACCCCAACCAATACCATCCAAGTACCTTAACAAGCTAATCATTCCTACCCGGCATAAAATATCCCAAAATCTCCATGGATAATCACTCAGCAGGTAAATATCACAATTGACCTTCAGAAGATTTCCCTTGGGATGTGTAAAGACTGGGAGATGTCCCTTGGGATATGTATCCAAACTACCTTGAAAAATCTCAGAGTAGCTTAACCAACTTCCTCTTTGACACCATCCCACTTGCTCGCCGAATGCTTCCCATATTTCCTCATGGTAGTTGTTTGTACCCCCCAAACTCTGATAAATTTTCTTCTGGACAGAAAAGCCAAACTTACCATAACTGTATTTTACCCAAAGTTCATTGATACTACGGAGATCTTCACAAGGAAAACTATCTATATCTCCATTTTTGAAATATCTATTCCTTTTTACTTTTGACATACAAATAGTAGTTTCCCGATCTGCCTCTTCCCACTTTCCTGCTGCTAATAAATCACGCAATTTAGTATAGTCTATCCCTAAGTCTTCACGGGTAAGAAGACGTATCACCTCATCGTCCGAAGCAAAGTCTCGACAATAAGGGATATGTCCCCTGTAGTGTGTATTTAGACTATAAATCACGTTCCAGGAGACCAACCATTTGCCTCCTTGACGCCATCCCACTGTATCGCCAAAAGCTTCCCATACTTTCTCTCTCTCATCATAATACTGCAATGGACTACCTAACCACTGAGGAGTTATCTGATAAATCTGCTTCTGCGATGTACTACCTAAACTCTGATAAATCTGCTTCTGCACAGAAAAGCCAAATTTACCACGACTGTATTTTACCCAAAGTTGATCGATAGTGCGCAGGTCTTCTAAAGGAAAATAATTTCTATGAGTACAATTACTTTTCTCTTTTTGTCTTGTCACTTTCAATATACAAAGCTTAGTTTCTTCATGTGCTTCTTTCCACTTTCCTCCCGCTAACAAATCACGCAACTTTCTATAGTTTACACCTCTAACTGAAACCAAAGGTACATCATTAGAACGAGAATATTGTGAAGGTTGTTGTTTTTTTTGAGTAGGATAAACAGAGGTTTTAGACTGAGGAGTTAACCGATAAACATTAGATTTTTTTACATTATTAGTAGAAGCAGATTTTTTTGGATATTTTTGATTTTTTTTAGTAGGAGAAACAGAAGAATTACCAAACTCTAAATCAGCCAAAATATCCTCAACCTTATGATAACGTTGCTTCGGTTTTTGCTCTACCAAACGATCTAAAACTTTCCCCAAATCATCACTCACAAAATTTCCATTTAAACAATCTCGCCATACCCATTCCATTTCCGTTACATTATATAAATCAAACGGACTCATGTTAGTCAATAAATGCAAACAAGTTACCCCCAAACTATACAAGTCACTCCCAGACTTTGCCTTTCCCATCGACTGTTCCGGGGCGCAATATTCTGCCGTTCCAATAACCGTTCTTGTCACCGTCCGACGTTGAGTTTTCGGAATAATCTTAGAAGCTCCAAAATCAACCAAAACTAACTTTTTATCCGCTTCCCTCCTAATAATATTCTCCGGTTTAATATCCCGATGAATCACATTGTGACTATGAACAAACTGCAAAACAGATAATAAATCTATTAACAATTCTCGAATCTGAATTTCATTAAAAACGCCATGATTATCTAACTCTTGTTGTAGCGTTTCTCCCGGAATAAATTCCTGTACTAAATATTGACGACTATCCACAGAAAAATAAGCAAAAAGTTCCGGGATTTGTGGATGTTTTCCTAACAACTCCAACCTTTCCGCTTCCTGTGCAAATAACTCCGCAGCTTTTGCCACAGTATCGGTTCCCTGAGCTTGAGGAAGAAACTGTTTAATTACACAAGGAGGTTGAGAAGGTTTAAACTTATCCACAGCTAAAAAAGTTCGACCAAAACCACCTTGTCCGAGAATACTTTTTGCCCAATAACGTTCTACAAGTAATAATTTATTTCCACATTTTTGACAAAATTGAAAATTATCAGGATTAATAGTTAGACATTCCGGGTTCAGACATTGAGACATAATAAATTAATGGATAATTGATAATTGATAATGGATAATTGATAATTAATACAGTGCATTCCAGGTTAATAAAGTACAGTGGCACAAATCGCTTTTTAAATAGTTTTTGAAGTCTAGAATTAAATTTTCATTCTTACTTTTGCCAATCTACTATAATCACTTTACCAAACTTACATGGAATAGATTGATAATGGATGATTGATAATTGATACAGTGCATTCCAGGTTGATGAAGTACAGTAGCATAAATCGCTTTTTAAATAGTTTTTGAAGTCTGAAATTAAGTTTTAATTTAAAAAAAAATTAGGTTGGGTTGATGCAAAGTTAGCGAAGCTTATCCGTAGGATAAACACAACAAATTATTTCCCGTATTCCAGACTATATATCTTAGACAAATTACTAGAAATAAATCGTCAGGAGTTAGAAGCTATATTTAGTATTGATGATTTGAAAAAAACTATTTTTTTCTCAATTATTAATAACCGAAAAAAATAGAAGTTATTCCTAAGTTGTTAAGAAAAGGGTAAGCATTTCCTGCAGAATACTGCGCAAACAGCTATTAGCTATCAACAACAAGACTCTAGCTTTAAGGAAAGTGTTTAAATTAACAACTGACTTTAAGGGTAAGGGAGGCAACTTTTGTAGTAAGACAGTTAAATATTGCTTTGACCCTAAACTAAAAGCAATAGCTGATAGCTGATACCTGACCGCTGAATGCTGACATAAAAAACTTTTATGTTGAGGAAATTGCAGAAACTTTATAATTATAATTTGAGCAAGTCCGACCAGTTTTGCTAACTTGAATTAACTCAAACTGTAGGTTAGGTTAAGGCAACTTTAGCGGAGCTTATCCGTAGAATAAACCCAACAAATTATTTGCCGTATTCCAGATTATATATCTTAGACAAATTACTAGAAATAAATCGTCAGGAGTTAGAAGCTATATTTAGTATTGATGATTTGAAAAAACTCTTTTTTCTCAATTATTAATAACATAAACAAAAATAGAAGTTATTCCTGATTTGTTAAGGAAAGGCTTTTATGTTGAGGAAATTGCAGAAACTTTATAATTATAATTTGAGCAACTTCCACCAGTTATTGCTAACTTGAATTAACTCAAACTGTAGATTATGTTGAGGCAAAGAAATCAAACAAATTATTGCTCATATTCCAGACTATATATCTTAGAAAAATTACTAGAAATAAATCGTCAGGATTTAGAAGCTATATTTAGTATTGATGATTTGAAAAAACTCCTTACTATTCTGACTTATGACTCCTCTTAATGTTTAATTAATACCGAAATTAACTTAATAACGTTAAAGTTAGGCTTAGTCCGTATAAACAGACATTTAATCTTAATATGAGGAACTAATATTTAATGCGAGTCTTATTAATTTATCCCTTATTTCCCAAATCTTTTTGGTCTTTTGAAAAAATTCTGGAACTGATAAATCGCAAAGTAATGCTACCTCCGTTAGGATTAGTAACAGTAGCAGCAATCTTACCCCAGGAATGGGAATATAAATTAGTAGATAGAAATATTAGGGCAGTCACAGAAGCAGAATGGGAATGGGCAGACCTAGTAATACTTTCGGCCATGATTGTCCAAAAAGAAGACTTACATGACCAAATCCGAGAAGCAAAACAACGCAATAAATTAGTGGCCTGTGGCGGTCCATATCCCACAGCATTACCCCAAGAACAACTGGACAGTGGTGTAGATTTTCTGATTTTGGATGAAGGGGAAATTACTTTGCCAATGTTTATCGATGCTATTCAGCAGGGGGAAACTCAAGGTATTTTCCGTGCAGATGGGAATAAACCAGATGTGACAATTACTCCTATTCCCAGATTTGATTTATTGGAAATGGAATATTATGAATCTATGTCGGTTCAGTTTTCCCGTGGTTGTCCGTTCCAATGTGAATTTTGTGATATTATTGTTCTATATGGTCGCAAACCCCGTACCAAAACGCCAGCACAATTATTAGCAGAATTAGATTACCTCTACAATTTAGGATGGCGCGGTTCTCTATTCATAGTGGATGACAACTTTATTGGCAACAAACGTAACGTCAAATTGTTGCTGAAAGAGTTAAAAGTTTGGCAAGCAGAACATCAATATCCATTTAAAATGACCACCGAAGCTTCCGTTAATTTAGCAGAAGACCCAGAATTAATGCAATTAATGGTAGATTCTAATCTTAGAGCAGTATTTTTGGGAATAGAAACTCCTGATGAAGATAGTTTAGAGTTAACCCATAAATATCAAAATAATCGTAACCCTCTCAATGAAGCAGTAGAGAAAATTATTAAATCTGGTATCAGAGTAATGGCAGGGTTTATTATCGGTTTCGATGGAGAAAAACCAGGAGCAGGCGATCGCATCGTTAAATTTGTGGAAGAGACAACTATTCCCACTGCCATGTTTAGTATGTTGCAAGTCTTACCAAATACAGCACTTTGGCATCGTCTGAAAAAGGAAGGTCGCCTTTTAGATAAAGGTGCTAACATTAATCAAGTAACATTGACAAATTTTATCCCCACTAGACCAATAGAAGATATTGCCAGAGAGTATGTAAGTGCATTTTGGCAGTTGTACGACCGTGAAAAATTTTTAGATCGAACTTATCGGCATTTTCTGATGATGGGTGCCCCCACTTATAAAGGTGCTGCAAAAATGCCAAGTTGGATGGAGTTACGAGCATTATTGATTATTTGCTGGCGACAGGGAATAAAGCGCAAAACTCGTTGGAAGTTTTGGCATCATTTGTTTAGTATTAAAAAACATAATCCTAATATTTTGCCACGTTATATTAGTACCTGCGCTCATATAGAACATTTTTATGAGTATCGTCATATTGTCAAAGAGAATATTGAAGCGCAGTTAGCTGAATATTTAGCTGAGAATAAACAGTTAAATCTCATAGAGAAGGAAGCAGAAAAACCGAAATTGGAAAAGGTAAAAGAAGAAGCAGCTTAAAGTTTGCAAGTAGAGAGTGGGGGAGTATTCAACAATTAATAATTAATAATTAATAATTAATAATTAATTAGGGCTTGCTGATTAAATATCAAAGCATTGATAGATGAAGGTTTTAGCTGTTTTAGGTTAAAAAAAGTGCGCCTGTTTTCGGTAAAGATTGCTCAAAAAACTAGCATTTTGTGCAAGAGTTGGGCAGAAAAATTAAGGGACAAAACGCCCGATCCTACCTCCTCTACATTCCCATTTTTCCCCTCCCCTCCTGGGAGGGGTTAGGGGTGGGTTGGGAGGGGGAGGGGCGAGGGGTGGGTTGTCTCCTGTCTCCTGTCTCCTACAAAGAGCAAAAAGACTTTTTCAGCAAACCCTAATTATTACCTCTTCTTGAAAAGAAGAGGATTGACTAATCATGAAATTTTTTTCTTGTTTCTCCTTTAAAGGAGAGGCTTTCAACCTTAATTATTCGGTAAACATAAGCTGCTGATAAAGAACTGGTTAAGACTTATGCTAATAACGAATTTTAGACTAGAAAATGTTTTTCCAACTTCCCTGTTCTCTGTTCCCTGTTCCCTGCTCCCTAAAATTTTTATTGTGGGTATTTTAAAGATACATGATATCAGATATTTATCGTTCGCTGTTTGCAGAACATGACTCTAAGAAGTTACTGTTTGCGGAGCATTCCGTCAGGAAATGCTTTTTACTTTTGAAAATCACTCAGCTTTCAACTGAGTTTTTTGGCTAAAATTTGCCCTATCTTTTTAACCATTGGGTCAATTTCAATCGCAAAATATTCTCCAATTTCCTTTTCTACTAAATTAGTCAAATTAACTGTTTCTGGATAAATATCAAACATCAAAGACAATTTTGCCATATCCCTAATTATTAACAGTACTCCATCCAAACAAACCAGGTCTTTAACATCAAGATATTGAACAAAATCATTCTGCCAAAGTACCTCAATTTTTATCCCACCCCCTGATAAATTCTCTTTAGAAATTAACCGACAATACCCCGAAGGTACACCATAAAACAAAGACCCAGAAATTTCTTCTCCCAAACGAATAGACATTTCTAAATTCAGCTTTTTCTGCCTTTCATATTGTGCAGCAACTTTTGTCGAAGCTAGATAAAACCTTAATAGATAAAACTCTCCTGATATCTCTTTACCTAAAATTGTTAACGCCCTCCCATTGACAGAAATATTAGACTTGATTTCCACTTCAGTATATAAACTATCAGAAACATCAAGAATTAATTCACATCCCAAACCTTGTGAACAAACTTGATAAACCTTTCCCGTTTCTTGAATAATTCCAGTAAACATTAAAGAATAATTGGTAATAGTTGACACTCATTATCTAACTTAATATTATGTCCGGTAGTATCGGTATTGTAAGTGCGAAGGTAAGGAAGAAGGAAGAAGGAAGAAGGAAGAGGGAAGAGGCAGGAAGATTAAGAGCAAGAAAAAAACTTAAATTTCCTGTAGATATTTACCCTTGGGTTTACACAAACGCGCCCCAGCGGACATGATATTACTCGTCACTATATAATAGTGTAAATTTTAATCCAGTTAACTTTTCTTCCAAAACTCGTTCGCGAAAAGCATCTGTCGCAAAAATATAACTACGAACAAGTTGAGGAGTTTTAAATAGCGCAATATTATCTAAAAGATTTGTATCAAATGAGTATTTTTTTATTTGCATAACCTTATGGCTGTTTTTAAAGTACAAACATTCACTTTTTTTTCATCTAAACAGTCAATTATGTTGCTAATATTCAAAACTTTCATGTTAAAGTCTTCAACGTCAATAGACAAAATTTCTACCTAATTTCAAATTAGCTTTTTTAATTTTATTAACGCCAGATTATCACAAACTAAAATACCAGAATCAATGTCCACAAAGTTCCCAACACCTCTTTTAAAGCTTCTAGGAGCATTTAGGGTTTTAAACTTTGCCTGATTCTTTGGCCAAGTATCTCCAAACTTCTGACCTTCAAAATAAGGCCAGCATCCATATAAATCCAGTATAGTTTCAGCATCCCCAGTTAAATGAATAGCAGCAAAATTTCCGACATCCGACTGTATGTCCCAGACCTTCATGGACTTATGCCACTAAATAAAATGCGATTAATCCAATATAATATAACTTTAATTGTTTGAGAATAAATACCTATAAAATTACCTGAGTAAAGCATTGTCTTTTAAGTTTAAAATTACTTTCTTACTCCTTTCAAAGTCTTTAACATTAAGGTTTTCCAGGTTGACATTAAATTTTTCTAATAAAACAAAGTTATGAATAACCGTAACAAGGCTTGCTTTTTTTCGAGAATAGTATTAATCTAGAAATTAATGAAGCAATAAACCTCGTTTGAACTCAGAGATTAGTAATAGATAAGCTGTTTCAAGTCAGAGAAATTTAATTTAGGAGAATGACTTATGAGATTGGGCTACAGTTCAATATAATTAATGAAAGACATAGATAATCTGGTAAACAAGTTTAGTACATAAAGTTAACTCTAACTCTACAACAAAAACTCCACAATCAATAAATAGAAAAATTCTACCCATAAAAACTTGAAATACTCATAACCTTAAGTTAAAAACAGGAAATCAATTATGTCAAGTCTACTGAAAACAGTTAAGCAGATTAATCTATTAGCTTTAATATTTAATTTGAGTTTGCTATCAGTAAACTTGAAGGTGACTCTAGCACAAAAGTCTATTGCTAAGACGATTATTAAAAGTGGGATAAAACTTTATAGCTATAGTAAAGCAACTTTAGCTGAAATTGGAGAAATAGTTAATACTTTAGTGGTTGAAGTCAAGAGAGAAAAAATTACAGCAGCGCAAATGGTAAAAGTTTCTGTGAAAGACTAATAAATAGTAAAAAGCATATTGTTGGTAAATTCTGTTGGCAACAGGGGATAATATCCCCTGTTTTTTTTGTGTTAATGATTTTGAATAATTTGGTAAGAAACAATTTGCATCTTAGCTTTTTGAATCAATTAGAGATACTATAGCACTACGCAAATAGGTTAACCAATTTGATAAATGTTTGCTACATTTTCTTGAGCAGGGGAGTAGGGGAGTGGGGGAGTGGGGGTGTGGGGGTGTAGGGGAGAAGTAGAGATAAGAATAATTAACAAGAAATAGCTAATAATTATCAAAAAAGTTCTATACGTCTGTGTTAATTACTTAATAATTGAAGTACAACTTAAGTATAGCATTCTTTTTTAAAATTGGTATTAGGACATTTATAAATGCTCAAACTCAGTCAGATATTACTTTTAACTTTTAACTTTTAACTTTTAACTTTTAACTTTTGAGTTGCGCTATATATTCTGACTCAGATGACACATTGAGTAAATTACGATAAACTATAAAAGATTAAATTGCCAAAAATTTTATTATTATACTTACTATCTATGCCAAGAAAAACTCAAAAAAAATCCACTTCTAATTCTCTACCTCAAGAAAATTCCCTATCATTCTCTTCTATTCATGCTAGGATTGATTTTCTCAACGAAAAACATAAAAAACTTCTGACCAAAATCAAACGTAAAAAAACTGAGTTGTCTAACCTGACTCAACAAATGCAAACACTTACTCAAGAAATGGTTCAAAAAAGTAGACCATTTTATGAAAAAATAAATAGTCTAGATCAAAAAATTCATGGTCTATTTGAAAAAATTTTAGGTAATAAACGTTTAGGAAAACGTCAAAAACAAGAAATTGTAGATATTTATCGTATCTTACAATTAACAGGTAAAATTTCTCCTCGCCCAGAATATTTTTCTCGGTCATCATCGGCAAATTTTCAAGATGAAGATAGAGATGATTATCAAAAGACAACGGAGAAAGATTTTTTTGGAGAAAATAATCATTACTATGAAAATGAGGATATTTCTCAACCACGTCCTAGTAGAGACCTGAGAAAAATATTTTTAAAATTAGCCGATAAATTTCATCCAGATAAAGCTAGCGATAATGAAACTCGTGTTTTCTATACTGAAATAATGAAAGAAATTAATATTGCTTATCAAAGTGGCGATCTAGCTCGGTTATTAGAAATTGAAAAAGATAAAAATCAAGAAAAAGTTAAGTTTTCCCAAAATGATGGTGAAAAAGAATGCGAACAATTAGAGAAAGAAATTGAACTATTATCTCTACAATATGAACAAGTTAAATCAGAATTACGAGAGGTGAAAAAGACTCCTCAAGGAAATATGGTAAAACAGTATCGCAAGGCAAAGCGACAAGGAGAAAATTTGATGGAAAAGTTGGTTGCAGAAGCAGAAGTCGATCTAAATTCTTTGCAAGCATTGCATAATTTTGTTAAAGATTTTAAAGACCGAAAAATTACACTAAAAGAGTTTGTTAGAGGTCCTAATTCTGTAAATATAGATGAGATGGAAGATATGATTAATGAAATGTTTGAAAGAATGTTTGTAGTGGTAAATGTATAAATTAACTTAATCGGTATTGTGATTGTATTTAAGAAGGAAGAAGGAATAAGGAAGAAGGAAGAAGGAAGAAGGAAGAAGGAATAAGGAAGAAAGGATAGGAAAAATGGATGGATTCAAATCACAACAAGCTTGTATAAACTGCGGGTGAAGCAGGTAGGAATTAAACTTAATAAGCGAAAAGATAAGTAGGACTTGCTGATTAAATCTAAAAGCATTGACAGATAAGGACAAGTGCCTTTTTTGGGTCGAAAAAAGTGCCTCGTATCACGTCTAAAACGCTCAAAAAGTTAGTATTTTAGGCTCATAGTTGGGCAGAAAAACCAAGGGACAATTCTTACTCCTACCTCCTCGCTCATTCCCATTTCTCCTGTCTCCTGTCTCCTATATCCTGTCTCCTGTCTCCTGTCTCCTACCCCCTACTAAAAGACTTTTTCAGCAAACCCTAAGTAATTAAAACGATTTTAAAATGACAGAATCTATTTCTTGGCAGGAACGCTATCTCAATTTAATTGACCACATTTTGGAAATTACTCTCAAAGGTCAAATTCGTTCTAAGGAACAAGTATATCAAATGCTGGTAAAAGAAATTAGTAGTGGTACGGGGGAAATTTTTGAACGTTGTTTTGACGAACGTCTGCAAACTGTCCAAAACCAAGTAGATACAGAAACTGATGAGTTAAAACAAGCAAAAGCTAATCGTCGTTTGCGAGCATTAAAAACTATTCAAGGAGAATGGGAGCGGTGGGAAAAACTAAATCAGACTCAAGAAGCGATCGCTGCTTCTGTACAAGAAATTATTAATGCTGAGTCTAGCGATCGCCTGACTACTTTATTCAATGCTATTGATCCTAATCAAAAACAACCCCTAACTCTCAATCAATTACAAAAACTGGCCCAAAGTCTAGACGGACAAAAACTCCAAGCTGCTGACCCTGAGTTAGAAAAAGATTTGCAACAGTTTGCGACTGGTATTACTAAAGGTTTGGAAGCTTGGCAACGACTGCAACCTTATTTGGTAAGTTGGATCTATGACCAAAGTAGGGGTCAATTAGGATTTGGTGGTACTCCTGAACAACGAGGACCGTGGGTATTATGGGCAAAACAGGTAAATAGTTCTTTTCCAGAGGGTTTATTTAATACTATTGCTTTGGAAAAGTCGATTGTAGAATTTGCGAGTAAGGCGAGTATTGAGGCTAGTAATTTAGTTGAATTGGCATTAATTTTACAATGTTTACAAAGGGGATTAGTTGAATGGTTTGATAAGTTAATTTATGATGCTAAGGTAGGGGCAAAATTATCTATTTCTACTTTTTTGACTTTTGCTACTATTTGGTGTCAGTTAGCTAATGGTTTTCAAGCTAGACCTCGTTTAACTAATTCTTGTTTTCAGGTAGCATTGCAAATTTTTCGCGCCTTTTCTCAACAGGAATATTTTCCGCTCTACGGTGGGATTTTTGCTTCTTTTTCTGGAGAATATTTACAGAATGCTTTGAGTTATTTAGATGCTCCTTTGCAAATAGTTAAAGGTACTCAAGCAAAGGCAAGAATTTTAACTTTATTGGGTTACTCTCAGCAGACTTTGGGGGAAAATTTAAGGGCGATGGAATTTCATAAAAAAGCTTTAGAAATTGCCCAGGAGACGGAGGATAAATTCTGTGAAATTGCTAATCTTAATCATTTGAGTCGGACTTGTGTGGCGATGCAAGATTATAGTGAGGCAATTAATTATAGTCAAAGGGCGTTGATGTTTTCTCGACAAATAGGGGATAAAAAAGGGGAAGCTAATGCTTTAGCTAATTTAGGTTTTAGTGAAGTTTTCCAAGCTAGACAACAAGAAATGATGGAGACTGAGATTTATGAAAATGCAATTAATTATCTACAACAGGGTTTGAAATTATCAGAAAGTCTGGGTGATGGTCAGAGTAAGTCTCTTTGTTTTAGTAGTTTGGGAATTGCATTTATGGTGTTAGAAAAACCTGAAGATGCGCTGTTATATTTGCTTGGTGGTTGGCAAGCTGCTCAATATTCTGGAGATTTATATTTACAAGGTTTGAATTTAGCTTATCTTGCTCAGGCTTACTATAGTTTACAAAATTTGGAGCAAGCTATTTTTGCTGGTAGTTTGGGTATGTATTTGTTAGAGCAAATTGGTGCTAATGAATGGCGGCAAACTGCTGGGTTGATGGTTGTTTTGAAAGGTCAATTGGGTGAAGATTTTAATGAAATTTTAAATCGGAAACGGTCAGAAATTTTGCCAGTTATTGGAGTGGATGGTTATGATTATATCTCTGAACTTTTGGTGAAATATCAACAGTCTCTTTAGTTTTTTGGGGAGGAACACAGCTAAAGGAGTAGAGTATGTTTTTAATTCTAAATTGAGAATTAAGCAATTTTTCTCAAGTTTCACATTAGCTGTGTCAGTTTGCTTTAAGATCAAGAAAAACTTACTCTGGTTTTCTCCACCCCTCAACAGTGGCGATTACAGTATTGACGTAAGAGTTGTCTAGAAACTCCTTCAAAGCTTCCTTACCACAAGCTTGTAACGCACCAACAACCCGACGCTTAAAGCTAGGTGTAGTTTCATCATTAACATAGGTAATTTTTTCATCCTCAGTAGCAGTAGGGTTAGTTTCCTCTAACTGCTTTAAGAGTTGTTGAATTTCTTCTGCTGCCTCAGCTAAAGTTTGCTTTTCCTCAAACTGATAGAATTTATTTTTATCCGAACGAGAGTTTTTCCCCACAGCACCAGCTTGTTTAACGTTGTAAGTATCTCCCATAATTCCCTCTCCTTTTACATCAACCAATAACGGAATGTCTTCATTGTTCTTAAAGAGCTTGATAAATGTCCAACCAAGAAGTTCTGTGTAACCAAAGGAAACAGTTGCATTCACAACATTTCCAGCAAAAGGAATAAAAGCAAGGATAGCTTTGACTCCAAAAGCACCAATACCAACTCCAGCAGCCGCCCCAAGTAATGCTGTGGCTGTGTTCTTATTCCGACTTCTTCCAAATACCTCTCCCAATAGGATAATCATTGCAATATGCATAGTTATCAAAACAGGAGTATCTAAAGCTAAAATTGCTCCTTTACCCAAAGCAGCAGAGGCTGCCGCTGCACTTCCTGAAGCAGTATGAATAATAGCTTCAAGTTTTGAAAAGTCCTCGTTCTTTAAAAAAGGTCGTACCTCTTCTTTAATGGGGTCAGTTTTTTCCTGATAGAACCTGTGTGCTTTTTCTATAAAGGACTGCACCTTTTCCTTAATTAGCTCTATTTTTTTTGTGTAGATTTCGCACCCTTTTTTTGTCCAATTCATACTTATGAAATTAGAGATATAATGCATTACAAAAGTTTTTTGCTTGCCAAAGCAAGGGACAGCAGCAGGAAATTTAGCTTGTTTGTTGTCCCATCCAAAACTTATGAACTTTATGCAAGAAAAAACCTTCCTGATTATGGCTCCTGAGCTTGATATATTGATAAGCTAGCCTGTTTTTTTTCAGAAGTTTTTTCTAGAAAAGAGTTATTCTTTGCCAAACGTCCACTTCCAGATTTCTGCTTATGACAACCCTTTATACTTTCAATGGTTGCTCTATCAGGATAAGAACTAAATCTATAATCTAATATTTCATCATTGAAGGATAATTTTTAACGCTAACATTTCTAACTTCTGACTTTTTTCCCTCTACTCATCCACACTAAAACTACAAACATTTTTCAACACAAAACCATTATTTTCATTCACCAAATCACCCCTACATAACACGGGAAAACGTTCTTGATATGTCCTAATAGCTGTCACATAATCCTGGTCAAATAATCTCAATTTTTCCGTTCCAACCTATTCATTACCACTCCCATTAAATCAACTTCCTCACTCAATTTATCTCCTTCCAGAGACCTCATCCCCACAACTAATCCCTGTATCTTCACATTAGGTAAATTAGTAATTAAGTTTTGCATAATTTCTAACTCAGTTTTCTCCTCAAATTTAGCTAAATTTTCCACTAATAAATTTATAGTTACAGGAAAATCAGCTACTTCTAGATTCAAGGGTAAAACTAGAGTTAAATTAGACAATTTCTTACTCCAAATAATTGCCTCATTTTCTATCTCTCTTAGCTGCTGCCAACCTTGATATTTTTCAAGAAATTAATATCTTTAATAATTAAATTCATCACCCTTCTACAGCATTTGCGATCGCGGAGCGGAACGGATGTTCTATCACCTTTGAGCAAGAAAAGTTGGTTGAATAAAAAGTCATGCGTATAGACGAAAGTACCCTTATACTCTTTATAATATCACAAAAATTGTGAGGATGGAACCGAAAATCCTTTGACGCGCTGATTTTTTTAGGAGCTTCATAAGATGAAAATGTCGGTGGTTTTTCACCCTAGGAGGGGTAGATAAAAAGATTCGATGATGGGAAAAACCAGCATATATTTATTGAAGCTTCACAAGATGAAGATATTTCTGTTATTGCTCCTGGGGAAAATTCCTGAATAGTTGATTGCCTTTGAGCAAGAAAAGTTAGTTGAATAAAAAGTCATGCGTAGGGGCGAACGACCCCTTATAGTCTTTATAATATCACAAAAATTGCGAGGATGGAACCGAAAATCCTTTGGCGCGCGATTTTTATAAGCTTAATAAAATGAAAATGCTATTAGTTTTCCATTCAGTAGAGATAGAGAGTAAAGATGCGATCGCCGGAAAAAACCAGCATATATTTATTAGAGCTTCACAAGATGAAGATGTTTCTGGCATTGCTTCTGGATAAAATTCCTGAATACTGAATATTGAATTGCCTATTAGTAACGAAAACTGGTTGAATAAAAAGTCATGCGTATAGGCGAACGACCCCTTATAGTCTTTATGATATCACAAAAATTGTGAGGAAGGAACTGAAAATCCTTTGGCGTGCTGATTTTTTTGAGCTTTACAAAATGAAAATGTTATTAGTTTTCCATTCAGTAGAGATAGAAAGATGCGATCGCAGGAAAAACCAGCATATCTGTTCATTAAGCTTCACAAAATGAAAATATCTTTGGTATTACTTTTGGGGAAAGTTCCTGAATACTTTATTGTTTCTGACTAAGGGATTTTAGTTGAATAAAAAGTCATGCGCATGGGCAAACGACCCCTTATAATCTTTATAATATCACAAAAATTGCGAGGATGGAACGGAAAATCCTTTGGTGCGCGATTTTTTTAGGAGCTTCACAGAATGTAAAAGTTAGCGCTGTGCTAACTGAATATGACGATCTAACCGATTGAATCTTCTGATTCTCATCTTAAAAGTAGGGAAGTAAAGTAGGGAAGTTAGGAGAGTATTTTTCAATCTTTTTCCTGTATTGCCTCTATTCCACTCCCGACCCGTAATATCAAATCCGGTTAAATACTTAATTATATAGTTGGGGGAGGTGGGGAGGTGGGGAGGTGGGGAGGTGGGGTAATGGGGTGATTAACTGTTGCCCTTGACCTGGAGGAACCAATTAAACATGAAACTTATGGGGGTAAACGAGTCAAACGTGGTTTATTCAAGAGTGGAACTGGTATAGTCATTAATGCCGACGTTAATGGCAGTCTTCAAATAATTAGAAAGAAATTCCCAGAGGCATTTACTGCCGAGGGAATAGTGAGCTGCGCCGTACAGCCAGTATTGGTTAATCCAATATCAAGATAAAAGCTGTTACAATTTTCTACAGTTTTTTTCGTACGGTGAGGAGTATTAGAATATTTTTCAACCTTTTTCTTGTATTGCCTCTATTCCACTTCCGACGCGTAACTCAAAAATTTAATCATAGACAAAGATATCAAATGGGTTTTATAAGGCATAGCTTAAAGAAATTCATTGAAGTTGCCAATATTGACATTATTAATATTACTGCCAGGATCTACATCAATAACTGGATCGATAGTAGTTTGAGAGAAGCCAAATTTTTGTACTTCTCGTATTATGTAAACATTGGGAGGTAAATCTTCAAAAGAATAGAAACCAAATTCATCAGTTATAGTTGCAGGTTCCCCAATATCTAAGAGACTATTGTTATTCAAATCTAGATACAAGGTGAAGTTATCTAAACCATTTTCTCCAGGGTCTAATATTCCATTTGCATTTCCATCATTAAATTTAATGCCATTAATTTCACCTCGGTTACTTACATTGCCAATATTGACATTTGTCATGTTACTTCCTGGAGTTACATTGATAATTGGGTCGGGAGTAGTTTGGTCAAAATTTGGTGCTTGAGTTTCCCTAATTGTATAAGTATCTGGGGGTAAATCTAGGAAAGAATATTCACCATTAATATTAGTAATAGTCGGAGGTTCTCCATCATCCAAAAATCCATTTTGGTTGAGGTCTAAATATAAGGTAATGTCTGATAAACCTAATTCTCCTTCTTCAAATATTCCATTAGCATTAGTATCATTAAATTTGGTACCGCTAATTTGACCACGATTATTTACATTCCCAATATTGACATTTGTAATGTTACTTCCTGGAGTTACATTGATAATTGGGTCGGGAGTAGTTTGAGCAAAACCTGGTGGAGAAATTTCTCTCAATATATAAGTATCTGGGGGTAAATCTAGGAAAGAATATTCACCATTCACACCAGTAATAGTTGGAGGTTCTCCCTCATCCAAAAATCCATTTTGATTGAGGTCTAAATATAAAGTAATATCTGCTAAACCCAATTCTCCAGGGTCTAATATTCCATTAGTATTTGTATCATTAAATTTCGTGCCACTAATTTGACCTCGATTATTTACATTTCCAATATTAACTATCAGATTACTTCCCGGAGTAACGTTTAAAATTGGGTCGGCAGTAGTTTGATCAAAATCTGGTGGAGAAACTTCTCGCAAAATATAAGTATTAGGAGGTAAATCTAGGAAAGAATATTCACCATTCACACCAGTAATAGTCGGAGGTTCTCCTTCATCCAAAAATCCATTTTGATTTAGGTCTAAATATAAGGTAATGTCTGATAAACCCAATTCTCCAGGGTCGAATATTCCATTAGTATTCGTATCATTAAATTTCGTGCCACTAATTTGACCTCGATTATTTACATTGCCAATATTGATATTTGTAATATTACTTCCTGGAGTTACATCAATAATTGGGTTGGGAGTAGTTGAAGCAAAATTTGATGGAGAAACTTCTCGCAATATATAAGTATCTGGTGGTAAATCTAGGAAAGAATATTCACCATTAATACCAGTAATAGTTGGAGGTTCTCCCTCATCCAAAAATCCATTTTGATTGAGGTCTAAATATAAAGTAATATCTGATAAACCCAATTCTCCAGGGTCGAATATTCCATTAGTATTCGTATCATTAAATTTCGTACCACTAATTTGACCTCGATTATTTACATTGCCAATATTGATATTTGTAATATTACTTCCTGGAGTTACATCAATAATTGGGTTGGGAGTAGTTGAAGCAAAATTTGATGGAGAAACTTCTCGCAATATATAAGTATCTGGTGGTAAATCTAGGAAAGAATATTCACCATTCACACCAGTAATAGTCGGAGGTTCTCCCTCATCCAAAAATCCATTTTGATTTAGGTCTAAATATAAAGTAATATCTGCTAAACCCAATTCTCCAGGGTCTAATATTCCATTAGTATTTGTATCATTAAATTTCGTGCCACTAATTTGACCCCGGTTACTTACATTACCAATATTACCAATATTAATATTTGTCAGATTACTACCTGGAGTTACATTGACAATTGGAGTAGGGGTAGTTTGATTAAAGCCTGGTTGCTGAATTTCTCTGATTACATAAATATTAGGAGGTAGGTTATTAAATAGGTAACCCCCGAAATTATTAGTAATATTGGCAGGTTCGTTGAAGTCTAGAAAACCGTTGTTATTAATATCTAAGTAAATGGTGAAATTAGATAAGCCAAATTCGTCTGGATCTAATCGACCATTGGCGTTAATGTCATTGAATTTTAAGCCACTGATATTACCTGTCGTATTAAATTGAGATGCTTCTATTTCTGTTACTTCTAATAATTCTTCTTTTTCTGCTATTAATGTCGCCATATATAACTCCTTTCACTATAGAGGGTATTTATATTCTTGAATGTTATTTTTCTGTGTAGTTAATTATCTTTGTTTGAGAAAAAGATTTTTGTGCACAAAATCTAGTTAAAAATAATTCCATCTGCAAGTCTCAATTTAAAATTCTGAACTATGTTGATAAATCCGGATAGATAACTCAGTTTTATTACTGATATAGCAGAAGGAAGAAATAAGAAGGAAGAAATAAGAAGGAAAAATCTTACGTTATCTGAGTTTTAAGCTTTTGATCTGTCCTAACCTTTGCTTCGACTGCTATACCTAAATAAACTTTGAAGAAAGTTGTAGGTGGTAGGTTAAT
>NZ_JAAHGH010000015.1:54096-96552 GCF_010672525.1 Okeania sp. SIO2B3 | reverse complement strand
AAGAAGGAAGAAATAAGAAGGAAAAATCTTACGTTATCTGAGTTTTAAGCTTTTGATCTGTCCTAACCTTTGCTTCGACTGCTATACCTAAATAAACTTTGAAGAAAGTTGTAGGTGGTAGGTTAATAATTTGAAAAAGCCATGAGAAGTTTGTCATAATATCCTTGATATTTGTGGGTTAATCTATAGGATATTAAAACTTGATGATTGAGATATGATTGTTGATTTTATAGAATCAAAAATACGTAATAATGTTCCGGGCTTTTTCAGGTAAACCTACTATATAAATCGGATGATAAATGCTAGATATAAGGAAGAAGGAAGAAGGAAGAAATAAGAAGGAAAAATCTTACGTTATCTGAGTTTTAAGCTTTTGATCTGTCCTAACCTTTGCTTCGACTGCTATACCTAAATAAACTTTGAAGAAAGTTGTAGGTGGTAGGTTAATAATTTGAAAAAGCCATGAGAAGTTTGTCATAATATCCTTGATATTTGTGGGTTAATCTATAGGATATTAAAACTTGATGATTGAGATATGATTGTTGATTTTATAGAATCAAAAATACGTAATAATGTTCCGGGCTTTTTCAGGTAAACCTATTACATCAGTCGAATGGTAAATGCTAGAGATATTTTTTATCAAATTAATTAAGATTGCTAGATTGATAATCTTTTTGTCCTATGACTTAAAAGATGGAAGAAGGAAGAAGGAAGAAGGAAGAAGGAAGAAACAAAAAGGAAAAGTGGATGGAGACAGTCAACGACCTGCCATTTCTATGTCTTATCACCCCAACCAATTGTAAACACCGTGTAGACGGCGGAGTATTAAACCCAAAAGAAAAAGATCACTTTATCTTTCCCTATTTCCTGTTCTAGCAGTTTGATAAATAGTTGCTATAAATAGCAAAGTTATTACTAAGATTTAGGTAGTAAAAATGTCGAATTGACGATGTATAGAAGGAAGGGTTTATCGGCATTTATTAGACATCTCCAAAAATCAAAAATAAAATCAATTATCACACAGAAATTATCAATTATTTCCCCTCCTGGGAGGGGTTAGGGGTGGGTTCCCTACTGCCTCCTCCCTCTTTTCTGGAGATATCTATTATACCAAGCGTGATAAATGTTTGTTACAAATGGTAGGAACGTTGCATAGTCCGTACGAAAGAAGGAAGAGGAAAGAAGGAAGAAGGGATAAATTTTGAAAAAAAGGGAAAAACGATATAAATAACTATCTAAAATAAACTGGACTAGCTATTTTTAAGCATATTCGAGCAAGGTCTACCTTTTTGTAGCATTCTTTTTTCAAATTGGTATTAGGGATCAGATTGATTTTTAATCAAAGAAACACTATAGGTAAAGTTTAGAAATTACTCTAATTATCCTTCATTAATGGATAATTGATAATGGATAATTGATAATTACCTCTGGTTTTAACCGTTTCGGAATTGAATATAAGGAAATATTATTCTTCTCTTGGTCGATTGGATATGGTGAGGAGACCTCGCCATCCTACTCTACGGGAAGCTGCGCTTTACATGTTGGGTAGCAAAACGACCGCTTTTTTTCTCCTTAAAAAGTCGGCTTTAAACCAGAATTATTTAATGATTAATTATTCGGTAACATTCTTTTTTCAAGCTTGATATTTTCTATTCCCTAATCCCTACTCCCTGCTTCCTATTCCCTACTATATATAATTGATTACCATAATAAATTAGGTGGTCTTCTGGGAGGATAATTTCTTCTTTCTACTTGGTTTTGATTTGGTCTCCATTCAACAGAGTCTGGTGGTAAATTTCTTTCATCTAGAGCATTTAAAAGACTCGAAATTTCTGGGTCGTTAGGCTTAAGTTTCAACGCTTGTTGAGCTACTTCTCTAGCTTCTTGATACCGCTCTAAACGATAAAGAACTTCTCCTTTTCCCAACCAAGCATCAACAAAATCAGACTTTAATTGAATTGCCTTATCATAAGCAGCGATCGCTTGTTTATATTCCCGAAAATGTATGGTTAAAATATTTCCTCTCAGATACCAAACTACAAAATCATCTGGTTTATATCTAATTACTTGATTAAAAGATATTAATGCGTCGTGGGGTCGGTCTAAATAAGTTAATAAAGCGCCTTTGTCTCGCCAAGCTAAATAAAAATCTGGTTTGATTTTTACTGTTTTTTGATAGGCATCAATTGCTCTATCATGTCTACCTAAAGCTGACAATACATTTCCTTTTCCATACCAAGCAGGATAAAAATTTTCTCTGATTTTTATTGCACGTTCAAAAGCTATTAATGCTTCTTCAAATTTCTCCAATCTATACAAATGATTCCCACGGTTTGCCCATGCTGCTGCACTAGAAATATCTGTTGTTTCTGGAACTTTTAAATAAGCTTCTATAGAAAAAGCTTCTTTTTGAGTTAGTGGTAGTGGTGGGAAATTTTCCAACTGAAAATTTAATCTCATATTGAACTTATCTGCTAACTGTAAAAAGGTATTAATAGGAATTCCATAACTAAAACCAATACTGACTCTCTCCACTGAATTAGACTTTTCATCATAAATTTTTGTACCTTCAGAAGCACCATGAATTCCAATCACTCTTCCTTGAGTATCTAAAATAGGTGCGCCACTTAAACCTAACTCAGTAATATTGTTATAAAAAAGTTCATAACCATTAGAAACCGGGTCTTTGATAAAAGCTAATTCATAATCTTGATTAATTAATAATCCCGGACTAAATAAACGTTCTCTTTCGGCAAAAGGTAATCTCGATGCAGGCCAACCAGACACAAAAATATGACGAAATTCTGCTTGATAATCATAATCAGCTAAACTAGCTATTTGATACTTTTTCTGACTCCGAAATTCTAAAAGTGCTAAATCTACTCCTGGTAATTTAATTATTCTTTGATAATCAATTTTATGTCTTTCCCCATCTTTAGTAATAACTGCATATTCATCTTGGGTTTCTACAACGTGCTTGGCAGTTAAAACATAATAAGTATTTTTGTTTTGAGAAATTATTACCCCAGAAGCTGGATTTATTGAGTCAATTAATACTGTAAATTCTGTAGCAATTTGATTAATTTCATCTGCCATTAAAGCTTGAGCAGCAGGTTGCATTAAAACAATTGCTGTAGAAGGAAAAAGTAAGAGAGAAGAAGTTAGAAATAGGGGCTGAATTGGAAATAATAAATTCACAAAAGTCCATAGATAATTTTTAAAGTTCATATTTGATAACTCAAAATTCAGAAGTAAGAAATAATTCTTTACCAATGGATAATGGATAATTGATAATTGATCCATTCGGCTTTATTGCCTCTCCTTTTAAGGAGAAAAAAGCGGTCTCCGGATGGCGAGGTCTCAGAGCCATATCCATCAGACCAAGAGAAGAAATCAGATTTCCTTATATTCAATTCCGTAGCGGTTTTAACCAGAGGTAATTATCCATTATCAATTAATGAAAATACCAATTGTCCATGAAGCTGCGCTTAATACAAATTAACAAGATATAATAGTGAAAAAAATCAGAAAGCGATATGGTTGACACCGCGCTCCGCGATCGCGAAAGTATCAAGAGACTTAAGCAAAGGTTCCTCAAATTTTTGCCTAGTATTAGCCACTAGCTTATGTAAGTATTCTTTTACATATTCTGCTTGTTCGTTACTCAAACGATATCCACTACCATCAGTTTCTTGGCAAAAAAGTGGCTTTGCTCTCAAACTTTGATAGTCAGAATTTTGTCGAGAAACTTCACTCAATAACATTATATCTTCCTCCAAAGGTATCAAACCAGGAGGTAGTTTACTTTCTAAAATAGTCTTAATGTTCTCCTGACAAACACGAGTATTTATTCCTTGTTCCTCTAATAATTGATAAACTTTTCTGAGGGATAAAGCACGATCTGGAAAAACTCGCAGTATTTCCCAAAGTAAAAAATAGTCGTTGTACTGTTGCTGAGGTATATCTATAATTTGTGGATAAAGAGGTAAAATAGCTAAACCATAAGCGACCCTACCTATAGTTAGCTTAATATCTTCAATCTCAGATAAACAATTATCCGCTCCCTGTAGCTCTTCCTCCCCTAACTCTACATTTTCAGAATTAACTTTTGGATCTTGAACAATAATTGCATTAGGCAATTTTTGACGTAACCAACGAGATATCCTGCTCCAACTCCCATTACCTCCAGTACATAAAGCGCGGTTAATTCCCACCGGAGATATTCCCACCCTACTCAAAAAATTATTTAACTCCTGATTTAATTGTTGTATAAAAGGTTCTAATACTTTCTTTTCTAAATCTTGTTGCTGTAAATGCCATTGGCGATCGCCTATATTCAAAATAAATTCTTTTTCAGATGGCAGAATTACTTTTAAATTACGAGCTGCTGCTAATAATTCTTGTCTGTAGGATGAACTTTGTAACCATTGCTGTAGTTGATACCTAATTGATAAATCTGGGTAGCCTGGCCGTGGCCATAATTGAGTAGATTGTTCTTGATTATTTTCTTTCTGGGTCTGGGGCGAAATATTTTCGTTTTTTAGTAATAGTTGACAAACAATATCTTGATCTAGAGCATGACCCCCATAAGCAAAACTATGACAATGGAAGTGAGAGTAAGTTAAATTTTGGCCATCATCAGGGAAATTAACTAAAGCCATTTCTGTTGTGGTTGCTCCCACATTTACAATTAAAATTTTGCCCTTTCTAAATTCTGAGATAGTAGATGTTTTTGGATCTTCTGTTAGTGAGGTTAATTCTGATAAGGCAGTAGCGATCGCCTCCTCAACCACAATTACTTGATTGACATTTTTGACAAGACCTGCTTCTAAAACTGCTTCTCTGAGATTGAAGCGATAAGCTTCTGGCCAATTAGTTGGACTACCCATCAACACAGATTTTAATTGTGCCAAAGCGGAAACAAATGTTTCTTGGTCTAATCCTACTGCGCCACAAATATAATCATTAGGTAAAGTAATTATTGTGTGAGTTTCTCCATCAGTTAGAGAAATGGAGTCTTGGACAAAAGCTTGGGTCTGAAGAGTTGTCAATAAAGTTACTAATCCTTGATGAACTAATTTTAGAGGAATTTGTTGATGTTCAGACAACTGTAAAATTGGTTCATGGGCAGTTGTAGCAACAAAGTTAGAATCTAGAAGAAAAGATTCGTCTAGCTTTTCCTGCAATTTTTGTTTTTCAAATTTAATTGAAAGGTAAGGAATAGTAACTTTTAGATCAGTTTTAAAGTTGTGTAGTAAAAAGGGTTTTTCTTGTATAGTTTTCTCTTGAGATGATTTGTGATGTATGTATAAAGTTGATGGTAAGTGATATATTTTTTTGGTAGCGCTGAAAGTTCTTTGGTCTATTTTTGTTGAGAGGGTAAATTGTTGATTTGTTTCAGTAATATCTAACTCTTGTTTAGTTGCTACTTTCTCCCAATATATAGGATAAATTTCACAGCTGCTACGATTAAATAATGCTGCAGAAATACCTGTAGTACCAAAGTCAATTCCTAAATACCATAGTGAAGCTGTTTCCTCTAGTTTTCTATCTGTCTCTTGTGAGGAATTAAATTTTTTTTTTCTGTCTCTGGAGTGTCTTGAAGTAGGGTTTCTAGCGGTAAAAATTCTCGGTCGTCTGTGTCTGTTGATTCCACTTCTGTTGAAGATGTTAAGCTATCTAAAATATCTTCTAAACTTTGTTCATTTTCTGTATTTTCTGCTGAATTGTGAGTATTTTCTTGGTTCATTAGATTTGATTTTCCGGAAACATCATCAATATCTATAAATAAACCCTCTAAGTTAGTAATTTCTGCTTCTGAAGTCGAAGTAACAGAATCATTAGTCGATTCAAGATTACTTTCTGCTAAAGATTCAGGTGAATATTCTCCTAATTGAAGCTCAGTTTGTTGTGAATCTTCTGCTAATTCATCTACGTCAAATTCTTCTAAATGTTCTAAATCAGAACGCAAATTATTGAGTAGATTAGTATCTAATAATAATTCTATATCTTGTTTTTCATCTGATTCTTGTATTGGCAAGAGACTTTCTTTAGCCGATGCGTGAAGATACTCTTCTTTTTCTTCTGATTTATTGCTGCAATTTGTTTGTTCTTGTTTAGATTCTAAAGAAGCAATTAATTGCTGAGTTTCTGCCTCATTTATCTCTAGTTCACCGAATAGATTACTTAGAGATTCGATAATTTCAGAGCTTTCTACATTTTCTGAGTTGTCTAAATTTGACTCTGAATTTAGTGATGATTCCATCGTATTTGCTATTTCTGAATCTTCTATTTTAGCAGTATAATTTTGATATTTTTGCCAATCTGTTTCATTCTCTTCAAAACTGGGAGCTTCTAATTGAGCAAAAGTTTGATTTTGCTGGTTTTGACTGTTAACAAATTCTAAATCTTGCTGTTTATCAAGATTAAATTGATTTTGAATAGATGATTCTTGAGGGTTTGAGTTATCTGCTTCAGTTGTTTTTGATTCTGTATTTACTTTAGCCACAAACTCATATCCTGGATAAGGTAATACATCTTTATCGGTAAGCTCATATAATTCATTTATTTGAGGAGATAGTTTTTGATTTTGAATATTTTCAGGACTAACATTGGAGGATACTATAAAATTTTCTGGCTCTTGCTGTGTTTCTTCACTATCCTCTGTATTAAAGTCATCAACAAATGGCCGATCGAAGTTATAATCTTCTCTAAACCTATCCTCTGAACTTGCCACCATTTCAGAAGATTCAATATTTTTAGAAGTTTGTGGATCGAGATTTTGGTTAAGAGATAAAGCAGTCTGACTTTGACTTGGATATGGATGCTGGTTAGTTAACTGAGACAAATGTTCCACCAATGTTTCTTGTACAGGGCCAAGTAAAGCTTGAGAAAACTCAGAGATAATTTGCTCCTGTTTAGCATATTGTTGAGCTAGAGAATAATTATCTTGTCTTTGCTTCTCCAGTTGCCTAATTTCTTCTTGCAAAGCTTGACGTTGTTCTTTAAGAACTTGAAAATCTTCTTGTAGATAGTGATTAATAGGAGTCAAAAACTCTTCTAGCTTTTCTGGATGTTGCTTTGTCGTCTGGTCAATAATATTTTCCGAATTTGAAGGTGGGTCAACAGAGAGTAGCTGTAGACTGGAGATTGTATCCACATTCTGACTCAGGTAGTTCAAAACCTGCTTTAGTATCTTTTGAGATTTTCTGAGTGTTTTTTCTAGGACTTTAGGAGAATTTTCAGTGCTAGACTGATTTAGCACCTGATCTATTTCCCTGATTATTGATTTGATTTGCTTATTCTGGAAATTCAAGAGTTTCACCTCTGTCGCTCACCTTCATTAAGAATTATAAAACTGATGAGAGCATAACTGACTGTAAAATTAGTCTTTCATACTAGATGTACAAATTGGGGATGAATTGAATTAAAAGTGTTAAGATTTTTTTCAGACTCTTTAGTCTAATGTACAGCCTGATGTAGCAATAGCAGGATATTATTAAATTAATAATTTAAAGAGTTTTGCTTTCTATACCTACTACATACATAATAATATTTATTAACTATAATAGTCCTAAAATTGAGCTGTTTAGAAAATTTTTTAGGACTAGGAAACAGTATGATGACCCTGTGGATGTTTAACCCATCAAGGAGCACTTTACTGGAAGTAGTAGTAAAAGTTTCTGAATTTATGATTGATATTTTGAATTTTTGACAAATCCTGTACTGATATCTGTTTACTACCATACTGTAAAAGCCCTGTCATAACTTCCACAAAGTTGTTGACTTTCAGGATATTTAAAGTCGGCCAATTGGCTAATAATATAATATATATATTAATTTTAATTATTAACTTATAGTTGCTCTTTGGGCTAAATATACTGCCCTCTTAGATTTTGAAAAAATAACTTTATGGAAGAAAGGTATAATCGCGACCCCCAATTAAATATTAAAGAATTAATGCTTTCTACCTCATTTTTTGAAGGTTTACCACAAGAAGCATTAGAAAAAGCAGTCATTCATGTGGTCAGTCGTCAACATCCACCAAACCAGGTAATCTTGCTGGAAAATGATTGGGGGACATCTGTATACTTCATTCTGGATGGGTGGGTAAAAATTCGCACCTATAATTTGGATGGTAAAGAAGTAACCCTGAATATTTTGGGTAAAGGCGAATTATTTGGAGAAATGGCTGCTTTAGATGAAGTACCTCGCTCTACTGATGTAATTACCTTAGCCCCCACATTAATTGGTAATATGCCAGCTCAAGATTTTGCTCATCTAATTCATACTGAACCCACAGCGGGAATTCGATTAGCCCAATTAATGGCCAGACGTTTACGACAAGTGAATCGACGACTCAGACTACGAGAAGCAGATGCTCAGGCTAGGGTAGCAGATATTTTACTATTTTTAGCAGAGGGACAAGGAATAGATTCTCAACAAGGAAAAGAAATTCCTAATTTACCTCATAGAGAACTAAGTAGTTTAAGTGGGTTGGCCAGAGAGACAGTAACTAGAGTCTTAAGTAAGTTAGAAAAAAAGTCATTAATCAAGCGCGATCGCGATACATTATGTATTCCTGATATACACGCATTGGAACGTACACTTGTTTAATCGGGGTTGCTTATCAGTTATCAGTTATCAGTTATCAGTTATCAGTACCTTTGCCTGTTTGCGCAGCATGACCTAGGAAAGTAAAGTGAATTGAAATATTGAACCTTATTTTTTTTCATCCCCTTGTAGAGCGATAGCTCGCGGCGCAGCCAAGGGGAGGCTATGGACCTTATTTTTTGCTCATAAGTCAGGATACAGGAGACAGGAGTCAGAAAAGAGTTTTTCGGTGACTTTAGAGTCAGAATATAGATATAATTCCCACTATTGTTTTGGGTGAAAATTTACCACTAATTGAATTTCATACATCAAATCAGCAATGCCGTTTAATCAAGAAGTAAATTAAAAGTCTATTAAAGTTCACTAGTGCAGGATGGCAGAAATAACTAACCAGTTACAAAATCCTAAAAGCCTTACCAATAAATACTTTTGACTTTTGATTTTTGATTTTTAACTTCCGCGTAGCGGCACTAGCCAAAATTTATAAGGCCAAACCAATTCTGTGAAAACAACTTCAGATCGAATACCATCATCCACCAGTAAAGAAGATAAACCAATAGTTCTGGTAGAAACAGCCTTTCTGGCCAGTACAGCTAGTTTAATTTGGTTTATCAATTATTATTTTCCCTTGGGACCCTTATTAAGAGTTTTCTTTCCAGTACCAATTGCCTTACTATATTTACGATGGGGAAACCGTGCAGCTTGGATGGGCGCAACAGTATCAGGATTACTTTTATCTGTGCTTATGGGGCCAACTCGTAGTATTTTATTTGTTATTCCTTTTGGTTTGATGGGAGTAATGTTAGGAGGGGTGTGGAAACGAGGAGGAAATTGGTTCACTTCTATTGGTTTAGGTTCTATACTCGGCTCTTTTGGTTTCTTTTTTCGATTTTGGTTACTTTCACTTTTGTTGGGACAAGACCTCTGGATATATTTAACTACACAAGTTACAGAATTCCTAGAATGGGTATTTATCAAATTGGGATTATTAGCTCAACCTAGTTTGCCTTTAATTCAAGTACTTGCTTTAGTCATGGTATTTGTGAATAATGTTGTGTATTTATTTGTTGTACATTTGGTAGCTTTATTATTACTAGACCGCATCGGTAACTCTATTCCTAGACCTCCTAAATGGGTAAGTGTGTTGCTTGATTATGAGTAGTGCCGCTATGCGGAAGTCAAAAGTCGTAGGGGCGAATGGCATTCGCCCTCAAAAGTGGTAGGGTGTGTTAGCGGTAGCGTAACTGAGCAAACTCTTCTGTAGGTTTAGGTATTAGGTTGTAGGTAAACTTTTCTCCTCTCCATATAGACATCTCCAAAAATCAAAAATAGGTAGTTCTGAATAATAATGATATATCCAGATGAACAATGAACAATTTCTAGTGCGGGCATCCTGTCCTAGCGTGGGCATCCTCAAAGCGAGGGAGCAAGATGCTCCCACTACCGTCTCTGGTAACAAAAATAATTACAATGTACGATTATGACAATGCACCACCACTCCAAAATCAAATCAATTGTTATCCATAAATATTTTAATATTTCTCCCTGTTCCCTATTCCCTATTCCCTCTTTTCTGAAGATATCTAAATAATCTATTACCTACATTTACTCAATAATAATAATGATTCGTGTTTATACTCAGGTGCAACAGGGAAAAAATTGGCTGCAAAGGTATCGGAGACGCCAACCAATTTTTGGCTGTATATTAGGATTTACAGATACAGGTCTAATACCAGGAATTTCTGCAGCAGGGGCGACTCCAAAAGACCGCCAATATACTTGTTTGGCAGATGTAGAATTTTTATATAATGGTTTTCAACCACAACCCAAATATCCATTACCACCTCTTGATGCAGGTGCTTCACCAGTTTTAATCACAAAAGCAATTATTGATGCTCTCAATATTCCTCTCTACTTATTTAATGCTGGTTTAACTCATCAACCTACTGTACCAACAATTGATTTGGGTGGTACTCCAGCTCGTTGTTTAACTTCTGGTCGTGCTTTAGATATAGCAACTGTTGAACATTTACTAGAAGTTGGCAAGAGTTGGGGATATAAGTTAGCTGCGGAAGCAAAAGATAGCTATTTAATATTAGGAGAATGTGTGGTTGGAGGTACAACTACTGCTTTAGCAATTTTGTTAGGTTTAGGTATTGCGGCTGCGGGTAAAGTTAATAGCAGTCATCCTCAATGTAATCATGCTCAAAAGTTGGCTGTGGTGCGCCAGGGTTTACAAATTTCTGGTTTTAATTCTGTACCTCCGCTTGCACAACCTCTAAAATTGGTCGCTGCGGTGGGAGACCCGATGCAAATAGTAGTAGCAGGAATGGCAATGACAGCAAGTCTCAAAGTAGGGGTGATGTTAGCTGGTGGTACACAAATGTTAGCTGTTTATGCTTTGATGCAAGCATTAGCTGCAAAATATTCTTTATCTTGGTTGCCTGAGAATATTGTGGTGGGAACAACTAGATGGGTTGCTGAAGACCTGACGGGAGATACTGTGGGGTTGGCTAGAGAAATTGGTTTTGTGCCTTTGATGGCAACACAACTTAGTTTTGCTGAGTCTTGTTATCCTCAACTACGAGCTTATGAACAGGGATATGTTAAAGAAGGTGTGGGTTGTGGAGGATGTGCGATCGCGGCTCATTTATATCAAGATTGGAGTCAAAGTCAGTTGCTTCAAGCTGTTGAAAGTTTATTTGTGTAGTAGAAGGAAGAGAGAAGAAGGAAGAAGGAAGAAGTTAGAAATTAGGCGTTGCTGATTATGGGTATGATGCAGAGCTACCCGAGCAAGCCAATGCGCGGGGGGAATAAAACTCTAAAAGTCCCCCAATGGGTGGGGGATGCGCGGGGGCTTGACCAGATAGCAAAAAACGAGTTGGTGTTTGACTTATGCGGATGATAAACCGTAAGACAGGGAAATGTTTTTCCTACTGTTCCCTGTTCCCTGATATATGTTGATAATTCTATAATTACTTCAATCTCTCCTACTCCCCACACTTGAAAGTAGCAGTCCAGATAAATATTATTTATAATTATCAATATTTCAACAAGGAGTATAGAAAATGGAACCTATAGAATTGGGCCTAGCAGCGATCGCCTATTCTTTTTTAACTAAATATGTGGAAAAGACAGGAGAAGGTTTAGGGGAAAAGACTTTGGAGCAGGTGGATAAGTTTTGGCAACTCATACAACGAAAGCCTGTGGGAACTTTGCCAGTCTTGAAATCTGCTGAAACAGAAGCTTTTCCTGTAGATTTTAATCAGGCCATAAAAGAGTTGGAAGCTGCTGCTAATGAAGACCGGGAAGTTAAGCAAGCTGTTATTGATGTGGTTGAAGTGGCAAAACAGGAAAGTCCAGAATATGTGAAAAATATTGAGGCTGAGATTGAAAAAATTAAGTCTCAAGGAGTAACTGCTGAGAAAATTAATGCTTTGTTTCAGGGAAGCACTATGAGTGGGGGTAATATTGTTGAGAGTGGAAATATTGTTGATACTGCGGCTATTGTAGGTAGTCCAGAAGCGTTTAAAGGTAATACCATTAGTGGTGACGTAATCTTTTGACTGGGGTCGTCGGGAGAGGCACCGACAAAGAAAAGTACCCAAGTGCCAAAAGGCATTCCTGAAAATTTTAGTCGCCGGAGTGGCGCTAAGAATTTTGTTGGTCGGGATGAGGTAATGGATACCCTACACCAACAGTTACAAACAACTGAACGAGTAGCAATTACTTCTATTACTGGTATGGGTGGTATCGGTAAAACTGAACTTGCTCTCCAATATGCTCGTGATCACCTCCAGCAAAAGACTTATCCCGGCGGGGTTTGTTGGTTGGAGGGGCGTGGTGTGGATGTAGGAATTCAGATTGTTAATTTTGCTAAGTCGCAACTAAACTTAAATCCTTCAAAAGATGATGACTTGAAGACTCAAGTGGCTTACTGTTGGCGTAATTGGTTGCAGGGTGATGTTCTGGTAATTTTTGATGATGTGGTTGAATATGAGGAGATTTCGGATTTTCTACCTCCTGGGGAAGCTCGGTTTAAGGTGTTGATAACTACCCGTCAAAAATACTTGACGCAATCTTTCCACAGGTTGGAGTTAGAGGTGTTGGATGAGGATGCGGCTTTGGAATTGTTGGTTTCCTTTGTTGGGGAGACGCGGATACAACGGGAGATGGAAGAGGCAAAGGTGTTGTGTGCAGATTTGGGATTTTTGCCCTTGGGGTTGGAGTTGGTGGCGCGTTATTTGGAGCGAAAATCAGATTTGTCTTTGGCAAAAGCACGAAAACGGTTGGAGTCAAAACGGTTAGAGCATAAATCTATGGAAATATATTCTCAGGATATGACTGCGAAGCGGGGAGTTGCGGCTGCTTTTGAGTTGAGTTGGCAAGAATTGGATGAGGATGAGCGGGAGTTGGGGCGGTTGTTGAGTCTGTTTGCTCCGGCAGCTATTCCTTGGTCTTTGGTGGCAGGGTGTTTGCCAGAGGTAGATGAGGAAGATTTGGAGGATAGGCGAGATTATGGGTTGGTGAATTTAAGTCTGCTGCAACGAGTGGGTGAGGGGAGTTATGAGTTGCATCCACTGATTCGAGAATTTTTCAGAGGGAAGTTGTCTGAGTCTGACTCCGTTGAGGAAATGAAACGGGGTATTTGTCGGGTGATGGTGGCAGAGGCGAAGGAAATTCCTGATAAACCTGTTAGGGAGGAGATTTTAGCGGTTGAACCTGCTATTCGCCATCTTGAGGAAGTAGCAGAAAATTTGACCGACTGGTTAACTGATAAAGATTTAATCTCGCCTTTTCTTGGTTTGGGCAGATTCTATGAAGGTCAGGGATTTTATCAGTCAGCTCAATCTTGGCATGAAAAATGCTTGGATATTACTAAAAGTCGGTTTGGCAAAGCACATCCATCTATTGCCACCAGTCTCCACAAGCTGGCATTTCTCTACTATTATCAAGGGCGATACACCGAAGCTGAACCCTTGTTAATAGAAGCATTGGAAATGAGAAAGCAACTGCTAGGGCCGGCACATTCATCTATTGCCTCCAGCCTCAACAACCTAGCAGTTCTCTACCGCTTCCAAGGACGATATACGGAAGCAGAATCTTTGTGTTTAGAAGCATTGGCAATGAGAAAGCAACTGCTAGAGTCGGCACATCCAGATATTGCCCAAAGTCTCAACAACCTGGCAAATCTCTACTCTGCTCAAGGGCGATACACCGAAGCTGAACCTTTGTATAAAGAAGGATTGGAAATGAGAAAGCAATTGCTAGGATCGGTACATCCAGATATTGCCCAAAGTCTCAATGGCTGGGCACTTCTCTACTATGATCAAGGACGATACACCGAAGCTGAACCCCTGTTAATAGGAGCATTGGAGATGAGAAAGCAACTGCTAGGGTCTGCACATCCATATATTGTCATCAGTCTCCACAACCTGGCAAGTCTCTACAAATCCCAAGGGCGATACACCGAAGCTGAACCTTTGTATAAAGAAGCGTTGAAGATGTATAAACAACTACAAGGGTCAGCACATCCAGATATTGCCTACACTCTCAACGGCTTGGCAAATCTCTACTACTCCCAAGAGCGATACACCGAAGCTGAACCCCTGTTAATAGAAGCATTGGAGATGAGAAAGCAACTGCTAGGGTCAGCACATCCAGATATTGCCTACACTCTCAACGGCTTGGCAAATCTCTACTACTCCCAAGAGCGATACACCGAAGCTGAACCCCTGTTAATAGAAGCATTGGAGATGAGAAAGCAACTGCTAGGGTCTGCACATCCAGATATTGCCATCAGTTTCCACAACCTGGCAAGTCTCTACAAATCCCAAGGGCGATACACCGAAGCTGAACCTTTGTATAAAGAAGCGTTGAAGATGTATAAACAACTACTAAAGTCAGCACATCCAGATATTGCCTACACTCTCAACGGCTTGGCAAATCTCTACTACTCCCAAGAGCGATACACCGAAGCTGAACCCCTGTTAATAGAAGCATTGGAGATGAGAAAGCAACTGCTAGGGTCTGCACATCCAGATATTGCCATCAGTTTCCACAACCTGGCAAGTCTCTACAAATCCCAAGGGCGATACACCGAAGCTGAACCTTTGTATAAAGAAGCGTTGAAGATGTATAAACAACTACTAAAGTCAGCACATCCAGATATTGCCTACACTCTCAACGGCTTGGCAAATCTCTACTACTCCCAAGAGCGATACACCGAAGCTGAACCCCTGTTAATAGAAGCATTAGAGATGTATAAACAACTACTAAAGTCAGCACATCCAAATATTGCCTCCAGTCTCAACGGCTTGGCAAATCTCTACTACTCCCAAGGGCGATACACCGAAGCTGAACCTTTGTATGTGCAAGCTTTACTTATTTTGTTTTCACAACTAGGAAAAGAGCATCCGAATACTAAGACTGTTTGGCGGAATTATCGATGTTTTTTGCAAAAAGTCGCCAGGGAAAATCGGCAAGGGGAGTTATCTGATGAAATGAGTTTGCAGATTATCTCACAATTATTTTGATCAATTTTCAGTGAATCTCAAATCATCTAATTATTTAACTTCCATAGTTAAAATTCCTTCTACTTTATCTATAACTATTCGTACTACATCTAACCAAAGAACACCTATCAATATTTCTGGTAAATTATCCCCTGCATGAACTGGAATTGTAAATTCTTGCTCGTCCATTATCATCCGACCCTCATAAATATCAAAATATGCCATCCCTTGAGCTGTACTTAACATTATATTTGAACGAATTTTCTCCCACCCTAAAGCTTCTATATCTTGAGTCGGATTGGCGATCGCTCCCGACATAGACTACTTTCCGAATAGTTTCCATAATTTCTCTTGTGACAAAACACTTTTTCAAACTGTAAGTATTCAACCGAACATGATATCAGTTGAAGTTTAGAACCTCTTTCCTTCTGTGATAATTAAAACCAGAGATAATATCCTCCGCTCGGATACCAGCGTCAATCAGAGAAGAAGTTAACCCATCTTCAAAGTTATCCATTTCAATGATGACTTGGCGATCGACCACACGAGCATGAAAGAGAATGAAGTCGTTCCATCCTTGCTTATCTAAACCTGTCGCCACTACAAGGAAGTGACCAGAATCAAAATCGCAGATAGGATATAGCTTTATCTGTTGTAAACTCGGTTGGTCGCGAGTTGCTTCTTGCACAGTTTTTTTGAGGATATCTAGATAATTTAGTGAGGAATCCATCGAACAATAATCTCCTGTTCTGGTTCATAAATTAATAAATTAATTCTATTACCTCGGACAACTAGCTGAAAAATTGGTTTTTGGAAATGTTCAAGGTATTTGGCTTGACTAATAGCTAGGAATAGCTGTCTTTCTGGTTCTTGAACCTCGAGAGCTAATTGGTAAAGCTGAAGCTTTCCTATTGTTTTTTCCAATTCGCTAATAGGTGAAGGAGAATCAAAGTCTTTTATTTCCACAGCAATTTTCCGTCCTTCTTTTTCTGCTGCAAAAAACTTTTCAGCTCCTAAATCTACTTTTAATGCTGTTTGTTCTAACACTAAGATTAATGGGTCTTTTTTGACATACTCCCGGCATCAAATCAGAGATTATGATGCGGGATTCTCATCATTGATGATTCTACGCTCATAGAGACAACTTAAATTAGAAATATTGCTATTACTAATCCAGAGGTCTGACTCTCCCGTAGCTTTTGGGTTTCCCCCAGATTCCGAGTGCCCCTCGGTACTGTTGACTATTGCTCCTAACATTTCTACACCTTTAGCTAAAATGTTCCTTGCAGCGTTATGGTCACGGTCTGCTATATAACCACAGTGAGGACATTTGTGAGTCCTAACAGACAACAATTTTTTAACAGTTTGACCACAATTTGAACAATTTTGGCTTGTGAAATGTGGAGGCACTGCTACACAAACAATTCCATGCAACTTAGCATAATATTCTAGCCATTCCGTGAACTGATACCAACTTGCATCAGATATTGACTTAGCTAAATGATGATTTTTCACTAGGTTACTAACCTTCAAATCTTCGTATACTACCAAATCGTTAGATTGGATTAGCGCCTGTGCCGTCTTTACTGCATGGTCTTTACGCTGTCTACTGATTTTGAGGTGCTGCCTAGCTAATTGCTTTCTGGCTTTGTGGTAGTTATTTGACTGAGGTTTCTTACCGTTCTCATGGCGACGCGATACTATCCTCTGTAGCTTTTTCAACCGCCTTTGTGACTTTCTCAAATATTTAGGATTATCTACCGCTTTACCATTACTATCAGTATAAAAAGCATTTAAACCTAAGTCTATTCCTACTACATTGCCTTCAAAATTATGAGTTTCTTTTCTCTGAGAATTTACTAAAAATTGACAATAATAACCATCAGCACGTCTAACAATTCTTACACGATTTATTTGTTGTTCTGAATACCAAACTAAATCACGACTTGTCCACAACTCAAATACACCAGCTTTAAAACCATCTTTAAACTCAATTTTCTTTCTGTCTGCAGATAGTTTATAACCTGTCGATTTGTACTCTACTGAACGAGTGAACTTCTTGAATTTTGGATAGCCTCTCTTGGTACGCGTTCCCTTGCGACTGTCGTCGTCGCGGGGTCGCACCGCCTTTTTACCTGGTAATTTCTGTCTACAATTTTTGTAGAATCGTTGTATTGATTGCCATGTCCTGTCGGCTGATGCTTGTCTTGCTTGAGAGTTTAACTTTTTCACCCAAGGAAAATTACTATCCTTTGCTAGTACAGAACAAAGTTTTTGTAAGTCGTTGCGCTTGACGTTTTTATTATCCATCCAATAGCGCAAACAACTGTTCCTGATGAATTGACCTGTGAGAATAATTTCATCTAAAACTTTGTACTGATTTTGACTGCCTTTTAATTTGGCCTCAATTACTAGCAAAGCTGTTGTTAATTCCCTGACTACATTTATTATTATAACTAAATTTACCTAAAATTTATACTGGATAAACTATTAATATTTGTATATAATTATGACATAGAATAATAATTATATACTCACCATTCATCTAGGCAAGCTCATCAAAGATTATAGTGCTAGCCTTCTGGTGATTCTAGGTAATAATCCACTCGTCTTTTTCTAAAGTATGACGTAGTGGCAAATGTAAATCATCCTGTCTAGACATTAATGAAAAGTGCCAACAATAAAATAAAACAGCTCTTATAGTTTACCGAATAATTAAGGTTTAAAGCCTCTCCTTACTCTTGCTGATTCTCGTTAATTGCTGCCTTCAAAGCTTCCTTAGCAGGGGGTAGATTCAAAATTGCCGATTCTATTATTTCCCAGTCGCGATCGCTCGCTACAATAACTTCTGGTTCTGCTGTTTCCTTAGTCGCAGTATCTAAAGCAAGTTGTAGCAAATATTCGCTGACAGTCAAACGTCTCAAAGCAGCCGCCTGCTCTAAAAGTTGTTTTTGTTCTGGTTCTAGAGTTAAAGTTATGGTTGTTTTCTTAGTATTGGTCGTTGCTGACATAAGACTTCACCTATTTAACGATTTTTGAACATAACAATTTCTATATTTTACCTCTTCTTCCCCAGATTGTCAACAGTTTTGAGAAATAAGCGATCGCTTTATCTATTTACTAGAAAACACGGCGATCCCCATACAGAAAGCAAGAGGCAACCCCAATATGTTAAAATTATATCGAACCTAGACCGCCAGGAGAAAAACAATGATAGCAGTTCCCAAACCCGAAAAAATGACCCCCCAAGAATACTTCGACTGGGAGGAAAAACAACCAATTAAATATGAATATATAAACGGTCGAATTTTTGCTATGACTGGGGGAACTATTCCTCATAATGAGATTGCTCTTAATTTGGCAACAGCTTTAAAAATTCATCTGCAGGGTAAAGGGTGTAAAGTATTAATGGCAGATGCCAAACTAGGGGTAATAGTTTCGCTCCTTTAAATGTCAAATAATTGTCTGAAACTATTGTATTGTCAAAGTTTTTAGCCTATCCAATCTAACTTCTGACTTCCGTGAAACGGCATGGCAATGGCGCTCAGATAGAAAATTTTTAGCGAATTAAGCAGATTTGATATAAACAGGACTTACACAAAATATCAAATTATACATCACCTGTAGGGGCGTTACGAAGTATGCGTAAGTCCTAATAAAATAGATTTCGCGATCGCTTTTTATCGCAGTTTTTACATAGATAGACTATTGTGAACAAAGCATTATCCTACTTCCTAACCCAAAATCATAGTGATAAAAAAACTTTCTCCTTTTCCTCCTCTTTTTTCTTGCTTCTTTCTTCTCTCCTGACTCCTGACTCCTGACTCCTGACTCCTCCATCGTTTATTTATAAGTATTCAACCGGACATGATATTATTCATGTTCCTGTTCCTCAAATACTTCTGCCAACAATGGCGATACATTACTATTCAACTTACCTGCTCGAATAAATTCAGCGTAAGTTTCTGCTTCGATATCCACCAACTCTTTCCGCAATAATTCCATATCCATCGCCACTAACTGAGAATGTTCCGCCTGCATCTTATCAATTTTCTCCTGCAACTGTTTCAATTCGTTTTGCAAAAATTCTGCCTGATAGCGATAATATTCTGGGTCAATTTCTTGCAACCTGACCAACTCAGACACATAATTAAGCACCCGCTTTAAAGCTACACGACGAGCGATAGTTTCCATATATTCCTGACGCAGCGGTTGGTCACCTATTAAACCCAATACTTGCAACATTGACTGAGTTGTTAAACCTTGTACCAACAATGTAAATAATACCACCCCAAATACAACTGCCGTAATTTCATCTCGTCCAGGCAAAACCACAGGTACACTTAACACTAGAGCAATAGAAACAGACCCCCGCAAACCTCCCCACCAAAGTAAAGTTTGTTCTTTTAAACCAATATTTGACTTTGCTACCAAATTACTCAAAGCACTCAAACTATAAACGGAAATTGCTCGCGTAACAAGAACTGCTCCAATAGCTACTGCTATCAATACTATATTATCTGCCAGAATCGAATATTGAATTTGATCGCCTATTAACAGAAACACTATGGAGTTGACAAAAAATGCCACAAACTCCCAAAACTCACTAACTATTAACCGAGTGCGGGGGTTCATCCCAATGCGGGAACCGAAGTTACCTAAAATTAACCCAACAGTGACAACCCCAATAACTCCCGAACCCCCTAATTTTTCTACTATTATATAAGTGCCATAAGCAGAAACTAAAGTTAGTGACTGTTCCACCAAAGGTAAATCAAAACGTTGGGTGAGGTAAGAAATACCAAAACCAATTAAGCAACCTATACCGACACCGATGCCAACAAAACTGAGAAAAGTGGATAGAGAATTTGAAATAGAAAATTTATCCACTGTTCCTAATGGAATTCCTACTAGCAAAGTAAAGGCAACAACCGCCACCCCATCATTAAATAAACTTTCTCCTTCCATTAAGGTGCGTAGGCGTTTACTTGCTCCTAATTCTTTTAATAAAGCTACTACAGAAATAGGGTCTGTTGCTGATAAACTAGCTCCGACTAGAAAGGCGATCGCTAAAGGAATTCCGGTGAAAAAATTTAAACCATAAGCAATGCCAACTACCGAAATAATTACACCGATAATTGCAAAAAATCCCACTGGAACTAAATCTCGTTTTAAGTCTCGCCAATTCAAATTCCAAGCAGCCTCAAATAATAGGGGAGGCAAGAAAATTTCGAGGATTAATTCAGGAGATAAATTGACTAATCTCACATCAATGAATGCCAGAACTAATCCAACAATTACTAATAATAATGTAAAGGGAATTCGACGGAGCCAACTAAAAACTCGTGAGAGAGTTGCTACGCTCAGAGAAACAGAAAGAACTAACAGAAATTGTTCTATATTTTGCTCAATAACTGTTTCATTTACGGCAGTTTCTAAAGCCATATATTACTCCTAAATTTTGTATAAAATTAATCAATAAAATACCGACTGTTGTCTGAGTGTAAGAAACAGTCGGCTTTTTAGCAAAGAGTTGAGATTGAATCTAAGTTTCTTTGTTTAAGAACTTTTGCACTTGTTGAATGGCTAAAGCTCCAATATTGTATACCGCCCAGCCACCAGCAGCAATTATAGGTAATAGAACGATTAACAAACGAAAGTCAAATTCCATTTACTCCCCTCCTGAAGATTTTTAAAGATTTATCATTGTCTTATAATCTTAATCTAAAATTAAGTTTTTTGAGCAAAATTTTTAACTCTTTTCACTGGTTTGCGCAGCATTTACCAAGAAAGGAAGAACCAACAAGGAAAGAGGAAAAAGGTTGATTATCTTGCTTCAATAATATGATCTTCAAACTCACTTTTGACTTTTGACTTTTGACTTTTGACTTTACTTGGTAAATCCAACATCAGCTCCCTTGCCAGCGTGGACTAAAGCTAACTTTTCATAACGTTGAGCGTGTTCAATTAAATTAGCAGCCTCTGACTCTGAAATATCCCTAACTTTTTTTGCAGGTACTCCTACTACCAGAGACAATGGCGGTATATCCTTAGTGACAATAGACCCAGCTCCCACAATACTACCTGCTCCTACCCGCACGCCATCCAAAATTACAGCTCCAATACCAATCAAACAACCTTTTTCTATATGAGCTGAGTGAATCACAGCTCGATGTCCAATTGTCACATGATCTTCCAAAACAGTTACTAAACCAGGGTCTCCATGAAGCACTGCCCCATCCTGGACATTACTATGGTCTCCAATCATAATCCCTTCTACATCACCCCGGACAACAGCTCCATACCAAATACTAGCTCCCACTCCTACTTCAACAACACCCATAACTACAGCGTTATCTGCCACAAAAGCAGCTTGGGACAAATCTGGAGGAGGCCAAAAAGAGGGCTGATTTGACATGATCTTCGTTAATATTAGTGATGTTTGCTTGATTGGAATTTTATAGCAGGCAACAGGCAACAGGCAACAGGCAACAGGCAACAGTGGGAAAAACATTACCTAATCTAAGATTGATCATTAGTCCATATCCTAACCAACTGGTTCCTTGCTATCGGCTAAAAAATTTTTAACTCCTGAGTCCTGGTTGAAACATCACAAACTCTCTACCCCATAGTAGTAGGTTAAGAGTTTGATGTAGTACTTTAGTAACTATCCTGTAGCTATTTTGCTCAGATTCTTTGACCAAGCTAACTATAATTAAGTCACCACAGTTCTCTAGAAACTATGACCCAATTCTCTATTAATCCTGCCCTCCAATATCCCATGTTTGGCCCTGAAATTCAGTGTCCTCACTGTCGCCAGGCCATACCAGCTCTCACCTTGACAGATACTTATTTATGTCCTCGTCATGGAGCTTTTGAGGTTGACCCAAATACTGGTGAGTTGTATCATCTTCAGTCTGGCCGTCACTGGCGTTTATGGAATGATGAGTGGTATCGGCAACATACTCATCCCGACGGTATTAGGTTTGAAATCCATGAAGCTCTGGATCGACTTTATACTCAAGGATATAGAGCTACTCGTGTGATTATTGCTCAAAGATATCAGGACTTAGTTAGTACCTATTTGGAACGTAGCACCCCCTGGCGTTCTAATTCAGACTCTTCCTGTCAGCCCAAACTTTATGGTTTACCTGTAGAATTTAGTCCCGACCCCAAGGATGAACCTTGCTGGGAAGTAATCAATTTTCAATTGGATCAAGAAGCAGGAGTACCCGTTCGATATCCCTATTTTCGATTGTTTGAATAAGCTATTCAGCATTTACATTGGATACCTTGAAGAAGGCAGCTATGCTGAAGGCAGCTATGCTTAAGGGAAAACTGCTTTGCTTATGGATAGTCTTCGACAGGCCACTTTGTGTCTACAAACCCCAAACAATTTTCAGCACTGTGTAGACGGTGGGGTATTAAACCCGCAAAAGAAAAGATAAATATTGATTGATTGAATATGGTTGATAGTTGAAAAGTATTTCCCTTTTCTGTTTAAAAGTTATCTTTTTTATTGCCAAAATAAATGGGTATTAGCTTGGTTCTATTTGGTGTAAAATTAATACTGAAAATCAGGTTAAAAATATTAAACTAGAATGCACCATGCCTCGATTCGGACAGCCAATATTCATCGGGCGATCGCTTTCTATGAACAACTAGGTTTTACAGTCTGCGAACGCTTTAGTACAGGCTATACTTTAGCTTGTTGGATGGAGGGATTACATGGCAGAATTGAACTGATTGAAATTCCCCAACCAAAACCTGCTCCTGATGCTTTTGGGGACGAGCATTATGTTGGATATTATCATTTATCGTTTGATTTGACTCAAAATACTACAGATTTACCTGGTTGGTTAAATGATTTAAAACAGCAATTTGATGCGACTTCTGCAGCACAACCAGAAATGTTTCAGCCATTGAAAATTCTTTTAGAACCTACTCAACAAATGATTGGAAATAATGTTTATGAAGTTGCTTTTATTGCTGACTGTGATGGTTTACCTCTAGAATTTATTAGAAAGTTAAATCCTTAGAATACATTGCAAAATGCTCTAAAGGTTTTAAAAATGCAGAATTCAATTATTGTTGTATGTGACAGTATTGCTTCTAGAAAAAAATACCACAAAGCAAAGGGTCACATACTTTACTTCATTTCTGGTAATTTTAAACTTTAAAGGAAATTATGAAACAAACATTCCGTAAATTACATAAAATACTCGCTCCAATAGTTTTTCTACCATTATTTGTCACTACCATTACAGGAATAGCTTACCGACTTGGTAGAAATTGGTTTGGTTTATCCAAAGACCAGGCACACATTTTAATGGTAATTCACGAAGCTGGATTTCTTGGAGAAGACATTAAACCTTTTTATGTACTCCTAAATGGTATCGGATTAATCTGGATGTTAGTAACAGGTATTATTATGAGTGGCTTATTTAATCAAAAGAAACCCAAGCAAAATACAGAATCAAAAACAACTACAGTAGAATCATAGAATTATTAAAAATTAAGAGTAGATATATAGCAATTCCCAAAAAGAGTGAGGTACAAAACTCTAGGCTTTAGGCAACAGCTCCGGAAGGCAATAGTGAAGTAAAGACAAGAGTGCACCTCACGCTTACTGAGAAACGCTATAGTGTTTTGATCTAAGATGTGGAAAACAAGTACGATTAAAAAGGAAATAGGGAATAGTAGAGGAGATAAAACAGCATTAAATAGTAGAAAATATCAGGATATAAATTCAACAATTAATAATTAATAATTAATAATTACCTCTTCTTTTCAAGTCGATGGTGGGATGGCGAGGATACCTCGCCATCCCACCCTACGGGAAGCTCAGAATATCGACCGCTTTTCTCCTTCAAAGGAGAGGCTTTAAACCTTAATTATTCGGTAATCAGTCGGCTAGCTTTTTTTCTTAGAAAAAACTCTATCTAGATTTACATCTCATTGGAAAACACTATATCATCAAAAAAAAGTAAGTAAACCAATAATTTCATAATATTGTAGCCAAAAAAAACTCAATCTATCAATTCCAAGTTTGGTTCAAATATTCTCAATTTATCTTGTCTCGGTTCAGGTATATATTTGACATTTGACTTTAGTTATACCTAAACTTTAAGATATTAAAGATAATATTTAACAACTTGTCAGAAAACATGAACATTTTTAGTAATATACTTGCAGCTCCAGCAAAACCTAAACCACGTCCTACTGTTAAGAAAAAACAACGTCGAGGAATAGAAATAAAATCTCAACGAGAAATAGAAATTATGCGACAATCCTGTAAAATAGTCGCAACAGTACTCAAAGAAATTTCTCTGATTGTTAAACCAGGAATGACAACTGCTGACCTAGATGCTTATGCAGAAAAACGCATTCGAGAAATGGGAGCAACACCAAGTTTTAAAGGTTATCATGGTTTTCCTGGCTCTATTTGTGCTTGCATAAATAACGAAGTTGTCCACGGCATTCCCAGTAAGAAAAAAGTTATTAGAGTTGGCGATGTTTTAAAAGTAGATACAGGAGCTTACTATCAAGAATTTCATGGAGACTCTTGTATTACTATTGGCGTAGTGGAAGTTGCTCCGGAAGCAGCCAAACTAATTCGTGTAGCAGAAGAAGCAATGTATAAAGGTATCGAACAAGTAAAAGCTGGTGCTTATCTACTCGATCTTGCAGGAGCTATTCAAGATCATGTAGAAGCAAATGGTTTTCGTATAGTCGAAGAATTTACAGGTCACGGTGTGGGAAGAAATTTACACGAAGAACCTTCAGTTTTTAACTCTAGAACTAACAGTTTGCCAAATGTAAAACTAAGAGCAGGTATGACTTTAGCTATTGAACCAATTCTGAATGCTGGTTCTAGGTTTACACGAATTTTATCCGATAAATGGACTGCTGTTACTGTTGATAATTCTCTTTCAGCTCAGTTTGAGCATACAGTATTAGTAACAAATACTGGTTATGAAATTTTGACTGATCGCTCCCAAGTTAGATGTTAGGTGTAAAACAGTTTTCAGCTAATTAGCAGGTAGGTTGAGTTAGACGGAGTGAAACCCAAAGACTTTTATAAGTAATGGGTTTTCTTCCTCAACCAAACCAACAAAGATAACTAGACATAGCAATATGCGCTGGCTTATGTACAAATTACAAGAACTGTTCAATAGCTAAAAGCCTCATATTATCGGTTTTTTATTCCCCCAGATGAGCTGTTGCCTCACAGGAGTGCGCATTCCCTCTCTTGGTCGGCGTTCCCTCTCTTGGTCAGCGTTCCCTTGCGACTGGCGTCGTCGCGGGGTCCGACCGCTTGCGACTGGCGTCGTCGCGGGGTCGCACCGCTGTTGCCTGCGCACAGCACAATACCACAAAAACAAATTTTAATCAAGTATTGTTAACCTTATATTATTTTCACCCCTTTAATAATGAAAATTAGCTAAATTATAAAAAAGTAGTAAAACTAAAATAAATTATGATATCTCAAACAATTCAAGCCGAAAATGTGCTAGAGGAAAAATTAAAAATGTCAGGAAAAATATTATTAGTGGATGATGAACCAGGATTACGGGAAGCCGTACAAGCTTATTTAGAAGATAGTGGATTTAATGTAGACGTTGCTAGTAATGCCAATGAAGGATGGGATATCCTACAATCATATTTACCGGACTTAGTAATTACAGATATTATGATGCCTCAAATAGATGGCTATCAATTTCTGCAAAAATTACGAGAAGATCCAAGATTTAAAGCTTTACCAGTAGTATTTTTGACAGCCAAAGGAATGACTACAGACCGCATTCAAGGTTATCAAGCAGGTTGTGATGCTTACCTCTCTAAACCCTTCGATCCTGAAGAGTTAGTAGCTATAGTCGAAAATTTGTTAGAACGTAGAATGGTAGCGAAAACCACCAATGAAGGTGAAAATACTTCAGATATAGCTGTTTTAGCAAGTCAAATTGCCGAAATTAAAGCCATGTTGATGGGTAAAAATACGATCGCTCAAACCCCATCACCAATTAAAATAGATTTAACCCCAAGAGAACAAAGTGTTTTAGATTTAGTAGCCAGAGGACTAATGAATAAAGAAATAGCTAGAGACCTAAACACCAGTGTCCGCAATGTAGAAAAATATGTGAGTAGACTATTTACTAAAACTGGTACAAACAGCCGCACAGAATTAGTTCGTTATGCTCTAGAACATGGGTTAACTAAATAATATGATAGTCCTGCTCGTGTAATGGTAGAAGAGGATGAACAACGGCGCTTCGTGGGAGCAAGATGCTCCCACTACTTTTGTCCTTGGCCAAAATAATTAGATTTCTTGCATAAGTTAGGAAAACTCTAATTCCCTATTTCCTAAACTCGTAAAACTTTGTATCTCATCAACTCCAAAACTGCTATAAATAGATTTGATCTCACTCGCTCTTCTTAGTTTTCTAGTTGAATAGTGGAAATCAAGATGAAAAATTGGTGAGATTAATATAAAGAAAATATACGTTTAATCACAAAATATTAACATTTGCCTCGAATTCTTACAACACTTGTTATCCTAAATACATCAATTTAAAAAACTTTTACAAAAATTATGAGAGTATCAAAATCATCATTACATCTTGGCCAATCAATATCTCTAGGAATTGTTTTGTTGCTAATGAGCTTTGGGGTAATGCTTGTGACAACAATCATGATAGCAAATGGAAGCTAAAAAAACAGCAGACCCCTTTAACTAAAATAAAGAGGCCTGGCAATTCAATTTAACTTCCCTGGCGGGAAGTCCCGCGCTCTCCCGAAGGGGATCGTCGTATGGGAAAGCCAGGGCCAATAGTCGGATACCTCCACAAATAAAACCTTCCTATATCCTTGACAAGCTAGGAGGTATGCATGTTATTATCAACGTCAACACAGGGGGAGGACATCACCTCTGTTAAAACAGCGGTCATTTTTTTTTATGACTGAAGAATCCCGCGTTGTCGCGCTATGCGCAACGTCGGGAGTATGTCAACAGAAACAGTAATAATTTCCGTGAACTCTAGTAAAGGAAGTTCATAATAGAATAAGCAACAAGTCTAACAAAAATACAGGTAGAAGACCCTGGTGTATAAACAGTGACTCCGCACGCGGATTAAATTCTACAGTTTTGCCTAAGTACAAAGTCAGGAGTATGTCAATACAGCTTTAATTAACTATTGGGGTGGGGTAGAGGTATTCCCACCCTATAAACGTACTAAAAGATTTTTTCCATGAGTATCAGTACCACAGGTATTAAGTAGACCATAAGTAGCACTGAGTTGTTTCACTTGTTCTGTTTGTTTTGGGCTAGGATACCAGGGTTTAGTGTGAGTATAACCGTAGTAAGTTTCTACACCATCAATACCTAACTTAGCTGCTGCTTTGATTAGATCGGTAGCAGAACGCTTATAACGACAGGGATGAGCAAGTACGGCCAAACCACCAGCTTGTTGAATAGCAGCAATAACATTATCTGCTTGATATTCTTGACCTTGAGCAGCTTTTCCTGTCAAATAAGGCTGCAGACATGAGTGTTCTGGGTTAAAGCCATATCCTAGAATATGTACCTCAATATTAATTAAGTTGGCGTTAATTTCTACTCCACTCCACAAAGTCGGTGTTAAATGCTCGCAGTCTTCATTAGTAGATTTCCAATTTTCTAACCAACTTTTAGCTACTTGATAACCAGCAACAGTATGATGATCGGTAATGGCCAAACCTTTAAGGCCGATCGCAATTGCTTGTTCTATCAAACTCTCAGGTTTTAACTGTCCATCCGAGTAAATTGTATGCAGATGAAAGTTATAAGAGTATGGACAGCTATGAGCATCAATAGTTTCAAAGATTTGCTTAATTTGAGAGTAGTTCTTGGCCACTCGGTTAGTCCAATCAGGAGCCAAGGCTATATTGATAGACATATATTTTAATAAATCGTTACTTTAATCCAATATATCTAATTTTTATCCAAAACTGCTAATTAGCTCTAGCTAACTAATATATTAAAATTTTATATTTAAAAATATCTAATTGATTAAATAGTATTAATTTTATGGTAATGATGGGAAAAATTTTATCGGAAAATAAGAGAGTATTTATACTTATTAAATTATGTGTGGTTAAATACTGATTGTATCTGTAAAAGTAAGTAATTGGTAATTTATAACTGATAATTGGTAATTGGCTATAGTTAAAACATCTTCATTATTTGATGGAGTGGTAATGCTAAATTCAAAATAGTTAATGACTACTGTACGTCGCTAATCAAACAACTCCTCTAACTGGTTACTGGCTACTAAATCTAATAATAATTGCCGATATGAACACTATATTAGTCCCAATTTATTTGTATTTTAAATAACATAAAAATCCTCAACAGACTGAATGTAATACTAATTTCACTTCTAACTTCTAACTTCTGACTTCCGTAAGGTGGGCAATGCCCACCCTAGACAGAAGCAGGATGACCCATATCGCAAACTTTAATTGATGGATGAGTAAAAAGAATCTGTTTCATTTTTAATACCATACTAACTTTGGTCGTTATTGCGAAATACCCAAGCCATATCCAACAATTTTGCCCAACGTTTTTGTAACTGTTTCGGAGTACATTTAATAGTCTTCGCGATCGCTTGTTCATCTTCACCATTGCGCTTGAGTTGTAAAATTTGCTGTTGTTCAGGAGAAAGAGTTGCTTGGAAAGCTTCCCATTTATCAGAAGTCATACCTAATTTTTGGTCAATATCAGCACCTAACCATTGATGCACTAACTTCCAATTTTTAGAACAAGCAAATTTTTCAACATGATACTTAAAACGTTGTTGTAAATAATCCCGTTGACGAGAAGTTAAACCTAGCTCCTTATCAATATCAGATGCTTGATAATCTTGCAATTTGAGACGCAGATAATCAATACATTGGTCTTGACCTTGAGCTTCAAAGTAATTGATTAATTCAGAAACTACGCGATCGCGTAATACAGCTTCAGCAGGGTCAACAGCTTCAGAAACCATTTGCTCCCGTACCTGTTGCACAGCAGAAGACCGACTAAAAGCTTCTGCATCTTCACCTTTGGGAGACTCAACTGCCATTTCAATATCAAGAGAAGTTTCAGGGGGTTGACCCTTAGCAAAACTTTGAGCGCGGAGTACAATCAATCTTTGACGATTTCGGCCAGGCAAACCTATTTGACGCTTGGCGTACTGTTCAGTAAATGCCATATATTCTGCTAATTCTAATTTCACTCTAGGAGTATAGTCTTGATCGAGGGAGTGTTCCCGACGGAAAGCTCGTAGAGACTCAATATAAAAACCTTGCAGAAAATCCTCAATTAAGTTATAGCGACCTTGGAAACTTAACTGTGCTCTAAAAGAAGCAATATGACGATAAATCATAGAAGCAAGTAGAGAGTGTAATTCTACCCGACCTTGCTTAGAACCAAGTTTGTAGTATTGTACGCACTTTTGCCAGCGATGACGAGCCAAACTAAGTTGCCAAGATTGAACTTCACCAGAATTTTGAATCCGATTACTCTTTTGGCAAATACGCTCTACTTCTTGGGCGATGCGAAAGGTGACAGTTTCAACTTTTGCTGGCTTAGTTTTCAAAGTATCTTGTAATTCTTGCAAAACTACAGCAGCTAAAGTTTCAGTATTCATTTCTAGTACAGTATTCGCTGTAGTGCGATCTTCAACTTTGCTGTTGTTAACTTCTGGAGCGATAGCAGTGTTTGTGTTCAGGGAGTTGGGGGAGTGAGCAATCTTAACAGTCATTTGATTTTACCTTTGGATAATGCACAGTAGGTGTACGAAGTAATCATGTAGAGTGATTAAGTGTTGGTTGAAATCTGTGTGATTCCTTTCTTTCCTCTACACTTACGACTATAGGAAAGTTCACCCAACTATTTGTGGAGGAAGGTTACACTTTTATGATGTGGTTTTTCTGTTACTAACCAATTCTGGAGTTCACTATCAAAAGTATATTTTCCGGATTTAGGTCTAAAACGAACGAAAGCTATATATACGTTGAAAATCAGAACTTTACTTAACAGAATTATCCAACTCAAAGAGACTGTGACAATATTCAAATTGGCAGTGCCACCCGTGTAACAAAAACACAAGTGGCACAGTCGTAGGTTTTATGGAAGAAGGAAGAGGGTAGAGGGAAGAAGGAAGAAGGAAGAGAGAGGGAAGAAGGGAAAATCTTAGGACCTACTACCTAATATCATGTCTCTTTAAATATTAGGGAGTAGGAAGTAGGGAGCAAGGAGTAGGGAAGTTGCATGGAACCTCCGTACAGAGCCAGATTTTGCCTTCTGCCTCCTGCTATATTAACCAATCAGAGCTGTTACAGTTTCAACTCCAAGACCTTGCCTAATTAGATTTGGCTCTTGGCCAGTTAATTCCAGGATAGTAGATACTTGATATCCAGGGTCAGAACCGTCATCAACAATAATGTCCACTAAATTTTCTAGACAATCAAATAATTCTGCTTTACCAGTAACTGCTCCTACATCTACTGGGGCCATTCCTTCCGCATCACTGGTAATGTGAGCTGATGTTGAAATGATGGGATTGCCCAAAGTTTCCAACAAAGACAAACAAGATTGATTGTCTGGAACCCGAATACCCGTTGTTTTTCGCTTAGGACTCATCACCAGTCGTGGGACTAACTTTGTGGCAGGCAACACAAATGTGTAAGGGCCAGGAATTAAACGTTTGATGATTCGGTAGGCTGAGTCACTCACAATAGCATAATTGGCGATATTGGACAGAGAGGAACAGAGGAATGTCAGAGGTTTATCATTAGACAGTTGTTTAATTTGTCTAACTCGCTCCACAGCGGATTTAGCATAAAGGTCGCAACCTATTGCGTAAACGGTATCCGTGGGATAAAGCATCACTGCCCCATTTTTCAGATCGCTAATAATTTGTTCTACGCGTCTTTGCTGGGGTGTATCAGGATGAAGTTCATAGAATATTGCCATAATTTTTATTTTAGATTTTAGATAGAAAAATTGGCCAAAAAATGGGGTTCAAAGACCCGTCCTTTAGCGTAGCGGAGGAAGGCTTTTTATGGGATGGCTTGCCATTTCAACTTTTACCACTTAGGCTATACGCCATAGGTCATATTAAATCCGATCTTCTAAGGTCGAGATTTGGCAATTCAATTATGGATATTAGACAATTTTTTTATACCTAATTAATGTCCTAACCTATTTGCTGCTATACCACCTAAGACCTACCACCTATAGCGCAAGTCAGAAGTCAGAAGTAATCTCTGACTGAGTTTGAAGGTTTATCAATGTCGTAACCTATTGATGTAGTGCTATACCACCCACCACCTAACTCAATTTATGAAAAAAATAGCTTACCTTGAATGTCCCACTGGCATTGCGGGCGATATGTGTCTGGGTGCTTTAGTTCATGCGGGTGTTCCCCTAGAATATCTGATAGAAAAACTCAATCTTCTCGGCATTTCCCAGGAATATCAGTTAAGCACTGAAAAAGTGCATCGTAATGGTTTACTAGCTACGAAATTTCATGTCAATCTAACTTCTGCAAATCCTGAAAAAGGTGAACCTCTGACTTTTGACCACCACCATCATCATTCTCACCATTCAGAAAATGACCAAAGTACAGAAAAACACAATCATTCTCACAACCGTCATTTGCCAGAAATTGAAGCATTAATCAAAAAAGCAGGATTGCCCCAACGTGCTGAAACTTGGAGTTTGGCTGTATTTCACAAATTGGCCGAAGCTGAAGGTGCTGTACATGGTATTGCCCCAGAGAAGGTACATTTTCACGAAGTAGGGGCAACTGATGCCATTGTTGATATAGTGGGGACTTGTTTAGGATTCGATTGGTTGAATATTGACCAATTATATTGTTCGCCTTTGCCCACTGGTGGGGGTACTGTGAGGGCGGCTCATGGTCGGTTACCTGTACCTGTACCAGCAGTGCTAAAACTTTGGGAGTTGCATCAGGTTCCGATTTATAGTAATGGCATTGAAAAAGAATTATGTACTCCTACAGGTAGCGCGATCGCTTGTACTCTGGCCAGTAGTTTTGGCTCGCCACCGTCAATGTCTCTACAATGTGTGGGTTTGGGTGCGGGTTCCCGGGATTTAGCTATTCCTAATATTCTACGTTTGTGGATCGGAGCAGGGGAGGTTAATACTCCACATTCTCAACTTACAGAATATGATTCTTCTAGTTCCCCACATCCACACCTGGAAACTGTAATGGTGTTGGAAACTCAAATAGATGATTGTACTCCTCAAGCGATCGCTTATACTTTTGATGCTTTATTTGCAGTAGGTGCATTAGATGTTTTTACCCAACCTGTGACAATGAAAAAATCTAGGTTAGGAGTGCTACTTACTGTTGTTTGTCTACCGGAAAAGTTGTCTGCTTGTGAGGAGGTAATATTTCGAGAGACTACAACTCTGGGTATTCGTCGCTCTACTCAAAAACGGGCTATTTTGGAGCGAACAATTAATCAGGTGCAGACAGACTATGGAGCAGTACGGTTAAAAGTGGCAAAGATGGGGAATCAAATTGTGAATGTGCAACCTGAATATGAAGATTGTGCCACATTAGCCAGACAGCAGAATATTCCTTTGATGGAAATACAGAAAATGGTATTACAAGCTTGGTACGAATAATATCAAATCCGGTTGAATAACTTCATCAGGACTTACGCAAATTGACTTTTAAAGCACCATTTGTAGGGGCGAATGGTATTCGCCCTAGCTATATGTAGAGTCTCTGCGTAAGTCCTGTTCATTTCAATTTAGTAGTCAGGAAGACCGAGTCATATCATGTTCGCTTGAATACTTATTATATGGTTGGGGGAGATGGGGAGATGGGGGGATGGGGGGATGGGGGGATTGAAGTAATTATAGAATTATCAACATATATTATACCAATTCCCATGCATTAATGCTATGCTTAGGTAACACTTCAGTTATTAAGTAATCAACACAGGTCGAATAACCTTTTTGCTAATTAGGGCTTGCGCTCATCAAGCTAAAAGTCAAGATAGCTGTTGAATAATATCAAATCCATTTAATTCGATATAAAAAAATGTTCCATTTTCAACCATTACCAAATAATTAATAATTAATAATTAATAATTAATAATTACAGGACTTACGCAAAGACACTGTGTATAGAGTCAAGTAACTATTGGACAATAGTTATGAGTACTATATATAGCGTATCTGCCTAAGTCCTAAATTAAATAATTCGCGCCTTGAAGCCTCCCCTTTTAAGGGGAAAAAAGCGGTCGAGGGATGGCGAGGTCCCCTCGCCATATCCAATCGACCAAGACAGCGGTCGTTTGCTTCGCAACGCTGACGCGAAACGCGACAGCGGAACGGAGTTCTATCTTCGGAGCTTCCCCGTTGGGTGGGATGGCGAGGTCTCCTCGCCATATCCATGAGACCAAGAAAAGAAATAATATTTCCTTATATTCAATTCCGTAGCGGTTAAAACCCGAGGTAATTATCAATTATCCATTATCAATTATCAATTAATGAACCAATATTTCTCTATCTCCCCATCCCCCGATGCTACTGGATTTGATATATAGCGCTGTGCGCAGGCAACAGCTCCGGAAGGGGAAATAAATTGCTGATAATATAAGACTTTTAGCTATTTGGCCTCTCCTGCAATTTGTAAATATACCAGCGCTCATTGCTATAACTGCTGTACGTCGCCAATCCGACGGCTCCCCTACCTGACTACTTTTTCAAGCACACCCAACAAATGCACAAATAGATTAACTTAGATATCGGACACGCCAAAGAGAGTGAAAATGATTCAACAGCCTAAACCCCAATATTCTCTAGCCTGGATTGGCAAAATTTCTGAAGTCCCTAAACCAGAGTGGGATGCTCTAGCCCAACCTTTAAAAACTCCCTTCCTAGAATGGGACTGGCTGCATAATATGGAAACTTCTGGTAGTGTGGGTGGTAGAAGTGGATGGCTACCCCAACATTTAACGGTATGGCGAGATAGACAATTGATAGCAGCAGCTCCACTTTATATCAAGGGGCACAGTCAAGGTGAATTTGTTTTTGACCATCAATGGGCCGATATAGCTTACCGCTTAGGTATTGAATATTACCCAAAGTTATTGGGAATGTCTCCTTTTACTCCTGCTGAGGGGTATAGATTTTTAATCGCGCCTGGGGAGGATGAGGATGAAATGACAGCCTTGATGGTCAGTGAAATTGATCGTTTTTGCGATCGCCATAATATTTCTGGATGTCATTTTCTCTATGTCGATCCAGAATGGCATCCTATACTGCAACGTAATAGTTTTAGCAGTTGGGTACACCATAGTTACATTTGGCAAAATCAAGGTTATCAGACTTTTGATGACTATCTCAAAGTATTTAATGCTAATCAACGTCGTAATATTAAGCGGGAACGCAAAGCAGTAGGAAAAGCTGGTTTACAAATGCAGACTTTTACTGGAGATGAAATACCAAAAGCTCTGTTTTCTAAGATGTACAGTTTTTACGAGAGTACCTGCGATAAATTTGGTTGGTGGGGTAGTAAATATTTGACGAAGCGATTTTTTGAACAATTACATCACGACTTTCGCCATCGAGTATTATTTGTGGCAGGTTACAGTGAGGAGGACGACCGCTTACCTGTGGGAATGTCGTTTTGTATTACTAAGGGCGATCGCCTTTACGGTCGTTACTGGGGCAGCACCTATGAAATAGATTGTTTACATTTTGATGCTTGTTATTATGCTCCGATAGAATGGGCGATCGACCATGGTATTAATACTTTTGACCCTGGTGCTGGTGGGCGTCATAAAAAACGGCGTGGTTTTCCAGCAACACCTAATCATAGTTTGCATAAATTTTATCATAATCGTTTGTCAAAAATCTTCTTGTCTTACATTGGGCAAGTGAATGAAATGGAACAGTTAGAAATGGAGAGAATTAATGAAGATTTACCTTTTAGTCAGAGTAATTCTTAGCATTCAGCACTTCAGCAATCAGCGGTCAGCTAAATAATATTGTCGAAGATCGACAAGTTTTAAAAATATTCTTGTCGATTTTAGATCCATATCATGTTGAATACATTGCTATGACTAAATTTTAGTAGAATTTTGATTTGGTCAAAAATTTGTCGATCTTCACTGTCGATCTTCATTAGTCAATCCTCTTCTTTTCAAGGAGAGGTAATTATTAATTATTAATTATTCATTATTCATTGTTGAAAAATATCTCTGAAAAATTTCTTCTCAATAAGTTCTCCAGCTTTAATAGATTTCCGCAGCCAATTTAATTCCAAATCTAATTTTTCTGTTTCAGTTAATTCCCAATTATTATGCTGTCGGCGCAAACGATTTGTCAGATCGTATAAACATAAAGCAACACTCACTGAAATATTAAAACTTTCACTAAATCCCTGCATTGGAATTTTTACCGATACATCTGCATTGTTTTGAGCATATTCTGACAACCCATTAATTTCTGAACCAAACATTAACGCTACTTTTGTATTTACAGATAATTTTTCAATAGTTATTTGCTTCGTATGGGGGGTTGTTGCTGCTATGATATAACCCTCACTTCTTAATCTTTTTAAACATTCTTGAGTATTATTTATGCCTTGTTGGTTATAACGATATAATGTTAACCAGCGGTCTGAACCAACACTAACACCTTGAGTAATTGTGAATATATTTTTATTCTCTATAATATGTACATCTTGTACCCCAAAACTGTCACAACTTCGGAGTACTGCACTAGCATTGTGGGGTTGATAAATATCTTCTAAAATAACAGTAATATGACGGGTTCTTTGCTGCAAAACAGATATTATTTTTTCCCAACGAGCATGGGTAACAAATTGACCTAAATAACTAATTAATTGTTGTTTTTCTTCTAGTTGCATTCATCATTAATCTATTTATATTTACCGAAAAATTAAGGTATAATACTGATTTGGAAAAAGAATGTTACGAATAATCAGGGCAATTAAAATACTTTATCGGATATGTCTCTTGGACTAAAAAGATAAATTCCGACCTAAAAACTGGTATTAAAGCCATTCATTCTGAATCGGTCCTCCTGAGTTCCCCTCCTGGGAGGGGCGGGGGTGGGTTGACTACTCAGAAATATCCTAGCTGATTTGTAGCAAAAATTTATCAATTTGGTATAAAGCCTCTCCATTCATAGAGAAAAAATCAAAAAAATCCTTTTAGCTAACCCTCTTAATTTACAAGAATAGGCAATTATTAATTATTAATTGTTAATTGTTGAAAGAGAAGCTGCTATTTTCATCAATTTATCTTAACCTTGAGTTTCTCTTTGTACTTTTTTTTAGCTAATAAACGTTCTTGCATTATTTCTTTTAAAGTTGGCTTGGGAGTATAAGGTTTTACAAGTTCTTCTAAAGCCATTTTCCTAATTTCATTATTATTCACATTAACTTGATAAACAATATTATTATCAACATCTAATCCTGTTAGCCATCCACTACGAGGATGATAGGCACTCGTGTCAATATCCAACCAACCTGCCCCACAAACCAACTCTCCAGGTTCAACATTATTAAAAGTAAAAGTAATAGTATGACCTATAATCATTAACTTATTGGAAAAGTAAGGTTTTTCAATAGAATGAAATTCTTTGCGAATCCAACAATATTCATGATAAGTTTGCTTTTGAATAGGTAGTTCTGGATTTACCCCTGCATGAACTAACCAAATATCTCCTAAATCTAGATATAGAGGTAGCGATCGAATCCATTCTACATCCTCATAAGGCATAATTCCTGTATCTCTATAACTTTCTACCGTTTCATTCCCTCCACTGTAAAACCAAGCTTCCCATGCTCCTTTTTTGCCTCCTTTATCTGAAAGAGCTTGAATCATCATTTGTTCGTGATTTCCTAGGAGACACTGATAGGAGTTATTTCTGACAAATTCTATTACTTGAGAACTTTTCGGGCCTCGGTCTATTAAGTCCCCTAAAAAGTACACCTTTTCATCTTTTCCAGGGGCGATCGCCTCTAGCAAAATCATCAGACCATCATAATGCCCATGTACATCGCCAATTATAATACGTCTCTGCTTCATTTTTACTTCTCAAGATTTCCTATAATATCTAGTTTTACTCTATCTACTTAATTGCATTAAGTTAGGCGAAATCGACTTTTTTTTGTCAAAATTTAATGTGATTTTAATGTCATAAAATTTAATTAAAACATCTAATATATTATTCATTTTATTTATATCTATAATAACACATAGTTTCTGAGGTCAACCGACCCTAATTTTCAGGTAAATCCAGAATGTAGCTAATTTGAAATAAATTGTAGCTTCGATCAAAATTGGGGTCGGCTCACCTTAGACAAAAATACTTTTAGTAATACTAATTCACTCTAAGAATGTCACAAATAGTCAGCAACTGATGATGTGGAATAATAGGCTGAAATTATTGTATATAGAATTTCCCAAGCTAATGAGGTACAGTTGTTTTTCTGATTTAGGGCTTGCTGATTAAATCTAAAAGCATTGACATATAAAGACAAGTGCCTTTTTGGGGCCTTTAAAAAGTACGCCTGTTTCAGTCTAAAACGCTCATGCATGGAGCGTATTTTAGGCTCATAGTTGGGCAGAAAAATCCCAAATTGACAATTGTTACTCCTACCTCCTCGCTCCCGAGCCATTTCTCCCCTCCACGGTCGGGGGAGGGGCGAGGGGTGGGTTGTCTCCTGTCTCCTGTCTCCTGTCTCCTGTCTCCTGTCTCCTGTCTCCTGTCTCCTACCCCGACTAAAAGACTAGTGAAGCGCAAACCCTATTTATCGATTCCTACGGAACCAGAATTACTACTCCCTACTCCCTACTCCCTAAAACCAAGGAATTTTGTACCTCGCGCTTTTTGGGAATTGCTATAGTCAATAACTTTAAGTCTATCAATTTTCACTTCCAACTTCTAACTTATGACTTATGACTTCCGTGAAACGGTATAAGTTCATGTCTGCGGAAAACTTAGTTACTTAAAGCACGCAGGAATTTTTGAATTTCAGCTAAAAATCCTTTCCGTTTTGGTGTAGCAGGAGTTTGATTAACAGAAGTAGAGCTATCTGTTTTAACTGTAGCAGTAGCTTCAGCTAAAATTATTTCCACTGCATCTCCCATCGGTTTCTCAGGTCGCTCTGCAATTAATTTATATTGGCCATTTGACTCAAGCCAAATTTGCCAGGGAGAAGGATAACAACGATACAATGCAGCCTCACCAAAAGACTTGATATAGTAGCAAGATTCAATAGTTGTCAGAAATCTTTCCCGGAGTTGACGTGCTGCATAACCAATTCCCACAATAGATACATCCTCTAATCTGGGAATTAACATCACAACTGGGCGATCGCCTGCCAAATTACACAATTTTTCAGCCTGGGCCACTTCTACAGAAGAAAGGGCAATTAACAGAAAAAATTCGTCTTCCGGTGCAATTTTGCTGTCAACTGGAGACCTACTTGTACCAATATCTTCTACTTTTACTTTAAAGGGTGCTTCTTGCCAATCTCGTCTTGCCAATGCTGCAGCACCAGTATCAGGAAAGAATACTTTTGGTTGAATGCCTTCTTCTAGTAAAGCAGGAATAAATTGTGCTGCTAGAGATTGAGCTTGAAGTTCAATTTCTGGAATAACTATTTCGATTTGGATTCTACTGTAACCATCTTGGAGAGCTGCTTTAGTAGCTTCTATGGCTTGAGTGAGTGCCTCATCTATGTCATTGGGTAGTTTATTCATCTATAATAGCGATCGATATTTCTCAACTATACTGTAATTGATAGAAGATATTCAACAATCTTCAGTACTTTCCATCATAAATAAAAGTTGAACAAAAGGAAAATATGACACATCCATTTGACTATGACCTAAATGTTCTTGAGTCTTTACAAAAAATTCAAGTTGAACCTAACCCTAATACTTTTAATGACCCATCTCAACTGATAGCAACAACTTTAGCCATCGGAGAAGAAGGTGGTGCTATAACAACAGCGTTTGATGATTTAGAAAATGGTGGCGAACTGATAGCAACAACTCTAGCCATCGGAGAAGAAGGTGGTTCCAGTGAACCTATACCAACAACTTTAGCCATCGGAGAAGAAGGTGGTAATCTTCCTGTACCAACGACTTTAGCACTGGGAGAAGAAGGTGGTATCGATCCAATAGGAGTGCCACCCCGAGAACCGACAACTGAAGTAATAGGAGAAGAAGGTGGTGCTACTCCTATTAATAATGAAATTATTACTCAACCAAGCTCTGAAGAAGGTTTCGCAACCACTCAAGCAATAGGAGAAGAAGGTGGTATGACTCCAATAGGAGTGCCACCCGTAGAACCGACAACTAGAGCAGTAGGAGAAGAAGGTGGTGCTACTCCTATCAGTAATGAAACTATTACTCAACCAAGCTCTGAAGAAGGGATAGCAACAACTCTAGCACTAGGAGAAGAAGGTGGTGTCACTACTTTGGCAATAGGAGAGGAAGGTGGTTTTCCTCCTCCTATTAATAATGAAATTATCACTCAAGTAGGTTCGGAAGAAGGTGATGTCACTACTTTGGCAATAGGAGAAGAAGGTGGAGATTTTAATGAAGAAATTTATCGGCAATCTTATCCTGATATTGATGTTGCTATCAACACAGGAGTATTTAGTTCTGGTTTAGAACATTACATTCAGTTTGGACAATTTGAAATTCAACGCATTGGTTTTTTTACTGACAATGATAGTAATGATATTATTAATGCTTTCGGCAACAATACCAGAATTGTTGGTGTTAGCGTTATTGGATATGACATCATCAATGACCGAATTATACCTAGTGATTCGGGAACGGGAGAAATTGATATATTAGTTGGTACTTCCGGAACAGAAGGAGTAGATCAATTTATACTTGGTTCTTCCCCAGGGTCGCCTTTTTATCTTGGTTTTGGTGATTCAGACTTTGCTTTAATTCAAAATTTTGATACTCCTTTAGATCGAATTCAGTTATCAGGAACTTTGAATGATTATAGTTTTGAAATAGTTAATAATTCAGTTAATATATCTACTCTATCAGGAGATTTGATTGCGATCGTAGAAGGTGTTTCATCTCTAGACAATTTAAACCTGAATTTTATTTAGTTAATAAACGGGAAAGCTATTGGTAGGTGTGTTAGCCATAGCGTAACGCACAAAATCCTATATATTGTCAGTGCTTCAGCAATTAAAAATTAACAATTAATAATTACCTATCCCTTTTAGGAAGAGGATTGAATCTCAAGGAAAAAAATCTTTTTTCCCTTTGAAAGGGGAGGCTAATAAAGCTGAATTGTTTAATTATTAATTATTAATTATTAATTATTAATTATTCATTATTAGGTAAGTCCTAATTTAGTTAATCTAGTTAATTCAGACAAAGTAGACAAAGGGAGAAAGCGAACTTGTAAGCAGAAATATATTCAAATTCATAATATCTACGCTTTTTTTCTCTCAAGTCTTCCTTTTCTTCCTGAGCAGCACTTCAATTATTAAGTCATTAACACATAAAGAGTCACCTTTTTGATAATTAGCGCCATAGCTATAATTAATTATTCTTATGTTTACCGAAAAATTGTGGTATAAAGCCTCCCTTTTTAAGGGGATAAAAAGAAAAAATTTCCTTTGAGTCAATCAATTCCGTTTTAAAGGAGAGGTAATTCTAAATTCTTAATTCTAAATTATTAATTATTTAATTATCCCCTACTCCCCTACTCAATAAAACGTAGAAAAATTTTTGATAAATTGTATTATTCTATTCCTTCCGTGCCTCCTGACTCCTGAGGACTGACTCCTTGAAACAGCCTAACTATTTGTAGCAAAAATTTTAGTATTTCATATAACTTTAATGAATATTTTAATCCTGGGCAGTGAAGAAGATATTCATGCTGCCCATCTCAAAAAGTCTCTCACAGAAAAAGGAATAACAGTTGATTATTTAGATACTCGTTTATTTCCCACTAAGTTAAAAATCTCTTGGCAACCTATTACTCACACGGGATGTTTAATATTTCCAGATGGCAGAAAATGGAATTTAGCAGATATAAATAAAATTTTTTGGCGGACTTTTGCCGGGGTTAATGTTCCGAAATTAACTGATTTATATCAGGAGAGAATAGCAGTTAATGATTCGATGGGTTTATTACGTTCTTTTATGCGGTCTAAACCTGAAAAATGGGTGAATGGTTGGGAGGCTTATGAATTTCATAAAGAAAAACCTTTGCAATTAAGTTTAGCTAATAAAATAGGTGTGACTATTCCAGCGACTCTTATTACTAATAATGCTGATGAAATTTTAGAATTTTCTCAAGTATTTAAAGATGTAATTTTTAAACCTGTTTATGGAGGTTCTCATACTCAATTTTTAACCAAAGAACATTTAGAAATTAATCGGATGAAATTAGCATTAAGCATTTCTCCCGTAACTATCCAAGAATTTATTCCCGGTACAAATATTCGTAGTTATGTGATTGGCGAAAAAGTTTATTCTGCTGAAATTAGGAGTAGTTCTCTAGATTTTCGGGAAGATAAACGAGCAAAATTAATCTATTTAGAAACACCAGAGGATATGAAACAACAATGTTTAACTATTACTAAAGCATTTGGATTAAAATGGACTGGTATTGACTGGCGATTTAAACCTAATGGAGATTTTGTTTTCCTGGAGGCGAATTTTAGTCCGATGTTTCTTCATTTTGAAAGAGAAACAGGTTGTCCGATAACTGAAGACTTGATAGAATTATTAACAAGTTAAAGTTAGGCAAGAATATTTATAATAAATATAATTGTTATACATAAACAAATTCATATAATTATTTTCAAGGAGTTGAAAATGTCTGTACAATTATTGCGACGACTATTTACTGTAGACCAATATTATAAAATGCTGGAAGCAGGAGTATTAAAAGAAAATGAACGAGTAGAACTAATCCGAGGAGAAATTGTCAAAATGTCCCCTATTGGTATTCATCACGCAGCTTGTGTGGACCGTATTAACGAACTATTCTTTTTGCGTTTAGCAAAAACTGTTACTGTGAGAATTCAAAATCCTGTGAGATTGAATGATAATTCTGAACCTGAACCAGATATCGCTTTGCTGCAACGACGACCAGATTTTTATAGGACTCAACATCCTCAACCAGAAGATGTATTTCTCCTTATAGAAGTGTCAGATACAACAGTTAAATATGACCAAGAAGTAAAAATTCCTTTATATGCTGAGAATAATATTGTTGAAGTTTGGTTGGTAA
>NZ_JAAHGH010000015.1:0-53996 GCF_010672525.1 Okeania sp. SIO2B3 | reverse complement strand
ACTCAACATCCTCAACCAGAAGATGTATTTCTCCTTATAGAAGTGTCAGATACAACAGTTAAATATGACCAAGAAGTAAAAATTCCTTTATATGCTGAGAATAATATTGTTGAAGTTTGGTTGGTAAATCTTCCTCAAAAATGTCTGGAAGTTTATCGACAACCTACTGCGAATGGTTATGAAATTGTACAGACTTTTAAGAGTGGTGAAACTGTGACAATTCAAGGTTTGCCTAATTTCACTTTTACTGTTGATGAAATATTGGGAGATTAACAGAAATTTTCGATATTAATTACTCAATACTATATAAATTTCTTCGGTTCTGAGTATTAGTAAAAAAAGCCTTTATCTAAAATAAAAAATAGCTGATAGCTTACAATTATTCTCAAGGAGTTAGTAATGTCTGTAAAATTATTGCGACGACTATTTACTGTAGACCAGTACTATAAAATGCTGGAAGCAGGAGTATTAACTGAAAATGAACGAGTAGAACTAATCCGAGGAGAAATTGTCAAAATGTCCCCTATTGGTATTCATCACTCAGCTTGTGTGAAACGTCTGAACGAACTTTTCTTTTTACGTTTAGCAAAGACTGTTACTGTGGGAATTCAAGACCCTGTAAGATTGAATGATAATTCTGAACCTGAACCAGATATAAGTTTGCTGCAACGAAAGCCAGATTTTTATGATACTCAACATCCTCAACCAGAAGATGTATTTCTCCTTATAGAAGTGTCAGATACAACAGTTAAATATGACCAAGAAGTAAAAATTCCTTTATATGCTGAGAATAATATTGTTGAAGTTTGGTTGGTAAATCTTCCTCAAAAATGTCTGGAAGTTTATCGACAACCTACTGCGAATGGTTATGAAATTGTACAGACTTTTAAGAGTGGTGAAACTGTGACAATTCAAGGTTTGCCTAATTTCACTTTTACTGTTGATGAAATATTGGGAGATTAACAGAAATTTTCGATATTAATTACTCAATACTATATAAATTTCTTCGGTTCTGAGTATTAGTAAAAAAAGCCTTTATCTAAAATAAAAAATAGCTGATAGCTTACAATTATTCTCAAGGAGTTAGTAATGTCTGTAAAATTATTGCGACGACTATTTACTGTAGACCAGTACTATAAAATGCTGGAAGCAGGAGTATTAACTGAAAATGAACGAGTAGAACTAATCCGAGGAGAAATTGTCAAAATGTCCCCTATTGGTATTCATCACTCAGCTTGTGTGAAACGTCTGAACGAACTTTTCTTTTTACGTTTAGCAAAGACTGTTACTGTGGGAATTCAAGACCCTGTAAGATTGAATGATAATTCTGAACCAGAACCAGATATCGCTTTGCTGCAACAACGACCAGATTTTTATCGGACTCAACATCCTCAACCAGAAGATGTATTTCTCCTTATAGAAGTGTCAGATACAACAGTTAAATATGACCAAGAAGTAAAAATTCCCTTATATGCTGAGAATAATATTGTTGAAGTTTGGTTGGTAAATCTTCCTCAAAAATGTCTGGAAGTTTATCGACAACCTACTGCGAATGGTTATGAAATTGTACAGACTTTTAAGAGTGGTGAAACAGTGACAATTCAAGGTTTGCCTAATTTCACTTTTACTGTGGATGAAATATTGGGAGATTGACACAAATTTTCAACATTAATTACCCAATACTATATAAATTTATTCTATTGTTTAACCATAATTTCAAATCAAATCCTGTAGTTTGATTTATATAATTAAAGGTTTCGTTTCCTGAAATTACTTGCCAACCTCCCATAGAGCAAGCATTTATAGCTTGAGGCAAATTATCATTTCTGAGTATTAGTAAAACGGGGTTGTATCCTATATTATTTAGTCTAACTGCATACTGCCTGAATTTCTTTAGAGTTCCTGAATCTCCCGAACCAATTCTATATTTTGTATCAATTGCATCCAACCCAACTACAAAGTCGCATAATTTATCATTACCATCTCGAATAGCTTCATTAAAATTATCGCAAGTTTGTCTACAAATTTATTTAACTATCCGTTCCCAACACATTCCTAATTCTCTTCCCCAATATTGTTTATTCCTCGCTTTAATTTCTTGATTTAGTCCAAAGACAAGCATTAAATCATCTGCTTCTAAAGACTCTTGAATAAATATTTTTGAAGCGAAAGATTGGCTGTATTTCTGTAAAATTATATCTAAAGAATTATTTAGTTGATTATTATTCATTGTAAGCATTCAGCAGTAAGCTATCAGCCATCAGCTATTTATTTTAGTTTTAGATAAAGGCTTTATTAATTAAGTCAAAATTAAATCCTACTACAAAAGCAGGCTTTAAAGTCTATATTATTTTTATCAATTATCAATTATCCATTATCCATTAATGAAAAAGGCTTTTCCAAAACAACTACCGTATCGTGTTTGATTGTACTTGCCCAATTTACATTTCTAGGAATATTCAATTTACGATTTTTCAACAATAGATGAAAATGAAATTCTTCCTGGAAACCAATATCACAAGCGATTTCTGTTAAAATACTTGCAACTGGAATATCAACACCACAAATTTTACTAAGATCGCCTATAGAAAAACAATAATATCCTCCGGTTTTTAAACAGGAAAAACAACTTTGAAAATGTTCCTGCATATCCATAAAATACTTGTATACAACTCTTGCTCTAAGTTGATTTTGACCTGTAGATGCTTGATATTTTTTACCTAAATAGATATCTTCTATTAACTTATCAAGAAGTTGATAACCAGTTTTACTAAGCTCCTTACATTCTTGTTTAGGTATTCTTTCTGTGCCTATTTCTTGAGAGTATAAATTAAGTCTCTCTTGATTACTTTTTACCATACCTAACCAGTGAAGTTCAAATTTTGAAGCCCACACATAATCTATGGCATTTATATAAGGTGGAGAACTAACTACAGCATTATATTTTATATCCCCTGAAATTGTTCTAGCATCCGCCAATGCTAACTGTTTAACCAGATGAATATTTGTCTCGATCAAAGGCTGCCATTCAATAACTGCATCTATTGTTTTATTACCATAGATTTGAAAGTATTTAAACACATCTGAACGAGATAACTTTGGTATCTCTTTTATATGCGATCGCCTAGCTGCTAATATCATTCCATCGTTCATATTTGATGTTTTTCTGACAGTAGAAGCAAATGCTAACCACATAATAGGTTGTATAGTTTTGGGAGATTTTAAAATATAATATCTGAGGATTTCTAAACCTTCTTGTACTCCCTGTTGAAACCAAAAATCTTTATTGGCAAAGTCAATAGTTTCTGGTGATTTTTGATGACTATAAGCACTCTGAAGAATTTTAGTTATTTCTTCCTCAACCTCCGTTACTGAAAATATACTTGTTTTGACTTGGCAAATTAAACGACTAAGTGGATGATAATCTAACCAATCAATAGATATTCCACATTTAATTGATTCTATTATTGTAGTACCACCTCCGGCAAATGGTTCTAAAATTTTGAAAGGAAAAGAGGCATATTTTTGCAGAAACCACCGGGGTATTTCTGGTATTGATTTTGCTGGTTGAAACCCTAAATTATAAATTTTCATTGGGGTACTTCTCTGTAGTGAAATTAAAGTACCTTTGTTTAAATCTTCAGGTATATCTCCGTCTATATGTAAATATAAATTTGGCTTTGGTTCGAGTTTATTTATCATATAATTAATTATTTTCAAGGATGGGAGATAGAAATAAAATTGTCAACATTAATTACCCAATATTATATAAATTTATTCTATTTTGTAACTATAATGCAGAGGTAATTATCAATTATCCATTATCCATTAATATTGGTTATTTTTTAGGCAAAAAACTCGGTTGTAATCTCTTTATAAATAGGTCTAGTCATACATCTTGGTCCTCCTATTCCTTTAACTAGCTCTTTTCCTTGGACTCGAATGACATTTACATGATGCTGTCTTAATAAGTTGTAGACTCGTTCTGAGAGGTCGTAAGCGATTATCTTGCGTTCTCCCAAGCAGAAACAGTTACAAGCTAGTCGATAAAGAGATTCCTCTTGAGTGACTTCTATAAATTGAAATCCTAAATCTTTGAAAAAATGAATCGGATTAATTTGTGTCTCTGTTCGGTTCAAAAGAATACCATTAATTAGGCTTTCGGGATGAGTGATAATAACATCATCAGTCACTGGCAACATACCTCCATCAAGATTAATGCGCCATTGGGCTAGTTCGATCCCAACAATACCATCAATTATTCCCCTGCCAATGAGTTGTTCTTGTAAGAAATATAAGGTCTCTTTAGTTGTTCTTCTACCATATCCAATTAGCAAGTATCGCTGATTTTGATGGCAAAAAGGAATCACATCTCCTCCTTCTAAAACCAATGGGTCGGGAATTTTGAGAATTTCCTTCAAGCCTAAAATTTCACCAATATCTGACATGAGTTTAGGCTCTAGCTGCCTAATTTTTTTTCCCATTTTACCGGGTAAATAGCTATCTGGCATCCAAGGAAGGGTAATAAAAGCATCACGAGTAAAAACTAAATTCGGGTTTTTTGATAGGTAATTTTGCCATTTACTTAGTAATTGATTAGTCGATGAGGATAAAATATCTGATAGATAAAAGACATATCCTATCTCAGCTTTGAGTGCATTTACAAACTCTTGATGATGGGATGGATAGAGTTCTGGTTGAGGTGATTCCCGAAAAAGATAGTATTCTTGAATTTCTTCTTTCTGAATATGTATAAACTGATTAAAGACACCAAACGGAGTCGGATCGTGGACAAGAACAGCTTTAGGCTTTAAGGAAAATTCTCCCAAATTCTTACTATTCAATTCAGCAGTCATGTATGTAACTTTGGCAATAGTACACCTAAAATGATACAGGACTTAATATCATGTTTGGATAATCAGTTATAAAAAACCTTCTGCCTTCTAACCTTGCTCTTTCCCTTCAGCATAGCTGCCATCAACATAGCTGCCTTCGGTCCACAGATATTATAAGTATTCAACCGAACATGATATTACAGAGTAAGTGGCCTAAAGAATAGTAAGAGTGATTTTTCTGCATGTAGTAGGGGCGAATGGCATTCGCCCTTACAGATGGTGTATAATTCCATTTTTTGCGTAAGTCCTGGTCGTATTAAGGAATCACCTATTTTTTAGTTGTCAGTATAATAGTAAGAATAAGATTTCTCAACTGCTGAAAAAGATGAAATTTTTACCAAGAATCGTTGGTTTAACATTCCTAGCACTAACTCTGACAAATTGTTCTGGAGAATTATCATCAGAAAAAATTGCCTCTCGACTAGAACTGAGTATTGTCAAAATATCTTCTAGAAGTCAATCTGAACATATAACGGGTTTTTTTGTATCTGGAGAAACTGATGTTTGTACTGTGCTAACTACAGCTCATTTTCTTAAAAAAGAGGGGGAGACAATATTAGAAACTAATGATGAAAAAGTCTGGGATATTACCAGTGTAAAAATATTTCCTAGCAATATTGATTTAGCTTTAGTCACGTTTCAACCAGAGGGAAAAAAATGCAATTATCCAGCTTTGAAAATAGGTAATTATGAAAATCTGAAAATAGGTAGTTCCATCTATATTTCTGGTTTCCCAATGGAGAGTGAGGAGTTGGTGCCTAAATTTGTTTCTGGTACTGTTTCGAGTTTAGCTCAGTTAGCAGACGGTTATGGAGTTTATTATCAAGTTTTGAATATAGATGGAATGAGTGGCGCTCCAGTTGTAGATGTTAGGGGTGAGGTTGTAGCAGTTCATGGGATGAGCGATCTAGAAATAATCCAAAGTTTGAAATCAGAAAAAACAAGTTTGTATGACGCACAAAAGTCAACTTTTCAGCAAATTGTTGAAAGGATAGAAACATATGATCAACTTAATACTTTTCACTGGGGTATACCTATTAATTTGTTTCAGGAGTATCGGGGTGAAGCAATTCCTCATTATGTATCTCTAGTTTCAGAAGTGGGAGTTGATTACACAAAACTGCGTGACTTGTTAGCAGCAGGAAACTGGGAAGAAGCAGATAAGGAGACAGCCAAATTAATTCTAAAAGTTGCAGGTCGAGGGTCGGAAAAATGGCTAAGGAGAGAAGACTTGCGTAATTTATCCTGTAAGAATTTGAGTACAATAGACCAACTTTGGCTAAAACATAGTAATGGTCAGTTTGGTTTTTCTGTTCAGGAGAAAATTTATGATAGTGTCAGTGGTGGTTGGTACGTTTGGAAAGCTTATCAACTGGGTGGCGCAACAAAGGAATATTACAAAAGATATGAAACTGCCTTTGGACAGAAAGTGGGTTGGCGCGAAGCAGGTAAATGGAAACGGGTTTGGGAGTCTGTTAATCGGAATACTCCTTATGTAGGACATTTACCGTGGGGAGCGGTTGTGGGCGCTGGTGAGCAGGGACCTGGGTGGGGAGATATTGCGGCTGCAAGAGAGTGGGCGTCACCTTTTGAACGGGTAAAGTTGTTATTTTTTCGTGTAGATGCTTGTAGACTTTAACATATAAACACTTCAGCAATTATTTACCAAAATTTTGAAATATTGTAGGAAATAACAGTAAAAATTTCCATGATAAATTTCTGATTCTTAATAAGTATGTAGAAGGGAAAATTCACAACTACGTCATTACGACGGTCACTGCGTGGAAGGAAGCAATCTCAATAGTTTCGACTGCATAAAAATTTTGTCACATTGTGACGTTTATTTGTGCCTACCTACTTAGTAACTACTGACTACTTAATCATCAAGTAATCTGCTTACCTAAAATTCCATATATTCCTAAAGACTGGAAATATAATTTCCTCAAAATTTTAGTGATTAAAAAAGGTGTAAATCTATGACTTTTTCAACTCCAAATCGACGGTTATCTCTTTCCAGTGTAGACATTCATATAATTATTAATCTGCTTCTTTGTTTGTTGATAACGAGCTTTTTTAATCTTGGTTTTGACTTGGACGATCAAAGACTAAACTTGTTCGTTTATTATCTACACTTATTACAGCTTATTGTATATACAATAAAAATAATTTTACAGAAATATCCAATTTTTGAATCAAATAATTTTATAACCAGAATAGTATTTATTTGCCTGGTGATAACTCTGATGGTGTTTGGTGTTATTTTTCCTTGGTTATTAATAATTGGCTTATTTGTTTTTGTTGGTGACTATATAATATTGCCGATTATTTATTCTATAATCCTAGTAGTAATATGCCAAATCAGTATATTTATTAATAAGGATTTAAAGTTATTTCAATTAGTTAATTACTTATCAAGATTTGCGGTTAGGAAAATACCAAAAATTGTGTCATTCATTAATTCCATTTTAGGAGCAAAATATTTTCCAGTTCGTTCTTTGTTTGTATTACTTATTCACACTTCTATGCTTGTTAATGTTATTGCTTCTTTATTTGTCTTACTAATATTATCAGTTATTTGGCATGATCCGAATAATCTGACGTTAGGTAATATTATGCTTTATATATTACTATTCTCTGTAATTGTAAGTGTAATAAGAATTTTTATAGAGACAAAACTCAGCCTCAAAGCAAATAAATTATATCGACAAGGGAATGAACTATTCAAACAAGAAACAGTGACATCGAAAATACAAACAATCAGCATTTTTGAGCAAGCACTACTACTTTATCAAAAAACAAACTACCAAATATGGGCAGCCATAACTCTGAATAATATTGGTCTTGTCTACAATGCTCTAGAAGAAAAACAAACTGCACTAGATTACTTCAACAAATCCCTAAACTTGTTCCAAGAAATGAAAAATTTTTTAGGGGAAGCTATGAGTCTTAATAATATTGGTCTTGTCTACGATGCTTTAGAAGAAAAACGAATCGCATTAGATTACTTCAATCAATCTTTAGACTTATCGCGAACAATTCAAGACCGAGAGACTATTGCCAAGACTTTCTATAATTTAGCAGTTCTAAAATACAACCAAGGTAACTTAAACGAAGCATTAACAAAAATCGAATCAGCTATCAACATTATCGAAGAATTTGATACAGCAATTATTATTACTAACCTCTCTAAATCCTATTTCGCGACAGTTAAAAATTACTATCAATTTTACATAGACTTATTAGTTACACTTCACCAACAAAACCCAAATCAAGGTTATGATATTAAAGCTAGTGAAGTAATCGAAAAGCTAAAAAATCTAGAGAGAAATCTAACTATAATATCTGGAGATCCCTAAACCATAGCAATTACCAAAGTTATGAGGTACAGTTGTTTTTCTTCTTTTCTTTTCCCAGTGAAGTTTTGCCTAAAACCTAAAATTATGTACCTCACGCTTTTTGGGAATTGCTATAATTTGTTTCTGATTTAGCGATAAATTATCATTGCTGATTAAAAATTGGAAATACAGGAGCGATCGCCATAATTATCTATAATCATCAGCACAATTTCACCGAAAAAAAAATTATGATAATTTAGAGCTTGATGATTAAATTTAAAACCATTGATATATAAAAGCTTTAGCATTTTTATATTTGCTCAAAATTCCATATATGTTCTAGAAACTAGAAATATAATTTCCTCAAAATTTTAGTTATCAAAAAAGGTGTAAATCTATGACTATTCATCAGACTCGACGGTTATCTTTTTCCAGTTTAGACATTCATATAATTATTAATATGTTTATTTGTCTATTTATATTGTACTTTTTTAATATGATTGTTGAGGTTCAAAGACTCTTCTTGTTCGTTGCTTGCCTACACTGGTTACAGCTTATTGTATATCAAACAAAAGTAATTTCACAGAAATATTCTATTTTTGAATCAAATAATTTTATAACCAGAATAGGATTTATTTTCCTGGTTATAAGTCTGATGCTATTTCCTGTAGTTTTTCCTTTGTCATTAATAATTGGTTTGTTTGTCTTTGTTGATAATTATACAAGATGGTCGATTCTTTATTTTTCAATCATGCTAATAATAATAACTCTAATCAATATAGCTATTATTACAATTAATGATCAAGATTCAAGATTATTCCGCTTAGTTAATTATTTATCAAGATTTGCGGTTAGGAAAATACCAAAAATTATGTCGTTCATTAATTCCATTTTAGGAGCAAAACATTTTCCAGTTCGTTATTTGTTTGTCTTACTTATTAATGCTTCTACACTTGTTAATGTTATTGCTTCTTTATTTGTCTTATTCATCTTATCAGTTATTTTGCATGATAGGAATAATCTGACGGCAGCTAATATCATTCTTTATCTATTAGCATTCTCTGTAATTGTGAGTGGAATCATAATTTTTATAGAGATCAAACTCAGCTTTAAAGCAAATAAATTATATCGACAAGGGAACGAACTATTCAAACAAGAAACAGTGACATCGAAAATACAAACAATCAGCATTTTTGAGCAAGCACTACTACTTTATCAAAAAACAAACTACCAAATATGGGCAGCGATAACTATTAATAATATTGGTGTTGTCTACAATGCTCTAGAAGAAAAACAAACTGCACTAGATTACTTCAACCAATGCCTAAACTTGTTCAAAAAAATGAAAAGTGTTTTAGGAGAAGCTATGACTCTGAATAATATTGGTCTTGTCTACGATGCTTTAGGAAAAAAACAAACTGCACTAGATTACTTCAACCAATCCTTAGACTTATCGAAAAAAATCCAAGATCGAGAGAGTATTGCCAATACTCTCTATAATTTAGCAGTTCTAAAATACAAGCAAGGTAACTTAAATGAAGCATTAACAAAAATCGAATCAGCTATCAAAATTATTGAAGAACTTGAGACACAAATTATTACTACGAACCTCTCTAAATCCTATTTCGCGACAGTTAAAAATTACTATCAATTTTACATAGATTTATTAATTAAACTGCACGAACAAAACCCCAATCAAGGCTATGACATTAAAGCTGATGAAGTGAGCAAAGAATTAAAAAATAGACAGAGAAATATAACTATAATCTCTCCATATCTCTAATATAATTTATATTTGATTGGGCGATAAATTATCATTACTAATTAAACATTTGAAATAAAGGAGCGATCGCCCAAATAATCTATAATCATCAACATAATTTCACCGAAAAAAACTATATTCTCTATTCGCTCTTGCCTATTGCCTAAAATCAAAAATTTGTATACATAACAAAATAAATATAGATAATTTATCTGGTCAAAAAAATAATATCCATCATCGGGAAATTATATGTATTACTTACAGGACTTACGCACAGACTCTACATATAGGGAGGGCGAATACCATTCGCCCCTACAAATGATGCTTTAAAAGTCAATTTGCGTAAGTCCTGACTTATTAAAAAAATTGCTTATTTTTAGTTATAAAAATTTGCTCAAAATCCTTGGCACTTCCCAAGAAAATTGCTCTAGTAAAAGAAAGTAGTTTTGCTCTATGCTCGATTTTTAATTATACATAAAGAGAAGCGATCGCCAAAATTATCCATAATCATCAACACAATTTCACCGCCAAAAATTATGATAATTATCTCCCAGCAACCGCCCCCATTTTTCCAACTATTCTTAACTTTAAAAATCCACAGTTAAAGGCGCTCTCGGAAAAGGAATCACATCTCGAATATTCCCCATTCCTGTCATAAACTGCACCACTCTTTCAAATCCCAAACCAAACCCCGCATGAGGCACAGTACCATACCTACGCAAATCCAAATACCACCATAATTCCTCCTTATTCATCTCCTGTTCATCTATCCTTTTTTCCAAAATATCCAAACGTTCTTCCCTCTGAGAACCCCCAATAATTTCTCCTACTTTCGGCACCAAAACATCCATTGCCCTAACCGTCTTACCATCATCACTTAAACGCATATAAAAAGCCTTAATTTTTGCTGGATAATCAGTCACAATTACAGGTTTTTCAAACAACTCCTCACACAAATAACGCTCATGTTCCGACTGTAAATCTAAACCCCACTCTACCGGATATTCAAACTTTTTATCTGTCTTTTCCAACAAAGAAACAGCCTCAGTATAAGTAATCCTTTCAAAACTATTATTAATAATCGTATCCGCCGTTTCAAAAACTGTTTTATCAATCCGTTTATTGAAAAATTCCATATCCTCCGGACAACTTTCCAAAACAGACTTAAAAATATGTTTCAAAAATTCCTCAGCCAAATCCATATTCCCTACCAAATCACAAAAAGCCATCTCTGGTTCAATCATCCAAAACTCAGCTAAATGTCGAGAAGTATTAGAATTTTCCGCTCTAAAAGTCGGACCAAACGTATAAACATTACTAAAAGCAGTTGCCATAATTTCTGCTTCTAACTGCCCACTTACTGTTAGAAAAGCAGGCTTTCCAAAAAAGTCTTGACTAAAATCAATATCTTGTTTTTCAGTTAAAGGAACTTTCTTTAAATCCAAATTAGTAACAGTAAACATTTCCCCCGCACCCTCACAGTCACTAGCAGTAATAATAGGAGTATGAACCCACAAAAAACCTCGTTCTTGAAAAAATTGATGTACAGCATTAGCACAAGCATTTCTCACTCGAAAAACCGATCCATAAGTATTAGTTCGTCCTCGCAAATGTGCAATAGTGCGGAGAAACTCAAAAGAATGACGTTTTTTCTGCAAAGGATAAGTTTGAGGGTCAGCATCACCATAAGCGATCGCACTTTCTGCCTTAAGTTCAATTCTTTGTCCCTTTGCTGGTGACTCTACCAAAATACCCGTTACTTCCACCGATGCACCAGTATTCATTTGCTGCAAACCTTCTTGATAATTTGGTAGATCGGGATTTAATACTACCTGTAGGTTAGCTAAACATGAACCGTCATTAACCTCTACAAAAGCAAATTCTTTCAACTCTCGCTTAGTGCGTACCCACCCTTGAATTGTCACTTTTTCATCAGGTTTACCGCTTCTTAATATTTCAGCAATTCGTTGCTTTGTCATTGATTTAATTCCGCCTTTAATTCTGTCGATCGGACTTGCTATTTTGATTGATTTTTGCTATTATACCATGTCTGGTTAAATACTTACACTGTGGAGGAAGTAAGGCAGAAGGCAGAAGGAAAGGAAAGGTAAAAGGGAGAAAGTTTTTTGATCACTGATTATACGGATATAATATTATCAGCTATTATAAAAAAAGTGAAATCATACACCAATTGTAAGGTTTAACGACCGTTAACCCCTACTATATGTAGTGGTTTTGCGTAAGTCCTAACCAAATAAAGTTGATTGATATCATCTACGGTAGCATCGGAGCGTGATAAAATGGTAGAAAAAAAAAATTTTGCCTTATGGCCTCTGGCTGCTGCCTTCATGCCACCAAAATCTAATTACTCAACCGGACATGATATGACATCATCCAGCACAAGATTTTAATAGCCAACCGATCGCAATTCCTAAGCCGCCAAATCTCACAGCTTGCCAAAATGGTTCTTTTATGCTATTCCAACCAAATAAACTACTCTCTAGGTTTAATTCTATAGTTTCTAATTCTGTCTGTATCTGTTGTAACTCTTCTCGTAACTTATTAGTTTTTTGGCGACGTACTTCCGGTCGCACCTCTTCTAAGCGATGCTTTAATTCTGCTTTTCGCCTCTGATAATACTGAACTTGAGAATAACGTTCTTTCAGAGCAGCAAAGGAACGCTCTACCTCTGCTAGTGCTTGTGCAAAGTCAGTCTCTGAAACTTCTGACTCCCCACCAGTTGGTGCAGAGTTTAAATACCCATCATTTATTTTTGTCTCAGAATGTTCTGGAGGAGGATTCATGCTGGCATACTTAAGTATAATAAACGTTGTACATATATTTAGTCTTATGTACTCAAATATAGTCTTTTGTCTCCATAAATTTGGGCAAATATTGAGATTATTTAACTTTGTGCGATAATAGAAAATTAAATATCCTCAAGAGTCAGCGATCTGAGTTCAATAGGGTGAAATTCCTGGACTGACACGCTACCTCTAGACACATAAGAACCTACGTCCAAGCCTCTGTATTATGACTAAGCAGAAATTGAATCAGGGAGATCATCAAAAAAGAGGAAAAGAAAAAGCAGTCCCAAATGTCTTTGACTATGGGATAGAGAAGCCAGTGCGTTGGGCGGGTCCCCCGACTTGAAGCAACTGGCGTGGTGTTGTAGTTCATCCAGTCAGAGTAACACCTACGAAATAAGGATATGTCTTATGTGACTATATTTTTATGAACTATAGTAAGTTCTACCTGAAAACATTAATCTAGGAAAATATGCTTAACTCTAACTCAACTTTTACTACTGCAACTAACAGAAGAGATTTACAGGAGTATAGTACATTAGAACTAGCTCAAGCTTTAGCCCAAAGACTTGCTATCTCAGAAAGAGACTGGCATCGACTTAAGTCTAATCGCCAAGCCCGTGCATTAGAGCTAACTGTAGCTGCCCTAGTTTTTCTGATTAAGGCGCAACCCACTGAAGCGATCGAACGTCTCAAACAAGCTATTAGCTGGTTAGATCGATCTATTTCAGCTCCCCCATGTCCAACTCATGGAGTCAAGAAGGATTAATTAGTTGAAGTTAACTTAAATTCTTCATATAACCAGGGGTAATCTGGAGTTATTTCTTACTCTTTTGCATAGCATTAACTCTGTACCCTTGGAATTCCACTCAACATAATCAAAAACTTGGTAGATAATATATATCCCTCGACCACATTCTTTTTCATCATCACAATAATTTTCTGGAGGATAGGTAGCATTTTGCCTATAATTTTGGTTTGATTTACAAGGTGGTTTAAAACCCGGACCTTGATCTGAAATCACCCACCAATACTGGTCTTGTACAATTGAAAAACGGACGAAAACTTTCTTACTGGGGTCTAATTTATTTCCATGCTTTGCAGAATTTACCAATGCTTCTTGTAATCCTAGTCGTAGTTCTGGATGCCAATGTTTAGGAACATCTGCCAGTAAAAGATCGAGAATCGGATACAAATAGAGGGTAGAAGCAAAGCTAATTGTCACCCAGTTTTGACTTATTAGACGTGGACGTGATGAGATAGCAATCACTGAAAAAACTCCCTAGCTTTTCTTAGTAAACCTGTGTCAATCTCCTCGTACAGTTAAAAATCTTTTCTTGATTTACGCATTCCTGCTTTCATATTTTTATAGTATCAAAACTCTTAAGAAAAATAAAGTACCTAAGCAAAATTAGTGCAAATTCTTTATATATTTTCTACTTAAAATATCTAATATCTACTAGGTTTCTTTTTTTTTGGCCTAGATTTTTTTTTAAACATTTTTATTGCTGACGAGAAATATTTTAGAAATAATTTGATCCCGCCTTGATTTTGATACAATATTTAATGTAATTTAACAAAACTTTATATATGTTAACTACATCAGCCTCTATCACAGCTTCACTTCCTGGCAGTTATTGGCAATGGCGGGATCAGTCCATCTACTATGTATGTGCAGGTAAGTCCGATCCCACAACTCCACCCATATTATTAATACATGGTTTTGGAGCATCAACAGACCATTGGCGCAAAAATATTGGATATCTGAGCCAGTTTTTTCAGGTTTGGGCGATCGATTTGCTAGGATTTGGACGTTCGACAAAAGCAAACTGGCAATATAGTGGTCAGCTATGGAGAGAACAACTAAATGACTTTATTACTGAAGTAGTTGGTAAACCTGTGGTCTTAGCAGGAAATTCTCTGGGAGGTTATGCAGCATTGTGTGTGGCAGCTCAATATCCAAATTCTACAGCAGGTTTAATATTACTGAACAGTGCTGGACCTTTTAGTGAATCTCAGCCTACTACCAAACCTCCCTTGTGGAGAAAAGTTATTTCTCAAAGTATAAAGTGGTTACTTTTACAAGATTGGCCTAGCTTTTTATTATTTCAATGGACGCGACGACGTAGCACTATCAGAAAAACACTACAGAAAGTTTATTTAGATCAAAGTGCTGTTACAGACCAACTAATAGAAGATATATATCGGCCTTCTTGCGATCCTGGTGCAGCTAAAGTCTTTGCTTCTATATTCAAAACTCCATCTGGGGAAAAAGTTGATGTGTTGTTAGGTAAGTTAAACTGTTCCTTGCTCATGCTATGGGGAAAAGCAGATCCTTGGATAAATACTCAAAGTAGAAGTGCCCAGTTTCGTAAGTATTATCCTCAGTTAACAGAATACTTTTTAGAGGCAGGTCATTGCCCCCATGATGAAGTACCAGAACAAGTTAACAAATTAATTAAAGAATGGCTGTCGTGATGCACTCCTACGCTGACGTTAACTTTCAGCGTAGGCTTATTTACGCTAAAGACAAATTTATACACTATTTCTAAGGCTTAAGGTTTGTACGGGTTAACTGCCGTCAACCCCTACCATAATATAGATAGGAATCCTCTGTACTTGAGCAATAGGGGGATGTCAATCAGTAGAAACGAGGATGAATCCTAGGATTAAGCATATCATCTACAGGTTTATTACCCTGAAAATGTTCTGTAACTATTTTTGGGACATTATTAGGTTGGACTCGGTAATACCAAATTTCATCAGGGGAAACTCTTACTGTGGGACCTGTGCTACATTGACCTAGACAACCGCTGGCCTTGATATTAATACCAACTAAATTTTCTGTCTCAGCTATGAAGGTTTTGAGGACTTCTTGAGAATTGTGGCGCAGACAAGACGTATTTTGGCAGACAAATACACAGCGATCGCGAGCAGAAAATTCTAATTTTTGGCCTTCAGATGTTGACATTAGTCAAAAATTCTTAATATAGCTTTATGCTATATTTTAGGCTTTGATTTGAGAAAGGTGCAATTATGATATGTTGTATATTCTTTTATGATTACTATTGAAGCCAAAACTAAAAAGGAAAATTTTTACTTTTTTACGCTTTCATAGTTACTCCAACTAGAACAAAATCTGAGGTAAATATGACTAAAACTGTAGCAGATGTGATGAGTAATAATCCAATTTCTGTTAAACCAGAAATGCCTTTAAAAGAGGCAATTAAAATCTTGGCAGAACAACGCATTAGTGGTCTTCCTGTAGTGAATGAAGAGGGAAAATTAGTTGGAATTATATCAGAAACAGATTTGATGTGGCAAGAAAGCGGAGTCACTCCTCCACCTTATATTATGTTGCTAGATAGTGTAATTTTTCTAGAAAATCCTTCTCGTTATGAAAAACAAATTCATAAAGCTTTAGGAGAAACTGTGGGAGAAGTAATGACTAAAGACCCCCTAACTACTACACCAGAAAAATCACTTTCGGTAGCAGCTAAACTCATGCACGATCGTGATATTCATCGGTTACCAGTGCTAGATGAAAATGACGAAGTGATTGGTATAATAACTCGTGGGGATATTATTAGAGCGATGGCAACTGATTAAGTTTGATTTAATTAAAAATAACTTATGGCAGGGGATCGAAAATCTACCCTAGTTTATAGTTCAGATAATCCAGGAAAATAAAAAATAAAATTTATAGCAATGAGTTTTACCCCAGATTCAATTCAGCAACTACTAATATCAGAGGATCTAGGCGATCGCTTGCGTGGAGTTAATCAATTACGTCAAATAGATTTAGCTACCGCTTTTGAATTAATTCAAACTTCAATCAAAGACCAAGATACTCGTGTTAGATACGCTGCAGTGAGCCAAATGTCAAGTTTAGGAACACAAAATTTAACAATATCCCAAGAAATATTGCGAGACTGTTTGCTCAACGATCCCGAACCAGATGTTCAAGCAGCTGCAGCAGATGCTTTAGGGGCGTTAAAACTTACCGAAACTTTTGACGACTTACAACAGGTATATCAGAATACTCCAGAATGGCTAGTAAAAATGAGCATAGTTGCAGTAGTAGGAGGAATGGGAGAACCAAGAGCATTATCTTTACTAGAAGATGCTCTCAAGTCAGATAATGAATTGATACAGACTATAGCTATTAGTGCTTTAGGGGAACTAGGAAATCCAGAAGCTGTTCCTTTCTTAACACCTTTTGCCACCCATAGTGATTGGCAAATACGTTATAGACTCGTACAAGCTTTGCATAAATTAGGAGGGCCACAAGCGCAGCAAGTTATCGCACAGTTAGTCAATGATCGGTTTGAGCAGGTTGCTCAGGAGGCCAAGCTAGCCCAGAATAGTTAATTGTAGCAGAAGGTAGAAAGTGGATTACTTTCTTAAGCTGAGTTATTCCATAAGTCCACAACCTTTGTAGATACTGCGATTAAAAGCTAATTAAGTTGATTAAGGCGATCGCTACGATAGTTGCATATTAAGTACGTTAGAATACCAGTGAATAATTTAGTTTGATTAATAAGGATATTCTTTAGCGAGAGGAAATACTCTATGTTTTTAGATGAATTAACCCCAGTTGTAAAAGAACTAATTGAACAACCAGTTGCCTTTTTTGGAGGTTTTTTCTCTGGTATGTTCCGACTAAATCTTAATGACGATCCAGTCAAAAGTTGGCTTGAAAAACAGAATGGTTATACTGCCACTACTAACTCTAATACAGAAGTAAATAGTGACAAAAGTGAAGGTCCTCAATCAATCACTATAGAATAATATTCTAATATTCATATTTACTTTACTTGAAAGCTTTTTCAACCTCTGAAATAAAAACCGATTGCTCAGGGGTTGAAGTAAGTTTTATTTATTTATAATTAATAAATTGCTGAACTAAATTGTATTAAGTCTAATATAGCAATCTTATTTGAGTTGAGAGATATTGTTGATTTTAGGGAACAAAGAACAGGGAATGAGAAACACTGAAGCAATAAAATTATCACAAATGATTTAGGATTGCTATAATATTTTTAACAATGAATAATTAACAATTAAATAATTACCTTTCCTCAAAATGGATAGGATTGACAAATAAGATTTTTTGGTAGTCCTGCTCTGATAATAGTATACAGCAAAAAGGAATACCAAACATGGGAGCAAGATGCTCCCACTCCCCTACTCCCCGGTTAAAGAAAATGTAGAAAAGTGTTTGATAAATGTTATAATCCTGTTTCTATTTCCTATTAATCGGGTGCATCTCATATTTGTAAAAATACTTTTTTCCTATATATTCCCTGTTGCCTGTTGCCTGTTGCCTGTTGCCTAAAAGCGATAAGTTTTTGGCTTTATTCATGCATTGAGATGCACCCCTATTAATCTTTACTCTTTCTTGACTACTGACTACTTAACACTTAAGTGACTACTCAAGCAGATATTACATGAAATTTATTCTGATGAAGATGAAATAGACTGAGAAACATCTTTTGCTAAAGATAAAATATCAGATGGAATCATCAAAATGGTAGTAGTGTTTTGTTCAGTTCCAATCTCAGCAATCATCTGAATTCGACGTAGTTCTAATGCTACTGGAGATTTGGCAATTTCCTGTGCAGCTTGTGTTAATTTAATCGTAGATTCATACTCAGATTCCGCCTTAATCATACGCGCTCTTTTTTCTCTTGCGGCTTCAGCTTCTTTTGCCATTGCACGCTGCATTGGTTTAGGAATTTCCAGATTTTTTATTTCGATACGTTCAATTTCTATACCCCAAGGATTTGTAATTTGGTCAACAATTTCACAAATTCTAGAGTTAATTTTATCTCTTTCCTGAAGTAGTTCATCTAGTTTATGTTGCCCAATAATATTACGCAAAGTTGTTAAGGCAGCTTGAGATGTGGCAAAGTTATAATCTTTGACTCTAATTATGGCTTTCTCCGGTTCCCGAATTCGATAATAAAGAACAGCATTAACACCAACAGTAACACTATCTTTTGTTACTGTATCTTGGGATTCAATATCAACAGTAATAGTTCTTCGGTCTACTTGCTTTATTTGGTCGATTATTGGAATTGTTAAATATACGCCAGGACCTCTCACATGACTAAATCTTCCTAGTCTAAAAATTACCGATTTCTGGTATTCAAAATTCATTTTTAGGCTAGCAGATAATAATGCTATTAAAATTAATAAAATTAGTAAAGGTAAGATGGTTAACATATTTTTAGGAGTCAGGAGTCAGGAGTCAGGAGTCAGGAGTTAAGAGTTAGAATTTCAAAACCTTTCAGTTCAGGAATCAGGAGACAGGAGTTCAGAAGTCATAATAAATAGTTTAAATACAATTTATTGGCTTGAATATCCCTTTTTAATTAAAGATAAATCCGATTAAATTATTTTAATTCTCCTGATTATTTGTAACATTCTTTTTTCAAATTGGTATTAATCAAGATTTTAATTCATTGATCAAAGGAAGACTTTAATATTGCCAACAACTTAAGACGGTTTGAGCTGCTGTGAGAATCCTTGAAAGGATATCTGAAAAGTTTTTTGATACTGAATTTTGCCCCCCGAGCAAGCCAACTTTGGGGGGAACAAGAGTCAATTTGCTATCTTTAAGTCCCCCAATTTTGGGGGATGCGCGGGGGCTTGGATGTAACAAATGGGACTTCTCAGACAACCTCTGAAACCCTGATTAAGTAGGTAGACACTCTCAATTAAAAGCATACTCGCTTGACTCTACATAGTAATCTTAAAAAAAATTTCAATTATCAAAAATTTATTTTAAAAAACACCAAAATGGTGCAAAAAAAACACCAAAAAAACAAAAATTTAGTGTATATTGTATTTAAGTTCCTTAGTAATACGAGGTTATATGCCCCGAAAAGTATTTCCTGTATTTCCAATATGAAGATCAACAAAACAACTCAAGCATCCCGTCCTCTTGCAAAGCGTATGTCTGTAACTTTGCCAACAGATGTAGCTGAAATGTTAGAATTTCTTGCTAAGTCTCAAGGCATTACTCAAAATGAGGCACTTCGGAAAGCTATTGCAACTGAAGCCTATTTTCAGAAGGAAATAAAGCAAGGTTCTACGGTGCTAATTATGAACTCTGATAAATCAGTAAAAGAAGTAGTTTTCAGATAATAGCTTAGTAGTTAGTTGCTTGATATTTATATTGGGGACGGGTAAAAATTGTCAACTTTAGCAATTACCAACCTCATTTATTCATGGCAACTAATCAAGAATTCAATCCAGAAAAAAATGAAATTCAAGAAAATGTTTTGTATCTAGGAATACCAGAGAATCTAGAAACAAAAAATCTAGAAACACTAGATGTTGAAAGCTATATCCAGAATTATATCTCTGATAAAAACTTAAGCCCTGAAAATAAAAAAAACATATATAAATGGGTAAAAGTTGAACAGGAAAAGACTAGAAAAAATATAGCTGAAAAACTTTTAGTATTTTTTGGTGCATCGTTAGGAATTACTTATCTTCTGATTGGTTTGGCATCTATTTCTCCACAATCAGATAAGCATTTTATTAGAGAAATGATACCAATTATTATCACCCCACAAACAACATTACTAGGTGTTGCATTGGGCTTTTATTTTAAAGACCAGGGTTAAGATATCTTTAAGGAACAAGATATTACATTACTATTTCATTCTTATTCCTAAATAATACAAAACTTGTGTTATCTACTAAAAAAAATATAGTAGTAACACAAACTTTTTTTACCAAAAAATCCGGTCTAAAGCCTCCCCTTTTAAGGGAATAAAAAAATAGAATTCCGTATTTTCGTAGCCTCCTTATTGCAGAGGTACTGATAACTGATAACTGAAATGATATAGGTGTAAAAATAGAAGCGTTTAGAACTTTTTAACTTTTGACTTTTAAAATTTGCTTTTTACTCTTCACAAAGCGAGTAACTATCTAAAGTTCATATAAAATTTAGCCTCCTCTTGCTCAAGCCTAAATAAGATAGATAAACGTTAGACATATCCAGTCATAGAGGTCCAAGTAAAGGTAAAGCCTTTACAAATCATCTATCCACCACTGGAGCTAATTAATATGGAGGAACTAAATACTTATGGTCAATACCCAGGAAAACCTCCACATTCGTCTGGAGGAAACACAGGCATTAGATCGTGATTGTACAACCTTATCACGTCATGTTCTACAGCAACTTCAGTTCTCACCAGATGCTCAAGATATCAGCGCCCTAATGAATAGAATAGGGTTGGCCGGCAAGTTAATAGCTCGTCGCCTAACTCGTGCTGGATTAGTAGAAAATGCTTTAGGGTTTACTGGCACAGTTAATGTCCAGGGAGAATCCGTCAAAAAGATGGATATCTATGCCAATGATGTATTTATCTCGGTATTTAAGCAAAGTGGCCTTGTCTGTCGCTTGGCATCCGAGGAAATGGAAAAACCCTATTATATTCCAGAAAACTGTCCAATAGGTCGCTATACATTACTTTACGATCCCCTAGATGGCTCCTCTAATCTAGATACAAATCTAAATGTGGGGTCTATATTCTCGGTTCGCCAACAAGAAGGCAACGATGAAGATGGTTCCGCTCAAGATTTACTCCAAAGTGGACGTAAACAAATTGCTGCTGGTTATATTCTATATGGCCCTAGCACAATGCTAGTATATTCAATTGGCACTGGGGTTCACGCATTTACTCTTGACCCTAGTTTGGGTGAGTTTATTCTGGCCAATGAGAATATCAAAATCCCCGAACATGGCCCAATATATAGTGTCAACGAAGGTAACTTTTGGCAGTGGGATGATTCTATGCGGGATTATATCCGCTATGTTCATCGCCATGAAGGTTATACTGCCCGTTATGGTGGTGCATTAGTTGGAGACTTCCATCGAATTTTATACCAAGGTGGCGTATTTTTATACCCAGGTACAGTGAAAAAGCCAGAAGGAAAATTACGCCTGCTATATGAATCAGCACCTATGGCTTATTTAATAGAACAAGCTGGTGGTAGAGCTAGTACAGGTACTGAAGAAATATTGGATGTTGTAGCAAATGAGCTACATCAACGTACACCATTGGTGATTGGTAGTAAAGAAGATGTGGCACTTGTAGAGTCTTTTATTAAGGAACAAGCACGCATTTCTCATCAAAGTTAAAAAAGCTGTCAGCACTCAGCACTCAGCACTCAGCAGTAGACGTTTAGAAGGGGACTAATACCCCTCCGCGCACCTTCCGGTTTATAGAAACCTGGGATGTGTATACCAAGAGCGATAAAAGCTGATAGGTGAATGCTAAAAGCTAATAGCTAATAGCTAGTTAATAGAACTTAACATCGGTATGTAAAAGTTTGTAATCAGAACGCAGATTTTATTTCAACTTTCTGACTGCCGATCGCAATAGTAAAGAAATTTTGAATACTGTCTTTGAAAGACTAACAGCTTAGTTATTTTTTCGCAGTATATAAGAACACAAAAAACTCCAAGGAAAATAGTAACAATTAAGGTAAGACAGCTATGACAACTAATCATTTGCTTGAAATCAAAGACTTTGGTCAGAGTATCTGGATGGATAATCTCAGTCGTAATATAATTGAGTCTGGGGAACTCAAAAATATGATTGCCCAAAAAGGGATTCGTGGTATAACTTCTAATCCCGCTATCTTTGAGAAAGCGATCGCTGGTAATGCCATCTATGATGCAGATATTGAAGCAGGTATCAGCGCTGGTAAGTCAGTGATGGAAACTTACGAATCTCTTGTTTTTAAGGATATTCGTGATGCTTGCGATATATTTATGCCAGTGTATGAACAAACCAATGGCTTAGATGGTTATATTAGTATTGAGGTCCCACCTACTATAGCTAAAGATACAGAAAGTACCATCACCGAAGCAATTCGTTATTACACTGCTATCGGTCGCGAAAACCTAATGATTAAAATTCCAGGTACACCCGAAGGTTTACCAGCAGTAACAAAAGTTATTAGTGAAGGGATTAATGTCAATGTCACTTTGCTATTTTCTGTAGAAAGCTATGTAAACACCGCTTGGGCCTATATTGAAGGTCTAGAAGCAAGAGCAGCTAAAGGAGAAGATGTCAGTAAGATAGCTTCCGTGGCAAGTTTCTTTTTGAGTCGCATTGATAGTAATATTGACGCTACCATTGATAGTAAAATCAAGAATACAACTGATGAAACTGTCAAGGCAAAACTAGAAACAGTTAAAGGAAAAGTAGCGATCGCTAATGCCAAAATAGCCTATCAAGAATACAAAAAAATAATTCAGAGCGACCGCTGGAAAGCTCTATCTGCAAAAGGTGCAACAATGCAAAGGCTATTATGGGCAAGTACTAGCACCAAAAATCCCACCTACAGTGATGTGATGTATGTTGATGAATTAATTGGGCCTGACACAGTAAATACTTTGCCACCCCAAACCATAGATGCTTGTGCTGACCACTGTCATGTTGATAACAGAGTAGAGACCAATATAGAAGAAGCGATCAAACTTATAGAAAGTCTTAAAGACCCCGATATTAATATCAATATCGACCAAGTTATGGACGAACTGCTAGCAGAAGGGATTGACAAATTTATCAAACCCTTTAGTTCTTTAATCAACTCCCTAGAAGAAAAAGTCAAGAAATTAGCACCTGTTTAAGGTTAGAAAAATCTTATAGCAGGGAACAGGGAACAGGGAACATCTGTAGGGGCGAATGGCATTCGCCCTCTCTATATCTCTCTATAATATAGAGTCTCTGCATAATTCCTGTATATGTCATCAGTCATTTTCATGTCGGCGACAGCCGAAACGTGAAAAAAATGGTTTGACTGATGACCAAAAATTAAAATTAATGTAGCTAAAGACGCTGAATTATTTAATTATTTATTATAAAACAATCAACATAACTAATTATAGTGAAATGCTAAAATAGCACACCTCGGCAAAAACAAACAAGCTTCTATAAGTAAATAAATTAGAAGGAGTCAACATAGATGGTAGCATTATTAGAAAATCCCCTGCGGGTTGGGTTACAACAAGACCGAATCCCAGAACCCCAGATTTTAATTATTTTCGGTGCTTCAGGGGACTTAACCCAAAGAAAACTCGTTCCAGCACTCTATCAAATGAAGCTAGAACGGAGACTTCCCCCCGAACTAACAATAGTCGGAGTAGCACGCAGAGAATGGAGCCATGATTACTTCCGCGAACAAATGCGGACTGGCGTAGAAGAATTTGGTGGTGGATTACAATCTGAAGAACTCTGGAATGACTTTGCCAAAGGAATTTTTTACTCTCCCGGTAATATCGACAAACCAGAAGATTACCAAAAACTAAAAGAATTTTTGAGCCAACTTGACGAAGAAAGAGGTACGCGAGGTAATCGCGTATTTTACTTATCTGTAGCACCACGCTTTTTTGGAGAAGCTGCTCAACAGTTAGGGGCAGCAGGAATGTTGGAAGACCCCAAAAAACACAGATTAGTAATTGAAAAGCCTTTTGGTAGAGACCTCAGCTCCGCTCAGGTACTAAATAAAGTTGTGCGTCAAGTTTGCCCAGAAGAGCAAATATATCGTATTGACCACTATCTAGGAAAAGAAACAGTTCAAAACTTAATGGTATTTCGATTTGCTAATGCCATTTTTGAGCCCCTATGGAATCGTCAATTTGTCGATAACGTTCAAATTACTGTTGCAGAAACAGTAGGACTAGAAGGACGTGCGGGATATTATGAAACATCAGGTGCCCTGCGGGACATGGTACAAAACCATCTGATGCAACTATTCTCCCTCACAGCAATGGAACCCCCTAATTCCCTTGATGCTGATAGTATTCGTAACGAAAAAGTAAAAGTAGTTCAAGCAACCCATCTAGCAGACTTAGAGCGCTTGGAGCTTTCTGCAATTCGCGGCCAGTATACAAACGGCTGGATGAAAGGCAAAGATGTACCAGCTTATCGTGAAGAAGGAGGAGCAGACCCCAACTCCACCACACCTACTTATGCAGCACTGAAACTCTACATTGATAACTGGCGTTGGAAAGGAGTTCCATTTTATCTAAGGACTGGAAAGCGAATGCCGAAAAAAGTATCAGAAATCGCGATTCAGTTCAAAGAAGTACCATATTTAATGTTCCAGTCAGCAGCTAAACAAGCAAATCCTAACGTGTTGGCTTTGCGAATTCAGCCAAATGAAGGAATTTCTATGCGTTTCGAGGTAAAAACTCCAGGCAGTTCCCTGCGGACTCGTTCAGTAGATATGGATTTCCGTTACGATACTGCTTTTGGTAAACCCAGTACAGATGCTTACAGTCGATTGTTGATTGATTGTATGTTAGGAGACCAAACACTATTTACTCATGGCGATGAAGTAGAAGCATCTTGGCGAGCATTAACACCAATACTAGGTATCTGGGATGCTCCAGCACCACCAGAGGCAATACCTTTGTATGAAGCAGGTACATGGGGACCAGTTGAATCTGAACTGTTACTCAACCGCGATGGTCGTCGTTGGCGCCGACTGTAAGTTTCAGTTATCAGTTATCAGTTATCAGTACCTCTAGCTGAGGCGTTGGGATTGAAATCTGAACTATTATCTTTTTTTTATACCCAGGACTTACGTAAATTGACTGTTAAACCACCATCAGTAGGGGCGAATGGCATTCGCCCTAACCATAAGTAGAGTCTCTGCGTAAGTTCTGATACCCTTAAAATGGGAGGCTTTAGACTAGGATTTTTCGGTAATATCATGCCCGCTACTTTTACCCAATGGATAATGGATAATTGATAATTAATCAATTTGCTTTAAAGCCTCTCATTACCAATGAATAATTGATAATTGATAATTGATAAGTTAGAGATACTTTTCATTATCCATTATCCATTGTTAAAGAGGTAATTATCCATTATCAATTAATGAAAGTTCCCTAGCGCATAGCGCTACAAATAACCATCAGTAAAGCATTTACAAACAAGAAAAATGAGTACAACACTTGTTGCCTTACAACAACCAAAAGATATTTCTCTCGGCGAAATTGAAGCAGAGCTTAGTAAAATCTGGCTCGGTCAAAGTGGAGGTAAATCAGCTGCGATCGCCACTAGAGCAGCTACTTTCAGTATGGTAATATATGAACCCGAAGAATTTCAGCAACTTTTAGCTGGTTTGGGATTTTACAAAGGTGAAATAGATGGTATTAACGGCACTGAGGCCCGTGATGCCATCAAAGAGGCTCAAAAAGCTTATCAGTTACCAATAACAGGTAGGATAGACTCCGAGACTCTCGCCAAGTTACGCTCAGAATGGGCTGCAAAATCTCCAGAAACTCGGCAGTTCCCCAACATGGATGCTAGAGGATTTAGCATTAGTGAAGTAATTGCAAATCAAAACCCTTGTCGAGTCATCACACTATGTCCTACTTTTGGGGAAGATACAGGGGTAACAGCACAAGTTTCTGCTTATTGCCCAGTAAAGAAAAAGCAGTCTTCATTAACTTGCTGTGAATATATTACCCTACGCGGAACTAAAGAAGCACTGGAAAGGGTGAGTCATGTCGTGACATCATTGATGATTCCTGACCTGCCAAAATTTGTTTGGTGGAAAGCTACTCCCAACCCAGAACAAGAATTATTCCGAAAGCTGTGTGAAAATAGCAATTGCATTATTCTGGATTCATCTTATTTTAGCGATGCAGATTCAGAATTTCTCAAAATGCAAGAGCTAATCGAAAATCAAACATATATTGCTGACTTAAATTGGCATCGTCTCTCTGCATGGCAAGAATTAGCTGCTGCGACTTTCGACCCACCAGAACGTCGTGCTGCTTTGGGTGAAATTGATAAAATTACTCTTGACTATGAAAAAGGGAATGCTGCTCAAGCACTAATGTTTTTGGGTTGGTTTGCTAGTCGTCTTGATTGGCAACCCACAACTTATACTGAGACTGGTGGTGATTATGATATCGTTCATGTCAAGTTTACCAGTCCTACGGATAAGGAGATTTTAGCTGAGTTAGCAGCAATTCCTACCGCTGACTATGGTGAAATTCCTGGAGATTTAGTAGGCGTGCGTTTGGGGTCTAGTAATCCTAATGCTGACTGTTGCACGATTTTATGTTCTGAAGATACTGGTTGTATGCGATTAGAAGCAGGTGGTAGTGCTCAGTCTTGTCGTACAGAGCAAGTTAGTGCTTTGAGCGACCAGAAAGCAGAATATTTGATGGCTCAACAGTTACAACGTTGGGGTCGGGAAGTTTTATATGAAGAGAGTTTGGCTATAACTGCTGACATTCTCAAGTTACGTTAAAGAAGCACCTCAGCGGTCAGCTTTTCCTGCGGAATGCTACACAAACAGCTATCGGCAGACTTTTGAGCTTGAAGAAACCGTAGGGGCAAACTGCTGTTCGCCCCTACAAACTGTTTGAAATCAACAATCAGAGCGGCATTGCCAACTCTTTCTCCTTTTCCCCACGTTCCCCTTCAGTGAGGGGTTAGGGGTGGGTTCCCATCTCCCCATCTTCCCACACTCCCCACACTCCTCACACTTTCTAGTGCAGGATGGCAGAAATAACTAACCAATCGCAAAATCCTAAAAGCCTTACCAATCAATACTTTTGAGGGCGAATGCCATTCGCCCCTACGACTTTTGACTTTTGACTTTCGCGTAGCGGCACTAGCGAAATAACTCCACGCCATCTCTCCCATCAATATCTTGCACATAAACTTTCACCTTCTCTTCTCTAGAAGTGGGTAGCTTCTTACCTGTGAAATCTGGATGAATTGGTAGTTCCCGATGACCTCTATCAACCAACACAACTAATTTAATTGCTTCTGGGCGACCATATTCAAGAACTGCGTTCAAAGCAGCTCGCACTGTTCGACCTTTATAGATTACATCGTCAACTAAAACCACAATTTTACCAGTAATATCACCAGGAATTTCAGTTTTAGCTGGAGTTCGCATTCCCGTTATATTCAAATCATCCCGATAAAAAGTAATATCCAATGCTCCCACAGGTATTTTAACTTGCTCTAGCAATTCAATTTGATTTGCTAATATTTTTGCTAGGGGTACTCCTCTAGTATAAATGCCTAACAACACTAGTTGAGACAAATCTCCCGCATTTTCAATTACTTGGGATGCAAGACGAGTAACAGTACGCCGTAACTCCTGTGCTGATAAAATTTCTACAGTATTGTTCATGTATTCCACCACATTAACGAAGTCAGAAGTCAGAAGTCAAACGAAGTCAGAAGTCAGAAGTCAGAAGTCAGAAGTTGTTTTTGTAATGGTGATTTACAGCAGTTTTCATTATTAAGTAGACTAAAAAAGAATTTTTTAGGACTTACGCAGATACGCTATATATAGTACTCATAACTATTGTCCAATAGTTACTGGACTCTATACACAGTGTCTTTGCGTAAGTCCTGTTTTTGCTTAGGGAGTAGGGAGTAGGGAGTAGAAAAATGCTTTGACCACTGTATTCTATCTATTTGAAAGCCTTGAAAAACGCTATAAGCTCCCCTCCAAAAACATTTCGCCAATCAAGGCGGGGTATTAGACCCAATTATTTTGATAAATAATATCATGTCCCTTGGGGCGCGTTTGTGTAAAACCAAGGGTGAATATCTACAGGGAATTTACGTTTTTTCATACTTTTAAGCCTTCTTCCCTCTTCCCTCTTCCCTCTTCCTTCTTCCTTACCTTCACTATACAATACCCATGCTACCAGACACGATATAACAGATAAAAAATAACCCTAACCAAATTAGAAAGCAATATCGAGTTAACTGCAATGCTCGATCTATAATTTCTGGTGTAATTGGATAGATAGGGTCTCCCAATAGTGGTTTATGTTTAACCACTCCATGATACAAGTTTGTACCACCTACCTGCACTCCCAAGGTTGCAGCATAGGCACATTCACTCCAACCAGCATTAGGACTAGGGTCTTTCACCGCATCCCTTTGGCATATTCTCCAAACATATAAAGGTTTGCCAGAGAGCAAAGCTATAGTCAGCACATTTAAGCGACAGGGTAGCCAGGTTAAAACGTCCTCTAGTTTGGCACTAAACCATCCTATATCTGTATAGGGCGCTTCTTTATACCCAACCATTGAATCTAATGTACTAGCAGCTTTGTAAGCAAATGCCAAAGGTACGCTACCTAAACCTGGTATTATGGCTCCTAATAAAGCGTAAAATAAAGGTGCAATTACTCCATCTGTTGCATTTTCTGTTACTGTTTCAAAAATTGCTCGAAATATTTCCGGTCTTGATAAATTTTCTGTATCTCTACCTACATACATACTTAATTTTTGACGTGCTTGAATTAAATTGTCACTTCTTACCAGTTGAAGTACCTCTTTAGCTGCCATACTTAAACTTTTTCCGGCAAAACAGCTAGCTAATAAAATACTCTCTGTTATTACTGTTAATAAAGGAAATTGGACAAAGTTTATTCGTAAAGCTTGAATAATTAACCAACTGATAATTCCATTGCCAAAAACAAGAGCGATCGCTAGTAGTATTCCTGCCAATCTAAGTATAAATACGCCAGAGTTATCTCGATCGGGTTTAGTGAGTTTAAATATTTGTTTAGTGTAATGAGTAATTATCCAACCTAAGATATTTACAGGATGTGGCCAACTCCAAGGATCGCCAATCAAATAATCTAGGCAAGCAGCTATGAAAAGAATAATTAAAGTATAGTTGGCATTCACAGGAATTCAATAGTTATAAATTTGTTTTAATAAGTAATCATTGTGAATCATATACTACTGATTAAGTCTTACAACTTGACAGTCAAGCTATCAAAAATTAAACAACAAAACTCGTTTCTTCTCCTACTACAGCTTGCCAACTACGGACATCATAGTATAAGTCTTCTAGGGAAATATTGTAAAGTGCTTCAGAAAGTTTTTTATCTAATCTATGCCAGATACAATAAGTAACCCAGTCTTCTGCCTGGTTATTATCAGGAACATATCTAGGTAAGGGTTTGATTGTTTCACCCACAGATTCTAGTATTTGTCCTAGAGATATTTGAGCAGGTAATTTAGCTAATTGATATCCTCCTTGGGCACCACGAACTGATTTAACTAAACCAGCACGACGCATCTCTATTAATAACTTTTCAAGATAGGCTATAGGTATGTCTTGACGTAGTGCAATTTCTTTGACAGATATGGGAGTATTACTTTGTTGTAAACTCAAATCTAAAAGTGCCTTAACACTGTAATGTCCACGAGTAGTTAACTTCATTGTCTTGTGTTTAATTTAAAAGGACTTCAGGAATTTATAGCTATAACTATATCAATAGGCCCTTCAACTAAATAGGTGAATAGTTGATAGTTGATAGCGCAATGCTTAATATTACATACTATAGATATGATTGCTGACTATAATCAATACCTCTTCTCAGAATATTGTGTGAAAAATTCTATCGAATATGTGAAATAATTAGATAATTAGTGTAATATAGTTTTACGAGCAAATATTTGTTTATCGTTTCTTGGAATTTAAACAAACCAAGATAAAAAATGATAACTGTAGTAAAATGTTAGGACTGAAAATATGGCTAAAAAGAAAAATATTGAACCCTTATCTGGGGAAGATTTACTGAAAAAAGTCAAAGACTTAGGTAATCAAAGTAAGGAAAAGAAGGCGAGAGAATGTGGCTACTACACTGTTACTAAAAAAGGTGTTGAACGAGTTAACATGATGAAGTTTTTGAATGCTTTGATTGATGCTGAGGGTATTCAATTAGATAGTAAACAGAATGGTAATGGCCGTGGAGGACGCTCTGCTAGCTATAGAATTAGTGTACAATCCAACGGTAATTTACTAATTGGTGCGGCTTATACTAAAATAATGGAATTAAAACCAGGAGATGAGTTTGAGATTTCTTTGGGACGTAAACACATTCACCTGCGTCAAGTAGAAGCAGGTGAAGTTGTGGAAGAAGAGGAAGAAGAAGAAGAAGAAGTATCAGCAGCAACATTTTAAGTTAAGACTACATACTTACTTAACAAATTCTCTTCACTTTAAGCATCAAGAACTATAGCTATTGATGCTTGTTGCACCAATAGCTGTACCATCACTTTTTTGTAAATACTTCTTCTCATTGAATTCCACAGAGTTTAATGGGCTACTAGATAGACATTTACCATTATTAGGGTAACTCCAACGTAAACGTATTTTAGAAGCAGCAGCAATCGCTTTTGATCATCAGCAAAGGGATTGGCCAGTCATACAAACTCTCATAAGTGATGATGCACCGACCTTCAAGTTACTAACTGATGAGCTGGCTTTGTGTTGGGTACATGAGGAACGACATTATAAAAAGTTAACTTCCAAAGTTAATGATCATCAAAAACTCCTGGAACAATTCTTGGATGATTTTTGGGTGACTTCCCGAGAGTTACTTGCTTATAGAGATGCTCCCACACTTTCAACTGAACAAAGACTACGCTCTGAATTTTTAAGGGCATTCACTACTGAGAGTGGTTATCAGCAGTTGGATGAACGAAAACGATTAACTGCGACTAAAATCTTGGAGTTGCTGTTGGTGTTAAAGCATCCAGAATTGCCATTGCATAACAACCCAGCGGAATTAGCTGCGAGAACTATGCTGAGGAGCATTGACTTAATCAGAGAATAACGATATAATAAGTATTTAAGCATACTTTTAGACAGGTTGCACTCACCCATATATGAAATCCATGATTAACAAAGCTGAAACTTAATCATAAACAGAAAACTCTGATGGCTCAACACGCTGGCTATTCACGCTGGTGTTATAACTGGGGTTTAAGTCTGTGGAATGCTGCATATATTGATGGTTATAAGCCAAACTCCCGTAAGCTTAGAGAGGTTTTTACCAATCATACAAAACCTCTTTATCCTTGGATGAAAAACTTGTCATCTAAAGTTTATCAATATGCTTTTATTAACTTGGGTGAAGCATTTAAGAGGTTTTTTCAAGGATTGGGCAAACGCCCACGATTTAAGAAGAAAGGTAAGTCTGATTCTTTTCCTACGGAATGCTACGCAAACACAATAGAAAACCAGTGGAAAACCAATAGAATTAAATGGATGGAATCATAAATTACCTTTTATTGGTTGGGTCAAAACTTATGAACAAGAGTGAAGCTACAACTCAAAAAATAACTATTAGCAGACAAGCTGGTGATTGGTACTTAAGTTTAGCTTTTGAATTTACTCCTACTGCCACACCCAAAAAAACTAATGTCGTAGGTGTAGATTTAGGAGTAAAAACATTAGCAACTTTAAGTGATGGGAAAGTATTTGAAAGCGTAAAACCACTTCAGAGATTTGAAGCTAAACTATCCAGACTACAATACCTGAACCGCAATAAAAATATTGGTTCAGCTAACGGTCGGGCAGCACAAATGAAGATAGCTAGGCTACATAGGCGAGTAGCTAACATCCGCAAAGATGCAGTTCATAAATTAACAACATACGCAAGCCTTGAACCACGGCAGTGTAGTAATTGAAGATTTGAATGTCAGTGGAATGTTAGCTAACCACAAGCTAGCTAAATCTATAGCCGACCAAGGCTTTTATGAGTTTAGAAGACAGCTTGAATACAAGTGTCAATGGTACGGCTTTTCATTAGTAGTAGTAGACAGATTTTTTCCATCTTCGCTCGACTTGCTCTAGTTGTGGTCATGTACAGGATATGCCGTTAAATCTAAGAACTTATGACTGTCCAGAATGTGGCTTGTCAATAGACCGCGATTTAAACGCAAGTATAAATTTAAGAAATGCGGTCGGCTTGACCGTTGATGCCTGTGGACGGAGTGCTGCTGACAGTTCCGGTGGAAGCAGGAAGTAAACAGCCTCCTATCGGAGGAGCTACGCTATCAATTCGTCACGTTATGTGACGCTTTGTATCAGTTTTATAGAGCAGAGCTACGCTAACAGAGACGCTTTGCGTACCGCAGTTACGTGACTGTCGGGGAACCCGCAAGGGAATGCTGACTCCTGTGAGGGAACACGCACCAAGCAGGTTGAAAAATACTCCTCACCTCCCCATCTCTTTTTAAATAGGGTTTGCGCTTCACTAGTCTAATGGTGATGATAGGCAACAGGCAACAGCTCCGAAAGGCAACAGTTTAGACTATCTGCTACGGCCAAATTTTCGGCATTGTCAGGGGAAAAATATTAGCATTTTGAGACAAATTGAGCCAAAAACCTTGCACTTTTTCATCATAAAAAACCCTGGAAGTCTTTACAGGTATTGATTACAATTTTATTCAGCAAACCCTAAATAAATCTCAAATGGGTTCTATAAACCGAACTTAGTATTACCTGTATGTTCTAATTAATTTGACCAAATCTAGTTAACTATCAAATAGCTAACCGCATTTCTAGCGATCAAAAACTCAAACTTAGGAAACCATTACAGAAGTCAGTAATCTTTCCACAATTGTTTGAGCACGTCTTCCTCCTGCTGGTATCAAACGATGGGAAAGGACATAGGGAGCAAGAAATTTCACATCATCAGGAATAGCGTAATCTCTTCCAGCAAGAAACCCTAAAGTTTGAGCTGCTCGATACAAAGCAACTGTTCCACGAGGACTAACGCCCAGTGTAATTTCTTCATCTTCCCGCGTTGCTCTTACTAATCGCAGAATATATTTTTGTAAAGACTCATCTACTTTCACTAGACTGCACAAACGACGCAACTCTTCGACTTCTTCTAAAGTAATACAAGCTTTTAGTGTACTTACTCCTACTCCCTCAGAAATTCTTTGTAGCATCTCTAACTCTTCAGACTCTGTAGGATAGCCTAATGTCAGAGATAAACTAAAACGATCCATTTGTGCTTCTGGCAGTGGAAATGTCCCCTGATATTCAATAGGGTTCTGAGTTGCAATGACAAAAAATGGCTTAGGAACAGAACGCGAAACCCCATCTATAGTAACCTGTTTTTCCTCCATCACTTCTAATAGAGCAGACTGAGTACGGGGGGTTGCACGATTAATTTCATCTGTCAATAGTACATTGGCAAACACCGGACCTGGTAGAAATTCAAATTCTCCACTGCGAGGGTTCCAAATATTAGTACCAGTAATATCGGTAGGTAGTAAATCAGGGGTACATTGAATTCGCTGAAATTTTCCAGCGATCGAATAAGCTAGAGATTTAGCTAATAAGGTCTTACCCACACCGGGAACATCTTCTAAAAGAACATGACCTTCCGAAAGCAGTGCCACTAATACTAAGTTAATGGCATCCTCTTTACCAACAATAGTCTGACTAAGATTTTGTTTGAGCTTTTCAATACTTTCTTTCATAAAATTATGATTTGCTATCTATAAACAATCACTTTTATTAGTTTGAGATATAAGTAGGTTAATTTAGCAAATCTAAATATTTGATATTGGGGATATTTTTTATGCTATTCTTAGATTACTAACTCCAAATTTAATAATATCTCAAATTGATATCTACCTTAAGTTAATTGGGAGATGGAGGTTTCAGATGTGCTGGAGGAGTATTAAAGCTGTTATTTATTCTGAGCAAATTAACAAAACATTTTTGTCTGAATTTACAGTACTGCCCGCTCTAATATTTTTGACCAAACACTCTTGGAATTATCAAATAATCTTAATATCTTTGTGATGGCACTACTATAATAATTAATTTAATATTGAGTAACGTTTGTTAATTGAATTAATTTTGTTACAGTAAATATTGACTGAAAGTCTTAAATATCCTGGCTTCTAACTCCTAAATTAAGACTCTTTCATTGATGGAAAAATTTAACAGACTTGTGCAAAAAGTCTGGCACAATAAACAACAAAGAGAAACATCATAAAAATTAAGGCAAAAAAATTGATTTTGACAATTTATTGAAGTTTAATACTTAAAATATTAGTGCAGTTGCGCTATTTGCATCAGAAAAATGATCGATAAAATTGTTATTAATACAAGAATATGAAAGGAACAGGATTAATTCCTATCCCTTGAATTGAATCTAATTTAAATATGAGAGTTTAGTAGTCACGAGGGGATCTTTCTCTTCTACCGCCACCACCAGATGACCCCCGACCTTCTCGTGGCCTGGCCTTATTGACCTTGAGAGTACGTCCCATCCATTCAGCACCATCAAGTACTTCAATGGCTGCTGTCTCTTGATCTTCTGTCTCCATTTCTACAAAAGCAAACCCCCTGGGGCGACCAGTATCACGGTCTGTAGGAATTTGAACTCGTTTAACCGTACCATAATCGGCGAAGACATCTCTTATATCTTCTTCCTTTGCCTCGTAGGAAAGGTTTCCAACGTAAACCGACATAATTGACCTCCAAAATTAAATGCAATCTAGAGAGATTTCGGAAGGCCAGCAATGCCAGATGAAACATCACAAAAAAGCTCACCACTGAAAGCAAAAACTGTAACCTATACCTATTCTCGAACTAGATTATATCATAGACAGTTTTGGCTAAAAATTATACAGATTAAAACTTTAGTCCAAATTAAAACTAGCAGTAAAACTTTTTAGATTTTAGCTACATAGAAGTTTGATCAAATGTCTAGGCTAAATTATTCATCAAATTTTATAAATTAAACAGGAATGCTATATTTTTTTTAGCTTTGCATAATTTATTGTTGATATGTTTGACCAATAATGAATTTCAAAGCAATGAAAGTGATACAATACTTACCCATCACTAAACTATTTTCCATTGAAACAACCACACTCTTTTACATTAAATTTATTTAGTATTACTTACGAGTATACTTCTAGCAACTGCACAGTCTTCTTGAATCTTTGCTTTTAATAAATCTAAGGAAGCAAATTTTTGTTCAGGTCTTAAAAACTCAATCAAATTTACTCTTAGAGTCTGACCATATAAATCTCCAGACCAATTTAACAAGTGAATTTCTGTCGTCGGGTGTAGACCATTTAGTGTGGGACGACAACCAACATTCATTACTCCGAAGTAGGGGCGATCGCCAGAAGAATTTTCCTGAAGTTGCTTCTGCTCAAAGACATAGACTTCCACAGCATAAACTCCAAAACGAGGCAAAAATTTTTGTGGCGGTAGCTGTAGATTAGCTGTAGGAAATCCTAAAGTTCTACCTAATTTTTGTCCTTCCACTACCTGACCGACTAAACTGTAGGGACGACCTAATAAACGATTGGATTTTTTTAGGTCTCCTTGCTCAAGAGCTTGGCGAATTATAGAACTGCTGATACGTTCTCCATTTTCACAAGTGTATAGAGGTACAATATTAGCTTCTATATTATAGTTAGCTGCAATAGTCTGTAAATCTGTTGCTTTTCCTGCTCTGTTTCGTCCAAAGCGGAAGTCCCATCCTACACTTACTTTACTTGCTTTTAAGTGTTTTACCAAAATTTTTTCTACAAATTGAGTAGGAGTTAAATTTGCCAATTCTTGGTCAAATTGCAGTAAGACTACTTGTTCTACTCCCATCTGTTGAAAAAGAGCTAATTTTTCATCTAGTGGAGCTAACAATTTTTTTGGTTTTCCACTAAAAAACTCTTGGGGATGAGGATTAAAAGTTACAACAGTTGAATAAATTTTTGGCTCTTGACAATCATCATTTTTGTCCAATTCACTTTGGCAATACCATGATGAATTTAATAATTGAAGTTTTGTGTTTTTGTCTACTTCTGTATCTGTTTGTGATGGATAAACATAGAGTGAATTTTTTCTAATATCTAATTTTAAAGTTGGTTGGACTACTTGCCTATGTCCTCGATGTAAACCATCAAAGTTTCCCAAGGCAACGGTAGTTGGAGTTAATACTGTAGCTAAAGAAGAAGTTACCCACACACCTTATACTTTTATTGATTGAATTATTTTCTACTACATTTAATCTTTGTTCATCTAGATTTTTTGTCAGCTTACTAACAAAATTAATATTAAGGTGAAACTTTAGATTTTTTTGGAGTGTTTGACTGCTGAATTATTGTCCTCAGTATTACTTGGGGGAATTAATTGAATTGACAAACCTTCTCTTGCCATCAAACTATTAGGAAATTTTTCTGCTACTTGCTCTCCTACTTTATCTAAGAAATCATCATTATGTATAGGGTCATGGTGAAAAATCACTAATTTTTTAACTTGAGCAGCTTTAGCAATTTTTACAGCTTCCTGCCAAGTTGAATGTCCCCAACCTATTTTACTAGACTTGTCGGAGTAATATTCTTCATCTGTATAAGTAGCGTCGTAGATTAATACATCTGCTTGACGAGCCAAAAATAAAACATTTTCATCGAAACGATCAGGAAAATGTTCTGTATCAGTAACATAAGCTGCGGTGTATCCTTGCCAGCTGACACGATATCCTACTGCTTCTCCAGGGTGATTGAGCAAAGCATTTTCAACAACCATATCACCAATTTTAACTGGCTGACTTATTTCCAGATCGAAAAACTTAAGTTCAGCCCCCATAATTTGTAAAGGTACAGGAAAATTAGGGTTGAGCATCTGGTCATTAAGCCTCTGTTGAATAGTAGCTCCATTGGGAGCAACCGCTCCATATATATAGAAACGATTATTTTTTACAAAAGCAGGTGCAAAAAAAGGAAAGCCTTGAATATGATCCCAGTGGGTATGGGTAAAGAACATATGGGCTTCTACGGGCATTTGAGACATCAGGGATTGACCCAACACTCTTAGGCCAGTTCCACCATCAAAAATCAGGCGATGTCCACCAACTCGCATTTCTAAGCAAGGGGTGTTACCTCCATATCTTACTGTTTCTGCTCCGGGAGAAGCAATACTACCTCTTACGCCCCAAAATTGAATTGTGAATTGATTTTGTTTAACCGACATGAGTTTTATCGCAAAATTTCTTGAGTAAGTCCATTGAGGAGATTTTACTTATGAGTCAAATTTTTGCCATAATAAAATGGCTTAATTTTTAAGTTTAATAATATACTTTAATATATTTTAACTGTCATCCTGAATTAATCTAGCAAAATTTGAGTGGAAGATGAGAGCTAGGGTTTTTAGTTCTGCTGAGATTAAATGACTCGTGGAATTTTTATCGGCCATTTTCTACATAATATGTAGATGTAGAATTATACTATTGTAATAACTTAGTAAATGAATTTTGACAGTAAAATTTTTTTGATCTACTCAACGCTTTTAAACCTAACTTCTGTATTAATAGTTTAACTTTTATGCTCCTGAGAATTAATTTTTGAACGTGGTATCTACACAGGTTCTAATTGTTTCAAATTTTTTTAGTTTTTATTTCATTCATGTTTTAAAGCAGATTGCAAGTAAATACAGTATTAATCTCTAGATTTCCATTAACAGACCAAAGTGCTGTAACAATATTTTATTAAATTGGTATAATTGCCTATAATAATAGGCTGTTTGTAAACAAAGGATTAAGTAGGGTGTGTGAGGGCACACTTACCATTTCTGAAATAATTGTCGGTTTTACACCTTGCGCACCGCGTGTTGTGGGAGGTGTGGGTTACGTAACACTAAATCTCAAAAATTTGCTATGTATCTTTGTAATGGGGAGGTAAGCATTCGGCAGTCAGCTATTGCTTTTAGTTTTAGATAAAAGCTTTACTAATTGAGGCAGAATTTATACTGAACTATAAAAGCTGGCGAAAACAGTCTGTATTTATTAAACCCAGCTTCTTCTACATAAATTAGATTTTTCTTATCTATTTTTGTTAACTTTGTCCTGAACTATGTTCATTTTTATTAATCTACTTCTGGCTAGCCGTCAGTTTTTTTTGCAGGTAATCAGATCGCTTTTGAGAGACTGTTTGTCAAATAAGTATTAATATCAAGTAATATTGTTTCCTTGAGCGGGGGAGCGGGGGAGTTAGGGAGTGGGTGAGGGGGCAGGGTCTATTTATTGTCACGCGAGCGAAAAATTGATAGGGGGATGGGGAGATGGGGACCCACCCCTAGCCCCTCCCCCCCCCAGGAGGGGAATTTGGGGGGATGGGGAGATGGGAGATGGAGATATTTGTATATTTGCACAATTAAATGTACTTCATATTAATATTCTCCCCAGGCAATGAATTAGCCCTGGGGTGAGGGGGGGGGAGTAGTAAACATAAGAATAATACACTCACTGTCTAATAATGGCTCAAAACGTGATTGAATCCTGTTAATTATTTAATCATTGAAGTATTGTATAAAAAAGCATTCTTTTTGATAAATGGTATAGCGTTTTTATCTGGGATGTGGAGACCAAGTGCTATGAAACAGGCATGGAAGGAATGGTAAAGCAGGGAAAACAGCATTAACATTAAATAGTAGCAAACACAAGTATATAAGGCACTCAATCAGCGCGCTTTTTTTCTTATAAAAAAACTCAATCTATATTTACATCTCAAATCAAAACACTACATAACACACTAAAGCTAAAATATAACAGATTCTTTGTTCTGCTATAGTTATGAGGACTTGATTTAATGTCTCGCTCTAGAATTTTTACATGGCGATCGCTGTTGATTATTAGTATAGTTTTCTGCTTGGTTTTACTACTAACAATTACTACTATACTTGCTGTTATTCGTCCACCTCGAACTAACACTAATTTATTACTATTTCCAGGTATTATTTATCAAAGATTTGCCTTTTCTCAACCCCGCCCAGTCATGATTCATGTTGTTACAATTGACCTGAACACCCCTGGAGTAAAAGCATTAGTCACACCAAGAATTTCTACTTCTCCAGATATGAAAATTCGCGCCCGCACCACTTCTGAATTTGTCAATGAATTTGATTTACAACTAGCAATAAATGCCAATTTTTTCTCCCCCTTTTATGAAAAAACTCCTTGGGATTTTTACCCTAAAAGTGGTGATTTAGTTAATGTAGTTGGTCGGGCAATATCTAATGGTGATGACTACTCTATAATTGATAGAAACTGGCCGACTTTATGTTTAAGTATTAATAATTATGCTCAAATATCAAATAATTCTATTTGTTCGGCTCAAACTATTCAAGCTATTTCTGGTAATTTAATTTTAGTTGCTAATGGTCAAGCAGTTACTCTGCCAAAAAATTCACCTTTGAATGAGAAACCCTATCCACGGACAGCAGTAGCAATTAATCAAAGAGGAGATAAATTATGGTTAATTTTAGTTGATGGTAAACAGCCTTTTTATAGTGATGGTCTTACTTTGGTAGAATTAACTGAATTTATTATTAATTTAGGTGCTGATAAAGCATTAAATTTAGATGGTGGTGGTTCAACAACTTTAGTAGTAAGTTCTAATTCCCAAACTAAATTATTAAATTCACCAACTCATACTCTTGTACCTATGCGCGAACGTTCAATTGCTAACCATTTAGGATTTTATGCTTTACCTTAGACCGGAAATAGGTAAAATTATACCATTTATTCAGTGGGGGAGTGGGGGAGAATTCAAGAATTTATAATTGATAATTTATAATTTAGAATTACTTCTTCTGATAAATAAGAGGATTGGTGAAAAGGATTTTTTTTCTTTTTTCTCCATGAATGGAGAGGCTTTATACCTGGATTTTTCGGTAAAAATAAGAATAATTAATGTTAAATAGCTAATACCAATTTCATATACTTAAACAACACTTTTTAAGAATTAAGAATTAAGAATTAATAATTACCTCTCCTTGAAAAGAAGAGGATTGACTAATAATGAAAATTTTTTCTTGTTTTTCCTTTAAAGGAGAGGCTTTAAACCTTATACCTGGATTTTTCGGTAAAAATAAGAATAATTAATGTTAAATAGCTAATACCAATTTCATATACTTAAACAACACTTTTTAAGAATTAAGAATTAAGAATTAATAATTACCTCTCCTTGAAAAGAAGAGGATTGACTAATAATGAAAATTTTTTCTTGTTTTTCCTTTAAAGGAGAGGCTTTAAACCTTAATTATTCGCTAAAAGTAATCTATCAAGCTTGAAAAACAAGATGTCAATTTATGTGTAGTTTGACCTGAGGAAATTAGTATAACAATTATCAAAGAAGTGATAAGGCTAGTGTTATATCATGTCCGGTTGAACAGTTATAAATAAACGACGGAGGAGTCAGGAGTCAGGAGTCAGGAGTCAGGAGAAAAAAAAAGAGGGAAGAAGAAGGAAAAAAAAGGAGAAAGTTTTTTCATCACTAATTAGGGCTTGCTGATTAAATATCAAAGCATTGACTGATATTGGTTTGCTGCCTTTTTTGGTCGAAAAAATGCAAGCTTTTCGGTCTAAATAGCTGCATAAAGCTAGTATTTTGGGATAATTATGGCAAAAAAATCAAGGGACAATTTTTACGACTACCTCGTCTATAATTTCCATTTCTCCCCTCCTGGGAGGGGTTAGGGGTGGGTTGTCTCCTGTCTCCTGTCTCCTGTCTCCTACCCCTACCAAAAGACTTTCCATACGCAAACCCTAATTATCCGGACATGATATTAATTACTGAATAATTGAAGTTCTACCTAAATAGAGGATCACTGTTGGTAATTGGTATTATTCAATTTTTTTCCTTAACTAAGCCCTGACTACCACTTATATTATGTCTATTTAATTAGTTATAATAAATTTTTGAGGTGGTAGGTCGTAGGTGTCAATTCAAGAGATAAAATTGGAAACGGAGCATAAGTTTGAAATATTCCTTCAAGAGCGCTTTTATTATACTTAATCATCCAGCCATGGTATCACTAAAAATTAGTCTATTAATATTTTTGAAACTTGTATAAATCTGGATACGATATGAATAATGTTATAGTAATTTTAGAAAAAAATTCACAAAAACAAATAATAATCGCCTGTATTATATCATATCTGGATAATCACTCATCAAGAAACTTTCTCCCTTCTCACCTTTTCTTTCCTTCTGCCTTCTGCCCTACTTCTTCCAAAGTGTAAGTATTCAACCGGAAATAATATTATGGGTTGGCAAATAGTGTTAAGTTCATTGATTTTTTTAGGTACTCTAATTCTTATTTTATGGCATCAAAAAGGTTTAGATATAGGTTTCAGTACAATGATAGGAGCTTGTCTAACACTGACAACTGGCCTAGTTTCTCTAGCAAATCTGCCTACATTGATTTGGGCAATTTTAGTAAATACTACCTTTACATTACTAGCTTTAATAACTATTAGTTGGATATTGCAGCAAAAGGGAGTTTTTCGTTGGTTCGGTTTTCATATTGCTAATTGGAATCTGGGTAGCGGTAAACTTTTATTTGTCACACTGCTAATATTAGTAGCTCTAGTCAGTGCTATTTTCACTAACTACGGTAGTACCTTATTATTTCTACCAATAGTAATTGAAACTCTAATTTTACTCAAGTTTACCTCTACAGAAATCCTCCCATTTCTGATAGCTTGTGGCTTAGTTACTGACATAAGTAGTCTACCATTTTCTATCAGTAACTCAGTCAATTATATTGCTGCTAGTACATATAATATTTCTTTTGGTAGTTATATAATGGTAATGCTACCTGTTAGTTTCGTGACAATTACTATCAGTATTATTGTTTTGTTGTTTTACTTTTGGTCTGATCTTCCTAGGAAATATAAAAACTTTAGATTCAGAAAAAATTATCTAGAAAGAGCATTACCAGCAGCCAGTATAGAAGCAAAAATTAGACTGAAACTTGCTGAGGAAAATCAAAATAAACATAATTTATACCTACAATCAGAAGAGTTACTTGAGAGTGAAGAGATTCACAAAATTTCAGTTAATAGTTGGCAGAATAATTATCGATTCCAATATTTTATTTCTCAAACTAAATTTTTAATAAATCGGTGTTTTTCTCTCTTTAAATTGATATTTGATCCTTTCCTACCAGTTATTTTATTTATCTGGGGAATGTACATAATAGTTTTTGGTCTGAGTAACTATGGTTTAACAGATGTAATTAAATATTTGTTAGTTCAAATCTCTGGATGGGGATTTTCTCTAGCTATTATTACTACTGGTTTTTTATCTGCATTTATGAGCGCAGTCTGTAATAATTTACCATCTTCTTTGATTAATATATTGACAATTGAAGCTGCACCAATAATAGATTCTAATATTTCAGAAGCAATGGTTTATGCTACTATTATCGGCTGTGCAGTGGGTGCTAAAATTACTCCTATTGGTAGTCTGTCTACTCTATGTTGGTTTTATATGATGAAGCGACATGGTTTTCAAATTAGTTGGAAAAATTACTGTGGTATTAGTTTAGCTATCATTTTGCCTATTTTATTTATTAGTCTTTTGAGTTTAATTATTTGGCTGCCAGGAATGCAAATTAATTAGGGTTTGCTGAAAAAGTCTTTTTTAAGGAGTAGGGGACCCACCCCTCGCCCCTCCCCCTCCCAGGAGGGGAAAAGGGGAGTAGGGGAGTAATTTTTGGGCTACTCTCCTGCCCAAAATGCTGACTTTTTGAGCATAAAGAGGCTTTGTTGCATGAAAGTAGCGTTCTTAATATCCATTCCGCAGCTATATCGCTATGTTTGGCAATTATTGATGTTCATTTATCTATTGTCCAATAGTTATTGTTCTGTACAGAAAGCGTTGGCGGAGCAAGTGCGGCAGCTATATCGCTATGTTTGGCAATTATTGATATTCATTTATCTATTGTCCAATAGTTATTGTTCTGTACAGAAAGCGTTGGCGGAGCAAGTGCGGCAGCTATATCGCTATGTTTGGCAATTATTGATGTTCATTTATCTATTGTCCAATAGTTAAAGCTGTTTCCGCGCGTTATGAAGTACATATCCGGAGCAAGTGCGGCAGCTATATACTTTCATGCAACAAAGCCACATAAAGAGCTAAAAAATAGGTACTTTTTCCAGAGCTAAAAAGGCTAAAACCTTTATCTATAAATGCTTTGAAATTTAATCAGCAAGCCCTAATTAGGGTTTGCGCTTCACTAGTCTTTTTTAAGGAGTAGGGGAGTAGGGGAGATTTTTTTTGCCCAACTATCGCCCAAAATACGCTCTTTCTTTGAGCATGAAGAAGTGAAAACCAGGTACAATTTCTAGACCTAAAAAATCTAAAACCTTTACCTGTAAATGCTTTGAGATTTATTCAGCAGAGCAATAATTAAATGTGAATATACTAATCATATAGAACCCTTATGAAATCTATTTAAGAATAGAGATGGGGAGATAGGGGGATGGGGCGAAAAAGACACCTAGAAACAAACATCTATTGCACAGTTTTAGGTGTGCCACTCTACTACTAACTACTCGATTAGACTTCTCCCCCACTACCTCATTCCCTCACTCCCCTACTCCCTCTTTATTCTTGTAACCAAACAGAAACTGACCCGCCATTACACCGAAACTTAGCCCAACCAGACTCGTTAGAATAAATGGGTTCCTGAATATGTTCCGTGAGGTCATAAAACTTAGCATTTGCCTGACCCACTTCCATCCACTTGTAACCTGGATAGCTATCACTCATAATTACAGCCATTGCTTTCGGATGTTCCTCATTACCCAAACGGGTCCAACCAACAGTATTATAATGATCGAAATAATCATATTGCTCGCCATAAGCAAAGTATTTGCGGGCAAAAAGCAACTTATCAATTATCCAACGGTGGGATGGTAAGAAAATCTTGTAACGGTTACCATCTTTCCCATAGTCTTCATACTCTGTACCATAATAGTCAGCATAAAAAATACAAGGGTATCCTTCACGACGTAACAAAATAATGGCATAAGCTAAAGGCTTGAACCAAGATTCAACAGGAGCTTCCAATGCTTGTAAAGGTTGTGAGTCATGGTTTTCCACAAAAGTCACAGTATTAATCGGACGTTCCTGCATTAAAGTACCGTTGAGAATATAGCGCATATCATAATGCCCACCTGACTTACTCGCATAGTAAAAGTTGTAATGTAGGGGAACATCAAACACAGACATTTTGCCACGAACTGAATTGATATACCAGTGCAGGGTATTAATATCGTTGAACCAATATTCACCCACCATAAATAAATCTTTCTGAAAATAATCCTCTAATATATCAATCCAAAGGGGAAAAAACCAAGAAGAAATATGTTTAATGGCATCAAGTCGAAAGCCATCAACCCCCGTAGTTTCCAGATACCATTTACCCCAACGTATCACTTCATCGCGAACTTCTTTACTCTGGAAATCAATATCACATCCCATTAGATAAGCGTAGTTGCCATTTTCCAACGCTACATAATCATCAAAGCTTTTCCTGTCAAATAAATAAATTGTATTTTGCTCTTTGCTGTAGTCATCATAATCAACCGCATCAAAATGCCACCAATGCCACTCGAAGTCAGAATACTTTTTTTGCCGACCGGGAAACGCGAAATGAGTATAAACTTTAACTTCACGCATTCCTCCCTTTGGATAAATACGGTTATTTTTGGCAAAAGGAGTTGCTTTGACAATTTCAGTTCTATCAGCACCCATGCGGTGATTGAGAACTCCATCAGCATAGACCTGGATACCAACATTATGTAAAGCTTGAATAGCATCTAGATATTGTTGGCGATCGCCATATTTTGTCCTAACAGTACCTTGTTGGTCAAATTCTCCCAGGTCATACATATCGTAAACCCCATATCCTACATCATAAGTGCCGCCTATACCTTTATAAGCTGGTGGTAACCACATTGCAGTAAAGCCTGCATCTGCTAATTCTTGGGCATTACTTGCCACTTGATTCCACAGGATTAGATTTGGGTCAATATACCAGTGGAAATATTGCATCATTACGCCGTTAATTTCTGCCATCTTAGGACATCCTCATAGTTACTAATTTGATTATGGCTGTTTAGTGGGGGTGAAGCAATAGTGGCATTGTTGGAGATAGTACAATTGCGTAACGGTTAAAACCCGAGGTAATTAGGGCTTGCGGATTAAATCTAAAAGCATTGACATATAAAGACTTTAGCCTTTTATGGGTCGAATTGCAGTAGCTGGTTTTCAGCTCTTCACGCTCAAAAAGGAGCGTATTTTAGGCTCATAGTTGGGCAGATAAATCATTCTTACAAAACTTAGCCCCTACCTCTTCGCTCATTCTTATTTCTCCCCTCCTGGGAGGGGGAGGGGCGAGGGGTGGGTTGTCTCCTGTCTCCTGACTCCTATCTCCTGACTCCTGTCTCTTGTCTCCTGTCTCCTGTCTCCTATCTCCTATCTCCTATCTCCTGTCTCCTATCTCCTGTCTCCTGTCTCCTGTCTCCTGTCTCCTGTCTCCTGACTCCTAGCTAAAAAAACGCGCATATTTATGAAGATATGATCGGGGGTTCTATATGCCATGACTTGATAAATGAGTTAAAGTTATCCAAAGTAATATTAGTTAAGGTATGCTGAGATCCAATGAACCCACTAAGTCGGTTTTCCGATCGATCCAAAGATTATGCTCAGTATAGACCCAATTATCCAAAAGAAGCGGTCGCTTTAATAATTTCTGGATTTGAAAATCCTTCAGAATTAGTAGCAGCAGATATTGGAGCTGGTACAGGAATTGGTTCTAGAATGTTAGCTGAACAAGGTATTAATGTAATAGCTATTGAACCAAATATTCAAATGAAAAATGCTGCTAAATCTCACCCTTTAATAGAGTTTAAAGAAGCAACGGCAGAAGCAACTAATCTTCCTAATGAATCAGTTGATTTAGTAACTTGTTTTCACGCTTTTCATTGGTTTAATCTCGAACCTACTCTACAGGAATTTCACAGGATTTTAAAACCATCTGGCAAATTAGCACTTTTATGGAATAACTGGAATAGAGAAGATGGATTTACTAAAGAAAATAGTAACTTAATGAAGCAGATATCTAAACATCATCCCAACACTAAAAAAAAGCGACATGTTTCAATTGCTTCTATAGAAAAAAGTTCCTATTTTGTCAATTTTCAACATTCAACATTTGCTCACAGACAAGAGTTAGATTTACCAGGATTAATAGGTCGTATTATGAGTTCTTCATCAGTGCCAAATCAAGGTTATGAACGAGAACAAATTACGGCAAGTTTGAAAGCATTATATGAGCGATGGGTAGATAAAAAAGGTTTAGTTTATTTAATATATCGTACAGAAATATATATTGCTGAACCCAAGTTAATAATTACTCCAAATCAGTTTTGACATAATTTAGAGTTGATTTACTTTACCGAAAAATTGTGGTTTAAAGCCTCCCCTTTTAAGGGGATAATAAAAAAATTTTCATTATTAGTCAATCCTCTTCTTTTCAAGGAGAGGTAATTATTCATTATTCATTATTCATTATTAATTGTTGAAAAATCAGCTCTAACAAAAGAATCTTAAGAAGTTCTGTTGTAATTAGGGCTTGCTGGTTAAATCTAAAAGTATTTACAGATCAAGGTAAGTGCCTTTTTGGGGCATTTAAAAAGTGCCTGGGAGTCAGCTCTTCACGTTCAAAAAGGAGCGTATTTTAGGCCTGAGTTGGGCAGATAAATCATTCTTACAAAACGCCCGCTCCTACCTCCTCGTTCATTCCCATTTCTCCTGTCTCGGTCTTTCCCCTCCACGGTCGGGAACCGCGGGTGGGTTGTCTCCTACCCTCACCCATAAGACTTTTTCAGCAGACTCTAATTAATTAAGTAGGTAGGTATAATTAAATGTAAAATGTCATCGTGACTGGAACTGAGTTGAAGGAAGCAATCTCAATTACTTCTGGAATTTCCATTTTACTAATTATTTATGTCCGTCTAATTAAATAGATTTAATATGAAATTAGGACTTACCGAAAAATTGTGGTTTAAAGCCTGCCCTTTTAAAGGGATAATAAATAAAAATTTTTATGATTAGTCAATCCTTTTCTTTTCAAGGAGAGGTAATTATTAATTATTAATTATTCATTATTCATTATTAATTGTTGAAGTACCTCATGCGTAATACCAGTTCAAAAAAAGAATGCTATAAAAAGTGCATCTCGGTCGGATATGCTTAAGAATAGCTTTCCAATTTATTTTAGATAGTTATCTCTATTTTTTTTCCATTTTTTTCAAAATTTACTCATTCTTCCTTCTTGTTTCTTCCTTCTTTCTTACTTCTACTATTTATAACAAACATTTATCAAATTGGTATAAGTTCTGAGATAATAATCATTATTCCTCTAGCTACCTTTTCAAGAGCTAGTAGAAACACTAATGGGTTATCTCAGTTCAGAAATATTAATATGATGTGTTTTGACTATCAATACAAAAGTTGCAAATAAACTATACATTTAGTTTGCTTCTTATATGAAATACATAGGACTTACGCATATACGCTATATATAGCGCTCACAACTATTGGACAATAGTTATTGAACTCTATAAATAGTGCCTTTGCGTAAGTCCTGATACAAAAAATTGTGCAAATATAGGAATCTCCCCATCTCCCTATCTCCCCATCTCCCTATCTCCCCATCTCCCCATCTCCCCATCTCCCCATCTCCCCATCTCCCCATCTCCCCATCTCCCCATCTCCCCATCTCCCCATCTCCCTATCAATCTTTGGTCGCAAACATTAACGTATTTCATATTATTTTTAGTCACTGTTAAGAGTAGAAAATTTACTACAAAAGTTTTGGAGTTGATGATTTACAAAGTTTTACGAGTTTAGGAAATAGGGAATAGAGATTAGTATTAAACTGTACCTCTCGCCTCCTCAAAAGTGTTATCAATCCTTCTATTTTTCTGATGCGCCTTTAGCAATATATGCAAATTAAATGTTCAATTACTGATTTAATATTTTGATTGATTTGTCGGCAAATAATATTATAAATTGACGAAAAAAATCAGTATAAAACGATGCAAAAACTAATTTAACACTCTGACATACTGAATTATAGTATCTCCAAAGGCACTTTCAACAATTAATAATTAATAATGAATAATGAATAATGAATAATTAATAATTACCTCTCCTTTAAAACGGATAGGATTGACTAATTATGAAAATTTGTCTTCTCTTGGTTGATTGGATATGGTGAGGAAACCCGTTCTTGCAGACCCGCTCCGCTTTATATGTTGCGGAGCAAAACGCCATCCCACCCTACGGGAAGCTCCGAATATCGACCGCTTTTATCCCCTTAAAAAGGGAGGTTTTAAACCACAATTTTTCGGTAATTCACAAATAAAACTTAGAAGAAACGATAAACATTTTTTTTCTGCAAACCTGAATTAATCTCAATTATTTATATACGAATTATCCCTCTGATAAAGCAATAATTTATTAGGGGATAGTGTACTTATTTGTCTAGCATTAATAATTGTAGGGTTAGTATGCTTTCTCGAAAAGCAGAAGAGGCGACTGAAAAGTTATTAATTAATCTTAGGAGTAATTAGGAGTAACATAAGAGTGAAAAATAAAGCATTTCCAGCACAACAAATAAACAAGAGCAAAAGCAATTCTTCTACTTTAAGTCGTTGGTTTAAATCTCTAACCCTAAGTATAATTCCTGCTCTTTTAACCGCTTTACCAGTGAATGCAGCCAAGCAGGTTTCTGTTGGTCACAAAGGTCTGAATATTTTTATTCCTGTATCAGCATTAGAAAATTATGCCAAAAGTGGAGAAATCAGCTATGAACTAGCTAGCTATATGCTAATGTTAGAAGCTGAAAAAGAAGATAAATATCGGGAACTATTACAAAATCGCTATAATTTTCCTCCTCAGATAGTCTCTCAATTTATTAACTCGCCCATGGGAGAATTATTCCTCAGAAATTTAGGACAAGTAATCAAAACTTCATCAAATTCTGAGAATGAGAATTTAACTACTGTTGAAAATGAAAATGGTGCTGAGGAAATTAGAACTGCTTTATTAAAGGCGGCAAATGATGCTGAAGGCTTAACTATCATAAATTTTATCCGTCATTTTCCCAGTGATACTATATGGTTCGATACAAAAGAAATTTTGGCTGTAACTGAAAAAATCACTGCTGTACAAAAAGACACAAAAACTTTTATAGAAACTGTAGCAAATATCACACGAACAGAAGCTTACAAAGAAGAAAAAGTAGATTTTTCTCAGTTACCAGACATTAGGAAAAAAGGACAATATAGCTTTGAAAAGCAAAAAATTATCCTACAAGATGAAGGACGCGATCGCCATTTTTCAGTAGAACTTTATTTACCTAATATCTCTTCAAAAGAAATATCAATTCCTGTAGTTGTAATTTCTCATGGTTTAGGTTCCAATGGAGTTAACTTTAAAAGTTTAGCTAAACATTTAGCTTCTTATGGATTTGCTGTTGCTCTACCCCAACATCCAGGTAGTGATTATGAATATATCCAGAAATTTTTAGCAGGTAAAACTAAGGATATGTTCCACGGCAATGAATTTATTGACCGCCCCTTAGATATTTCTTTCTTATTAAATGAATTAGAACAGTTAAATCAATATCAATTCCACAATCAATTAAACCTGAAAAAAGTAGGTATATTTGGTCATTCCTTTGGTGCTTATACTGCTTTTGCTTTAGCAGGTGCAGAAATTAACTTTCAGCAACTAAAACAAGACTGTGGCCCACAAATGGAAGTTTTAAATATGTCCCTGCTACTACAGTGTCGTGCTTTGGAATTAAAGCCTCAAAAATATAACTTGAAAGATGATAGAATTGGAGGAATATTTGTACTCGATCCAGTCAATAGTAGTTTATTTGGAAAAGCTGGTTTGAGTCAGATTAAATTACCTGTGTTGTGGGGAAGCGCAAGTGAAGATAAAATTACTCCTATTGTTTTAGAACAAGCAAACTCTTTTACTTGGTTGACAACTCCTGATAAATATTTGGTCTTAACAGAGGGAGCAGATCATATCAATATTGATTTTGGGGCAATTAGAGAAAATAGTTTCACTTCTCTAGCAGAGTTGATTCAACCAGATCCAGACGTAGTCAATGGTTATGCTAATGCTTTTGGTTTAGCATTCTTCCAAACTCATGTCGCCGATCGCCCTGAATATAGTTCATATTTGCAAGCATCTTATGCTCAGACCATTGGTGAACAACCTTTTAATCTGAGTTTTGTACGGTCTTTATCAGAAATTCAGTTAAGTAAAACATTGAAACAGGCAAGAAAAACTAATTGAGATTATCTCCGGTTGGGTATCTAAAGAGTGGGGTGTGAGCTATGGGAAATAATATTAGCAAACCTAAATCATTCCCCAAATTATCATTCAGACAGATGGTCAAAAAATTTTGTCCTGCTGTACATGAATTTGCAATCAGTTTTTTGATTACCTGTTGCCTGAGTAATATCATGTTCGTTTAATAGTGCAATAGAATTCTGTTCCGCTTTCCTACAGAATGCTACGCAAACACGATCAAAAATTTTCTTCTCCTCTTGCTTCTTTTTCACTACTTACTTCTGTACAGGCGAATGGCCATTCGCCCCCTATGACTCCTGACTCCTTCATCGTTAATTTATAAGTATTCCATCGGGCATGATATAAAGACACCATAACTACTTATTTTTTGTGAGTTTACCTTTTAACTGATATCTGACTGTGGAATAAACTGCTTTGTAGGAAGCATTGATATTATATTCTTCTTTCAACCATTTTTGAATTTCTCCATAACTCTGAAAACCATTATCAGGGTCGTTAAGTCGTTTTTGTAACCCATCTCGTGCTTCTGGTGGGATTGCTGGTTTGCGCCCCCCACTTTGTTTGACCTGTAATAACCCCGATAATCCTTCCTTGCGATATTGTCTCAACCACCTTTGTACTGTAATTCGATTTACTCCTAAAGTAACTGCCAATTCTTTGACAGTTGCCACTTGACCAATTTTAAATAGATATAGTGCCTGAATTTTCTGAAAGCCACTAGCAGTTTTTTGGCCATTTAGCAATGTTTTGAGTTCTGGGACTGTTTCTGTAATTTCTATTTTACATACCCCGGCCATATTTGTTTCCTCTCAAGTCCATACTGCTGTTCTGATATAAAAATCTTTTCTATCATATCTGTAGCATACAAAAAAGTAAATTATTCTGATATTTTTTTAACTAAGACTTAAGAGCAAAAAATATAAGGTAATACAATTTATCAAAAATAATGCTACAAAAATGAAATAGAAAATCTATATTTAGAAGAATCAGACCCAATTCTTTTTCCGACCTATTTCTATCATTTTGTAAGCATTCCGCAGGAAATGCTTACATCATTTTTTCTCTTTATATCTTCTTCTCTCTTCATTTTACTATTGCGATAAAATTGGTATAAGATATGGTAAATAAAAAAAAGCTAACGGCTAATATATGATGTGCTAATTGCTTTAATGATGAAATTGAAAGGAGCAACTATGGGTCAGAGAAACCCAGTCAAAGTTATTATACTTATCCTAGCTTTAGGTTACGGCATTTCAATTTTTTGGCTAAATAATGTACAAAAAAAATCCATAGCTCTAGCTCAAGCAAAGATAGCTAATTTAGGAGATATTAATCAAGATTCTGATGTTAATAAACTTAGAGCTGCTCTAACTCAATTGCCAGAAGCAATAAATATTTTAGAACAAGTTATTCAACTGCCTGGTGTACCCTTACAACCTGTATCTAGAGAAATAACTAAACTAAATTATCAACTCATTGCAGTCAAGCGAAAACTATATTTAGCAGAACACGGATTAATCTATTTAAGGTTAGCAAAACAATCTGCAATGTCAGCAGCTTTATTAGTACAAAATCCTCCTCATCCTGTTGATACTTGGTATCAAGCACAACAAAAATGGCAATACGCAATTAATTTATTAGAAGAAATTCCTGAAGAAAGTTTTTCATATCCAGAAGCTAGAAAAAAACTCAAGCTTTATCGAGAAAATTATCAAGTAATAACTAAAAGATTTAATTTTGCCAAACAGGCAATTAATCTAAATAATCAGGCTAAACAAAAGATGGAAGCAGGAAATTATCAAGGTGCTATTAAGGATTTAAATAAAGCTATAAGTCTTAATCCTGGTCAAAGTGAATCTTACTTAAGTAGGGGAGTTGCTTATTCTCAACTGGGAAGAAGAACAGCAGCGATCGCTAATTTTAATCAGGCAATAGAAATTAATTCTGAAAATGCCGAAGCTTATTATTATCGAGGGGATGAATATCTACAAATAGGAGAGCAGAAAAAGGCTCTTCAAGACTTAAATAAATCTATCAAGATTGATGCTAATAATCCTAAGTCATACTTTAATAGAGGCATAATTTATTACTTAATTGGAAATCGAAGTGAGGCGATGGAAAATTTTCAGCAGGCGGCTTTTTTCTTTGGGTTAGATGGTGATTCTGATAATCAAAGAATTGCAGTAGATATGTTAGATAAATTTCAACAAAATTAGATTTAATTGCAGGAAAAGGAGTCAGGAGTCAGGAGTCAGAATTTTAAAGGTTTTCAGTTCAAATTAACTATTATAAAAATTGTCACAACCAATGCGCGGTATAGCAGTCTAAGGAAAGGTTAGGACAGATCAAAAGCTTAAAACTCAGACAAAGTAATATTTTTCCTTCGGCGTTGCTGAACCAAAAGATGAATCTTTGCAGAAAAGGTAAATCTCATCTTTCTGTTTCTCTAAAACTATAATACCAATGTGCAAATATGCAACGCCCCCCACACTCCCCACACTTCCCTTTTCTCAATATATTCCTATTCAGCATTGCATAATTGCGGGATGATTTTGTCAGAGAGCAGAAAATAATCCCCGTGTCTCCGTGTCCTCGTGTCCTCGTGTCAGCCGAAATCATCCCAGTATTCAGCAACGCTCTATTCCCTGTTCCCTAGCGCATAGCGCTTAAATACTCCCAAGCTTCATTAAGAATCTGACTTAGCAGTTGTCTTTGGGCCATATTTAATAAATGATCGTCTGCTAGAACCTCCTCCTTAAGTTCCTCTATAGACTTTCCTTGGGAACGAGCAACATTAACTACGCCAGCTATAGCTAGAGCTACAAGTTCATCGTTAACTGGTTGTTGTCGCAAAGCAATTACTTCTAGATCGCTTGTGGGTATAGGATAGTTCATATCTAAATGCTTCATAAAACCGATATAAAACGTCTCTGTTGGTGCGCGTTCCCTCTCTTGGTCAGCATTCCGCAAGCGAGCTGTCGTCGTCGCGGGGTCTGACCGCTTGTGTCTTACGCCGACGAGGGGTCGCACCGCGTAATTAGGGCTTGCTGAAAAAGTCTTTTTTAAGGAGTAGGGGACTCACCCCTAACCCCTCCCAGGAGGTAGGGCTGTTTCATTCTCGATAGACACGGGGACGCGGAGACACG
>NZ_JAAHGH010000149.1 GCF_010672525.1 Okeania sp. SIO2B3 | reverse complement strand
CGACGCCATATCATCGGACTAATACCCAGTAGTACGACTTTGAGTTGGTAGATAACGGGTTCGGAGTAATTAGACATTTGTCCATATTACCATATATTGTCATCTCCCCCGATTTTTTTCACTCTCCTACTCCCAGTAATCTTTGGCTTTCTAATATTTCTCTTGAAGTTGGTAATAATATTCCTTTTGTGGGGCGTGGTATTTTTTATACTTTGATTAATGATATTAGAAATGTTTTAGTTTTAGTTGCTGCTTTCAAAATCTTCAAGTCACTTTCAAGGTTTTAATGTAATGGTTAAACAATATGATTTTTTATTGCAGGGCGAAATATATGGAGTTGTCTCTGCTAAAGATTCTCCTCCTCGTGGTAGTGGTAAAACTTTGTCAGCTTTAGCTTTAATTCTTCAGCAAGCAGACTTGTTGAATTATGGTTTAGTTTTCAATTTTGATATTAATGCTCAAGCTTTATATTACTATTGTTATTATATGGGATATCATAATGTTTGTCGTCATCTTAAGTTAAGTAACATTGAAGTAAAACCTTGCACAAATGCTTCTGGCAAAACTGATTTATCTAGATTCATTCAAGGCAGGAGAAAAATATTTGTGCTGGATGAAGCTGGTATTTTTTGTAGCTCTAGAAATTGGCAGAATATGCCTGATAACTGGCAAGCCAATTTAGCTATGATGAGACAATTTCATATTAGACTGTGGTGGATTTCTCAACATTATGACCACGTTGACAAGCTTTTAAGAAGTCAATCAAATTATATTATTGAATGTTCTTCAATTCTTGCTCCTTCTAAGAGACTTGGTGGAGCTAGTCAAATGATAAGTAAAATTTATTATACTTATACAAATAAAGCTTATAATTATTTATTTGCTAAGTCTGATAAAATCTCTGGAATTAATTATCAGATGCATCGAATGAGATTTTCTAAATTTCGTCATATTTCTCCTTTATCACTTGGAGACAAAATGCTTTTTACTGTATATAAGAGTTTTAATAAGTCAATTGGTGATGACCCTAGACTTTTTAATTTTCCTAATACTTTAAGGGCAGTCAATTATTATCAAAAAAAAATAATGTCCACATTCAAAATTATACCTATCCTACTATATTCAATTCTCCTGAAATTTACTCTAAAATATTTTCTATTTTAGAATCAATTGTCAATCCAAAATTATATTTAATGGTTTTAATTAAGTCATTAAATTATTATCTTAGTTCAATTCCTTTTAATCAAGCTTACAAGAAACATCAACAATTATTGATTGAACATCTTTCTAAGTGTTTTGACCTTTCAGTGATTAATGACATTAGTGAAGTCAACCTTAATAAAAGTAATAAAATTACTTCTTCTTTCAATGTTAATGACATTTTTTAATTGTATTAGTTAATATTTTCTAATTATAACGATGACATCATTTTTTTTAGCACTTTTAGCTACTTCTTTTTTTCGTTGTGCTGATGCAGACCCTTATTTAGATTCCTTTTGCTATCAACCTAATAATTGTTTTGATTCAGATCCTTTCATAAATAATAATCAGTGTTACGTTTCTAGGACTTGCAATTTACGTCTCTATGAAAGTAGGCAATTTTGTCCCTCTGGTTACTTTAATTCAGGTGGTATTTGCACTCTTTCTGGTTATTGTGCTGGAACATCTTGCAATACAGACGCTCCTTTGACTACCCCTTTCCTTAGAGCGTTTTATTCTACTAATTCTTTCACTCAAACTCAAGACAATGTTCCATCTTCTTCTTGCGCTCAAGACAGTGATAGCGTTGATGATAATGATAACGGTTACTGTCCTAATGTTAAAGTAAAAATTAAAGCTTTACCTTTTCAATCTGGTACTATTAGACTTAAATGCAATCAATGATAAATCTATTAATATTTCTTTTCATTATTTCACCAATGATTGCACCTCTAAGAATGATGATACTTGCAATTATTGTTTTAATTAAGTTTGAAATCACTCACGAATATTTTCTTTGGGCTGTACTGATTGCAGCTCTTTTTTATTTTAACTTACGTTCAGATAATTTTGTGCAATCACTTTTAGGTCATTACGAGATTGGTGGTGGCTTGATTGATTTCATTTTGATATCACTATTACCTTCATCGCTTCCAACTTCTGGTTTTAGATTAGGTGCGATATCACTTGCAATTATTCTGCTTTGTGGTTTTGGTGGAGAACACAGACAAGAACTTGCTAACGGTTTTCTTGCTCCTGCTGCTTTTACGATATCACCCTCGTACTTGCCTTTACTGCTTGCATCTGCTATCGCTTGTCGTTCCCGCTCTGCGACAGCAGTGATATCATTTGCATTTATTATGCAATTACGCTCGCGTTTCCTAAAGCTACTTGTCTTGGTAATTGCAATCACTGTGATATCACTGGAATGCTATCATCGGCATCACTATATTTCTGCTTACGGTGCTAATTTCTGGAATGCAATCAGTAATAGCAGACTATGGCAGTGGCAACAACTTCCTTCTAAAGCTGTTGGTATTGATGGTGCAATTAGTCGTATAGGTACTGTAAAATTTCATAACGCCTTTGTTGATTTTAGAGTTATATCAGGGAGTTGGCTTTTACCTTTTTGGTGGCTATGTTTAGTGATTTCAACCTATCAATATTTACCTAGCAGTATACTTTTTTCATTTATATTTGTTCAGTTTTTTTGGTATAATAGTAGCGTTATTTTGTTTGGTTGGTTTTTTCTCATCAATAAGAAACGAATATTTTTAGATGATTACTCCAATTTTTATTAACAATAGTTTCAGTATAAGTAATTTCTTGATTTCCTATTAATTTCAAGCTATAATATATTTATCAAGAAAGAGGTAAAAAGATGTTCAAATTGAGAATTAAGGATATGAAATCTCAGATATATTCATTATGTATTTCTTCTTCCGAAGTTCGTTCAAGATTTGGAGATTTAAGGTTTAGGAAGACTTGGGAAGCTGCTTACAAGTTTTTCTTTCCTGAGCTTCAATTTTTCAATCAATTGTCCTTATTTAATATATCTGATTACGTACAATGTGTAAAAGCTTCTGTACCTTTAGTCAGAACTAGAATTAAATCTATTATTGTTCCCTATGCAGGAAAACAATTGTCCTTCAATTTCTTATAAATATTTAGGAACAAAAATGGCTTGTAAATTAGCTTTTGAGTGCATCTTGGATAAACATGGAACTTGTTATAATTATTCGTTCTGCAAGGATTTATCTTCTCCTTGGCCTTTGCCTTATAATTATGAACGTGGTTTTTTGTGTGTTGATTTCAATCGGTTATCTTGTTTTTTTAAATATAGAGAGATTTATATACAGGAAATTCAGCAACTTTTTAAAGAAGCAATGAAACTACCTTATTACTATTCCTGTGATGAATGTGTGCTTACTGTTCGTATAGTTACTTATTATCGGATATCTAAAAAAAATCAACAAGAATTAAGAGAATATTTTGAGAAATATGGTTTTGCTGATGCTTTTCCTTTGCCGTATAAGTATTTTAATGTAACTGATGAAATGGGTCATAGTTTTTCTAATTTGACAATCTATTTTCCTTTTTCAGAACACTATCATTCTTCTTACTTGAAAAAAATTTATAATGAGATTGGTTATTATGAGCCTGTAGATATTGATAATTCAATACCTTTTTAGGATTAATAATTATATTGTTGGTGGCGCGTTAGCGCTACATTCTTTATAATTATTAATTCCTTCTCTTCAATTGCCACACTAAAAGTTCACATATAAGCTTTCTGAAATATTGTATCAATATACTTAGCTTAATTTGTTATAATATTTATTAATAGGAACAGGTATTTAATGAAGAAAATATTTTCTAAAGATGATGTTGCTCCAGATGCTATGAGTATAGTGGAATTTAAGCTTGAGAATAAAATAGAGGCTTCAAACAATCTTCCTTTTATTTCAATTTCTTATGAAGATTGGGTGAAAGTGTATTTTGTAGGAGAAAATGATAAATATTATGTAGAATATTATAGTTGTGGAGTCTATGAATATCTTTATTTATTTGAGGATAGAGAGAGTTATATTGAAAACTTAACTAAATCACTTATTTATTGTAACTTATTGAGGTGAGCTTAATGTCTATAAGGTATTTAAAAAAGCCTAATTTAGGTTTGTATGCTTTTATTTTTTATCTGATTTCATTTCTTTCTTGTTATTGTATCTATTATTTTTTGTACAATGTGTTTCATTTTGAGGATGAATTATTATTTGTGCCTCTTTCTTTAATAGTTTTAATTACTATTGGAGCTATAACTTTATCGAAGTATGACTATAATTTTAAAGTCTATAAAGCTTCAGGGAAAATTTATAAAACTTTATTATATTATGAACTTTTAGATAGTTCTATAGATAAACATATATATAAAGAAGCAATTAGGAGACTAGAAAAGTGATTTATTCTTTAGTATATTTTAATTTATCTGAATAGTACTTGTTCGATTAGGTTCAGCACATTCAGTAGCACCTGTTTAGCTTTAGCGGCCTAGACCGAGCGCATTTTCCAATTAACATTTATGTTTCACTCCAATTCAAGCTCGTGTCTAGGTAAACAGGTGCAGCGTAGCGGTACTGCATGTGCCGATTTAAGAGTCTGAGAATGTTATCGCTAACGTTCTCAGGAAAGAAAAGCGCAGCAACCGAATATAAATATGTTTGTTTGGGAAGCACAAAATAAGGAAGACAAAGTCTCTTATTTTGTGCTTCTGCTCACTACTAAATTTTTAGGCATCAATATAATATTGTCTGACCTTTTGTAGCCGTAAGAAAGACTCAAAGATTACGGAAACTTAACAAACGACGGCTCTTTCGAGACGGAACACATTACTAAGACTTAGCTTGTGGAAGATGAGGCTTTGCGAACTTCCACAAGTTTAGTCGCAGTTGTGTTAGTTTGTTTAGTTGTAGTTCTTTGAGGCTTTTAGGCGTTTTACCTGCTGCATAAGTATAAGCGATCACTATTACTATAAAGTAGGAATAATTGGTATGAGCGATCGCTATTACTATGGAGTAGAGGCAATTGGTATGAGCGATCGCTATTACTATGGAGTAGAGGCAATTGGTATGAGCGATCGCTATTACTATGGAGTAGGAATTATAAGTATAAGCGATCGCTTATACTGACGTCATTCCCCAGCAAGTATAAATGGCTGGGGAATAAGCATAGTATGACTGTAAAGTATAAACGATCGCTTATACCAATATTATGTCCACCAACTACTCATAATGTCCATTAAACCATACAACTGTCTTACTAAAGGTATAAACATTAGTAAGACGTTTATATGGTTTTATTTTATACATGGGAACTGTCATACTACAAGATTTTTGTAATATCTAAGATGTAATATAGAATACGTAGATGGCCGTGTATAAAATTTCATGTTTTTGGTGACAAATATCCATATATAGATCCATATATGGATATTTGTCATTCTGCTATTTGTCACCTTGTGGTCTAATCTTCCTGATTCAACGACCTTTCGACATCCCAGAACTCAAAAATCAGAGACCGAAATTCACCAGCAATATCTATCAAAGAGTACAGTCTTGAATTTTTAGACCTACGAGATAGCTTAAATTCAAAGCCTAATAGTCCCAAACACCACTTTGTGAGGTTCCATTCAGTAGACTTTTCCGAAAGCCTTTTAATGCTCCATAAATCCCTAATCGTCATTTTCGATTCTCGGATGCTGTTGAACCCGGAACGAACGTGTGAACCTGTTTCTACTACAAGAGGATGTGATGAATAGTAATAATCTGACGAGTTGTTAATTATTTCCAATACCCTAAATTGAATCAAATAAGCTATTTTAGGAGCTATTAACTTCTTATTTAAATCAATGGAAAACTCTCCGTCTTCTACCCTCATCGAATCAAAGTCATGTGAAAACTTTAAACCTTGAATTAACAACCAGTGTAAATTTATCTTAGGCATCAGACCACTATCCTGGATTTCCAAAAGCCCTTTAGTTATCTCTACCTTCATAGTTCTTGGAGCAATATACCTAATCAATGAATTTTTCCTTTCAGTACAACGGTCTTCAAAAGTTTTCTCCTTTTTATCTATTAACGATTTGAATGTTTTATTGTCGATAAAAGGCGCTGTAACTATTCCCTTGTGATAACTGTCAATATTACTTTTTTTATTCGTACTTATTTTTTGCCTAATAGACTCATTTGTATCAATACTACTTGTTTCTTCGATGATTTTAATGTTTTTGTAATCGCTAGCAAATTTTGCAATCACTGATTTCACCATCATTTTCTTTTGTGTATTATTGACGGCTCCTCTTTCTGCCCAGTACTTTAAACAAGAATCATTAGTGTACCAGTTTAATTCATCATCAAAGGAAAGAAATATCAACTTATTAATTTCTGATTGATGCTTCTGGCTCTTAACTAATCCACTAGAAAAACAACTTCCATTACCTACTATAGAACTAGAACTATTTGATGACCAAATATATCTTGGAATAGCTTCTCTCACTCTTGCCATTGCCTGACTAAATGAATTGACTGAAGTAACTCCCCAGTTCATTCCCCAGTAACTGTCAAAGTAGTCTGTACTTATATCTATTCCTGTTTCAAGAACAGGGGAAATTAATAAGATGTCAGGCATTTTTTCGTCGATGAACTTATTAACATTTTCCATACACATATATTCTTCCCTAGTTGGGTCTGCAACTGTATGAGAATCGACTCTCATTATTTTGCAATGTGGATATTTTTCCTTGAGTAATATTTCTAAATTCTGAGTACTATACGAACTAGATAATTTTTGACTATTAGTAAAGAAAATTATATTTTCTCCTCTGTCTGCTGCCTTAAAGAAATCATCTAGAAATGGCTCAGGTTTTGATTGAATATAAATATTGCAAGAACCATTCGTTGATTTATATTTATTCTCAACAATATAAACTTTTTCCTCACAATTTGTTTCTAGGAAATCAATAACATCCTGAGTTATATCAGCACTTGCGACTATTACTTTTTCTGCCGACCTAAATATCCTGATAAGTATTTCTATTATTTCTGGCCGATGTTTTTTTACATCTGTTGTAGATGATATTAAGTGCTCTAATACTTGGTCTACTTCATCTATAACTAATACGCATCCAATATACCTTTCTACATCAAATTTTACTGAGCTGTTAGCATGCATAGAATCAATACAAAGTGTGATTCCTAGTGCTTTATCTAAAGATTTTCTGTGGTTAAAAGCGTTCGCAATTTGAAATCGTCTAGATAGCTCACTCATAAGTTGTATCCTGTGAGTAGGGATTAATATTTTAGTTCCAACTTCCTGAAACTTTGCAGTATAGTCACTTATAGCCTCAGTTTTTGCTGTTCCTTTCTCTGATTTAATTACAACTACTTTATTGTTGTCTAATACCTCTTTTAACTCTTGACAACAGTTACGGTTTCTGTCTGTTAAATACCTAGTATCTAATATTAAGTCTGGTTCAACTTGTTGATAGAATTGACCAGGCAAAATTGTTTTATACTCTAAATGTTTTTCATCCCCATTATGGTCGAATAAATAGTCATCTATTCCCTTAGAAATAGTGTTCGTCCATGTGCAACGTTCAAACTTTTTAGATATGCCTGCTAAAGATATTTGTCTACATAGTTTGGTGATTGCTGCATTTACAGTTTTGATTGTTTTTTCTTTTCTATCGTTGTCATAGAAAAAACAGAATATATGTTGTTTGAAGTGAAAGAAAACTGGTAATAAAGTTTTATTCTGTGCGGAGTTGTTGAAGTTGTGAACTCCTGAAAGGCCAATAGCTGGAATCCCAATCGACATAAGGGCTAGAGCCTTTTTCCAACCTTCGGTAATGGCGATCGAAATCCTCTTATTTTGAGCAATCCACTCCCAAGCTTCTGGAAAATGAGCATCTAAGTATCCTTTAGGGTAAGACCGAATAGAATTCCTTTTTGCTATCTTTTTTATATGTCCATAAGTTATTTTTGGGAGAAATGCTCCGTTTGGTGAACTTTTTATTTGCTCATACTTTAGAGTTTTGTCATCTATTATTCTGGGATTGTCTGGTTTGAAGTGAGGTTTAAGGCCAGAAATTGTTTCGACGTGGACAAACCACACTCCATCCCAGAAGTGATTTGTGTTTTCTATAAGTTTTCTTGGTGGGATTCCGGTGTTGAGACGTTTGCCTTCCCAGTATTGAAAATATTTATCTTGTGCTTGAAACCCTGACAGAGACTGAATGTTGAGTGCAATTAAGGAATCGTCAATGAAACTTTCCCTCATCTCTTGATAGTGATGAGGAAAAATGGTAGAATTTTCCATGGTGATTTGGTTGTTGTTGGACTAAGCAATCACATCATACCAATAACTATCTTCATCCGCAAGGATGTTGATTGGCCTAGCATTTGTCTAGGCCTTACCTATTGGTGCTCAATATAATGCGATTGGACACACTCTCAACTCATTCCAGGGGGCTACCATCTTTATATATAGCCTATAGCCTTTAGCCTGTCTAGCCACTACTATATAGGTTGTATATACGTTTCAGCTTTTTTGTCTTTATAGTAATAGCGATCGCTCATACTTATTTTCTACTTTTATAGTAATAGCGATCGCTCATACTTATTTTCTACTTTTATAGTAATAGCGATCGCTCATACTTGCTGTCTAGTAAGCTGTCTAGTTGTCACTATACAAACTACAAACATATTACTTATTTATTAATTGGCGTAAAACTAGAGAAGCTGTAATCTAGTGCCAACTCTAATTATGAAACTCAGCCCGAGAAACATTCCACAGGTACTGGTTTCCTGATTTATCTACAATATTGAAACGCCAACCTGATATAACGCAATAATCACAGCCTTTTTTCCTTCTTGGCCTTTGACCTAATATCTGCTGAATATCTTTGCTAGTCAGAAGCCACCTTTTCGATTGACATTCATCTAAGACACGATATTTTTCTAAAGTATTGTTTTGAGGATTTATAGAAAGAGCGATTGCACCTACTAACACTTCAAGTAATTCCTCAGCTTTGATATTTGATGATGAAATATTTTCATTGTTCTGTCTACTGGACTGTCTAGTATACTGTCTACTAGACTGTCTGCTAGACTGTCTAGTGATATGTTCAGTGGGAGTTTCTACTATGTCCACATCTACTGTTTTTAAGAAAGTTGACATTTTATTCCCGGCCTTGATATGTTCATGCAAATTGTCCAGTTCCTTTAGCTGCTCATCAGTTGCAAAAGATTTACCATTAGGGTCTTTTGACAATTTTATTGATAAAAAGTCAAGGCGATTATAGAGTGCTGCTCTTGTATTTAGCCCGTATTTTGAAAGTAGTTCTTGGATGTTCATTATGGATTTGTATGTACACTATACTGTCTACTGTACAGTATAGTACACTGTCAATTGAAGTGTCTAGTCAGTTAGATAGGTGATGTAGATGGTGTTGAGGCTTTGGGTCGCCCCGCGACCCGTCCGACACCGCTGCGCCCTATCTTCTTTTCTTGATACATAAGGGATAAGTGTGGAAAAAATGCTATAACTAAATTTATATAAATTTGGCCTTTTTAATCATGTTAGAATTTCCTCAAAAATCATTTATCAAATTCACTAAGTCTGAGTTTCGTCTTCTTTCTCTGATGACTTCTGGTTTGTCTGACCGTGAAATTGCTGACATTTTACATTTTAGTTATTCGTACGTCTCTTGTAAGCTATGTCGAATGTTCAAGAAATATAAACTTAAAAATCGTTGTCATTTAGTTGCTATTTTTGTTCATTCTTTATATTCTTCTAACGTATAATTACTGTCGTGATTTACTACACTTTTATTTTTCCTCTTGCGTTTTCCATATCCTTTTGCCATATTAGATTCATGTTCATAATTTAACTTTGAATTTATGGAAGTACCAGAGAAAATTATTAATGCTGGTATAGCTTTGGGCGATAACTATACTGATATCGTTCTTAAAATAGCTAGTCAGCGTTTGAATCAAAGAATCAATGTGGATAATTCTTTTGTCCATGATGTTGAGATTCCCTACGTTGACGTTGAATCGATAGAGGTTTTTTCCCCTCCCTCTTTACCTTCTCCCCCCTCTTTGCGCCAACTTCCTTCTGGGAAAACTGTTGAAGATAGTAAGCAATTAGATGACAATTTCATTAGCTAATTTTCCTGTCAGTAGACATTATGGAAAATTTGTTTTATCTGAAGTTGGTCAATCTTCAGACTACAAATTTAGCAGTTTTTATCGTGAAAAGCGGCAAACAGCTAATCTTTTTGATTTAGCATATCAACATTATGGTTATCCTGACCTAATGCACTGGTCATATAGGATTAGGAATTGTGCTAGTCGTTTGACTTTTGCTGAAACCTCTAAAGGTTTAAGACTTAGGTCTGCTAACTTTTGTAGAGTTCGCTTTTGTCCGATGTGCAGTTTTCGTCGTTCAAAAATGTATCAGGCTAAATCCCTTTCAATTTGGCCTCATATATCTAAAAAGTTTAGATATATATTTTTGACTTTAACTGTTCGCAATCCCCTATTAACTCAACTTAGAAGCTATTTCAAATATGTGCTTACTCCGGGCTTTAAAAGATTTAAAGACAATTTAACTTACAATCTTAAATCTTTGAGGGGTTATTTGAGGTGCTTTGAGGTGACTATGTCTAAAAGTGATGAAAGCTTTTGTCATCCTCATTTTCATCTTCTGATAGCAGTTGATGACGCTTATTTTGACAGGGATAATTATTTAGATTATTCAGGCTGGCAGTCTATTTGGCGAGATGCCCTTCGACTTGACTACAATCCTCAAGTTTGGGTTGAAGCTGTTTTACCTGATGATTCAAGGAGCCTTTTAGAACTCACTAAATATGAGTTTAAACCTTCTGACTACGTGTCTAATTATAAATGGGTTGGTGAGGCTGCTGTTCAAGTATCAGGATTGAGGAGTTTTTCTCATTCTGGAATCTTCAGTGAGTATTTTCGATTTCTAAATACCGACCCTGATTTGATTTTTAGTGAGTCTGAGTATTTAGATAAATTAAGCAACAAAAAATCTGATTATCCTTTAATTAATTTTACCTGGGATAATCAATTAAATCATTATGTAAGTGAGGTGAATTGATATGGGCCTTTCAAAGAAAACTCTAATTCCTGTTGTTTGTAAAGAAGCTCTTTTTTGCAAGAAACTAATAAAAGACGATGGTCGAGGTATGGAATTCTATTTTCAATGTCCTGACTATATTAAGGAATATAATTATGACCTTCCTCCTGAAAAAGCTTTTGAGAGTTTGTTACTCTCAAAATTTTCATCATTTAAGCCAACGTTAAAGTTCTCTCTTCCAAATGAGTTATTAAATTCCCCTGATGCTTCTACACAGAAGCTTTTAGATTTACAAATCGGTGACATTGTCGCTCTTGATTTTGCAATGTCTCCTGAACTCATACCAGAGTCTAGAGAAAGTAGGGCTAACGTATATGCTTCAACTATTTACCGCGATATTCTTAAAGTTGTTCGCCATTCGGAGTGTCTTGACAAGTTTTATAGTCAGCTTGCTCCTGCTTCTGTTCCTACTGCTGCCTAGTCCTTCGCTTGCTCAGTCATTACCTCCTGGCGAAGTTATCTTTTTTCGTGCTAATTTCGCTACCACTGATGGTAATGAGACTGGGTTTGTCCGCTATACTTCCGAGAATGAACTCTGTCAGATTAGAACATTTGGAGAACCCATGCAGTCTTTGACTTTGTCATTTAATGATTGCATTTCTTTTATTCCTCTTGAGGACTTACAAGTTCATGCTCCTCTAACTTTATTTCTGTCAAAATTGACTATTTTTTCAATTTTGATACTGGTCCTCCATCTTATCTATTCATCTATACCTGTCCGCACTTTCGGTTCAGATTAAATGGAAACTATTTCTTTGACTGACGCGGTCATCCTTTTCACTAGTATCCTAGATGGTTTTGGTCCCGCAATAGTATCTGTCTATATAATTGCAATTTCATTCAAAATTTTTCAACTCTTTTTTTAAGGATATAAAAAATGATTAATGTACCTTTAGTTATCATCAGTTTTGTAGTCACTTTTTTGGGGTGGAATTATTTTTACTTCAAAGGCAAAAGCACTGATAATTCTCATAAAAAAAACACAAAAAAAAGTGCTGCTGCTATGCGTGCTTTCAATAACGTTAGTTCTTCTAGCTCAAAGTCCAGTAATAGCTAATATATGGCAATTTCAGATGCCATTAACTCCTCAAGAGTTCGTAGATGGTGTCATAGCTCGTATTGACCCAGAGCTTCAAAAGTGGGTAGCAGCTACAGCAGGAATATTTGTGATTAGACTATTGATTAAGAGGTAAAATGACCAAACCTTATTGCAAAGACTTAGATTTGTTTCCTTCTCTTTCTGACTCCATTGGTGATTATCCTGCATCCCTTGAATTAAGCTGTTTACTTTCTCATAGCCCTGGGTCTTCTTTTCATCCATCAGTTGGATCGTCTGATGATTTTTATGGTTTTACTGGTGGTCTTCAGTCTTTATCAACTGGAAATATAACTACTGTCATTTCTGTAGTTTCTCTGGGCTATATTTTGAAAAAAATAATTAAATGAAGAAAAAGTATTTTTTTTTAGCTATTCTTACTAATTTTTTAGTATTTATGTTTTGTTTTCCATCTATAGCTACCAATGCCCTTCCTCTTCCTGACCCTGACAGCTTGGTAGCTTATTTTCAAGCTGCTGTTGATTGGGGTATTGAAGTAAGTGCTCGCTATTTAGCCTTTCTAGCTGCTTCGGTTCTGGCTGTTAGCCTTTTTAAAAATTAGAAAGTATATCAAGGCTTATGAACTAAGCCTTGCCGATGCTTTCTGCATCAATTTAAAGCTGTGTATTTTGAGGACTTAACAATTGTCTGCTTTATTATCTAAAGCTTGGAATTTCTTAAACACTGATATTCCATCTACTCCTTCTATCCCCTATAAAACTCAGGTTTGGAAGTATTTAAACACCAATGTCCCAAACACTTATCACTTTACTGATGGTCAAAGGAAAGTTATTTTTACAGTTGGCCGCTGTGCCTTGACTGCAACTGTTTTTTCTCTTGCGACTCCCAATGTAGTTCTTGCTCAATTGGTGCTTGCTGATGAGATTGCTAAGGTTGGTAGTGTAGCTGGAATGCTTGAGGGAATGGTGTCTTCTATGACTACTGTTTTAGCTGGTTCTGGCGGTGCTTCTGCTGCATTCCAGGTGTTCCGACGCATCATTCTTAACAACTTGTAAATCTTTTAATTTAATTTATCGGGAAGTTCTTAAACTTCCCTTACTTGATTGTTGTACAATAATCAAATTTTTTACTATGATTATATTTCGTAGATTTTTGATTATATCTGTATTTATATTGATTTTATCATCATCAGCTTTTGCCAGTGGTGGTTCGACTGGAGATTCAGGTAGTACTGGTGGTGGCAATGACGGTTCTGAAGCTACTCTTGAGGTCGAAATTGATACTGGCCCAAGATTTCATATTGATGACGATAAAGAAATAGAATATTGCACTACTCAGATATTTTGGAATTTTTTTCCAATGGATTTTTTATATAATGGTGGATTCATTCCTGGTTCTAGTGAATGTCCTTCAGTGGAATTCTTCGGATATGAGCATCAAATGTGTTTTTTGCTTGATGCTTACAATAATGTAGTCAGCCCTGCTTTTCAGTTAAGCCTGTTGATTTATGCGATATTTCACTTATAAGAATCGTCGTTATATACTTACTTTTTTAGTAATTTTAATTTATTTGTCATGCTCTCATTTTGCTTTTGCCAACGGTGAAACTTCTAATTATCCGGGTTCAACTTGGCAGCCTTCTTATGATACCAGTGAAGAGTTTACTGGTTCTGCTCCCACTTTTGGTGTCTGGGTATGTACTATTTCTAGCAAGTTAACCTATTGGCTACCTTCTACTCGGAGAGTGAAAAAAATCGGGGGAGATGACAGTATGGCAGAAATACAAGGAGAGTGTCACGGCTGTGCAGCGTCATACATTTTGTAAATAAGAGCGTTTTGGTTGGCAACTATCTGAGCGCATACAA
>NZ_JAAHGH010000148.1 GCF_010672525.1 Okeania sp. SIO2B3 | reverse complement strand
TCAAAGCCTAATATATTCACTTTTTATTCTTTTTTGTTTGTAATTATCAAACCTTTTTGATCATATTTTTAACTGTTTTAAAAGTTTTCTGAATGAATAAAAAATTAACCCACCGTGGGGGTGCGATAGAGAAGCGATCGCACTACACCCCCATCTATTCTCAAGGCCAGCGTTCCCTTTCTGTTGAAATATTCTTCAGCTCCAGAACGCAAATCCCCTTCTATATATACCTTTCGACTAGCTTGTCACCCCGTGAGGAAATTGATATTAAAAGTTAAAAGTCAAAAGTAATAATTTATAGGTTCAAAACTTTGATGCTACTATAATTCCAGGAAATTATTAACCATCTAAAAATTTGAAACTATTTGTGACACTTTATAAAGTTAATTGGTATTACTTTAGAATTGGGAGGTTCTAAAAGAGGCAAAAACCACAAGCTTAGTAGTAGGGGTTTGGTCACCAAACCCCTACAATATTAGACATCTGGTGATAATCAAAAATAAAATTAATTATCCCACAGAAATTATCAATTATTTCCCCTATTCCTTACTCCTTCTTTCCCAAAGATGTCTATTGAAAAGTTTTAGTTATAGCGCTGTGCGCAGGCAACAGGCAACAGGCAACAGCTCATCTGGGGGAATAAATTGCCGATAATATAAGACTTTTAGCTATTTGGCACCTCCTGCAATTTGTAAATATACCAGCGCTCATTGCTATAAATCAATTTAAGATATAAAATCAATAATTTCATCTCCCTACTGCCTATTCCCTACTTTCTATTCCTTGACTTCTGCAAGAAGTCTAATCAAATCCTCATCCCTTTATATTTACTTTAAAAACCTAAAGCTAAAGCTCCTTGATAGAAAATAAAACTAGAAACCCAAGCTAAAACTAATGGAAATACTAAAGAAAGTAAGGAAAATTTCCATGATTTTGCCTCTTTAACTATAGTTGCTAAAGTAGATAAACATGGGGTATAAAGCAAACAAAAAATACAGAAACTGTATCCTTGAATAAAAGTAACTGTCTCAGCAATATTACTACTAACATTTTGTTCGCTCATGCTGTAAATAACAGCCAAAGAACCAATGACAATTTCCTTAGCAATAAAGCCAAAAAATAGAGATAATGTTAAATAAGGATTAATCCCTATTGGGTCCATGATTGGACTCATAAATTGACCAATTTGACCACCAATTGTATCTAATCCTGTTGCACCTGGTGGTAAACTTGTAAGTACCCAAACTGAAATACAACCAACAGTAATAAAGCCTGATGCTCTGACTAAAAATTCTCTTACTTCTCCCCAACTTCTCAGTAAAACTTGTTTTAATGTAGGTAAACGATAAGGAGGTAATTCTAGAATGAAAGGTTCTTCATTTTTATATACCCCTTGAAATAATGCTGCGGTGATAATAGCTACCAGAAAACTGAGGATATATAGAGAGAATAAAACTATCGCTCCATTGCCATTAGGAAATACTGCAGCAATAATAAATACAAATACTTGCAGTCGTGCCGAACATAAGCCAAAAGGAATTATTAACATCGTTAATAACCGCAAAGCAGGCGATCGCATTACCCTAGTTCCCATTAATGCTGGTACATTACAACCAAACCCCATAATATGCAGTACAAAACTACGTCCATCTAAACCTAATCTTGCCATAAAGGCATCCATTAAATAGGCAGAACGTGATAGATAACCACTATCTTCTAGCACTGCCATAATAATAAAAAATACGATGATTAATGGTACAAAAGAAGCAACAGTAGTTACCCCTGCCCAAACTCCATTAATAAGAAAGTCTTGAACTATCTCTGGAAAAAGTTGAGCTAGAGGTTCAACAATTGATGATTCTACCCATGCAACAACTATTTCGAGCAGGTCTATTGAGGGAAGTCCGATGTTCCAAACTGCCCAAAAAACTAGGAACATTCCGAGGAAAAATAAAGGTAAACCCCACACCGGATGAAGGAGTATTTTGTCAACTTGAGCTGTAAAGTTTTTTGCCATTTGAGAAGGCATAACTACAGCACCATTTAAGACTGTATCTATATCGCTAAGAGAAATATCTTCCTGTGCTTCTATCCAAGATGTGAGATTATTTAATTTGACTGAATTTTCTACTTCTTTTAACTTTTCAGAAATTGCCATGTAGGCATTCATATAGCCTTTGCCATATTTAGCACTAATTAGAAACACTGGCATTTCTAATCGTTCTGATAATACTTCTGTATCTATTTTAATTCCATATTGTTTTGCTTCATCTGACATATTGAGCATCAAAACTGCTGGTAAACCCAAGGCTTTTATCTGTAATGGCAGTCGAATTTGACGGTCAATTTGTGCAGCATTGATAATCACTAAGACTAAGTCAATAGCATAATTTTCAAGAAATGTTTGAACAACTTTTTCATCTTCTGAAAAACCGTTAAAGTTATAAATTCCTGGTAAGTCTACAAATTCAGTAGTTTCACCATTTATTTTGACGTTAGCTTGCAAAAGATCTACTGTTACTCCAGGCCAGTTTCCCACATGAGCAGAAACTCCAGTAATTCGATTAAAAAATGTTGATTTTCCAGTATTTGGCATCCCAATTAAAGCAACTCTTTTTGTCGCTTGGGATTTTGATATTGTTGTAGGTTTAGTGGCGTGACAAGTCATTTCAGTTATCAGTTATTAGTTATCAGTTATCAATTATCAGTACCTCTGCAATAAGGAGGCTTGAAATCTGGAATATTCTCTTTTTTTTGGTCGATTAGATTAGATATGGCTCCGAAACCTTGCCATCCCTATACCGCTTTTTATCCCCTTCAAAGGGGAGGCTATTGACCATAATTTTTCCGTCATTTGTTACTGAATTATTGGTATTAAAGTTAGCGAGATATTTTTATGACTTTATTATAAACATAAATCCTGAAAATTAGGAATTGTTTTTAGAAGTATTTAAGTTTTTGTGGAGATTTTTCCAGAATATTTAGAGGGCTTAATATAGAGCAAAAAAAGCAGAAAATTAAAGCGATAGACAAACATTAAAAAGCTGAATGCTTATACTTAGAAGTCGTAAGCATTTCCTCCGGAATGCTGCACAAACAGCCGTCAGCTATTAGCTAGCCTCCTAGGTCGCAACTGCGGACTTCAGCTATTAATTTTGGGTCTGCGTAAAAACAACCTTTTAAATTGAAAAAGAATAAAAAGTTATACCAATTTCATAAAATATTGCAAAGCGTGAGGACACAGGGAACACCTGAGCTGGGAACAGGGAACAGAGAAAGAAAAACATAAATATTAAAGAGGAAAAAAGGTGGAAATTTTAGAATTTATGGAATTTATAATTTTTTCTTTTAGGAATAAATCACAAATTAAGATGTAACTGCCTTTTTTGAATTTGGTATTACTACCATGAGTCTGAGGACAAAACCTTATGAAGTAATGAATAATTACTAATTGCTGATAGCTGACTGCTGATAGCTGAATGCTTACTAGAAGTCAGCTTTCAAGTCTAAATACTTTTCTTTTCTATAGAATGCTGCACAAATTAAAATATAGAAATTTATGCAGGATTAATAATCCAGAAATAGACCCCAGAGCTTAACTAAGTCAGAAATTGTTTTTGCAATATAGAATCCGATTATATAGTATATGTTTATAACGTAAGCATTTCCTGCGGAATGCTGCGCAAACAGCTTTTACACTCAGCTTTTAGCTGTTTTATAAATAGGGCTTGCTGATTAAATATAAAAGCATTGACATATAAAGACAAGTGCCTTTTTGGGGTCTAAAAAAGTGCATTATTTTTAGTCTAAAACGCTCAAAAAGTTAGTATTTTAGTCTCATAGTTGGGCAGAAAAATCACTCTTACAATTCTTACTCCTACCTCCTCTAAATTCCTATTTATTCTGTCTCCTGTCTCCTACAAAGAGCAAAAAGACTTTCCATACGCAAACCCTAAATAATGAATATAGACTCTCCTTCGTCAAGGTCAGTTTTTTCCAATACTTTTAATGTAAGCATTCAGCAGTCAGCTATCAGAAGAGTGGTTTTAGTTTAGGATCAAAGCAATATTTAATTGTCTTACTACAAAAGTTGCCTCCCTTACCCTTAAAGTCAGTTGTTAATTTAAACACTGTCCTATATGAAAGAATCTTGTTGCTGATAGCTGACAGCTAATAGCTGAATGCTTACCTTTTAATTCTCCTTAAATCTATCAATACTAATTCCTGCTCAAAAAGTAATAAATTAATAGCTGATAGCTGAGTGCTGAATGCTTACTTTATAACTATGCTTAAATCTCTCCTACTCCCCTACTCCCCTACTCCCCTGATACCGGATTTAGTATTACTTTGGCTCTATCTCTAGACTACCGTCTGCATAGAGTAAAATAGCAAACTCAACCCATTCTGTTTTATTAGTAGCATCAGGCTTAACTAAATTCGGCAGTGGTGTACTGCTCAGATGGTTTTTTGCTATTTGATTAAAAGCTTCGTAAGAAATAATATCTCCATTTTTATCTACCTTAACTAGATAAATTGCTGTTTGTTTCACTGGTTTTTTCCAGTTTTTATCGATATTAGTGTAGAGTTTTTCTTGTAATCTAGCAATTTCTTCTTGAGCGGTAATTTTTTCACCTATTGATTCTACTTTTTCAACGGCAGAATTACTTGTTGTTGCTACGGGATTAATGGTATTTTCAATAGTTGCTTGATTTGTCGTTTCAAGGGAATCAGATTTATCATTTACAGTCTCCGAATTTCCAGCTATTGTTGGTGCAGATAAAGTTGTATCTACCGTCTCTAAATTTTCATTTTCCGTTAATTGTGAAGTAGAATTAGAAACAATATTAGCAGTAGTTTTTTCTCGATCGCCCCCATCAATATTTCCATTATTCAAAAGTTGATAAATTTCAGCCAGAACAACTATAACAATGGCAGTTAATGTCAGTAATGAGAGAGTTTTAACTTGTTTAGTTAACTTCATTACAGATTTGGGGAGCATCTCATAATCTGCTGATAAATTTGTTTCCTCATCCCCATCTGTTTTAATTACGATCATTTCTGCTTCATGGGACCGGATAGCTATTTCTGTGCTTAAACCAACTCGAATGTGCAAAGGCCCACTAAAGCTTCCCTCTCGCAAAACTTGCACTGGTCTATCAGAAACTACTCCCATTGCTGCGAGTCTCTCAACAATTCCTCGATCGCGACCAATATTTAACACTCGATCAACTATTGCCATTTGCCCTGTTTTCAGATCGGCTACATTCATTTTGATTACCTTTGATGTATTATTTAGATGTTGTGTAGATATTGTGATAATTACTGTCTTGTATTCTGCATATAATCTCAGACTTACAGCACTTTTTAGAATGGTGAGGTAAAGTTATTATGTTGCCTGTTGCCTAAAGTCCTAAAACTTTGTACCTCCAAGACTCGAAAACTGCTGTAAATGTATCGTCAGCAAAGCTTCAACAATTAATAATTAATAATTAATTATTAACAATTACCTCTCCTAGAGCCATCCCTTATAAGGAACTCCTGAAACCCTTTAGATGGGGAGATGGGGAGATGGGGGAAAAAGCCTCTAATTAAATACGTTTACTCTCCCGGAATACCCATTGAATGGCTAACACATAACTTCCATGCTTTGTCAAGTTTTATGTTAAGAAAGATGTTTATAAAGCATAGCTCCTAGAGAACGGATAGGATTGACTAATCATGAAAATTTTTGCTTGTTTCTCCTTTAAAGGAGAAGCTTTAAACCTTAATTATTCGGTAATGACCGAGGAACGAGAAAGACTTATATATATGACCGAATTTTCCTTTCTACTACTTATTGCTGATAAATGATTTTGGCAGAGACAATAATATTGCTAGCAGGATTAAGCCCCAAACCAATATTGCGGTCTCCTACTGCCACAATTACTGAACCACTAGGGTTGTTACTAATTACCTCTAGCTCAACTCCTACTACCAACCCCATTTTTTTCAAGCGACGAGCCATCTCATCTATAGCATTGATCGTAATAATATGTAAGCGATCGCCTAGTTTGGCTTGTGTGAGTGGAAAATTAGTTTCTACTGCTTGTTGATAGTTTTCTTTAAGAGTTTGATAGTTGTTTTCCTTTTCCAACTCAATATAGTTGCTGTCTCCCAGAAATGTAAATTCCCATGCTTTCTCCTTCCTCTCTACATTATATTCTGACCTATATTCATATTTTTTATCCATTAATTTATGTAAATAGTTGAGATTTATTTTCATTTAGCATGATAGCGATAGCAGAGTAGTTTGTCAAGTTTAATATTTGACATTATTCAAAAGAGGTAAACAGAGCTGGAACTAGAGTAAATCAAGAGCAATCAATTATATTGTCTCTCTCATCTACCTGCCATTAAGAAAGTATTAATTTATTTGCAATACTTTTACCTAATACTAAAAATCATACTTTTATTTCCCTGTAAATTTTCTGTATCAATCTTCACAGTTCCTCCATTGCCCATTTTTCCCGGCAGCACTGAAGCAAATATAGCGCTACGCGCAAGTCAGAAGTCAGAAGTCAGAAGTAATCCCTGACTGAGTTTGAGGATTGATCAATGTCCGCGCCCTATTTGCGTAGTGCTATAATACCAAATTGATAAATGTTTGCTACAAATAGTTATAGCAATTTTATAAATGTTTGCTACAAATAGGTAGGGTACTTCTTAGTCCTCAGTCCTCAGTCCTCAGGAGTCGTATGGGAATGGTTTCAATACCAGTTTTGAGCCAGTAAATTCTCTTTTTCTCTTGGTGCGCTACCAGATGCGACTATCGTCGTCGCGGGATCGCACCGCTGTTGTCTGTTGCCTTGCGCATAGCACTATACTCAAAATTCTCACCCAATAACTTTTGATGGAGATTCATTGAACATTTCTCCTGCTTGTAAACGCTTCATATAACTTGCTTGGTCTGTTGCAACTTTACCACAGAGAAAATAAGCACCAAGCAAACTCGGAAAAGCAAGAGTTATTTTCATAGCATCACTAAACTCAATAACTGCTTCTGGGTTAGTAACCGTACCGACAAAGATACCTACTAAAAACAAGATTTTATAGATAATCACACCTCGGTTTCCAAATAAATATTGCCAGCAAACTTGACCATAGTAACTACTAGAAATCATAGTAGAAAAAGCAAACAAAAATATACAAACTGTCAAAACAGCAGGAAACCAGTCAATCACAGTAGTAAAAGCCGCTAAAGTTAGTTCTGAACCGTTGAGAGTCGCAAATTCAGGATTATTGTAAACGCCAGTAATAATAACTACTAAAGCGGTCATATTACAGATAATGACAGTATCAATAAATGGTTCTAGCATTGCTACAATACCTTCTCGAACAGGTTCATCTGTCTTTGCGGTAGCATGAGCGATCGCTGCTAAACCCAATCCTGCTTCATTAGAAAAAGCTGCACGGCGAAACCCTTGTATTAGCGCTCCCACAAAACCTCCTGCCATAGCTTGGAGAGCAAAAGCGCTATGAATTATAGTAGAAATTGCGTGAGGAATAGCAGTAAAATTAGCTAATATGACCCATGAACCTGCCAGAAAGTAGACGCCACACATTGTAGGTACAATGGCAGCAGCTACTCCAGCAATACGTTGAATACCACCTACTATTACTAACCCCACTATTAATACTAAAATTAATCCATAAAGCCAACTTCGTTGAGCAAAAAAAGGTATCACATTAGCAACAACTACTTGAGACTGGTTAGACTGAAATATGCTGGAACTGCCCAAGACCGCTAAGATATTGAACAGTGCAAACATTCCACCTAAAAATTGACCTAATCTTTTTTGTCCTAAGTCAGCTAAACCCATTGATATATAATACATTGGTCCTCCAATGCTTGTACCATCTGGGTTAACTACACGATATTTTTGTGCCAGAGTACATTCAACAAATTTTGTACTCATACCTAACAACCCTGCGACCGTCATCCAAAAAGCTGCCCCTGGTCCTCCAAAACTAATAGCAATAGCAACTCCAGCAATATTCCCTAGCCCCACAGTTCCAGATAAAGCAGTTGCCATGGCTTCAAAATGAGAGACTTCACCTTCGTCATTAGGATCGTCATATTTTCCCAAAATAACGTCGATCGCGTGTTTAAAGGCTCGAATATTAATAAACTGCATTCGGAGAGTAAAAAAGAGACCGCCACCAATTAACCAAAGTACAATAAGTGGTATTCCTTGGTCGCCACCAATACGATAAAAAATGATAGCATCTATATTTTTTAATATTTGAGAAAAAGTAACAGAAATCCAATCTAACATTTGGTTAGTAGTTCCTAATAATATTTAATACCATATTATACCAAGTAGTATATTTTTTTGATGATATTTATTTGAAAAGCTAAATAATATTTATTTTTGTCAAATTTAACTGTACAAAAATAAATAATTTTAAATCCTTGTCAGCAGAATATTAACGTAAATTCAAATCTACTTTTGCCAGTGCCAAATTTTATTGCCATATCCATAATAGATGACATGGATGAACAGTAGAAAATTCATAAATTACTACTATATACAAAGTTTTTAAGTCTACACAAACAGCATTATTACCTGTATTAATGGGAGGCTTTAGACAAAATATATCGGTAAAATATCGACTTTTTTTGCAATATATGAATCATTTTTCCTCTCGTTTATATCAACAATTTCACCAATCTCTTATATTTTTTACAGAAGGAGCGATGCCTAGCATTAAACAAGGCGATCGCTCTCTTTTAATTAGGATAATTAGGGCTTGCTGATTAAATCTAAAAGTATTTACAGATCAAGGTAAGTGCCTTTTTGAGGCCTTGAAAAAGTGCAAATTTTTCAGCTATTGATCCTCATGCGTGTTAATATTTTAGGCTCATAGTTGAGCAGAAAAATCATTCTTACAAGGGAAATGGAACGACGACTACATCACCTTTTACAAATTCTGCCACACTTCATCCTCCTCTGGCTGTAACCAATCTTTTTTTAAGGAAGACTCACTTAAGAGGCTAACTTCTAGCTGCTCTTGCTGATATTTGGCTTTCAAAAATTGCAAAAAATCCCAAACTTCTTGCAAAATCAAATCTGGACTATTTTCTACTTCTTTGATTAGCAATTCTTTGGTTTTCATCAGACTTTTCATTAATTGATAATTGATAATGGATAATTAATAATTACCTCGGTTTTTAACCGCTACGGAATTGAATATAAGGAATATTTTCTTTTCTTGGTCGATTGGATATGGCGCAGGTTTCGGAGCCATCCCACCCTACGGGAAGCTGCGCTTTTCATGTCGCGTAGCGAAACGACCGCTTTTTTTCCCTTAAAAGGGGAGGCTTCGAAGCGCGAATTATTTAATTATTAATTATTAATTATTAATTATTCGGTAATAGATTAATGAGATGAATTATAATAATAGCTTATTTATAAGTTAAAGTAAGCGATCGCTATTTTGATCAAACACAGTATCCAGTCAAATTTTTCCATGATAAGGATGTAATTGAGCAGATTTTTAAATTATTCGTTTGACAATTTTTCTATAGGTATTTTAGGTATTAATTGTTAAACCTAGACTTAATTCACAAAACATATTGTTATAATATTGCTTGAACTTCCTGAACAGGTTCCATGAGTGAAAATTTAGATCCAGATTTGCCTGAAAAGAAAATCATTCCTTATTCTCAAACTTCGGAGAGTAAACTCATTTCTCTCCCTAATACGAAAAATTCTGATTTAGAGTTGATCAATCAGGTTTTAGCCGAACGAACTCGCAAAGCAGAAACAATTCAAGAAATTGAAAATATTGTCAAGCTTCTGCCTTATATAGATAAACTAAAGGAAAATCAGCTTAAACAAAACTTAGTTCTTGTTCAAATTGAAGAATCTCAAAAGCAAGCTGATTTTAATAGAAAAATTGCAACAAGTAAAGAGTTAACCAAAATTGTTGCTAGTATCACTGGAATAGGAGTCGGTTTATATTTCATGTCAAGCGCTCCTTTATTCGGTCCACTTTTGATTATTCTTGGACTAGCAAGTCCACTTCAATATTCACTAAGAGAGGTGGCCAATCTATGGGAAAGTATGATTAACTCTACAAAAAATTCAGCATTAAATTTATTATCACCAGACCAAACAGCTACCGAGCAGACAGATAATTCGGATCGACTTTCAAATTTATAAAGGAGGCAAAACTTATATGTCAGAATCTAGTAAAAACGATATTTTAGAAAAGTATAAATTCGATAAATATTACAAGTTTATTACAGCAATTTCTCTCTCAGGAATCTTGTTAATTTTGATTTTGATTTTAGTATATGTTGCTATTCCTCTTACTACACAACAAGTTTTGATAGCTATTATAGGAATGGTTTTATTAACAGCATTAGATGCTTTTAAACGATGCTTTGAATATCCGGACTTCTATCAACCTATTACTATTATTAACAACAGACAGATTAAAAACTATACAACATATAACACATCTTATGGAAAACAAAATCTGGCAGAAGCAGCGACTGAAATTCAGGAATTGCTAGAGCAGCTTTCTAAAACTTATCCAACAACAACAGAGAAAGAGCAAATAGAATTAGCTGTGGAAGCTGTAGATGAAATTCAGAAGAATGCTACTCTCAAATCTAGATTAACAGCTGCATTAAAAGCAGGAGGAATGGAAGCACTTAAAGAGTCAATTCATCACCCACTATCTAATATAATGGTTAATGTATTAGCTGCATCCCTCCAAGAATGGCAGAAAAGCGCTACAGAGAGAGTGGAAGATTAGACTATTGAGAAGTAATACCAAATCCGGTTTTACTCAAAATTTACTTAATCACTTTTGATAATTTGGGTGCGTTACGCTATCGCGCTTCAGCACCCTACTATAGCACTACTATTGATAGTGGAGTGGTACACCTAAAATTGTACACTCTTATTTTTGTTTCTAGGTGTCTCGATCTCCCCCACTCCCCCCAGGACTGTTTCAAAGAATTGATGATTTACGTTTTAAGGAGAACGGGAGATGAGGAGATAGTTAAACAGTAAAATTTGCCAAAATTTGCCGATTTTGAGCGCCAATAAGCGTCTTTAAGCTCTGAGAAGATATTTGGTTTAATGCCGCTTAAAAGCCTCCATCCCCGTGTCTCCGTGTCTCCGCGTCCCCGTGTCTATTGAGAATGAAACAGCCCTGCCAACTCCCCCACTCCTGTACGGGCGAATGCCATTCGCCCCTACTGCCTTCCGTATCTGTGTATCCGTGCCATAATCCGTGTGAGCCACTCCCCCATCTCCCCATCTACTGCTTCTGCAACACCCACAACATTTCCATCTCATTAGTCAACTCATCCGACCAACTCGCAGTCGCCCCAATACCACGAATTGAACCCAAAACCGCCCTCACATCCCGTGGCATCACCACACTCACAAACGGATAACGATTCGCCCAAACCATCATCTGCTCCATATTCAAATAAAAATATCCCTGATTCGACCTTGGTAAAGACCCCACAACTTCCTCAAAATCATCACTCCCAATTAAACCACGATCAGACATAGTCATCATCACCTCTATCAAAGGTTCACCAAGCACCACAAACAAAGAATCATCATCCAACCACCCATACCCCAAAAAACTACCAATACCAACCATCTGCCACTCCGTCACCGATATTTTTCCCACCTGTCTTTCCTTCAACGACACACCAGGTTGTTCCTCCGCTACTCTATTTAGCTTTCTCAACATCCCATTAGCAGCAAAGCGATCGCTAGTCTCCAAAATCATCGCTCCACCAACCCCAGTCTGTGCCAATATTCCTTCATTCGACTCAATTAAACCTATAGCAAACTCCCCATCCATCCAACTAAACACTTCTCGATCCACATCCAAATCTAAATCTTGAAACGTCTTCCTCACCATCTCCAACAGATCCTGCAAATCTTCACTACCCTGCGCTTGCTTCACAAACTGCGACCAACCTAAACTAATATTCTTCCCATTGACCGACATCATTGTTTCCGCCGGAAACCTTTGCAAAATCTCACCCGATGCAGTTTCAGTCTGCTCTGGAGGCAACGGAGAATTCAACTTAGTCACTGTCCGCAACCGCAAACCAGCATCATCCACCCCTATTCCCATTACCACAGAATCTATTTTTTCCAACTGTCCTACACTAGCAGCAGATAACTTTTCATTCTCCGGCAAGTCATCAGTAAATTCCTTCATAAACTGACTATAATTAGGAATAAAAATAGTAGCGAGGACATTCTCCACCCCTGCACTCTGCTGTAAACTTTCAGTAGCATTCTCTTGCATCGCCAAAGAAGCTTGACCCTGAAACGTATCAATAGTATCTTCCACTGCTGCTGCAACGGTCGCGATCGCCAAATAATCTCCCAAAATTGCCAAATTAAAAGTTTTTCCACTCTCATCAGTAACTTCCCGAATAGTCACCCCCTGATATTTCCTCTCTATCACCTGACTTTCTTCCTCCCCTTTTAGTTTATTGGCAAATTTCCAAAGCTCCAACTTATTTTTAATTCCCACCAACATCAAAATATTCACCGGATCGGTATCTTGCTCTAACTCAGCGGGAACAAAAGCAAACATTATTCCTCCCAACCAAGGTTGAATGTCTTTTTCCCAATCAATATTAGCTTCTGCTAAACTTTCCTGCTGAAATTCTGCATAACTCTGGCTAATTAATTTTCTGGTTTCGGGAGTACCAAATTGTTGTAATTTAGTTAAAGCTTGTTGATTAGGATGAATAAAACTGGCCATTATTGCCGACTCAGGTACTATTTGGGCGCTATTCAGAGGGTTGGAGACTTTCGCGGCCACATTTCTCAAGTAAAGATAGGTAGCAATACTGCCTGCTGCAATTATGGCTGCACCAGCAATTAAAAAGTGTGATTTTTTCATAGAATTTTTTTATAACTTAATATCTATAGTTAAGTAGAAGTAGATACACAATTCTCTTTAATATTTACTACCCATTTATATTTTCTGTTTCCTGTTTGCTACTTACAAATGTTAAATTAATTTTGCAGACTAGGTGGGGCGCTATGCGAAAGTCAAAAGTCAAAAGTAATTTTTGGCGTTCCTTTGATCTACCTGATGCGCCGTGCGACGGTGAGTGCATTGCGTTGGGCGGGTTTTCCAACACTGACGCAACTACAGTACGCAAAGCGTCTCTGTTAGCGTAGCTCCTCCGGAGGAGGAAAGAGATACCCAAAGGACGCGGGGTCGCATCCGCATTTAGGACAGATCAAAAGCTTACAGCACTTTTCATATTTCATATTGATGAACTACATCGTCACAATCAAAATCCTGTAGGGACGTTCCATGGAACGTCCCTACTGTGGTCCATCGAAATGAAAACCGTTGTAAAACTCAGACAACGCTAGATTTCTCCTTCTTCCTTCTTCCTTCTTCCTCCTTTCTTCTGCTATACAAATATAGATAAGTATTGTGGACAAAGTTTTTAGTCATGAAAGTAGCTATTACAGGAGCAACAGGGTTTGTTGGCAGTCGCTTGGTAGAGCGTCTACATTCGGAAGGGGAACAAATATTAGTTTTGACCCGCAACCCAGAAAAAGCTAAACGAATTTTTCCTGACTCAGCCTATCCTAATTTAGAGGTAGTTGCTTACCAACCAAAACAGTCTGGTCCTTGGCAAAAATTTATAGATGGCTGCGATGGTGTGGTTAATCTGGCAGGAGCTGGTATTGCTGATGAGCGTTGGAATGCTAGTCGGAAGCGAGAAATTATGGACAGTCGCAAGGTAACTACAGAAAAATTGGTCGAGGCGATCGCTCAGGCTAATTCTAAACCATCGGTATTGGTCAGTGGGTCGGCTATTGGCTATTATGGTACGAGTGAAACGGCAACTTTTGATGAAACTAGCTCTAGTGGAAATGATTTTCTGGCGGAGGTTTGTCGAGCTTGGGAAACTGCTGCCCAACCTGTAAAGGATTTAGGGGTGAGGTTGGTTATTTTGCGGATTGGTATTGTACTGGGTATGGGGGGTACTGTCTCAAAAATGCTCACTCCGTTTAAGTTATTTGCTGGTGGACCTATTGGTAGTGGTAAGCAATGGTTTTCTTGGGTACATATTGA
>NZ_JAAHGH010000147.1 GCF_010672525.1 Okeania sp. SIO2B3 | reverse complement strand
GAAAAATCATTCTTACAATTCTTACTCCTACCTCCTCGCTCCCGAGCCTTTTCTCCTGTCTTCCCCTCCCCTCCTGGGAGGGGCTAGGGGTGGGTTGTCTCCTGTCTCCTACCCTCACCCATAAGACACTCAAAATCATCAAGAATTACTAGAGAACTATAGCACATGGGCTAAAGACTATGACCAAGAATTAGTAAATGATTGTAACTATGTAGCTCCTCAGAAAGTTGCGGCAGTATTATCTAGATTAGTTGCTAAAGATGCCCAAATGCTGGACGCTGGTGCTGGTACAGGTTTAGTCGGAGAAATTTTACATCAGAATGGTTACTCTAATTTAGAGGGGATGGATATTTCTCCTGAAATGTTAGAGGAGGCACGAAAAAAGAATGTCTATACTGCACTCTACCAAAAAGTTATGGGTGAACCCCTTGGTTTTCCCTCAGACTCCTTTGATGCCATTGTCAGTGTTGGTGTATTTACCTATGGACACGCGCCCAGTAGCTCTTTTGATGAGCTAATCCGAATTACCAAACCCGGAGGATATATTATTTTTACCATGCGTCTTGACTTTTACGAGAACAGTGATTTCAAACAAAAGTTGACTGCATTAGAAGAGTCTGGCAAATGGAAGTTATCAGAAGTTGGCTATCGCTTCTCTCCTTTGTCAACAGCTAAACCTGATGGTTATTATCGGATTTGGGTTTATCGGGTTAGCTAATAACTTCTGCCAAATTCTATACTCAATAAATTATAACATGATATCAAATCTGATACCATCGGTGTTATTCAGCATTAAAGATAAGAGTCTATATTGTAGGGGTGAATTGCCATTCACCCTTATACTTGGGTAACAAAGGTTATTAACTTACAGCATAGAGAACTGGATTATAGGGTGTTGATATCACCTCTGAAGGCTTAGTATCAGGTATAAACTTTTTCCAACTTCCAGAAGTTATTTTTGAGGAGTTACTCACGCGAGCGCCGTTTTCAAAATAAATATTTGTAATTGCCATTCTCGGTTGGGTAGTGCGGTTAGCTGCTGCACCATGAACGTTGAAGACGTGATGAAAACTCATTTCTCCTAGTTCAAAGGGGTCTCTATTGATCTTAATATTGTTTGATTGAAGTAGCCTGGCGATCCAGAAATCTTCCTTCTATAAAAACAGGACTTACGCATGACCACCAGGTTGTTAAACCCTTAGTCCTAAAAATGATGTGTAATTTCATCTTTTGCGTAAGTCCTGAAAATTTCATAATTTCCGATCTACTAAGTGCCACCTGGTCTTTTTGTACAATTCTAAAAGGTCTGAATTTCCATTTTTTTCTACAACCTTTTCTAACCAATCATAAATTAAGGCACAATTGACGTTTTTTTGAAAATGAATTTTACCAAACAAAACGGCTATATCTTTAAAGTTATAGCAATTGATAATGTTTGCTGCCAACTCTAACAAATTATTTAAATCTTCCTCACTAAAAGGTTCGCGAGGAACTGACTTCAACTCCTTTAATTTCAAAACAGATTTATCTTTGAATAAATCTTCCCAAGGTATTTGAGGATCGAAATCAAATTCAAAACGAAAGCGCGACTCTGAGGAAAAATTACAAACACTATGAACTAAAGAACCATCATGAAACACGATGTCTCCTAATTCTACATCGTATACTTCTTCTTCATAAGAATTCCAGCATTTTTCTTGAACTTTAACCGGAATGTACATACGGGTATAAATTTCTCCAATTTCCTCAGAACCATCAAGATAGTCTCGATGAGGAAGGAAAAAAGTTTCGCTTGTATATTCGTGAAGACGACATAGCTTCAAAAACTCCAGATGAAATGTATTTTTAACTAGGTTAGAAAGGTAACTTAATTTAATCCCAATATCTGTGATTTGAGCCGCACCTTCATACTTATATAAGTAGGCATCTTTAGGAGCACCAGATTGATTCCATAGAGGATAGGTTCTCATGAGTCCAGAAAAATCATCGGGATAAGAAACACAAGGAGCAATTTTTTGGCAAGCTAAGAGTTCTTCCTCAATTTTCAACCAATTCAGTTGCTCAAAAACATTACCAATAATTTTAGTTGTCAATTTATTTCCTCTCAAACTACATTTTTTGTTCAGTAATTACGCAATTTCTTAGACAACACGCTATTCGTAGGAGGCGAATGGCATTCGCCCCTAAAGATGGTTTATATTTTCTTATTTTGTGTAAGTCCTGTTGTTAATACCTAAAGCTTCTATGCCTAAGATTGTGCTAGAGTTTTTTCGCGATCGCCTTTATTTACAACTGTGAGTCCCCCATGATAATTGAGTAACTTGGAGTCATCTTTACCAATTTCAGCTAGACGAACTTGCCAATCTGAAACTTCTTCATAAGTTAGGTGGTGGGTATCGCAACTAGCTGCCCAAAACTCTCCGACAACTGAAGGATCTTCAATGCGGAGCAAACCTGACTTGGTTAAATAGTCCCACTGGGGTGTTCCGGGAATAGGAGAGATAGAATAGGAAGCCACCTGAAAATCTAGATCGGGATTAATTGATTTCAAGTCTTGACGAAGTTCCATGATGGACTCCTCAAGATATAACAATTCCTCGTGAGAATCCTGAGCCAATCCTACAATGACACCATAAACCAAAACTGGCAAACCAGCCCTAACAATGGAGCGCAACATATTACAATGTTGTTGCCAGGGTAGAATTTTAGCATAGGGTTGTTTACCCACCACAGGACGTTCCGCAGGAACATAGGCCAAAAAGCTACCTACCTTGCCATCCCAACCCCAGAGTGCTTCTACTAACTCTTCATCAGGAGTCAAGTCACTATGATCGTAATTGCGCCCACGACCGAGGGTTGCTTTCCTCAGTTCCAAACCATTCGGCCATAATAAGGGCATTCCCATTTCTCTTGCTCCCTGGATAATTTCGAGAATTTCTTCTCGTCCACCAGGAAAAAGGATACGCCCCAGGAATTGATCGGCAACCATCACTGTTGACTTTGCACCAGCTTTTTTCTGAATTTTCAACCATTCCAATGCTTTTTGGGGTGTCATCCGGCGATAACCTGTGCCATAGGTTGGTGTCTGACAAAAGTCACAAGTGCGATCGCAACCAATATCAGAAAATATTGAACCAATGGGTAGTAAGTCTTCGAGAAAACGCTCGCCAGAATATTCTGTACCGAAACATTGCCGAGCGACTTCTAGGGAAGGTAAAGACCAATCTTGGGGATTCAAAGCTCGATTTCGCTTGGGATATTTAGTTCCATCTGGAAAAATCACCCCATTGAGTGGTTCTCGAGGTGGTCGTCCCAAGACACTATCGAAAATAGACCAATTGGCAGCACCAGATTTATCTAGCACAACTACTGTTGCACCAGCTTGGAAATATGGTTCTGGGTCAGCGATCGCATCAGACCCACCTACAACAATTGGCTTTCCTCCCTTCGCCAGATGTTCGATAACCATACAGACAATCTCGCGTTCTTGCATAAAGTTAGCAGTAACGCCCCAAGCATCATAAGCATCTGGATCGATATCCCAAATCTTTTTACCTGAATAGACCTTTGTTAGGGTCGATCCTTTCCAAGCAACTTGACCAAATTCTTCTTCATAATCTCCATCTTTGAGATGAACAAGTTGGGCATCAAATCCCCCTGCTTGTAGATGAGCCAGCAAAACTTGTTTGCTAAGTAGAGGGTTGCGTTTGAACATTGGAGTCCAGTTTTTTCCGTTCGGATCGTACAATCCGAGAGCAGGAACTTCTATGAGTCCAATGGTAGGTGCTTGGTGAGATGCTGATTTCATAATAATCACTTTAATAGCTTTATTACTTTGAGAATCATTGATAGACTTATGTCTATGGATACTTGATGTTCTCAAAATATCTTAGAAAACTACTAAAAATCTTCAACTTCTCTAATATATTTCAGGACTTACGCAAAGACACTGTGTATAGAGTCCAGTAACTATTGGACAATAGTTATGAGTACTATATATAGCGTATCTGCGTAAGTCCTAATATTTGAACTAGCAAAGACATTGGCTTTACAGCGGTTTTCATTTGGATAGACCACAGTAGGGACTTTCTATGGAACGTCCCTACAAGGTTCTGCTTGTGAAGATGTGGTTCATCAATTTGAAAAGCGCTACAATCTCAATGAGGATAGAATTTTACGGCGTTGCTGATTGGTATAATTTTGCCCCCCTAGCCCCCCAAAATTGGGGGGAATAAAACTCTAAAAGTCCCCCTTTAATCCCCCTCCCGTCCCCCTTGGGAAGGGGGAAAGCCAGAGGATGCTGCGCATTTGAAGGATGGGAAGCCAGAGGATGCTGCGCTTTTTGTTGAATGGGGGATGCGCGGGGGCGAAGGCGAGAACCAAACAATCGCACATTCATACTTCAATTCAGCAACGCCAATTTTACAAGACTACTTGATTAGCTACTTTTTTCATATCACGAATAAGATCGTAATTACTATCTTCTACCTGAACCATCTTCATCATCTGTTCTGGTTCCAAAATGCTTCGACCTTCTGGAGTTTCGTGCAGATTCCAAAATGCTTGGCGAATTGACTCACGTAATGCTGAGGGGACATTTCTGGTAATCACCCACGGAGGAATAGGACTTGGCCCAAGGTTTTCAATCACACGCAGTTTGGACTGGAGTTGAGGCTTAGTCCGCAATTCTAGGTCCAGCACCATACTATCAATGGCAGCACCATCAACCCGATGCTCTAAGACCATTTCTATAGCTTGTAAGTGAGTTCCGGCTTCAATTACCTTTCCAAAATAACCATGGGTCTCACCTAGTTTGGCCAAATGATACTGGACTAGATTGTATCCTGAATGAGAACCCACATCGTTGTAACCCCATGATTTGCCTCGTAGATCCTCAAAAGCATTGTACTGGGAATCACGGTGGACAATGACATCTGAAAAGTAAATTGGCTGTTGTTGGTAACGTGGATGTTTCATAACTGGAGCTGCTACCAAGTCAACAGGTGAAATTTTACTGTCAATCTTCCGGACATAGTCTATTCCACAAATCCATCCTAGGTGAACTTCTTGTGCATCGAGCAGTTGATGTTTTTCTCGCCAATCAATATTATCTATAAAATCCGTGGCAATGTCCAGTTGCTTACTCAGATATTGAGTGATTTGGCGACAGGTACTGTCTGAATTTTCTGATAGTAGTGAAATAACTTTAAGAGTTTGAAACATTTTGATTTAATACAAGGCTATAGAAATTAGGACGAAACCAATTGCGATAACTTTTTCTCAAAACTAATCTAAAAATTGAACAAAAGTTTCACCATCAGGATATTCATTAATATTGGTGTAAAAAAGGGTAACTTCCTCATCAGTTTTAATATGTTTTTTGGCTATTAAGTGTGACCATACACCTACTTCATCTTCAATCCATTCAACATAAGAATTAGGGTCTTCTGCATGATTACAAAGAGAAGCTAAACCCAAGACAAAATATCCTTTGATTTTCTTAGTTGTAGCATATTCTAATGGCTGTACAAAATAATAGTCTAAGACTTCAGGTTAAAAGCCTTTCCTTTCAAGGGGAAAAAATTTATTTTTTCCTTTTAGTCAATCCTCTCCTTAAAACGGAGTGGTCATTATCAATTATCAATTATCCATTAATGAACACCTACTACTGTTCTGATTCTTGACACCAATTAGACAAATCTTCTAAACTACTAAAATTATCAATTGCTCTTCCTAAATTTTCTAACTTTTCCAGAGATAACTGTTGAATATTCTCTCTAATTATGGCAGGAATTTCTGCTGAAAATTTTCTCTCCAGTTGACCTAATATTAGTCTTTGCATTGACAACTTACCCGCTTCTAATCCTTGCTCTATTCCTTGTTGTCGTCCTTCTTCTCGTCCCTGTTCTCGTCCCTCCTGTCGAGCTAGCATAATTTGACCCGCACGGTCTTCTAAAAATACTTCCTGCTTGTGTACTTCCTCTAATTCTTTTCTTGATATATTTGCCAAATTAGCAATATTTAAAGCTTTTTATATCTCTTTTATTTCTGCTAAATTAGTAGGAATTACTTCTAAACTTGGAGCTGATTTCACAAAATAAATCCATTTATCTGCGATAGTTTCTAACTCTTCTAATTTTTTCGGAAACTTGGGTAATTCAACAAATCTCATTGCTATTTCTTCATCTGTATACTCAAATGATTTCTCTTTCTCCTGAAACACAAAATGATTAATATATCGATCTGTTTTCTCAAACATTTCAAAATCTGTAATTGTCAAAGCAATTACTGGTTTTAATCTTCGATATCCCTCTCCAGTGTCTAATTGATTCCCATAAGTTTTACATAGATTATAAACTACTCGCTTTTCAAATGCTGGAACGTTTAAAACTTGTATTTCAACTATCACATTTGAGCCATCATTTAAGAGGACTTTTACATCTAAATAAGTATCTTTTAAACTAATGGTATCTCCAGGATTATAGGGGTCGATTATTTCTAAATCTTGAATTATAGATTCACCAGAATATACCAAAGCATTCAAAAAACTAATTAAGATATCTTTACTCTCAGTGGAGCCAAATATTTTTTTGAAAGCAAAGTCTGTTTTTGGGCTAATAAATCTCATGATTTTACTATGTTGATTAGTAAGCATTCAGCGGTCAGCTATCAGCTATCAGCTATGAGTTATTAACTCATTATCTGGGAAGAAGGAATTAGTAGTCAAGGAGAATTAAAAGTTCTGTTAGCTCCGCATTCCGCAGGAAATGAAATATTTCTGTCCGCTAACCTTAGTATTTGCTTGATTCTTTAAAAAACTGATAGCTGTTTGCTAATAGCTGAATGCTTACTATTAATGCTTCTACCCCTGAACAATTCTAAAACCAGCGTGTTGATAAAAGTTCGGACGGAACCAATTACGATAATATTTCAATGCTTCTGTACCATTAGTTATCCAACATCCTCCTAACATCATATTATGTTTACTATCAAAAAATGGAGCTGAATAATCTTCATAGAGTTGATGAGTTTTATATCCTGAAAGAGGATTCAAATTATCAGTTAACCATTCCCAAACATTACCCCGTAAATCATATAATCCCGATTCATTTTTTGCTGTTTCTAATAAACCAACGGGAGAAGGAGAACCAAATTTAAAATTCAGATTGTAATTATCTGCTTCTGCTTCTTTACCATTACTATAAGTTGCTAAATTATATTCAGCTTCACTCATTAACCGAGTATTTTCACCTTTCCAACAACAATATGCCATTGCTTCATAATGATTAACTTCTACAGGCCAATCTAAAGGTAAATCTATTTCATCAAACATAGCTCGATATTTATAACCACCATTTTCAGGTATCCAAAATTTGGGATGTTTGATATTATTTTGAGTTTTCCAATGCCAACTTTCTTGAGTCCAAAAATCTTGATTTTCGTAACAACCAGACTTGACAAATTCTAGAAAATCTGAATTAGTAATTAAATATTTACTAGCAACAAAAGATGAGACTTCAACTTGGCGATCGCCATATTCTATATCCCAACCAAAAGTAGGATAATCTGCTGGTTTACCTATTTTTACTACCCCACCAGCAACTTCTATCATTTCATTGCTAAGTATCTCACCATTAGTAGGAGCATATTCCCAGTTACTAGGACGTTTGAGTTTTTCTACAGGTAGTTGCCGAAACAACATAGATGAAGTTTCGATATGAATGCGTTGATGTTCAATACCCATCATCAATGCCCACAGAGGATGATTTTGATGGATAGGGAGATTTAGAGGGGTTTTTTCAATTAGGTCTAATATGATTTGATAGACTTTTTCTCGATACTGCCAAACATCTTCAAGTTTAGGCCAGTTAATATGGGCGATCGCTTGGTCTAACTCTTCTGGTATTTCTGGGTCTACCCCTAGTTCAAATAAAATTTCGTAGTTAGGGTTGAGGCGTTTTTCTAATAATTCCACACGAATTAATTTATTGATGTAGAAAACTGCTGAATGTCCGAGATAAAAAATTAAAGGATTTCTCAAAGGGTCGGGATTAGAATAAAATGTTTCTTCACCGACTAGACTGTTCATCAAAATATCTTCAAGTTGCCAAGCATTATTAAAGTAATCAAGGATATCTTGACGTAGTCTATTGTTAGTTTGACTACTATTAAGTTTTGGTGGATTGATAGATTTCAGACTATTCATAATGTCAGAAAATTTATTTGTTCGGATATTTTTTTGATTAAAACTCTTAGACTTTAATAATTAGACAAGAGCTAAATTGGAATAGTGAGGTAGAAATCCTGGAACTTCTACCTCTATTGATCAAATAAGCCTTAATATTCATTTTTAAGCTTATTTCATCAATGTTTTTTCCTGAGAAATGTTGACATTAATTAATTTTTAAACAGTCAGCATTCAGCTATTAAAAAGAAAGTTTAAGTCGGTAATTTTTTACCTTTTTTTGACCTAGTGTTGTACAAACAAAGGAGAAGCTGTCAGCAATACTTTTAATATCAAACCAGCTTGATTGGATATAGAAAAAATCTCCAATCTTCATAACTACAGGACTTACCCATTAGGTAAGAAAAACTAGGATTTTAGATTGCTATCCGTTCCGGACTGCTCTGCAAACCCTGTCGGTCGCTTCGGAGGAAAATTAAGTTGTACTGCGTAAGTGCTAAACTACTAAATCTTTGTGATTTTCTTTCCTTCTGACTCCTGACTCCCGACTCCTAACTCCTGACTCCTAAAGACTTAATTCCTAACTGCTATTTCAAGCTTGACAAAGAATTAATCCAAACCACTTTTTAGGGTCTGTCCATACTTTTTTAACTTTAAGTCCTTTTGTTTCCAGCTCTGTTTGAATAACTGCTAAATCAAACTTGCGAGAAACTTCAGTAAGAATACTTTCTCCTTTCTCAAAATCAACCTTTAAATTTAGAATTTCTAAAGAGAAGGTGACATTTTCTTGACAATACAGACGCATTTCTATTTGAGATTTTCCTTGATTATAAATAGCTTTATGAGTAAATAAATCTAGGTCAAAATTTCCTTGGAAACGCCAATTCAAATGGGATAACATATTCAAATTAAAAGCAGCCGTAACTCCTTGACTATCGTTATAAGCTGGTTCTAAAATTCCTTTGGGTTTTTGTAAATCAATGCCAAGTAAAAAATAATTTCCTGGTCTTAAAGCATTAGCAACTTGGTTCAAAAAACGGTCGAATTCTTGTGGTGGAAAATTGCCAGCAGAACTTCCCAGAAAACAAATTGTTCTGTTTAGAGAAGTTCCTTCAAAAGAGGTTGGTGTAGGGTTTGATTTTAGATGAGCTAAAGTTTCATCATAAGTGCCAATAAATCCTTCAATAGAGAAATTTGGATATTCTTCTTGTAGCTCTAGTACGCTAGTTTTTAGTATTCCCCCACTTACATCAGTAGGTAAATATCTAAAAGAACCATCTATTTTTTGATAAGCATCTAACAAAAAGCGAGTTTTAGTCGAACTACCACTGCCTAATTCTACTAATTCACAACATCCAGTTAGTTGAGCAATTTCATCTGCATATTCTTCTAAAATAGAAGCTTCTGTACGAGTCGGATAATATTCAGGCAACTGACAAATATCTTCAAATAATTCTGAACCGCGATCGTCATAAAAATATTTTGGGGGTAAACTCTTGGGACTTTTTTTCAATCCGGCAATCACATCTTGTCCATCATTTTTTACTGCTTGATAGTTGTCATTGATAATGGTCAAAGGTTGTGAGGACATTGTTTAACTCCTACATAACAGGTTGGATAATCAAGAGTTTTTTGTTAACAAATTCTGGACAAAAATTTGTCATCATAAAATTCTTCTGGAAAAAATTTTAGTATAAATTTTCCTTGAAGTAAATGACTACCTTTGAGGAATAAAAGCAACATATAAATCTTTTAGTAGTTTTATGGATTGAATGGTCTATCGCGCAAGTAGGGAATACCAGACATGGGAAAAGGAAGAATTCATTAATGGATAATTGATAATGGATAATTGATAATTACCTCGGGTTTTAACCGCTACGGAATTGAATATAAGGAAATATTATTTCTTCTCTTGGTTGATTGGATATGGCGAGGTCCCCTCGCCATCCGGAGACCGCTTTTTTCCCCTTAAAAGGGGAGGCTTTAAACCATAATTATTTAATTATTAATTAGTTAATTATTCGGTAAAGAGAGAGGAAGGCTTAAAAGTCTGAAAAAAAACTTAGATTTCCTCTAGATATTCACTAGATATTTAAGCTTAGGTTTAAACAAAAGATCAAGTACGGACATGATATAAATGGTAGAATTCATTAATGGATAATTGATAATTACCTCGGGTTTTAACCGCTACGGAATTGAATATAAGGAAATATTATTTCTTCTCTTGGTTGATTGGATATGGCGAGGTCCCCTCGCCATCCGGAGACCGCTTTTTTACCCTTAAAAGGGGAGGCTTTAAACCATAATTATTTAATTATTAATTAGTTAATTATTCAGTAAGAAAGAAGGAAGAAACAAGAAGGAAGAAGGGATAATTTTAAAAAGAAATAGAAAACGATAAATATTTTTATCTAAAATAAATTGAAGTAGTTATTTTTAATACCAATTTCATAAACTTAAACAACACCGTTCATTAATTGATAATTGATAATTGATAATTACCTCTGTTTAAAACCGCTACGGAATTGAATATAAGGAAATATTATTTCTTCTCTTGGTTGATTGGATATGGCGAGGTCTCCTCCACATCTCTCGACTGCTTTTTTTCCTTAAAAGAGGAGGCTTTAAACCAAAATTATTTAATTATTAATTATTCGGGAAAAGTAATCTATCAAGCTGAAAAACCAAGACGTCATATATGTAGTTTTACTTGAGGAAGTTGGTATAAGCATATCTGAATTAATATATACCTTATTTTTAGCATTCTTTTTTCAAAGTGATATTAGATAAAAACAATAGACCTTGAATATTATTCATAATAAAACCAGCTTTTTCCCAAACAAAATTTTGGCTTAATTAACTAACTATAAAACTATCAATTTAGATAGATTATTTTGTTGACGAAGAGTAATTTTTTGGTATTGTTATAATATCCACTATTTATTGAATCTTTCAACGAGGAAAAAACATGAGCAATCTTATGACTAAGTTTTTCAGCAGTGTGTGGCATAAGTTCCCACAACAAATATCTAAATTAGTAGCTACATTAGTAATAACATTTGTCTTACTTTTTGTCGGCACAATTTTTCTACCAGTACCTTTCGCCCACGCAGCATATTCCCTATCTTGTAATGGATTGGATGCTGCTGCCAATCCTTATACAGCATCCTATCTAAATGGGTTATTTACTCAAGTCCGGTTTGATCGTTCTCCAGATTTACCCCCTGTAGTCTCGGAATTAACCTACGAGACTGTAAATGAGCAAGGTCAACCAATTTATCGAGGTGGTTACTTGGGAATGGCAGATGTAGTTCTTATCGATCTATCAGGAGGTAATGTCAAACCTGGTTCAGAAGTATCAGTATCAGTTGACAACCTCTGGAACCTAGAAAGGGGTATTTGTGGAGTGTAGTAAGTAAGCAAATTAACTTTTAAACTACCATCTGTAGGGGCGAATGGTATTCGCCCTATTTGCAGCGCTTCTCGTTATTATGAGGTACACCCCAAAGCGGGTAAAATGCCTGTACTACAATATTTTCATCATTTACCCTGTACCTCATTTGCCCGAAATATGCTGTATATGGTATTCGTCCTTGCTATTTATTCAGTAAGTTCTTTATTTTACTTAAATTAATTACCAAAATTTTCTGGCAATTCAATCTCAAAGTTTCTCAGCAAAAAAGCAAATTCGTCTGTAATTTCTTCAATAATTTTCGTAGTAGGTTTTCCTGCTCCATGACCTGCTTTAGTTTCAATTCTAATTAACACTGGATTATCTCCAATATGAGCTGCTTGTAAAGCAGAAATAAACTTAAAACTATGAGCTGGAACAACTCGATCATCATGGTCAGCAGTAGTAACTAAAGTTGGCGGATAAGATATTTCTGGCTTTAAATTATGTAGGGGAGAATAAGCATATAAAGCTTTAAATTCTTCTGGATTATCTGGAGAACCATAATCATCTACCCACGCCCAACCAATAGTAAACTTAGGGAAACGTAACATATCCATTACTCCTACTGCGGGTAAAGCTGCACCAAATAATTCTGGTTTTTGAGTCATACAAGCACCTACCAATAAACCACCATTACTTGCGCCAGTAATAGCTAATTTTTTCGATGAAGTCCACTTATTTTCAATCAACCATTCAGCAGCACTAATAAAGTCATCAAATACATTTTGTTTCTGTTGTTTTATTCCTGCTTTATGCCACTCTTCACCATATTCCTCACCTCCGCGAATATTGGCTATTGCATATACGCCACCCATCTCTAACCATACTAATCTACTAATAGAAAAGTTGGGAGTTATGGAAACATTAAATCCTCCATATCCATAGAGAATAGTTGGATTATTTCCATCCAGCTTTACACCTTTTTTGTGAGTAATAAACATTGGTACCCTTGTACCATCCTTACTACTATAAAAAATTTGCTTGGTTTCAAATTCATCAGGATTAAAATCTACAGTTGGTTGGCGATAAATTTTACTTTCACCACTTACCATATCGTACTGATAAATAGTTGAGGGAGTTGTGAAGCTAACATAACTATAAAATGTGGTTGTCTCGTGACGTTTACCATAAAAACCACCCACAGAAACAGTGCCAGGTAAATCGATATCTCGTACTGAAGAACCATCAAGATTAAATATTTTTACCTGAGTATGAGCATCTTTTAAATAGAAAGCAACAAACTGATTATTAAGTGTGCCTACTCCTCTCAATGTATCTATTTTTTCAGGAATAATTTCTTGCCATTTATCCTGATTTTCTCTTGTGACTAAAGAAGGAGATGGAGGATTATTAATATCAATGGCAATAACTCGTCTTTTCGGAGCATCAAAATCTGTGACAAACCAAAAGATATTATCATCATTATCTATCAGACGATATTCAGCTTCAAATTCACTAATTAGTTCTACTATCGGTGCTTCTTGTATAGTTAAATCCTGATAAAAAACCAAATTTTTGAGGTCTGTACTTTGCCAAACTGTAATAACTAAATACTTACTATCTTCTGTGACATAGCAATTAAAACTCCATTCTTTTCGCTCTGGTTTTTCATAAATTAGTACATCATCACTTTGAGGAGTTCCTAAACGATGGTAGTAAATTTTTTGTAAATAATTAGTTTCTTCTAATTCTCCTGCCTCTGGTTGTTCGTAGCGACTATAAAACAAACCTTGATTATCATTTTTCCAAGCTGGTACATTAAATTTTATCCATTGCAAAACATCTGGTAAATCTTCTCCTGTCTCAATATTTTTTATTCGCCATTCTTGCCAGTCTGAACCAGAATTAGAAATACCATAAGCGATTAATTTGCCATCTTTACTAATAGCAATTCCCGAAAGAGCGACTGTTCCATCTTCTGAGAATTTGTTGGGGTCTATCAAAACTTTTGGTTCAGCATCAAGAGTAGGCAAAGTGTATAAAATACTTTGATTTTGTAAACCATCATTCTTGTAATAAAAGTAGCGATCGCCTTCTTTAAAAGGAACGCTATATTTTTCATAATCCCAGATTTTAGTTAGTCGTTTTTTGATGTTTTTTCGTTCGGAAATTTCTGCAAGATAATTAAAGGTAATTTCATTTTGCGCCTTTACCCACTCTTGAGTTTCTTCTGAATTAGGGTCTTCTAACCATCGATAGGGGTCCGCCACTTCTACACCATGATAATTTTCTACTATGTCTGTTTTGTGGGTGATGGGATATGTTAGAGGTTCTTTTGGATATTTCATATTTTTGATTTGTGAATGGTTGATTTAATTTTATACCAGTTTTATATGAGCTTGCATAGAATGATTTACTCTATGGGAAATATTTCTTGGATTTTTGTCATTGTCAAATCAGGAAAATCTCAATATTGTTGATTTTTTTGGATAAGTTCTACAGTTGCCTAGAAAATTTTCAGTAGTGGAAGGGTGGAGAGATATAAATGATTTACTCTATGGCAAATATCTCTTGGGTTTTTCTCATTCCCACACCAGGAAAATCTCAATATTGTTGATTTTTTTGGATAAGTTCTACAGTTGCCTAGAAAATTTTCAGTAGTGGAAGGGTGGAGAGATATAAATGATTTACTCTATGGCAAATATCTCTTGGGTTTTTCTC
>NZ_JAAHGH010000146.1 GCF_010672525.1 Okeania sp. SIO2B3 | reverse complement strand
ACAACATAAAAAAGTAGCTGACAAGCGGGTATGATTTACCTGATCAAAACAGCCAATGAATTATGATCACTCATCTGAAGTTATTGCCCACGTAGACGCGGAGCGGCGTGCCGGAGGCAAACTTAAACATTAAAGGACTAGCAAAGACCCGTTTGAGTAAATCAATTAACGATGCGACTTGGGGGACAATTCCTGTCTATTTTAAATGTCAAAGCTGGAAATGCTGGACAGAAGACTATAGCAGTGAACCCCAAAAATACTAGCCAAGATTGCTCAAATTGTGGGTAAAAAGTCCCTAAAGGATTAAACATACGAACTCATTCTTGTCCGCATTGCGGCATAGTAATAGACCGCGACTTAAATGCGGCGATAAATATAAAAAATAGGGCGGTAGGGCCCAGACATCCTTAAAGCACGCGCTTGCCCGACGGGATACCGGGGCTACGAAACGAGAAGCCCACACTATAGCGCGAGCTTAGTGTGGGAGATGTCACTTAATCTTCCATACTATCAATACTAAGGGGCACCATATCACCATTATTCGTAAGTCCTAATAACATAGATTCATTTGCTCGTATCACTTTGCCAGTAAGCACACATCGTTCCTCCTGTTGGGCCGTTGCAGGTAGACTAGCTCGAATATCCGAATGGGAAAACTGTGGCCGATAATCTCCAGACTTTTGCTGGACATAGTTCCAGAGGATATCTCGAATCAAAGCTTGATAGCCCTTATTATTAGCTAGTCTTTTCAACCTATCCTTTAACTCCCTTTCCAAACGGATGCTAGTAACTTCCATATCAGTAGTTGAAGTTCTGGGAATTGTGTACATGATTTTTTTTCTCCTTAAAATTTTAGGTAGACATCTCTGTAATATTAGTGTAGTATAAAAAAGGTTAGATTTGAAACCCCAACTTTTTGAGAGTCTTGCTGTGAACCATTCATTTATTCAAGCCATCCCTCGGTCAAAAAACAACCTATTTAAGGGTTGTGGGGCTATTTCATGGCTGATGTTGGGAACAATATTATGTGATGGAAATGATTTTGGCATTGATTATGGAGGTTTAGATCTACTCGAAAAATTTAATAACTTTTTTCAGATTGAAGGGCCAAAGATTAGGTCAAATCAATTTCTCAGAAGCGGGAGGTACAGACAAAAAAAATCTGTACATAAGTCAGACTAAAAGGTATAAAAATCTTTTTTCTAGCCCCCGCTTCCGAATAAGTAGAAGCAGGGGTTGTTAGTTTTAGATAGGACCGGGAAATAGAAAAATAAAATTAATTTTTGAATTCGGACAATTAAAAAGCATTAACGCAGTTCAGCAGTCAGCGGTCAGCTTGGCGGGGACTGCTCAAACAGATAGCTAATTATATGTGCAAATTTTTAGGCTGAAGTGCTGAAGTGCTAATAGTTGATAGCTAGTAGAAGAGGGCGGGAATAACTAACCAGTTACAAAATCCTAAAAGCCTTACCAATCAATACTTTTGAGGGCGCCCTTCGGAGCTTGGCGCTAGCCAATGCCATTCGCCCCTACGACTTTTGACTTCCGCGTAGCGGCACCAGTTAATTGAAAAACCAGTTGCTATAAAAAATCTAAAATCTAAAATTTAGGAGGTAAAGCAGTGACCAGCATGACTCAAGTATTAAACCAATCTGTAGTCGTATTTTCTCAGAACTACTTACCCATGACCCGCGTAAATATCAAGCGGGCGATCGCTCTGTTGGTTACTGGCAAAGCTGAACCTCTAGATTTTGATAATGGTAGTGGCTGGCCTGTGCGTTCTCCTAGTTTGGTCTTATATGTGCCCGAACAAATTCGCCTAACGATGGCCTCCCAAGAACGAGTGTGGAAAGTTCCTCCAGTCAACCGTAGGGAAGTATTAAAGAGGGATCATCATCGTTGCCAATATTGCGGGACTACTAAACGTCTCACCTTAGATCATGTTATTCCTCGGTCTAGGGGTGGTAAACATAGTTGGGATAATGTAGTTACGGCTTGCGAAAGGTGCAATGCAATGAAAGGTAATCGTACTCCCGCTGAAGCAGGGATGAAATTATCACATCAACCGAAAACACCAATACATCCGACTATTGCATTTGCTGAACAGTTCTGGCGCGAACGACAACACGAGCTTTAGAAGGTTTTATTTTTTTTCTGAAGCAGACCTAAAAAGTTGTCTATAAGTTTCGTTAGTTCTAGGAAGCAACTAGAGCTAAATTTTGATGTCGTTATTTTGAGCAGAAAACAGTCAAAATAATGATCCGATACCAATTCACTTTAAAGATGTCAAAAATAGTTTCAAATTATATGTGTGAAATAATTTCCTGAAATTACTGTGGCAAAAAAGTTTGGAGTCTATAAAATCATAATGCATGACTTTTAAGTAAAGTTTGGAGTCTATAAAATCATAATGCATGACTTTTGACTTTTAACTTCCGTGAAACGGTATTTTGACTTCTGACTTCGTTAACTGATGTGCCAGATGTTGCTAACAAAACTAATTTCAATAACTGCAAAGAGTTTTGAGTTTTGAGTTATGGATTAATTACTCAATAACATCCGAAGCTCTTCCAATTAAAAAAGGAGAGACCACCGGGAATGCTAAAGTTAACTTATACTGAATCTGGTTTTTATATGGAGCGTTTGGCTCAATCTCCCGAACAGTTGATAGCACTGCGGGTAATCTTGGCTATGCGAGTTGGTCAAAAAATTGTAGTTGAACCAAGTTCTGCAGCTTTTTTGCTACCTGTAAATTTACCTGAGTTGTCGATGTTGGAGATGGCTGTGCAAAAGGAGGGTGGAGATGATATTGCCCTTTGTGTTGCTGATGATGAGTTTGTGGAAGTTAGTTTAGGAGGAACTTGGATAACTGTAGATCCAGAATATGAGAATGGAATTTTTATTACTGCATTGAGCAATCGGATTGAGTTATTACTTTTTAAGTTATGGCAAGCTACTGAGGCGAATGCGTCAGTGAGTCAGGAAGCAAGTGATTATTGAAATTGTCAATAGGCGATATATAAATGTAGGGATGTTCCATGGAACATCTCTACAAGAACTTCAGGCAATATTCTCTTTTTTGTCAGGAATGCGATCGCTAATTATCCAAAAGTAGTTTCAAATTAAAAATTAGACAAAAGAGGTAAACTATAGATTTAACTTATCGTTTCAGTAATTAAAATAAATAATTTTAATCAAACAAGATCTGATTTTCCCCAAATTATTACAAAATATTTCACACACTTGCGTTGTTTCAGCGATTTGGTATCATAGTTTGTACATAATATATTGTGCCAATTTTTTAGCTAAAAGTAAAAATTATTGTCTTTTAAAAGCTACAAGCTAGTATTTACGTTCATATCATCTCCAATATTCACATTTTTTGTCTGCTTGGATAACTTGAAAAAAACAAATTTCAGATAAGTAGAAGTGCTTAAGTAATCATAGCCATTGACGGATTAATTTTTATAAGGTAGGAAATCAGCCTAAAAACTGCTATTAAAGCCATTCATTCTGACTCCTGATATAATGATGAAGTATTAGCAGAAATTTATCAATACCGAGAAGAATTGGCTAAATCTTTTTATGATAATTTACAAGCTATAGTTGAAGATTAAAAAAAACAAGCTATTAGTGATATAAAAATTATTTCTGCGCCACTGAAAAAACCTGGTTGAGCAAAAAAATAAATATTTTAAGAATTAAGAATTATCGGTTGTTTTGAACAAAGTTTGAGCAAGACTTATCCATAGGAGTCACCTAATAAAAACTCTAAAAATGTGGGGTTTATCCTGCGGATAAGCTCCGCTAACGCTTCCTCAACCCAACCTACACAATTTCAGATTTTTGGTTCTAACTTAGTCTCTACCAAAATCGTAACAAAATACGTTACCGCCACTTCTAGCAACTTTTCTGCGACCTTTAGCTTCCCCAACATTCCTAGCTTCTTGAATTGTTTCCTCTGTTAAGCCAGCTTGCTTGGCTCTAATCTCTACAAGTTCTAAATTTTGGCGTTCAGCCTCAATTCTTTTCTGTCTATATTCATATGCCGAGTCAGTCTCGTTATTAGGGTAAGGTGTATTATATTCGCAGTAATAATTTGCTGATGCCTCCTCTACTTTTTTCAGAAGTCCTTGCTGTTTCATATTTGAAATACTTTCACATGATGAGGAGGAAAGAATTACCCCGACTAAAACAAATATTTTGACAATATTTAATTTACTTACGCTATACATAAAAGCAATTTTAATAGATGAACTTGGCTTAACTTTTATTCCAGTATAATCTTTTGTCTCCAGGCACAGCCAACGTAAAATATCCTATTAAATCTTATGTTTTATAGACGAATACTAATATTAAAGTCTGAAAATATCGTAAATTGCCGTGTAAAATCAAGCTATAATACCTAAAACTTAACTATATCTGGAGTTTATGGCTATTGCAGAGGTATTACAATTAGCAGATCGGTTAATTTTCGAGAAAACTGGTAAACACTTAGACGATCTTCAACAGGTAGTTATTCAAGGAGTCTGGCAAGGTAAAAGTTATAGTCAAATTGGAGAAGAATGTCATCGCAGTGAGAGTCGAGTTAGGGATGTGGGTTATAGATTATGGCAAATTTTATCCGAGCAGTTAGGGGAAGATATTAATAAAAATAATTTTCGTTCAACGATAGAAAGATTATTTATAAATTCATCCTTTATTAATTTGTTTAATCATAAAAATCATCACCATATTGTTAATTTCTGTTCGCCGATATCTGAGCAACCACAACAACAACCAGATATTGAAAATAAAGTTGAACCTAAATCCTGCTATGAAGATTTAGGAATAGCACCTAAAATTAATTTTTTTTATGGCAGAAACGAAGAACTGAAAATTATCTATGATTGGATATTTTTACAAAAAGCTCGTTTGATTAGTGTTTTAGAATTAAGTGGAATTGGTCAAACAACTTTAGTGAAAAGATTCGTCGATCTAAACAGTAATTTTTTTGATGTTCTGATGTGGAAAAGTTTAAGATTTCCTCAACCGTTAAATTTGCTTTTAACTGAAATATTCAAGAATTTTTATCTAGGAAATGATAGTGTCAGTCTTAATGAACAAACCTGTAGAAAGTTGTTTGATCTTTTACGCCAGAAAAAATGCTTAATTGTCTTGGATGACGTTCAGAATATTTTTACAGAAAAACAGTTAGCAGGACAGTATAAACCAGAATATAGAGATTACAAAACATTCTTGAAAATGATGACTGACATTGAACATCAAAGCTGTTTAATTTTAGTTAGTCAAGAGAAATTTCAAGAAATGAAATCTTTAAATGAGGAATTATACCCAATTAAAATTTTAGAGTTAACAGGTTTATACGAGACAGAACTTTTGAATCATCAAGATTTAGAGAATCCTGAATCTTGGTCTACCTTAATCAAACTCTATGAAGGAAATGCTTTATATTTACAGAATATAGCCGATTTAATTCAAGATGTATTTCAAGGCGATGTTTTGAGTTTTGTCAATGGGGACGAATTGATTTTAACAGAAGATTTGAAAGATATATTTAATTCATTATTCGATAAATTATCTAAGGTCGAACAAAAAATTATTGTGGAAATGAGTCAACAAAACCAAGAATTTTCCATAGAGACTTTAAAAGAACATTTATCCTTATCATCGACAGATGTGATTAATGGTTTACAATCTTTATCCAGACGATATATTTTACAAACAAATCCTCAAAATAAAAAAATGTTTCAACTTTCTCCAGTATTTCGAGAATATCTTAAACAAGGTAATAATTTTCATCTATGACAAAACTCTATTAACCTGAATTAATTCTAGTTTTAAGAACTTAAATTTTCGTCCGAAGCGACCGACAGGGTTTCCGGAGCATTCCGGGACGGAAAACTATCTCAAATCCTAATCTTTCGTACCTCGTGCGTAAGTCCTGATGATATTACAAGAGTTTCAGCAAAAGTTGATTTATTTACTTGAGATGTCTTTTATATTGATTAAATTTAGCGATCGCCAGTTAAAATCTTTAATTTTTTGTCAGGAATACCATTACAAATCATCAAAAGTAGTTTCAAACCCAAAATTAGACAAGGAGAGCAAGATATAGATTTAACTTATAAAATCAGCGATTAAAATTGTTTATTCTAATCAAAAAAACTCTGATTTTTCCCAGATAGTTACAAAATATTTCACCCACTTGCGTTGTTTCAGCGATATTGATTATTTCTCCAATTATTGTGGAACTCAGAAAATACTTTAACCGCCAAATTAGTTGATTTTCTGGCACAGAATTTAATGTGGATAAAAGTAAGGGATTAACGGGAAGATGTGATTTTATAATTAGTTAAGCAGTTAGAAGTCAGCGCTCCTGTGGTGACAATTGTTGAAGCAAAAAACGATAATATTAAATCTGGATTAGCTCAGTGTATTGCGGAAATGGTTGCTGCTCAATTGTTTAATCGACAGAAAAAAAATCAAATTTCTTGTATTTATGGAATTGTTACGACAGGAAGTAATTGGAAGTTTTGAAGGTTGATAGAAAATCAAATTGAGATTGAAGCAGGAGAGCATTTTATTGGGAATTTAGAATCTCTGTTTGGAATTTTAATTTATATCATTGAAAATAATTTTTCTAATTGATTATTTCGTAAAATATGGGGTATTATAGCGAGTTTAATATCAGTCAAGTACACTGCTGGCAGGCAAAATTACTCATGTAAAGAGACATTGTTAGATTCCAAATTCCTCATTAATTTACCAACTTCTTCAAAAACACACCATCTACCTTTTGGTAGTTTAGTTTTCTCTTCAAACAACCTTAAGCGTTCGTACCAAACACGTTGGTAAGGGTGCAATTTTATAGGTTCCTGAATAGCAGGTTTTTGATTTGTGAAAAGCCATTGCTCGACCCATTCAGACACCATCATTTCAAATTCAGGTGAAAGCCACATAGCAAAAGAAACAGCAAGCTTAGGATGAATCCAAACTTGTTGATTTTTACCTTCTCCTTTTTTTTCCACAAGATGATAAACCTCAATTCTTGTTTTATCGGACAAAAGCTCTATATATTCATTTGTTCTATCCTTTTCAAACCAGCTATTGGGGTTTTTATACTTTCCTGTTTTATTTTTGTATGCTCTCGCTAATTTAGTGGCATTAATATAACCGTCAGAATGGCGTTGAGTAACTACTAATTCCCTAACAGAGTGTTCAATGTAGTGCATTCTAATTTATCCTTTTTGAAATAATTTACTTAATTTGTAAAATAACATTTGTTTATAACAAATAAAAGCAAATATAGGTAGCATTTTCCGAACTGAAAAGTTCGTCAACTACTAATCATAGAATAAATTTTTACTGTGGGGATAATTTACTGTAATTTTAGTCTATGAAAAAATATTATTGATATCAAGCAAGTATCATTAATTAGCCATAATAAAATATTTTATCTGATAAATTTCTCCACTACTCCCTGTTACCTGTTCCCTGCTGCCTAAAATTTTTATTGTGGGTATTCAAAGATACATGATATGACACGAATTAACTCTCCTTTGAATATCTCAAATCCGCTAATAACTTTATAAATACAATGAGTAAAATTTTCCCAATAATGCTCCTATAGACAAATAATAATTCCAGCATAATTGGGATAGACTTAACGAAGTCAGAAGTCAGAAGTCAGAAGTCAGAAGTTATTTTTGTAACAGAAATTTGAGCAAAGCTCCAAAAATATTTCGCCTTAAAAGGCGGGGTGGTGCGACCCATATTATTTTGATAATTTGATTTTATATCTGTACGATTTCGAGTTAAAATCGTATAATTTTCTTTAATTGTAAAAACCAAAACTTACTCATCATGAAAGTGATGATTAAGTAGGTAGTTCAACAATTAATAATTAATAATTACCTCTCTTTGAAAACGGATAGGATTGACTCAAAGGAAAAATTTTTCTTGTTTCTTCTTGAAAGGAGAGGCATTTTACCTTAATTATTCGGTAAAACTAAACGTAAAATAACTACAGCAAGTAAATTTCATCAAACTATTATAAATTCTGACTTTTTCTTTCATTAATTCCTGCCAATACTCCTCTCAATACATCTGCACTAACCCGGTCTGTAATCTTGACCACACCCACCCCAGTCGGTAACACAAACCTAACTTTACCCGCTTTAACCTTTTTATCCGTCTGCAAAGAAATCAAAATTTCCTCAATATCCAACCCACTCGGCAACCTCGTCGGTAAAGCAGCCTTTTCTATCAAAGCTAACTGACGGCGATCGCTCTGTTCATCCCACATCCCCAACTCCACTGCCAACCGACTCGCAGCTACCATACCAATAGCTACTGCTTCGCCATGAGTCACCATAGTATAACCAGTCAAACTTTCCACAGCATGACCAATAGTATGACCGTAATTCAAAATTGCCCTTAATCCCGATTCTTTTTCATCTTTCCTTACCACATCAGCCTTACTTTGGCAAGACCTAATCAAGATTTCTTCTAATAATCCTGGCGTGAGATGATTAATTTCATCAAGCTTCTGACTATTCTCCATTTTGGCAAATAATTCCGCATCCCAGATAGTTCCATATTTAATAACTTCTGCCATTCCACCCCGAAACTCACGCACTGGTAAAGTCTTCAAGACTTCCGGGTCAATTAATACTAAACGTGGTTGATGGAAAGCACCGATGAGATTTTTACCTTGGGGATGATTGACTCCCGTTTTTCCCCCAATAGCAGCATCCACCATTGCCAATAGAGAAGTCGGAACCTGGACTACATTCAAACCTCGCAACCAAGTCGCTGCTGCAAACCCAGTCATATCGCCAACTACCCCACCACCCAGGGCGACCATTGTCGAAGACCGTTCCATACGGTGTGCTAAAGCTGTATCGTAGATAGTGTTTAGGGTTTGAAGATTTTTGTATTGTTCTCCAGCAGGGAGGGTGCAGTGAGAAACATCAAAACCCGCTTGTTCGAGAGAGGCGATCGCTCTAGAGCCATAATGAGCAAATATTTCTGGATTAGAGACCAGCAAGACCTTTTTGCCCAAGTTGAGAGGTTGCATTTTTTGGCCAAGTTGGTCCAGGTTGCCAGGAGTGATCGCTATTTCATAGGATTTGGAGGGTAGTTGAACGGTGATGGATGCCATGGATAATTTCAGACTTTGCTATTTTGAACATTAAATATTAGACTTAATTTTATAGTTTTATTGCCATTTTGGAGAAAAGTTAATGACTGTTGATGGAATTATTGCTTTCGTTGTATTGTTTGTTGGTGGTTTAGGTGTAGCTACTGTTTTAATGTTTGGCTTGCGTGCTGTTAAGTTAATCTAGAATTGTATAGTAAGCATTCAGCCGTCAGCTATCAGCTATCAGCTATTTCTTTTAGTAGGTGATAAAAGTTTTATTAATTGAGCTAGAAAAATCTGACTACAAAAGTCAGCTCCAAAGTCTATATTCATTTAAACCCCCTTTTTTTGCGCTCTAGCTAACAGCTAATAGCTGTTTGCGCAGCATTCCGCAGGAAATGCTTACATTGTATAGGTTTTCCCGTTAGACATTTTTTAATAGTTTAGCGGGAGTTTATAAAATACAAAAATAAAATATGAATAATCAAGTTACTGATTTAAAATTACTTGATGAGGCTGATTATTTTGAGTGGTTAGAAAATATGATTAAACTTCTAAATAATCGTCAATTAGAGAACATAGATTATGATAATTTAATTGCAGAGTTAGAAGCCTTGGGTAGAAGTTAAAAAAGCACGGTTGAAAGTTTCGTGACTTTAATTATTCAACATCTTTTATTTTATCAATATTGGGAAAAGGAAAGAGATGATAATTCTAGAATTGGCGGACAGAAATTTTAATATTTCGGACTCAGTTGGAACTAAAACTCACAACAAATTTACGGAATTATTTAATTGATAGATTGGATTATCTTTATAGTAAAGCCAGAAAAATTGCTCAAGTTAAATCGGAACTGAAGTTACCAGAAATCAACCCCTATACTCTCGAACAAATACTAGATGAAGATTGGCTACCTCAACAATTAATAATTAATAATTAATAATTAACTATAGTAATGCGGAGAACTTTGCTTTTATTAACAAGTATCTCGGTTATATGGAACCCCAAATTAAATATTATGGGGGGTTTATCGATAAATATATCGGCGATGCCATTATGGCACTATTTCCCAATTCTGTCAATGACGCACTTAAAGCAGCGATCGCCATGTTGGGAGAGTTGAAAAAATACAATTCAGATCGAGAACAAAAGAATCTCAAACCCATTCGTATTGGTATTGGTTTGCATACGGGAAACTTAATATTAGGCACAGTTGGAGGTTTTGGACGTATGGATGGCACAGCAATTGGGGATGCAGTTAATCTCTCTTCACGAGTAGAAGGATTAACCAAAACCTATAGAGTTTCGCTTTTAATTACCCATCAAACATTAGCACACATAGATAATCCCTTAGAATACGATTTGCGATTTCTCGACAAAGTAAAAGCCAAAGGAAAAGCCAAAGCAGTAGGTTTATTTGAAGTGTTTTCTGCCGACCCACCAGAACTCAAGGAAACCAAAATATTTACCAAAGAGAAGTTTGAAACAGCAGTGCTGTTATATCATGGTGGTTCTTTTGAGCAAGCCGCAAATCTATTTCAAGAATGCTTAGAATCTCATTCAGGCGATCGAGCTGCACGGGGTTATCTAGAACGTTGTAACCTTTATAATTAAGATTCTTGTTGTGGGATAATTTCCCCTCATGCTTTGTCAAGTTGAGCTTCCATTGATGAGGGTAATTAGTAGCTGTTTTTGTTATAAATTACTCGGTATCGCTGGTAATTTTGCTTACTGATTTGTGTTGCTTATTTTTGCGAAGAAGAGTTGAACCTGCACCTAGAGTTCCGAGGGCGAGTAAACCTAACACAGGAGTAGTTTCGGGAATGGAACAGGGTCCCACAATATTTCCTCCATCAGCGTGACATACTAATGCAGGGTCATATGAAAAAGTACCGCCTAAATCTACTGGGCCAATGTAACCATTCTGATCCTCAGAAAGAAGTGCATTTGGAAATTGCAGTAGAAGATTAGTTATCAACCCAGATGTATCTGTTGAAGTTACCGGAGAACCGTCCAATAACCCTAGTGCAATAGAACCACTATCAATAGTTTCAACAAAGTTGATACTCACTATATTTCCCAAACTAAAGGTGTCAGCAGAAGCGAGGGAGCCAGTAAGGCTAAAGTCTGTTACTTGAATTATTGCATTGCCGAATTCATCCAAAGCTCCAGTTTCATAAGTTATTTGTCCCGACTCTACTCGGTAAATTTGAGTTACTCCATTGTCTTCTAAAACTATTTCATTATTGTTAACATTATCTTCAAAAAAATCGAATGTAGTAGAACTTCCCATCCCATCTGAACCAGTAAGTAATGCCATTGGATTATTTGGAGGAGTTGGAGCGGTAGTTGGCCAAGGTATTACTTTGAAACTTTTTTCCCAATCCCATGCTAAATATATGACAGGAATTCTCCACACCCATGCTCCTGCAATTCGGGAGGAATGTTTTTCGTAGGGAACTATGCTTGCAGCTTCAACAGGTTTAAGTCTGAGCATTGTTAAACTTCCTAAAGCGATAATTGTCGTTGTCATAGCTGTCAGTGTTAACCTTGATAAAAAAGAAGTACGAGTAAAACTTTTAGACTGATAATTTTTCATAGTGAGATAAGTTTCAAAATTCAAAATCTTGTTCATCATACAGAATTTATGCTGTAGTGATCGCTCACTTTTCTGTTCACCTATCCGTTCATTTACTGATTCAAATTGTTCATTTTTCCGACAATTCGTTCAGATATATTCAAACTATTTTTGTGGACAGGACAGATAAAAATAGTGAAGTGTTGCTCGTTTTACCGATACTAACGCTCCATTATTAAAAAGTGATCTATTGTTAAGCCCAATAACCGTTTTCTAGCTTTTCTGTTTGCGCTTAAGCATTGAACCTGCGCCGAAAGAACCTATAGCTAAAAGACCCAAAGTAGAAGCAGGTTCTGGAATATCATGAGTAGCAGCTGTTATCACAGCGAATGGCTCAGTTTCCCCAGGAAGAACAACACTACCTTCCTGGAAAATATCATCTACAAATGTGAACGTGGCAATATCCCAAGCTTCGTTTTCTGGTTGTTCTGGTATAATACCATAAGTAATCTCAACAAACTTCTGAACTGAGCCATCAGGCAAAAACTCGAATTCTTTATGCCAGTCTATTATCTCCGCGCTGTCAATAACACCAAGATCATCTAGAGGTGCGTTAGAAATAACTCCTCCAGATCCCCATATTCCTTCTGGTGTCTCTTCCCCTTCCTCTAAATGAAAGGTAGCAGTTCCACTATTCCCCGAAAGTGTCTCCCAATCAAAAGTCCCCCAAAATGATACAGCAATTGTTGGTGCCTGGGCAGCGAGTAAGGTGATTGCTGCTGCTGTTGCTGCACCAATGGTCGTTAAGGCATTTTTGATCATAATTGCTTCTCCCAAAATTTTCGTATAGCAATGGAACTTGTTCTTATAGTTATTTATTATGACACAGTAATTCCACGGAGATCGCTCACCTTTCTGTTCACTTTCCTATTCAAATTGTTCACTTATCCGTTCACTTTCCTATCTAAATTGTTCACTTCTTGTTCAATTTAACTGCACAACTAAGTAAAATTTCTTATTTCAAGTACTATGGACAACATTATCTGGCAAAGTTGGACCAAGACTTGAACTATTCTGGGGTGCTTGGAAAAAATATTGTCTATAAATAAAAGCAGATTTAATCAAAGCCACTGAAAAATCTGGTTTAAATATTGATACCAATTTAAAAATCAAAATTATGGCCCTCAGTTGATAATTGTAGGGTGGGCCATGAAGACCAAAAATATAAGTTGTCAAAAGTATTAGTAGTTGAGCGATCGCCATTAAAGAAAAATCAAAGCCCAAAGATAAGTAAGTACGCACAGGGAACAAGATAAAGAGCAATAAGTGTCGAACCACCAACACCACCAGCGATCGCTATAGCTAAAGGAGGCCAAAATTCACCACCTTGTACCAATAACGGAACAAACCCAATCATTGTTGTTAAAGTTGTGGCCACCACATGACGAGTGGAACCCATAACCACTTGGCGAATAGCTAGACGGTTACCTCTAGATGCTTGGGAGTCTTCCAGAATGGCAGCCAAAACTACTACTGAATCATTAATAGCAATTCCCACTAAACCAAATGTACCGATGAGACTCATAAAACCAAAGGGGTAGCCAAATAACCATAAACTGAAAAATCCTAAACCAATGGCAGAAATAGCAACTATTCCAAGAATGGCAGTTGCTCGGAAGGAATTTAACGATAACACCAAAATTGAGGATGCTAACAGAAATATAACTGGCACCGTTGAAAAAAGACCTGCTTGAGCATCACCTTGCTTTTCTGACTCTCCAGCAATTTCAGACCAGTAACCAGATGGTAACTCAAAGCTTGAATCATTTAACAGTTGCTGCCATTCTGTCATTACTTCGGAAGGTAAAACCGTTCTTAGAAACCTACGATTATCTATATAAATCTATGATTATCTATAGATAACCTGTTCTATTCCTGTTTCATTCTGGCAACGTCGGCGTTATCCAGTCCACAAGCTGTCACGGTCGTTCGCGCTAGCGTTGCGGAGCAAACTGACCGCCTGAGCTAAATTTAAGGCTGCATTCAAGTCTCGTTCGCAACTAAAACGGCAATGTTCACACCTGAAAACACGCTCCGATCAAGACAGAGACTCTTTAACCTGACCACACCTACTGCAAGTCTTAGAACTAGGAAACCATCTATCAATGATGATTAACTCAGCAACCTAATAACTCACACTTGTACTCTAACTGTCTACGAAACTCATAAAAACCCATATCAGCAACAGCCTTAGCTAGCTTGTGATTTGACATCATTCCTGATACATTTAGGTCTTCTATTACTATCTGGCTGTGGTTTTTAGCCAAATAGGTAGTTAGTTTATCCAATGTATCTTTCCTGGTGTTAGCTATTCTATTGGGCTTTGTTGCACAAAGAGAGCTTAGAAGGTAAAAATAACAGTGCGTGGCACAACAAACCTAGACCAACATAGACATGAGTAAGTCCAAGTCCAAGTCTAAGTACCGAATCAGCAACTGGTCTGAGTATGATGCTTCCTTAAAACAGAGAGGGAGTCTGACATTTTGGCTCAATGATGAAGTGATAGAGCAGTGGGTAAACCAACAGAAAACTGGACGTAGGGGAGCATCTAAT
>NZ_JAAHGH010000145.1 GCF_010672525.1 Okeania sp. SIO2B3 | reverse complement strand
GTCAAGAAGAAGAAACATACAACATCGTAGCAGCTCACGGCTACTTCGGTCGTTTAATCTTCCAATATGCGTCATTCAACAACAGCCGTTCCTTACACTTCTTCTTAGGAGCATGGCCAGTAGTAGGTATTTGGTTCACCGCTCTAGGTGTATCAACAATGGCCTTCAACTTGAATGGTTTCAACTTTAACCAGTCCATCATCGACTCCAGTGGTCGTGTAGTAAATACATGGGCAGACATCATCAACCGCGCAAACCTAGGTATGGAAGTAATGCACGAGCGTAACGCTCACAACTTCCCATTAGATTTGGCGGCTGTAGAAGCTCCTTCTATCAATGGTTAATTTCTAGTTGATTGATTGAATTAAAAAAAGTCCTCTATTTAGAGGGCTTTTTTTTTGGTTAAAAGTTTAATAATTCTAGTACTCAGTTTATGATAATTAATAAGAAATAAGAAATTTGACATATAAGCTGAATTTTTATGGAATCTGCTGTCAATATTCCCACTGAAGCTAAGAAACCAGAAAAATTGCCAGTTGTGCAAACTACTAATTTGGGTAAATTTTACCGCACTGGTTTTTGGATGAATCAAAAAATAGAGTCTCTTAAAAGCTGTACTTTGACAGTTTATCAAGGAGAAACTTTTGGACTTTTGGGACAAAATGGTGCAGGTAAAACTACCCTACTTAAAACTTTATTAGGAATTGTACGCCCTACATCTGGATCGGGAGTTTTATTAGGACAACCAATAGGCGATCGAGTGATTAAAGAAAAAATTGGTTACTTGCCAGAAAATCCTTACTTTTATGAATATTTAACTGGATGGGAATTTCTAGAGTTTGTGGCAGGATTATTTCAAATACCAAAATCAATACAAAAACAAAGAATTCCAGAATTACTTGACTTAGTGGGATTGTCTAAATCAACAGCTATTAGAAAGCAACTATGTCAATATTCTAAGGGAATGTTGCAAAGAGTTGGTATGGCGCAAACTTTGATTAATGACCCTGAGTTAGTATTTTTGGATGAACCTATGTCAGGTTTAGATCCAATGGGACGTTATCAAATCAGAGAAATTATTATCTCGCTCAAAAAACAAGGGAAGACTATTTTTTTTAATAGTCATGTTTTGTCTGATGTGGAGAAAATATGTGACCGTATTGCTATTCTTGCACAAGGAGAATTAATTTGTATTGGTACTTTAGATGAAGTATTAGGAGCTAATGAAAGCTATTATGTTAAGGGTAAAAGTGGTAATCTTGAGATACTCAAACAATGGATACCAGATTTAGAATTTGAGCATAATTTTTGGCAAGGTCATTTACAGGGAGACCCTAAAGAATTTTTAGTTAGTTTGGGATTAATGAGAGCTACACTAATGACAATGAATATAGAAAGACTTAGTCTGGAAGAGTATTTTATGCAGCAATTACGAGAAAAGGGAATTTTTTCTAGTAGAGAATAGGGTAATATCATGTGTCCCCTTTGGGGGAGCTACGCTATCGGTTCCGGTTGAATAGTTACACTTTGGAGGAGGTAAGGCAGAAAGAAGGCAGGAGGCAGAAGCGGTGCGACCTCGCGACGACACCAGCTCCCTTGCGGAATGCTGACCAAGAGAGGGAATGCGCACTCCTGTGAGAAAAGAAAAGGTTAGTGGGACTTACACATTTTCTGGGCAGAAAAATGCTTGTTTGCGCAGCATTCCGCAGGAAAAGTCAGTCTAGGCAAGGGAGTTACGTCAAAGCCCTAAAAATGGCTAGAACCCTTGGTAATAGGAAAAAAAAAGAAAATATTCTTTATATTCAATCAAGAGCGGTTTTAACCAGAGGTAATTATCAATTATCAATTAATGAAATACTTTTTTCTTTAATGAAAACATCACATACCTATTCTCTTTACAAATAGTTTCGTAATCTTCTTTTATATTGATATAGAAATCAATATAAAATTAATTAATCAAAACTTTTTTCCTTAAATTTTTATTGTCTTTTTTCAGTTTTCTAGCAATAGTAACTGCTAAAAAAATTTTCCAGGCTTTGAGAGAAAAAACTGCTGGAAATAATATATTGATAGCTGTTAATAGTTGTTTTTGTTTGACAGCGACTATACCCCAATGTAAATTCATATATTGTCGTATATTCTCAATATCTGGCATTATATTACGATACTTTTTATTAACTCTAGTATAAATTTTTTCTTTAACTAAAATATTTGTATTGCAACGTTGTTTTAAAGGAATTTTTCGGTCATATCCCCCCTTCCAAATAGTACGACAAACTAAACACTGGTTGAGAAAAATAGCATCACCAAGTTCAGCAATTCTAATCCAAGAATCAATATCATCGCAACTCCTAAAATTATTATCCCATCCTCCAGATTCTAAAAAAGCATCCCGACGAAAAGCAACTTGAATAGGAGTACCAAATGGCACTGATTCTAGTAACATTCCATAGTGAATATCTTCTTGGGGAATATAAAATGCCGTTCCAGGTCCTGTTTTACGAGTCCGACTAATTTCTACTTCATTAGTATCAACTTGTGCTGCTTGACAAGAAAGAATCACTGCTTGAGGATGAAGAGTGATTGCTTGAGTCATTTCTTCAATACAATTAGTTGCCATATAGTCATCATCATCTAAAGGTTTTATCCAATCTCCCTGAGCATTTTGGACCCCTAAATTCATTGTAGCTGCATGACCTTGGTTGGAAGAAGTACAATAGTAAATGACACGACTTCCTAAGCTATTGACATAGTTTTTTGTACCGTCTATTGAACAGTCATCAACTACTATTATTTCACATTCAACTGTTTGTTCAAACGCCGAATTAATTGCCCGTTTTAATAAATCTAAGCGATTATAAGTTGTAATTACAATACTAAATTTCATTAGCAAATTTTTCTCTATATTTTGATTAATAAGCCAAGAATATTAACTGCTATTTATATTCAAATAATGGTGGCAAACACTAAAATTTTTATTAACATTATAGCAAACAAAAACTACTGCTACACCAATGAATTTACCTGTATAAATAACTGATGTTTGTAATCTATTTGCTGTTAATTATAACTGAATTAGTAATATTGCTTCCTCTGTTGAAAAATCTTCAATATAACGAAATTTATGTAGATAAGTACAAACATTACAAGCTGATTTTAATGTTTTTTAATAATTTCAATGGATTTTCATCTCTGCTGAATTCAATGAAGTTTGTAGTGAATTTTCAAATAATTCTGATTTTACAGAATTGTATCACAAAGTTTAGTAGTCAAGATTTATGATTCATTAATCATAATTAATAGTGGTTTGATAAAATTGTAGATATTACTTAAATACCCTCTCAAACTTACGAGATTTTAAATATTTTTTGATCGACAGTGGTCAACTTATACATGATATCTATAAAAGTGTGATACTTTTTATACATTTAATTAATGATACCCCTATCATGCTGGCTTTTCTGGCCGGATAGGGAGATTGAGATAAAATATATATACATAAACTTCGCTACAGCTTCAGGAAATAGGAAATAAAAACTGTCTATGAGGGTTTACAAAAAAACACTACACTATAATTATAGAACTTAAAAAATAGAGTACTCGACTATATGTGGAGTTTATAACTGAAAAATTTGTGAATCCTACTCTATGAGTGTATATTTTTCTTTGATCGTTACATGATTGTAAAAGATAGTTAAGAATTAAGTGTTTTGGCTAGTGCAAGCAAGTATGATGGAGTATAAAGCCAAACTAAAAGTGAACAAAAATTAGTAAGCCCTTGGATGAAATTAACACCCAGGAATAAAGAAGCGAATAAGTTAAACTCTCGAAGGAGTTACATCAGCAAGAAAAAAAGTTATTGTCACAAGATTTATTGATATTAATAACTTGTGACTTAATTTAAAAAGTAATTTTAACTTGAAATTGAGGAGAAAAAATTAATGGCGATCGCTACAATTAATCCAGCAACAGGAGAAACACTAAAAACTTTTGAACCAATCACAGATGCAGAAATTGAAACAAAACTAGAACTAGCAATAACAACTTTTTACCAATATCGTCAAATTCCCATGACTCAACGTGGGGAATGGCTATTAGCAGCAGCCGATATATTAGAGAAAAATGCTGAGAAATTTGGTAAAATAATGACCCTAGAAATGGGTAAAACTCTGAGTGGAGCCATTGCCGAAGCTAAAAAATGTGCCCTAGTCTGTCGCTACTATGCAGAAAATGCAGCAACATTTCTCGCTGATGTACCAGCACAAACTGACGCAAGTAAGTCCTTTGTCCGTTATCAACCATTAGGCCCAGTGCTAGCTGTCATGCCTTGGAATTTTCCCTTTTGGCAGGTTTTTCGATTTGCAGCACCAGCTTTAATGGCAGGAAATGTAGGTTTATTGAAACACGCCTCTAATGTTCCCCAATGTGCTTTGGCCATTGAAGAAATATTTAAAGAAGCAGGTTTCCCAGAAGGAGCATTTCAAACCTTATTGATAGGTTCCGATAAAGTAGCAGGCATAATGGCAGATGACCGAGTAAAAGCAGGAACTTTAACTGGAAGTGAACCAGCAGGAATGGCTTTAGCAGCAATAGCAGGTAAATCAATTAAAAAAACAGTTTTGGAATTGGGAGGTAGCGATCCATTTATAGTATTAGAAAGTGCTAATTTAGAACAAGCTGTGTCTACTGCTGTTACAGCTCGGATGTTGAATAATGGCCAATCTTGTATTGCAGCTAAACGTTTCATCTTGGCAGAAACTATTGCTGAAGAATTTCAACAGCGCTTAGTAGAAAAATTTGAGGCTTTGAAGGTAGGAGACCCTATTTTGCCAGATACTGATATTGGTCCTTTGGCAACTCCATCTATTCTTCAAGAGTTAAATTCTCAAGTAGAAGTTTCTGTTGAGAAAGGAGCAAAAGTTCTAACAGGAGGTCATCTTTTATCTGATGGTCCCGGAAATTTTTACCCCCCTACTATTTTGGCAGAGATTCCAGTAGATTCCCCTGCTTATGAAGAGGAGTTTTTTGGTCCTGTTGCCCTAATATTTCGGGTGGCTAATATTGATGAAGCAATAGAACTGGCCAATAACACTCCCTTCGGATTAGGTGCAAGTGCATGGACTACAGATACAGCACAGACAGATAGGTTAATATCAGAACTCGAAGCAGGTGCAGTTTTTATCAATGGTTTAGTCAAGTCTGACCCCCGTCTGCCTTTTGGTGGGATTAAACGTTCTGGGTATGGTCGAGAACTGAGCAAAGAAGGAATTCTAGAATTTGTCAATATTAAGACAGTTTGGGTTAAATAATTAAGTATAGCAATCCTATTTTATTTGTGTCAGAAATCTTACTGCTTTTTAGGGAACAGGGAACAGGGAACAGGGAACAGGGAACAGGTAAGAGTTTCAGTTTTTTTATTTACTTTTTGATTACCCGCAATCTATTTAGGATTGCTATATTTGGCGATAAGATAAATAAAGTTAATCTTGTCTACCTACTTAATAGCTGTTAAGAGTTATAGCAATTACTTAAAATATTGTCATACCTTAGATTTAATATTTCTCAGTCCTAGAAGTTGAATTGAGTGCTGAGTATGCAATAACTGTTATTCTTTTCAGGGTGATTTTTACATTCTAAGTTAGATAGTGTTACTTCTAAAGTTGGTCTTAGATGTGATCTAAAATCTGTTTGTACAGTTATAAAAAAACCCGATTCTATAACTGAATTAGTAGGGGGTTTTACGTGGAACCTGCCTACATCTTCTCACTATAGAATCCTAACTTATAATAGCATTTATTATTAATTAGTGCTACCCTTGGAAGGTAGCAAAAATCAGCAGAAACTAGATACTATTTAGATGTAGAAAATTCAAACATTGCATGTTTTGAGCATTGGTATAATAAAAGTTATACATAAATATAGCCATATATAGTCAAGTGATGTCAAATATCTCCGTTTACTTGTATAAAAGAGCGCCTTTATATTTGACAAAATTTAATAACTCAAAGGCAATATTTTTAATAGTATAATGAAATTGCCTGGTAATTCCAGACTAAATAAAAATAAAAATTCCGCGCGTCCTCGAATCCTAATATAATTTTAACCCCTTGATTTATGAAATTAGTTGAGAGACATATTATTCAAAAAAATCATCGGTTTTATGATGAAATTGACAGACTATGTTTCTTGTCGAAAAATCTTTATAACTACGGCAATTATTTAGTTCGTCAATCTTTCATATTTGAAAATAATTATCGTCACTATTATGACCTGCAAAAAACACTCTCTACTCAATCAGACTATCAAGCAATGCCAGCTAAAGTCTCTCAAAAAATCTTGATGATTTTAGATAGAAACTGGAAAAGCTTTTTAGCAGCAAACGAAGTTTATCTAAAGAACCCATCAAAGTTTAAATCTCGTCCTCGTCTTCCTGGATATAAAAATAAAGTAAAGGGAAGAAATATTGTAGTTTATACGACACAAGCTATCAGCAAGAAGCAACTTAAACAAGGAATTATTAATCCTTCTAAAACTGGGATTTATCTAAAAACATTAGTTCCTACTTCACAAATTAAACAAGTTCGTCTCGTCCCTAGACTTAACCATTATGTAATAGAGGTCATTTATGAGAAATGCGAAAAACAATACGAGCTAGATAAAAATCGTTGCGCCAGTATTGATATAGGATTAAACAACTTAGCTACATTAACTTTTAATCAAGCCGGAATTAAACCGCTCTTGATCAATGGCAGACCGTTAAAATCTATCAATCAATACTATAATAAAGTTAAAAGCTTCCTACAATCTAAACTACCGGAAAATCAATCAAGTAAGAGGCTGAAAAAACTTTGTAATAAAAGAGAATTTAAAATCAACGATTATCTTCATAAAGCGTCTCGTTTGATTATTGATACTCTAATTAATCAGAAAATAGGAACATTGATAATAGGGCACAATGAAGAGTGGAAGCAGAAGATAAATCTAGGGAAAAGAAATATTTCATATTTTGTATCTGTTCCCTATAACAAATTAATAGAAATGTTATCTTATAAAGCCAAGATGGTAGGGATAGATGTAATTATTACAGAAGAATCTTATACCTCAAAAGCAAGTTTTATAGATAATGATTTGATTCCAGTGTACTTAGAAGGTGAGAAAAATCAAGTCACCTTTTCTGGAAAAAGAGTAAAGAGAGGTTTGTATTGTACTGCAAGCAAAAGATTAATTAATGCTGATGTGAACGGTTCTTTGAACATTATGAAAAAAGCAGTCCCAAATGTCTTTGACTATGGGATAGAGGGTGTTGTAGTTCACCCAGTCAGAGTAACACCTGCAAAATAAGGATATGTCATATTTGACTATATTTTTATGAACTATAACTTCTAACCCCTAACTTTTAATTCCTGGCTTCTAAATCATCAAATAACTAATTACCGGGATTTGATGTGAAGTATTTTTGAGTAAGTATAGTTTTGGTATCTAAATAATTCCGAATCTATTTGTAACACTTTCCCAATTTCAGGAGTATTTACTGGAGATTAGATAACTTTTTGATTACCGTAAGTATTCAGCTATTAGCAGTCAGCTAGCCTCCTCCGGAGGAACTACGTTAACAGTAATTAATAATGAATAATTACTTCTCCGGTTGGGGAAGGAAACTTTGACAGTAACTTTTTGTTCAAACTCAATTTCAAAGGTTGCTTTTACCTTTCCCAACATTAATAGCTGTTAACGCAGTTCCTCCGATAGGAGGCTAGCTAATAGCTGACGGCTGTTTGCGCAGCAGTCCGCAGGAAATGCTTAGTGATTACCTACTAAAAACTTTTAAAGCATCCTCTTAGGTTCAATCTAAAGTAGGCAGGAAAAATAATTTTTATATCTACTACTCAGGTATATTTGTTACTTTATTTTGCCGACTTTAACCAAATAGAAAATTTATTTCCCACAAATACTTAATTACTTGAAAAAAAATTAAATAGAGGTTTAATTTATCTTGACTCCGGAAAAGAAAAAATAATCATTTATATAATTTGTGTTTGAAAATTAAGTATCATATTTCAGCCTGTAATTTAGAGAAATACCGGATTAAATTATAGTAGTCGAAGCAGAGCTTAGGACATTCCTAAATGCTCAAACCCAGTTATAGATGAGTTCTGAGTTCTGAGTTCTGACTTGCGCGTAGCGCTATATCCGGTATCTACAGGAATTTAAACCCAAGCTGATAGCTCAAAGCTCTTAGCCTAGAGCTAGTTAAAGTTAAAACTTTCGATTTAGTTTTCTACCACCTTTAACCAAAGGAGAAAATAGAAATGAACACTGCAGAATTATTGGTAAAATGCCTCGAAAATGAAGGAGTCAAATATATATTTGGACTGCCTGGAGAAGAGAATCTGAATATCTTAGAAGCTCTCAAAGATTCCCCAATTCAATTTATTACTACCCGACATGAACAAGGTGCCGCTTTTATGGCAGATGTCTATGGTCGTTTAACAGGAAAAGCAGGAGTTTGTTTATCAACATTAGGCCCTGGAGCTACTAATTTAATGACTGGTGTTGCTGATGCTAATTTAGATGGCGCACCTTTAGTAGCAATTACAGGCCAAGTTGGTACAGATAGAATGCACATTGAATCTCACCAATATTTAGATTTGGTGGCAATGTTTGAGCCAGTAACTAAATGGAATGCTCAAATTGTTCGCCCTAGTAATACACCAGAAATTGTCCGTAAAGCATTTAAAGTAGCTCAACAAGAAAAGCCTGGCGCAGTTCATATTGATTTACCTGAAAATATTGCGGCAATGCCTGTAGAAGGGCAACCCTTGAATCGTGATAAGCGAGAAAAATCTTATTCTGCTTATCAAAGTATGACTGAAGCGGCAGTGGCAATTTCTAAAGCAAAAAAACCTGTAATTTTAGTCGGAAATGGAGTGATTCGGGCTAATGCAAGTGAAGCTTTAACAGAGTTTGCTACACAATTAAATATTCCTGTTGCTAATAGTTTTATGGGTAAAGGTGCGATTCCTTATACTCATCCTTTATCTTTATGGACCACAGGATTACAACAACGAGATTATATTAGTTGTGCTTTTGACCAAACAGATTTAGTTATTGCAGTTGGTTATGATTTGATTGAATATTCACCAAAAAAATGGAATCCTCAAGGTGAAATTCCAATTATTCATATTGGGGCAAAATATGCGGAGATTGATAGTAGTTATATTCCGATAGCTGAAATAGTTGGAGATATTTCTGATTCTTTGAATGAAATTTTGCGACGCTCGGAACGTATAGATGAATTAAGTCCGACTGTCTCAGAAATTAGAACAAATCTTCGCTCTGAATATGAGGGATATAGTAAAGATAATGACTTTCCAATTAAGCCTCAAAAACTAATTTATGATTTACGTCAAGTAATGGGGCCAGAAGATATTGTCATTTCTGATGTTGGTGCTCATAAAATGTGGATTGCTAGGCATTATCATTGTGACCGTCCTAATACTTGTTTGATTTCTAATGGGTTTGCAGCAATGGGTATTGCTATTCCCGGAGCGATCGCTGCTAAATTAGTCCATCCTGACCGTAAGGTAATAGCTGCAACAGGAGATGGTGGGTTTATGATGAATTGTCAAGAGTTGGAAACTGCTTTGCGGGTGGGTACTGCTTTTGTGACTTTGATTTTTAATGATGGTGGTTATGGTTTGATTGAGTGGAAACAGGAAAATCATTTTGGTAAGTCTTCTTTTATTAAGTTTGGCAATCCAGATTTTGTTAAGTTTGCTGAAAGTTTTGGTTTGAAAGGTTATCGAGTAGAGTCTGCTACTGATTTAATTCCTACTCTGAAGGAGGCTCTTGCTCAAGATGTTCCTGCTGTGATAGATTGTCCTGTTGATTATCGGGAGAATACTCGTTTTACTAAAAAGTCAGGTGGTTTAAGTTGTTCTATTTAGTTATTTGTTAGTAGTAGATTTGAGTAGGAGGAACAATAGTTAGTTAAAAACTTTAACAAATCTTTTTCAAACTGATATGTAATATCAAATCCGGTAACATCGGTGTTATTCAGCATTAAAGAATATTGTAGGGGCGTCATTCGGCAGCTTTGCTTTGGCAAATGGCCATTCGGCCTTACGCATTGTATGATGATCGACGGAATTATATTACTCCGAAGCCAACGGATTTGACATAATTATCTAGCTTTAAAAAGTTTTTCTGAATATTTAGGGTTTTTAGCAAAAAGCAAAAATATTATTACTGGGATAGGTTGATCTGTAAAATTACGAGAGAAAGGTAGAAGGCAGAAAAATTAGAATGATTGGGAAAAAGCAATTTTTTACTTGAAAGTTCCTTAGTTTAGCAAATTTTCGTCTTGTAATTTTTTCATCTCTTCCCTAACGTCGATTACTATTTCTAGAGCTTCGTTAAGTAATTTTCCATGTTCGCTAGCTTTGTCATTAATTTGCAAAGCTGTCAAAGTATTAAAATTAAAAGTAAATAAATCTGTATTATTATTAACAAATTTCTTGTTTTCCCGGATAATTCGCTCAGTTTTCAAAGCTCTAGTTAAATCTTCTCTAATTAATTTTAGAGCTTCTATAATTTTGGTGCGATTACTTAATTTAACTTGGGGGTTCCCAGCAGCTTCAATTGTGTCATTAATAGCGATCGCTTGAATGATCGAATTATATTTATCTACATCCTCAAACAATCTAATCAGACGTTGATTTTTACGAGTCATAAATATCTTATAGATATCTTCTAAAAATAATCCTATTGCCATACCTAAATAAATAACTATTAATAATAAGTAGTGTTGATTTAAGATTTGTACTACCATCCAGTAACTAACTAATAAAAGCAAAGCTATTAGTAAACTTTTCCCACCTTCTAATAAATATTTAGTTTTGGTGGGCGGTCGCAATATTTTATCTAAACTCACTCCACTGAGATGTTTAAGTTCACCCTTTGTAATTTCTAATCTTTCTAAATCTAGCCGCATAATTCTTTGAAATTTTTAGTTCTAACGATGGGTAAGCATTCAGCCGTCAGCCATCAGCTAGCCTCCTCCGGAGGAACTACGTTAACAGCTATTGCTTTTAGTTTAGGATCAAAACAATATTTAACTTTCTTACTACAAAAGTTGCCTTCCTTGCTCTTAAAGTCAGTTGTTAATTTCAACACTGTCCTATATGAGAGAGTCTTGTTGCTGAAGTCCGCAGTTCCTCCGGAGGAGGCTAGCTGACAGCTAATAGCTGTTTGCGCAGCATTCCGCAGGAAATGCTTACAACGATGGAGTGAAATTGGGGAAAAATAGATGTTTAGCAGAAGGAAGAAGGAAGAAGGAAAAAAAAAGAAGGAAAAATCACGTTGTATGAGTTTTAAGTTTTTAATCTGTCCGCGTCCTTTCCTTCGACTGCTTATATTTTCAGGAGGGAAAAAGAGAAGAAAATTTGTTCATCACTAATTATCTGGACATGATATTAATTAGTAATCAAATAATATATCGTTTCTCAAGTGACTGAGGTAAAGTTGTTTTTCTTATTTTCTATTCCCTACTCCCTAAAACAAACAAATTTTTACCTCACGCTTTTTGGGAATTGCTATATTTGTAGGGTTTAGTTCCTAGGTATTAAGCAAAGATGAAAATAGTTAAATTTATCTTTTTCTTTTGGGTTTAATACCCCACCGTTTAAACGGTGTTTACAATTAGTTGGGGTTTGAGTCCCCACCCACTTCTTCCTTCTTTCTTCTTCCTTCTTCAACTAATTTTGCATACTAAGTTTAGATTTTCGTAGTGTAAATTTCACTTTTGGTTGACCAACATTATAAGTTAAGGCATAACTATTAGCCAATATCCAAAACCATAAACTAGGATAGCGAGATTCTAACCAAGGTTGAATCCAGCGGGCAAAACTAGGCAACCATCCTAATAGAAAATTCATTACACTAAACAAAGTGAAATTGATATAACTTATTGTCCAGAGTAATACTTCTTGAAAGTTGATAAAATCCATAATCCAGAATAAAAGATAAGGATTTTTTCGAGCTGCTTTTAGAGCTAATCTTGTAAAAGTAAACCAATTAGCTCTATCTTTAATAAAAGTATCTGCTACTTCTGGAGGTTCCTCTGCTAATAACCCAAAAAATGTATTCAATATAGAATTAATTCTTTGGGGGGGTAAAAACTTTCCAGTTGGTACCATCATGCCTTTAGAAAATAACCAAGTAACGGCAATATTACTTTGATAAGCACGAATTTTATTTAAGTGATTAGCACTGAGTAAATCATATTTTAAAGCAGTATTTAGAAGATCGGTTAAACGAGGTAAATTTCTGACTAAAGAACCAAAACCAGTAAACACTAAAGGAGATTGGAGAGAAGCAGCATCGCCAATACAAATTAAACGGTCAAAAGCCACCTGGCGATCGCTACCTTTGATACTAAAATGCCCAGGAATATAACCAAAAGTTGGCTTTTTCCAGATTAATTTATCCATGTCACACCGTCGATATTCTGGCAAAATTGCGAAAAAATCCTCATACATTTCTAACAAAGAACCAGGATTTTTAGGATGAACTTGATGGTAATGAAATAAATAAATTGCTAACTCATTACCTGCGCCAGGGAACAACTCCCAAATTAATTGTCTGCCACGAGAAATATCGCCATGACTATTAAGAACATCTCCATAATTTGAATCCCAAACTTCCGGTTCAATTCCACCATCAATTACTGCTCCAACTGTTGGGCAAATACTATCAAAAGCACGTTTACCATTTAACTGCCAAGCGATGGGAGAAGCAGTACCCATAGCATCTACTAACAAACGACCACAGAAAATTTGTTCGGTTTTGTTAGATAGGCTTTGAGTATAAACTACAACTTTTTCTGGTTCAACTTCAGCTTTAATAAATTCTGTTTCATCTACAATTTTTCCTCCTGATTCTTGTAGTTTTATCCCACATAAAGTGAGTGTTTTTTCTGAATCTAATGCCACATTTAAAACTGTAGGAGTATGAAGAATTGCAGCTTTAGCAAAATCAGGGTTATTACTATCAAAAAATTTGTTAAAACCGTCTTTATATTCTCTAGCAATTAAACCTTCTATTTCTGCAGCAGTAAATAAACCCAAGTCAATTAAACTTTGTAGTTCGGAGCGAGAAATATTCCACTCTCGATTCATTTTTCCAAAAGTCAAACGTTCTAATAATAAGACTTTATACCCTAATTTTGCCATGACAGCTGCATGAATAACTCCCAGAGCACCACCAACATAAATGAGGTCATATTCAGCTGATTTATTATTTGTTCCTAACTCTTTTTTCCACACTACTTGTTTTGGTGTTTGAGGATTTTTAACTGATTCGCGCCAACGTTTTTCCCACCAGTATAAACGTTTTAGATCGTATTCCCCTTGAGGCATTTTTTGAAAGTATTTTACAGTCAGAGGATAATCAGATGCTAAAGCTGTAAAAATTGACTGATTTGATAGATCAATTATGGGAGGTTCTGGATAATTTAAAGGAAATTCTTTTCTCAAGTTGGTAGTCAAATAAGAAGTGAATTTTTCTTGTATTGAAGATACATTTCCTTGAGTAAAAACTTTGAGATAAGTAGTTCGTTGTAATGACCAGGTAAATACAGAAAATTCCTGAGTAGGATCTTCAGAAAATTTCACAACAAAACCATCAGAAGTCAGAATTTTATCACCTAATTCCGGCTGAAATTTATGCTGTAACCATTGACAAACAGTTTTTGTATCTGGCGTTGGTACTTCTAGGTAAAGAATTTCTTTCATCTATTTTTTTTGGGAATTAATTTTTAATCTTAAAGTTGACAATATTTTAATGTATGCTATGCTGTATAGATAAAAGTTTAATCTGATATAAAAGTTTACAATATTTTCTATTATTAAGTATACCCAAGAGAAATTTTCCTTTGGGTATTATATTTTTAAGTTTCTACTCTCTCTTGATAGATTTAAAGATAAATCTGTCTCTAGATGAGTATCTTCAAATTTGTAAACTTCGCTCAAGTCTACAAAATAGTTTAGCCCCAATTAGTAGAGTAGCGACAAAATTTCAAAGACAGTAAGGGAGAATGCGGTCTATCAATTGAGCGAGACTTGAATGCCTCAATTAATTTAAGAAAGCAAGTGTTAATTGGCGAGGTCTCCTCAGAATGTAAGACGCACTTCTTGGATGCGGAAGGTTTTAGCCTTTTTAGGTCTGTAATACCTTGGTTTTCAGCTCTTCATGGTCAAAAAGTTAGGATTTCTGGCGCATAGTTGGGCAAAGAAAATTATTCCCCTACTCCTCTACTCCCCCTTTTCATCTCCTGGGAGCAGGGCTGTTTCAAAGTATTGTAGATTAACAATTTAAGGAAAACGGAAGATGAGGGGATAGTGGAACAGTAAAATTTGCCAAAATTTGCCGATTTTTCAGCCAATAAGCGTCTTTAAGCTCTGAGAGGATATTTGCTTCAATGTCGCTTAAAAGCCTCCATCCCCGTGTCCCCGTGTCTCCGCGTCCCCGTGTCTATCGAGAATGAAACAGCCCTACCTCCTGGGAGGGGTTAGGGGTGAGTCCCCTACTCCTTAAAAAAGACTTTTTCAGCAAGCCCTAATTACGCGGTGCGACCCCGCGTCGTA
>NZ_JAAHGH010000144.1 GCF_010672525.1 Okeania sp. SIO2B3 | reverse complement strand
AAGCATCAATACTTACTTAATTGTTGGCTTGATCGCGATAGCTATGATTTTCTTCTAAAATTCTGTCTCCAGTATAGCTGTCTCCTGTCTCCTTCTTCAATACTACATTTTGAAGTGCGGAATGTAGGTACATTACTTCTGTACAATTTTTGTGGAAACATAAATAAGTCTTAAGTGGTGGCTTCAAATCAATGGAGTTTTAACTTAATTTATTTATCCCTTATTTATTCCTTGCGATCTACCTTAAAGATAATTTAATAAGACTGTTCAACAATTAATAATTAATGAGGAAAAAAAAATCCTTTTAGCCAATTCTTAAGTAAGCAGTCAGCAGCCTCCTATGGTCGTAACTGGGAACTTCAGCTAGCCTCCTGCGGAGGAACTACGTTAACAGCTATTTGTTATTAACTCATTATCATACTAGAAGGGAATTATCCACCAAGAAGAATTAAAATTCATTAATGAAATTTGCTATAACCTAACCTTAGTTATTGCTTGAATATGTTTATAGAACCCATTTGGTATCTTTTCTTGAAATATAAAGGCTTCAGGAAAGCCGTTTTCAGGAGCCTAACAACTATAAGGGTTCAGAAAACCGAAAAATTATGAAAAATGACTGCCAGAATCATCAAACCCAGATGGGTATTGGACTTGTAACTTGTTAAATAGACCCCAAATGGGTTCTATACATCTGATTGGTGTTTGCAGAGCATGACAAACGGAAATGCGAGCTAGCTGAATGCTGATATTCTTAATATTACATAAGAGGCAATTATTAATTATTAATTATTAATTATTAATTATTCATTATTAAACTCACCTTGGACGAATTCTATTTAACTGTTCTAAAGCCCATTTTGCCGTTTTTTCAACTTCTGGATCTGGGTCATATTCTGCTTGCTGCAATAAGCTAGTTGTTTGAATGACTAACTCATAAATTCGAGTTAAATCTCGGATAGCATTTTTTCTGACTTCTGCATTGTCATTTTGTATTGACATAGCTAAAGCTCTATTCATTGGTTTTAATGTTTTAGTTCCTATTTCTGAGAGAGTTGCTAAAATCAAACTTTGCTGTTTAGAATCAGAATCTATCAGTAAATTAACTAATGGTTGAACAGCTCTAGAATCTCCTCTTTGTCCTAATTCCCAAATAGCATGATGCCGTTTTTTCGGGTCAAAATTTTGTAGCTCACTAATTAATTCTTCAACAATATTAACTGCTGGTAAAGGATAGTTATTTGGCAGAGTAATATCTCTAGAATCTTCAACTGTAGAATGTTCGTTATTTGCTTGTGATAAATCCACTTTAGTTTCTGGATAGTCTTCAACTACAGAATTTTTGTTATTTGCTTGTGATAAATTCACTTTAGTTTCTGGTTGCTCATAGTGATTATTTTCTTCACTCTCAACTGTAGAAAATTTTTCATATTTAACATCTAAATTATGATTATGAGGTTGTAAACTATGTTTTGAAATTTCTACAGGAGTATTTTCTCCAGACTCCTGTAATGAGGGTACAAAAGAATCTAAAGAATCGTTTTGATTGGCCAAAGAAGAGTTTTCTAGGTATGTAGGCCATCTAGGGGGAGGCAGTTCAGAATCGTTAGTCTCTAAATCTAAATCAGTTGAATTTGTTTCTGGTATTCGATCTTGAGGTTGTAAGTCTTCTGGGTCTGAGTCTTTAGGCTGATGATCGTCAAAAAGCTTAAGTAGGACAAATACCGCTGTACCAGTGACAAGAACTGATGTTATGCTTAAAATAAACAGTGCTTTTCGTCCTCCTAGAGCCTTGAGTATGATACGAACAGGTTTCGGAACTTTTGAGTCCGAGGATTTAGATTTTTTTTTGTTGGTCTGTGAATCAGTATCTTGAGCAATATGCAGAGGAAATGAAGATTTGGCTACTGATACTGGATAATTAATTTGATTGGTTGATTGTAAATTGTCTGCCTCTGTAAAGCTATGATTATTTAATTCTCCTGTACTGTAATCATCAACGATAGCTCTACTCGGGGTCAGAAAAGAGCAGAGGAAAGTCAACGATGTAATGATATAAAAGATGGATTTGTAATGGGCCATGATGTTCTCTTAGGAGTTTTCAGAGGCAACTTTTACAGAATAGGTAGATAGGTATATATAGTTTAGTTCGATCATAGCTGGTGTTAGTTAAGGATTGTCAAATTATTTAAACTTTACCTACAAAACTACTATTTTACAAATATTATGGTGTGCGTACCATAATGTAGAATGCACTGAAGTGAAACTAACGATTCAAAAGTACTATACTACGATACTATAATAAGTTTTAGTTAATGCCCAAAGTGGCTGATTGCTTAGGTTTGGTATAATTTTAATTAGAAGTTAGACTATAAGTTGACTATTTAGTTTCTGAGTTGCCACTAAACATCTCCAAAAATCCAAAAGAAAATCAATTATTATCCATAAATTATCAATATACCTCTCCGATAACTAATCTCAAACCCTTGTCATACCTAGACAAAAACTTATATCATGTCCGGTTGAACAGTTATAAATAAATAATGACGGAGTCCTCAGGAGTCAACCCACCCCTCGCCCCTCCCCCTCCCAGGAGGGGAAGTCAGGAGTCAGGAGGTAAAGAGGGAAGGAAGAAGAAGAACTGGAGTTGAAGGAGAAAGTTTTTTATCACGCTCTTATCCGGACATGATATTAGTTTGCGGAGAGGTCTAATTATTTCTCCCTGTTCCCTGTTCCCTCTTTTATGGAGATGTCTACTGAATATGTCACAAAAAATTGATGTAACTTGGCAAAAATTTTGATTACCCGATAAAATATTTTATATAAATACTAAATATAACGTAGACAAATATTATAGTTAGATAAGTTTAAAGTCCCATTGGCTATTTAAGCTTTAAAACATTTATCTCTTTATCTTGGTCATTCCCTAAATTATTGTACATTTAAATTGTGAATTATATAGCAATAAATAGGTAGGTTAGGACATAGACTGATGATGCTCCGAATCAGAGGAAATATTTTTCCTACTGTTCATTGTTACCGAATTATTAATAATTAATAATTAAATAATTAAATAATTCTGGTTTAAAGCCTCCCCTTTTAAGGGGAAAAAGCGGTCGATCTTCGGAGCGCACCCGTTGGGTGGGATGGCGAGGTCTCCTCGCCATATCCAATCGACTCCTGTGAAGAAATAATATCTCCTGATATTCAATTATGTAGCGGTTTTAACCAGAGGTAATTATCAATTATCAATTATCCATTATCAATTAATGAACTACTATAGATATTAACTTTAAAAATAGTAATAGTAGCTAAAAATGTCTTATTTGTTATTTTTACTATTCTCAAAATAAATGCCTATTAGCTTAACAGAGAAGATAAAATCTAAATGCATCTTAGCTTAATCATTAAGCTTCACTCAATTTTCAAACACTAAAAAAGCTCTACTGAATTAGACCGCTATTATGAGCTACTGTATTAATCCTAATTGCTTCTCACCAGAAAATCAGAATAATCCTTTATATTGTAAAGCTTGTGGCTCCAAATTATTAATTGAAGGACAATATCAAGCTGTCAAAAAACTTAGGGTTCTTGACTGGGGAATTATTTATGAAGTTAAAACAGAAGAAACCACAGAAATTCTCAAAGTATTGCATATAAATAGTCCTGAACTTGTCTCTCAATTTCAACAACAAGCCAAGATATTAGCGCAAATAAATCATCCTGGAGTTCCTCAAGTAAGACCTGGTAGTTATTTTACATTTATACCGAGAAGTAGTAATCAAAAATTACACTGTTTAGCTATAGAAAAAGTTGCTGGAGAAAATCTACAAACTTGGTTGGAAAAAAATAATTTACCAATTAATCAAGAATTAGCTGTTGAATGGTTAACTCAACTCATAGAAATTTTAGACTTATTACATGAAAAACAATTTTTCTATCAAAATATTCAACCTAGTAATATTATTATCCGTCCCAATGGGCAATTAACATTAACTAATTTTTCTCTAGAGCTACAGTCAGTACAATCTGATTTTGTGTCTCTCGGATATATGTTTATTTACTTGTTAACTGGTCAGCCTGGATCTACATTCTTAAATTCTGATACTAAGACCTTAAATTGGCGAGATAAAATCCCTCAAATATCCCCAAAATTAGCAGATTTTATTGATGATTTAATTTCACAACAACATCCAGAAAATTATCGGACTATTCTACATAAGTTGAGCCAGGTAAAAGATGATTTATCTCAATCTTTAATTCCCAAAAAATATCATCCATTAAAAAGCAAATTATTATTAGGTAGTGCAATTTTATTTCTAGGATTGGGTATCACTCAAATTATTAGTCATTTGCCCAAGCAATTTAATACAGATTTACTGCCTCCAGAACAGTTAAACGAAATTTCATCTGACAATCTAGATAATTTTTTATCTAAAAATAAAGGCAAATTTCTAGTAGGTGGAATAATTTTCATCCTTGCTATAGGAGGCAGTCATTTTGTTGGTTATTTTCGGATTCATCCCAAATATTTAAAATTAAGTCTGCCCAATGGAGTTTCCTTAGAAGAAACTTTTAATACAGATTCAGAAAAAGTTTATTCTGTAGTTATTAGTCAAGACGGTCAAATTTTAGCTTGTGGTAATGGTAATGGTACTATTCAAGTTTGGAATTTAGAAACAAGAGAAGAATTAGGCATAATTGAAGGTCATACTAATGATGTAGTAGCGATCGCCCTCAGCCAAGATGGAAATATATTAGCTAGTGGTAGTTATGATGGGACGATAAAAATTTGGTATTTAGCAACAGAAACAGAACTAACTTTGCAAAGTCATTTTATGCGAGTTACTTCTATTGCTATTAGTCCTGATGGAGAAAAATTAGTGAGTGGCAGTAGCGATGATTCTATTAAAATTTGGCATATACCTACAGGTGAAATGCTACATACTTTTCGCGGTCATTCTGATAGTATTTATGCAGTTGATATTAGTCAGAATGGGAAAATATTAGTCACAGGAAGTCATAATAATATTAAAACTTGGAATCTGGAAACTGGAACAGAAATTTACACATTAGTCGGTCATCATGGCAGAGTTTTATCTGTGAATGTTAGTCCTGATGGAGAAAAAATAGCCAGTGGTAGTAGCGATAAAAATATTAAAATTTGGCAGCTAGAAACAGGAAAGCTTTTACGTACTTTAAGTAGTCATACTAATGATGTTAATTCTGTAGTTATTAGCCCAGATAATCAAACTTTAGTTAGTGCCAGTAGCGACCATACTATCAAAATTTGGCATCTAGAAACAGGGAAACTTTTACGCACTATAAAAGGGCATTCTCGGTGGGTTAATTCCGTTGCATTTAGTTCTGATGGAAAAATTTTAGCTAGTGGTAGTTTCGATCAAACTGTTAAACTTTGGAAATTGGGATAAGAAGGAAGGTTTTCAACAATTAATAATTAATAATTAATAATTAATAATTAATAATTAGGGTTTGCTGAAAAAGCCTTATGGGTGAGGGTAGGAGACAGCTATACTGGAGACAACCCACCCCTAACCCCTCCCAGGAGGGGAGGGGAAGACAGGAGAAAAGGGAATGAGCGAGGAGGTAGGAGCGGGCGTTTTGTCCCTTGATTTTTCTGCCTAACTATGCACCTAAAATACGCTACTTTTTGAGCGTGAAGAGCTGAAAACCAGGCACTTTTTTCGATATCAAAAAGGCTAAAACCTTTATTTGTAATACCAATTCTCAAAAAGTTTGCTATATATCTTTGTAATGGGGAGATGGAGAGATGGGGAGATGGAGAGATGGAGAGATGGATAGATGGTAATTAAACATAGCATTACTATTCAGAAATGGTATAAATACTTTTAGATTTAATCAGCAAGCCCTAATTACCTCTTCTTATAAAGAATCTCATGTTTCATACCTTTTGTCTGAAAATATTTTCCCTGTTGCCTGTTGCCTGTTGCCTGTTGCCTATTTCCTAATAGAGTTGTAAAATTTATCAAATCAATCATGTTTCGTACCTTTTGTCTGAAAATATCTTCCCTGTTGCCTGTTGCCTGTTGCCTGTTGCCTATTCCCTGTTCCCTGTTTCTTGTTCCCTATTCGCTATTCCCTATTCTCTTTCAGACAATACTAACTCTATCTCTTTAGCAATATTTTTCGCTTTTGTCAGATACTTGTGAGCTAGTTGTTGTTGCTCAGGATGAACTTGTAAAATAGTTAGACCTAGATAATAGTAATTATAGGCTTGCATAAAATAAAACTCAGTTTCTTGTAGTAACTCTTCTAAATGCCTATATTTTGTCAGAGCTTCCGAATATTTACCTTGAGTATAAAGCCAATTAGCATAACATTTTAGCGGATAAGCTATTGACCATTTTTCACCTTGATTAGCAGATAAATCTAAAGCTTTTTCATAACATTCTTGTGCTACTTGTATTTGCTTTTTGGCAGAGTAATAAATTGCCAACTCTAAAGCCAATAAACATTGTTGATTATTATCTTCTGCCTCGAGTAATTTTTGAGCTAAATCTAAAATATTCTTAGCCACTTCAAAAGATTTCATCGCATTAAAACATCTAGCAATATTCCAGAGAATATTAAACTTTTTAATCCGGTCTTCTCGCTCATTCTGATTATATTTTTGAAAGAATTTTTGAACTTCAGCTATTTGGTCATTTGTCGGATTAAATAGTAATCCAAATAGCTTTTTCATATCCCCTTTCAACTCTTGAGTAATGCCACCGAGTTTGGCATAAATTGCTGCACCAAAAAAATGACGCAAAGCTTTCCGAGGTCTATCTTTTTCCAGATAAACTGCTCCTAAACCATAAAAAGCTAGGGCTTGCCAATAGTTTTTACCAGACTTTGAAGCAATTTTATTAGCTTGTTGACAAGCCGCTTCAGCCTTGTGTAAATTTCCTAGATAACGATAAGCTTTACCTGCTATTGAATAAGCAGACATCCGAGCAAAACAAATTTTTTCATCTGACCCATCTTTTTCCCTAGTAATAGCAATAATTTGTTCGCTAATATTTAGCGCTTGACTATTTTTGCCCACTTCTGAATAAATTGCTCCCAGAGGAATAAGAAGAAGCGCTCTTTGTATTCCAGATAAGCGATCAATGATTTTTTCGCTACTAGCAATAAACCGGGACATATTATTCCAGAGGTTAGCTGTGCCACGAAGATTTTCAATTTTATCTGCTGCTAAAATCTTATATAATAAAACGTTACAACACTCCTCAAAATCTCCAATATTTGCTAAATGCTCAATAGCCTCAAAGACATATTTCTGAGTTATTTCCGACTCAACTTCATAGACTTCAAGATAAAATTGGGCAGCAGCGCGGTTAGCTAATAACCACTCCTGACACTCTTCCTTATCTGTTTCTACTTGCTCCAACTTACCCCCAATATTATTAATTTCACCCTTCAACCTTTCTCTAGCTTTAGCCTGCATTACCGGATGCAGGTAATAACCATCCTCACACCACTCAATTAAAGCGCGATCGCGTAAAGCTTTAATGACCCTTTCTCGACGGGATATTGGCACATCCCACAACAAACATAAAACTGCTGCTTTAGGTAAAATAGGAATTTCTTGATAGTGGTAACACCCTAAACGAAAAAGGAGTCGAGCAGCTCGGGGACGATCGTCCTGGAGTTTGTCAAACTGCCCTTCAATCAAATTTTCTAAAGTCGGATCGATAAGCAAGTCATGGCGGTTTTCTTGCCAATAAGCCTGCAAATTTCCCTCAAAGTCGAGACGGATGTCATTAGCAAGAATACACATTGCTTCCGCATTACCACCGTAAGCACAGTGCATTTCCTTTAAAGCAGCAGTATCTATCTCTACCTGGTGACTGCAAAAAAAATCTTCCCAAGCTGTCTCACTCAACCCTGCCAAACGATAAATTTCCACCATAACAGCAGGTTCAGATAATTGTTCGCGACTGGTGATCAGAGTGACAGAGTTTAAATTTGGGTTTGCTAGCATCCTCAATAATTCTGCGTAGCAGCAATGTTGACGCACAAAACGACCTCTTTGCAGCGCTGGTTCAAGACGATCAATAAGTATGCCTATCTTTTGTGTACTATTTCGGAGCTGACGTCGTAACCGATCTAAAGTAATGCCAAATTCTCTTCCCGGCTCTTCTCCAAAATAGCATTGTAACCATTCCTCTATTACCAACTCCACCGAAATAATATTTTCTCTCTCCATCGCAATATGCAATTTAATAGTCAAATCAAACCCTTGGGACTCAAAAAAGTAGCGGGCCAAAGTAGTTTTTCCTATACCACCTTCCCCTTGAATGAGAATCAATTTAGCCCCTTGGGCGATGAGCTGATTAAGACCATTAATGGCCTCTTCTCGGCCAACAAAATTGGAGTCTGGTACTGTAGGTTTGCTTTGTTCGACTATTTCTTGCCAGTTAACATTGACAGCTTCACAAATATCTTGAAAAGTTTTTGGTTTAATGGGTTCTCTGCGCCAAAATCTTCTCAAGGTTGCTTCGGAGGTATAAGCAGCCTCTAGCCATTGGGGAGCAGCTTTTGTCCAGTTTTTCTGTTTTCTAGCCTGCTCCACTATTTTTAGTCCTTGTGGAGATGCTCTGAGGGCCATAATTTTTATTTTTAAATTGGTATTAACATTAAAATCGGACTTTTCAGGAGCCTTTATGAAATCGACTTTTATTTTATAGATAAGATTTTTTCAAAACACCCTAATTTTATTCAACTCTTGGTTAAACTTTGCCAGATAATTATGTTGTCTATACTACATTTAAATTGAAAATTTTGCCCAGTTGTGCAGTAGAATTGTACAAAAAATTAACAATTTGAATAGGTAAATGAACGGATAGGTGAACAGAAAAGTGAGCGATCGCTGTGGGATTATTGTGGAATAATAAATTAGGTAGGATGTCAAACTCACTTAATTGGTATTAAGTGCGATCGCAGAGCTTGTAGTGGACCGTTTCATCTAAAATGGTGTATTAGATTTGTCATTGTAACTAATTGTAACTAGAGTAAGTTATCTCTTAAAAATTTGCTATTGCACTATTTTAGCTGAAACAGTCCAGTACCTCCTCCAAAGTGTAACTATTCAATTTGTAATGTTATTTTCTATTTTCATACTTAAATCTAACCAAGTAGACCGAGTAATAGGAGCGCTAGTAGAAATATAATCGACACCTGTTTGAGCCACATTTCTAATAGTTTCTAAAGTAATATTTCCTGAAGCTTCAATTTTAATACGACTATTATTTTGCCTAATCATTTTAACTGCTTGTTTCATCACTTCAACAGACATATTATCCAGCATAATAATATCTGCCTGATACTCCAAAGCAGTTTCTACTTCTGCCAATGTTTCTGTCTCCACTTCAATATTTAAAGGATAAGGTATTGTTTCTCTGACTTTAGCGATCGCTTCCCCAATACCTCCAGCAGCAGCAATATGATTATCTTTAATCATCACCGCATCATCCAAACCCATCCGATGATTTTTCGCCCCACCAACTTGAGTCGCATATTTTTCTAAAATTCTCAATCCTGGAGTTGTCTTGCGAGTATCAACCAGTTGCACCGACAGATCGGCAATTTTATCTGCATATTTACGAGTCATAGTCGCTATCCCACTCAAACGCATCCCCAGATTTAGGGCCACCCTTTCCCCAGTCAATAAACTATCTAAAGGCCCATCTAATTTAGCTATGACAGTACCCGACTCGCACCATTCCCCCTCTGTAACAGTAGGTACAAAGTTGGCCTTTTCATCCAAAAGTTGAAATACCCTAGCTGCCATAGGCAACCCGGCAATAACTCCTGACTCCTTGACCAACCAATAACCTGCACCTGGAATTATTTGGTCTGCTGAAAATAAGCCAGCAGTAGTGCGATCGCCCCTGCCAATATCTTCTAGCAGCCAATTTTTTAATAAGTTGTCTAATATTATGTTTGGAGGTATAACAGATTGCATATTTTTACTTAAATTTCATTCAAAATTAGTAAGCATTTCCTAGGTCATGCTGCGCAAATAGCCTTCAGCTAGCCTCCTATGGTCGGAACTACGTTATCAGCTATCAGCTATTAATTCATTGCCTTGAGGGCAGGAATTAGTATCAAAAAATTTAAGGATAATTATAAAGTATTGGAAAAAAACTGACCTTGACCTTGGCAGTGTATATACATTATCTCTCAAACAGCTCAAAGCTGACCGCTAATAGCTGTTTGTCCAGCATTCCGCAGGAAATGCTTACCAGAATTACTGGCAGAGTAGCTCCCACCTATATAGCGCTGTGCGCAGGCAACAGCTCCGAAAGGCAACAGGCAACCCACCCCTCGCCCCTCCCCCTCCCAGGAGGGGAATAAATTGCTGATAATATAAGACTTTTAGCTATTTTGCCTCTACTGCAATTTGTAAATATACCAGCGCTCATTGCTATAAATACAGAGTACTTTGGAAAAACTGCATCTGGCAATGAAAAATCAGACACCTGAAATAACCCTCCCTGAAGAGACGCGAGTAGCAGCATTGAAACCTATCCAAAAGATGTTAGAATTTTCATTGAATTAGGCCAAAGTTATAGATAGAGGATAAATGACAGAAGCAGTAAAAATTGCCCAACAATATTATGATGGCAACGAAACCGACAGAATGTATGCGGCCATCTGGGGAGGGGAACATATTCATTATGGCATCTACAACCAGCCAGACGAAGCAATTCACGATGCGTCCCTGCGTACCGTAGAAACCATCGCCCAAACTCTGGAAAAAATAGACAAAAATTCACGGGTCATTGACCTGGGAGCTGGATATGGAGGGGCAGCCAGGTATTTGGCCAAAACTTATGGATGTTCCGTATGTTGTCTCAACTTAAGCCAGTTGCAAAATCAACGCAACAGTCAACTTAATCAAGAACAAAACTTAAGCCACTTGGTAGAAGTTACTCAAGGGAGTTTTGAAGATATCTCCTATCCAGATAACTTCTTTGATATAGTTTGGTCTCAGGATGCCATTGTGCATAGTGGCGATCGCCGTCTAGTTTTCCAAGAAATTAAAAGAGTCTTAAAACCAGGGGGTGAATTAATTTTTACCGACCTCATGCAAAGCGAAACTTGTCCTCCGGGAACATTACAATCTGCTTTTGACCGTCTGAGAATTAACGATATGGCATCTTATCGTTTTTACAGTCAAACCGCAAAAGAGTTAGGTTTTGAAGAACTAAACTTTATTGACCTTTCTCAAAATGTGCCGATCCATTATCGACGTTTTGAGGAAGAAGTACAGAAAAGGTACAATGAAGTGGTGAAATTGACTTCAACAGCATTTGTCGATCAAACTTTAAATAGCATTCAACCTTGGATCGAACGTTACGAAGAAGGATATATGCAATGGGGCATTTTACACTTCCGTTTGTTGGAGAATAGTTGATGACCATTTACTTTTATAGTCAACTAGATGAGCCTTATGGTTGTTTATCGAACTTTTCCCCCCACGGTTTTGAATTAGATGGGTTATGGTGGCCAACTTCAGAGCATTATTTCCAAGCCCAAAAATTTGTGGGGACTGAACACCTAGAAGAAATTAGATTGGCCAAAACTCCGGCAGATGCAGCTAAAATGGGACGAGAGCGTAGTCGTCCCCTCCGTAAAGACTGGGAGGAAATTAAAGATGATGTGATGGAGCGAGGTCTACTTTGTAAATTTCAAACTCATCAAGATATTGGGCAAATACTTCTGGATACAGGAGATGAACTGATAATAGAAGATGCTCCTTACGACTATTATTGGGGTTGTGGTCAAGATGGGAGTGGGAAAAATCGTTTGGGAGAGATTTTAATGAAGGTGCGGACTAGGTTACGGAATTTGTAGATTCAGACAAAAACAATGACTGATTTAATTAATGCGGTTATTCTTACTGGATTTGGTGGACCAGAAAAACTGGTCTATACCCAAATTCCTAAACCAACCCCAAAACCGGGAGAAGTGTTGATAAAAGTAGGAGCTTGTTCTGTCAATAATACAGATATTAATACTCGCACGGGTTGGTATGCTGCGGAGGATAATTTTCAAGCTATTCTCCAAGATACAAAAGAAAACAACCCCAATAATACATCTTGCTGGACACAAAATGGTACAGACTTTCCTCGAATACAAGGTGCTGATATTGTTGGCAAAGTAATAGAAATTGGGGAAAATGTAGATGTCGAATTTCTCCAGCAAAGAGTAATAGTTGATAGTTGGATTCGTGATGAAACTCTAGATGACTATCAATATATTGGCAGTGAATTGGATGGGGGTTTTGCTGAATATGTAGTAGTTCCTGCTACTAATATTTATCCAATTAATTCTCCCCTTTCTGATATTGAATTAGCTACATTTCCCTGTGCTTATTCGACGGCAGAAAATATGCTGACAAAAGGAAGAATTGGAGCAGAAGATACTGTTGTAATTATGGGAGCTTCCGGTGGTGTAGGTAGTGCTTTAATTCAATTAAGTAAAATTAGAGGTGCTAAAGTAATTGCAATTGTTGGAGCTAATAAAGAAACTTTTGCCAAAGATTTAGGTGCTAATTATATCTATCCACGAGATAATTCATTAGAGTCTAATTTAGCTCAACATAAAATTACTGTTGCTTTAGATGTAGTAGGAGGAAATCATTTTAATTTGATGATAAAAGCTCTTGAACCAAGAGGAAGATATGTTTCCTGTGGAGCAATTGGTAATCCAATAGTTACTCTAGATTTGCGAGATTTGATTTACAAAGATTTAGAGATGATTGGAGCAACGCGCTTAGAATCAGATGTGTTTCAAAGATTAGTTAGATATTTGGAAAAAGGTCTATTAAAACCTTTAGTTGCTAAAGTGTTTCCTCTGTCTGAAATTAAGGAAGCTCAACAATTTTTTCAAACTAAAGGTTTCTTTGGTAAAGTTGTACTCAATATTAATAAACAAAATATTACCAAAGGTTGAGAATATTAATAATGAATATTGTCTTAAAACTTGTTGATTGTACTCGGTCAAAACATAATTTGACCTTGCTTTACCAGTACAACGAAATAACTTTTACAACTACTCTTTGGTATTCAACAGTTGACTTTCATCAGCTAGAGTCAGAGTATACCCAAGCATACATGGAAAAAATTTATTTCCATATTTTGTTATTTCATGGTTTAAAGATATTAAGTTTAAAACCGACTCATCTTGACTTAGGAAAATATAGTAAATATTGGACAAGTAATCTACAAAAACTTTGGGATTTAACTGTCGAACAATGTTTAGGACAGTGGCGTTATGAAACAGGTAATTTAGATTATCAAGGAGCCGAAATTATTCATCAGGATATTGCTCCTGTGGAAAAGTCAGCAGTAACTATAGTTCCTGGAAAAACTCCCTTACTTGTTTGTAATGGTGGTGGAAAAGATAGTTTATTAATGGCTCGGATGTTAGACGATAATCATATTCCTTTTGATAGTTTCAGTATTAATCTACATACCCATGCCAATCCCGAAAAGTTGTTTGAAATGCACGAACAACATCTTTATGAACTCGAAAATCCACCGCAAAAAATTCACCGTCAGTATATTATTGAGTCATTCCTAAATTCTCCAGCAGCTAAACTTCATGGCGTAGAAAATTTAGAAATTTCTGATATTAGAAATTATGAAGACTTACCTTTAGCTTATGGAATGTTTGGGATTCTGCCTATTATTCTTCAAGAGAAATATACACAATTATGTTATGGCAATGAAAAAAGTGCTGATAGTGAACAAGTGAAAGTAGGGAATCAAAATATTAATCACGCTTGGTGTAAAAGTACCGAGTGTGAAGAGGTTTATGAAGAGTATATTCAACAAGAATTTATCAGTAATTTAGTAGTCTTTAGTTTACTAAAACCATGTTCTGATATATTAGTATATCGAATTTTAGCTCAAAAAGTTAAAAAAGGCGATTTAAAATTAGTTTACTCTTGTAATACTAAGCCTCCTTGGTGTAAATCTTGTCCTAAATGTGCTTATGTTTATTTGTCCTATATGGCTTATCTAACTCCAGAACAGGCAAATGAAATTGAACAAGTTTTAAACAAGGAAAATCTTTTTGATCGACCCGTTCTACAGCTTTATTATCGACAACTAATGGGGCTAGAAGCTCATAATGCTTTTGAATGTGTAGGTGAAATTGAAGAGACAAAACTTGCTTTAGAAAAATGTCTGGAAAAAGGATTTACTGGGAAAGCAATTGATCGCTATACTCAAGAAGCACGTTTAGATAGAGATGAATATCACAAGCTTTGGAAAGAATATCAACAATTAGATTTATCTTATCAGCGTATGCCACCAAAATTGATGGAAATTCTAATAGATGAATGTCAAAAATTAAATTAATTTGTATTTCTTGATTTTGAACAACTAAAAAATAGGAGTTTTCCATGAACAGTACAGCAGTTTTAAATAAGACTTTTCTTGAAGTCGAAGGCAAACGTTTTCACTATATTTGGTTGCGGGATAATTGCTTATGTCCCAAATGTCGCCATCCAACTTCTTTTCAGAAACTATATGAAATTAAGGATACTTCATGCCCTGAACCATTATCTGTAGAACAAAAAGATGGGGAACTGACTATCATTTGGAACGAAGATCCTCCTCACAAAAGTACATTCTCAATATCTTGGTTGCTGAGTCACGCTTACGATGACGCAGAGCAGGATAATGGAAATGAACACTCTGAATCTAATTCTCAGAACCAGGAAATTTTATGGGATAAAGCTTGGATCGAAGCAAATATATCCAAGTTGCAGGAAGCTCTTTCATCCAATCCCGAATTGTGGCTCGAGCAGCTTTTTACTTTTGGATTTACTGTATTGCATAATATAGCAGCTAAGGATTTGCAGGCTACAGTAGAATCCATTGGACCAATCTACAGCAGTGATTACGGATTGTTCGCACCATCAAAGACTACTAATGAAGGAAAGGATTTAGCAGAGACTGGTAATGCTATGAGTTTCCATACTGACTATACTTATTGA
>NZ_JAAHGH010000143.1:3880-15040 GCF_010672525.1 Okeania sp. SIO2B3 | reverse complement strand
TCAAAGCCTAATATATTCACTTTTTATTCTTTTTTGTTTGTAATTATCAAACCTTTTTGATCATATTTTTAACTGTTTTAAAAGTTTTCTGAATGAATAAAAAATTAACCCACCGTGGGGGTGCGATCGAGAAGCGATCGCACTACACCCCCATCTATTCTCAAGGCCAGCGTTCCCTTTCTGTTGAAGTATTCTTCAGATCCAGAACGCAAATCCCCTTCTATATATACCTTTCGACTAGCTTGTCACCCCGTGAGGAGCACAAGTTATCCATTCTAAATATAATACCATGTCAAATTTTCTTGTCAACCCCCATTTCAGTTATCAGTTAACAGTTATCAGTGATCAGCTTTTTCAATTAATTGACAAGATAAATATGGACTGTTTTATCTAAAATAGTGCATTAGGGAGTAGGGGAGAAAGATTGTTGTTGGGTTTATCCTACGGATAAGCTACAAAGATCGTCCCTCAACCCAAGCTACATCTATTGCAACATTTAAGATGAAACAGTCTAAATATTTTGGTGGTAGTGCATCATACAGCGCTTTCCATTCTCCATGAGGTACACCTATCGCGGCCAAGATGCCAGCCAAGTGGGAGCATCTTGCTCCCCTACTAGACTATTTCATCTAACTTTTTCCCCATCACCCCATCACCCCATCACCCCATTACCCCATCACCCTACTTAATTAATATCTATAAGGATGACTAGGGGTAGAAAACTCATCATCATCAAAAGCAATGCTACCACCACCTACTGCAACTAAGTCAATTTGCTGGCGATAATAATCAACACTCTTAACCTGTACTTCTACCATATCCCCTAGTCGATACTGGTTACGATTTTTGCGTCCCACAAGAGTTTGTTGTCGAGAACGATATTCATACCAATCATCTTTGAGAGAGGATACATGAACTAAACCTTCTACTCTGAAAGTTTCTACTGACTCGGAGGAAATCTCAATTTCTACAAAGAAACCGTAAGACTGCACCCCTGTAATCAAACCTTGGAAAGTTTGCCCCGTGCGTTCCTTCATCAATCCAGTTTTAATTAATCCTTCCAAGTCTTCTTGAGCATCCTGTGCGACATTTTCTCGTTCTGTTAAATGTACAACTACTGATGTTAATTGCGCTTCCAACTCTTGCTGTATTTCTGGAGGTAAAACATTCCAGGTAATTTTGCCATGACAGGAAGAATGACCTAGTTCCACACCCTCTTTGGAACGACTCGAACGGCGATCGCGTCCTTCATTAAATATGGTATGTAAGACTCGTGAAATCAGCAGGTCAGAATATCTGGAAACTGGTGATGTACAATGAACATAACCATGTTGCAATGCTAGTCCAAAATGGGGTTGAGCTATGGTACTGTAAATAGCTGGTTTCAAAGTGTCTTCAAGCAAGTATGCCAGCACTCTTTCTGATTTTTGTGCAGTAAATTCTTCAATAAATGCTTGATAGTCAGCAGGTTGCACATCTTCTTCATCTTCTAGATATAACTCAGCTCCAAGATTACTAGCTAATTTAATAAATTCTTGAATGTCTCCTGGATCTGGAGTATTTTGGACTCGATAAATTGCTGGTACTCCCAGTGAAATTAAGTGACTTGCTATTGCTTGGTTTGCTAGGACGATTAATTCTGCTACCATGGAACGAGCTGGAAATAATTCAGGAACTATCATTGCTCCCAACTCTCCCTCATCATTGTAATAGCTTTTTTCATCTGGTAAATTGAGATCGAAACCACCTCTTCGTAATCTTGCATTGCGGACTGCTTGACTGACATCGTTGAGTTTATTAATTGTATTCTCAATTTGATCTGAGGGGAGATTAACTAATTCCTCTGTGTTGCCATTGATAATTTCTTTTGCCTGTTCATAGCTAAGATGATCGTCTACCTTGATCACACTAGGTTCAATTTCAAACTCAACTATTTGACCATTTTTATTGACCGTAATTAGGATCGATATAGCGAGTCTATCTTTTTCTGGTAGTAAAGAACAGTAATCACTTGATATAATCTTTGGCACGATCGGAATTACTGTATCTCGCAGGTATATGCTGATACTTCGCTTACGAGCTTCCTTGTCTAGTTGTGACTCTGGCTTAATAAAGTATGCCACATCAGCAATATGAATTCCCACTCGCCAATAACCGGAGGAAGTGGTTTCTATACTTAGAGCATGGTTAATGTCTTTCTTATTGGCATTTCCAAAAGAAACTGTCAGCAGTTCGCGCAAATCTAATCTATTTTTTTGATCGGCCTTGGTGGAGTGCTTAACCAAAGACTCAGCTTCTGCGATCGCAGCATCAGAAAAAGAACGGGGCAAGTCATGTTTGCAACATACTATATCCATATCGTCTGCAGCTTCTGCATCTGAACCGAGAATTTGAACGACTTTTCCTATTGGACGTTTTTCGCCCAGGGGATAGCGCAATACTTCGACATGGACGAGGTGATCGATGGCATTCCCTAGGTCAGCATTTTCTGGTACTAAGTCGATTTCAAATAGTAAGCGATCGTCTAGGGGAACTGCCCGATAATAGGGTTCCCCATTATGTCCATTTATTTGTTTGATTCTGGCTAACAAGGAGGGGTTAGCACGTTCTAAGATTAATTTTACTTCTCCTTCTGGACTCCTACGACGACTGCCTTCTTTGATGATTTTGACTAAGACGCGATCGCTATTCCAGGCGTTACTCAGATGACTTTCCCGGATATAAATATCTTCTGTTCCTTCTGAGTCTTGTATTGCGAAGCAAAATCCTTTACTGGAACAGCGCAGTTTTGCTTCTACAATTGCCTCTTCAATCAGCCGTCGATAACGACCTTTATCTTTGGCTAGAACTCCTATTTTTTCTAGAGCATCCAAAGCAATTTGTAATTTATGGATACTTTGATCGTCTTGACAATCTAGTTTTTTCTCCACTGCTTTAGGAGCGACTAACTTGTCTTCACTAAAGTTTGCTAGGAGTGTAGCGATGGAAAATTTCATGCAGCGTTCTATCCTTTTTGTTATCGGTTCAGCTATCCTATAAATTAGTCTGCCTTGACTGTTTCACCTAGATAGTTGTGTTAATCAGTCTTCCCTAGTTAAATGCTTAATGGTGCTCTTAAGCTAATTTTGGCGAGACATTTACTGAGTAGAGTTATTTCATCGTAGACAAAACCGCCCAGCTATCTAGTATTTACCACTATCTTTACTACTTTTTGTTAATGTATTAGGATAAATGGTTTGTACTTTTGTGTCTTCACCGTAGTTTATGGGAAACTTATTCTTTGGTGATTAAGGTCTATGACGTGCGACTAATTTCATCGTTTATTTATTCTATAAGAAAAGGTAACCAACTTTGGACTGTATTGTTTTTCAAGTAGCTAGTCCCATAGCTTTCCAGACATCAGATATGCTGATTGGACGTGCTCTCTTGTTTCATCTGCCAATACTTAAGTTACCCATAAGTTAAGCCATTAATCGTAACATTATTCATTGAATATCGATCAGGATTAGCAGCTTTTCAGGATAATTTTAGTTAGGTGGAGCTATTTCTGCTGGTGGAGTGAGAAGAACCTTTAGACAAAGAAGAGTTTGCTACAGGTGTGCTTCATCCCCCAGGGCTACTTTTGTTATGTTGGGTTTCTCTTTTCCTAATTCAGCCATATCATAACTTTGTCTTAATTTACCTTATTTAGATAAATTGTTTAATGGCCTCATTTTTTGAGTTAACTATAAATTTATCCTACCTTAGAATAGCTTTAAATTAGAATTTTGGCAAAAGTAATTTTCGGCAAGGAAAATTCAGATGTTTTTAGATAAGTAATATGATGTCCTTTTAATAGCGATTTGGAAAAACTGCTCCTCTGACTTCAACCCCAACTTGATACGGTCTCGGGGTCTCCCGTTATAATCTGCGATTTAACGGGAGGGGAATTGCCGAGCTGTAAATTAAATAGGTTTCGATTGCTGTTCAAATATAGCAATAAAGAGTCCTGATAAAATTATGATAATTACTCATTGCTACAAGATTAAGCCTACTCCTGAACAGTCAGTCAAAATTGATTATTGGCTCTTTACTGTTGCGGAGGCATTACAATTATGCGTGATAGTCAAAGACTAGACTGGTTAAATAGAACTAGATGTCCAGTTGACCGTTGTTCATTAATTTCATGTCCTATTGGCGAGATTTCCAGTAGACCAGATTATTATTTTCAGTAATCAGCACTTAAACAGACAAAAGAGTTATTTCCTGATTACAAGGAAATATCCATACGAAGTTCAACAAATTAACTTACAAAGACTAGATAAAGCTTGGAAAAGTTTCGGCTAAGAGTCGACATGAAAGGCTAATACCCAATAAAACTGGTAAGCGTGCAGGACGACCAAGATTTAAAAAATCAGGGTTTTTAAGGTCATTGTGTTTTAGTAGAGTTAATCATCCGCTCATCAGCAATAAAATTTGATGGAAAACAAATAATTGCTACGAGGTTTGGTGCTATAAGAGTCATAGTTCATAGACCAATTCCAGATGGGTTTACGATTAAAACTGCAACTATAACCAAAAAAGCTGATGGTCCCGGATGTAAGTTTTAGCTGAGAAGATAAGTCAGTACCTAGTTTAATTTCTACAGAAAATATCAAAACTGCTGTAGACATTGATGTAGGCTTAAAAGAGTTTTTAACTACTAATACTGGTGAAACTATTTCTGTTCCTAAATTTTATAGAAAATCCCAATCTAATTTAGCAAGAAAGCAAAAAAAAGTATCTAGAAAAGAAATTGGGTCAAACAACTGGAGGGCAGCACAAAATAGAATAGCTAGATTACATCAACATATTGCTAGACAAAGAGAAGATTTCCATGACAAAACAGCTCATAAATTAGTTAGAGAAAATGATTTAATAGCAGTAGAAGACCTAAACATTAGAGGTTTAGCAAAAAATACTAAACTATCAAAATCAATCTATGATGTAGCCTGGGGTACTTTTATTGAAAAATTGAATGCAGTAGCGGCAGTTCGCGGTGTTCATGTAAGTAGGGGCGAATGGCCATTCGCCCCTACATCCTCACAATACATCACACTCATTGTAGTAATTGTGGCCAAAAAGTACCTAAAACTTTATCAGTGAGAACTCATTCTTGCCCTAAATGTCAAACAGTTTTGGATAGGGACGAGAATGCAGCAATTAACATATTAAATAAAGGGTTAAACGAGGTGGGTATCATCTTGTCTGCTCGTGGAGGCTTAGATATTGATCGGCCTGCGTTCGCGTAGCGTTGCGCTAGCACTCGCAAGAAACTTCTTTGTTTGAGAAGCTCCCGTTATAATCGCTCTTATTTAACGGGAGAGAACTTCACACTGTTCAAGCCATCTATAAATCTTGAAGCTTGTACAAGAATTCTATTGAAATGGCTCTGAGTTTTGGGCAAATGTACTAAACTGGACTTTTAACTGGATCTAGGTTTCAATAAGTAGACAATTATGTTAGAACGTTTTCAAGCTTGTTACCCCACAGGTTGCTTAATCTCTGAGTTAATTACTATTTATAATGGTAAGTATGTGGTTCGTGTCCTAGTACAAGTCAATGGTGAAACATTGGCCAGTGGATTAGGGGCGGCTGATACTGTGGAGTTGGCAGAAGACCAGGCTAGAAAGCGATCGCTTGCCATTCTTCCCCTTGATCAATCTATTTCTACACCTCAAAGTTCTGTTCCAATTTATCCTACTCAATCTTTTAGTCCTCCTTTACCACAAAATAACACTTATATCAACACTTCTTTACAACAAGAAATAGAGGAAGTACCAGCAGCAAAATCTAATTTAGATGCTAATGAGGTTCCTGATAGTTCAACTATTTCGTCTGAGTTGAAAGAATCAGAAATTTATACTTCAATGGAAAAAGAGAAATTACAAATAGTAGAATCTAGTATTAACTATGATGATCTTCCCAATTATACTCAAAATTCGGGTGGATTTGATAATAATAGTTGGTTAGATACTGACTATGGTATGGAACAGAAGGAGGAAAAGATTGATGAAACTGCAGAAATATTAATAAGCTCTGGAAATGATAATGATATAGATAGTGAAGTAACTACATCAGAATCTATAGATTCATCAGTAGAAATAGATCGATCGATTGATACTAATGATGAAAAATATTCACTAAGTTCATCATACGATGTATCTGATGATAATGTAAAAATAGATATTTTGATTGATAGTTTAGGCTGGAATAAAGAAAAGGAGCAAGATTTTCTAGAACAAAATTATCATCAAAAAACACGCCAATTTTTAACAACAGAAGAATTATTTAATTTCCATCAATATTTAGATATATTGCTTAAGGTTACAAAGGAAAGTAAGAGTCAGGGATGGAAGCTTAAACAACAGCAAGATTATTTAGAATATAGTCATAACAAAGAATCTTTGGAACAGTTAAGTGTAGATGAGTTACAAAGCTTTTTGGAGTATTTAGAAGTATTTGGTAAAACTACCAATGAAATTAAACGTTTGGGTTGGAATTCAACAAAAGGAAAAACTTATCTCAAAAAAAATTATGGAGAAGAAGGGCGTACCCGTCTTTCCTATGAACAGTTGCAAGATTTCTTACAAAATTTAGAAAAGTTAGATACGCCTTGAAGAAGGAAGAAGGAAGAAGGAAAAAGGAAGAAGGAAGAAAGAAAAAATGGATGGGGACTCAAACCCCAACCAATTGTAAACACTGTGTAGACGTAGAGCTATTTCATTCTAAACTGTGCCATTTTATTTATTGACGAAACCACGTTATTTCAAGCTTTAGGAAATTTATCTTTCGCTGTGTGAAAATCAATAAATTAATTACCAAAATCTAGAATGAAATGACCCTGGTGTAGACGGCGGGGTATTAAACCCAAAAGAAAAAGAGAAAAATTTAGTAGGCCTCAAGAAAAAATTGATTAAGAATTAGAGGGGTTACGGTTATAAACTTGGTCAATTAAGCCGTACTCCATTGCTTCTGTAGCTGACATAAAAAAGTCTCTTTCTGTATCTTCTACAATTTTTTCTATGGGTTGACCTGTGTGGTCTGCTAAACAGTCATTCAGGTATTTTTTGAGGTATAAAATCTCCCTAGCTTGAATTTCAATATCTGTGGCCTGACCTTGTGCTCCACCCAATGGTTGGTGAATCATAATTCGGGCGTGGGGTAGACTCATTCTTTTGCCTTTTGTTCCTCCACTGAGAAGAAATGCTCCCATACTGGCGGCTATTCCCATACAAATAGTACAGACATCGGGGCGAACGTGCCTCATAGTGTCATAAATACCCATCCCTGCACTGACCGATCCACCAGGGGAGTTGATATAGAGATAAATATCTTTTTCTGGGTCTTCTGAATCTAAATATAATAATTGGCCGACGATTAGATTGGCCAAGTCAGAGTCTATGCCTTCTCCTAGATATATTATGCGATCGCGTAGAAGTCTAGAATAAATATCAAAGGCTCTTTCACCACGGCCAGATTGTTCAATAACTGTTGGAATCATATTTTTTAAGTCAAAAGTTAAGTGTCAAAATTTTTGACATTAATATATCTTAGCGATTCTGGTTGAAGTTTAGCAAATTTATTAGGAAGTTAGGTAGGGTTTATTAGCATTTAGGCAGAGTTTCACCAGATAATTGCAAAGATAAAATAATGGATAAGTTGTTGACTTTTCATTTTTAATTCTGACAATATTTAGAGATATTTTTCAGTTAAAAATTAAAAGTTTTTGACATTAATATATTAAGGGCGACTATGGTTTAAATTTAGCTAATTTATTGGGAATAAAGGTAGAGTTTATGGTAGTTCTGCATAGTAATGGTATATTTAGGACTTGCTGATTAAATCTAAAGGCATTGACAGATAAAAGTAAGTGCCTTTTTATGCCCGGAAAAAGTACAAGGAGTTAGGTTGTCCTTGATTCCAAAAGGAGCGCATTTTGGGGTAACTATAGCAGACAAATCAAGAAACTATTATGAACGACTACCCCCTCTATAACTCCCATTTATCCTGACTATTAACTACTCCCTACTCCCTACCTTAACAAAAAGACTTATTCAGCAAACCCTAATTAATATTCAATAGACATTCAGGATATAAGTTGATAGTTTGAGCTATTTCTTTTGTGATTAAGTTGATGGTTTTCACCCATTTGGATATGGCGAGGATACCTTGCCATCCCACCCTACGGGAAGCTGCGCTTTTCATGTCGCGTAGCGAAACGACCGCTTTTTTCTCCTTTAAAGGAGAGGCTTTAAACCTTAATTATTCGGTAAATACTCGGATTATCTCATTGTTTAACTATCTCAATACCTCGCTCTTCAGCAATTATATTTGTACCACTTTTATATTACTAGATCGACTAGGTTAAAAATTTGGTGTAAGTTTATGAATATATTAACCTATTTATTGACTGTGATAAATTCACTTAGGTCTGAATCTATGATGTTTTTAATTTCCATAAAATTTTCCTCTCTAGTTTCTATAAACAAGATACCAAAGATAGGATATTGTTTGTAATCTATCTTTCTTAACTCTAAGGGTTTTTCAAAATTTGCTAGCAATTTATCATAATTAAATGATGTAATCTCGCTGACATTTTTGCCAGTAGAATTATCTAATATAACCATACTAAATAATTTTCCCTCTTTTCCTTGAATAGCTTTGCACCAATCTGGTTTTTTTTGGTAGTAAAAATATAAATAGGAGTTAAAACCATGAGCTAAGAATGATAAGTATGCGGTACTACACCAACCACCAAATCGAATTGGATTTACTTCAATAGGCAATAAAATACCATTACTATTTCTTCTCAGCTCAATATGTACTGGAAAGTTTTTTATTGTAGCCAAATCACCAATTTTTTCAAGAAAATTTGTAAATTCCTCAAGGTTACTTTCAATAATTTCTTTGGATGAACAATAAACTCTTTGACTGACACTATTATCTGAAGAAAATATATGCTTGAAAATTCCCAGAATAACTGGTTTGCCAATGGAGTTATAATAAGCATCAACAGCAAATTCTTCACCATCGATATACTCTTCAATGATAAATGAATTGGTGTTCAATACACATTCAGGATATAAGTTTTTAGTTTGAGCTATTTCCTCTGTGATTAAATCGATGATTTTCACCCATTCTGAGTAACTGGAAACTTTATAAACTCCCATACTAAAAAAGCCAGTTATTGGTTTGAGCATAAATGGTAGTGGAATTTGATCAAATTCAATTCTTTTGAGGTCTTTTGCAGGTATCTCTCTGAAGTAGAAGTTGGGAAAGATAGATTTTGTTAGTTTCCGGAATTTATACTTATTCTTAAATAGCTCTATTTTTTTAGGAATATCGCTGAAATGTAAATGTTTTGATATCCAATCATAGGAATTTTCAGAGGTAGTGTAAATAGTTGGATTATCTAATTGTTTAACTATCTCAATTGCTCGCTCTTCAGTAATTATGTTTGTGCCACTATAAAGGCTCATTTTTTGAGCTATATCTGTACCTACTAAAGGAATAGCATTATCTCTGACAGTAGCTTTAAAAAATGCTGATATGTATGGTTTATCTACAAAGAACATAGTTAATTTGTGAAATATAAAATAGTAAGTATGTTTTATTATAGTGGCATATGCAACTATAATCTGGCAAGAAAATTGTTTAATCCTTTGTCAACTTAGACTTTTCTGAAAAATTCATTCCACTACTGATATTTGTAAATTTTTGTGGTAAAAAAAATAGGGGTTTTATTGATGACTACTTGGGAGATTTTCATTGGCTAATTCTATGATTGACAGGATGAAGAACAAATTATATCTGTGGCGACTTATCATTGCAACGTTTGAGTATTTTCCCCTGGTTTGACTCGGAAAAAAAAGGAATTTTCTTGATGACTACTTGGGAGATTTTCATTGGTTAATTCTATGATTGATAGGATGAAGAACAAATTAGATCTGTGGCGACTTCTGACTGCAACGTTTGAGTATTTTCCCCTGGTTTGACTCGGAAAAAATAGGGGTTTTATTGATGACTACTTGGGAGATTTTCATTGGCTAATTCTATGATTGACAGGATGAAGAACAAATTAGATCTGTGGCGACTTCTGACTGCAACGTTTGAGTATTTTCCCCTGGTTTGACTCGGAAAAAAAAGGAATTTTCTTGATGACTATTTTATAGATTTTCATTAGCTAATTCTATGATTGACAGGATAAGGAATTTTCTTGATGACTATTTTATAGATTTTCATTAGCTAATTCTATGATTGACAGGATAAGGAATTTTCTTGATGACTATTTTATAGATTTTCATTAGCTAATTCTATGATTGATAGGATAAGGAATTTTCTTGATGACTATTTTATAGATTTTCATTAGCTAATTCTATGATTGACAGGATGAAGAACAAATTCTATCTGTGGCGACTTCTGACTGCAACGTTTGAGTATTTTTCCCTGGTTTGACTCGGAAAAAAAGGAATTTTCTTGATGACTATTTTATAGATTTTCATTTGCTAATTCTATGATTGATAGGATAAGGAACTTTCTTGATGACTACTTGGGAGATTTTCATTGGCTAATTCTATGATTGACAGGATGAAGAACAAATTCTATCTGTGGCGACTTCTGACTGCAACGTTTGAGTATTTTTCCCTGGTTTGACTCGGAAAAAAAAAGGAACTTTCTTGATGACTACTTGGGATATTTTCATTAGCTAATTCTATGATTGACAGGATGAAGAACAAATTCTATCTGTGGCGACTTCTGACTGCAACGTTTGAGTATTTTTCCCTGGTTTGACTCGGAAAAAAAGGAATTTTCTTGATGACTATTTTATAGATTTTCATTTGCTAATTCTATGATTGATAGGATAAGGAACTTTCTTGATGACTACTTGGGAGATTTTCATTGGCTAATTCTATGATTGACAGGATGAAGAACAAATTCTATCTGTGGCGACTTCTGACTGCAACGTTTGAGTATTTTTCCCTGGTTTGACTCGGAAAAAAAAAGGAACTTTCTTGATGACTACTTGGGATATTTTCATTAGCTAATTCTATGATTGACAGGATGAAGAACAAATTCTATCTGTGGCGACTTCTGACTGCAACGTTTGAGTATTTTTCCCTGGTTTGACTCGGAAAAAAA
>NZ_JAAHGH010000143.1:0-3780 GCF_010672525.1 Okeania sp. SIO2B3 | reverse complement strand
TTGATGACTACTTGGGATATTTTCATTAGCTAATTCTATGATTGACAGGATGAAGAACAAATTCTATCTGTGGCGACTTCTGACTGCAACGTTTGAGTATTTTTCCCTGGTTTGACTCGGAAAAAAAAGGAATTTTCTTGATGACTATTTTATAGATTTTCATTGGCTAATTCTATGATTGATAGGATGAAGAAAAAATTCTATCTGTGGCGACTTATCATTGCAACGTCTGAGTATCTACCGAAAGTTTTGCGCTGAATTCTGAATCCTAATAACTAAATGCTTAATGTTGATTAAACTTTAATAAACCAACTGCGACGATACATTAAATCAGAAATTCCCCACCACAATAACACATTAACAATAGCAAAAATCAAAGAACCATTAAATGAACCAGCCCAAGATTGGAAAAATTGTTCATATATCCATGTCTTAATAGTAGGAGAACTTTCAACCATACTAATTTTGTTATAAATCATTAATCTAGCTAAAAATCCAGAGGCGACAAATATCAATATGGCATTTAATCCCATCACTTCAAATGGATGTCCCCATTTTTGCCAACCTCGAACTTTGATCGCCTCATAACAAGCAGCTAATAACAGTAAGGCCCATCCGCAGGTAAATATTACATAGGAACTTGTCCATAAAGTTTTATTGATGGGAAAAAATAGTCCCCAGATATACCCCACTACTAAACAGCTAAGACCGAAAATGACCAGATTTAAGCTAGTGCGACTTTTGATTGGTTTATGCTTCAGCCATTCTCCTGTAAAGTAACCAATCAAAACGGTTACTACAGCAGGTAAAGTGCTAAATAGACCTTCTGGATCGTATGGTTTTCCGGCCCACAAATGTTGTTGGGTCAGAATGAGGCGATCAATATAAGCACCAAGATTTCCTTCTGGGGAAAGGTCACCAGGGCCATAATTAGGAACGGGTATTAATTGCATGGCTACCCAGTATCCAATTAGTAGTGCAGTGGCAAGTCCATAAAGTTGTTTTCTCGAAAGGTTAAGGATGGCGATCGCTGCGAGGAGGTAGGCTAAACTAATACGTTGTAATACTCCCATGATACGAATAGTAGCTAAGTTGTAATTAGGAAAGCCATTTAGTAGTAAACCTAAGAGAAACAGTATGAGGCATCTTTGTAAAATTCGCCGATAAACTTTTGGAGTTGCTTGGTTTTTTTCGGTGTATTTTGACAGGGAAAAAGTCATTGCTACACCTGCGATAAATAGGAAGAAGGGAAATACTAAATCTGTGGGTGTACAACCATGCCATTTTGCGTGAAGTAAGGGTGGATAAACATGATTCCAACTGCCTGGGTTATTAACAAGAATCATACTGGCAATGGTAATGCCACGAAATACGTCGAGAGATTTTAAACGCATTTTTATTGATGTTTTTATAGTAGAGATTTATACTATCGCGTTTTGATTATTCTTGGCAGTACGAGCCAAATTTTTATTCATAAATGTCAAAAAAATCAATTCTAGAATTTTCTATCTATAAGTAGTTATTTCATATTCTCTTTTAGAACTATGGTGATCGTTAATATAAAACCGTTGTAATGCCTCGCCAAAAACTTAGTTTTCAAGTCTATTTATATTCAAAAACATCTTGATTATTTTTAGAGTAATTGCACTTAATACAAGTAGAAAATATATTACCGAATAATTAATAATTAATAATTAATAATTAATAATTAATAATTAAATAATTCGCGCCTTGAAGCCTCTCCTTTTAAGGGGAAAAAGCGGTCGAGGGATGGCGAGGTCTCCTCGCCATATCCAATCGACCAAGAGAAAAGAAAATATTCCTTATATTCAATCAAGAACGGTTTTAACCAGAGGTAATTATCAATTATCCATTATCCATTATCAATTAATGAATAGGGATAGTTATTCCTCCTTTAAGTCTAGGAATAATAAGGTTTCAAGTATTAACAGAATTGAGACCAAATGATAGCACCAAAAATTAATTTTTTCATTTATGACTAATACCAAATCCGGTTATCAAAAGTCCGTTTTTCAAATTATTTTCTAACCTTTCTGCCTTCTGCTTGACCTTCATAATAACGGTTCTTTTGATCGCCGGATTTAGTATAAAACTTATCTATTTACCAATTTTAGCTATAGCGTTTCTCAAGTTACTGAGGTACAGTTGTTTTTCTTCTTTTTTACTCCCTACTCCCTAACCCCTAAAATCAACGAATTTTATACCTCTTTTTTCTTGGGAATTGCTATATAAAATAAGTAGCTTTAATCAGAAGGTACTTATTTTTTGGCTACATTCAAGCTTTGTTTATTTAGTCGTGACTTAAATTACTTTATTGAGGTACTTCTTTATCATATAAATCAAACTCCTGTGACGTTCCATTTAATTCAGAGATAAATTTTTTATATAACTCTTGATTACCATTTTCTACATCCCATACTTCATCCACCCAGGTGAGTAAAAAAGCTTCGGTTTGATTAACTTTACCATCATCTTTTGTAAAAGATCCCTTACGCAATCTTTCTCTCACTCCATCACTATTAGAGAGAAGATGCTCTAAAATATCTTTAGATACAAAATCCAACTTATTTTCCACGTGTGGGTAAGCTTCAAGAACTTCTTTGATTAGGAGGTCGAATACTTCTTTGTGAGTTATTTTTGCCATAACTAGGAAAGTTTTTAATTAGTTTTGTTTAAGATAAGTTTTTTTGGGGCAGCTTTCCCTATATCTTTGTCTTTTTTTAAGATTCAATAGATTAATCAATTTTGCTTTACTTTCGTTGTTAATGCTATTGAAAACATCAAAAATTGTAATTAATTTTGCATAGCTACTTAACTATTTTATTATTGATATTCAGTAACTATTATATTTTTTTATTGAGATAATTTTCAGTCGTAATATTACCATATCTATAGGTTTATTCCTACTTGAAAAAAGGTATAATTTAGTAACTATAGAAAAATATTTTAGTTAACGGGACTTTAGCAAAAAATGCCTTAAAAATAGTTTTAAAACCTTACTGTGTAATGCTTTAACGTTAAAATAGTCTATTTATTGATATATCTTAGGTTTTCCTAGGGAATGCTACGCAAAGAGCCATTTTTAGCCAGAGCAACGTATTTTCCTTGCTAACGTTGAGTTTGAAGCAATTTTTAGCCTAAAAAATATCAAAGTCCCGTTAATAATTAGAGTTTAATAATTATTTTTTTTAGTAGGTAGATTGAATCTGGAGAGTACAAAATTTTTCTAAAAAACGATTGACTTTCAAGACTGAAAGTATTACTGAAAAATGCTTACAGCACCGACATTTCTGAATGGAGAGTTTCTAACTTTGAAATCCCTGAAAGCATTAGCTCGCAATAGTTATTCCAACAACTTTGCACTTTCTAGATTGAATTATAGCTAGCAATAAAATAGATATCTCCACTAAAAGATGGAGTAGAGAGTAGGGGAAATAATTGATGAATAAAAGTACAATAATTGATTTGATTTTTTATTATTGGAGATATCTAATAAGTATTGAATGACAGGTAGAACTTATCTAACCATAAAGTCCACATTCAGAAATTATAATTCTGTCAATAAACTCAGGATGAGGAGTAATGGATTTTTTGTCCATCCATTCAAAAACATCTTGATTATTTTTAGAGCTATTACACTGAATACAAGCAGGAACTACATTACCAGGTGTAGTTTGCCCCTCGCGCTCCAAGCACTGGCCATGCAGGACGAAAATTACGGATGGACGATTGAGATGCAAATCAAAGCCGTTCGGAATG
>NZ_JAAHGH010000142.1 GCF_010672525.1 Okeania sp. SIO2B3 | reverse complement strand
TATGGCCTAACAATAACACAAAAAATTTTTTTATGTAAAGACTTGACATAGACTTGTTAACGGTCTATAATAATAAATGTAGCTGGATAGATAACTAGCTACAGGACAAAAAAAAGGACACCGCCCGACCCGACAAAAGTTGAGGCAATGTCCTTTAAATGTCCTTCATAGTCCGAAAAGAAAGAACCGGGAAGGCAAACATTATGTTACTAAAATCCCAAACAATTATCAAGCAAGAAGAGTTAGTGTCTATCTTAGAGGCTCAACTCAAGAAAGCAAAATCCCGACTGACTGAGCTAACAAAAGCTGATACCAAGATTAAGTCAGTTGTTGCAGAACTAGAATCATTACTAAACGAGTATCCAGATTACAAACTGCTGGTAAGCGATCGCCTCAAGCTCGGAGAGAGTGAAGCAGACCAAACAGGGCCAGTGCGAATTGAAATTGAATCAGTAGGCAAAACAGCCGAATATACTGAATCAGAAATAGAAGCTTATGACAGTTTATTCGGTGACGGGCCACCACAAACCGCACCCAAAACTGAGGAAATAATTACTGAGCATACCGCACAAATTTTAGAAAATACTCCTGAACCAATTGAATCGCCATACTCATCTGAAGCAGAAATAGCTCCATTAATTGAAGCACATGACCAACTCTCTCAAAGAAATCAGCCACGGCAGGAGCAAGAAATTTCCGCATGGGCTTCTGGACATGAGCAGGTACAATCTGTAGTATCGCCGATTCAATCCGACGACGAAGAACAAAAAATTGCTCTGGTTGAAAAAGTATTGTCAGAACTGGATACTTTTGAATTTTCAAAGACCCGAGGCATTCCCAAGATAGCTATGTACATAGAAATTAAAGGCAAATCTTTAGGGATGATTTTTACCGACAAAGGTAATCTGTTAAGCACTATCGAGCTTGAAGAAAACTTGATTAGGACTTACGCATTAGATTTACCTTTACTCCTAAAGGATGTGAACGAAGGTAAATCTATCACTCTTGATAATTATTGCTTATCTAAAAAATCAGAAGTAGGCAAAGTTCAGCAGCAAAACAAGCCTACAGCTAAGGCTACTGTCGAAACTTTAAAAGCTGCTGATGTTGAGCAAGTAGAAGATGAGTCAATGGTTCAAAAACCTGAACCCACGCTCTCGCAACTGAAGGAACAATTGTTGAGCAAAAAGAACAAATCAGAATTAGAGGAATTTAAAGCATCTATAGGTGCACCTATGGCTCTTAAGATTTGGGAAAGCTGCACCCATGCCGAGCGGAATCTCATAAAGTGCATCAACGTCGTCGCGGATTCCAAGCGAGCTGCCTTACCCTTTGACTTAGTTGGTTGGCACAACGCTCTAGGGAAGCTAGAAATAGCCCGGTATGTAGGTTTTTACTTATATGGCAAGCAAGTAGAAGATTCCAAGCGGGTTATCTACTTAGTAAAGCATGACACATTCAAGATAGTAGATAAGCGATCGCTTAAAGGAGTAGATGCAAAGTCTCAAAAACCTTGCCCTCCTGACCTTATGATTAAGTTAGAAGCTGCATTACAAGCACAACCAGAACCAGAGCAACCTACAGCAGAAGAAATAGCATCTAATAACTTTACTGGACTTGAACCTACCCCAAAGCAGAATGGTTCCGAAAATGGAAAACAGCAAGACTTCAGTCAATCAGAGCAAAGCGAAGTGGTACAAACAGAACTATATCTTAAAGTTGAGCAACCAGCACCATCTAAAAAGACTGAAGTTATTCCTACACCGTTGTTAGAGACAGTTGCAGGTGAGATCAAAAAAGTCAACCCTGAATTAACTTTTGGCTATGACTCCAATGGTAAATCAACCTTCCTGGATGTTTACCATGGGACATCCTATATAGGTATCTTTGAGGACGACGGTGTGGATTTATATTCTTCTAATACCGCAAAGATGTTGCATCACGGCTTCACAGAAGAAATGATTGATGCCTTAATTGAGATTGAATTATCCCCAAAGGTATAGCATCGTCTGAAGAAGTACTGTCCTCTCCTACTACTGGGGAGGATTCAGATGATAACTATCGGTACAATATCCAGTGGTCAAAAGACTTGCACCCCAATTACGGGTACATCAACGGGCATTATTTTGGATACCACCGGAATGATTACCACGGTAAATATATCCAATTAGTATATCGTCACCAGATTTATATGTCCTTCTCTTGTACTACTCCAGACCATATAAAGCCGTATTTTGATAAGATTTGGCAGGAGCTCTTGGAGACTGAATATATACGTCATCCCAAGGAAATCAGGATAGGCTCAAAGGTAGCAAATTATTTACCGGATGGCTATAAAGCATATCGAGTAGATGGTGATGATAATCAATGTAAAGTAGCTAGGAGTAAGGCAAAATATTGTTATATCAAACGCTGGAGAGATAACGAATATTACACCAGCTTTTCTACCAATTGGGCGCTACAGCCTTCTATCAAATCCAGCAGCTTAAGGGAAGCAGTAGGCGCTGCTTTAAGAATGATAGCAGAAATGTAAGCAAAAACGCCCCTATCCATTGCAGATAGGGAAGAACAAACAGAAAGAATTAAGGAAATTATATAACCATGACAACAACATTAAATGTATTTGGTACCAAGCCAGAAAATGCAATTTTAGTAGCAGACAACATCCCTAATTTACGTTGTAATTGCCAAGAAGGCCAATGGAAAATAGGCGATGAGGCACTAGGAAACAAACTCGAATGCAGCATCCTGAAATTTTCCAAGTATTATGGGGGGTTGGGGCAAACGAAGGACACACTTTGGGGGCAACTATTTTTTGTGACTGAAAACTCCGGAACTAGCCCGGATATTTATCGCGAGTGCCTTATAGTGACTTACCAAAAAACGCGTTCGCTTTCATCTTTTCTCAATCTAATTACTAAGCTTCAGTGTCAGGGGGTTGAGGCAGCAGAAGGAGTTTTCATTGCAAGCTTTGTCAAACATAGCGGACAAAAGCCAGATGAGAACGGAGTTGTGAAGCCAATCAATTACTACAGCATAAACTGGCAATGGAGAGAGAGGACTGAGAGCGACAACTCTATAGACCAATTAGTAGCAGCGCTCGAATATTCCGAGAAGTTTATTGACCTTGAAGGCACGGCAAAAATGAAGTGTCTTGATGGCTTGAGCATTCCTGAAGTTCAACAGATTATTAGTAAAAATCAACCATTATTAGAGCCTAATTTCTAATTCTAAAAGCCAAATTAGCATCCCACAATATAGGATGCTAAAACAATAAAAATATTTACTTCAAAGAGGACAATTATGGACAAAGTAGAGAGAAAAGAAATTAATTTAATGGGAGTTTTGCCGATAGAAGTATATAGGCTATCTGGTGAAGTTATCTCAACCTTAAATCAAAGATTATAAGGTGAGCTTCTAAAACAAAGATAATTGAAACCAAGTTTCAGAAGTTTCTTGTCTCACAGGCTGACTAATGTCTTACGCCTCCACAAGCAGGCAAGATGATACCCACCTCGCATAATGCTTTATTCAGTATGTTTCGTGCTGCATTTTCATCTCTATCCAAAACTGTTCCACATTTCGGACAAGAATGAGTTCTAACTGACAAAGCTTTAGGTACTTTATGACCACAATTACTACAATTTTGTGACGTATTGTGAGGATTAACTTTAATAACATGAACACCGCGTTTTACCGCTACTGCCTTCAATTTTTCAATAAAAGCTCCCCAGGCTACATCATAAATTGATTTTGATAGTTTAGTATTTCTAGCTAAACCTTTAATGTTGAGGTCTTCGACGGCAATTAAGTCATACTCTTTTACTAATTTATGAGCAGTTTTATAGTGGAAATCTTCTCTTTGCCTCGCAATATATTGATGTAACCTCGCAACTCTGTTCTGTGCCTTTTTCCAGTTATTAGAACCAATTTCTTTTCTATCTGCTTTTCGTTGTTTTCTTGCTAAATTAGATTGAGATTTTCTATAGAAATTAGGAACAGAAACAGTCTCACCAGTATTAGTAGTTAAAAACTCTTTCAAGCCTACATCAATACCTATAGTAGTTTTGATATTATCTGTAGGAATTAGACTAGGAACTGACTTATCTTCCAAACTAAAACTAACATAATAACCATCAGCTTTTTTAGTTATGTTTGCAGTTTTTACTATAAATCCATCTGGAATAGGTCTATGAACTATCACTGGAATAGCACCAAATCTACTAATGAGAATTTGTTTGCCATCAAATTTAACTGCTGCTTTAGGATGATTTACTCTACTAAAACATAATGACCTTAATCTACCACACTTCTTAAATCTTGGTCTACCAAACCTCTTGCCTGTCTTATCAGGAACTAACCAACGTTGCCAAGCTTTATCTAATCTTTTGAGATTGTTTTGTTGTACTTCAAAATATATCTCTTTATAGTCTGGGAATAGCTTTTTAGTTTGCTTTAATTCTGCTGACTGAAAATGATAATCTGGTCTAACAGAAATCTCACCAATTGGACTTGAAATTATTGAACAACGGTCTATCTGACATCTAGTTCTATTTAACCAATCTAATCGTTGACCTAAAGCATAATTCCAATGTCTTCTGAGAAGTTCTAACCAATCATCTATCTTGGCTGTTTGTTCTTTATTTGGCTTGATTTTGTAGCAGTGAGTGATTATCATCTTTTTCCCTTTCGACCATATATTTATTATAGCGGAAAATGAAAAAACGATGATACAAGTAATAAATGATTTTGTAGATTCACTAAAACTTAAAGACAAGAACTCAGAAGAGAAAACTTGAGATTAAAAGGAAAATAGTTTATAAGCTGCCTGTTTTCCTCTCACCGTTAAATCACAGATTATAACGGGAGTCCCCAACAACTATTTAAAGATGGTGAATTTAGAGTAACTATGGCCAGCGCAAGTGTAGCTTTAGGGTATCGGTATGACTGGCTTTCACAGGCCGTCAGAAGAGCAGGTAAAACTCTTAAAAGGTTAGAGGATAAAGGTTTCACAGGCCGTCAGTTCGTAGAAGTAAGTATTGGTAGGGCTACAAAAAGTGGTGCATCAACAGCCAAAACTATCTCTATCGACGACTTTGATAAACTATTAGAATGGGCAGAAGAAAACGGGACTAAAAAAGCTAAAATTATAGCAAGGACTTATACAAGAGCTACCAGGAAACGTTCGACAATAGATGATATTAGAGAAGCTTTCGGAGAGGAAAGATTATCATTAGACGAAAGGCGAAAATTATTCTATCAAGAACTAGCCTGGGCATTTTCTGAATCTGATTGGAGAGAAGGCGATCGCGCTGTAGATTTTAAATTAGTAGCAGAACTAAAATCAGAAGGATGGGAGCCACCTATATTATTCACTCTCCTGGATAGATGAAGTAGTGATAGATGATGAAATAGATATTTAACCTTTCTGAGTATAATAACAAAAATCCCTCTAGAGAAATAAGAGATATTTTTCTTCAAGTAATTATACTGTCTCAGCCGTAAAAACAATGGTAATACAAAATCCATACACGATTGGCGATCCATTAGAAAGTAACTTGGTTGGTCGAGAAGATATTTTGAAATATCTTAAGGAGCTGTGGGCGATCGCTCCTCAGCCAAAATCAGTTATACTTTACGGCCCTCATCGCATGGGGAAAACATCAATCCTACGGAATATTGCCAACTGTTCCAGTTCAGATATTCAAGTTGTTTATGTCAACCTCCAAAGTTTAGCAGCTATTTCTGAAGGAATGGGTGAAATATTTTTAGCAATTAGTGATGAAATTTCAGATGCTATTAACCTTCCACAACCGGACATAGACAAACTCCTGAGACTTCCCCAACGAACCTTTCAACTCTACTTACAACAGGCAATTCAAAAATTAGAGAACAAATGTTTAATTATTGCCCTGGATGAATTTGAAGAAATTGAAAACTTAATTAACGCCAAACAACTTCCAGCTAACTTTATGACAGTATTACGGGGTTTCGTGCAGATGAGTCCGAAAATTGCTTTTGCCTTTGCCGGGTTGCACACTCTTGAAGAAATGACAGAAGATTACTTTCAGTCATTTCTTACCAGCGTCATTCCCATCCGCGTTGGCTTTTTGAGTAGAGCAACAACCCATCAACTCCTTGCTAACCCAAACCCAGACTTCCTGCTAACCTACGAACCAGAAGCAATGGATCGTATTTACGACCTAACATTCGGACAACCTTATTTAGTACAACTACTCGGATTTTTACTTGTCCGTCGCTACAATGAGCAAACGTTTGAGCAGGGAAAAACACGAGAGCCTATTTTTACTGTTGCAGATGTGGAAGCCATTATTCGTCAAAATGAACTATTCCAGAATGGGCGTTATTATTTCACAGGAGTTTGGGGTCAAGCGGCTCAAGATACACCGGGACAGCAAGATATTCTGAGAGGTTTAGCTGACTATCCAGAAGGTTGTAGTCGTGCCACTATCCAGGAAGTTACAGGTTTAGAAGAAAGTATATTAAATGATGCTCTTGAAACTCTTGCTCGCCACGATGTCATTATCGAAACTGGCGGAAACTTGCGATTTGCAGTGGAACTTTTTAGGCGTTGGACATTGTTAACTAATTGAACTTGATCTACTTGAAAACCATTCCATATAGAGCTTTTCTATTTCATTCTCCCTATTAAAATTAACTTCTTTGTCTGCTCCTGTAATTGCAAATATTTCATCTAAATTTTTGGCATTTTCTTCATACCACACATCGAATAAATTTTCTTCTAAGTAGGCTCTCTCTAAATATTCAAAACTCTTAGGATTTCCTAAAAGAGTATTTACATTTATTTTTGCTAATTTCCAGCCAACTTGTCTACGAATTTTATTAATTACAGTTTCATCACGATCATCAAGATTCATTACTACTTTGCTCTGTACGACAGGTATATTTTTAAAACGAACAAGCGTCGAACTAAACTTAAGCCTTTGGATCAATCCCTTACTAATCTGGTTCTTGACTAAAACATACCAAAAATCTCTATTCCCATGTATACTTCTTTTAAGTTCACAACTTTTATAAATCCAAGCAATATTGTTAAAGCTAACTTTTGAATTGATAAGTTCAACTTCAAAAAGCTTATTAAAATAGTCAAAATTTTCACTGAAATACTTCATAATTTATAATTTAATAATTTAATAACTTAATAATTCTATGTCTACAAACTGAACTCTATTCTAACATCTTATCCTTGCGCAAGTAGTAAAATTTATGAACAATATCACAATCAATGTCCTTGACGACATCAATCTTTAATATTCATAATCTCAAAAATAGTCGTAAAGTAGTTATAATCTGATGAGATTTGTCTTTGTTCCTCCAGCAGCACTATCCACTTTAGGAGGTATTGCTGTCACCGCCCACTATCCACTAGAAAAAACTAGAAATAATAATAAAAGCTAACCCAATAATTTCTGCAATCAATATGACCAAAGCAATATTTAAAATACGCATCAAAGACCCATAACTCAGATATCTTCTAGTTGGATAATCAGTTTTTCTAGTTAACCATTTTTCCATTTTCAGGTTTTTAACTCCTACTATCCTACTATCTATATTGAAGTCGTGAGTTACTGAAAAACTCAGTATAGATATATCAAAACTGTCGCCCGGATTCAATAGTAAAGGCTCTAATTCGACAATATTTTTTGTGGTTTTGATTATCGGTCGGAGAAGTTCAGTTGCGTTAAATATTTCAGTGTTTACAATTTCTGTAGCCGATTGTGTTTCCCGAAATATAAACGTTATTGGACGTATAAAGTCACCTGGGATTACAGGTATGTTGCCCGAGTTACAAATTCTTAAAACTGTGAGGTGTATATATTGAATCTTGTGTTCTCTTCCGTCTAAAAAAGCGACACTTAAATCAGAAACTTTTTTAATTAACGGAGTATTAACAATTTCAATACATTTAATCTCTTTATGCTGTAAAGACTCAATCACAATCTTGATTGCATAAATAACTATAACTATCGCCGTAAGGATTCCGATCAAACTGATATACATATTACTTAATCGTCAAAAAGTGACTACTTAATTTTATATTAGTATTATTATAGCGATCGCTATACTACTCAGCAAGATATAAATATTTTTGTTTGATTGTGATTTTTGAATTTCTGAAAATAATCGAAAGGAAAATACATTATTATTTTTATACATTAATTTTGCTCCATCCTTACCTGACATAATTGTTTTTTCTTCAGCCAACCAGATCTTAACTGTTTATAAAACCGGGGTGAATTTTTATTACCTAAAACCGGATTTTTCAAGTCTTTCCTATAATTAAACGGATGATGGGCTATCTCATGGCAATCATCACAAAGCGGAAACAAATAACTACCAATACCCCGAAAATCTGCAATAACTTTTCCATCTCGGTAGGTATACAAGGCGTGATGCGTTTGTGTAGCTTCACTTCTACATAAACAACATCGAAAATTTGTTGATTCACGACATTTCCAAGATATTTCTGCCCAATTTTCAGGATACCTGATACTCCAATCTACATCTTGAATATTGTTCTTATTTTTTTTCATAATTTTATCTCAAAAAATTTAACTAAATCCCTGCTATTCTCCTCAAATGTTCCCTAGCTTTCCTCCACTTTCTAGCACTTTTTTTACCCTCTTTAGTCAAGACATTCCAATCTGCATAAACTGTAGCTATTAACTGTTCAATCCCAATATTAGGATTATTTTCTCTTAACTCTTGAACATGATCTAACCTCCTGGCATCATCAGCTAATTTCTCTGTAGATTCAATACTTGGAACTGAAACTGAAAAACTTGGAGTTCCTTGTCCTATAGGAGATTCCGCTGGAATCTGGTCTTCTATTTCTTCTCCCTTAAGTTCCAAGTTACTAAAACAATTCGGAGGTGGCAATTTAGCTATAAATGCTGGTTGACCTCGCATTTTTATCAACCCAATATATTTGTTTGATGAGTCTTGTTCTGCTAAGGCTTCCCACGCTTCTAATTGTTTTCTCAGCCTTTTTTTTGTGGTTAGGTGAGTAGAAACTTCATCTATTCCTTTTTTAATATTCTCTGCTCCCAACCAAGCTGCTATACCAAAATTATCTAAATCAGTCTCTAGCATTCCATATCTCGAACACATTGGAGACTGTCCTAGCATAATCATAATATTTCTGGTGGAACGCCCTACTTTTAATGTCTGTAGTATAGGATCTACCGCATTGGGTCCTTTATTTTTAGCGTTCTTCGGATTTTCGGCTATTAGTCTCTCTGCTTCATCTATTACCCATAGAATAGTATGCCTATCTGGCTTCTCTTTACTTAGATATTCTGCTTCCCTAGCCTCTTCAAGCCTGGTTTCGACAGATTCCTGCATATCTAGTAAACCATCTAGCGCACAAGGCTCCTCAATTCCATCTGGATTTGTCCAAGGCTTAAATCCTTTATACTGAGGGATGACTTTTTCGCCTTTGACTCGCCATTCTGTATCAGGATATTTAGGATCTATAACTCTTAAATCTATCACTCCTATTTTTCTGAATGCAAAATCCAAAAGATTACACAAAAATGATGATTTTCCAGTGCCAGTCGGACCACAAACAAATAGATGGTAGCCACCATGTTCTTTACTGGAAATTTCTCCTAATGAATTCAATATCCAGTCTTTCGGTGCTGGTTCAATTTCTATTCCCTTGATTTTTTGTGGTTTAGTTACACTAGGGTCAAACAAACTACAATCTATCTGAAATTTCCCATCTTCCCAGGTTAATTGTGATGTGAAATATCCTTCTACTTTTCCTGGGATATTTTCTATAGCACGCTGAACTTTATATTTAGGAATGCCGTAACGAAGATGAAACCAATGGGAATCAAATTGACTCTTAGGATGTGCCCAAGAGTCTACCCAATCCGCTGTCACTTCATGTTCAAATAACACTTCCTGGACTTGGAGTGCAGCGTGATGTATCCGTTTAGCACTTTTTGGTGGTATCTTACAGGCGTTACTTTGTTGAAGTTGTAGTTGGAGCCCGGCGATCGCCTCATCTTTTAGGCTTAGTTCGTATTGATGTTGTTCGTTTAGTTGCTGAATTTCTTGCTGAAATTGTTCTGTTTGAGTGTCTAACTGTGTTTGTAAGAATTTCTGTGCTTCTTCTATCCTGGAGTTTAGTGATTGATTTTCTTCCGATATTGCTTGATATAGTTCGTCTTGCAACTGCTCTTCTTTTGTGGAAAGAGCAGCTATTTTTTCTTGATATTCTGTTTCTAGGGTAGTGGTTAAATTGGCTTTTTCTTGGTCTAGTTGCTCTAATTTTGAGGTGAGTTCTGATAGTTTTTTTTGATATTCTGTTTCTAGGGCAGCAATTTTATTTGATTTTTCTTGTAATTGTTGTTCTTTGGTAATAATTTCTGATTCTAATTTGATGGGGCGTCTTTCACAGGAAATCATAAAATTTATGCCTGCTATTCCTCCTGCCACTAGAAGTGCAGGAGATATAAACATAGTGGAAGTTGTGCTAACTGCAACCCCGCTAATTAAACCTACCCCTGCTACTCCCAAGTACAGATATTTTTCAACAATTACTGGCAAGGAGATACCAAATACTTTGACTGGCGCATAGTGAGCATTTTGTTTGGGGTTGGGTCGGGGTTCCTTAACTAAGTTTGGATGCTTTAAATCCGAACTTAACTGAAATGCAGTCTCTTCTCCCGGTTCTAAATCCAAACCATCGTTATTTATAACGTGGTCACTATCCCACAAGTCATTTTTTTTAAAGTAGTTGCTCTCCATGACTAAACTTAGTTTGCTTGAATTGATTGCTTTGGTAAACTACCCGGTAAATGTGTTCCTTCTTCAGCCGACATTGCTTGTTTCAATGTGAATTCCATAAGTGGAGGTAATACCTTGCCTGCAAAACTTCCTACAACTGAAGCCAGCAGAAGGACTACAGCAATTACAGCTAGGAACGATGTTTTATCTTTTATGCCCTCCCAGTAAGCATTTTCTAGGTCTGATTCACTATAAATTAATTCGTTATCTTTATTATTTTCCATTACTTAAAACTCCAAAACCCATAACAAATCATCAATAAACTGATAATTAATACAGCCCATGGATACCATTCTGGAGAATGAAAATAAGCTGCTCTTTTCCAGTAAAATGATGCCCATACTCCCCAGTAAATAATTCCTAATAGTAGCACGCCTCCGATAATCCAATGAATAATAGGTGCTGCTAAAAACCAGAGAACCTTAGTTAAATTTCCTGACAAAATTGAGGCGATCGCTACTACTATTGTTTGAGCTAATCTAAATGATATTGTTTGGTCATGCACTTCTAAACCTCCTTCTATTATTGCCAAACTACTCCAATATCTTTAGCTTTAAGACCTTTGTCTTTGCATCTTTCCCAAGTCCCAGTTGGATAGAATTTATCTTGCCTACCTTTTTCTTCTAATGTGATATCCGGCAACCATTCATCCATTACTTTTACAGGAATTTGGTACTTGTTGCACAACTCTCCAAAATTTATTAGACCGAATTTCCCAGTTTTTTTACTATTTCAAAAAAATCCTTTTTAATCGCCTCTTTTAACTGCTCATATAAACGTTTATATTCTTTTACATAAGCTTTGCCTCTTAGTCCATACAATCTGTGTTGCATCTTATCAATTAACCTCTTAAGCTTCCTATTGCATTACTACCTGCGATCACAGATGGGCTATTTTTTAGCCTGCCTTGCAAGCTATATAAAGCGCGTTTCTCTGAATTTTGCGCCAATATATTATATAAATCCATCTGTTTTCCTTCTATCTGCGCTTGTTTTTGTTGAGCGAATAAACGGGTTTCTATTCGGGCTGCTCCTAGTTCAAGTTGTGTTTTTTGTAGGTTGGTATTAGCTACTTGTAATCCCGTTTGAGCTATTTGTAACCCTACTTGTTCTTTTTGGGCTTCTACATGAGTTCTTTGAGTAGCGATCGCTTCTTTATTATAAAGATTTTGTGCTTGATTTATTTTCAATCGCGTAGCACGAGTCTTGATTTGTTCCGCTTGTAGCAAATGTCCTGATTGAGCCCATTTCTCTCTTAATGTGCCGAGGTTGTTTCGACGAATTTCTCCTTCTAATTTTTCAGCAGATACAGTATAGTCTCCTGGTTGTAGATATGCCATATGCTTCTTTTGTGATGTATTGTTTAATTGTTTTTTAATTTTGTCTATGTCTTAAGGCTACAGGTTCCATTTTTCAATTATGGATCGAAATAGGTATTCGAGTAACCCGTAGGCTTTCTTCCTAGTTGTTGAAGTATTCTTTGATGTCTTCAGTGTCTGCATAATATTTGATGTCCTCTAAATTTGCATAATTTTTTAATTCAGTTTGAGCATAATTTTCGTCTAGGTTTGGGTCTACTAATTCGTGTTTTTCCCAAACCTTGAAAACTGTGGGTAAATGATGCCAGAACCACTGTGATAAGGTTTCCCAGAAACCGGGCACTTTAGTTTTGTGTTCGTAGTTTCCTGCTCCATCAGGAGGTACTATTATTTTATTCATTTAATCTACCAAGCTACTGACTTTATTTTCCAGTTTTTTTATTGCCTTCAAAGTATCTTCTTTGTTGCCCCCTGTTATTGGCGTAATATTAGTACAGTTGCAAGCTGCATTGTAAGCTACATCAACTAAGCTTTTTACTTCATCAATATAAGTGCTGTTATCCCCCGCTACTTTTTCAATCGTTGCCAAAGCTGGTGCTAACACATGCTGGTCTGCAATATCTACTGTTACTTTCACTTTTTTCTCCTAAATAAATTTAATCAAGTACAACACAATTCCGACAATTCGTGCGTAGGCATGAATGATTCTTTGAAACGTATTTGGGTATCTATTTTTAGGGTTTTTATTTTGTTGTGACACTCTAATATCTCTCCTAGAACCAGCTAACCATCCGTGTATGAATTTGTGTGCTGAGTGTGAAACAACTATACAGTCTATATTCCACTTTTCATACCCTAGATTTTTGTAGGTAGTATGGTGACTACTTTTTGCTTTCAACCAAGGAAATATCTGACATTTATACCCAGTTTTTTTTCTAAATTTCCTTGATTTATTTTTCCATTCGTAGCTATTTATATAGTAATAGTAATTGATTTTTACTCTGTTTTTTGTATTTAGCACCAACCTAATATTTCCATAATTAAACTAAAATTTTTAGTACATTCTTTAGCAAAAATATCACCTAAACAACCTTGAAGTTGTTGAGAAATAATTTGAAAAATTTTACTGAGTAGTTTCATTGGATTCTCCTAATTTTTTGTAAATTTCATGGTGATGGAACTGGAACTGTGGGAGCGGAATCTCCTGATATAGTTAGCATTCCGCTGGAACTACACTTTGAGGAAAGTTCCGGTTAAGTTCCAGTGTTTTTTGATAGACTTGGTCGTTTATTTGTCATTTCAGACTTCTGTCACTTCCCAGTTTACTAATATTGAGCTTGGAGATTTTTTATTAGTATTCTGGGTTGTTATTTGGTGATTTTTAAAACATTCCTGGAAATCCTGTTGTTAGACAAATTGAATCTTCTGATTGATAATTTTCCTCCTTTACTAATTGGTTTAATTCTGGTGCATTCGACTGCTCTTTTTGTTGTGAAATAGGCTGCTTTTTCTGACTTTCATACTCAGTAATTTTGACTCTATTTTTACGCAGCCATACCTGGATTTTTGCTAGTTCTAACTGAAGATCGAAAACCCTCTGTTCGAGTCTGGTAGCCTTCTGACCTCGAATCTTTTTAGTGACTCTAAAGGGTCGGCTTCTTCTGCCTCTAATATTTCCGATACATCGGTTACAGTGTCACTATATTCTGATAGTTTTTCTAGCTGTTCTGACAGGTCAAATGTTTGGGTGACTTCGTGTTGTGCGAGTTCGTCTAGCACTCCCAATTGTTCACCAATGATGATGTCTTGGGTTTTAGTTCGACCTCGTTTTACTCCTGTTTGAATACGGGCTTTTTTACTGAGATTAGCACTTTCTACTAATTTTTGAGCGTTTCCTGCTACTGCGTTTTCTAGAGTTTCTGAAGCTGTGGTTATGCTTCCTTGTACTTCTGTTGTTGGCTTTTTATGCACATTTTTACTGCTGTTATTGGTCGTGTTACTCTGGTTGTTTTTCGCTTGATTGTGAGCTTGCTGTATCAATTCTTCGGCGGTTGGCCCGGTATGCGAATGATGTCCGTTGTTGATTGTTTTGGTAGTCATTTTTTACTTTTTGAAACTCCTGTTCTATGTCGATTTGATGGTGTTGGAGAACTGCTTTTAGTTGTTCTTCTCCTAGTTTTATTAGTTCCGAATAGGTTTGACGGCTATATTTTGGGTCGCCTCTTCCTATTGCTAGGAATAGTTTTAATCCGATTAGTTTTCGTACTGTTTCCCATGTCCAGGGATAGGTTTCTTCACCTATTGCTTTGAGGTCGTCTGAGATGGTTTTCTTGGCTTTGATGCCTAATATTTTTCTCAGTTCTATTTTCTGGAATCGCTGTGAGCCATTCACTTGATAACCGTTGATGTAGACTATTGTTGCACCTTTTTCGGTTGTTACTGGCACCTCCTTTGCCTTTCTCCTCCTTGGTAGTGGGTTAAGATGTTTTCTTGTGTGTATGTTTATATTAAAAAGCACATCCAGGTGGATGTGCAAGGAACCTAAGCAACTATTTTGGAACATAGGCAATTGATACGCAATCAGACTTCAAAAAGGGGTCTCTCGTTTATAATCAGGCGATTTTACGGGAGAGAACTTCACATTCGTAGAGATGAGTTTTCCCATTTTGCGGTCGGGAAAAGGATGTCAAGCTACTTGGGGATTAGAAATTTTCTCAGGCTTATAAAACTTAGGGACATCTAGTGTCGGCTCTCCAAGTAGTTCCATAAATCCCCATTGTTCTCTACCAGGTATAAATTTAGCTTTAATTTCTACAAAGTAGCGATCGCCTTGTTGATCTTTCTCCAACTTAGGATTAAATCTAAAAGGTTTAACTGGAGCATCCCTCCACAGCACAGGAACGTGATTTGCCCTAGTCAATTTTTTATTTAATTTCTCGTTATCAAATTTTTTC
>NZ_JAAHGH010000141.1 GCF_010672525.1 Okeania sp. SIO2B3 | reverse complement strand
CACCGAAAACAGTAGCTGCGGACAATGCGAATGCGTACTTGAATAGATTTTTCATTTTTGAGACTCCTAATAATTAGTTATTTGTTTACTCAGTGATGATGAGGATAATACTTAGATTCCTATATACATTAACTACTTAATTAAAGATTGATACTTCTCAGTAGTTTTAGGGGTTTGTGAATCTCTGTTGCCCTCATGAATATAATCTAACTAATTTCACTTAAGTGTTGCAACCCTTTTTGCCAGACTTTGCTGAATCTTTAAAAAACTCTACTGCAAAATTCACCCTATTTAATGCTATTTTACCAGAGATACTTACGGAACTAGAGTGATTTTTATCACATATATAACAGTATTAACAATTAGATAAATAGTCGTAGATATACTTAGTTAATTGATTTTACTTACTTGATATATTATATGAAAAATTATGAAAAATGAGGAAAAAAAGGTTTATAAAGATTTTCAGCGCAATTTTCAATAATTAGTCTATACAACTCAGTAATGTGACTAAGTATTTTCCGATCTGCTAAAGTGAATTTTCCCAGAAGATAACAAGTTATTGTGAAGTGTGTGTTATATCACTGACAAAAATGGACTAAATGTGGTACTTGCAAAAATCCAACTAAAATGTATAGAGCTAAATAGAAGAAAAAGTTAGTTAGAAGTCCAGGAGGCTTGCTGCTGACAACTGACTATAAAAATAAAACAATAGTCTATTAAATTCAAAGGCGATCAAAAATCTTTACTGAGAAGAATTTAGGGGATGATGATTAGATTTTAGATATGGTCTTATTAAGGCCAACATTGGAATTGAGAAGATTTCTGGTAACGTGTTCTTTATTAATACTTCAGTGCCTAACACTCATAGACATCTAGCGAAAATATATAAACTTTTGGCAAGATCGGGGAACAGGGAACAGGGAGTAGGGAACAGGGAATAGATTTTCACGGCCAAAGATTACGAAAAATGATTTTGTCAGTTACTATTACTTCTGTTGCTGATATTAAATAGAGAGCAAGTTTATTTTCTGGATATATCTAAGTATTAATGGGCTAACTTCCTGAATTATTCTGGCTAGTTTTTAGATGATTCTCAACACTTCTAAATATCTGGGGTCATCGTTAACGAATAAATCAATTATCGGGGTATTGCGTAAATGTTCCTAGAAGTGATAAGCGATCGCGAGGTCATTAGCGATCGCTCTAAAAGTTGATGTCACAGATATTTTTTGTCATAGATGTAGATGCAAAAACCTAAGTATCTGAGATTAGACATCTCCTCCATGCATAGGGAGTAGGCAGTAGGGAACCCACCCCTCGCCCCTCCCCCTCCCAGGAGGGGAAATAATTGATAATTTCTTTGGGATAATTGATTTTATTTTTTATTATTGGAGATGTCTATTGATTTGAAATAGTAGTTAGGATGAAACAAGCGATCGCTACTTATACTTTGACTCATGTAGATATTATTGCTGATACCAGAGCGATCGCACACACAATCATCAAGCTTTAGTTTAGGAGTTTTTCTGGCGACGGCTAGTTACTAAACCTGCTGCCACTACACCTAAACCGAATAATGTAGCTGGTTCAGGAATATGAACACCTATATCTACTTGTGAATTATATGTACCACCACCTAATGCCACAGTGTCTGAAAATTGAAGTGTTTCAGCAATGACTTTGAAACCAGTCTCACCTATGCCGTCAACCATTGCCAATAGACCTTGATCTTCAGCCAGCATAAATTCTACTGAGTCCGGACCGTTGAACATACCCATAAACTGAGTACCAGCTGCCCAAGTAACGCTTGCTCCATTATCATAGTCAAAAACTAGGTCGTTGGTTAGCTCATATGTGAACTCGGAGCCACTGGAACTCACATATGCAAACTCTGCTGGAGAAGCCGCTACACCTTGGACAGGACTACCATCGAATGGAGGAGTAAAAAAACCATTTTGGGTAGTAACAAAGTTAAGATCAAAAGGATTAAACTCGACATCAAAAGTATCACCTACTCCTGGATCTACTTCACTAAACCAATCATCGGTACCATTAGAGAAGGCTAGACTACCAACAACTGTAGCAGCTTGAGCAGGAGCAAAAACTGAACCACCAAAAATAGTAGCTGCGGACAATACTAACGCGTACTTGAATAGATTTTTCATGGTTAAAACACCTAGTAATTAATAATTGATGTGTGTAATTAGATTTTGCGATGATGAGTTTAATAATTTAGTTCATCTAACTCTGACTACTTAACTGATGGATACTTCTCAGTAGTGTTAGTGATTTGTGAACCTCTCTTGCCCTCACGAATATAATCTACCTAATTTCACTGAGGTATTGCAACCATTTTTGCGAGACTTTACGGAATCTTTAAAAAACTCTACTGCAAAATTAACTCTATGTCATGGTATTTCACAAGGTATTTACGTAGATAAGCTATTATTTTTTACATTTAGACATCAGTATTAACAACTAGGTTAATAGTCATATATTTATGTAGTTAGTTGATTAAAACTACTTTATATCGATAAAAAATGAGAATAAACAGTTTTATATAGATTTAATTATCATTTAACAATTAGTCCAAACGACTCAGTGATGTGACTAAGTATTTTCCGATCAGCTAAAGTGAATATTCATCGAAAATAACAATTTATTGTGAAGTGTGCGTCATATCACTTACAAAAAATACTTAATATGCTATATACAAAAATCCAACTAAAATGTCACAATATTATAGATATAAGAAGTCAGCTAGAAGTAGAGGAGCCTTCGGATTGGCAACCGACAATACCAGGACACAGAATTAATTAGTGTACATCTTAAATTCAATTCTGACTCCTGACTCCTAGTTCCTGACTCCTTTCTTGATAAAAGTCCTTTTTTGTAATTAAGGAAAACTCTTATGGCTAATACCAGCAATTTTCGTCAAGCAATTCGTGAGGCCCAAAGTCAAAACCTAGTTGGCCCTAACGTGATTTCTAATGCTCTACCTTTTGTAGGTGGTGGCCTAATTCTCACAGCAGTAGGTACTTTTGGTGGCCTACAAGTGCTGAATTCTCAAACTGGTATATTTTGGCCCACATTTTGGGTAGCACTTGTCGCTGAATTCGCGTTATTTTTTATTGCCCGTGGAATTGCGGAAAAAGGCAATAATAACGTAGCCCTACCTTTATTAGCTACTTACAGCTTATTATCCGGCTATACCCTAAGTGGTTTAGTATATGTGGCCTCAACAACCCAAGGAGTAGGCTTTGAGGGAGTAGGTTTTGCAGCCCTCGGTTGTGGCGTCACCTTTATTGCAGCTCGTCAAATAGGCTCAAATCTATCTGAAGAAGATGGCATAGCCTTGACTAAAACTGTCAGCTTGGGAGTAATTGCTTTATTAGTAGCAGTTGTGGGCCAAGTTATTTTGAGCTTTTTCGGTGTTTATACTCCAAGCTGGTTAGAAATAGGTATTTCTGGCATTGGTGTACTTCTATTTGCTGGCGCTGCAGTAGTAGATTTCTACATTTTACCCCGTATTTATCCTGACGATCAGTATATTCCCGCAGCTCTCTCCATGTACTTAACTTATATCAACCTATTCATCTTTATTCTGCGACTTTTGATAGCTATTAATAGTCGCGACTAATTGGTAGTAGACAGATTTTTTCCATCTTCGCTCGACTTGCTCTAGTTGTGGTCAGGTTCAAGATATGCCATTAAATCTAAGAACTTTTGATTGCCCTGAGTGTGGGATATCTATAGACCCCGTATGAGATGCAAGTATTAATTTAAGAAAGCGAGTGCTAATAGGCAAGGTATCCTCAGAATGTAAGACGCACTCAAAAGATGCGGTCGGCTCGGTCGTTAATGCCTGTGGATGAGTAACCGCCGACGGTAGGGAAGCCCTTATGCAACGTCCCTACAGCAGGAAGTAAACAGCCTCCTAGGTCGGAGCTACGCTATCATCAGATTGTCACGTTATGTGACGCTTTGTATCAGTTTTATAGAGCAGATTAGGGAAATTAGGGAGATAGGGAGGTGGAGAAATAGGAAGGTGGGGAATATTTTTCAACCTTTTTCCCTTATACTTTCCCTCCATCTCCTGACACCTGAAACCTGACACCTGACTCCTAGCAAAAACTGAAAGCTAATTGCTATATTTCTATCGAAAAGGAGGCGATCGCCATGGAAGTATTAGACATTAAACGAGAAATTGAAAATTTGTCCTCTCGTCTGGGAAAAACCCAGGACTATCTTTGACGTTCCGGCACTAGAAGCAAAAATCCAAGATTTAGAGCAAGTTGCAGCTCAACCGGAATTTTGGGATGACCAAACAACGGCACAAAATACTCTGCAAGAACTTAACGACCTCAAATCTCACCTACAGCAATATCAGCAATGGGAAAATAATCTAGAAGATACTAGGGCGATATTTGAGTTATTGGAGCAAGAGACAGATGAGTCTTTATTAGAGGAAGCTCAAGCAACTATCTCTGGTCTCAACCAGGAATTAGACAGGTGGGAACTACAGCAATTATTATCTGGTCTCTATGACCAAAATGGTGCAGTTATTACTATTAATGCTGGTGCTGGAGGTACAGACGCTCAAGACTGGGCAGAAATGTTGCTGCGGATGTATACCCGGTGGGGAGAAGACCACAACTATCAGGTACAGTTGGCAGAAATTTCTGAAGGAGATGAAGCAGGTATTAAGTCTGCAACTCTGGAAATTATTGGGCGCTATGCTTACGGTTATCTGAAAGCAGAAAAAGGTACTCATCGCTTGGTCAGAATTTCACCTTTTAATGCCAATGGCAAACGGCAAACCAGTTTTGCCGGAGTGGAAGTGATGCCTGTGTTAGATCATTCTGTAGAGTTAGAAATTCCAGAAAAAGATTTGGAAATTACTACTTCTCGGTCTGGTGGTAAGGGAGGTCAAAACGTCAACAAAGTTGAAACAGCAGTACGAATTGTTCATATTCCTACAGGTTTAGCTGTGCGTTGTACTCAGGAGCGCAGTCAGTTACAAAATAAGGAAAAAGCATTAGCACTGCTCAAAGCTAGGTTACTGATAATTGCCAAAGAGCAACGCGCTCAAGAAATTGGTGAAATTCGGGGTGATATGGTAGAAGCAGCATGGGGTAATCAAATTCGTAACTATGTATTCCATCCTTATCAGATGGTAAAAGACTTACGGACTCAGAAAGAAACTACTGCTATTACAGATGTGATGAATGGCGAGCTAGACTCATTCATTGAAGCTTATCTCCGACAGGAAAATCAAATGGTTGAGAGTCAGTCTGCTTAATGTAGGCGACGTTGCATAAATGCGGGATGTTTTAATAGTTTTGTGGAATGGGCATCTTGCCCGTTCCTGATATTTTTGGGACAGGCAGGATGGGAGGCAGGCAGGATGCCACTTATAGCAAGGGCGAATGCCATTCGCCCCTACTCCCTACCCCCTCTTTGACTGATAACTGATAACTGATAACTGATAACTGAAATGACCCAAAGTATGTCACAATGAATATATTTTATCCCACCCTGACTATAATATGTCCTCATGTCAAAGGTCTACAGCACTACCGAGCTAATAGATATCCTAGCTGAAGAGCGCCAAGCTTGTCTGCAAGGCCAGCGCCTGAATTTGGCAGCAACTCCCCGCACGGGAAACCCAGTAGTTGACCATTTTCTCAAACCAGAAGCTTTCCAAAAGTTTACTGCATATCAAGATTTTAAGGCTGCTGTTCATCGCTATCAAACAGAATATTTGGTTTCTGGTATTGTGTGGCGACAGGTGACAGTTAATGATAAGATTATTAGTTTTCCTGTAGTGCATGAACAATTAATTGCGTTATTGAGCGATCTAGAAATTTTGCAGGCAGCAAAGGTTTCTGTATTAAATTTCTGGAGTCAGGTGACAACGGGGATGGACTTATATTTAAGTGTGGGTAGTGGTCGAGACTTTCGCAAAATAGAAATACAAGAAGTAGAAGCGATCGCTCAACGTACAGAATGGGCAAATATGTTGAAGTGGGAAAAATCTAATTTTCTGGAGATGCTACTACAGTTAGGATGGGGAAAACCAGAGTTAGCAGCTTATCGTCGCGGCTGGCCTAATTCTGGAAGTGAGTATATTCATGCAGTGAAACCAGGAAAGCAACCTATTTGTTAAAAAAGCGGTCAGCGGTCAGCAGTAAAGGTTATATAGTGGTTATGCGTTCCTGTTCATCTAAGTTTTCTGGTGAGTGGTAGGCGATCGCTCGTTTTACAGCAGATTTCAGGTAAATGAGGTACAAATATAAATGGCAAAGTGTTCGTAGTGCGGGCATCTTGCCCGCTATAGCATCTTGCCCGCGACTGGTGTACCTTACTAATATAAAATACGCTGTAATATCATGTCCGCACTTTATCGTTTGTGTAAACCCAAGGGTGAATATCTACAGGAAATTTAAGTTTTTTTATTGCCCTTAAGTATTCTTGCCTGTTCCCTGTTCCCTACCTTTGCTATACAATACCGATGCTACCGGACATGATATAAGTTTTATTATAACTGATACAGCCAATTTTTGGTGAGGTACACCCGCGCGAGCAAGATGCTTCCTCGCGAGCTTAGATGAAACAATCCACTACTGGCTGAATCAATGCCTCCCAGCCTCCTTTGAGCGGCCAGTTAAAACGAAACTGGTTATTTCGTGCATTTGCCCATTTGATGGTGAAATTCACAAACTGATTCACATTAATTGTCGTCATACTGAATCTCCAAGTTTTACCTTTATCTGTACTTGATGATGTAGTTTACGGCGATATTCTTTGGTCGAGTCTCTGGACCAAAGGAAGCTGGTGTGTTGGGAGAAGTTGTCGGTTTAGACGTAACGCTTGTCCCCGCTGCTTGCCCTTGTTGTGAGATACCCGAGGGCTGGACGAGATCGTAATTGTGGGTATGATCCTGTAATGCGTCACACTGAAGGGAACCAACCACATTCATCATCGAGTTCCCAGTCGGGGAAGTGCGTTCAGCAGCTTGAGGGTCCATGCCAGCACCAGCATCGAAGCCGCGCAGAAACAGTCCCCGATAGTCAGGCAGCCTGAATGTCTCCTTCCCGTTGCTATCCGTACCTTTGCCATATAGATAGCCAAGAGCAGCGAAAAGCTCAGGATAAGTGTCTGTGCTGAGGAAACGGCCGTCGCAAAGCATCCAGCCTTGAGCTTCTAGATAGTTAAGTGGTGCCTTGTCAGATAATTTACCTGGTTGAGGGTTATTGCTCCTGCAATTACTGATATCCCAGACATTATTGGGACTGCCAGAAACAGGGTTGACCTGTCCGGCAAATGCACAAACGGTTCCGACAGGAATAAGCATAATATTGCTCCTTTTTCGCCTTATTTAGAGTCGCTGTCATTTCATATACACTATAGGGAAACGTTATTTGCTTTGGATTGTTCAGTATTGTGCTGAGTGCCATCCATTACCAATCCTAGATAAGTTGTAATGGCAGGCGAAACCCCTGGTGAATCTCGCCTGCCGTTAACCGTTATTCTAGTTAAGCATTAACGAATGTCCAATCGTTATCTGGACCGAGAGTTCCCTTCAGACTGTATACATTAACAGGGAATTTTGCTTCTTTGGTCAAGGTAACGGTGGTAATATCTAGAACAGTACCAACAGTCACCTGATTTCCGGCAGCTACCCAATAACTAGGTGTGGGAGTAAACGTATGTGTCAGGTTGGGTCCGGCTTGCGCGACAAAGGTTCCTGTCCCAGACATCCCGATACCAACCGAGTATGTATTGTTGGGGACATTGGACTGATCCTTTATAACTAGCGAGCCAGAGGGCAGGCCCTTCACTGGAGGGGTGAAGCTTGGACCAGGGGTGACATCGAAAGTGGTCGTATTGGCATCACTTAGGTTGGCCTCTATAGCCTGAGATGCCTGGAAATTCACGCCGGGTATGAGCATACCAGTAGCACTCCAGACGAAGTTGTAGACAATCTCCCATGTGAAGGTGATTTGAGCGCCATCCACTATCACAAAAGGGCTGGCAAACCAAGCCAGGGAAAACACATTCGCTACTGGCTGCGGCATCTTTTGATAGACATAAAAAGTCCAAGGTGTCCCCGAATTATTCACCAGTGTCAACGAATACTTTTGCCCGGTAGCTGTATCTAAAGAAGTGGCTCCAGGTGCGCTAGCTACATTAGCGCCACTGTAGGTTATTATTGCTCCCATTTTTTCATATCCTTTTTGGAAAAGTACTGTTCTTACTCGTTCATAGTAGTTTTCATTTGGATGTAGCAAATTAGTCATTCGATTTAAGCTTTGTTACACTTACTTGCAAACCGCTATCAGAGTATGCTTTCAGCATAAAGATTTCCTACCGACAACACCACCAAAGTTTGCAAAATTAAGAAAAAAGTTAAGGATTTAGTCCCAAAGTTACTCCCCCATCTAGCTTTCAGGAATAGAAAACTTAAGAACATCACCACCATCCCCTACCAAAATTACTTAACTTGGGAATTTCTCCAAAGTTAAAAGTTAAGCACTGTACTTCCGGTTTTATCTCGTAGTTCATTACAATTATTTTGGTGAAAGCGCATGGCATTAGGAACTTCTTGGTCTTTTGCTCATTCCCCCTTAACATTATTATCTCTATTTATTGCTTACTGCCTATTATTTATTGAATAAATATTCATATAGATTGTATGAGATTGACAAATGATTTGATTTGTGCAGGTAGCTAATAACGGTTGATTTTCACTATGAAGGAAAGCCTAATTATATGAACTTTTATGAGTCATACCAATAAATCCCTTACGTCTTTATTTATGTAGATAGTCAGCAGATCGAAGAGGAATATAATGAACTTTGCTTTAACCGAAAGGGGCAATTCCGATCTGGTTTATCAGTTTTGGCAACAATGGACTGAACATAGAGAACTACTATATTTTTCATTTGCTATAAAAAAAATTCATAATGAGCAACCATGCACGCCGGCGAGGCGTAATCTTAACTATTCAGGGCTTAAAGAAACTCAATCAGGCAAAAGTTAAGGCAGAGATTGAGCAACACTCCAAGCGCTATACCCTCGAATCTATCAGTGAAGAAACCGGTTTAACTCCCAATACCCTAAGCAAAGTTTTTACTTGCTCGTCAGGAGTTGATAAACGGACTTTGAAGTGCTGCTTCCATGCTTTTAATCTAACTTTGACAAAGGACGACTATCTCTACCCACAGTCCAATCAAGATAATCTAGTCAAAATCAACCCAATAACACCTGCCGAAACCTTTTTCCTCCTTGAACCTGACTGCAATTATCATTTCGATATGCTGCGCGATCGCAACAATATCCCCCAAGCAAAAAAAATGATTCGACCACAAGACAATATGCAACCTCGACCCCCAACTGCACCGGGAGGACAGATGTCTCTAGATTCTGTCTTTTACATAGACCGTCCCATTATTGAATCCCTTTGTTACGAAAGCATTCAACAACCAGGTACACCACTAAACATCCGGGCCTCCAAGCAAATGGGCAAAACCTCCCTAATGAGTCGCATCATTGCTTATGCTAAATCCCTGGGGTATCAAACTGTTTCTCTGAACTTACAACTCACTGATGCTGAGATTTTACACAACCTAGAACGCTTCCTACAATGGTTCTGTGCTAGAGTTAGCAAGGAATTAGAATTTCCCAACCAGATAGCCGACTTTTGGGATAATTCCCTGGGTAGCAAATCAACCGCCACTGACTATTTCAATGATATTATCTTAGCTAACCTCGATCGCCCTCTCGTGATAGCTATCGATGAAGTCAATCAGCTTTTTGCCTACCCAGATATTGCTCGTGAATTTATCCAACTTCTGCGAACCTGGTCTGAGCAAGCAAAAGCAGGGGTAGTAGAAAGTAATTCTTGGCACAAACTGCGACTGGTGACAGTTCATTCAACAGAAATTATGATGCCTCCCTCAATTAATCCCTCCCTCTTAAATACTGGGTTAGTTATGAATTTACCTGAATTTACCCCAGCTCAAGTGCAGGATCTAGCACAGCGCTACGAACAAGAGATAAACGAACAACAAATCGAGCAACTAATTACCTTTATTGGCGGACATCCCTATCGTTTGCAGTTGGCGTTTTATTACCTACAGCAACAGGCCATAACCCTAGAAGAACTTTTAGAAAATTCTGAGAGGGCAACTGCTCTTTATGCAGAACATTTACAACAACAATGGTGGAATCTGCAACACTATGATGAATTATTGCCTATCTTTACTGAAATTGTGAACAACCCCAAACCCATAGAAATAAAAGTATCCCTTGGTTATCAGTTGCAAAACATGGGGTTGGTTCATTTGGAAGGCGATCGAGCAAGTCTCTCTTGTGAGTTATTTCGTCCGTTTTTTATGGGAGTTTTGAATTGATTGTTATTTGGACTCAGGTGCGTTACATTTCATTTATCTGTTGTAGGGGCGAATGGCATTCGCCCTCAATCCCTACGGACAGTTAATTGGGATCGATACCTAGATTGCGCAACCTCGCCTGCTGATAACTGTTTGCCCTCAACTCATATACTTGCAGCAGAGACTCTCCTAATTTTTGCAATAAATCGAAAACCACATAATACCAGACTCCTATTCGTGCATAACCTGCAAGTTTACTACCCAACTTGTTCCCCACTTTGTTAGAAACTATTTCCACTACCACATCTGATGCTTTAGCAAATTCCCAAGTATAATAGCTGAAGAAACTATGGTGAAATTATGAATTTATTTTCAATTGCCAAAATAGCAGCACCAATTGCAGGGTCTTTGGCAAATATTGCTGTTAAAAAAGGATTTCAATTTATTAATCAAACAGACATACAAAAAGCATATGTAGGGGCGAATGGCATTGGCTAACGCCAAGCTCCGCTTTACATGTCGCGGAGCGTTAACGGAGTTATGCGACAGCAAAACGCCCTCAGTTGATTTAGTATCCGTGCGTAAGTCCTGATATATAATTTAATACCAAAGATTTAGAAGAGAGTATGGTGAAATTATGGATTTATTTTCAATTGCCAAAATAGCAGCACCAATTGCAGGATCTTTGGCAAATGTTGCTGTTAAAAAAGGATTTCAATTTATCAATAAAACAGACATACAAAAAGCAATTGAGGCTGGAATAAAAGCGGTGGAAAAAGAGGAAGAAAAATTCCCTCACGAAGACCGTTTATTTTATTCAGCTAGAAAAGATGGTTTGTCTGGAACTGATAATTTTTTAAATTATTATTTTAGTAATTCTGGCGTTTTAGAACAATTGCAAAAGCCTTTAACTAATCAAGGCAAGCCAGATATTAAAGTTTTAACTGAAATATTTAAACAAGCAGCAGAAACTAAAAATATTAAATTAACTGAATTAGCTCTACCAAACTGGATAGAAACTTTTGTTAATGCTTATTTTCAAAACACCACAACTTATATTAGATTCCAAGTGGCTAAAAAAGATTATTTTAAGCAGCTAAACACCTGGTTCGATCATGTTATTTTTGCTGGCATTAATGTTGCGCCACAAGAAGAAGAAAGAAAAAAATTAGTTGATATTTTTGTGATGCCAGAGGTGAAGGAAGAAGCTTCTAAAGAAGATTTTCTGTTAGCAGAAACTCCAGAACAACTAGAAAAGAGACCCTTAATAAATACTTCTGGTCGTAAATTTTTAGCTTCTCAGTTGTTGAGTGAAAATAAGTCTCAAAAATTTGTTATCTTGGGTGGACCTGGTTCTGGTAAAACAACCTTAATGAGTTATTTTGCTCTAATGTTGGCACAGAAACAGTCTCAAGTTTTGGGTTTAGACCGCGATCGCGACTGGTTGCCTATTTTAATAAGAATACGAGATTTTGTCAGAGATTTAGATAAAACTATTCCGGAACATATTCGCGTATTTGCTGAAACAAATATGGCACTCCAAGATTTGCCGACAGGATTTTTTGAGCATTGGTTGGAAGATGGTAGAGCTTTGATTTTACTCGATGGTTTGGATGAGGTGGCGGAAGGAGGCAAACGTTATGATGTTGTGAAGCGCATAGAGACTTTTTTAGGGAAATTTGATAAAAATCCAGCAATTATTACATCTCGCCCTGTGGGTTATCGGCGCGACTTTTTCAACACAGCAGAATTTTCCCACTATCAAATGCAGTCTTTTGATGATGACAAAATTTCCCTGTTTCTTGATAACTGGTACAACAGTCGGTTTCAAGATCCACAGCAAGCACAAAGGTGGAAGGAAAGTTTACAAAGAGCGTTGGGTGAGAATGACCGGATTAAATTATTGGCAAGAAATTCGTTGTTGTTGACGATTATTGCTTTGATTCATCGGTATCAGGCGGTTTTGCCGAAGCAAAGAAATAAACTTTATGAAAAAGCAGTGGAGACATTGTTGGTTTCTTGGGATGAAATCAAAGAATTGAGCAGTCATCAGCGACTGAAGCATTTGGATATGGACGATCTGAAACGGTTGATGGAATTGTTGGCATATTGGGTACATACTCAGGGAAAGTTTGGGAATGAGGAAGAAGGTGGTACTTTGATAGAGAAGGATGAGTTGATTGAAAAGTTGAATCAGGAGATTCGGGAGTTAAAGGATTTAAAATTGTATCAAGCACAGGAAGAAACAGGAAGATTTCTGGAGTTGATTCAGGGGCGCACTGGTTTATTGAATGAGCAGGGGCAAGATTATTATGCTTTTGTGCATAAGACGTTTCAGGAATATTTGTGCGCTCAAGAAATTCAATATCGGGCAAAAAATGAATATGATTTAGGAATTATTTTGAATTGTATTTGGGAGAATTTGCACGATGCTCACTGGCGCGAAGTTTTATTATTGCTGATAGCGGAACAAAATCCCAAAGCTGCTGCAAATGCTATTCGGATGATTTTGCAGAATGGTAGCGAGTACGAGGAATGGTTGCATCGGGATTTGTTATTTGCTGGTTATTGTTTGGCAGAAAACCCGAAGGGGATGCGGAAAGCTGATGGTAGTTTGGTGCAGGAAATTTTAGAGGCATTGGTTGAGTTGGAGGTGAGTAAAGATGAGCAGGTTGGTTATAGGGTGCGCAGTCAGGTTTTTCAAATTCTTTGTAGTTTGGGTGAGACTGATTTTGAAGAGCAAGCTTTAGAAATGTTGAAAGAGCGATCGGATTTAATTGATGAGTGGCGACTGTGGGAATATCAAGTCAAGTTAGGAGAAAAAGATCGGGTAATTCCATTGTTTGTGGAAAAGCTTTTGGAAAAAAAGGCTTTATCCTGGCGATTAAAGTCGGCCATATCGGATCAAACTTCGGAGGATGTAGTTAATGCTTTATTACCCCTGCTTCAGGATGAGAATTCTGATGTGCGTTGGAGGGTAGCCGATGCTTTGGGCGAATTAGGCAAGAATTCAGAGGATGTAGTTAATGCTTTATTACCCCTGCTTCAGGATGAGAATTCTGATGTACGTCTATGTGCAGCCTTAGCTTTGGGCAATTTAGGCAAGAGTTCAGAGGATGTGCTTAATGCTCTACTACCCCTGCTTCGGGATGAAAATTTTCGTGTGCGTGGGAACACAGCCTTTACTTTGGGCAAATTAGGCAAGAGTTCGGAGGAAGTAGTTAATGCTCTATTATCTCTGCTTCGGGATGAGAATTTTCGTGTGCGTGGGAACACAGCCTTAGCTTTAGGCAATTTAGGCAAGAGTTCGGAGGATGTAGTTAATGCTCTATTACCGCTGCTTCAGGATGAGAATTCTGATGTACATGGGTGTGCCGCTCTTGCTTTGGGTGAATTAGGCAAGAGTTCGGAGAATGTAGTTAATGCTCTATTACCGCTGCTTCAGGATGAGAATTTTAGTGTGCGTGGGAGCGTAGCCGAGACTTTAGGCAATTTAGGCAAGAGTTCGGAGGACGTAGTTAATGCTCTATTACCGCTGCTTCAGGATGAGAATTTTAGTGTGCGTCAGATGGCAGCCAATGCTTTGGGTGAATTAGGCAAGAGTTCGGAGGATGTAGTTAATGCTCTATTATCTCTGCTTCGGGATGAGAATTTTCATGTGCGTGGGAGCGTAGCCGAGACTTTAGGCAATTTAGGCAAGAGTTCGGAGGATGTAGTTAATGCTCTATTACCGCTGCTTCAGGATGAGAATTTTAGTGTGCGTTGGAGCGTAGCCAATGCTTTGGGTGAATTAGGCAAGAGTTCGGAGGATGTAGTTAATGCTCTATTACCGCTGCTTCAGGATGAGAATTTTAGTGTGCGTTGGAGCGTAGCCAATGCTTTGAGTAATTTAGGCAAGAGTTCGGAGGATGTAGTTAATGCTCTATTACCCCTGCTTCGGGATGAGCATTATCATGTTTGTTGGAGTGCAGTTAATGCTTTGAGTAATTTAGGCAAAAAATCTGATAAAATCCTTCCCCAAGTCAGTCAATGGATTCAAAAACATCAGCATTCAGAATATTTAGGTACAAGTATTGATTTACTGTGGGATTTGGTTGTAGGAGAGTTGCAATAAGCGTAGGTTGGGTTTAGGGACGTTAGCGCCAGCTTATCCGTTAGGATAAACCCAACACCAATAATACCAATTTCATAAAATATTACTATAGTGGTTTTATCTGCTAGTGGGAATTGAGAGATTAATACTGTAATATCAAGTCTCATTAATTAGCCATAATCAACTAAATAAATCAGAGCGATCGCCTACTTATATCATGTTCGGTTTAATGCTTGTCAAAAAAAATTAGCACAGAGATAATTAGTGTGCCACATATTTGCCAAGTATTCCAAAGGAAAAAAGGTGATTCGTAACCCATCAAATGCAACATTTTAGGTGTGTCACTTGCCACGTTCCAGAAACTTATAAATTAACAGAATTTACTATTGTTTAAATTAAGATTTTATTTTAGAATAAAAAATATGTCCTAATATATTATAGCTAGAAATATGAACCAAAAACTAACGTTAAATATTGAAGAAGATCAACTCCATTTTCTTCTCCATCATAAAAACTATGGCTTTAAAGATGAAGTAGAAATGATTAAGTTTGCCTTGCAAAAGTTACAGTCAGAATTAGAAGCTCAAGATTTACAAGAGTCAGCACAATTATATGCAGAAATATACGAAGAAGATGCCGAATTACAAGAATTAACTGAGTTTGCTTGTGCAGATTTTAGAGAAACATGAAACTAAAACGAGGTATGATTATTGATGTGAATCTTGACCCTACTCTAGGTTCAGAAACAGGAAAGATTAGACCTTGTATTATTGTCACGAATAATACTTATAACGAGCGTGTACCTGTTATTCAAGTTGTCCCTATTACAAACTGGAGTCAAAAAAAGGCAAGGATT
>NZ_JAAHGH010000140.1 GCF_010672525.1 Okeania sp. SIO2B3 | reverse complement strand
CTTTCAAAGCAAGGGGGCATTGCAGTAGGGGTTGTTTCTTTCATAGAATAGCGATCGCGGGAGACGTAAAATTATTGATTTACAAGCATTATAGCCTAATTTGGCCAGTTAAGTTGTGTAAGTCCCATTAGGAAATTTCACTACCCATCACCTCTGCCTTTGTGCTTCAGAAAATGAATATATTATTGCTCTATCGGCAATAGAAGGAATTTTTCACTATCCATCACCTCTGTATTGGTGCTTCAGAGAATGAAATAATCATTGCTCTATCGGCAATAGAAGGAATTTTTCACTACCCATTACCTCTGTATTGGTATGAAATAATCATTGCTCTATCGGCAATAGAAGGAATTTTTCACTACCCATCACCTCTGTATTGGTGCTTCAGAAAATGAATTTTCCTTGTGGCAAGAGAAAGTTATATATTAAAAATTTGCTATTGCATCATTTTAGATGAAACACTTCACTACTAGACTCTTGGGTTTGGAGACCAAACCCCTACTTCCCTACTCCCTACTCCCTACTCCCTTCCTCAATACAATTAGTATCCAAAACAAATAAACTATCATTCTGAAAAACAGTACAAATAGATATAGTTGTTGCCAAAGCAGGAATATATCCTAACTGCAAAAAAGTCACCGCTTCCTGTGCAGATTCATATTGCATTAACCAACTATTATCCTCAACATATTCTGGCGTAAAACTACCACGATGTAACATCCAAAAATCAATTCCATACTTTTGAATAAAATTTTTCACATCTGTTAAATCTGAACTATACTGAGCAACAATTAAATCTATAGTTCGTTGGCGAAATTGACTATAATAACCAACTTGATAAGGAATAGCATATTCCCTACCCAACAAAATAGAACGTTGAGCAAATGTAGGTAATAAATTTGCCTCTTCCTCCAAAGAAGCAATCAAAATATCTTCAGGTTGTGCTTGAAAAAATCTATATAAATCTGTAGCTCTACCCACTTTATATTTAACCAAAGGAAAACCTTTAACAAAAGCAGGATATAAAACCAGAGACGCCATAATCAAACTTGTTAAAACTAAAGAAATAATACCCTGAAATTTAACAGGAGATTTTTGTCTATTTTCTGCCCAATTAAACAAAGCATCAATAATTAAAGTTAGAGCGATCGCCGTTGCCAAAGCAATAATTATTCGGAAACTTAATCCTGTATATCTACTAGGAAGATGTAACCGAAAAAGTAAGGCATGAGCAATGAAAAACATTGCCAAAGATGACAGTAATAGATGTACTAATAACCAAATTCTATTAGTAATATTTCTGATTAAAGGAAAACCAGATTTAAAAGCCAATAAAAACGGCAATAATAATCCTGCACATTGAGTAGCTGGAGTAAATAAAGACTTAGGAAACATTCCACTACGTTTGCCAGTTAACCAAAAATCTTTTGGATGAACGTGAAAAAAAGTACTCCTCCCATTTGGATAAAATTCCCTTAATTCCATTGCTGCTTCTCGACTAATAGCAGGTCCGAATTCTGAAGAACTTAAAGCGTAAGGTAATAAAACAAAAAATGCCGTACTTAAACCAACTCCAAAAAATAGAAAATTCCGTTTTTCTGATGATAGTTGAAACCTCCCATTTTTCCAGTAAATTAATTGGAAAATTAGAATGCCAGAAGCAATAAATACATACTGAGGATAAAATAATCCCACCAGAGCGATCGCTATTCCCATTTTGAGTAATGAACCTCGGAGTAAATAATATAAAAAAGCCAGAAAAAATGGATAAACAAATGCTCTAGGCGTAGCAGAAGCAACATCATCTTTCATCCAAATAGCCTGATTCATCACCAAAGCAGCAATAAATCCTGCCATTGGTACTGGTAATATCTCTAAACAAATTTGAAAAATATAGTAAGTACAGATTAAACCCAAAATAAAAGGGATAATTTTGGCAAAAATAAACGGGTTAATTCCTATAGTTGCTGCACTTTTATAAAGTAAAGTATATCCCGCTGGAGCTACTGACTGAAAATAATCAGCAATTAAATCATTGGGAAATAAATCAGGATTAAAAAAACGCTGCATCCAAAAAATATGTTGTCTAGCATCATCTTGCACGCTCAGACTACTAGCAAAAGCTTTTTTCAAAGTCATAAAAGCATAAATTGTAGCAAAAGTCATGCTGAGACTAAACCAAAATATCACCCCTTTATAAGATTTTTGATCTAGATCTATAGGAGCAGTTAAAAATTTATGTATATTTGTAATTAACATATAGCAATTCCCATACTGGTGAAGTACAAAACTCTAGGCTTTAGGCAACAGCTCATCTGGCAACAGGCAATTAGTGAAGTAAAGATAAGAGTGTACCTCACTAGCCTGAAAAACGCTATATAATAAAAATTTTATTGAATATGCCGATTTTAACAGATATTTAAAATAATTGTTTATACTATGAAAATAATTATAATTTTGATATACAAAATAATAGGTTTTCGAGAAACATTATTACCCAATTATTATATCAAAATATAAGAAAAAAAAGTGTAATTAACCAAAATTTAGAAATGCGATAATACCATATTGTGTATAGAATTAGGTATCTGTTTGCGGAGCATTCCGGAACCTCCAGGCTTGGTTCAATAATGGATAATGGATAATGGATAATTGATAATTGATAATTACCTTTCCCTAAAAGTAATAGGATTGAATAAAAGGAAAATTAATTCATTGTTTCTCCTTTAGAGGAGAGGAATTTTACCTTAATTATTCGGTAAAACATCCCCGACTTATAGCTTGTTGTTTAATTTTAATAGGGGTTTAAATCCCCTTCTAAAAAGCTGAAAGCTGATTGCTGAACTGCTATTTGCGGAGCATTCAGTCAGAAAGCGTTTTTTAATTTTAATATAAAAATTGTGATGGAATTCACAAAGTTTTTTGCAGTTTAAAAATAAAAAAAAAATTAAAGATATAGCAGTCGAAACATAAGGTTGGGAAAGATCAAAAACTTAAAACTCAGACAACGCAATATTTTTCTTCCTTCTTCCTTCTTCCTTCTTCCTTCTTCCTTGTGATATAATCAACCTCATAATACTTACTCCATCGGCAACTTTAAGACCTTTAATGGAACTACCAATTGAAAGAATACGACTTTCTCAAACAGCCAAAGATCAGTTAACTAAACTGAAGCGCAATACCAAAATAGACCAATGGAATATTCTTTGTCGTTGGGCATTTTGTTGCTCTTTAGCAGAATCAAGTATTCCCTCTCCAGTGCCAATCCCTACTGATAGTAATTTAGAATTAACATGGAGAATTTTCGGTGGAGAATTTTCTGACATCTTTTTATTGGCTCTCAAGCAACGTTGCTATAATGATGGAATAGGTATAGACCGGGAAACTTTGGCCACCCAGTTTCGCCTACACTTGCATCGAGGTATTGGATATTTAGCTGGTAACCCAAATATCAAAAGGATAGAAGACTTAATTGCAACTGCGATTCCTTCTCTCGACTAAATTTTCACTCCAAATACTAAACATTTAGGTAGTTCTTGTTACAGATAGAGAGCAACTATAAGTTTATTAAAAACAATAATTTATGTAACGATTTAGTTACATAAAATTGTAATTAAAATAATGGAAATTGAGTACATCAAGTAATAAACGTAAGTTAATCATTTATAGAAGCATTCTCATCCTAAGTTTGAGGTAAAACAGCTAGGTAGGTTAAATAAATATTTGAACAAAGGAGATATGCAATGATTCAGGCTAACTCAAAAAAGAAATATCTAAATGTCATGGAACAGATGGTAGCACAAGAAGTAAATCGCCAAATTACTTTGTTGCCTCAAAAGTTAGCGAAATATATTAAGCGAACTGATGTAGAAACTTATGCGCTGAACCGTCTCCCACCCTTATATGCTTGTAGTCAGGAAGGCTGGAAGTTTCAAACAAAAAAAGCAGAAGAAGATTATAGAAAGGAAATTGCGGTAGTAGTACGTCATGCTTTTGCAGCAGTACAAAGAGACCTTTTGAAAAGTTCAACTCCTCTATTTAGAGAGGAAACAAAAAAAGTATCTTCCTCACTCTCACAAGCAGAAGGATCTACGGCAGAAAATAAACAAAGCAGTAACAATTATAATTGGAAGTATGGTCAGTATTATCGCTTAGGGAGTTCTAGAAAATAAGTATATTTTGAAATGGCTATTATCAACTTAACTATTAGCCATTTAGCCAATTTCGTAGTTAAAAATTTCCTCCAAGCTCGAGACATATAAAGATTTGGGCTATTCTTAGAAACCACATTCCGCACTTCAAGATGTAATATTAAAGTAATATAAAAGAGCGATGTAGCTACCGCACTTGCTCTGCCAACGCGATGAATTAAATATTAATACTGGTAATAATAAAAATCAAAAAAAATCTTAAGCAAAAATACTGAGGTAGATCAAGAATAAAAAAGAGAGTTTTGATGTAATAACAGAAGATGTTTTGAAGAAATAAAAAAAGAAAAATGTCAGTGGAAATAAAAAATGCCCGACCACTTGGGGTTAGTAGCTGGAATAATTGATGAAATAGGAATAGTTGAGAAAATTAACGAATTAATAGAAGAAAAAAAAGACAGAGAAAGTCAGGGCAGGAACAGCAGTAAACCCACATTCCGCACGTCAATTTGTAATATTAAAAGTAGTATAAAAAAACACGGCCAAGTATTTATACTATGTAAATCATCTTCATTTAGTTAAGTTACCGAAAAATTGGGTTTAAAGCCTCGCCCTTGTAGGGCGACTTTTTATTTGAGCATGCAAGTGAATTGGATATATGCTACAGTGTTTTTAGTTGCCGGGGGGCACTCGGAAACTCTAAACGGACGTGGAGGGAAGCATCAGACTACCGCCAAGGAAGCAGCACCCTGTGAAGCGTCAACCCGCCGAAGAGCTATGGCTCAGTAGGAATCCCCGCGCCTTTAGGCCGGGGAGGATGTCAACACTATGATTTATTCCTGAATTCTGACTCCTGATATCATGTCCGTTGGTATAGTCCCGTGTAAAAGTTGGGGAAATATCTACCGCCATATAAGTAAAATTTTTCCTTTTCTTAAAGCTTCTTCCTTCTTCCTTCTTCCTTACCTTCTTTATACAAGACCGATGCTACCGGACATGATATGATTCCTAACTCCTGACTCCTGCGCTATAACAAAGGAAAAAAATGTCCTACTGGACCTTGACCTTGACCAATTTCTAAAGCATAGTCCAAAGCATTTGTGACATAATCCTTCCCCAATTTAACTGCGGAAAATAAATCTTTCCCTTGAGCTAAATTAGCAGCGATCGCTGCCGAGAGAGTACAACCAGTGCCATGAGTATTATTAGTCTCAACCTTAGCAGTCCTTAAAATCTCAAACTGTTCTCCATCAAACCAAACATCTACTCCTCGCAAATCATTCTTCATAGCTCCCCCCTTTACTAAAACTGTTTTTGCCCCTAACCTGTGGATGTCCCGAGCAGCCATCTGCATATCATCTAGGTTATTAATCTCTAAACCCGTAAAAATCTCTGCCTCATAAATGTTAGGAGTAACAACAGTCGCCTTAGGCAGCAAAACATTCTGTAGAGCTGCCACAGCTAAATCATCAATTAACTGAACACCCGCACGGGAGACCATCACTGGGTCTATCACTAATTTTTTTAAATTTAAAGCTTCTATTTCTTCAGCTACGGCCAAGATAATTTCCTGGTTCAATAGCATTCCTGTCTTAGTTGCTTGTACGCCTATATCCGTAACAACCGCTTGAATTTGTGCTTTTACCGCTTCTGGGGACAAAGCATCAACCCTATTCACTCCCAAAGTATTTTGAGCAGTAATACAAGTCAAAGCACTCGTACCATGAACACAATGAAAAGCAAAAGTACGCAGGTCTGCCTGAATACCAGCTCCACCACCACTGTCAGATCCAGCAATAGTCAAAGCAACAGGAATACTTAATTCTATAAAATTATTCATAATATCAAATTTAGTAGTCAGTAGTCAATAGTCGGCAGTTATTTTTAAACAAATAGAACTTACGCACGAATACTGCATAAAACTTAGATTTTATCTATAGTTCCACACCATATAGAAGCCATTTGGGATCTATTTAACAAATTACAAGTCCAATACCCATCTGGGTTTTATGATTCTGGCAGTCATTTTTCACAATTTTTCGTTTTCCTGAACCCTTATAGTTTTTAAAGCTGATTTGTAAACTTAGCTAAAACCCTCATTTTACCTCACTCTCAGCGATTTAAGTGTTGTTGAAATATAACTCCCAAAACCCTTGTATGGCAAGGAATTCAGCTTCTTAATATTTACTTTATCAATCAGCTCTTAGAATCCTTAAAACGGCTTTCCTGAAACTTTTGTATTTCAAGAAAAGATACCAAATGGGTTCTATAAGCGTTTTAACCACTACAGAATACCTAAATTCAGCCCTAACTAAACTACTATTAACTTAATTAACTTAAACCTTTAAATTGCACTGTCGTGCAACACTAACAGATTTGATATAACAAATAATAGAATCGATCTGGATATTAATATCAAGAAAATTCCCCTGCTTTAACCATCTATCTATTTATTAGAAGGTGGAGTCCGTCGCCTTTGCAGAAAATCAGGAATATCCAATCCTGGTAATTTTTTCTCCTGCTCAATGCTTTGAGTTGGAGTTGGAGTAGGGGTTGGTATTGACCGTCTTGGCTGTGCCATTTCCTGGGTAGGATTAATTTGTGCTTCTCCACTAAAGCCAGTTGCTATAACAGTAATTTTGATTTCTCCCTGCATTTTCTCATCAATTACAGCCCCAAAAATAATATTGGCATTAGGATCGACAACTTCATAGATAGTCTCAGCAGCAGTATTAACTTCATGTAAAGTTAAATCAGTCCCACCAGTAATATTAAATACCACCCCTCTAGCACCTTCCACTGAAGACTCCAGTAAAGGAGAAGAAATTGCCATATTTGCTGCTTCCCTTGCCCTAGACTTCCCAGACCCCATACCAATTCCCATCAACGCCGAACCTGCATCTGCCATAACTGCTCGTACATCAGCAAAGTCCACATTCACCAACCCAGGCACAGTAATAATATCTGAAATTCCCTGTATACCTTGACGTAATATATCATCTGCAATTCTAAAAGCTTCCTGTACGGGAGTCTGTTCATTAATTACAGATAGCAAACGATTATTGGGGATGACGATTAAAGTATCAACTCTACTTTGTAAAGCAGCAACTCCTTCATCAGCTTGAGTAATTCGACGTCTTCCCTCAAAAGTGAAGGGACGCGTCACAATACCCACTGTCAGAGACCCTGCTTCTTTAGCAATTTCAGCTATAACCGGTGCTGCACCAGTACCAGTGCCACCTCCCATTCCAGCAGTAATAAATACTAGATCGGGGTGGTCTAAAGCATTAGCTATTTCATCCCTAGATTCTTCAGCCGCTTTTTGGCCAATAGCCGGATTACCCCCTGCCCCCAAGCCTCTTGTAAGTTTTTGTCCAAGTTGTAAACGTTTAGGAGCATTGGACAGGGTTAGAGCTTGGGCATCTGTATTAACTGTCCAGAATTCTATACCAGAGACTTCACTAGCAATCATTCGGTTAACAGCATTGCCGCCACCCCCTCCAACACCTATTACTTTAATTTTTGCTGTATTACTTGGCACAATATCATCACTCCTAGATTCTTCCTTTGGGGTGGCTTTGGGGTCATAACTTGTTTCTCCATAAAGTCCCGAGCTATTGCGAAAGGGATTAGAGACATTTTTTGGTAATGGAAAATTTCCTTGTCCGTGGGACTGGGGACTTTCATTGTTGACCCCTTGTTGATTATTCACTATCATTATTTAGGGATGGTAGATATATAGTATTTTTTACTTTTATTTAATTTAATTTATAGTTCATAAAAATATAGTCACATAAGACATATCCTTATTTTGCAGGTGTTACTCTGACTGGGTGAACTACAACACCACGCCAGTTGCTTTAAGTCGGGGGACCCGCCCAACGCACTGGCTCCTCTATCCCATAGTCAAAAACAAAAGGGAGCTGCTTTTCTCATAATCTTCAAGGAACCGTTCACGTGACTCATTAATTAATCCAATACCTTATTACCAGAATAGCTCTTAGCATAGGTTAATGAGTCATATTCTAAAGTATGTTGAGTTATAACCCAACCAGCTCAGAATATTTATTAGTTTTTATCTCTTGGGAACTTAGCTGATTATTGAGCGTCTTTATAATTATTTTTTTTCGAGGTCAGCATTTCCTGTGGAATGCTTACTTTTAGAAATTTCGATTTACAACTTTAAAATTGACAGCTTAAAAATGGAAGGACATACAATTAAATTTGCTTTGGAGTTTTTCTGAAACTCAAGGCTATATTTTAATATACTTTGAAATTATTCTTTAATATACTTTGAAATTATTATCGATTTAATTATGGCTTGCTGATTAAATCTAAAAGCATTGACATATAAAGAAAAGTGCCTTTTTGGGGCCTTTAAAAAGTGCGCCTGTTTCAGTCTAAAACGCTCAAAAAGTTAGTATTTTATGCTCATAATTGGGCAGAACAATCTTGCTTGGGAAAATTCTTACTCCTACCTCCTCGCTCATTCCTATTTTTCCTGTCTCCTGTCTCCTACAAAGAGCAAAAAGACTTTAATTCAGCCAAACCTAATTAGATTGAATATTAATTCCTCTAGATTTATTTGGTAATTGGATTAAAGGAGATTCTGGATTTTTCAGATCGATATAGGCAATTCGGCGAGTATCAATTTTATTTGGTAATTCTCGCATTTGGTCTAGAACATTTAATTGTTCGCTAAATCGAGAACTGTACTGTCCTAGATGAACTATTCCCAGTTCAGTTGTTAGAATTAAGTTTCCTGGATCTTGCCAATTAATCTCGAATACTTTAACAGGGCTACGACTTAGGCTTTGGTATAAAAGATGCCAATATTTACGATACTGTTCAGTAAAACCAATTACTTTTAGAGTAGGTAAAGATTGAGTTCTTTCTAGAGCAGAAAAACTTTCTAGGGGTATCCAGTTCCCTTCAGCATCTAACCACCCCATTTTTTGCGAGTGACCAGCACCTACTTTACTTTTCAGTTGAGTAATTGCCACAGGGCGTCTTTCTGTAATCTCAATCTTTAAACTGAGAGGAAATAACTGCCGACTAATTTTTGCCCTGGCAATTGGACCATGGGACTCTAAATTTTTAGCTAGTACTTGTGGTTGAATTTTCCAAAGAGACTGAGGATACTCTAAAGGAATTAGAGATAATATTGCTCGGTCTGAAAGTAATTGATTACCTTCTACGCTTAACTGCTCCTGTTTAGTTATTAGCCAAATTGGCTGAGTAATTGCCCATAGTAAAGTTCCTGCTAAACCACCAACTGCTAGTATTTGCCATATTATAACTACTAATTTTAATCGTCTTTGACGCAGCAATGTTTGTCGCCGACTTGACAAGTCAGATCGAGAAACCGATGCAATGCTATTAGCCATTTATTTACTCACTAATTAGTTAATATGTTCATATTTGTAATGCTACCCTAGATAATTATTATTTCTATCGATCGTATATAAATATTATTTTAATTGTGAAATATTTGAGATTTTTAGGAAACAGAAAATAGTTAAATTATCGCGAATTATTTAGTATTTATAAATATTTATACACCAGTAGATTTTTTTACTAATTACTCAAATTTTATTGGATGCACTTAACTTAATATATATAGCAATCAGGAATCAGATGTGAAAATTGAGATGTTGCTTAAAGGTATACAATATAGCATTTATGTTATACCAAATTGATAAATGTTTGCTACAAATATCTAGGGTATTTCTTAGGAGTCAACCCACCCGCGGGCCCCTCCCAACCTACCCCTAACCCCGACCGTGGAGGGGAGGGGAAGTCAGGAGGACCGAGTCGTATGGGAATGGCTTTAATACCATTTTTTAGGGCATAAATTATCTTTTTCTCTTGGTGCGCTACCAGGTGCGACTATCGTCGTCGCGGGGTCGCACCGCTTTGTCAAAGGGACATCTCCTGTAAAGTTTTTTTATCCCTCTTACTATTCGTAACATTCTTTTTTCACGCTTGGTATTATTCATATATACTTATATATTCATTTTCATATATATTTATATTCATTTTTTTCTTCTTCTGTGTTCCCCGTTTCCTGTTCCCTAAGAGTCTTCAATATCTCAGAACTTAAATCATATTGCTATATAAAAAATATCTAATTGATTTTATAGCGTTTCTCAGTAAGCGTGAGGTACACTCTTGCCTTTACTTCACTATTGCCTTCCGGAGCTGTTGCCTGTTGCCTAGAGTTTTGTACCTCACGCTTTTTGGGAATTGGTATATACTCTGTTTGTATACTCAATTTCATTACTATTAAGGCTGAAACTCCTAGGGGTTAAGATACCTCTTGCCCATATTCAAAAATTTCAAGAGAATAAAACAGTATAAGTACGATACAATATTGTCTTTTTTTTGTTATGAGCAAACCCGTGTTAGAGACTCTTGACTTAATTAAATTTTACAAATCTTGTAACCCTAGCAAGACCCTGATAGTAGGACATCCTGAAGATGAAAAATATTACATAGATTTTGCCAGTGTTAGAGGTAGTGACATTATTCGAGAATTAGAAAGAACAATAACACTACTATCTGGAAATCAGCCAACTTGTCAACTATTTACAGGACACATCGGTTGTGGTAAGTCCACTGAACTATTTCGACTGAAAGATAAACTCGAAAAACAAGGGTATCATGTTGTTTACTTTGAATCCTCTGAAGACTTAGATATGGGGGATGTAGATATTAGTGATATTTTACTGGCGATCGCTCGTCAAGTCAGTGAAAATATGGAGCAAGCTAACATCAAGCTCAAACCAGGGTACTTCCAAAAGCTATTTACGGAAATATCAGAAGTATTACAAACCCCGATCCAACTTTCAGCAGAGGCAGAAGTATCTATTGGTATTGCCAAAATTACTGCTAAAACTAAAGATTCTCCTAAACTACGTTCTCAATTAAGACAATATCTAGAACCACGAACTAGCACTATTCTAGAATCAATCAATCAAGAATTACTAGGACGAGCCAATATTGAACTGAAACGCAGAGGCAAACAAGGACTTGTAGTGATTGTTGATAACCTAGACCGGGTAGATAACTCACCTAAGTCATGGGGACGTACTCAACCAGAATATTTATTTGTAGACCGAGGAGAACAATTGAAAAAATTAAACTGCCATGTAGTTTACACAATACCCCTCACTTTAATGTTCTCTAATGATTATGGCAGATTATCGAGTAGATTTGGGGTTAAGCCAAAAGTATTACCGATGGTGCCGGTACAGGTTAGGAGCAAGAAACCGACGATGGAACCTAATGACTATGAACCAGGAATGTCGTTGTTACAACAAATGGTTTTAGCTAGAGCTTTTCCAGAAATATCATCTCAAGAACGTCTAGAATTAGTCCCAAACTTATTTGACGCCCCTGAAACTCTCAATAGACTTTGCCGTATTAGTGGGGGTCATATGCGACGACTGTTGATGTTACTCTATAGCTGTTTACAGCAAGAGGACCCTCCTTTCTCTCGTAAATGTTTAGAAAATGTAATTCAGGAATATCGAGATGACTTGATTAGAGCTATTACTTTTGATGAGTGGGAATTGTTGTTTAAAGTAGTACAAAATCAAAGGGTTACTGGAGAGGAAGAATGTCAAACTTTACTCCGAAGTATGTTTGTGTTTGAATATCGAGACCGGGATGGTCATTGGTTTGGAATTAATCCGGTTTTGGCAGAAACTAAAAAATATGCTAATTGGATTAATAGTAATTAGATTTTTAGGGAGTAGGGAGTAGGGAGTAGGAATAGTCTCTTTTCAGAATTCAGGAGAAAAAAATAGTGATTAATTGACTTTTAATTTCTTCCTTTTAATTTTAACTTAAAATTTATTACTTTTGGCTTTTGACTTCACATGACTTTTAACTTTTAACTTTTGTACGGGTGTTAACAATAGTTATATTATATCCGGATAATTAGTGATAAAAAAACTTTATCCCTTCTAATCTTTTCTTCCCTTCTGCCTTCTTCCTTCTTCCTCCTTCCTTCTTCCTTCTAACTATAAAATATGCTAATTGGATTAATAGTAATTAGATTTTTAGGGAGTAGGGAGTAGAGAGTAGGAATAGTCTGTTTTCAGAATTCAGGAGAAAAAAATAGTGATTAATTGACTTTTAATTTCTTCCTTTTAATTTTAACTTAAAATTTATTACTTTTGGCTTTTGAATTCACATGACTTTTAACTTTTGTACGGGCGTTAACAATAGTTATATTATATCCGGATAATTAGTGATAAAAAACTTTATCCCTTCTAATCTTTTCTTCCCTTCTGCCTTCTGCCTTCTTCCTTCTTCCCTTCTGCCTCCTTCCTTCTTCCTTCTAACTAAAAAATATGCTACTTGGATTAATAGTAATTAGATTTTTAGGGAGTAGGGAGTCGGAATAGTCTCTTTTCAGAATTCAGGAGAAAAAAATAGTGATTAATTGACTTTTAACTTCTTCCTTTTAATTTTAACTTAAAATTTATTACTTTTGACTTTTGACTTCACATGACTTTTAACTTTTAACTTTTGTAAGGGCGTTAACAATAGTTATATTATATCTGGATAATTAGTGATCAAAACTTTATCCCTTCTAATCTTTTCTTTCCTTCTGCCTTCTGCCTTCTTCCTTCTTCCTCCTTCCTTCTTCCTTCTAACTATGAAAGACTTGAAAAATCTTGAAGAAAGTATCATCTACAATCAGCGGTCGTTGAAAAGATTGATTAGGTCTATCACTCTTTCTCAAGGACAATTTTCACTGATTTTAGTTTTCTGTAACTATCAATGTTTACAGGAAACAATTATTATGCAATTAAGAGACTTATCTTCAGTAGAAATTCAAGAAATAGTATTACCAAAAACTGTCAAGACTCTTTACACAACTATTGATAAACAACTAGATGAATCACTGAAACCATCGGCATTAATGGTGTTTGATTTAGAGAAAGTAGAAGCAATAGATGAACTACTAATATCTACTAATCAGGTGAGGGATGAATTTCGGAAAAAATTTAATTTTCCTTTGGTTTTATGGATAACAGATGAACTGTTAGCTAAACTAATTAAACTAGCACCTGATTTTAAAAGTTGGGCAGCAGCTACAATCAAATTTGAATTAGCAGCTTGCGATTTAATAAATTTACTAAAGTTGGAAATAGAGAATTATTGGATAAATGAATTTAGTGATGAAAAACAAATAATACCATTATCAACAAATAATACAATCTCTACTTTTTTACTCTACAATTTTGATGTTCAATGCAATTGTTCATCTTTTCAGGGATTAGGTAAAAATAAACGTCAAGAAATTGAGTTAGCTCTCAAAGACCTCAAAAATCGCGATCAATATTTAGAACCCATTCTCAAAGCTAATATAGAATTAATTCTCGGTCGAGATGACTACTACAATGAAAAGATAGATTCTGCTATTTTTCATTATCAAGAAAGCCTAAATTTATGGAAGAATGAAGTTAGAGAACAATGTTATCTATATCAAGCTAAATCTTCTGGTTCATCAATTGTTAGCAGTAGATTTATCGTGGAAAAACAAGGGATAGTTTTATATAATATAGCCTTATGTTACTATCTGAAATCAACTCAAAATTCTCCACCTAATTTTCCAGAGCTAGAACAAGCAAAACTGAAACTTCAACAATCAAAACAGTTATTTGAAAAAGTTAATTGTTTTAGTTTAGTGGCTCAAGTCATTACAACACTAGGGCAAGTTATAGAGAAGAAAAAAGCTTGGGAAGAATTAGAAGTTATTGCCATAGAAGGGCTAAAAATACATCAAGAATATGGAAATGATTTACAAGTAGCACAAGATTACGGTTTTCTGGCAGAAGTTGCTTTACAAAAGTCAAATTGGGAACAAGCGCTGAAGCTATCTGAAAAAGCACTTAATACTTTATTTTATGCAACGGATATAACATTACCAACAGAAAAAAATAGATACTTATATTTACTAGCAAGGAGTCTCAAAAAACTACATCGTCAAAAAGAAGCTATTGAATATCTAGAAATAGCTGAAGTTACAGAAAAAAATGCAATTCAAAATAGTTTAAAAACTCAAAAAGTTAGAGACCCTAAAATTTATTTAGAGATTTTAACAGAATTGCGATCGCTTTATTATGACCAAGGAAGATATCTACAAGCTTTTCGCCTCAAGAAAACACAGAAGCAAATTGGTCATCAATATGGACTGATAGCTTTTATTGGTGCGTCTCAATTACAACCACAAAAACAAGTTTATATCAAAGAATCACTGGATTATTATCAAAATTTACCGGAAGAAATAACTGCTTCTAGTAGGCAAAAAGATATTAATAATCTGCTAGAAAGAATTAGTCGAGATGACCACAAATTAACTATTATTCATGGTCGTTCTGGTGTTGGTAAAAGTTCTTTAGTTAAGGCTGGATTAGTACCAGCTTTAAACAATATTAGTATTTCAGCAAGAGATACAATACCTGTAGTAGTGCAAGTATATACTGACTGGCTGGAAACATTAGCAAATTGTTTACAAAAAGCTTTATATAACAAAGGAAAATATCTACAGGATAAAAATCTCATAAAACCGGAAATAAATTATTTAGAAAATACAGCATCAAATACCTCAATAAAATCTGATTTAGAAACAGAAAAAGTTACTCCATATTTGCGTTACATTACAGATGAATTTAAAGCGATAGAGTCATCTATTTTAGAAATTTTAAAAAACAATGCAAAGAGGAATTTACTAACAGTAATAATCTTCGATCAATTTGAAGAATTTTTTTTTAATAGCAATACCAGTGAAGAGAGAGAAGCATTCTATACATTTATGCGAGATTGCCTCAATCTGCCCTTTGTAAAAATAATGTTATCCATGAGAGAAGATTATTTACATTATTTATTAGAATGTGACTTTATTAACTATCTAGATGCCATTAATAATAATATTTTAGATAAACAAATTCGTTACCACTTAAGAGATTTTTCTAGAGAAGATGCTTACACTGTTATAGAATGTTTGACAAAAAGAGCTAAATTTAATTTAGAACCAAAATTAATAGATGTAATTGTTGATGGTTTAGCAGATGAAAGAGACAAGATTCGTCCGATTGAATTGCAAGTAGTGGGAAGTCAACTACAAGAAGAAAAACCTCCTATTAAAACCTTAGATAGATTTCAGCAAAAATTTGGCATTAATCCACAAGAAGCCAAAGAAAAATTA
>NZ_JAAHGH010000014.1:85110-124141 GCF_010672525.1 Okeania sp. SIO2B3 | reverse complement strand
ACTATGGGGAGCGGATACCCTCAAGGGCTTTCCGACCTTGAAAAAGTTGAGTCCTGCGGATACGATGTAGTTTAATAAAACTAGCAACTCGTCGCCAATGACTCCAATCATGTTTGTTGACATCCTCTGGTCTCAACAAACATTTAGGGATTTTTTCTGATAACTTTAACGCTCTACGGCCAATTACTAAAGCAGCAGCAGTTCCACTATTGAGGCCATATTTAGCCATATAATTAATCATTCCTATCACGCTGGTAAAAGCTGGATTAACTTTGATTAATTCCACTCCAAATCTTCTACAACGTGACAATATAGTTTCTCTAAATATTGCTGTAGAAAAGTTAGAAAGCATTTCATTATCAACTTTACAATATCCACTCATTTTGGCTTTTTTCTTACTAAAGTCTAGAGACTCAATAGCAATAGCACATTCAAAAAATTCTGCTAAGAAAACAGCTTGACAAACAATATTTCTGATAGATGCTTGTCGTTGTCCTGTTGTTTGATTTTTCCATTTATACGGGATTTCTTTTAAATATTCAATATTTCCATCCCACTTCACAGAAGTAACTGAAATTGATTCTGCATTAAAATCAATACCAAGACAACCATTTTTTCTTGTATGAACTACTGGTATTTCTGGTACATAAGTTGAAAGATGTATATACCAATTATCCTGTTTATGTTCTCTACGAAAAATAGAAATTGTAATTGGTTTTAAACTATTGATGGCATAATCTAAATCTGTGGCTCTTAATATGCCATCCCTATTTGATAAACTAAATTCTAACTGTATTTTTTGACCATATTTATCTTGTAATAGTCTAGGTAGTTGAATTTGTAGTTGATATTTACCATCCTCTTGTAATGGGAAAACTTTGAGCATAGTTCCACCCCCTAGCTGAAATTTTCCCACACATAAAAACCTACCTGACCGTTTTTTGCTCCAATCAACAACCCATTCATGTCGGGTTTTATATCCGTTTTCTGCTAAATTCTGTTGAGCATTAAATAATTTCTGTGAGCCAAAACAAATATGTAAACGTTCTGTATTTTTTAACTTCTTTAATTTTCGTTTCAGGTTAGCTATTTTCTGAATTTTACTTTTTAAACCCAGTAATTGATGAAAAAATTTCTTTCGGGCTTGTATATGTGGAAAACCTTTTTTTGTTGCTAATTTTAATGTTTTTTCTAGTTTAATGATGAGTTTTTTTGTCGCAGTTGTTTTAGCACTTATTTGTAACTCTAATTTAGTGATATAGTTGTTTTTAGCTGTTTTTAATTGGTTCAAACATGTTCGTGCTTCAGTGGCAATTAAATCAGCATAAGCCCATTGAATGTTAAACTTTTTCTGGAGATGCTTTTCTACTGAGGATTCTGATAGCTTTTCAGTTTGCATCCAGTTCACACCAGACCGTTTCCAGGATTCATATAATGTTCCTAGTTCCTCAAATGCAGGATGATATTCAATTTTTGTTTCTACACCTGTCAAGGAACCGTGAGACTTGCCCATTACTAACATTGAATTACCTTACTTAAAGGTAGCATCGCTTATCTCGGGATGTCAACAATCTTTGCATTCTTTCATAATCCTAGACATTTTGTCGATATTTGTCTAGGACTGTCTATGATTTTTTGGCTTTAGCATCAAATATTTTTGGTACATTTAATACAATTATTTTTTATAGACGAATTTTTATTAAATTTATTTAACCTTGCCAGATAATTATTAGGGAGTTTTATACAAATCTGCTAAATCTTTGCTGCAAATAGACTATTGATAATATTAAAACCTTGATCAAAGTCAAAATCCAGTATTTGTATTATTCTTTATTTTCCCTATTTCTAACAATCAAACTTTTGTAATATTGCTCGCTCTAATAATTGGTATAACATTACTTAAATTATCATCATAATATTTTTAATTTAATTTCATAAATGTTACTTATAAAACAGGTTATCGTTTCAGTTATGTTAATATATTAAGTATTGTTTAGCAAACTGGACATTTAGAAAGTTTGAAAATTTGATTCTTTGGTCAGCAAATCTTAAAATATCAAGATCATTTGGTTGGGAATCTCTCAGAGCATATATAAATGATAAAGAGGTAAAATTTTAATTTGTCTCTTTAACCTGACCTGTTTTTCAATTTCTAACCCTTGATTTTATATTTAGGAATTGTGTCCCAAAAATCGTAGGTAGTAAGTTAAGTTAAGAATAAAAAAAACTATGACTAATAACAACATTCAGGAAAAAATTGAGCAAGAGCGCGAAGAAGCTCGTGCTATTTGTGATGCTTCTGGTGCTAACTCCAAGGAATGTGCAGTAGCTTGGGATTCGGTAGAAGAGCTTCAAGCTGAGTCTGCTCATCAAAAGGAAAAGCAGCCTAAAAGTGCCTTGGAAACTTATTGCGATGATAATCCTGAGGCTGCTGAGTGTAAAATACACGACAACTAGAGCCAATTCATTGATTTAATAAGCGATTTGATCGTAGTTTATTAAATTAAATATATTAATGCTTGGCTGGTAAGCAACTGAAATATTTAACTTTTTAACTCAGTTGCTTATCATTAGAAAAAAAAATACCATAAATAACTTTTTAAAGTTAATTACGATTATAGTTAAATTTTTATAAGTTACTATTTTTATAAGTTACTAATTATGTTAATTTTTTTACCCATAGCCATCACATCTGGATTAGATATTTGGGTCTGGATGGACTATAGGCTAGCGGTATTATTTACTGTGGTACTACCCCTGTTTATTTTAATTTGGGCATTTGTCAAAAAATCTGAATCTATTCAACGTTTGTTGATTACTTATTGGCGAGTTTCTAGTTTATTGGCAATCACAGTTTACTTAATGATTGCAGCAGTACCTATCAGTTTTTTAACATCATTAATAGCTCGAATTTTAATTCCGATATCTTTATGGTTTTGGGTAGATTTGAATGAAGAAATTCGAGAATTACGAAATTCTCCTCTGAAGGCTAGTTTGACTTCTTGGCGTTGGGCTGCTACATTTTATAATTTAATTGGAGCATTATGCCAAATTCCTTTTTTGGGGTGCGCTTTTAAATCCCGAAATGATTTACTCGAAGATTCATTTTGTAATGTTTGGCTAGACCCTCCATGGTTATTTAAACAAATTTTCCATCCAGATTGGCCTCAAGAATTTATTGGTTTCTTGGGGTTTGCCGGATTAATTATCTATACAATTTTTCTCTGTTATTTTGTTTTGGTTAAGTTACAGAAACAAGGGCGATCAGCAACAGGAAATTAATATAATAATTAATTATTAATAATTAATAATTAATTATTACCTCTCCTTGAAAATCCTTTGAGTAAAAGTGAATTTGCTATAAGGAATAGAATCAAGCAAACTTTATCGAATAATTAAGGTTTAAAGGCTTTTATTTAAAGAAGAAATAAAGAAAAAAATACTGGCTAATCCTATGCCTTTTAAGGAGAGTAAATAATTAAGAATTAATTGTTTAACTATCTACTGAAAGTTATTCAGTGATATTATATAGAGTGCTTTATCAATCAATAAAGAAATGAATAGCATTTCTCATCGTTTGGAACAATACACAATTAAAAAACCGAATCAAGTATTAATAGTTAAAGTTGAAATTGATGGAAAACCAGATGATATAGCTATTTTTAAAGGTTTTTCTAGTTCTCTAATGAGACCTACAGCTTTCGACCCAGATATACCTGTATTGCCAGAAACTGCTAAAATTCTTAGTATCGATTTAGTTGCTAGTCCCTACAATCCAGAATCACCTACTTATATTAAACAGGGACTGACTAGAGAACAAATGCAGTCCCTGCTCGCAGAAGTAGGAGTTTAGTTTAGTTAACCCCACCAGCAGCTTGCAGACGCGCTCTAGCTCGCTTCAAGGCTTTTTGGGCCTTTATTTTTGCTTGCAGGTCGCCGTTTTCAGCTTTTTCCAGACTAGATTCAGCCTCATTGTAAGCTATACGAGCTGCTTCTTTGTCAATAGTATCCCCTTTTTCAGCGCCATTAATGAGTATAGTTACTTCATTTGCTTCTACTTCAGCAAAACCACCCATCAGGGCGATCGCTACCCAATCTTTACTTTTTTCAGCACGAACTCGCATTACACCTATATCAATAGCAGTCAACATAGGAGCGTGTCCACTTAAAATTCCTAATTGACCTGTTGTACTAGGTATAATTACTTCTTCAGCTTCTGAGTCCCAAACTGTCTTGTCGGGAGATATTACACGCACAGTTAATGTCATTTGTCAATCATTTTTTGTTTATTTTTATCAGGAAAAGCAGAGAGAAGATATGCTGAAGGTTTCTTTTGTCTGTCCTCTGCTGCGACCAAATGGAACAAGGGTTTAAGACCCCCACTGAACTTTTGTTCAGTAACTCCAACTCAGGAGAGGTATGAATACCCTTTTGACTTACCGAAAAATTAATAATTAATAATTAATAATTAAATAATTCTGGTTTAAAGCCTTCCCTTTTAAGGGGAAAAAGCGGTCTCCGAATGGCGAGGTCTCGGAGCCATATCCATGAGACCAAGAGAAGAAATAATATTTCCTTACATTCAATTCCGTAACGGTTAAAACCAGAGGAATTATCAATTATCCATTATCAATTATCCATTAATGAACCCTTCTGCCTTCTGCCTTTTTCAATTGTGTTAGTTACTTAAGTTGTTAGTTGACTGTCGATCTCAGCATCGATAACCAACAAGCCAACTGTCAACATTTTTTCTCTAACTAACCACCAACATAGCCAGTCAGACTATGCTTCTGCCTTCATTTTTTCAGCTTTGGCAATTACTTGGTCAATACCTCCTACCATGTAGAAAGCTTGTTCTGGTAACTCATCAAGTTCACCAGATAAAATCATTTTGAAACCTTTCATAGTATCTTCGAGCTTCACATATTGACCAGGAGAACCTGTAAATACTTCAGCTACAAAGAAAGGTTGTGATAGGAAACGCTCTATTTTACGAGCGCGAGCTACTATGAGACGATCATCTTCGGATAATTCATCCAAACCTAAGATAGCAATAATATCCTGAAGTTCTTTGTACCTTTGTAGGGTAGATTGTACTGAACGAGCTACACCATAATGATCGTCACCCACTACGCTTGGTTGCAACATAGTAGATGTAGAGTTTAAGGGGTCAACTGCTGGGTAAATACCTTTAGAAGCAAGTCCCCTTGACAATACTGTAGTTGCGTCTAGGTGAGCAAAGGTAGTAGCAGGTGCAGGGTCTGTCAAGTCATCCGCAGGTACATATACTGCTTGAATAGAAGTAATAGAACCTTCTTTTGTGGATGTAATTCTTTCTTGCAATTCACCCATCTCTGTACCCAAGGTCGGTTGATATCCCACCGCAGATGGCATTCTTCCTAGAAGTGCAGATACTTCAGAACCTGCTTGTACAAACCGGAAGATATTGTCAATGAAAAGTAGCACGTCTTGCTTACTAACATCCCGGAAATATTCGGCCATTGTTAGAGCAGATAGACCTACACGCATTCTTGCTCCTGGTGGCTCGTTCATCTGACCATAAACCAAGGCCACTTTAGAGTCGGGGAGGTTCTTTGGATTAATTACTCCAGACTCAATCATTTCATTATAAAGGTCATTACCTTCACGAGTCCGTTCTCCCACACCACCAAACACGGATACTCCACCGTGAGCTTTAGCGATGTTATTAATTAATTCCATGATGATAACGGTTTTACCTACACCCGCACCACCAAATAACCCAATTTTTCCACCACGACGATAGGGAGCTAGTAGGTCTACAACTTTAATACCTGTTTCAAAAACGGAAGGCTTAGTTTCTAGCTCTACAAATTTAGGAGATTCACGGTGAATGGCAGATTTCTCCTCAGTTCCCACTGGGCCTAGTTCATCTACAGGTTCCCCAATCACATTAAATATTCTACCCAGAGTAGCAGTGCCTACAGGTACACTAATTGCAGCTCCAGTGTCTATTACATCCATACCACGAACAAGGCCATCTGTGCTACTCATGGACACAGCTCTTACTTGGTTGTCGCCTAGAAGTTGTTGCACTTCACAGGTTACGGAAACATCTTGTCCAGCTTCGTTTTTACCTGTAATTGTTAGGGCATTGTAGATTTCTGGAAGTTCTCCACTAGGGAATTTAGCATCTACAACTGGACCGATAATTTGAGTGATTTGTCCTACGTTTGTTTTTTCTGCGGTGCTTACCATTCTATCTATTCTATATGCTTATTTAGCTATCCAAATTAATATACCCGACACTGACACTGCTATGGCATGAGAGCTTGCTGTTGCTTTTAGTGTGGGCTTCTTGTTCTCTATAATCTGCAATTGTCAGAATATAGGTCTGACCAAATATCTGGAGGTTTTGCTTAAGTGTGAAAAATAATATATCGCACTTACTTCCAGTAGTAGTCGCTGATTGACATACTCCACTAACTTCAGGAAGTGGATTTTCCCAGACTTATGCTAGTGGGATTACTGGTTCTTCCAGCTCAATCTATGCATTTGTATCTAGGGAAAGCATTTTAGCCCACAGAGATTCTTGAATATATATATGTAGAAATGAGGTTGGCCTCAAGTCTATGCTCTACATCAATTATCTGGGCTTTTTACTTTAGCCTTTCGACTGAACAAGTTGCACTTTCATTTTTTAGAGTATCACTGAAGGGTTCATCAAAGGTGATATTAATTATTTTGCTGAGGACTTTTTTGTATAACACTGGCTTTTTATCATTTTATGTTATTCTTGTCAAGATTTAAAAATAAATCTTTTTATATGTGTTTTGATCGGAAAATATTTGTCAAATTGATCAGGACTTACGCAAAGACACTATATATAGCTTCTACTAATTTAGGCGATTGCTGAGGCAAAGCTCCGCTAACGCCTCAAGATTTTTGCCATTTTTTAAACAAGAGTAAAAATATACCTATAAAGTCAAAATAGCCCTGAATTTTATTGTGGGCTTCTTCAGTTCTTGGAGCAGATAATCACGCCTAGTAATTCACCTTTGACTTTATAGATAGTTTTTCCTATTTTAACTGCTAATATGCATTAAAAAATTCCAGACTAACATGGCACAAGCTATATGATTTTTTTGAATTTGACTAATACGACCCAATCCAAAATTCTATGCCTGTTAATTGCTTGATTCTGGCGTGAAACTCTTCTATCTTCCATCTAGTTTTAGGCTCAAATTCTACAGCATAAATGCGAAGATTGACTTAAGTCATTAGTTACAATATATTCTGTCCTATTGGTAGAAATAGTTGCCCGTATGGAGCTTAACTTTATTATCCCTTGGAAAACCTTTAACTTTAATTATTTTACCTGATATTTTTTCGGATTCATTCCAACATAATTATCCTATTTTTTTATATTTTTCTACACCTCCAGTATCATCTACTAGGCGATTTATTTTTAAGGGACAGTAATATATTTTTCCCATGCATTTGTATCTAGGGAAGGCATTTTAGCCCACAGAGATTCTTGAATATCAATTATCGTAAAATCTAGATATTGGAAACAAAAGTCTTTCTGCAGCAGATTGTCTTTAGCTAATACTTTGCAATACTCATTTAAGTAGTATTTGCTCACCTTTTGATTATCCATCCAATAAATATCTGAAACACTTGTTTTGGATTAACTGAGAAGTACGAATTGCCTCATCCATGTGCTTTGTATACCTCAAATTTAGCTTGAACTTTGTCGTAAATTATCATGTTCGACCTTGATATTATGCTTGGTTGCACACCATAAAAATATAGAATATGACTTGTCCTTTTCCAAAACTTTTTTTCACTCATACCATGTCCGTTTAATGAGTGATCAAAAATTTTCTTCTCTTCTTGTTTCCTCTTCCTTCTTCTTCCCTCCTATTTCTGTAGGGGCGAATGGCTATTCGCCCCTACTTCCTCTCCACGGTCGGGTCCCGCGGGTGGGTTGACTCCTGACTCCTGACTCCTTATTTATTGGACTAAAGCCTGATTTTTAGTCAAAGAGACATTATGGGTAAAGTCTAGAAATTACTCAAATAATGTGCAACATTCTTTTTTCACCCATGGTATTAGACCCGTGATTTTTCGACTAAGACTAAAGTAGGTAGACAAAATTATTTGTATATTTAACTTGGAGTATATTTTCTGTTAGCTGTTTCCTAACTTCAAGCAAATTTGAAATTAATTTTTTACAGATACTTAACTGAGATTATTTAACTATTGTGAATATCTGACTTAGCTTTAATACGTCTAATAGGCAAATTTGCTACTAATGCTGTAGCTCTTTGATTATTTTCTAACAAAAATTCTGAATCACTGTCATCTATTTCAACATAGCGAGATACTACTTCCATAATTTCTTTTCTCATTGCCTCAATTATTTCGGGATTTATATCAGCACGATCATGGGCGATAACCAGCTTCAAACGACGCTTAACTTCATTACGACTACTAGAAGTATTTCTAGAAAAAAGTTTTTCTATAATTTCATTTAACATGAGCTTATTATTAATTAAATAGTTTATTTATCCAGTAAATTGCGCTCTTTTTCTTTTAGGTTTAATACCCCGCCATCTACATGGTGCTATCTATTGGTTGGGGTGATAAGACACAAAGTGGCAGGTCGTTGACTATCCCCATCCACTTTTTCCTTCTTACTTCTTACTTCTTCCTTCTTACTTTTTCCTTCTGCAATTTTTCCACATTAAACAATTTTAGATGATAATAATTTACGCAACCAAGTAAAGAAATTTTCTTGTGGGGGGTCTAAGTCAATAAAATCTACTTTTTCTCCATCTAAACGACGGGCAATATTAACAAATTCTGACCCTGCTAGAGAAATATTTTCTGCTAATACTAAAGGTTCGCCTCGGTTAGTAGATACAATTACTTTCTCATCATCTGGAATAATTCCCATCAGTGGGATAGCAAGAATTTCTTCTACATCTTGTACTGACATCATTTCATCAGCTTGGACCATCTGAGGTCTAATCCGATTAACTATCAGATGGATATTCTTAACATTGTTAGCTTCTAGAAGGCCAATTACTCTGTCCGCGTCACGAACGGCAGATATTTCTGGAGTTGTAACAATTATAGCTTCTTCGGCAGGGGCGATCGCGTTCTGGAAACCTTGTTCAATTCCAGCAGGAGAGTCAATCAGAATATAGTCATATTTTGGTATTAACAGATTGACTAACTCCTGCATTTGTTGGGGAGTAACTACTTCTTTCATTCGATTTTGAGCAGCAGGTAAAAGTGCCAACCGAGGTTGTCTTTTATCCCTAACTACTGCTTGTTCGAGGCGACATTCTCCTGCTAAAACCTCCACTGCCGTATAGACAATTCTGTTTTCTAAACCTAGTAGTAAGTCCAAATTTCTTAATCCGAAATCTGCATCAACTACAGCTACTCGACTACCTTTTTGAGCTAAAGCCATGCCCAAGTTTGCTGTGCAAGTAGTTTTTCCCACTCCACCTTTACCAGAAGTAATAACAATAATTCTGCTCATAAGCTATTAGAAATTAAGAAATAAGGAATTGTATATAGTCAAAACTTAGAGATTATTTTGGTATTTTAGATTAAGTTTAAAGCTTCTAACGGAATAATAATTATTTCATTACCGCTCAACTAAACTTATTCAAACTTACTCAAAAACCTGAAAGCTTAGTTGAACGCAAGTGGATCAACCACCACAGGGTTAAACGGCAAACCCTTTATTCCTTGGTCTAAGACATCAGGAATTACTTTTTTAATTATATTAAATAACCCATTTACATCTGCATTTAATAATTTATTTCCCCTGGTTTTATACAATCCTCTTGTTACTCTTTTTCCACTAAATTTCGGTTCTTTTTCTCCATATTTTTGTAAATCATACCCGTCTAAACAGCTTGATTGAGATGTATAAGATTCTTCTGTCATTATTACTTTTATTCCTCTTAGCTGGGCTTTATACGTTAACATCTCTATTAACTTATAATGAGGGATATTCACAAATTGTTTATTGTTCTTTTTTCCTAACTTTATTTCTTGTTTCCAATTCTGAATTTACCCCAATTTTTTAGATATGTAAACTCACAAAAATCTGCTACTTGAAGTTAACTTCAGAAATATAAACTTATTCTTAATACATTAAAACTCTAATTTTGTCAAGATACCAGAAGATAAAGTTGGGGTGAAAAATTATTGGGCGTTGCTAATTTTATGTATCAAATTCAACCAGTGGTAAATTTTTACCCAAAAAATAGTGGGAATTATACCTATTTCTGACTCTAAAGTCACCGAAAAACTCCTTTCTACTGACTCCTGTGAAATCATAAGCGTAGCACACCGAAAATTAAAATCTAGATGGTGCGTTACATTTCATTAATGCATCCTACTGGATGGAGCTACCTCCCGACTCCTGACTACTTTTTCAACGGCGTATCTTAGCAAAGTCTACCATTCTACTAATACGAATGCCTCGGTCCATCACATAAGCAACTTCAGGATAAAATTGAGCTGGTGGTTTTTCTGGCCCTCTAGCTACTTGTTCTGCAATTCTGATAATAGTTGGCTCCATCTGTAAAGTCATAATTACACTTTGAGAATTTCCTTTAGCGCCAGCGTGGACTATTCCTCGTAAACGGCCCCACACTAGAATATCTCCATCGGCAATGATAGAACCACCAGGATTAACATCTCCTACAATTATTACCGTACCAGGGTGCCGAATTTCTACTCCGGAACGAATGGTCATCTGTAAATATAAAGGTTCAAACATAGGTTGAACTTTTTCTGTAGGAGCTTGGTTGAGAGTAATAATGTCAGATTTTTGTTCTACAGAATAGCCAACTGTGACTGCTGCTACAGCAGTTTGGCGACGTGAAGTTTGAACTGTTGTTAATTCTAGCTCTACTTCTAAAAGAGCTTCAGATATTTCTTGTAATTGACGAGTATCTAATAAGCGGTCAAAAGCAATGAGTTGTACCTCTGTTTTTGGCTGCCAAAATCTTTCTCCTGCGTTGAGGCGTTGCTTGAACTGTTGCCAAATTTCTGTCCAGGTCATAGCAGTTGGACTTTCTATCTCACCATTATTAAATTCTGGTGGCAAGAGTAATAACAGTTTTCCTTCCTCTGTTTTGAATCTGACTTGTAAGTTGGTACTTACTTCTGGTGTAGAGGCGGGAGTTGTTGAGATAGAATCGTCAGAGGACATAGAGTATGGAATTTAATTTTTAATTTTTTCTTTTGCCTAGACTATCTGATCATATCAGTTATTGGTTAAGAGTTTTGCTATTGCCCTATATAATCTTTTCCTCAGTATTTGCTTGTCCGTAACTTATATCTAAAAAAACTTCAGCATTAATTCCTGAAAAAATATCAAGTTAAATTATTAGTTTATGACTCAATTAATCAGGAAATTATACAATGGATAAATTAAATAAGTATCGTACTATTATTAAAAAGTTTTTAACGGAGCAGGCTCAAGGAAACTCCTTAGATGAAGACATAGAAACAGAAATAGTTTTTGATCGAGAAAGGGAACGTTATTTATTAATTGATTTAGGTTGGCAAAAACACCAAAGAATTTATAATTGTGTAATTCATTTAGAGATAAGAAATGAAAAAATTTGGATTCAAAGAAATCAAACTGATTTACCAATTAGTGGTAGGTTAATTGCCGAAGGAGTTCCCCCACAAGATATTGTTTTAGGGTTACAACCTGCTTATGTAAGAGAATATACTGGGCTAGGAGTATGATATCATATCTTGCAGGTTTATTAAAGTCAATTGCGCTATAAATAAATTATTCAGGACTTACGCAAAGGTACAATCTATAGAGTAAAATAACTATTGGACAATAGTTTTGAGGTCTATATATAGCGTATCTGCGTAAGTCCTATTATTGTTTGAACTGGCAATTAAATCAATCGGGTAATTATGAGCATCAAAATATTAACACCCCGCCCCTATAGAGGTGAAACAGATTTAGAGGCGATCGCTCAATTGCTAAATAGTAGTGAATCAGCTCATCAATTCCACGAGTGGCCGTCTCCTGCAGAAATGCTCATGCAATTGGAAATTCCGTCTGTAGACAAGCGGCGCGATATTTGTTTATGGGAAGATAGCAACCGTCAAGTTGTGGCTATTGCAGGATTGATAATTCCAGAAATAGGAGCAGATATTGCAGGTATTTTGTGGTTTCGAGTTGACCCTCAGACTAAAAGCAATAATTTAGAAGCTCAAATTCTGATGTGGGGAGAGAAGCGGATGGGGGAAGTGGGTAGGGAAAGGAATGTCAAAGTTAAAGTGCTGTGTGGTGCTCATGGCGATAATAGCCAACGTATTAGTTTATTAGAAAGTTGTGGTTTTGAAATTGAGCGGTATTTTCTGACGATGAAGCGATCGCTTACCGATCCTATTCCAGAATCTGAGTTTCCAGAAGGCTTTACCCTAAAACATATAGATAGTGAAGCAGATGCAGCAGTTTGGGCGGAAATGTTTAATCAAACTTTTATCGACCATTGGAATCATCAAGATATTACTATTGAGTCTGTGAAGGATAAACTCAATGACCCTAAATATCAATCGGAATTAAGTTTAGTTGCAGTTGCGCCTGATGGTACTTTTGCTGCTTTTTGTGATTGTCAGATTCATCCAGAAAATAATGAGTTGAATAAACGCAAAGATGGTTTAGTTAGTCTCCTTGGCACCCGACGTAGTTTCAGGAAGCAGGGATTAGGTCGTGGTATTTTGTTGTCGGCGCTGAAGTTGTTGAAAGCAGAGGGGATGGAAACGGCGATGTTGTATGTTGATGCAGATAATCTTTCGGGTGCGACGCGACTTTATGAATCGGTGGGTTTCCAGAGGGTGAATACTCAGATAGCTTATATGAAATAAGTTTAGGTGAAAGGCGGTCTCATTCACTTTCTTCAAAGGACTACCAAAAATTTTTCTCTACCCCCTTGACAAAAATATATTACATTATGTATTATTTAGCTATGCCAATAAAATGTCTCTAAATCAGGAAAATCGAACCTTGTATTGTAGCATAAGGTAGTGATGATTTTGGGAAGATTGCTGATCGCATAATCCCATGTTACAAATTTCCCAATATCAAATTTTCCGTAGAAAAAGGAGGAGAAAATGTGACAGGACTTACGCATGAGGTACGAAAAACTAGAACTTGAGATTGCTTCCCTATGGGTCGCTTCGGACGGAAATACGTTGAGCTGCGAAGTCCTATGTTAGATAAAATAATAGAGTTTTGACTTAGTTGACAATTTACGTCATAACACAGTATCATTTGATAGTTCTCTCTGGCCTGAAAAAATACAGTCGTCAATTTAAAAAAGGGCTATAAATATGTACAAGTCAATTCGTACAAAGCTCAAACTCAATAACAAACAGAAAACCCTGATGGCTCAACACGCGGGTTATACCAGATGGTGTTATAACTGGGGTTTAAGCTTGTGGAATGCCGCTTATAAAAATGGTTATAAACCCAATGCTCGTATAATTAGAGAAGTTTTTACCAATCACACAAAACCTATGAATCCCTGGATGAAAAACTTGTCCTCTAGGGTCTATCAATATGCTTTTCCTACGGAATGCTGCGCAAACATAAACTTAGGTGAAGCATTTAAGAGGTTTTTTCAAGGGTTAGGTAAATATCCAAGATTTAAGAAGAAAGGTAGGTCTGATTCTTTCACAATAGAAAACCAGTGGAAAACCAATAGAACTAAACGGATGGAGCCACAAATTACCATTTATTGGTATTGTCAAAACCTATGAACCCATTGAGGCAACAACTAAAAAAATAACAATTAGTAGACAAGCAGGTGATTGGTATCTCAGTTGTGGCTTTGAGTTTTATCCTCCTACTACACCTAAAAAAACTGATATAGTAGGTGTAGATTTAGGTGTGAAAACTTTGGCTACATTAAGTGACGGGAAAGTATTTGAAAGTGTGAAAGCCTATCAGAAATTTGAAGCCAAGTTATCCCGACTGCAATACTTAAATCGTCATAAAAAGCTAGGTTCTGCTAATAGGAAAAAAGCACAACGGAAGATAGCCAGATTGCATAGAAAAGTAGCAAACATCCGTCAAGACGCACTTCATAAACTGACAACATACTTAGCCAAAAACCACGGCAGTGTAGTCATAGAAGATTTGAATGTAAGCGGAATGTTACGCAATCATAAGTTAGCGAAAATCAGTTAGCAGATAGTGATTTTATGAATTCAGGCGACAGCTAGAATATAAGTGCAAATGGTACGGTTCTGAGCTAGTAGTAGTTGATAGATTTTTTCCATCATCAAAAACTTGCAGTAGGTGTGGTCATGTTCAAGATATACCATTAAACCTGAGAACTTATGATTGCCCAGAATGTGGGTTGTCAATAGATAGAGATTTAAACGCCAGTATTAATTTGAGAGATGCGGTCGGCTCGGTCGTCAATGCCTGTGGATGAGTAGCCGCCGACGGCCTCAGTAGAAGCAGGAAGTAAACATTAAAATGTCACTTGTTATGACGTTTTATATCGGTTTTATGAAGCAGAAATTTAAAATATCAAAACACACCTTTATGCAGTGCGAACTGTGTCAAAGGGAGATGGCAAAATTAACCGTTCATCACTTAATTCCCAAACAAAACACCAAACGCAAAAAAATTAACCCAAGTCCTACTATTGATATTTGTTCGGCCTGTCATCGACAAATTCATGCCTTCTTTGATAACAAGCGTTTAGCAAAAGAGTTAAACACTGTTGAACAACTGAAACATGAACCACAAATGGAAAAATTTTTGTTGTGGGTAAGCAAGCAAAACTCAAATAAAAGGATACAAGTACACCGTCAAAGGTAAGAAATTTTATGATGAGCGATCGGGAAAAGAAGTTCAATAATTGGTAGTAGTATTTGTAAGTAGAGATCAATAAAATTAGACAAAATAATGATTATTTTTCTGCACATCCTAACCCCTGTAGCCCAACAGGAAGAGGCGCTAGACTTAGAATCTAGATGTTGCTGGTGCCTCCTGGGGAGGAACTACGTTTTCGATTCCAGTCAGGGGTATTGGTGACACGCGGAGATGAAGCAAGAGTGGCTTATCAGGTTCATACCCTAAAAATCAGTGAGTGCAAATCTCACCACTCGCTTTTATATTCTTGTAGCTCAAGGGTAGAGCATTTACCTTACAACCAAGTAGTTGTAAGTTCAAATCTTGTCAGGAGTATTATGCTTCCATAGCTCAATGGATAGAGCAACACTCTTCTAAAGTAAGGTTTCAGGTTCAAGTCCTGGTGGAGGCGTTGAACAAATTAATGTTCAAAATGTACAACTAAAAAAGGAGGTTATTTTCATTGACTTTATTTAAAACTAACCCGTGCAATTGTTCCTAGCGTGACCCAACATTTAGAGCTTACATACTTAGTACGAGAGGAATAGTAACACTATTAAACACAGTGGGCGCGTGAGAACGGGGAGTGCGAAGAACCCGATAGGTGGGCTTTAGAAGTAGCAATCCTTTAAAGAGTGTGTTCAGAAAACTCATCGGCGGAGTTCCCCTAGTAACTGAGAAAGCGCAGAAAACGCTCTCATAACTTGCACGCTAGACAATTTGCAATATGTAGCAGAAGGAAGAAGGAAGAAGGACAAATATTGCTGTGTCTGAGTTTTAAGCTTTTGATCTGTCCTAACTTTTCCTTCGACTGCTATAATATAATGTCCGGTTGAATCGTTATAATCAGGCAGTCCTCAGGAGTCAGGAGGAAAAAAGAAGGAAGAGGAGAAGAAAGTTTTTGATCGCGCTATTAAACGGACATGAGATGAGAACGGGAGCAAGATGCTCTATACCATTACAATGCACGACTTTTAATTATGCCTATTTATTTTTACGGTGCTAGTACAAAAACTTATGGTTGCTTCTCTAATTTTACTCTACAAGGAAATAGATGTTTAAAGTAGACTTGGAACAAGAAATTTGTATGGTTCCTAATAGATTTAGTTTTTATTGGAATTATTTTAGTAATTTCCCGGAAACTTTTTCTCAAATTGTGAAGAAATTACCTAAATTATTGAATATTAAAAATGGGGCGTTGCTGAAATGTAATGGTAATTAGCTGGAGATAACAATTGAAAAACTTATGTTTTGCGTTGATACTTAGTCTCAAAATCATTACCATTCAGCAACGCCAAAAATGGTTGGGTTGAATGGAGTGGTAAGTACAAAAAAATCTGGTGAGCTGGAAATAGGTATTCACTGGTTACAAGGTGTTTTTCAGTTTATTTCTGAATCTGATTTTATGAATTTTGCTAAATCTTTAGATGAAAATTTTCAATGGCGCTACACTCCTACGAGAATGGGAAAAGTTTATGAGCGCTCGGGAGTTTTTCTTAAAGGGGTGAGAGTTGGTTATTCTGTGAAAGATTATATAGAAGGCTTTTTTTAATTCCTGGTTCTTACTTGGATGTTCTGAGTTGGGAAAATCAGTCTAATTTATGTTTTATCTTAAGAAATATGTTTATAAACCATAGCCCTTTCAGGTGGACTTTTGCTAAGATTTTGGTATGCGGAAAAGTGGACAAGTAAGCAGAAATACATTCAAATTTATAATATCTACGCTTTTTTCTCCCAAGTCATCCTTGTCCTCCAAGTCTAGTCCAACCAGAAAGTAAAAAACCTACCCTTGTGAACTATCCCACCCTAACTCATAGGCTATTGGCTTTCCTCAAATCAGTGCTATTTTTTTCTACTCAACTACGCTTTGGTTATATTTTACTATTGGGCCTGAGTCTCACTGCTTGTCAGAATATAAATCTGCAGTTAGTTCCTCAACTTCCCCAGTTACCACAAGACCCCTTAATTGAAGCTTATTTTAATCAGTCCCAAGCTTCAACCTATACTGAGTCAGCTCGCCAACAAACTAGGTTAGGAGATAATCTTGAGGACATAATCATTGATACTATTGCTAATGCTACTTCTAGTGTAGATGTGGCTGTTCAAGAGTTACGTTTACCTGGTATTGCTCAAGCTTTGGTCGAACGTTATCAAGCAGGGATAAAGGTACGAGTAATTATTGAAAATACCTACAATCGTTCTTGGGGAAGTCTAACTGAACTTGAAGTAACTCAACTATCTGAACGGGAAAACGAACGCTACAAAGAATTTTTTCAGATTACTGATAATAACATGGATGGTTATCTTAGTCAAGATGAAATTAATAGCAGTGATGCTCTGATGATGCTAACTAATGCAGGGGTTCCCTTGATTGATGATACTGCTGATGGTTCTAGGGGTAGTGGCCTTATGCACCACAAATTTATAGTTGTGGATGGTCAAACTACTATTGTTACTTCAGCTAATTTTACTAATAGCGGTATTCATGGAGATTTTTCAGAATCTATGAGTAGAGGAAATGCTAATAATCTTTTAAAAATAGAAAGTTCTGAATTAGCTGAACTATTCACAGAAGAATTTAATCTCTTATGGGGAGACGGACCAGGTGGAAAACAGGATAGTAAATTTGGCGTGAAAAAACCATTTAGACCTGTCAGGCAAATATTTATTGGAGATACGAAAGTGGCAGTAAAGTTTTCTCCTATTTCTAATACTAAATCTTGGCAGCAAAGTACTAATGGTTTAATTAATCAAACATTAGAATTAGCACAAAAATCTATTGATTTATCCCTCTTTGTATTTTCATCACAACAATTAGTTAATACTCTAGAAAATCAATCTCGAAAAGGAGTTTTAATTCAAGGTTTAATCGATCCGAATTTTGCTTATCGTTATTATAGTGAAGGATTAGATATGATGGGTATTGCCCTGGCTAATAAATGTAAATATGAAGCAGATAATCGGACTTGGGAAAAACCAATTTTTACAGTAGGAGTACCAAATTTACCCCCAGGCGATCGCCTGCATCACAAATTCGGAATTATTGATAATTCGATTGTCATAACTGGTTCTCATAATTGGACTGAAGCAGCTAATAAAAACAACGATGAAACTTTATTGATAATTGAAAATTCCACAGTAGTAGCTCATTTTGACCGTGAATTTCAAAGGCTTTATCAAACAGCTACCCTGGGTATACCATCCTGGCTGATTGAAAAAGTAGAAAAACAACAAAAAGAATGTAATTATCAATTAACAGAAACTCAAAATCCTACAATAGATACTCATACTAAAATTAATCTAAATACAGCTACTATTACAGAATTGGAAACACTACCTGGTGTTGGACCAAAATTAGCAGAGCGGATTATTCAAGCTAGACAAAATAAACCTTTTACATCTTTAGCTGACCTAGAGCGGGTGCCTGGAATTGGACCTAACATATTAGAGAAGTTAAGCGATAGAGTCACCTGGTAGTCTAGCGAGTAATTTTATTCAGTAAAAAGATTACTTGTTATATAGTTACTAAATCTATAGAAAAATATTCCTTGACCTAGTTTTAATTAAGTGTTACTTTAGTGCCAAAGTTTTTACCAGGAAGGATGGGAGTATGGAAACCAAGCGGTTTGAACCCTTGGATAAAAGACGACACGGGGAACTTTAGTCCCCTTTATGTTAATCTCTAAGAAAATGGGTAGCAGAGTATTTTTCTTTAACTATTAGACCTCTGTTAAACATGGAACGCATTTTGGGCAAGAGTTGGGCAAAAAATTACTCCCCTACTCCCTTACTCCCCCACTCCCTTACTCCCCTACTCCCCTACTCCCCTACTCCCCTACTCCTTAAAAAGACTTTTTCAGCAAACCCTAATTAATATTGCAGAGTTCCAATCACGAGGCAAAAATGTTCCACAATTAGAGCAAAACAGATGATAGATAGTTGTTCCATAAGACTAAATTAGGCTCTAACAGCGTATATTGCTCCAATATTACTACTACGAGGTAGACGAGAAAAAATTGCAAAGCCTTCTTGACGCAAATATTCAGCTAATTTATCTGGTCCTTTACTATGCCATTCCATCATAATTACTTTAATCTGATTTAATTGCCCTTTTGCTACTAAAGAATCAAAGATTTCATATTCAGCTCCTTCACAGTCAATCTTGGCAACAATATCCATATCTGGATGCTGAGAAATTATTGAATTTAACTCTTCACTAATAGGTTTTAAAGTCAGCTCTTCTTTCGGGAGAGATTTATTTTGCTTATTGTTTGTTCTATCTTCCGAAGATCCAATACTTCCTCTTAATTCATAATCAAATTCAACTGTTACTTTTTTTTCTTCAGCAGCAACTCCATAACTCAATGGTTTGATTTTCTGGGAAATATCTGGGTTTAAATCAAAATTATGTAATGCTTGTTCATAGGTAACTTGGAAAGGTTCATAACCCCAGATTGATTTCACATTTTCCTGACTGGCAAAATATAGACTAGCCAATCCTACATTCATACCAATATCTAGCATAACTACGGGGCGGTCATAAATAAAAGTATAAATTCCTAACCAAAAAATTTCCCAAAGAATAGAAAGCTCTTCTGCTGTTTGAACATTTACTTTTATTCCTTCTAACTCTACAATCAACTCATCATTTTTATCTATAGTAAACTTAGCATTTAATTTTTTCTTGAGAAATTTTGCTTGATTCAATGCTTTTCTTTCGAGTAGAAAATCATATTTTTCCTTTTCAACATATATATCCAGGGGTTTGAGAAATAATTTATCTGAACCACGCTCAACTTCTACATCATTAAAACTCATATTTAACTCAGGAATTTTATCTACCCAATACCAATTAGGTATCTTCTGGTAATTCCTCACATTTCTCAAAAAATTCTTAGTCTTTAACAATGGTTCTTTTAACATTACTTGTATTCCTCTTAAGTAAACAAACTGAATAATCTATTTGAAGGGAAAGATAACGTTTTTGTTACTACTTTCTCTCCGGACTCACCGATGGAGATAAGACCTAGATGAATAAAAAAAGAGTAGAATTGTAACCATCATAGCATAATAATTTTCTTCATTTATCTAAAACGACTGATAATTTTCTCAAAGATTTTATAATTGGTGAAAATTCTTAACTTTATGAAATATTAGGTATGGCACAGAAGTAATATATTTAGCTATACTAGATCACTAAACTAGGGAAATTGTTTCCCTCAGAATATACTTGATAAATTGATTGATTTTTTATTTTTATGAAGAACCCAATAAAAATTATTCCTTGGTTGGTTATTGCTGGTTTTGCTTGGTCTCTTGGCTTCTTTTACAATGTTTATTATGGTGGTTTAATTGGTCCGTTACGAGGAATGTACTACAATAAGGTGGCATTAGCAGCGGAGGTGGAAGGGTCAAAAAGACTGATAATTGTTGGTGGTTCGGGAGCGCACTATACTGTCAATTCTCAGTTAATGGAAGAAGAACTTGGCATACCTGTATTTAATTTTGGCTTGGATGGAAATTTGGGTCTAAATGTAATTTTTCCTACTATTTTGGAGCAAGTTCGTCCAGGAGATATTGTGTTGATAATTCCTGAATACTTAATGTTATTAGATGAAGATGGATTAGGCGATCGCTCTACTTATTTTGGAGTAGCTATCGGAAAACCACGGTTAGGAGGAGTACCACCCAAGCAGTTTGCTCAAGATACTTTTGGTTTGGGCGTACCTAGTCTCAGACAATTGACAAAATCTACTATAGATATAGTTAAGCAAGTAGAAGTTCCAGCTTACTATGCTGATCCTATTACAGACTGGGGAGATCCGACTAAAACATGGGAACGTAAAAGTAAATGGTGGGAAATGCCAGTTAAGAAACCCGTGACTCCTCATTCAATTGCACGAATTAAGCAATTTAGAGAAGAGTTAGAAGCTAAAGAAGCAAGTTTAGTCATATCATTACCTATAATTTATGGCAGTACAGATGAAAGAACTGTGAAGAATGTGGAGAAAACTGCTGAAGAGTTAGGTAAAATTGCTCCTCTAATTACTGACGAAAAGTTAAATTTGTGGACTGACGTTAATTTGTTTGCTGATACTCACTACCATCTCAAACCAGAAGGAAGAGTTATACGTTCAAAAGAATTAGTCGAACAACTTAAACCTATAATTCAACCGAAAATAAGTAATAAATAAGGTTTGAATTATCTCCCTTTCTTTGTTTTTCAAGAAGGAAGAAGGAAGAAAGAAGAAGGAAGAGGGACAAAGACTTAAAAGTCTGAAAAAACTTAAATTTCGGCGTTGCACAGTGACGAATAATTTGAGATTTTTGATTGAATTTGATTATGGATTAATCAATTGCATGAATGACTAATATTAGGTTTTTTTAGTCAAAGTCTAAGTAAGCATTTCCTGCGGAATGCTGCGCAAACAGCTATTAGCGGTCAGCTCTCAGTTTTTTAATAAATAAAGCAAGCATTTGCTTAGCTTCGTACGACATTTTAAACAAAGAATTGAAGCACAAGAACAGCAAGCTTAAATTGTCTACTAAAATTAATAAAGCTGATAGCTGACTGCTGAATGCTTACAAGTCTAAACTAATTTTTGGCAATATCATTCCATAATGTGCAAGCCTGAATTTTAAGCTTTTGATCTGTCCTAACCTTTCCTTCGACTGCAATATTTTGAGATATCCCCATAATTTTTCTCTTCATTTACTGCCCAAATTCTGCTGCCAAAATGTCATCATTATCATCAGCAAGAGTCGCAACAATAGTAATTGCCCGAGAAATTTCTCCTGGAGATAATTCTGCTACAGTACGAGTCGCCAGAACTACAATTTGATTATCCACAATAGCAAAATGGGATTCCATAGTCGATAACCAATTCATTTCCAATAATCTACGCATTAACTGGGGTTCATTTTTTGCTGGTAACTTCAGTACATAAGACCAGACATCAAAAGTATCATCATCTGTTTCTCCAGTCAGTCTGACATATACTTCCACACTGCCATATTGAAACTTCCATAAATGGCCTGCTTCATTATTGGCCACCATCACTTTTTGATCTTCTGCCATATTAGCAATAATTGTTTCAATCTCTTCTATGTAGCTGAGACTGGTCTCATTTTCAGTTAGTTCAATATTATCTTCTTCGGTAGAAGGATGATCCACAGAAGTAGTATCAGGGTTATTAGTAGTCATAATTTATACCTATTAATTTATACCTATAGAAAAATCATATATCTGAAAATGTTGCAGGAGGACTCCCGTTATAATACTCAATTTATTTAGCGGGAGATGAATTGCAACTTAAAAATTAATTTAGCGGTAGCGAATCCCTATTTTTGATGGCTTTGGTAGGTTTTTACAATAGTCTTGAATCACTTCCGACATTGATACTGGCATTACTCTTGCATAATATTCTAGTCTAGACTTTTTATCATTCGTTAATCTTACCATTAAATTATCTATTCTAACCATTGGCAAGTTACTAAATATACAATAAAATATCAGTATGTTCAGAAAGTAATAGATTGTCAATGATTACTTTGACCTACCAGTACAAACCTTTTGCCCAACAAGCAACAGGAAGCTGATATTAATCAGATTCTTGATGTCTGTAAAAGCGTGTATAACTACGGCTTAAGAGAGCTTCATTAATGGATAATGGATAATGGATAATTGATAATTACCTCTGGTTAAAACCGCTACGGAATTGAAGATCAGGAAATATTATTTCTTCTCTTGGTCGATGCTCGGACAGCGAGGAGACCTTGCCATCCCACCCTTCGGGAAGCTACGCTAACGACCGCTTTTTTCCCCTTAAAAGAGGAGGCTTTAAACCAGAATTATTTAATTATGAATAATTAATAATTAATTATTCGGTAAAGACTGGCTAAATTCAAGAAAGTAACCAATTAATAGTTGTTCAATTGTTTCTGAATATATTATCCCTGCTGATACTCCTTACCCTAATTATAATTATCAAGCTAAAAACTTAACAATAACTTAACAATAGCTAAGAATACTAACCCTGAATTAAACTCAGTTAATGCTCAAGCTTTACAACAAACTTTAAAAATCTTAGATAGAGCTTTTTCTGATATGAAATCCCAGGGCAAAGGCTTCCCTAGATTTAAGAAAAAATTGAGAAGTTTTATCGGTAGTGTATGGTAGTAGCGGGGGTACAACTCAGTTTATTTAATTTGTTGCCTAGTTAAGAGTCTGCGTTAGCATAGCTTTGCGCCAGCACTCTCAAGAATCCCCCTTTATAATCGAGCGATTTAACGGTGGGAGTGTCAACCACAATTAATAATTTATAACTATGTCCAAAGCAGAAATTAATTTTCCTTATTTTGACAAAATCTTGGCCAATTTAGAAGATGAAGCAACTAAAACTATCTTTGGAAACCACGTTCACTGGGGTTATTGGGAAAACCCTAATTGGGCAAAAAATACTGCTGAAGATTTTGCGTCCGCGACGGAAAAGCTATCACAAAAGGTTTATCAAGCTGCTGATATTAAGGAAGGTATTTCTATTTTAGATGTGGGTTGTGGTTTTGGTGGTACAGCTGCCAGTATTAATAATAATTATTCTGAGGTAAAAATTACGGGATTAAATATAGATGAACGGCAATTAGATGTAGCTAGAAAACAAGTTCAAGCTTGTGGTAATAATTCTATTGAATTTGTGCAGGGAGATGCTACTAAAATTCCTTTTCCTGATAATTATTTTGATGTGGTTTTGGCGGTGGAGTGTATTTTTCATTTTCCTAGTCGTTCTGCTTTTTTCCAAGAGGCAAAAAGAGTTTTAAAACCAGGTGGTAAAATTGCTTTGTCTGATTTTGTTCCTACTGCCACAATCAATTTTTTGAAGCCTGTGGTTAGATTATTTCTTAAAGATTTGGGTGCTGAAACTTATGGCAATGTTGATTTTTTCACTATTGCTAACTATCAAGATTTAGCAAGAAAAATAGGGTTTAACAGTTTTCAAATAGAGGATATTACTTTTAATACTTTACCTACTTATAAAATCCTCAAGAAGTTTCCTGTTTTTTCAGATTCTCCAGCTAATCAGAAAACAAATAATATTTTTGAATGGGTGACACGGTTGGGACTACTGCGTTATTTAATTTTGTCAGCGAAGATAGAATAATTTTACTATTTTCAATTCAGGTCTTATAGCAGAGAACAGGGAACAGGTAATAGGCAACAGCTCATCTGTGGGAAAAATACTTCTCTGTTTAAGGTTTTCAGCATAAGTCCTAACCAACCAATTTTTTACTATAGGTTTAGGTGCTTCACAAAATGAAATGACTATTGCGATATTCGCAACAGAGAGGGGAAGTAGATATTTTCCCTCATCACACACCTCAAATCTTGGTGCTTCACAAAATGAAATGACTATTGCGACATCCGCAACAGAGAGGGGAAGTAGATATTTTCCCTCATCACACACCTCAAATCTTGGTGCTTCACAAAATGAAATGACTATTGCGACATCCGCAACAGAGAGGGGAAGTAGATATTTTCCCTCATCACACACCTCAAATCTTGGTGCTTAACACAATGAAATGACTATTGCGATATTCGCAACAGAGAGGGGAAGTAGATATTTTCCCTCATCACACACCTCAAATCTTGGTGCTTAACACAATGAAATGACTATTGCGACATCCGCAACAGAGAGGAGGAGTAGATATTTTTCCTCATCACACACCTCAAATCTTGGTGCTTCACAAAATGAAATGACTATTGCGACATCCGCAACAGAGAGGAGGAGTAGATATTTTCCCTCATCACACACCTCAAATCTTGGTGCTTAACACAATGAAATGACTATTGCGACATCCGCAACAGAGAGGAGGAGTAGATATTTTTCCTCATCACACACCTCAAATCTTGGTGCTTCACAAAATGAAATGACTATTGCGATATCCGCAACAGAGAGGGGAAGTAGATATTTTTCCTCATCACACACCTCAAATCTTGGTGCTTCACAAAATGAAATGACTATTGCGATATCCGCAATAGAGAGGAGGAGTAGATATTTTCCCTCATCACACACCTCAAATCTTGGTGCTTAACACAATGAAATGACTATTGCGACATCCGCAATAGAGAGGAGGAGTAAGTATTTTTCCTTATCACACACCTCATATTCTTTTTAAGGAGAGGATGAGACTAAAAAGAAAATTTTTTTCTCCTTTAAAGGAGAGGCTTAAAGCCTGAATTATGCGACAAAATTGATTGTTAATAGGAAATGCTTACCTACTAACTACTTTTTCAACAGGTTTACAAGCCACCCAATACTTACTAACGAAATGAACCTCAGTAGCGATATTAATAAAACCTACTTTCTCCAAACGTTCCTCTAAATTATCTGTAATGTAACTCTGATAATAAGGTTCATGGAACATTGCTGGGAAGTTTTTTAACATTGGTGAAAAATCAGGTTCATCAGAAACTTGAATCGAATCACAAATCACAAAAACACCCCCAGGTTTAGTAACTCTAAAAGCTTCCTCTATAACTTTTTGACGTACCATCGGCGGTAATTCATGGAACATAAAAACACAAGTTGTTGCCTGAAAAAAATTATCTCTCCAAGGTAAATCCTCAGCATTTCCTTGTAAAAGTTGAGGCAACTCTCCCAACTCTTCAGATAATAATTGATGAGCTTTTTTTAAATAAGCAGACGATAAATCAACACCATAAAGAGCAGCCTTTGGTAAAGTAGCGCGAATAAACTTTAAAGTTCTACCAGTACCACAAGCAATATCTAAAACTCGTAAATTTTGAGGAGCGAGCGTCTCTAACTTTTGCCCAGAAAATAACTTCTCTAATCCTATTTTTAAAGGAGCTAAAATTCGTCTCCGCATGGCATCAGCAGTACCATTAAATAAAAGTTCTACCTGCAAATCGTAGAGATTAGCTGATGTATCGCTTAAGTAGCCATCTGTTTGATAATGAAAATTTTGTAAATAATAAGCAGGATAATTTTGAGTATTTATTTGTGGAGAAAATTCTTGATATTTCTTTTGTTTAATTCTACTCCAAACTGTAGGCATATCTAGCCAAATATTAGGATAATAACTGAAAAAATCCGACCAGGGATTATCAAATATAATATTAACTGGATAAATACCATTTTCTCCATCTGCCAAATCTCTTTCCATAATGTCATCAATGCGTTTCTGCATTTTTTGGAGAATTCCAGGAGACAAAGGTTGAGTTTGAAACTCAAGAGTTGGATAAATAAAATTTCTCAGTCTAGTAGAAATTTGTTTGTGAGCTAAAGCAAAGTAAATTTTACCTTGTTGAAATGTTTGATGAGTGAATTTTGTAATAGTATTTGACACGACGATAAGTCTAAATAGATTTTGCGAGCTTTGTAGTTTTATTTCAGGATTGTAACGCAATTATCATATAGCAGAAGGAAGAAGGAGGAAGGAAGAAGGAGGAAAGTTGATATTTCATTGTTTTATACCAAATTCAAAAAAGGCAGTTACATCTTAATTTGTGATTTATTCCTAAAAGAAAAAATTATAAATTCCATAAATTCTAAAATTTCCACCTTTTTTCCTCTTTAATATTTATGTTTTTCTTTCACTAGCCACAGTTCAGGTGTTCCCTGTTCCCTGTGTCATCACGCTTTGCAATATTTTATGAAATTGGTATTAGATATTCCATAAGTTAAAAGTAGTAATGGCAGTTGCTATAATTTTGAACAAAAGACTACATAGAAATCTTATTTGAGTTGTGAAATATTGTAGATTTTAGGGAATAGAGAACACCGGAGCTAGGAGGAAATGAGAAACACCGAAGCAATAAAATTATCACAAATGATTTAGGATAGTGTTCTGATTTGAGATGTAAATCTAGATTGAGGTTTTTTATCATAAAAAAAGCGCGTCGATATATATTGTTGCTTCAAACAAAAATAGCCTCCTTTACTGGGGGCTATAAGAACTAAGTCGCTATTGTTTTATGAAGTAGCAAAGCTTAAATAGATATAACATTACTCTGTCTAAATTACTTAAGTAATAAAATACTCATTCCTCAAGCTTTGAAAAAAACTTCTTTCCTACTAACTCCTTAGTTATACTTAGGGCTTACCAATAAAATCTAAAAGCATTAACAGGTAAAGATTTTAGCTTTTTTACAGCAAAAAAAATACAACTTTTTAAGCTTGATCGACCAAAAAGTTAGGATAAAAGGCAGAATAATTGTAGAAAAATCAAGGGATAAAATATCCGACTACCTCCTCTAAATTCCCCATTCCTCCTGACTCCTGACTCCTAACTCCTGATTTCTACCAAAAGACTTATTCGGCAAACCCTACTTAAATTTATTGATTTAGCAATCGTAGTAGAGAGAAAACTCATAAGGATGAGGCCGTAGACGCATGGGATTAACCTCATTATCTAACTTGTACTCAATCCAAGTTTGAATCAAGTCCTCTGTAAATACCCCACCAGTAGTCAAAAACTCATGGTCTTTTTTCAAAGCTTCCAAAGCACCTTCTAGGGAACCAGGAGTAGAAGGAATCTTGCTTAACTCTTCAGGACTGAGGTCATAAATATCCACATCCAAAGATTCGCCAGGGTCAATTTCATTCTTAATCCCATCAATACCAGCACAAAGCATCGCAGCAAAAGCCAGATAGGGGTTACAACTAGCATCAGGACAACGGAACTCTAATCGCTTGGCCTTGGGATTTGTACCACTTAAAGGAATCCGAACAGAAGCAGAGCGGTTACCTTGAGAATAAGCTAAGTTTACCGGAGCTTCAAATCCAGGAACTAAGCGCTTATAGGAATTAGTGGAAGGGTTTGAAAATGCCAAGATTGCTGGAGCGTGCTTGAGGATACCACCAATGTAATTAAGTGCTGTCTTACTCAAATTGGCATAACCATCACCCCAGAATAAAGGTTGTCCCTCTTTCCAGATTGACTGGTGACAGTGCATACCCGAACCATTATCGTTAAATATAGGCTTAGGCATGAAAGTAATAGTTTTGCCATGTTTTTTGCCCACATTCTTGATGACATACTTATAAATCATCAAGTTGTCTGCAGCTTCTACCAATGTGCCAAACTTAAAGCCCAATTCATTCTGACCACCTGTAGCAACTTCGTGGTGATGCTTTTCAATGGGAACTCCACACTTGGCCATGGTTAACAACATTTCTGTCCGCAAGTCCTGCATTGTATCGGTGGGAGATACAGGGAAGTAACCTTGTTTGTAGTTTGGTTTATAAGCTTTATTACCACCTGGTTCTTCACTACCAGAATTCCAGCGACCTTCTATACTATCTACATAGTAATAAGCTTTATTTTCAGTTTGGTCAAACCGAGCATCTTCAAATACAAAGAATTCAGCTTCTGGACCAAAGAAGGCAGTATCGCCAATACCTGTTGACCTTAAATAGTCAACCGCTTTCTGAGATATGACTCTGGGGCAACGGCTATACCATTCACCAGTTCGAGGCTCTTTAATACTACAAGTTATACTTAATGTCGGTTCAGCCATAAAAGGGTCAATCCAAGCAGTAGTTGGATCGAGTACCATCATCATGTCTGACTCGTTAATATTTTTCCAACCACGGATACTAGAACCGTCGAAGGCAACTCCATCTGTAAAGGAACTTTCATCAATTTGACTTTTGTGAACTGTTAAATGTTGCCAAATACCAGGTAGGTCAATGAATTTCAAATCAATAACTTGAATGTCATCATTGTTAATCCAGTTCAATACATCTTGGGCTGTTTGTGCCATATTTAGCTCCTAAGTTTTAAATTTTGGCTTTCTTAACAAGAAGAATCGCTCTAATAAGAATAAATACATCAGTCTTAAATTTTGGCTTTCTTAACAAAGTTCTAATCAGAATACATCCAGCCGATAATAAGAATGAAAATCCTTGAGTTTTTGTAACTTTAGACACAAAAAATCTGACCTTAATCAAATAATTCTGCTAGTGCAGGATGGCAGAAATAACTAACTAGGGTTTGCCGAAAAAGTCTTATGGGTGAGGGTAGGAGATAGGAGAAATGGGAATGAGCGAGGAGGTAGGAGTAAGAATTGTCAATTGACTGTAATGAAGTGTGTCTTACATTTTGAAGGGGCTGTGTACGGAATTACTTCCGCACTTTATCGGCCCCGTAGGGAACTTCAGAATTACACACTCGCTTCTGACTGATGACACACGTTAACTCAACGTTGGTTGAAGACCCGCGTTCTCCTAGAAGAGATAGTCGGGATGTTTGCGCAGCATGACCCTGGAAAAACCAATCAATCTTGTGGTTTTTGTCATAGCATAGTACTCTTAATTAGAATAAGGCTGCTGGGCTAGCAGTGTCAGTCTGTGGAGCGACTTTAAGACCAAAAAGAGGGGAATACCTTGGAGGCGGGTGCTATGAAGCAGAAAATCCCTATCAGTGATGTTAGGGAATTCCACGTTTTCGCGTAAGCGCAACGTCGGGAGGATGTCAAAGTAGGGTAAGATAGAAAGTTTAAGAAATTTTTGGGAGAATAATTATATGCGGGACACTATCACTAGCTTAATAGATAATTACGACGCTAAAGGTCGTTATTTGGACCGGGATGCTGTCGATCGATTAAAATCTTATTTTGAAACGGGTACTGCGCGAGTACAAGCTGCTACGGTAATTAATTCTATGGCTGCTAGTTTGGTTAAGCAAGCTGGGATTACGTTGTTTGCACAACAACCGGAATTAATTCGTCCGGGTGGTAATGCTTATACGACTCGCCGTTATGCTGCTTGTCTGCGGGATATGGATTATTATCTACGTTATGCTACTTATGCTTTGGTTGCAGGTAACACGGATGTTTTGGATGAAAGGGTCTTACAGGGTCTTCGAGAAACCTACAATTCTCTAGAAGTACCTATTGGACCTACTTTGGTTGGAATTGGTATTCTTAAGGAACTTGTTAAATCTGAAGTTGCAGCGGCAGGTATTCAAACTGGTGCCTTCTTAGAAGCACCTTTTGACCATTTAATTAGTGAGTTAGCTGAAAAGGATATTTAATTAATTAATAATTAATAATGAATAATTAATAATTAGGGTTTGCGCTTCACTAGTCTTTTAGTAGGGGTAGGAGACAGGAGACAACCCACCCCTCGCCCCTCCCCCTCCCAGGAGGGGAAAAACGGGGAATGAGGGAGGAGGTAGGAGTAAGAATTGTCCCAATATTGTTCAGCCCAAATCTTGAGCAAAATCCGCTCCTAATTGAACCATTACCACTTAAAACCTCGTACTTTTTGATACTTAAAAAGGCACTTACCTTTATCTATAAAGACTTTTAGATTTAATCAGCAAACCCTAATTAACTGGAGAGTACAAAGTTCTCCCAAAAAACGATTGGTTTTGAAGACTGAAAGTATTACTGGCAAAGGCTTATAGTACTTACAGCTGTGAATAAAAAGTTTTTAACCTTTAGATCGTTGAAAGCCTTAGCTAGCAATAGTTATTCCAAGAACTTTGCACTGTCTAGTAATTAATTATTCATTATTATTCATTACCAAGGGTAAAAATGGGATTTGGAAACCAAATCCCTACATTTTTTTTTCAGAACTAAGTAATCAGTTTAATTCTTTTGATTTTTTTTAACATTAATAAAGCGGATTTTAACAACTCAAAAAAGCTGTTAACAAAGTTCCTCTGCAAGAGGCTAGCTGCTTGCGGAACATTCCGAAACGGAAATTCTAAAAGCTGATATCTAGTTAATAATTAAAATTTGTGGCTAAACAAAGATTAGATATTTTATTAGTAGAACAAAACTTATGTACTTCTCGACAAAAAGCTCAAGTTTTGATTAGAGCAGGAGAAGTAATGGTAAATCAGCAAATAATTGATAAACCAGGAACTGAAGTAGAGTCTGAGGCGAATATAAAAGTTAAGCAAAAATCTTTGTATGTTTCTAGGGGAGGTTATAAACTTGCCAAAGCATTAGAATATTTTTCTATCCCTATTTCTGACAGAATATGTCTTGATGGAGGTATTTCAACAGGTGGTTTTACAGACTGTTTATTACAAGCAGGAGCTAAATTAGTTTACGGTATTGATGTGGGATATGGGCAAGTTGACTGGGGTTTGCGTAATGACCAAAGAGTTATTTTGAAAGAGAGAACTAACCTACGTTATTTAACTCCTATAGAATTATATGGCGAGGAGTTAGTATTAAATTCTCAAGCACAGGAAAATTCAGAAATATATCCTAATTTAGCAGTAGTTGATGTTTCTTTTATTTCTGTAATTAAAGTTTTACCTGCTTTATGGCAATTACTTATTCCACCTCGTGAAACAATATTGTTGGTAAAACCTCAGTTTGAAGTAGGGAAAAAACGAGTAGGTAAAAAAGGTGTAGTACGTTCTTCTACTGACCAAGCTGAAGCAATTTTTCAAGTATGGAATAGCGCTCAGAATTTAGGATGGGGATATTCTGGTTTAACCTGGTCTCCTATACAAGGTCCGGCTGGTAATATAGAATATTTATTATGGTTAAATATTGAAAGTAAACTTTCGCTAGATTTGGCAGCGATCGCTCAGATAACAAAATCAGCTCAAGAAGAATTTAATTGTGTTTCATAAGATATTAAGTTTGACTGAAATGTTAAAGAAGCAATCAGCAATCAGCTTTGTAAAAAGGGATTTCAATCCCACATTGCGCACTTTAATTTGTAACATGAAAATTAGTATAAAATTCGTAGCTTCCTTAAATATTTATACTATATAAATTATCTTCATTTACCTCGATCGGGAGTCAAATTCTCAGTTAAATATTAAGCATAAATACTTACTGAATCCTTGACTCCTATTGACCACTATAATTTTCTTCTTACTTCTTACTTCTTACTTTTGACTTTTGATTATGGTTTTATATCATGTCCGGATAATTAGCGATCAAAAAACTTTTTCCTTCTACTCCTCTTTCTTCTTCTTTCTTCTCTCCTGACTCCTGACTTCTGTACGGGCGAATGGCATTCGCCCCTACGACTCCTGACTCCTGTACGGGCGAATGGCATTCGCCCCTACGACTCCTGACTCCTCTGTCGTTTACTGTTCAACCGGACATGATATTAGTCATTTTACTTCAGAGAATTAGTATATTTTTTCTTTTCTTGATTAAATTATCGATTTATATATTTTGTACTTCTTTTATTTTTAGCACAATAATTTCTGCCAAAATTATATCTGTCAAATTAGCGGATCGATTTTTATATAGTTTAATTCTCTTTGGCGATTTTTTAAGAGGAATAGAAATAGTTGAACTTTTTAATATTGTTGCTTTTGCTGTTGTGGGAATGGGTTTTGGTTTAGCAAGTATTTTTTTACCTAAGTATTTAGGTCGTTATGTGAGTGCAATTATATTAATAATTTTAGTGCCAATAATTTTTCTCACGACTCAAATGGTGAGATATGATATTTGGGTAGAACAGGTAGCAAATAATGAAAATTTATCCTTGGATGGAGCTGAATTACTAGCTAATTCATTTTTAAATCAAAGGGTAGGTAATGATGGTATCTATGGTTTCTATTTATATACTGCTCAGTTTCCTATTCTCCCCGATAAAAAAGTGCAGATGAATAATTTAGATAGATTGGAAAAGAGTGTTAATTCAAAGTTTGTGAGTTTGATAGGGGTTCCACCAGGGGTTATTTATTGGGCAATGAGTTTGTGTTTTTGGGCGATTAGAATTTTTTATTTTGTAGTAGCAGTGGTAACGACTGTTGCTCACTTCAGAGAAGGTTTAAGGATAGTTAAATGTTGAGATTGTAGGTAAGCATTTAATAATTAATAATTAATAATTAATAATTAACAATTACCTCTCCTTGGAAACGGATAGGATTGATGCAAAAGGGAAAATTAATTCATTATTTCTTCTTTAAAATTGAATCTTTAGCAACAGCGAGTGCCATTTAAGTTATAGCAATTCCTAAAAAGCGTGAGGTACAAAATTTTAGGTTTGAGGGAATAAGGAAAGGGAATAAAAAGACAAAAAGATAACTGTATCTCACTAATTTGAGAAACGCTATATCAGTTATCAGTACCTTCTGTAATAAGGAGGCAATAAATATGGAATATTCTTTATTTATCTATAATTTAGGGCTTGCTGATTAAATCTAAAAGCATTAACATATAAAGACTTTAGGTTTTTTAGGGCCTTTAAAAAGTGCGCCTGTTTCAGTCTAAAATGCTCAAAAAGTTAGTATTTTAGGCGCATAGTTGGACAGAAAAATCATTCTTACAATTCTTACTTCTACCTCCTCTAAATTCCCATCTCTCCTGTCTTCCCCTCCACGGTCGGGCCCCGCGGGTGGGTTGTCTCCTGTCTCCTACCCCTACTAAAAGACTAGTGAAGCGCAAACCCTATTTATTTATAGCGCTACGTCTTTTGGTTAAGAAAATACATTTGGATGGTAATTACCATTATTCTGACTCCTGACTCCTAACTCCTGACTCCTAACTCTTAACTTCTGACTTCAAAATACTGTTTCAGCACGGGTAAAAGGGTAAAGTTGTTTTCTTGTTTTTCTATTAGGGAGCGTCGCTGTCAAGATTTAATGATATTTAATAAGTCTGAAGCTGGTATTTTTAAATTATCTAATAAGGTTGAAATAGTTACTGGTTGGGTTGTGGTTGCTAGGTGAGAGATTACTTGTTTTTCTACTTCTGATAAACGGGAAAGTTGCTGATGTAATAATTCTTTGATGTCTGCGTCTAAAAATAGGGGGTCGTATTGAAATAATTCTGAGATATTTCCATTAAATAAGTCATTAATAGTGGTGGCAATTATATTTAACCAAGTGGGGTTGCCTTGATAAAAGTCAATTAATTTTTGCCATTGTTCGTCTAATTGTAAATCTTGGTCTTTGAGAATTTTTTTAGTTGCTTCTTCGTCTAAACCTTTGAGGTGTAATGAGCGAATGGATGTATTTTTAGCTGTACTAATTTCTCTGAGTTTTTCTCTACTAATGGTTAGGCAAGAACTCTGATGGGAGAGTTGGGCGATAAATTGGAAAAATTGGCTGTAGTTTTTATGTTCTGGACTGTAATGACTTGCTAGTTTGCCACTACTAAATATTGTTTGGATGTCATCTAATATTATGAGGCAGCGGTCCTTTCTCAAATTTTCTAAAAGATGGGAATTTTCTGAGGTTTCGAGAGTGGAATTTTGGTTAGAGATAAATTGAATGAGTCGGGTTTGAATTGTTTTGAGTGGTGGGGAGTCTCGGAGACTTTGCCAAATTATATAGTCGAATTTATTTTGAATATTTTTGATGAGTTGAAGAGCTAATGTTGTTTTGCCAATTCCATTCATTCCGTGGAGCATCACTATTTTTTTTTGTTCTTGGAGAATCCATTTTTTGAGGGTTTTTATTTCCTGAGTTCTACCGTAGAATTTTTTATAGTCTGGTGCATCTGAGAGGTCTATTTTTGGTCGAGGAATAGTCTGGGGTTTGTTGATATTTGGTTGTGGAAAATTTTCATGGTTTATAGTTTCTGAGGAGGGGGAAGTTTCAGGGCAAAAATTTATATTGTTAATTCCTATAAAGTCTTTTTCTATGTTAACTATGCAGAAATTGAGTCTAAATATGTGGGTGAAACGCCAAAAAATATTACGGCAGCTTTTAACAAAGCGAAAGAAACTGACTCAGTTTTATTCTTTGATGAAGCTGACTCTATTCTGGGAAAAAGATTAACTAATGTCACTCAAAGTTCCGACCATGGAGTTAATGTTAGTCGTTCTGTAATGTTACTTCAATTAGACAAATTTGATGGAGTCGTAATTTTTGCCACTAACCTCGCTAAAAATTATGATGGTGCATTTGTGCGCCGAATTTTGGCACATATTGAATTTGAATTACCAGATAAAGAATGTCGCATTAAACTATGGAAATATCTACTACCAAAAGAAGTACCAATTACAGAAGATGTAAATCTAGAATGGTTAGCAAATGAATCAGAAGAACTTGCTGGAGGCGATATTTTAAATGTTGTAATTTCAGCAGCAAGTCGAGCAGTGATGAGAGAAGGAAAAGCTCAAAAAGTTTCCCTTTCTGACTTAGCTGAAGAAATCAAATTTGTGAGAGAAGCAAAGACAAAAATTGGTTCTCCTCACTATGAAACTAATCAAAAAAAACACAAAATTAAAGAGACAGAAATGAAACGAAATGATTTATCTCCAGAACTTCGCGATCGCGACAGCGGAACGGAGTTCTATCGCTACGATAAAGCTATTTCAGAAATAGATAAATCTGAGGAAAATTTATCAGAAGTAGATTGATAAATATCTCTTGCTTTAGGGAATAGGGAATAGGGAACGGGGAATAGAAAAGAAATCAAGATAGGTGAACTCCATTAACCTGAGAAAAACTATATTTATTTAATTTAAGAGAATAGAATTGTTCAGGCAAAAAAATGACAAAGGATATTCCAAATATATGAGGTACAGATATTAACCATCTGTTTTTTGTAGTGTGGGCATCTTACCCGCTATAAGTATACCTCACCCAGGTAGAATTTTCTGTAATAATAGCTATTTATATTGACTACGGACTATTGACTACTAACTACTAAAAATAACCCAAGTATTTGTAGAAAAAATTTCTCAACTTAGTATAATTTATTCCTTTTATCTTCCTTCAAAATAAATTGGCGATCGCTTACTGAAAATATGCAAAATCTAACTAATCAAACTATCGTAATTCCCAATAATGGTAAGGTACAAAATTCGTAATTTTTAGGGAACAGAGAACAGGGAATAGGGAATAGGGAACAGGGAATAGGGAATGGGGAATAGAAAAGAAGAAAAACAACAGTACCTCAGTAACCCGAACGACCCTATAAATCTACTAATGAAAAAAAAATTCCAGAAAATTTCTTAACCTCTTCCTTCTTACGTCTTGCTTTTCTCTTCCTTCAAAAAAACTGGCGATCGCTTACTAAAAATATGCAAAATCTAACTAATCAAACTATCGTAATTCCCAATAATGGAGAAGTACAAAATTCATAATTTTTAGGGAATAGGGAATAGGGAATAGAAAAGAAGAAAAACAACAGTACCTCAGTAACCTGAGAAACTCTATAAATATACTAATGAAAAAAAATTTCCAGAAATTTTTTTAACCTCTTCCTTCTTACTTTTTCCTTCTTATCTCTTGATTAAATAACTAATTAAAATTTCTGAACCTCTTCCTTCTTCCTTCTTCCTTCTTCAATAACCTCTTCCTTCTTCAATAACTTCTTCCTTCTTCCTTCTTCCCTCTTCCTTCCTTATTAAATAATTCTTGTTGTAAACGATAAATAATAGTATCCGGTTCAACCTGATTTAAAATATCCTGAATAACTATATCTTGTCCTAATGGTCCCCAAGTACAACCCTTTTCCAAATAAACCTTAGTAGCTCTACCAATAGCATAAATTCCATAAGCTGCAATAGAAGCTTGAGTAATAGCAACTCCTGCATAAGAAGTAACACCAACCTTTCCTAAACCCAATAATAAACTACTTCCCAATTCCCCTAATAACATACCACTTTCACTGAATATAATTACTTTCCAAAGTTTACCCGCTTCATAGCTAGTCATAGGCAAATTATAGAGACGAGACAAAGAGCGAATTAAAGCTAAATCTATTACAGTAGTTCCCATTACATCAATAATAGCAACAGGATTAATAGCAACAGCTAAAGCCTTATACTTAGCAAAATCCCAGATTAAATCATCAGCTTCATCTTGTTTAATCTTAACAGTTTTATGAGCAATAGTTACCTCAGCTTCTCTTGCTTGTACTAACGCATTTAATGCTAAAAGCGACTGCCCTTCCCGCTCTAAAATAGTAATTATTTTTTGTTTCAAAGGATCTATTTGAGGCGATGGAGTTTCCCATTCGTGAGTCACATTACCATCAGGCCATTCAATTCTTACAGGTATAGGAGCTGGTTCTGCTGATACCATGACCACTTCTGTCGGAGGATAAATATCTTCTAATTCTTCTAATTCTTCTGATTTATCCACAGCAATATTTTGCAAATTTTGATAAATATCTTCTCGTTCCGCTTCTGGATATAAATCAATTTTATTAAACACTAAAATTAGCGGTTTTTTAGCCTTCCTTAATTCACGCAAAGCGTCATATTCAGTGCGGGTAAGATCCCCAGAAACAACAAATAGAATTAAATCTGCTTTGCGAGTAACTTCCTTAGCCATTTCTCCACGAACTTGACCTGCTACTTCATCTAATCCAGGAGTATCTATTAAATCTATTTTTGCTGTCTCTTGTTGATGAGAATTAATAAAAATATTAGGTGTCCATCTAATAGAACGAGGCCATTGAGTCACACCATTTAGAGGACCTGTTTCTAATATTTTTTCACTTAATAAAGCATTTAAAACTGCTGATTTACCACGACTTACAAGACCAAAAACTGCTATTTGAATTACTCCTTGGTCTAGCTTATCAATGTTGGATTTTAATAAATCTAATTGAGTTTTTAAGGAGGATGAAAATTCAGAAGTGGTTGTTTTTTGTGCAGTATTTTGCAAAGTAGAGTATCTATTTAGAGCTTTTCGTAAACTTGCTCTAGCACGTTTCCAATGTTGTTTACCTTGTTTTTGGTAACTTTCTGGAGATTGAGAATATTCTGTCACTATTTCTGAGTAAATATCTGAGTTAGTCAAGGTCATTTCAGTTATCAGTTATCAGTTATCAGTTTTATTACCTTTAGTTGATAACTCAAGCTCGTTGTTTTTGTACTTTAATTCTGTGCTTGGAAATGCAGTAAAATTAGCAGCATTCCGCAGGAAATGCTTACAGGAAATCAAAGTATTATTGGTAATGATATAATTTTATCAAATCAATTGGCATAATTTCTGAAATACTCCTCATTGAGTCTAGGGAAAAGTTTATAATTGGTATAAGTTGAGTTTTTGAGATAAAAATGAGTGAAAATTCCAATAATTTAGAGTTGGCAATAGTGATAGATAGTCAATCTATGATCGATCTGGAATGTCTATCAAATTGGGAAAGTTTGGTAAGAGCTGAGATTAAACAAATTATCAAAAAAAGTAGTTATCAAATTACTCAGAGTAAAAGAAGAAAAGATTTTTTTCAGACAGGGTTATTACAAGTAGATATTGAGCAAGAAGATTTTGATAATTTAGTAAGTCTCAGAAATTGGGAAGAATTGGTAAGAGGTAAAATCAAAGAAATTATCAAAGAAAATTATGCTCAAATAGATGAATATAGCTCCTATGAGTTTAGACCGAGTTTGTTGGAAGTAGCAATAAATGAAGAATACTATGAAAATTTGACACGCCTAAAAAATTGGGAACAATTATTCAGGGATAAAATTGACAAAATTATTGATGAAAATTATGATCAAATCTCCGATATTCAAGAGGTGTACGAAGAGAGTTTTTTACAACCACTTCCATATACTGACTACCCAGGTTAGTGATGGTTTACCACTCACACCTGATTAATTAATTGTAGAATAGATGCAAAGATTCTATACATATTAATAGACTCTTTTTTGCTTTTCCACTAAATGTGTTCTAGTAATTCTCAGTTATTCTTTGTCTGAATAGGTAAAATTATTTGTAAATTTACCATTGAGTCATATTTTTATTTATCAGTAGGTTGTTAGATACTCCCTAAAAATTCCAAATTTATTGATTATCTAGCACAGGTATCTATTTCCTATTGCCATATTATTGTGCCGGAATTGAGACAAATTCATTTCTCAATTTTCACAAAATTAACTATCTGTGGAAGTAGGGAAATATTTTGTTTAATTTATATCTGCTAGTATTTTCCGGTAATAGTCGCCTCTGAAAAATTCTCAATATACTAATTTCTCAACTTTCACAAAATTAACTATCTGTGGAAATATAGAAATATTTTGCTCAGTTCATATCTGCTCGTATTTTCCGGTAATAGTCGCCTCTGAAAAATTCTCAATATACTAATTTCTCAACTTTCACAAAATTAATATCTGTGGAAATATAGAAATATTTTGCTCAGTTCATATCTGCTAGTCTTCTCAGATAATAGTTGCCCCTAAAAAATTCTCAATATACTAATTATTCAGC
>NZ_JAAHGH010000014.1:26725-85100 GCF_010672525.1 Okeania sp. SIO2B3 | reverse complement strand
CTAATTTCTCAACTTTCACAAAATTAATATCTGTGGAAATATAGAAATATTTTGCTCAGTTCATATCTGCTAGTCTTCTCAGATAATAGTTGCCCCTAAAAAATTCTCAATATACTAATTATTCAGCAGAGGTACTTAACTATTTATTGCAGAATTTATCCTAATTTCTCAACTCTCACAAAAATTAGTATCTGTGGAAATTTTTGAGGATTAGGGAAATATTTTGAATGATTTTTCCTAATTTCTCAACTTTCACAAAATTAATATCTGTGGAAATATAGAAATATTTTGCTCAGTTCATATCTGCTAGTCTTCTCAGATAATAGTTGCCCCTAAAAAATTCTCAATATACTAATTATTCAGCAGAGGTACTTAACTATTTATTGCAGAATTTATCCTAATTTCTCAACTCTCACAAAAATTAGTATCTGTGGAAATTTTTGAGGATTAGGGAAATATTTTGAATGATTTTTCCTAATTTCTCAACTTTCACAAAATTAATATCTGTGGAAATATAGAAATATTTTGCTCAGTTCATATCTGCTCGTATTTTCCAGTAATAGTCGCCTCTGAAAAATTCTCAATATACTAATTCTTCAGCAGAGGTACTTAACTATTTATTGCAGAATTTATCCTAATTTCTCAACTCTCCCAAAAATTAGTATCTGTGGAAATTTTTGAGGATTAAGGAAATATTTTGAATAATTTTTCCTAATTTCTCAACTTTTACAAAATTAATATCTGTGGAAATATAGAAATATTTTTCTCAGTTCATATCTGCTCGTATTTTCCGGTAATAGTCGCCTCTGAAAAATTCTCAATATACTCATTATTAGACATCTCCTCCAAAAGAGGGAACAGGCAACAAGGAACAGGGAGAAATAATTGATAATTTATAGATAATAATTGATTTAATTTTTGATTTTTGGAGATGTCTATTTACCAGATACACTTACTATTTATTGCCATGTTATTGTGCTGGAGTTGAGACAACTTCTGATTTTTTCTCCTCTGGCAAAATATGACTCATTACCTGAGTTACAAAAGATTTTAAGAAATTATTTTGTTGAGTTTGGCTAAATACACTTTGTATAATTTTGCTTAATTTATCTATATTCATAGAATTACTATTTGTTTGAGTTTGAAAATATTCTACTAAACTAATACCTGCAACTCTTGTTAGATAAGCAGCACTTACAGCTTGAACTGCACCGCCAGCTACAAAAGTTACAGTATTACTTTTCAGAATAGTAGTTAATGTTTTTGTCGAAAGTTCTACTAAGCCTAATTTTAGCATTAGCTCTGCAATAGTTCCTGCTACTTGTTTGCCTTGTTCGAGGGAAAATTTTTGCTCATATATAGCACTTAAATCTACTATTAACTGAGAATTTATAGCTGCCGTTGCTAATAAGTCTAAAGCTGGAACTGGATTAGCAAATGCTGTTGCTGCAGCGATCCATTGATACTGTTCAATTATCGGAATAGCACGTTCTCGCCTGACCTGATTTAATATACTCTTGGCTTCCAGTGTAACTATTTGTGCTTTTCTTTTAGTAGTTGCCCAGACTAATTTTTCTGTTTCTTTTTCTAATGTTTGATTCAATTTTTCTATCAATCCAGATATTTCTGGTAATGGTTGTTCTGTAGATTCTTGAATACTCCCATCTGGCTGATGTTTGCGGACTTTAACAGAGTTAGGTTTAGTAGAAATTCCTACTAAATTTTCTTCTGAGTTAATAGTAGATAAAGTCTCTTTCAGTTTCTGTAATATCTGGGGTTTTTGGTCTGGTAAATATTGGTCTTGTTTATTCCAAACTAGGATAAAACTTTGACCGAGAGATGTTAATTTTGATAATGCTTGATATTCTGAATCTGTTAAGTCACCTGTAATAACAAATAAGATGAGGTCGTAAGGTGAAAGAGGATTAAGTTGAATATTTTCATCTTTTGTTATCCATTCTTCCTGCCATGTTAAATCGCTAATTTCTAACTTTTTAGAATTAGTGGATAGCCATTGAGAATTCAATATTTCAGTTAAAGAAGTTTTACCTACTCCTCGATAACCAGTCACTACCATACTTAATTCTTTTCTTTCTAGTTCATTAGTAAGTGTGGTTGCTTGCTGACGTAATTGGCTAATTTTTTCAGATTTATTAGTACTTTTAATTTCCTGAAAAACCTTATCTATAGTAATAACTGATAAAGCGATCGCTTCCTGTGCTGCTTCTTTTGTTGGTGGTGCAATTAGAGTTTGTCTCTGGAGTGTTTTAGACTGTGGTTTTTTTAACAACAAAACTCCTAGACCTGCTGCCATAATTCCTAACATAGTAGCTCCGCCAAATTCTGCCACGGAATGTTGGACACTATCTAATAACCATAACAGTAGAGATAATCCGATGCCTCCTACTAATATTGGTCTTTGTAATTTTATAGTCATTTTTATTATCCTCAGAAACTTCCTTAGTTATTCATTTTATCATGTTCAACTTATTACTATATTAACTCTTCTTCTTCGCTATTTTTATAATCAATCTATGATTAAGTTATTTAGCTGTATTGATAAATGTTTACTAAAAATAGCTAGGGTATTTCTTAGAAGTCAACCCACCCCTACTGCTCCCACGAGGGGAAGTCAGGAGTCAGAATGAAACTTCAGTACCATTTTTTAGGTAGGAATTCTCTTTTTTGTCAAAGAGACATCTCCTGCACTTGTCTTTATAATCACACTTAATTATTCGTAAAATTCTTTTTTCATACAGGGTATTAGTTTAATTTTAACAAGCTCATACCAAGCACAATAAATGTTTGTTACAAATTGTAGGGACGTTGCATACAACGTCCCTATAGATTAGGGGGAAAGAATTTATGTATAGAAGCTATTTGATAGCTATTTAAAAAGATATCAGGAGTATTTTTTTCCCTTGTACCTTCCCTCCACCTTCTGACTCCTGACTTTGTCCTCCTGACTCCTGACAAAAAAACTGAATCGCCGACAAAGATACTAAATTGGTTCTATAATTCTCCGTCCCTCCTGACTCCTACCCTTACCACTCATACTTTTTCAGCAAACCCTAATTAATGGTAAATGGGATATATATCATCTATTTTTTATGGTTGTTCTTAATACCAATTATCAAAAATCATCCAAGACTTTCTTCAAGACTTCAGTTATTAAAAAATAAGTCATAAACGGCAATGTTTTTAACGATTTATTTGCCAAGATTTAAGATATCTTATTCGGTCAAACTCTGCCCCTACTCTCAAGAAGATGTAGCAAAAATGTTGAAATTTGGTATTAATAAATAAAATCTATAGAACAACCTACTCAACTATCTGCAAATATCCCTTTTAATTGTGATATCTCCCACACTATAGCGTCAGCTATAGTGTGGGCTTCTCGTTTGGTAGCCCCGGTATCCCGTCGGGCAAGGGCGTGCTTTAAGGACGTCTGGGCCCTACCGCCCTATTTTTTATATTTATCGCCGCATTTAAGTCGCGGTCTATTACTATGCCGCAATCTAACCAAAATAAGATGGCTCATTACCTGGTTTCCATTTAATATTACAACCTATACTTGGCTTTTGTTCTTCACCTGCAGATTTTCCTGCTAAAACTGCATCTAAAGCTGCTCGTAAATCACTTCCTGTGACTGGTTGATTATTAGTAGGACGACTATCATCTAATTGTCCTCTATATACTAATTTAAAATCAGCATCAAATAGGAAAAAATCTGGAGTACAAGCAGCAGTATAAGATTTTGCAACTTCTTGAGTTGCATCGAAACAGTAGGGAAAATTAAACCCTAATTCTAATGCCATTTCCTTTAGTTTATCTGGAGAATCATCAGGATGAGTTTCAGTATCATTGGAACTAATAGCTACAATTCCTAAATTTTTTGGAACGTAATCTTCTCCAATTTTAGCAAGTTCTAATTGAACGTGTTTCACAAAAGGACAATGACGGCAAATAAACATAATTAAGAGTGCTTTTTTTCCCTCAAATGTTGATAGGGAAATGATTTGCTCGGAAACTACATCTTGTAACTGAAAATTTGGAGCTGGAGTTGCTAATGTCAGCATTGTAGAAGCGGTTAAAACCATAGTTATTCCTGTATATTTTTCTTTCTAAAAAAACTATAGCAGGTAACAGGCAACAGGCAACAGTGGGAAAAGCATTCCTTTGTCTAAGGTTCATCATCAATATAAGTCAAACACCAACTCGTTTCTTGGCATACCACATTTTTAGCAACTTAATCAAAACTAGACAATTTTTATCTTGAGAACTACTGAAATTTTTTTCACTACAACAAATCTCTAATACCAATTATTGCCCCATAAATTCCACAAAAAATCTACGAGAGATTTATTTTGATAAAAACCAGTATCCATCATATTTCTATCTGTAATTTATAGATTTACTCACTTTATTTCTTATTGCTTATTACTTGAAAAATATTTGAGATAATTAAGGTACTAAGCTATTCCTTCTTCCTTCCTCCTTACTTCTTCTTCCTTACTTCTTCCCCCTTACCTCTTACCTCTTCCCTCTTCCCTCTTCCCTCTTCCCTCTTCCTTCTTCCTTCTTCCTTCAAGATACTCTTTGTAATGGAATTTCAACTCTGAAAGTAGTTCCTTTGCCTACTTCAGTTGCAAAATCTATTGTTCCACTATGAAGCTCTACACACTGTTTAACAATTGCTAATCCTAATCCTGTTCCTGCTATTTTACCTACATTACTTGCTCTGTAAAAAGATTCAAACAATTTTTTTTGATTTTCAACTGGAATACCTATTCCTTTGTCTTCGATCAGAAAAATAGCTCTTCGATCATTTAAAGTTAACTGAAAATTAACCTCTCCTCCTCTAGGCGAATACTTAATAGCATTTGATAATAAATTATTTAAGATATGCCGAATTAGTTTCTCATCTATTAAGAAAAATATCGCATCATTCTTGTTCGACTTAGGTGGAGATTTCTGTTTGAATTTTTTGTTAATTGTTAAACTTATTATATGCTTATCGCTAGCAGTAACTTTGATAGATTCAGTAATATGAGAACAGACTTTAATCAAATCAACAGGTGCTGGTTTATATTTCAGTTTTCCAGCATCTGCTTTACCAATAAATCGGACATCATTTAGCAATTCAAGCATTTCTTGTGTAGACTCTTCAATATACACTAAATATTGATCTTTTTCAGCTTCAGTAATTTCAGATTCATAGGATCTTAGTAATTGACTAGATAATAATACTGTATTTAGAGGATTACCAAATTCGTGAGTAACCATTGAAAAAAAACGACCCCTTAGTTCTCTTAAATCTCGTTCTTGTTCTAAAGCTTGACGTATTTCCTCTTCCTCTTTTTTGCGTTCTGTAATATTTCGACCTATATAAACAAAATTATGTATTCCTTCTACATTTGTTTGAATCACTGAACAAGAAAGTTCAACAATAATTTTATCACCTGTTTTATTCTGACAAATTAATTCTACATCTTGAGAAATTTGTTCTTTTAAAAATAAATATTTTTGGCGTGCTTTATGTAGTAATTCTTCCTTGGGAATAACCATAGAAATATTTTGACCTACCAATTCTTCTTTTGTATAATCAAACAAAATTTCGGCTGCACGGTTAACAGTTTTAATTACCCCCGAACTTGTTGTTACTAATAAAGCATCCGCCATAGAAGTAATAATTTTATTGATATAATCCTCAGAAGCAGCTAAAGAACTTAATAAAAGATTAGATTCATTTGAATTTTGAACTAACTGCTGCTGCATTACCATTTTTTCCGTTACATCTTCGACGAATACAAATAAGTTTTTTTCTCGAATATTTTCATTAAAATCTGCAATTATAGATATATTGATATACAGAGGAGATTTCTTTTCCAAAGACCTAGCAACTCCTTCATATTCAAAACTTTCTCTCTGCCCATTAATCACTTCCTCCAGAAATTCTTCAACTCCTGCTAATTCTGGAAAGCTATGACGAATATCTTCACCTAAAACTGCTAATTTTGGAGGAGCGGCAAATCTGTTTAACCCATAAGATACCTCTAAAATTTTTAACTCGGAATTAATTATCAAATACTCAGTTTGACGAGATGCTAAAAGTTTTTTTAATAGGTTAATCATGGGTCTTATCAGTTATCAGTTATCAGTTATCAGTTATCAGTTATCAGTTAGCCTCCTCTGGAGGAACTACACTAACAGTACCTCTGCAATAAGGAGGCTTGATATCAGGAATATTCTCTTTTTTTTATCCCCTTCAAAAGGGAAACTTTAGACCACAATTTCTCAGTAATTTCTATTATTTATTTTTGCATAGATAATTTTATCAAAATAATTGGGTCGCGCAACCCCGTCTTTTAAGGCGAAATATTTTTGGAGAGTTGCTGAAATACCCGTTACAAAAATAACTTCTGACTTCTGACTTCTAACTTCTGACTTCATTAATCATCCTATTTTTTCCAGCATTCTATATGATAATTTTTCAAATATCTCATCTACATTCTCCCCAGTTTTAGCCGATGTAGAATATGTTGCTATAACCCTTTCATCTTCCTGAACCTCGAATTTTGATAATAGTTGATTGATTATTTCTGCATCAACTAAATCAGATTTATTTAAAGCCAATATAACTACACTTTTAGGATTTACTGATAAAAATAAATCTAATCTTTCCGAAAGATTTTCGATAGTTTCTTGGCGAGTGACATCTGCTACAACTATTGCCCCACTAGCTCCTTGTAAATAACTAGGAGCGATCGCCTTAAATTTAGTATGACCTTCTAGATCCCAAATTAATAGCTGCAAAAAATTATTTTTTTCTACTTCTATTTTGGGTAAATCAACTTTTTTACGAGAAATTTTTACCCCTACCGTAGAAAGATATTGGTCACTAAACTGTCGATCGACAAACTTACGAATAAGACTAGTTTTTCCCACACCAAAATCACCAACAAGACAAATTTTTTTCGATATCATATTTCTAGCTAGTTGTCTTTTTCACTTGGTTCAAACAAATCAAATGTTACGCACCTACTCAATAATAATGGTTGATTGTACTCCACACCTTGAGGAGAGTTTGTTTGTCCAGTTACTTCTAATCGTCTGGCATCTACTCCCTGTTTTACCAAAGCATCCCTGACTGTATATGCTCGTTCAAGGGCCAATTCCTCGTTGATATTGGGATTGCCAGTACGATCTGTATGACCTACTATCCTAAGATGTTTTTGAGGATATTGGGTAAGAAATTCTTGAATCTGGGCCATTGTGTCTATGTATACAGGCTTAAGTTGGGCTGAATCAAGCTCGAAGTAGATGCGGGTTTTCAGTTTGAGTGGGCTGAGTTTAGTTGTGCCGATTACTGATTGTACTCCAGGAACTTGCTCAATTTTACTAATAATCATTTGAGAATCTGCCATATCCATCACTGTTCCTTTGACTGTAACTCTACCTTTTCCATATTCAGTGCTGATGGACACACCTTCCATTTGATTTAATACTCTTGTAAGTCTATCTACCTCATCGCTGATTTCTGAAGGTCTTCTCACAGCTATTATTTGATTGTTTACTTCTATTTGATTATTTACTTCTAAATTGTAGAGACTAGCTTCTTCTTTAGCTATTTTTGCTGCTTTATTTCGTAGATTTTTATTTGGCAGTTGTCCAGTTAAAATTAAGGAACCTTGCTCTACTTTTGTATCTATTCTATAAATAGCGAACTCCGGAATATTAGACCAAGCTTCCTTAGTTCTTGCTTCAATACCACGATAAAGTCTACTGTAATATTGATGGATACCCCAAGGTATGAATATTAAGCCCAAAATTAATCCACAAACCATTAACAAAGCAGTGGGAGTTTTGGAAACTTGTAATTTCTGATTTTCTTGTACATCTTCTGTTTCAATTAATGACTTTAATAACAACTGAATTGAGGGAGGAATAGTATCAGAGTCTCCTGCAAAATTTTTAATATATTTACCATAATCAATAATAATGTTACTCAAGACTTGTCGTAATTTTTTGATAAATGATTTGTTTGTTTGCCCTCTTATTACTACTGCTAAATAACAATATCCTGCAACTTCTAAGATGATTTTTGAATCCCCATATTCAATTTCATTTAGTTCAGAAATATCTCCAGACTGAGCAATACAATCATTCACAAAACTCTGAATAGCTGTTAACATTCCTGCTAGCATTTCTGATTCCAATCTATCTCGTCCAGAATGTTGAACTTCAGAAATTACTAAGCCAGATTCTTTGTGGATGAGAAACACTGCTTGGACAGTAAAAATCATTACTTCTGATATTATTAATTCTGCCTCTGAAACTCCTTGTAAAGTTGCTTGAATTTTGCGTCTTATTCCTTTGAAACTAAAGGTATCTGAAATTTTGTCGTTAATTTCTCGAATTGCTTCTGCCATATATTTAGAAATGGTACTGCCAATTACAGGATATAAAGCATCTACTATAGAATTTTGCTCTAAGGTGATTTGATCTTTAATTGCTCTACCCATTTCTGGTGCTAATGCTTGAGAAATTTGTCGCCTATCTATTCTAATTTGTTCTCTAATTGCTGCTCCCATTTCTGGTGCTAATGCTTTGGCAATTTCTTGGGGATAATTCTGTATGGCAGCAGAAATTGCTACTGGCAATAATGGTGCTAATACTTCACTAATTGCCTGTTGGTCTTGCTCTGCTTTTTTGGTAATAATGATGTCTATGATTGGTGCTATTGCATCTGCTATTACTTGAGGTTCTTGTTTGATTTGTGTTTCTATTGAAGGTGCTAATAGTGGTGCTAATGATGAAGTTATGGACTGCTGGTCTTGCTCTGTTTTTTTAGTAATAATGATGTCTATAATTGGTGCTACTGCATCTGCTATTACTTGAGGTTCTTGTTTGATTTGTGCTTCTATTGAAGGTGCTAATAATGGTGCTAATGATGAAGTTATTGCTTGTCGATCTTGTCTAAATCTTTTTTGTATAGCTTGCTCAATAACTGGGGCAATTGTCTCTATAACTTCTGCTTCTGTTTGGCCTAAATTTAAGTTTTCTGATAATAAAGGAGTTAGTACATTATTGAATTCATCTTGATTAGAATTAAAATTTTTTACTCCCTGGCTAGTATTTAGTTTCCGAATTAACCTAGCTAACTGAGAACCAAATAAAATATTTTGTAAAGTTTCAAATGCTTCTAGCTCTGTATCATATTCTTGGCGATTATCTGATAATTCTGACAATTTTTGCGGGACAATTAGTTGTTTTTCTATACCTAGTCCTTGTCCTTGATTATTAGCAGATTTACCTTCTACATCAATAACATTATGCTGATTTGACTCTGGTTCTTTTGTGATGCCCTGATAGATTGAATTCTGATTATTTTCTGTTTGATTAACTTCAGTAATTTCCGGATCATCTATATTTTCTTGAGAGGTAATAAATTCTTCTATTAATTCTAACTGAAAATCAATAACATTATGTTGATTTTGCTCTGGTTCTTTTGTGATGCCCTGATAGATTAAATTCTGATTATTTTCTGTTTGATTAACTTCAGTAGTTTCCTGATCATCTATATTTTCTTGAGAGGTAATAAATTCTTCTATTAATTCTAACTGAAAATCAATAACATTATGTTGATTTTGCTCTGGTTCTTTTGTGATGCCCTGATAGATTAAATTCTGATTATTTTCTGTTTGATTAACTTCAGTAGTTTCCTGATCATCTATATCTTTTTGAGAAGTGATAGATTCCTGAAAATCAATAATATTGTGCTGATTTTGCTCTGGTTCTTTTGTGATGCTCTGATGGATTAAATTCTGATTATTTTCTGTTTGATTAACTTCAGTAGTTTCCTGATCATCTATATCTTTTTGAGAAGTGATAGATTCCTGAAAATCAATAATATTGTGCTGATTTTGTTCTGGTTCTTTTGTGATGCTCTGATGGATTAAATTCTGATTATTTTCTGTTTGATTAACTTCAGTAGTTTCCCGATCATCTATATCTTTTTGAGAAGTGATAGATTCTTCTGTAAAATCAACTAAGTTTAAATCCGCCAATAAATTCAGCAAGCGTCTTAACTGTTCAACCGTTTCTGTATTCAGTTCAACAGATTGATTATTATTTATATTTTGTGAATTATTAGTTGATTTTCCGTTTGAGTAAGCCATCTATCTTCTCATCTCTATCTGATCATCATTGATGATGCTTTTATGATGTTAAAAGCTCTTTTTCTAAATCTTTATCTGCTGCTTTTTTGAGTTCACTGACAAACTCAGTTTTTTTCATTCTCATGCCAACTTCAAACATAATTTCTGCTAAGTCGTCCCGTGATACTTTCACATCATTAAGTAAAGAAAAGCGCTTTTCAAGTTCTTCAAATATTTGGGTTTTCAAATAACTAACATCATTCTGTAATTTCTCTCTTGTTTGTGATAAATCTTCCCGTAGAGAACTTGTTTGATGATCAATAATTTCATTTAATGCTTCTTTAGTCGTAAGAATTTTGCGATTTACTCGCTCAATTTGTTGCTTAGTTTCAACAACATCTTCTTGAGTATTTTGAATATTCAAATTAATATTACTAATCTTTTTCTCTATAGAATCTACTTTAGCCTGAAGTTCCGTAGAAAAAACACTTTTAACCTGTTCTATTTGATTTTTAGTTTCTTGTTTCGCTAAAGATAATTCTGATTCTAGCTTTTCAAAACGATTTTCGTACTCTCTGAGCTTAGAACCAAAGATTATATCACGAATTTTGTCAATATTTCCTAGTCTCTCACGCATTTCTTCTTTGCTTAATTCGGCCATATTTTCCCCTTATGTTACGAACTGCAAAAGTTCTGGATAAATGTTAAAAATATACTTTCTGATTTTACCACTTAGTTTAGTCTTTTACCGGATTGATCTATTTACGATATTATATTAAAGTTAGTCATACTTTTAACTTTAACTGTACAGCTTAATAATGACCAGGAAGAATGAAGAATAAAAAATAACAGGAAAAAAGGTGAAACTTTTACATCCATATCAATGTCTATTTCCAATACAATTTTTTGACAACCTATGAGACAGACGCAAGCGGTCGTTTTGCTGGCCCAGAGCTTTCCTATCGGAATACCACCAACGCTAAAAGCTGGCGCATAACTATGTTAACGGTGAGCTTCTTACAGAGGATCTCAAGCGATCGCCGATGTGGAAAATTCCACATGACAAACTGAGAAATAAGAGCTTCTCATAAGGTGGGAGAGAGAAAATATCAAATCTAAATGATTCTTAGCTTAATGGTCCTGCAAGAGAATGATAAAAAGTATACCAACAATAGTATTGAATTAACGGTTGTAGTTGAAAAATGTCCAAAAGAATATTTGTATATTTGAGACATCTAAATAAGAAATCAAATTAATATATCGCACTATTATTTATCAATTCTTTCCACCTACTAGACTGATACAGCTAAAACCGTGAACTCTTATTTTTGTTTCTAGGTGTCTTTATCCCCCCACCCTCCCAGGGCTAATTCTTTGTCGTAGCGAGAATATTTACAACCCTATATTTTTTTAAGATCCTGTGCTTCCCACACTCCCCACACTCCCCACACTCCCCACACTTTCCACACTTTCCACACTTCCCACACTTCCCACACTTTCCACACTTCCCACTCTCCCCACACTCAACATCTAATCCACCATTTGCACCATTTAAGGTGTGTCAGTCCACTACTCCCTCAGACATCAATCAGTCAGAAGTCAAAAATTAGAAGTTAGTTGGCAATTATCCGATGAAAAATTCGGCTCGCTGTAAACTAGAACTAATGTACCTTTAAATTTTCAATAGCAGTCAGCAGTTAGATGTCAGCGGTCAGCATTAGGACTTTTTTTTATGCCTTGGGGATATCAACCCCGACTCAACTATCCAGCGTATTAGTTGCCGGGGTATAAACCCAAGGTCAAAAAGCTGATAGCTGTTTGCGGAGCATTCCGGTACGGAAAATGCTGAAATGCTGACCGCTAGTTAACTTTTGACTTAATTCAAAAATCTATGACTACAACTGTACAAGTAAAAACAGAGTATGAAGCAATTATTGGTCTAGAAACCCATTGTCAACTTAGTACCCAAACCAAAATTTTCTCCGCTTCATCCACAGAATTCGGTGCCCCACCAAATAGCAATATTGACCCAATATGTATGGGAATGCCTGGAGTATTACCCGTACTTAATCAAAAAGTTCTAGAATATGCGGTAAAAGCAGGACTGGCCCTCAATTGTCAAATAGCACCCTATAGTAAATTTGACCGTAAACAATATTTCTACCCTGACTTACCCAAAAATTATCAGATTTCTCAGTATGACCTACCCATTGCCGAAAATGGTTGGCTAGAAATAGAAATAGTAGAAGAAGATGGCACTGCAACCCGCAAAAAAATCGGCATTACCAGACTACACATGGAAGAAGATGCAGGTAAGTTAGTCCATGGAGGAAGCGATCGCCTATCTGGGTCAACCTATTCAATGGTGGACTATAATCGTGCAGGTGTACCATTAGTAGAAATTGTATCAGAACCGGATATACGTTCTGGACTAGAAGCTGCAGAATATGCTCAAGAGCTACAGCGAATTGTCCGCTACCTTGGTGTGAGCGATGGTAATATGCAGGAAGGTTCTCTACGATGCGATGTGAATGTTTCTGTACGACCTGTGGGCCAAAAAAAGTTTGGTACAAAGGTAGAAATCAAAAATATGAATTCCTTTAGTGCTATACAACGAGCGATCGAATATGAAATTCAACGGCAAACTGAAGCTATTGAAGCAGGGGAAAAAATTGTTCAAGAAACTAGACTCTGGGAAGAGGGTTCTCAACTTACTATTAGTATGAGGGTTAAGGAGGGTTCTAGTGATTATCGTTATTTTCCTGAACCTGATATTCCACCTATTGAAGTTTCGACTCAGCAGTTAGATGCTTGGAAAGTAGAATTACCAGAGTTACCTGCACAAAAACGTCATCGTTATGAGAGTCACTTAGGTTTATCTGCTTATGATACTCGCGTGCTTACTGATGACCGCAAAGTAGCAGAATATTTTGAAGCAACAGTTGCAGCGGGAGGAAATGCAAAACAAGCTGCTAACTGGGTAATGGGGGATATTACTGCTTATTTGAAAAATGAAAAAATTAGCATCACTGATATTGGCCTTAAACCAGAAAATCTGGCCGAGCTAACTACAATTATTGAAGATGGTACTATCAGTGGCAAAATTGCTAAGGATATTCTGCCAGAATTATTATCAAAAGGTGGTTCTCCTAAAGAATTAGTTGAGAAAAAAGGTTTGATTCAAATATCAGATACTAATGCAATAGAAGCAATTATTGATGAAGTTTTAGCAGCACATCCAGAAGAGTTAGAAAAATATCGTGGTGGTAGAACTAAACTTAAAGGTTTCTTTGTTGGGCAAGTGATGAAGAAAACTCAAGGACGTGCCGATCCAAAGATGACAAATCAATTAATTTCTAAGAAGTTAGAAGGGTAAATATTAATTAATAATTAATAATTAATAATTAATAATTAATAATTAGGGTTTGCTGATTAAATCTAAAAGTATTGACATATAAAGGCAAGTGTCTTTTTGGGATCGAAAAAAGTGCAAATTTTTCAGCTTTTTATGCTTAAAAAGTTAGTATTTTAGGCGCATAGTTGGGCAGAAAAATCATTCTTACAATTCTTACTCCTACCTCCTCGCTCCCGAGCCTTTTCTCCTGTCTTCCCCTCCCCTCCTGGGAGGGGCTAGGGGTGGGTTGTCTCCTGTCTCCTACCCTCACCCATAAGACTAGTGAAGCGCAAACCCTAATTATTGCTCTGCTGATTAAATATCAAAGCATTGACTGATATTGCTTTGAGGCAATTTATGTCTGGAAAAAGTATGAGCTTTTCACAAGCTATTGTGAAAAAAGTGAGGATTTTCACTGAAGCAAAAGCCGAAAAATCACTCTGACTATTTTTTTTGCCACTGACTCTGTAATTCCCATTTATTCTACGCCCTAACTACTCCCTACTCCCTACTCCCTAACCCAGCAAAAAGACTTTTTCAGCAAACCCTAATTAATACTTTCTTCTAAAGCCTTTTTCGCTAGTCGGGTTAAATAAATAGTTACTAAAACTGTGGAAATTAAACCAACAATATTAATTATCCATTTAGTTACTTCTACAGTAAAATTTGTGGGTTGTTGAGACGTACCAATTAAAGTAATATCTCCTATTATAGAACCAATATAAACATACATTATTGTTCCTGGAATCATCCCTAAAGAACCCAAAATATAATCTTTTAAAGAAACCTGCATGACACCAAAAGCGTAATTCAAAAGATTAAAAGGAAATAAAGGACAAAGTCTAGTTAAAAAAACAATTTTAAATCCTTCTTTAAGCACAGCTAGATTGACGACTTGAAATTTTGGATGTTGATGTAATTGTTGGTAAACCCAATCGCGAGATATATACCGTCCGATAATAAAAGCTATTGTAGCGCCTAAAGTTGAAGCAAAAAAAACATAAATAGCTCCCCAGATAACTCCAAATATTACTCCTCCTCCTATAGTTAAAACCAAACCAGGAATTAATAGTAAGGTAGCTAAATTATAAATAATTATGAAAGCGATCGGACTCCAAATACCTAGATTTTCAATCCAGATTAATATATTTTTTAAAAGTTCCGGTAGGTTAAAATATTTGGCTACAATAATTAAGCTTATAACTACAAGAAATAACAAAAAAAACTTGCAAAGTTTTTTGAATTTTCTCTGGGCATGAGTATTTCTAAATATATTCATTTCTAAATATTACCGAAAAAATCCATGAATATTTCTGAATATTTTCCCTAAATGTCTTGATGAAGTTTCCCGACTTTACTGATTTTTTATTCCTTCTTCAATAACTCATAACCAAACTTTTAATGTGAATAAATTATAAAATATCATGCTCAAATTATTCTTGTCTTAGTTAACTATGAATTTTTACTGAGAATAATTACTGGAGGAATAAATAACTAAAATCATCCCTCTCCATAGCTTAGTTTCATAAAAATACAATTGCTATACCTAAAATAATTATCACTACCTGTGCAAAATTAGTTGAAAATTTGTAAGTAGGGAGGAGGGAGTAGGGCATAAAAAATATGCTTAAATACTGAATTTTAAGAATATTTGATTAGCGATCGCCTGCCTAAAAATTGTCAATTAAAATACATAAATATAATTATAATAAATCTTTAACCAAAACTTAAATTGATTTTAATTATTATCTGTTACTCTTAACAAAGATTTTTTTTTACAGATTGAAAAAAACTTAACTCAATGAATTTATATTATCGTATTTTCTGGAGTACAGTCTTAATATTAGCTAGTATCTTAACTACAAATAAAACCATCTTAGCTTCTACCAAAAATACCAGCCTTTTGATTGACTCTAATAATAATAACTCTTATAAAAGTCTTGTAGAAAAAGCAGAAAATTTAGCCAAAAATACAATCAATCAAGAATTTAAAAATAATCCCGAAATCACAGAAATTACTATCACTATATTAGGAGAGCGTCAGAGTCAAATAGTACCTATTCTACGTTCAAAAATATCTCGTGCTGAATGGCAAAAAAATGCAGAAATTGACAATTTGACTAGATATTTTGCCGATGCCAAATATTTACTAAAATTTGATAATGATAATCAAGATACACCCAAAACTCAACCTCAAACTCCTGACTCTTCTCCTCAAATTCCAGCCCCACCTCCACCATCACCCAATACTCAACCTATAGTTCCTCAGCCTTCAAAAAAATCTCCCACACCACCTACATCTAAACCTCCAATATTTCCTTCTGATGAAGAAGACTCCGAAATAGATGATTAATAGCAGGAAAGTATTCAACAATTAATAATTAATAATTAATAATTACCTCTTCTTTTCAAGGAGAGGATTTACTCAAAGGAAAAATTTTTATTATTTCTCTTTTAAATAAAGGAAAGGCTTTAAATCTTAATTATTACTCTGCTGATTAAATCTAAAAGCATTAACATATAAATACAAGTGCTTTTTTAGTGTCGGAAAAAGTGCGCCTGTTTCAGTCTAAAACAGTCAAAAAGAAGCGTATTTTAGGCGCATAGTTGGGCATAACAATCTTGGGAAAATTCTTACTCCTACCTCCTAGCTCATTCCTATTTCTCCTGTCTCCCTCTCCCCTCCTAGGAGGGGCTAGGGGTGGGTTGGGAGGTGTTAGGAGTGGGTTGGGAGGTGTTAGGAGTGGGTTGTCTCCTACCCCTACTAAAAGACTGATTTAGCAAATCCTAATTATTAGGTAAACATCAGAATAATATACACTTACTGGCTAAATAATTGCTCAAATTCATTCTCTCCTCAATAACTAAAACCTTCTTCAATTAAGTTCAATAATTAGACTCCATATAACTTTAATCACTCGATAAAATTGAAAGAAAATATAATCAAATATCTTCCCAATACTTGCTCAATTAAATCAATTAACCAAAAATTAAACAAGACTTTAACCAAACTTAAACAAACAATAAACTAACTATAAATTTGTTTAGGTAAACTTCTGAAGGCAGTATAAAAAAAACAACTATATAAACACAATTTCTAGGTAAAAAATACTGCTAGCAATAGATTTAGAAACCGTAATCTACCACCTCTTGCACAGAAGAGAACTCAATAAAATTTTATGTCCAGACTAACTCGTAGAAAACTATTAATGTTTTTCGGATGTAGTGCAGCAGCGACAGCACTATCACCAAAAATTGGCAATTTTTTAGGTAGTAACTCCGAAATAGCTCAAGCTCAAACCGGGGGTCTGAGTTTCACACCACTAAAACTGGCACATCCTTTAGAAGCTTATGAAAATAACCCTAGCTTTGTACCTTTAGGAATAGGTGGAGAAGGAGGTACTATAGAAGCAGGTGTAGATGTAGCACTACAATCCTATCAATACTTCGATGATGTCATAGTACCCCCCGAATATGAAAGGTACGTAATAGTTAGTTGGGGCGATCGCGTATTTCCTAACCCAGAAGAATACTTTGGTTATAACTGCGACTATGTAAGCTTTATCCCTATTAATGGTAATCCTGATGATGGCTACCTATGGGTTAACCATGAGTATGTCTCTTATCCCATATCCTCATTACTAGGCGGTGATGACCTAGCTGGTTTCCCCACAACAGACCAACTTGTACTAGGTTTAGATTTATCTCAAGAGAGCTCCTTCACCCGTGGGGAATTTGCTTATAACCAAGGTGGGTCTATTGTCCGTATCACTAAAGGCGGTAATGGTCGTTATGCTACTGTCGCAGATGATGCTAACCGTCGAGTACACCTCTTATCTGGACTAGGAATTAACTCTGAACGTTCAGATGGTTATCAAAGCGTTACATCTTGGGGTTCAGCTAGCTATCAGACTGGAGACCAAAACTTCTTAATAGGTACTGGACCTGCTGCTACTGATGTATTTCCTCTAAGTTCTGATGGACTAGGTAATAGAATCATTGGTACAGCATTCAACTGTTCTGGTGGTACAACTCCTTGGGGCACAATCTTGACTGCTGAAGAAAACTTCCAAGGTAGCGTTACAGAAGGCGTATTACCTAACGGTACTCAAACTGGTTATGATGAAGATCAAGAGATAGGTTTTATCTTTGGTTTAGTCGGTGAAAAGTATGGCTGGATGGTAGAAATTTCTCCAGCAGACCCAAGTTTCCCAAACAGGAAACATACAGCTTTAGGTCGTTTCCGCCATGAAAATATTGCATTTAGAGTAGAAGCAGGCAGACCATTAGTAGCATATATGGGAGATGACCGTCGTGGTGGCCACACTTGGAAATTTGTGAGTAGTGGTATAGTTTCTAATCCTACTGACCCAAATAATAGCCAATTATTTGAGAGTGGGACCCTTTATGCTGCACGATTAAATCCTGATGGTTCTGGTCAGTGGATACCCTTAGTTCCTAGCACTCCCACTAATCCTCTATCACCAAGCGAGATTGCTCAAGCTGAATTAAACGCTTTTGGTGAAGCTCAAAGAGATGGCCGAATTCGCCTACCTCAACGTGCTGGTATTCCTGGAGCAGAACAGGATGGTGGGTCTTTCATTGTAGACCTGACAAATGAAAGCGTATTATCTAATTATCAGGGAAGGACTCTAGGAGATTTTTACACTAGCCAAGGCGCTATTTTATGTGATGCTTTCTTAGCTGCTAATTTAGTAGGAGCTACTCCTACTTCTCGTCCTGAAGATGTGGAAGTTCACCCTGGTGATGGAAGTGTATTTATTGCCTATACAGATAATGCACCTGGTGGAGATGGATATCCAGATTCCAGAATATTTGTTGTGAGTAAATACTCAGCAGATATTAATGCCGTTCAACAATTTGGCGGTCTGTACCGAATTATTGAAACGAACAGCGATGCTACAAGTCTCACCTTTAGTTGGTCAGTTTTTGAGCAAAGCGGAGAAGATGGTGCTATTAACGGTGCAGGTTTTGCTAATGTGGATAACCTAGAAATTGATACTCTGGGTAATATCTGGGGTGTAACAGATATGTCTACCAGTAATCATAATGGTTTCCGAACTGGTGCTGCTGGAGAGCTAAGAGATATTGACCATACTGCTACTGGAAATGTTTCTAGCCTAACAGGGGTATTTGGTAACAACTGGTTGTTCTATATCCCTGTTGTTGGACCGAATGCTGGATTAGTTGTACCTTTTGCTTATGGTCCTCCTCGTTGCGAAATGACTGGACCATACTTTATCAGAAATGGAAATGTAGATGAGACTCTACTATTAGCTGTACAGCATCCTGGGGAAAGCGCACCTATTGGAGATGGAGTTCAACTAGGTCGGGATATTGAAATGTTAAGTTTGGATGGCACAAGTTTATTCACTCAGCAGCGAAGTGTACCTCGTGGTAGTAATTGGCCTAGTAATACAGGGTACGTAGGTAACCCTGGAGGTAGTTTTAATGGTTTGCTACCGCCAAGACCTTCTGTAATTGGTGTTACTCGTAGGAACGGTGGTGCGTTTGTTTAATATTTTAGCTTGACCCTAGAAGGTCTAGTAGTAGACCGACACAGTTGAAATAGCACTCAGACAGTCAGCGGTCAGCTCTCAAGGCGTATGATGGGGGATTCTCAAGAGAAGCCGCTCCGCGTCTACAAACCTCCATCAACGCACACCACGCCCTTTTTCAAATAAGCTTGGGGGATGTCAAACCCGCCGATTTTAGCTGTTTGCGTAGCATCCCGCAGGGAAGCGCTGATAGCTTGTTAAGCTTGACGCGCCAGTAGTCTCAAACTTATTCCTGGAGATATTTAATCAAAAAAAATATATATATGATTATTTCACTAAAAGTAGTATCATATTAAGATTGATAACTTGTAACAGAAGGAAAAACAAATGGAACTATCTGATTTCATTGAGAAGAAATTGAATGATTATGCAAAATCTATAATTGAGGGAAGTGCAAAAAAAGATGAAATTGCCCTAGGTGAAATGACTTTCTACATGACTTTACGTAGAGCATTAACTGGAAAGGCAACCCTTCAAGATATTGGTATGTTGGATGCTATTAACGATACCTTACAAGAAAAAGGAGTTATCGAACCAGGAAAATCTTTCTACAAATAAAATTTTCAAAGGTTTTATCTGCTGGGGGGAATTTAGAGATTAATAATGCCACTCCTTGAATTTTGCATTAGACATCTCCTCCAAAAGAGGGAGTAGGCAGTAGGCAGTAGGGAGAAATAATTGATAATTTCTGTGTGAGAATTGATTTTATTTTTGATTTTTGGAGATGTCTATTAGAAAAAAGTGGTGAAATTTTGCCATTGCCCAGTTTTAACTTTGTCAGTCCGCTACTTTTGACTTTAAGCACCTAACTAAAATATATTATTTATCCTTAACCTCTTCTTTCATAGGTACAGGAAGTTGAGAAAAATCTGGTAATCTCACAAGCTCCTTTTCCTTTTCTGTAATTGCCAATGGCAGACGTAGAGGTTCAGATTTTTCTTCAATTAAATAAGTAGCTACAGGTAATGTTCTTTCTAAATCATCCAATGCTCTAGGAATTACCATTACAGCATTTAAATCTCCAATTCTTTCTGCTTCGTGCATTCCAGCTTCCACTGCCACTGCCACATTAGAAACCGAACCTCGGACAATAGCAGTACAAAAACCTGCGCCTGTAGTTTCATAAGAAGTCAACTGTACATCGCCAGCTTTGAGCATTGCGTCACAAGCTCCCACCATTGCAGGAAAACCTTTAGTTTCTATTAGACCCACTGCCTTATTTTTAAACTGAGCTGATACTCTACCTTGAGACAATTGAAATAAAAGACTGCCAATAGGTAGTACAGCTTCTAAATTAGCTAAAGGTCGAGGAATCACAGTATGAGAAATCAGTTGTCCAAATTCTTTGGCTGTTTCTGCTCCAGAGTCTATTGCTAAACGAACATCAGCAACACCACCGCGCACTACTGCAGTACAATATCCACTACCAATTTTTTCGTATCCTACCAGAATAACTCCAGATGACTTCAGCATCATATCAGCAGTACCAACTATGGCAGGAAAACTCCGAGTTGTGATTAAACCAAGAGCTGAATCTCCAAAGTTGATTGGGGATTCAAGAGATTCTAGGTTATGGTTATTGTGGGTTTGTATTTTCATTTTCTACCTCTTTATTTCGGCGTAGCAGTGAACCCACCTAAACTCTCTTCAAAATTCTAGCTGATGGTCTTTAGAGCTACTTCAGGAAATTTTTATATGAAATCAAAAATATAAATTAATATAGTTTATCTGATTAGACTTCACTTGAAAAAGACAAAGAGACTTTAAATAATTTTTTGTCCCTGAATGAGAGTCAAGTTTTATCAGTTAGGTCTCTAGGTTTATCAAATTATATTATATTTTTTTTGAAATTAGCAAGCCCTCTATTATCAAAAAATAGTTATATTGTCAACCATCCAATCACTGTTTATCTGCTAAAAATATGCTGCCCTAATACCATGTTCTCAAAAACTTTTCTAAATTGTTTTGAACTGGGGAGTAGGGGAGTAGGGGAGCGGGGGAGAAGTAAACATCAGAATAATTAACATTAAATTTGCTTAAATTAGCAAAAAGGTGTTCAACCTGTGTTAATTACTTAATAACTGAAGTCCTACCTAAGTATAGCATTAATGCATGAAAATTGGTATAAATCATATTGTTTAGTATATCTCAACTAGCATTAATAAACAGTAACAAAAATTGCTATGGCTTTCGGCATCTGCCGCCTCTGTGTTTCTGTTCTTGCTATTAGTTGTCTAATCTTCTTCATCGGGATGAGAGCTAAGAGAATTTTTATGAGGAAATAAAGTTTTCATCATCCTATTTACATGATCTTGTCCGTAGATTGGAGTTTTTGTGGTTTCAGGTGCTTCTTCTTGTAGTTTAGTTTTAGCCTGCTCAATTTTATTTTGAGTTTCTTCTTCATTTTGAGTTTTTTCTTGGTCTGGTGATGAAGAAGTATTTGTTAATTCTTGATTAACAAGGGCATTAGAATTATCATTTTCAGGTTCAGTTTTTTTGAAAAATTGATAATTACTGTTTAGTCCTTGATTATTAACTGGATAATTAAAAGTACTTTTCTGAGCAATATTTTCTTCATCCAATTCATAACTACTGCCTAATTCCTGATTATTATCTGGATAATTAAAAGTACTTTTCTGAGCAATATTTTCTTCACTCAATTCAGAACTACTGCCTAATTCCTGATTATTATCTGGATAATTAAAAGTACTCTTTTGAGAGATTTCTTCCTCACTCAATTCAGAACTACTGCCTAATTCCTGATTATTAACTGGATAATTAAAAGTACTCTTTTGAGAGATTTCTTCCTCACTCAATTCAGAACTACTGCTTAATTCCTGATTATTAACTGGAAGATTAACTGGATAATTAAAAGTACTCTTCTGAGAGAGATTTTCTTCATTCAATTCAGAATTACTGCCTAATTCTTGATGATTATCTGGATCATTAAAAGTACTCTTTTGAGAGATTTCTTCCTCACTCAATTCAGAACTGCTTCCTAATTCCCGGTCTACTGAAAAATCATCATTGCTGTTAGTAGTAGTTGTTATTTGTGGTGTTAAAACTGTTTGAGATAGAGCTGTAGTAGAATTTCCTAAGATTTGTCGTCCAGACTCTCCTATAATAGAAGTCGGTGGTACAACTTGATTTGGTTCAACATCATGTTCTATAATTGTTGTCACTGAACCAATACAGGCATTAGCCCCTATCTTACTCTTACCAACGACTAACACTCCTGCACCAATGGTGACTCCTGACTCGACTTCAATATTGCCCTGGTAAGCATGGAGAATAACCCCCATACCAATACAAACTCCTGTAGCAATAACTATCTGACAATCAGCAGCAGCTTGGAGAATGACGCCAGATGCGATCGCCACATTCGGCTCAATTTTTACATCACCACTAACAAAAGGCTCAGTATTTTCAATTGGTTGTAGTGGTGTAAACTGCATAAATACTGCTCCATAAAACTCCTTTCAAATATCCGACTGAAAGCCATTTCAGTTATCAGTTATCAGTTATCAGTTATCAGTTATCAGTTATGAAAATAATATGGGTCGCACAACCCCGCCTTTTAGGGCGCAATATTTTTGGAGCCTTGCTCAAATCCCCGTTACAAAAATAACTTCTGACTTCTGACTTCTGACTTCTGACTTCGTTAACAGTACCTCATGCAATAGGGAGGCAAGAAAATACTGAAATTGACTTTCTCTTGGTCTCATGGATATGGCGAGGTTTCCTCGCCATCCCTAGACCGCTTTTCATCCTCTGAAAAGGCGAGGATATTGACCTTACTTTTTGGTCTAAAGTTCAAAAAAGTTGTTACTTTTGACTTTTTGGTTTTTTCTTTACTTCGCTTTACCGTTAGGTTGCTGAATAATCATTTCTAAAACACGGCGTTTAGCTTGAGGATCGATACCAATTAAGCGGACATATTCTCCCTCGTGTTGAGCTAGAGTTTCCTCAATAGCTGGGAAAACATCAGCATCACGTTTGCCATTAATTTGAGTATCAGTTTTCCAAGAACTGGTCTTGAAACGGCGTTGGTCTGCATACTCTGTACCTATTTTGTAGCCACTCGCAATCAAAGAGCGAACCTGTTCTACAACCTCTTGAGTTAGCTTCTGGGTACTAGCAGTAGCTGTAACACTACTATATGGTTGATAACTATTACCTACTCCATTAGAAGTTGTAGCTTGAGCGGTAGGAACTACTTGGCGTTTGCCATTTGGCTCCTGAATTAATACTTCTAACACCCGACGTTTGGCTGCGGTATCAACACCAATTAAACGTACATATTCCCCGCTATACTGTGTCAAAGCTGCTTCTAATTCCTCTATTGCTTGTGCAGTAGTCTGTGCCGAAATGGGAGCACTCTGCCAAGAGCTAGTCTTAAAGCGACGTGCATTAGCGTGTTCTATGCCGATGCGATGTCCTTGATTAAATAGTGAACCTACTTGAGCTAAAACTTCCTGACTTAATCCTGTATTGACTGCACTACCTTGACTCGACAAACTGGTTTGAGCAGTATTATAAATAGGAGGCTTACTATTGCCTGCTCCATTAGATGTAACTCCTTGGCGTTTGCCATTTGGTTCCTGAATTAATACTTCCAACACCCGACGTTTGGCAGCAGGATCGACACCAATTAAGCGTACATATTCCCCACTATACTGTGCCAAAGCTGCTTCTAATTCATCTATTGCTTGTGCAGTAGTCTGTGCGGATATGGGAGCGCTCTGCCAAGAGCTAGTCTTAAAGCGACGTGCATTAGCGTGTTCTATGCCGATGCGATGTCCTTGATTAAATAGTGAACCTACTTGAGTTAAAACTTCCTGACTTAATCCTGTATTGACCACACTACCTTGGCTATTTGCAGGAGTTTTAGCAGTGAAAGAGGCAACAGCAGATTGTTTAATTGGGCGATCGCCTGGTTGTTGAACTAATGTTTCTACAACACGACGCCTAGCTACAGGGTCAACGCCTATCAAACGTACATATTCACCGCTATGTTCTGCCAAAAACTGTTCTATAGCTGGCAATACTTGTGAGGCACTGGTTTCTGAAATAGTTGGACCATTTTGCCAAGAGCTAGTTTTAAAGCGACGTTCATTGGCATACTCAGTGCTAATTTTGTATCCTTGAGATAGCAAAGAGTTTACTTGGTCTGCAATTTCTGGAGTTAATCCTGTGGTATTTGTTGTAGCAGACTGACCTCCAAAAGCAGCGGGAACACTATAGTTACCAGTAGTCGATTTTTGAGCAATTTTTTTACCATCAGGCCGTTGAATCATAATTGGAGAAATTCGGCGTTTGGCTTTGGGGTCAATACCAAACAGACGTACATACTCTCCAGCGTGTTCTTCGACACAAGCTTCTAGAGCTGCTACTACTTCTGAGGAATTTTTACTTTGAATTGGAGAACAAGTTTTCCAGGAACCAGTTCTGAAGCGACGAGCATCAGCGTGTTCTGTGCCAATATCATATCCTTGGGATACTAGCTGTCTTACTTGAGCAACTACTTCTGGGCTTAGGGAGCCAGTTGCTACAGAAGATTTGTAACTGTAACCGTTACCGTTACCGTAATTACTATTCATTTCAGTTTTAATAGGTGTAATACAGGAGACATTGTCTGCACAGAGATAACCTTGTCGTAAAGATTCGTTAATTCCCACCACATGATGGCTAAATTCCAGATCTGCTGGTTGTACGTCTGGCAAACGGTCTGCTTGCTGTTGATTTGTAATAATTGCTCCTGAAGGTACATACTTACCAGGAGCAATTTCTACGTCTTGGATGAGAGCATGAAGCATCACGATGCAGCCTTCACCAATACGGGCATTAAATACTGTAGAGCGAAAGCCGATAAAAGACTCATCCCCGATATAGCACGGGCCGTGAATTAGAGCTTTGTGAGTGATAGAAACATCTTTACCTATCCATACAGAATAGTGTTGGTTGTCGTCTCCTACTACTCTTCCTTGTTCTAGGCCGTGGATCACTACTCCATCTTGGATATTGGTTCCTGCACCGATAAAGAAGGGAGTTCCTTCATCAGCACGAATTGATGTACCGGGAGCTACTAATACATGGGAACCGACACTAACATCTCCAATTATGTTAGAACAGTAGTGAACGTAAGCTGTCTTATCAATCTTGGGCTTCGCCAAGTCTTGTGACCAGGGGGTCGGTGGAGCCGCTTCCTTGCGGTGTGGCATATTTTTTTTTCTCCTTAAGCTAAATGTTGGGTGTTGGTATATTTAAGTAAATGTCTTGCAGTTCAAGATTTCAACATCCAACTGTTAAGTTTTAGACAGCATTTTCCTAGACATTTATCGACAACTGTGGACAAAATGTAACGGAAAACGTCTAAATACAGAAGCTCTGCCCGAATTTAGCAACCTACGAGCAACAGTTGGTGTGCAAGGTTGTAATGGTTTTTTGTTTGTATCTATGACAAAAACGTAATTAGTATTAGACATTGTGGTGTCTAGTCCTTTTCAGTAAAGTGTTCCTCGATCATGTTGGCCAGGCTTGTTCATGCTTCTGACACTATCGGTACAAAACCCACTTCCGATTATCGCTATTAAACGATTTCCTTAATCAGGAGCGACTATGAGTATGTTGGAGTTCGCATACGGTAGTCGTGACCTGCCAACGTAGTCAGTACTGACTCGATCTGCAACCTTTGAGAGACAATCTTAGAAATGTCCTTTCTTTGGCTAGGTTTTTCAAAGGTGTTTAACGATATTGGTCTTTTTTACCGTAGATCATGCTATTGTCCACTGTGACTGTGTCAATAATTGCAACTACTCTGGCATCTATAGGCAGTTGTTCGCTACGAGGTATTTCACGAGCTGCTCCGCCGCGACTAACCAGCACCCATTCATCTATTCCGGCTCCGACATTATCGGCAGCTACTTCATATTTAGGCAGTGGATGGCCTTCTTCGTCTATAAATTGCAGCAGAAGTAGCTTTGTTCCTTGTAAACTAGGCTCTTTTTGGGTGCTAACAACAGTGCCACGAACTTTGGCAATTTGCATGATCTCTAATTTAATTACATGATTTCAGATATTAGATTTTAGATTGAAACTTCAAAAGTTGTTTTTCACTCTCAGTTTGATTATGTGCTAGAATTTATTCACTAATATTTCCTGCTTCTACCCAGAAGTTCCAAATTTTTCTAGTCTGTAGGAAGTCATGGTCATGCTTGACTGCCATAACATACCTTTCAGCTTTCAGTCAATATTGACTAATAATCACTGAAGGGTTTGATATATTAATAGCTGCATCCTTAAGATATTTATCACATCTGAAAAATTGCAGCTTTCAGCGATCAGACTAAAAACAGAAACTATTTTACAATTCTACAGTCAGGATTGAGGATTTAATAAACTCCAGAAGTTCACTAATGGAATTATATCTGTTGAAGGTATACTCCATTTAACTCTTGTAGATAATAAAATCCTCATTCCCAGGAATACAGCTTTTCAAAGTAGGAAACTAATCTACTACTGTTTTTCTCTAGGAAACACTTTCTAGGTAAATTATCTTTTTCAGTTCAATCTCAAAACCTGCTATCCACAATCAAGTTATGTTCTGTTTACTGGACGAATAGAAGATGTGCTGTCACGAAATTGTTCTACTTCTTCTGTATAACGAATAGGTAAAACATACTCTAGGTTTTCATGGGGACGAGCGATGATATGGGTAGACATTGTTTGGCCTCCATTCACCCGCTTGACGTTATCAACTCCTGCTGCTACTGAAGCTTGTACTTCAGATACATCTCCGCGAATGATTACAGTTACCCGACCACTACCAATTTTTTCATAGCCAACAAGGGTGACTCGTGCAGCTTTCACCATTGCATCTGCTGCTTCTACGACTGCTGGAAAGCCTAGGGTTTCTACCATCCCGACGGCAATTGACATTATTCTTACTCCGTGATATTCTTTGACTTTACTTGTATATGTATTGACTTTTCCTAGCTATAGTTATTTGGAATAATAATTGCTTTTCCAAATAATACCTTAAGTTGGGGAGCGATTAATTCCTAAATTTACTAGAATTTTAGATGATAATTTTTGCAGGCTTTCCCTGGAATGGGCAATCTCTTGATAATGATTGCCCTAAAATCTTAGGGTAAAGTTGGTGTTTTTTTCTCACAGAACCTAAAGCACGATCTTAAAGCTTGTGAAACTCAAGCATTTTTAGTTACAGATGTATATGTTTTGATCTGCAAAATTACTTAGCTCTAAGACTTTAATCATTATTTTTACTTTTATCTGCAAAAAAAATTTTTTATCTACACAGTTCTAGTCAAAATATTTGTAGTAATTCTCCCTGCCTCAAATGAGTCTTTCTCACTAATAAGTTCGGAACTGATCGACTTCCTCAGTATATCGAATTGGCAATACATATTCTAAGTTTTCGTGGGGACGAGCAATGATATGAGTTGATACTACCTCTCCACCGTTAACTCGTTTGGCTGATTCTATACCTGCAGCAACAGAAGCTTGTACTTCCGATACATCTCCTCGGACAATTACTGTTACACGAGCACTACCAATTTTTTCGTAACCTACCAGAGTAACTCTAGCCGCTTTAACCATCGCATCAGCAGCTTCTACTACTGCTGGAAATCCTCTAGTTTCAATCATTCCTACCGCAATTGGCATTTTTTTTTCTCCTATTGACCAATAGTTAACTTAAGCATTGAGGCCAGTGTTGTCTCCAGATAGTTTTCAAGGGAATTCCCATTATTATGATTAAATCTATCAAATGCTATAATTTTAGCATAGAGAAACATGGCATCGTTGACAATAGCAACTATCATCATAATTCATAATTGCAGCTATATAGAAAAATAAATTTCCTAAGATTGAAATCTTTGGACTTAATTATGAATTCAGCGATCCTCAACCTCCACAGACCAATCCTAAATTTTTTTTTATTACTTTTGAAACCAACCTCCGTAAGCAGAAAAAAATCAGTATATATACTCACTAATAAGTAGAACCTATGTTAATAATATATATTTATTTTTAACAGTAAAGGTAAATAAATAATAAATGATAGAATTTCTGACTGAAAACTGTTGGTGGATACCTTTTTATGGCTTAGTTGGAGCAATTTTGACTATACCCTGGTCAACAGGGATGATCCAACGCACGGGACCACGGCCAGCAGCTTATTTTAATATCTTGATGACTTTAGTGGCCTTTATTCATGGCTCCATTGTTTATCAAGCTGTCTGGAGCCAAGAACCACGAGAAATCATATTCAACTGGCTACAAACGGCAGACCTCAACTTATCTTTTGCCTTTAATATCTCATCTGTAACCGTTGGAGCAATGGATGTTGTGACGGGTTTCAGTCTATTAGCCCAACTTTATGCCTTGGGATATTTAGAAAAGGATTGGGCATTAGCCAGATTTTTTGGACTAATGGGATTTTTTGAGGCAGCAATGAGTGGCTTAACAATTAGCGACTCTTTGTTCATTTCCTATGCTTTGCTGGAAATGCTGACTCTTTCTACTTATTTGTTAGTAGGTTTCTGGTATGCTCAACCCCTGGTCGTTACAGCAGCTAGAGATGCTTTTTTAACGAAGCGGGTGGGAGATGTTTTACTACTTATGGGAGTAGTTGCTATATCAGCTTTGGCTGGAAGTATGAATTTTAGCGATTTATATGAATGGGCTGAAAGAGTAGAACTTTCTCCTATTACAGGTAATTTGTTAGGATTGGCTTTGATTGCGGGGCCAATAGGTAAATGCGCTCAATTTCCTCTGCATCTATGGTTGGATGAGGCCATGGAAGGGCCAAATCCAGCTTCGATTTTGCGGAACACTGTGGTAGTTGCCATTGGAGCTTATGTACTGATCCAAATGCAGCCGATTTTAATTATTGCGCCTATAGCTCTAGATGTATTAGTGGCGATCGGAACTGTAACGGCGATCGGAGCTTCTCTAGTTGCTCTGGCTCAAATTGACCTGAAGCGTGCTTTGTCTCATTCTACTAGCGCTTACCTGGGTTTAGTGTTTATTTCTGTTGGTACACAATGGACTGGTTTTGGCTTGCTATTACTGTTGGCTCATTGCATTGCTAAAGCACTATTATTTATGAGTGCTGGGGGTGTAATATTAACTACTAATAGCCAAGACCTTACAGAGATGGGGGGGTTGTGGTCTCGAATGCCAGTTACTACAAGTTCTTTTTTAGTAGGCACTGCTGGTTTAATAGGGTTATTACCTTTAGGGGGTTTCTGGGCGCTACGACAAGGTTTGGATGTGTTTTGGATTATCGATCCTTGGGTAGTACCTGTTTTGCTATTTGTTAATTTCTTGACTGCTTTAAACTTAACCCGTGTTTACCGTTTGGTGTTCTTAGGTGAATCTCAGCCGAAAACGAAACGCGCACCAGAAGTTCCCTGGCCGATGGCTGTGCCTATGGTATCTTTAATTATCATTACTTTACTGACACCGATAATGATGCAACGGTTATCACTATTACCTGACTGGGGTTATATTAATTTAGCGGTTGTCATTTTGTTAGTTGCGTCTGGTTTGATTGGTGTTATTTTTGGTAGCATGATGGAGTTAGGTAGAAGTTGGTCTCGACCAATATATGCTCCTTTGCGTTTTGTTCAAGATTTGCTTGCTTATGATTTCTATATTGATCGCTTCTACAATGTAACTGTGGTATTTGCAGTTACCCAAATTTCCAGGTTAAATGCTTGGGTTGACCGTTATATTGTTGATGGAGTTGTTAATTTAGTTGGCTTGGCAACGATTTTTAGTGGGGAGGGTTTGAAGTATGGGGTGTCTGGTAAAGGTCAATCTTATGTGCTTACTATTTTGATAGGGGTTGGTGTATTGGGGGTTTTGGCGCTGTGGTTGATTGATTTTAGTTTTTGAAGTAAGGAAGAAGGAAGAAGGAAGAAGGAAGAAGGCAGAAGGCAGAAGGGTTATAGCTGAATTTGAAAACGTTTTGGTATTAGTGCTTTTACTCAAGTTCTTATCCATAAATATTCAAACATTTCTTCCTGTTCCTTATTCCCTATTTTCTGGAGATATCTATTATTAGGACTTATGCAGTAGAACGTATTTCCGTCCGAAGCGACCGACAGGGAAACAATCTCAAATACTACTTTTTTGTATCTCGTGCGTAGGTCCTATTATATTAAACCTAAGTTTTGAGTCTTTATAAAGGTTTTCACAAAGGTAAACTACAAAACTTGTGCCCTCTGCTTTTACAGCGGTTTTCAAATTGATTAACCATATCTTCACACATCAAACCTTGTAGGTATGTTCCATGGAACGTCCCTACTGTGGTCTACCCAAATGGAAACCGCTATAAGCCAAAATATCTGTATTTTACAGCGTATTCCACTTTGATGAGTTACACCTACGCGAGCAAGATGCTCGCACTGATAGGATTTAATTATTAATATCTGTACTTCATATACTTGGAATTTGCTGTATGTTAATTAGGGTTTGCTGATTAAATCTAAAATAATTACCATATAAAGGTTTTAGTCTTTTTAGGTATTGAAAAAGTACATGGTTTTCAGCTCTTCATTCTCAAAAAGTTAGCACTTTTAGCGCATAGTTGGGCAAAAAAATTCTCCCCTACTCCCCCGCTCCCCTACTCCTTAAAAAAGACTTTTTCAGCAAACCCTAATTAAAACTTTCTACTCCCTATTTTTTGGAGATATCTTATGAATAACTTTTCCCCTCAAACTGAAAAACTTAACTTCTGGACTAAATTAGCTTATGGTGCTGGCGATCTAGGTCCAGCAATGTGTGTTAATATCCAGGTATTTTTCTTATTATTTTTCTTTACTAATGTTGCTGGTTTACCTGCTGGTATTGCGGGTAGTATTTTGATGATTGGTAAAATTTCTGATGCTATTAATGACCCGATAATTGGAGTGATGAGCGATCGCACTGTTCATCCTTGGGGTAGACGTTATCCTTGGATGGTTTTTGGTGCTATTCCTTTTGGGATTTTATTTTTTTTGCAGTGGATAGTTCCTAGTACGAATCAGTCTTTTTTATTTTGGTACTATGTGATAATTGCTATTTTATTTAATATTGCTTATACAGTTGTTAATCTTCCCTATGCTGCTCTAACTCCAGAGTTAACACAAAATTACCATGAACGAACAAGTTTAAATAGTTTCAGATTTGCTTTTTCTATTGGTGGTAGTATTTTTTCTTTGGTTCTTGCTCAATTAATTTTTTCTCTTTTCCCAGATAATCCTATTCAACAATATATAGTTTTGGGTATTGTCTGTGCAGTAATTTCTGTTTTACCTATTTATTGGTGTTTTTTTGGAACTCGTAAACGGACGCTTTCTGCTAGTAAAAAACAGGAGGAAGATAATAATACTAATTTACCTATTGTTGAACAAATTCGGGTAGCTTTTAATAACGGTCCGTTTTTATTTGTGATTGGTATTTATCTGTGTTCTTGGTTGGGGGTGCAACTAACGGCTTCGATTTTGCCTTATTTTGTAATTAATTGGATGGGGTTACCAGAAGCGACTTTTCCTCAAGTGGCGATCGCTGTTCAAGGTACTTCTTTAACTATGTTATTTGTTTGGAGTTTTGTTAGTAAAAAACTGGGGAAGAAAGCTGTTTATTTTATGGGTGTTTGTTTGTGGATAATTGCTCAGGGTGGGTTATTTTTTATTCAACCTGAACAAGTTAGTTTATTGTATTTATTGGCAATAATGGCTGGTTTTGGAGTATCAACTGCTTATTTAGTTCCTTGGTCTATGATTCCTGATGTTATTGATTTGGATGAGTTAAATACTGGGCAAAGAAGGGAGGGAATTTTTTATTCTTTTATGGTTTTTTTGCAGAAGGTAGGGTTAGCTATTGGATTGTTTTTGGTAGGGGTAGCTTTGGATGTTGCTGGGTTTATTGAAAGTGTTCCTGGGGAGACTCCACCTATTCAACCGGAGTCTGCACTTTTGGCAATTCGGGTGGCAATTGGTCCGTTGCCTACTGTGTTTTTAATTGTTGGATTATTGTTGGCTTATTTATATCCTATTACACGGGAAGTACATGATGAAATTTTGTTGAAATTGAGAGAAAGAAAAGAATAAAAAGGTGTTAGGTGTTAGGTAGTGGGTAGTGGGTTTTAGGTTTTAGGTGGAAAGTCTAATAGACATCTCCAGAAAAAAGGGAATAGAAAATAGGGGAAAATAATTGATGATTTATGCCTATAATTGATTTTATTTTTAATTGTTGGAGATGTCTAATAGGCATCTGGTGAAAAATCAATAAACCTTTTAATTATAGCAAGTTTTGGGAAGAAAGATTCACCATAAAAAAACATTTTTTGTGTCTTTTTTGTCAACATATATTACCGAAAAATTGTGGGATAAAACCTAATTAATAAATGTTTGCTACAAATAGCTAGGATATTTATTATGAGTCAGGATTCAGGAGTCAGAATAAATGGCTTAATATCATGTCCGGTAGCATGGTTATTGTATAGCTAAGGCAAGGAAGAAGGAAGAAGGAAGAAGGAGGAAGGAAGAAGGAAGAGGGAGGAGGCAGGAAGGCTAAAGTTAAGAGCAAGAAAAAACTTAAATTTCCTATATATATTCATATATTCATGCTTGGGTTTACACAAACGATACAAACGGACATGATATAAATACCATTTTTTAGGTCTTCATTAATGGATAATGAATAATGGATAATGTATAATTACCTCTGGTTAAAACCGTTACGGAATTGAATATAAGGAAATATCCTAGCACTTTTTTTCCCTTAAAAGGGGAGGCTTTCAACCAGAATTATTAATTATTCGGTAAATCATCCTTTTTGTCAAATGACATATCCTGTAAAATATTTTTATTCCTCTTACTATTCGTAAAATTTTTTTTAAAATTGGTCTAAAGCTTCCCTTTTTAAAGGGATAAAAAAAATAGACTATTCCTGATGTCAAGCCTCCTTATTGCAGAGGTACTGATAACTGATAACTGAAATTGCCTGTTGCCTACTCCCGCAAAAAATCTATATCTTTTTCGGAGAAGTCTGATGCTAAAACAAATAACTTTAGAAAATTGGAAAAGTTTCCGTTATGCGGAATTATATATTGACCCTTTAACAGTTTTAATTGGTACTAATGCTAGTGGAAAATCTAATGTTGTTGATGCTTTGGATTTTTTGAATAGTATTATGCAAGGTACTTCAGTAGAAGCAGTATTAACAGGCGATCGCTTTACTTCAGGTATTAGAGGTGGGGTTGAATGGGCAGTTAGAAAACCTGACACAAAATTTAGTTTTCAAGTGTTAGTAGATGGGAAGGATGAAGCGGGTGATTATCTTTATAAAATTACTATAGAAACTCAACCTAATATACAGGTAATAGATGAATCTTTAACATTAATTGATAGTCAAAAACTCTCAGATAGTAATTCATTTCAGCAACTTTCTTTTATCTCCTTCAATCTTGGAAAAAATGGTCAAATATACTTGAATATTTCAAAAAAAGAGAAAGAATATATTGAAAAACTTTATCCCACTTCTAATCCTTGGTTGGGTCGTTCTAAAACACAGACTCCTTTCTATGAATTTGATAATGTTAATCAAATGATGCTTGCCGAAAGTATAGTACCAAATATCCTCAAAAATATTTTTATTTTCAATCCTATACCTTCTCAAATACGGAATTATTCACCTCTATCAAAAAGTTAGAAAGAGATGGTTCTAATATTGCCGGAGTTTTAGCAGCATTACCAGAAAAACAGAAAACGGAAGTAGAAGAATATTTATTAAAATACCTGGCAAAATTACCAGAAGGAGATATGCGAAAAGTTTGGGCTGAAACTGTAGGAAGACTAGGCAGCGATGCCATGCTTTACTGTGAAGAAATCTGGCATCCTAATCAACAACCAATGATAGTTGATGCTCGTGGAATGTCTGATGGAACTTTGCGATTTTTGGCAATTTTAACAGCTATGTTAACTCAGCCAGAAAAAAGTTTAATTGTTATAGAAGAAGTAGATAATGGTTTGCATCCTTCTCGTGCTGGATTACTATTACAAATGTTAAGAGAAATTGGCGAGCAACGCCAAATTGATGTTTTAGTTACAACCCATAATTCTGCTTTATTAGATGAACTAATTCCAAAATTTATTCCTTTTGTGATGGTGACTTATCGAGATAAACAAACTGGAGAAAGTCAGTTAATTCCTTTAGAGGATATTGAAGATTTACCGAAGTTAATGGCATCAGGAACTTTAGGGAAAATTGCTAGTAAGGGTTTGATTGAGAAGAGTCTCAAAGCAGATTAGAAAGTATGAAAAAAGTGCTAATTATTGGTACTTCAATTCTCTGTGTTTATTTGGGTGTGCCAGGAAAGGAAACTTGTGGTTCTGAAGATAATAAATGGGATAAGATTAAAGTCTATGAAATCTTGGAAAAAGAGGAGAAAGCAAAGACTATTTTTGTTTTACCTTTAGCCACAATTATTTAAACAGGTAATCATATTGCTCAAGCAAATAGTAAGCGTTATGAAATAGCTAAAGAATTAGGAAATTTGATGAAACTAACTGCAGATAATCAAACTCCTTGGGCAGCATTTACAGAGCAGTCAAAGTTATGGGATGCAGAAAATTTGAAGGATTTAGCTGATGAATTTCCGAATTTTGCTAGTCAAGGACTTGCATTAGGAGATGCTACAATTAAACGGATTTTTGACTATTATGTTGAGTTAGGATTTGAAGTGGAAATTTTGACTGGGGATAAAGTTTTAAAATCTTATGAACCTCCAAAACCTGAACTTACTCCTCGACGCAGAAAATATAAAAAATAAAGCAGCAATATTTACATTTTTTGTAGATTAATGAGATTTTATTTTTAGCAATAAGCACTATAAAATCATCGTCGATCTAATATTATGTTCGGTTAAATATTTATAATAAAAAACTGGAACTTTGTAGGTTGGGTTGAGGAAGGAAACCCAACAATAATATTGTATTTGTTGGGTTACGCGTTGGCGGAGCCTAGCGGCAGCTATATCGCTTAACCCAAACTACTGTATTATAACTGGAACTTTGTAGGTTGGATTGAGTAAGGAAACCAAATAATCATATTGTATTTGTTGGGTTGCTGAATCAAAGAATGAATCTTTTTTGAAATAGATAAATCTCATATTTAATACTTTTAACTTGTTTTTTCTCCAAGCTTACAATTCATCCCAAAAATATGTAACTCTATCATATTGTATGTTTTGGGTTGCGCTACTGCTTAATCCAACCTACTGTATTATAATAGTTGAAAAAGTTGGTTTAAAGATTCAGGAGTAAAGATGAATGCCAGCTAAAGACTTCTATCACGATATAGTAAAAAATGCCTTGATTAAGGATGGATGGACGATTACCGAAAAATTGTGGTTTAAAGCCTCCCCTTTTAAGGGGATAATAAAGAAAAATTTTCATCTCTTTGTCAATCCTCTTCTTTTCAAGGAGAGGTAATTATTAATTATTAATTATTAATTATTCATTGTTGAATAACGACCCCTATATTTTGAGTATTGGAAAAAGAGATTTGTTTTTTGATTTGGGAGCTGACAAATTACTTTCTGCTGAAAAGGGTTTGAAAAAAATTGCTGTGGAGATTAAAAGTTTTACCAGTTTATCGCGAGTAAATGACTTAGAAAAAGCATTAGGTCAATATATTTTATACTACGATATTATAAAAGATATTGAACCGGAGCGGTTACTATATTTAGCAATTACATAAAGTATTTTCGAGGAGTTTTTTACTGAGCCTATTGGTCAAATATTATTAAAAAATCAACGGCTGAGTTTAATAACTTTTGATGCTAAACAGGAGGTTATTTATCAATGGATACCATAAATAATTATCATCAAATCATTACTGAAATTTTGGGAGAATATGCTAATTTACCTTATGCTTACGGCAACTGAGAACGAAAGTTTATTGTTGGTGAAGACCACAAAAACTATTTATTATTAACAGTAGGATATTTAAAAGGAAAAAGAGTTCATGGTTGTGTGGTTCACTGGGAAATTATTAATGAGAAAATCTGGATTCACGAAGATGGATTAGAAGATGGAATTGCGTTAGATTTAGTTATGGCAGGTATTCCTAAAAATAAAATTGTATTAGGTTTTCATCCGCCAGAAGTGCGACCTTTGACAGAATTTGCAGTGAATTAATGGTAGAAGGAAGAAGGAAGAAGGGGTTAATTTTGAAAAAAAGGGCAAAACGATAGAAATAACTATCTAAAATTAACTGGAACCGCTATTTTTCAGCATTCTTTTTTCGCTCTTGGTACAACAGGCAATGAAGACATAAATCTTTGAAGACTTTTACTGAAGCAATGGATGTTTTTCGTACAGTTATTTATTTCTATTTTTTTTGATTGGTTGATTAACAATACTAACGTATTTGCCTCTGAATAAAGAGAGTTTGGGTTATATTGAAGCTCAAAAGTTGTGCAATGTAATGTCCGGATAATTAGTGATCAAAAAACCTTTTCCCTTTGAAGCTTTCTTTCCCTACTCCCTCACTCCCCCACTCCCCCACTTCCCCCTTAATCACACTCAACTAAATTACCAGCAGAAACAAACCCAGACAGAGGAGAAGTAATTTCTACCCACTTACGTTTTTCTCCATTTCGGTCGGGAATTAAACGATAATTTTCCACAAGGGTAAGCTCACTATCAACAGGAACTTTTCCTTTATATTCGGATCGTCTAGTAGCATTTGTCCGTACTGCTAAACCCCGTGGTGCTTTTTTACTATCAATTTGACGACATAAATTTCGATCTACTTGTGATGTGGACTCTGTAGGAGACGGTGTTTCTGTAGGCAAATTATCAACAGAAGTATTTTGACCAGAAGGTTCCGTTGGAGTTTCTGTAGCTACTTCAGAACATTCTATTAAATTATTTTCATTGCCTGGAAAACCCCTAGACACAAACCCGGAAATAGGAGCAGTAATTTCTACCCAAGTTCGACCCGCTGGACCTCTAATATTGCGATAACCTTCTATTAATTTCACTTGTTGATTTGCATCTACAGTCCCTACTGTAGGAGAGTTTGGGGTTGGTCTTTTTTGAACGATTAAACCTTGTTCGTCATTAACTTGACGACATAAACTAGCAGTTTCTTGAGATGTTTGAGCTATTTTAATGGTTGTAGCGATCGCTCTTTTGGGAACACCGAGGGCGATCATTAATATTAATGTTAGCAATGCCACTGGTTGACGCATATTTTTGTCAAAATTTAAAAGTAATTTCAAACTCAGTAGGTTGGGTTGAGGAACGAAACCCAACATATACTAGGATATAGAACTTACGCAGGTACGTTATACCATTTCTCAAAAACTTTTCTACATTTTGTTGAGTAGGGGACCCACCCCTAACCCCTCCCAGGAGGGGAAATAGGGGAGTGGGGGAGTGAGGGAGAAGCAAACATAAGAATAATTAACATTACCTTAGCTGAAATTAGCAAAAAAGTGGTTTTGCTTGTACCGATCAGTTAACAACTGAAGTCTTGCCCAAGTATAGCAATACTTTTAGGAATTGGTATTACTAAAACCTCATCCCACAGCACCCGGTGCATTAGGTGTAAAATCAACCATTATTTCAGTAGTGGACTGACACATATTCAATGGTGCGTTACGCTGTCGCTAACACACCCTACTGGACTACTGAAGTTACTAGACCGTTTCATCTAAAATGCTGCATTAGGTGTAGGTTGGGTTGAGGAACCGTTAGCGCCAGCTTGTCCATTGGGATAAACCCAACATTAGTAAGGTTTTTTTGGGTTTCCCTCCGGGAAGCTCCGCTAACACTGCCGTACCGCTACTTGGTGTGCAAGCTACAACCCAACCTACATTTTTAGGCGTGTCAGTCTACTACCAATAGCTGAAAGCTGATAGCTGAAATGCTGATAGCTATTTAAAACTGCTGCAAAAAACGTAAGTCGCTGGCATAAACTCGCCGAATGTCATCTATTTGATGCAACACCATGGCAAATCTTTCTACGCCAAAACCTGCGGCAAAACCTGTATATTTTTCCGAATCATAACCTACTGCTTCTAATACATTGGGGTCTACCATTCCACAACCTAATACTTCTAACCATTTGCCATTCCACTGCAAATCTACTTCTGCTGAGGGTTCGGTGAATGGGAAATAGCTGGCACGGAAACGAATGGGTAGGTCTCCAAACATTTGTCTGAGGAATTCTTTGATAGTTCCTTTGAGGTCTGAAAATCTTAGTCCTTCGTCTACTGCTAATAGTTCTAGTTGATGGAATACTGCTGCGTGGGTGGCATCTACTGTGTCCCGTCGATAAACACGACCGGGAGCTATGACTCGAATGGGGGGTTCGTGGTTTTTCATATAACGGATCTGCACTGAAGAGGTATGGGTCCGCATTAAGTTACCGTCTGGTAGGTAGAAGGTGTCTTGCATATCTCTGGCAGGGTGGTCTGGTGGTGTGTTTAAGGCTTCAAAGTTGTAGTAGTCGGTTTCCATTTCTGGACCCGTGGCGACGGTGTAGCCTAAGCCAATGAATATGTCCAGGGCACGGTCTATGAGGTTGTTGAGGGGATGGATTTTTCCTTGGGGACGATATACTCCTGGCATTGATACGTCTAGGGTTTCGGCTTGGAGTTTGGCTGCTATTTCTGCTGTTTTGAGGTTTGTCCGTTTTTGGTCTAGGTTGCTCTGGATGGCTTGTTTGACTTGGTTGGCGATCGCTCCTACTTTTGGTCGTTCTTCTGGGCTGAGTTTGCCCATACCTCCGAGGATTTTGGATACTTGGCCTTTTTTGCCCAGGTAGTTAATTCTTAGTTCTTCTAGTTTTTCTAGGTTTTCTGTTGTGGCGATCGCTTCTGTTGCTGTTTGGCGTAGTTCTGTTAGTTGGGTTTCTATTTCTGTCATTTCAGTTGCCATGGTTTGTTATTTTGTTTGTGCTTTAGTATATAGAATCTTTTTTAGTTGAATAATTAGTCATGCGTAGGGGCGAGTGAATCCCAATGTAACTATTGTATCTGACTTTTTGTTAAAGTTCAACTTGATTTTTGAATCGGCCGGGCTTTTTTTTTGGTGCTTGGCAGGATGAGAGTGGTGAGGATTTTAACTATAGTTTTGTGTCAGTTTTTCAAGGTTTTCTGTTGTGGCGATCGCTTTGTTTGTAGTTTTGCTCTAGCCCTAATATGTAAGTATTGCAAAAGTTCAAGCCTAAGTACGAGTCTGGTGTGGATTTTTCAAGGTTTTTGTTGTGGCGATCACTTCTGTCGCTGTTTGGCGTAGTTCTGTTAGTTGGGTTTCTATTTCTGTTAGTTGAGTTGCCATGGTTTGTTATTTTATTTTGTGGTTTAGTAATAGAATCTTTTTTAGTTGAATAATTAGTCATGCTTAGGGGCGAGTGACTCCCAATATAAGTATTGTATCTGATTTTTTGTGAAAGTTCAACCCGATTTTTGAGTCGGCTGGGCTTTTTTTCGGGTGCTTCCCAGGATGTAGTTGGTCGAGGTGTTAACAACAATATGATTTGTTATTTTTTTTGTGGTTTAGTAATAGAATCTTTTTTAGTTGAATAATTAGTCATGCTTAGGGGCGAGTGACTCCCAATATAAGTATTGTATCTGATTTTTTGTGAAAGTTCAACCTGATTTTTGAGTCGGCCGGGCTTTTTTTTTCGGGTGCTTATCAGGATGAAGCAGATCAAGGCGCTAACCTTGGTTTAGGAGAGTAAAAAGGCAATAACAATCAAAATTAGCAGAAAAATAGTTTCAATCCCTAAGTAGGGATTTGGTTTGGGAAAGACAGAATCTCTATAAAATCTCATGGAGATACTTTTAGTTTCAATCCCTAAGTAGGGATTTGGTTTGGGAAAGTGAGATTACTTTGCAAGAAGCCGCAAGGAAGAAAATGTTTCAATCCCTAAGTAGGGATTTGGTTTGGGAAAGTTTATAACTTTCAGCACTAAAATCTTTGATACAGAAGTTTCAATCCCTAAGTAGGGATTTGGTTTGGGAAAGAGAAAAAAATTTCCGCTCTAGTTTTTTCTCTAGTTTCTAGTTTCAATCCCTAAGTAGGGATTTGGTTTGGGAAAGTCGTGTCGGCGGTTCAAGTCCGCCTCCTGGCACCATCGTGAAGGTTTCAATCCCTAAGTAGGGATTTGGTTTGGGAAAGAGCTACGATCTAGAAGCCCCACAGAGCAAGGGTTCCAGACCCCCCAATATACGCACCCCCTTTGATTAAAATGTCAACAAGGCAAAATTTGCCAAAATGACAAGGCTCAAACCCTTACTACACAAGGCACATACGCAATTCAACGACATAATCAGGGTTTTGCTAACGCAAAGCTTCGCTAACAACGATTCTTGGAGGTGCGTATGTGGGGTACCATGCAAAGATGAAAAACCATCTTTCAACAACTCAATCCACATAAGAATTAACCCAAAAAATACTACTCTTCATTTGTCGAGGTTTTTTATACCTTTGCTCATAACTCCTACCAACAAAATTTGTCAATGAAGTTTTTCGTAGCTTTATCAAGATTTATCTAAAATCTAAAATAATTAGTCCCAAATGGCTCCACTCTTCAACTTTCCGTCATAAAATTGTGTTTGGCGAATAATTCTTGCTTCAATCTTTTTTATTTTTCAAAAATGAAACTATTAATAAGTAACGACGATGGCATTTTTGCAGAAGGTATCCGGAGTTTGGCTAATGGTTTAGCAGCAGTAGGCCATGAAGTTGTTGTAGTTTGTCCTGACAAAGAACGTTCAGCTACGGGTCATGGTTTAACATTACATCAACCTATTCGGGCAGAAATAGTCAAGTCAATTTTTGATGACACCGTCACAGCTTGGGCCTGCTCTGGGACTCCTGCTGACTGTGTAAAACTAGCTTTATTTGCCTTACTAGAAACTCAGCCAGATTTAGTATTAGCAGGAATTAATCATGGTCCCAATTTAGGAACAGATATTTTATATTCCGGTACAGTTTCTGCTGCGATGGAAGGAGTTGTTCAAAACATTCCTAGTATTGCTTTTAGTCTTGGTAGTTATACTTCTAGAAACTTTGAAGTTGCTGTAAATTTTGCTCAAGATTTGGTGAATAAAATTGAAAATGAACCTTTAGCTAATCCCATGTTGCTAAATGTAAATATTCCGGCAGTTAAAGAAACAGAAATAGCAGGGGTAAAAATTACCCGTCAAGGAATTCGTCGCTATACAGATATATTTGAAAAACGGGTCGATCCACGAGGCAAAACTTATTACTGGTTAGCTGGAGAGGTACAGGAAGATGTGGAAGAAACCAACGACCACTCCTCAGTAGAAAAGTTACCAACAGATGTCCAGGCAATGCGTGAAAAATATATTACAATTACCCCCTTGCAATACAATTTTACCTATGGTAAACAACTAGGCTATCTCCAAAAATGGAAGATTGATAATTTTCGTGAATAGCTCACTTTAATGGAATAGAAATTAAGGCTAAACTAGAAAAGAATAGGCAAGATAATCAAAATTGCAGATCGAAAAACTCATCTAGGTGAGTAGTTAACAATTTCGTTGATTGAATAAAAATTTAAATATGAGCGCTCCCACATCTAAGAGTCATTCTGTTACCTGCCCAATTTGTCATCGCTCTAGTGCGACACAACCACTAGAAATATTTAATGGGCTATTTACTTGTCCGTATTGTCATTCCCATCTGGTAATTAGTTGGAGTGGCCATTATGTCAGAGACCCTCTGGCTCTCCAACAGCTAGATATTGGACAAATGCTGAGAAGGCAAAGTAGACCTCTAGCGAGATTACGTCGTGATTTGAGCAGGCAGTATTTACCAATAGTTGTGGCGCTCGGAAGTGTCATATTGTTTGGAGGAGCGATCGCTTGTCTAAGTAAGTTTGATTTTCAATTGGGTATGTTTGATGGGGTATTAGAGTCGGTGCAAGAGAAAGAGGTTTTGAATAATAAAAATGGTCAGTAGTTATTGAAGAAGGAAGAAGGAAGAAGGAAGAAGGAAGAAGGTTTAATTGCTTATGTATAGTCAACGACCTGAAACTTCGCGTCTTATAACCCAAACAGTTTTCAGCACCCCAGTTGACCAATAAATAAGGTCAATAATTTCCCCTTTTAAGCTATCCCTGATCAGGAACTCCTAAAATCCTTTTCTGATAGGAAGTGGAGACTAACTGCATAATTAAGGGCTAAATAAAGTTAGTTTTAGAAATTAATATACTCATGTTAGAAGAAAATGAAATTGTATATGAGATTTTACAGGAAAAAGATTTAGAACAAACTATTAATTGTTTAGTTGATGTATTTCCTAGTTCAGAACCTATGTTCAGCTTGCTTAAAGTTGCTCCTAGTGACTTTTACCCCCTTGCTGAGAAAATTTGCCAAAAAGCTGTAGCAGAAGGATTCTCTCATATTGCCAAAGATTCTGTTACTTCAGAAGTAGCAGGGTTTATTATTTCAGATCATTTATCAAATGAGTCAGACGAAGAAATACTCAAAAATATTCCTCAAAAATTTGACGTTTTTTCCCAAGTTTTAAAAGAACTACATCAGAAGTATGAGATGGAAAAAAAAGTAGTTAATAGCAATATATTTCATGTTTTGTTCTTGGGAGCTAGAGAAAAATATAGAGGCAGAAAGATTGGTGATAAATTAGTTGAAAATAATCTCAAGATGGCAGCTCAAGCAGGATTTTCCACAGCAATAGTAGAAGCTAGTGGAAAGATATCGCAGCACATTTTTCGGAAGTATGGGTTTGAGGATAGAGCTTCTCTAAATTATCAGACTTTTGAATATAAAGGAGTCAAAGTATTTGAGGGAATTAAGGAGCATGAAAGCTGTATTTTGATGGAAAAAGTTTTCGGCGTTGATGAAACACTTATATGATACTAATCTTAATTAGGACTTGCGCTCAAAAGTCTTTTTTAAGCAGTAGGAGAGCGGGGGAGTAAATGAGCAGGAAAGTAATTTTTTTTTGCCAAACTTTTGCCTAAAATGGTAAATTTTTGAGCATTAATAGCTGAAAGCCAAGGTATTTCAGACCCAAAAAGGTTAAAACCAATATCAGTAAATGCGCGTGATATTTAATCAGCAAGTCCTAATTATTTAGAAGTCAGGAGTCAGGAGAAACGGGGAATTTAGAGGAGGTAGAAGTAAGAGTTGTCACTCAATTTTTCTGTCTTTGATTTGCCCAAAATGCTAACTTTTTGAACGTTTTAGACTAAAACAAGGGCACTTTTTTGGAATCTCACGAGGCTAAAACCTTTATTTTTCAATGCTCTGATAATCAGGGTTTGCTGAAAAAGTCTTTTTGTGAGGGTAGGGAGTAGGCAGTAGAGAGTAGTTAGGACGTAGAAGCAATGGGAATTACAGAGTCACTGGCCAAAAAAATAGTCAGAGTGATTTTTCGGCCGTGCTACCCGAAAATCCTCACTTTTTTAACCTCAAAAACTGAAAAGCTCATACTTTTTCCAGACATAAATTGCCTAAAAGCAATATCAGTTAATGCTTTTCGATTTAATCAGCAAGCCCTAATTAATCAGCAAACCCTAATTATCCATTATCCATTATCCATTAATAAACTTCTCTCCTGACTAACGCCCATCCTTTAGTGGTATTCAAAACTTTCAAATTTTCTAGAGTAAGGTTATCCAAATTTGATTCTTGAACTAATAGATATAGTTGAGACTCACTCTGCCATTGTTGTTGAATTTTTTGTGGTCCGACACGCTTGATGAGGCGATCGCTATAAAAGTTTAAAGAGGGGCGGTCTTTGGTATCGAAGGAGTAAATTATCTGACCGGGGGGTGTATATTTCTGAATCATTTCTCCGACTGGTTTGACTGGATAGTCTTCTTGTAATTCCCAGTTCCAATGAGGGGAGTTAACCAGGAGTAGGAGTGAAAGATATGTTCCCCAAATCAAGATTGGCAAAAATTGACGGTCTTGTTGGTTTAATAATATGGTTGCTATTGTCATTGTTAAGGCAATAGTTATTGAGATTAACCGTAAGTACAAATCTAGTTTTGTCTGATTTTCCTCTCCCAGATGAAAAATACCGCTGGAGTAAAGCCAAGTAACCCAAGTTAGTAAGGCGAGGAGTGCAAAAATGGCTACTACTAGACGGTGATAAATAGTGGGGATACCTTTAGGATGTTTTTTATTCTCACCTTGAGTATGAGGATATTGATAAATTGGAAACCGAAAGTATCCCAAATCTACTGGAAATTGATGCCAAATTTCTGTCAGATAAGTACCGACAGCTAGGGAAAAAGCGGGATAAATAGGCAATACATACCAGGGGAGTTTGGTATTCATCAGGGAAATAGCTAATAAATATATTCCGCTCCAGACCAAAACTAATTTTCCCCAACTGAGATTCCGATTTTTCCAACTCAGATATATTCCGGGAAACCAGAAAAGTTGCCAGGGGAAAGTAGATTCTAGAATTTCCAATAAGTAATACCAAATAGGTCCATCGTGACTGCCTACGGGTTGCCAAATACGTTTGAGAGATTGATGGAAAAAGTTGGCATGGAAAAATTCTATTCCGTAATGGAAAAATTGAGCTGTGTACCACAGAAATACTGGGAGCATCCCGAGTAAGATACCGCCCCAAAAATATTTACAACGTAATAGTCGGGGAGTATCCCATAAGAGGAAGAAAAAAGCGATCGCTCCTAAAAGTAATCCTAAAATAATTCCTTTTGTGAGGGAAAGTAGGGCAAAACTCAGGCCAATAGCTAGAGAATAACGGAGGTTACGACGCGATCGTAATACGCACCAAATCATTAGTAGAAAGAAACAAAGTACTGCTCCATCTAACATTGCTAAACGTCCATGTCGCACAACTGGCAATAAAGTTAAGTAGACTAAAGCAGAGAAAATGGCGGGGGTGCGGGGGCGAAATAATTCTCTGGCAATACTATAAATTAAGGGTACAGAGAATGTTGTGAATAAAGCAGGGAATAAACGTGCGGTTAATTCAGTTACTCCGGCGATATTGTAGACAAAAGCGATCGACCAATGTACTAATGGTGGTTTATTCAAATAGGGAGTATTATTGATAGTTGGATAAAGCCAATTCCAATTTTTTCTGGTTATTTCTCTAGCTACTTGAGCGACTATTCCTTCATCCCAGTCTCGCAAAGGTAATGTGTCTAAGTTAGTAGAAAATAGTAATAATGCTGCTAATAATAAGCTGGCAGTTATAAGTAAATCTATATGGGTATTTTTGTTGGTGAAAATTTTATTAAACATTTATTCAATGAAAAAGTCAAAATTAGAATAACAATAATGATTACTTAAAATTAGAGCAGATTTTTTTTATCTCCTTAAAATGGAAGGGTAAGCATTTCCTGCGGAATGCTGCGCAAACAGCTATTAGCTGTCAGCTCTCAGCTCTTGTGATGGGATTTTAATATATAGACTGTATTCAGCCAGCTTTTATACTAAAATTTAATTCTCACTCAATTAGTAAAGCTTTGATCTAGAACTAAAAAGAAGCAATAGCTGAAGTTCGCAGTTCCTCCTGCGGAGGCTGGCTGAGTTCTGATGGCTGAATGCTTACATGGAAGGTTTGAGACCTGATTTTTTTAGCATTATCCTAAACTATAAATAATTTTCAATATTTAATATCTAAACTTCACAAACCAAGAGTAATAAATTTGAGTGATTTGTCCAAAAAAGCCAATAGGTAATTCTGTAGTTTCCCTTGGTTTAGTAATTAACAAGGAAAACTGTACTCTCAAAAAATATAGTATAGTAAATTATATCAATCATTAGAATGTACAATAGTTAATATCAAATAGACTACCAGAAAAAATATAGTATATAAAATAGCTTGATGTAGTCTTTAATTGGTGGAACAAGAATAAAAATGACCGCCGTTTAGCTCTATTTCATTACCAATAATTATTTGCCAGTCTTAGGAGCAACAAATATATGAATACAATCAAAACCTTATATTACAAAAAAACGATATTTACTCAACTATTATTTGATTTAATTTTACTATTTTTACTATTTCCTCTATCGACTAATTTTTTCGGTTCTTTAGTTCTTAGTGCGGGATTTCTTATGACTAATCTTTTAGTAATTAAAACTTTGTATATTCCTAAAAAATGGGTGCTTTTATTAAGGATATTGGCGTTTATCTGTTTTTTTTCTCATGGCATTTACTTCAGCAATAATTCAATTCTCATTGAAACTACAACCTTATTAACCTACCTATCCTATTCTGGTTTTATATGTTTAGCTATTATCGCTATAGGAAGTCATATTTTCACTCAAACCAGAGTCGATGCTGATGTAATTAATGGAGGAATTTCCATCTTCTTACTTTTCGGCTTTTTATGGTTTAGCTTATATAATGTTATCTTAGCAATCGATCCAGGAGCATTTCAAAGTTCATCATTATTAGATGCGGAAAGTGATTATCAACTTTTTTACTACAGTTTTACAACATTAACAACTTTAGGCTATGGAGATATTCTACCCATTAATAAATTTGCTATGACCTTAGCTACTTCAGAAGCGATTGTAGGTTTAATGTATCCTGCTGTTTTTATTTCTAGATTAGTTGGCCTCTATACTACTGAATTAAAAGGCGATCGCCACGAAAGCGAACAATAGTCTGAGGAGAAAAAGAAACAACTTTTTCTATCGCAATGAACCTATTTTTATGAGGAGAAAGTGCTACAAAAAATCAAATAATGGTTAAATATTTGGTAGTCCTGTAGATGTAGTTATTTAGAGTAGAGATAGGGAACGGGGAACAAGGAACAGAGAACAGAAAATACCTTAAATTCTTAGTTTCAAGGAAATTGTATTCCCTGGAATACTTGACTTTTTTTGAGGATATCACGACTTGTAAACCACTAGCAAATATTTATACTAGGAGAATTGTGTTAATAAAATTTAGTAGTAGTTTTAAAGATAGTAATATTCTCAAAAAATGGTGTTTACAATTGGTTGGGGTTTGAGTTCCCATCCATTTTTTCCTCCTTCCTTCTTCCTTCTATCAAATCAATCAAATTAATATGAACTTACCTGTAATTTTAGATATTGCCATTGGTTTAATTTTTATTGGCGTTGCTGAAATGTAATGGTAAGTAGCTGAAGGTAAAATTGAAACACTTATGTTTTACGTTGATCTTAGTCTAAAAATCATTACCATTCAGCAACGCTTTTTTATTTATCTGATTTTTAGTGTACTAGCTAGTGAAATTCAATCAATTTTGACAATAATTTTGCAATGGCGAGCCACCCATTTAAAAAAATCAATTGAAGAGTTAATTGCTGGTGAAACTCATATCAACAAAAATAATTCTAAATCTAGTACAGAAATTGAAAAAGTGCAAAAGCTAACTAAATCTCTGTATCAAAATCAATTAATTAAAAACCTTAACTATAGTGGTGGCAAAGGTCCATTAGAAAGAGTATTTCGGAAAATAATTCATGTGGTTGGTAATTTAAGTCGAGCTGTAGGTGGAATTAATAATATTTTTGATGCAGAAAAAACTGCTCCTTCTCATATCCCGTCAGATACATTTGCTGCCAGCTTAATTGATACTTTGAAGCTGCAAGAATTAATGCAAATGATTAGTGAGGATAAATTAAGAGATTTTACCGATAATATTTTGGTAAAGATCGAGAAAATATTAGATAAATTGAAGATAGAAGATAGCAGTCAGCAGAAAAAGATTCAGGCTGAATTTGAGAATTTGCATCAAGAGTTGAATCAAAATATTCAGGATTATCAAAACAATTTGGCAAATCTTGATTTAACATTAGATAGAACTTTAAATAAGCTAGATTTATACACAGAAAAATCTCTAGAAATTTTGCCAGATAAAGATAGTAAAGAATTTAATAGCCAAATAAATTTAGTCAAACAAGTATTAAAAAATCCCCATGAAAGAAAAGTTTTAGTAACTAAAATGGAACCAAGCTCCTCTAATTTATTCAAGTTTTTGAGAGAGATAATGGAAATGGGAAAAGCTGCGCAAACAGATTTGCAAAATAATAAGAAGGAAATTCACCAAAAAGCTATTGAAATGATTGAATTATTGCCTGAATCTTTACAAAAAAGTTTATATATTTTAGCAAAACAAGCGACAACAAAAATTTCAGCAACAGGTAATGCTTTACATCAGTTTCAGAAAGAAATTGAGAGATGGTTCGATAGTAAAATGGAAAGAGCGGCTGGTGTTTATAAGCGTAATGCTAAAGGAGTTGCTTTTTTGATTGGCGTTACTATTGCTATAGCTGCCAATATTAATACATTAAATATAGTTGATAATTTATCAAAAGATTTTTTGATGCGGGCGACAATTAATAGTTATTCCCAGGAATTAATCAATAATAATTCTAATCCAAATGAGTTAGAAATAGGGGAGATTCAAAATCAGGTAAATGCAGCATTAGATAATTTAGAATTACCTATTGGTTGGGGTCAAGAACAAACAAATAAAACCTCAGTTAGTCAATCAATTACTTATTTAGAAGGATTAAAAAAAATATTGGGTTGGCTAATTAGTGGTATAGCTATATCTATGGGGGGCATTTCTGGTTTAATTTATTAGAAAATATTTATAGAATTAAAAAATAGGACGTTGTTCAATAATTAATAATTAATAATTACCTCTTCTTTAAAACAGATAGGATTGACTAAAAGGAAAATTTTTCTTTTTATCCCCTGAAAATGGCAGTGGGGAGGCTTTCAACCACAATTTTTCGGTAAAGCGCGTGTATGATATTAATCTTAATTATTTATGAGTCAACCCACCCCTAGCCCCTCCCCCTCCCAGGAGGGGAATAATTGATAATTTATGTATAACAATTGATTTGATTTTTTATTATTGGAGATGTCTAATAGCTTAAAATCCTGATTATGACGTTATTGGATCTATGTGCAATTAGGCGGATTTGATATTATACCTCAAATTACCAACGCTAAAAAATAAATAGGAGATAAATATTGAAAAAAAGATAGATATAAATATCTAAAATTAACTGGAGCAGCTATTTTTAAGTATATCATGTCCGGATTTTTACTTCTTCCTTCTTCCCTCTTCCTTCTTCCTTCTAAAAAATAAAAATAACTTGTAAATGCCAATCTAAATCTTGACGAATAATTTCTATCCTACTAATAAATTCGCGTAAGTAAAATCTCCTTTCTGACTCTGATAAATCCCACCAAAATTGGGTTATGCAAACCGCTTTGGCAGTCTCTAATAAATTGACCGGTGGTAACTGGTTAAGTTGACTTTGTAATTGATAAATTTCTGTTCTAATTTTGTAGGTGCGGAGTTCGGCAGTTTCTTGGTCAAAAATGCCATTTGCCGTGAGATTTGGTAGCTGCAAAAGAATGTCTTGTTTCTCAGAAATAGTCTGTTTAATTGTACTCTTAATTCCATCCATATTTGGCATTTCTAAAGCAACGATCGCCGATGGTAAATCTCGACAAATTATTTCTATAGTTTGTGCCAAAATTTGTTGATAATTTAAAGCTTTACATTTTGGTTTGCGGGAACAACTTTTGGGACGCAAATAAAGATATTCTTTCTCTTTGCGAAAAGTAGTCACTTTTGCCGTAATCATTGGAGACTGACATTCTGTGCAGACAACTAAACCGGCTAGAGAATGGGGGGCGCTGGCAGTGCGGGGTGGCATTCGGCGGTTACGTCGGAGCAAACGTTCGACTTGAGCAGCTTCTTCTCTAGAAATTATGGGAAGATGAGTATTGGAGATGACTTCATTATTTTGATATTGTAAGTCACCGCGATAAACGGGGTTGGTTAACCAACGTCGTCCAGTGGTAACGGAGATTTTTTTGCCGTATTTTTTCTGAATATGGCGCACAGCACCGCGCAAGGAAGCAAACAGAAGGAAGTTTTCAAAGAACTCTTTAACAACGGGAGCAGCACTTCTGTCAAGGGTGTAACGGTCTTTACCTCGGCGATATCCATAGGGTGCTTTACCTGGTGGGGGTATGGCTTTGATGCGGTTGCGAGCGTGAGCAGTGCGAATTTTGCGACTGTGCTGGTTTTGGCGAATTTGGTTGAGGAGTCTGAGTAGGTCTATTTTACTTGGCGAGGTTTTGCTTGGTGAGTCGGGGTTGATGTTGATATCTGAGTCGAGGGGAATAATTTGGATGTTGAGAGATTCGAGTTTGTTCAGGCGATCGCATACTTCTTCTACAGAGTCTCCTAATTCTTCAAGTTTACGAATTAACAGATAATTAACTGTTTGAGTTTGACAGTCGAGTAGGAGTTGTTGGAGTTGTTGGCGATCGCCTAAGTCGTGATAAATATGGTCAACTTCCCACCCCCAAGTTGTGGGGTCTGGGGCAGTTTCAAACAGGGGGTTTGTATATGAATAGGCAATAATTCTCACAGGTTATCTTATTGTTGACTTAATTCTATAATATTACCATCTGGATCTTGGGTAAATAATGCAGCTCTACCTGACGCACTCATTTGAATAGGGCAATTATTGGCTAATAGTTGTGATTTTGCAGTATCTATATCAACTACAGAAAATGCTAAATGTCGGTTTCTACCTAATTTTTCTGAGTTAACTAGATCGGGGATTATTTCTGATACTATCAGATGTATTTGGAAGTTGCCTACTTGATACCAAGTACCAGGAAAATTAAGGGAGCGGTCTACTTTTGGGAGTTGGAGAATTTGACCATAGAAATGTTCGGCTTTTTCGAGTTTTGAAACTAATAGAGCAATATGAAGGGGTTGAGTTATTTGCATAGTTTATATTATGGATAAGTAGTTGGCTATTTATTAATTTTTACATCTATATAATACACTACACTTATTTATATTTACAGCACTTTTTAGGAAGCGTGAGGTACAGTTTTAAAATTAATCTTTTTTTTCCCTACTCCCTACTCCCTAAAGTCCTAAAATTTTGTACCTCATGAACTCCAAAACTGCTGTAATTGAGAGAGCAAATCTATTTACTGATAGTGGAATAGATATAGCAGTAAAAACAAAGGGTACGGATATATCAAAAGCTTAAAATTCAGACAACGTGAATTTTTTCCTTCTTCCTTCTTGCTTTTTCCTTCTGCTATAAATATTGATGGAAACTCTTAACAAAAAAAGCACAGGAATTAACACCTATGTCTTTAGTATGAGAAAAAATTTATGCGTAAGTCCTAACAATGTTGATATAGCAATGAGCGCTGGTATATTTACAAATTGCAGGAGAGGCCAAAGAGCTAAAAGTCTTATGTTATCGGCAATTTATTCCCCCTTCCGGAGCTGTTGCCTGCGCACAGTCCTATAACTTGCCGCTCCCAATTTAAGTATAAATGAGATATTACTACTATTTTTTGGGTGTTGCACAGTGACGAATGATTTGACATTTTTGATGAACATAATTTTGGATTTAAGAATTTCTAGAATGACTATATTAGGTTTTTTCGAGTCAAATTCTCAACTAATTTTTGGCAATATCATTCCATAATGTGCAACCCCATTTTTTGAGGTTGTTGGTAGGACTTGCCGACATACAGAAATGCTATCTGCACTGACTCTTTTCATCATTTAGTGCAAAAAAGCCTCCTAGTATTCTTAAAAATATCTAAAGTTTTTTAGACACAAGACTACCAAGAGGTAGAAAGGTTATATTCACAACAAAGTGAGGAAAAAGTTTATGGTAATAGCGACAAGACCAGAGCAACAAGTTAAAATCGGCCCCACCAAACTATTAATTAATAACGAGTGGGTAGAAAGTGTTTCCGGCAAGCGCTTTGAAACAATTAACCCGACAACAGGAGAAGTAATTTGTGACGTTGCGGAAGCAGATGCACCTGATGTAGACAAAGCTGTAATAGCAGCTCGCAAAGCATTTACCAGTGGTGACTGGCCAAAAATGTCCGCTACTAAACGAGGGGAACTTCTATACAAGTTAGCAGATTTGATGGAACAAAATATAGAAGAGTTGGCAAGACTGGAAACCCTAGATAATGGTAAGCCACTCAATGACTCTCTCAATGCAGACTTACGTTTATCCATCGCCTGTTATCGCTACTACGCCGGCTGGGCGGACAAAGTTCAAGGCAAAACTATCCCTATCAATGGTTCCTACTTTTGCTACACCCGCCACGAACCAGTGGGAGTAGTCGGTCAAATCATTCCCTGGAACTTCCCATTATTAATGCAAGCTTGGAAACTTGCTCCAGCATTGGCAATGGGTAATACATTAGTAATGAAAACAGCCGAACAAACACCATTGTCAGCTTTTCGGGTAGGAGAGTTAGCGGTGGAAGCTGGTTTTCCTCCTGGTGTAGTCAATATTTTGTCTGGTTATGGCCCAACTGCTGGTGCTGCCATTTCCCACCATAACGATATTGATAAAGTTGCTTTCACTGGTTCGACCGAAGTAGGTCATTTAATTATGGAAGCTGCTGCAAAGAGTAACTTAAAGCGGGTGACTTTAGAACTCGGTGGCAAGAGTCCGAATATTGTGTTTGCAGATGCGGATATGGATGCTGCTATTGAAGGAGCGCATTTTGGTTTGTTCTTTAACCAAGGTCAGTGTTGCAATGCGGGTTCTCGTTTATTTGTGGAAGAGAAATGTTATGACGAGTTTGTTGCTAAGAGTGTGGAACGAGCAAAACGCCGGATGGTGGGCGACCCATTTGCGACTAGAACTGAACAGGGACCCCAGGTAGATGAAGAACAGTTTAATAAAGTAATGAGTTATATTGAGTCTGGTCAACAGGATGGTGCCCAGATGTTATGTGGTGGGGCAAGAGTTGGCGATCGCGGTTATTTTATTGCACCTACTGTATTTGCTGATGTGCAGGATGGGATGAAAATTGCCAGAGAAGAAATTTTTGGTCCGGTGATGAGCATCATTAAGTTTAAGGATATTGATGAATTGGTGCAACGGGCGAATGATACGATATATGGTCTGGCTGCTGGAGTGTGGACGCGGGATATAGGTAAGGCTCATGCTGTGGCTCATGCTGTTCGTGCTGGTACAGTTTGGATAAATTGTTATCATGTGTTTGATGCTGCTGCACCGTTTGGTGGTTTTAAGCAGTCTGGTATTGGTCGGGAGTTGGGAGAGTATGGTTTACAGCAGTATACAGAGACTAAGACTGTGACTGTGAAGATGTAGTTGATGATTAATTATTACTACTAGATATCTCCGAAAATAGGACGTTCTATGGAACGTCCCTACAAAAATATTTGGGGCTATCAACAGTATTAAAATAACTGTTATCAACTGGTTATTATAGGTTATTAAAAACAGGCAGAAAAATTAACAGCTTTAAATGATATTTTTTGCTGTTTTCTATCCCAATTTTTTTCTAAATTAAAATCTACTTTTAGCTTTTCTTTTCTCAAATAAGGTGGTAAATCTTTTTGTAAAAAGAAAATTCGTTTACCATCATCAGTAATTACAAAACCATGAGATTTATCTTGGGGTAAATAATTAATCATTCCACTTTCTTGAGGCAGATTGAAATAAGCCTGTTTTTTCCAGTCTTTTTGACATAATTTAAGTAGGTAATTAATATTTTTACTTTCAAGTTCAACAGTCTTTTGAGATTTTTCTAATTCTTGGTATATTTGAGAGTCTAGCTGTTGTAAATCTTGCTTAATTTTCCATCCTTCCTGTTCGCGAATAGCTTTAGATAGTTCAATATTTCTGACAGCTATTTCTATATTTCCTGTATCTAAACTTAGTTGAGCAATATTCATGTATAGAGTAACTTTTGCTTTATATTCTCCTGATGCTAAAGCAGCACGACAACTAAATATTATGGCTTTATCTAGTTGGTTTAAACAAGAATAACAATTTGCTAAATCTTGCAATATATACCATTCTATCCTTGGCTTTAAAATAATATTTTCTAATTCATTAATAGCTTTTTCTACTTCTCCATCACCTTTCAAAGCTAAAGCTGCCCAACGATAAAAATGAATTTCTCTGGGATAAAATTTGGCGGCTTTTAATGCCCAAGAGCGAGCTTCTTGCCATAATTTTAATTCAATTAAACTTTTAACTTTAGCAAAAAACCATTGTTCTTGTTTAGATTTTCCTTTACCATTAATTGTGGTGTTATCTATAGTTTGTGGCTCTAATTTATCACACCATTCTGATACTATCTGCCACTCATCTTTTTGTTTTGCTAATTTAACCACAGCCATAACTGTTAATTCTTTAGGCAATTTATCTGGTTGATGACTTAAAATATTGATAGCTGGTTCTATCAACTTATCTATGTGTGCTGCTTCTGAAAAATTCTTAATATGCTTGTCATAATAAGCCCAAATCAATTCATTTTTAATATAATTGTTATCGGGAAATTGTTCCTTAGCTTTTTTTCCTTGTCTGATGGCAGCACCAGGATATCCTGCTTTCCGTAAACAAGATAAATAACGACTTGCAGCATAGCTATTATTTTCTTCTTCCCACAATTTACGAAAAATTTTGCCTGCGGCGGGAAAGTTTTCCTGTTTTAAAAATTGTTGAGCTTGTTCAATTAGATTATTAGACATTTTTTTTAACCCTCATTAATAATATTAAAATGATTGCCATTAACTAATTCTGGAATAATTTTGGCATTTTTGTTAGAGAATAAATGTAAATATTCTTGAGCGCGAGTCATCCCAACATATATTTTTCTCCTTGCTAATATTTCAGCATCACTTTTATTTTTTCCTATACAGTCATCAAATTGTTCTAACCAAATTAATAAAACTGCTTTAAATTCCAATCCTAGAGATGATTCAAAAGTGATTATTCTCACTCCTTTTAAATTGAGATTATACTTTGCTTTACTTTTCCTATCTTTACTAACCCAATAAGTGGGTATATCATATTGATTCATCATGGAAATGATTGATTTTAGCCTAGTGTTATAGCGGTAAATAATTGCTATTTCATTAAAATCTAATCCTGATTTATGAAGTTTTTGAATAGTTTGAATTATACTTTTGTCTTCCTGTTCTGAATTGCTAGCTATATGTAATTGAGGAATTTCTCCTTCTCTCAATGCTTGTGTAGGTTTTATTAGAGGAAAACTTATTTCTTGCTCTTCTGATGATGGATTAACTCTATCATTTATTGGTTTTAAAATTCCTGAAGCTGCTAATAATATTTGTTGTGTATTGCGATAGTTTTTATCTAAATCAAAATTTTTGCTAATTGTTCGACCTTGTGCTTTAACTCCTACATTTTTCCATATAAATTTACTACGTTGATAAAAACCTTGATTACCATCAGCAACAATCATTAAATCCCCATTTTCACTATCTTTTAAAGCACTAACACAACATTTAAACCAACTAGGCACAAAAGTATGAGCTTCATCAATTAAAATAGCATCATATTTTTGCTCAATTGAATAGTTCGATAGTTGTTTTAAAGTTGCCTCGGCGATAAATTCATCATAGTTTTCACGTTGTGTATTTTCTGAATAACCAATAATTGAATTAGCCCAGTTATGAAAATTAGTAACCTCTATATTTTGATATTGGGGATTTTGTGAATCTTGATGTAAAATCGAGCGTAAATAAGCTGCAAGACTGACATTGTAACAAACAACCAAAATTTTATAATTATGGTTATGGTTAACTAAAGATTTTGCCCTGGAAATTAATAGTAATGTTTTTCCTGACCCGGCAACACCAAAGAAAATCCTATGACCATCTCCAATGCTTTTGGCTAAAGTTTCTTGTTGAAAATCAAGTGTTTTTAAGATAGTACCAGCATCAGTTTTTTGCTCTCCAATTACAATTTCAGGATAGATAGAACCTTTGATATCCGTAATTTGATCTGGTGTTAGTTTGGGAAACTCAAATTGAAATTTAAACATTTTTTTTAAACGTTGAATAATTATCTCATTTGGTACTTTTCCTTCTTCCCAGTTTAATAATTTATCTCTATAAATTACTTTTTTTATTGGTAATATTTGTTGGTCAAGTTGATATTCAGATGCTTTTTTATAAGTTATATTAGACATCACCGCCCCAACACTATGAGGAAAAGATAATTTTCCTTGATAATTACCCGATCTATGAGTCAAAATCTGGCGTTTTTGCAGTTGATTAATAAGTTCTAAGAGATAATCTCTTCCTTGAATCAAGGGAGATTTTTCTGTTTTATTTATTTCTCTACCATCTTGCTTCCATTTAATTTCAAAAGAGTATGAACTAGCCTTCAAAATAGAATTAAAATACCATCCTTTCACCTCAATTATTAACACTCCAAAATCAGGAGATAAAATTATAAAATCAGGATAACGCCCATTAATATCAGGTTCATACCAAACCGAGAAATCATCAGGTAGCCTAGATAAAATATTATACAACCGTTTTTCACCAGCACTAGCTTTTGCTGGAATCCTGTCAGGAATAATTTGCGCCATAATTAATTTGGATCGACCAATTAACTGGAAACTTATTTGAACTAATTGATATTCACTATAACACTACAATGTCAATTATTTTTGATTGGTGAATCTAGATTTTTTGCTAACCTAGTCAGGCAGAAACTTTTAATCGCTTAAATTTGAAAATTTAAGTAATTCTTCTGTAATAACAGTAGTTATGTTTAGTCAATAAAGGGTTATAATATGCAGGGTTTATTCAACCTGATACTTAAATATCTAAAGTAAAAATAGACAATAAAAAAAACAAATCTTACACAAAAATACTGATTTTTTTGATTAAATTGATATCAATTTACCTAGTTTTCACTGATGTATACAAAAAATTTTTTTGAGAGTGTACAGTCAATACCTTCCTCAACTAAGAACCAAGCAAACTCTGGATAGTCACTTGCTGCCTGACTTCAATATGTAGCATCTTCTGCTAAAATATAAATCAACCTATCATCATATAATCAGAAGAAATATGTCGGATGTCACCATCAAAGACTTAGAAATAGTGCAAACGCTATTCAACGAAGCTGGTTTAGATTATCAATTAGAATTAGAAGGTGGAAAAATATCAGTTATGGGTCCATCAGATATTGTTTCGAGCGAAGTAGGAGTTCGTTTAATTTCTTCCCTTTATGGGTGGATAAACCCCCGTCGTCTGGGGCGGGTATTCGACTCTGCTGGTGGTTTTATTTTACCCGATAGCAATCTCAAAGCACCAGACGTATCTTTTGTCAAAGCTGATCGCTTGCCACGAAGCATCCGCTACTTTGCAGAAATGGTACCCGATCTAGCAGTAGAAATCAAATCTCAAAGCGATAGAGTTGCACCTCTGAAAAAGAAACTCCTAAAATATATTGAATTGGGGGTGCAAGTCGCAATATTAATCGATCCCGATGAAGAAACAGTAATAATTTATCGCCCCACAGGAGAACCCATTGAACTTAAAGAAGATGATATATTGAGCATTCCCGAACTATTCCCTGGTTGGGAAATATCAATTTCCGAACTTTGGCCGCCCGTCTTTGCTGAGGAAGAATAGATCGACCAATATCGTTCCTTTTTACTACATAGAATCTATATTTAACAAAAAGAGCGATCGCTCGTTTCTACACAAAAAAGGAATCAATACCTTCCTCAACTAAGAACCAAGCAAACTCTGGATAGTCACTTGCTGCCTGACTTCAATATGTAGCATCTTCTGCTAAAATATAAATCAACCTACCATCATAATAATTGCTGAGGAAATATGTCGGATGTCACCATCAAAGACTTAGAAATAGTACAAACGCTATTCAACGAAGCTGGTTTAGATTATCAATTAGAATTAGAAGGTGGAAAAATATCAGTTATGGGTCCATCAGATATCGTTTCGAGCGAAATAACTATGCGTTTAGGCGCTTCCCTTTATGCTTGGATAAACCCCCGTCGTCTGGGGCGAGTATTTGACTCTGCTGGTGGTTTTATCTTACCTGATAGCAACCTCAAAGCACCAGATGTTTCTTTTGTCAAAGCTGATCGCTTGCCACGAAGCATCCGCTACTTTGCAGAAATGGTACCCGATCTAGCAGTAGAAATCAAATCTCAAAGCGATAGAGTTGCACCTCTGAAAAAGAAACTCCTAAAATATATTGAATTGGGGGTGCAAGTCGCAATATTAATCGATCCCGATGAAGAAACAGTAATAATTTATCGCCCCACAGGAGAACCCATTGAACTTAAAGAAGATGATATATTGAGCATTCCCGAACTATTCCCTGGTTGGGAAATATC
>NZ_JAAHGH010000014.1:0-26625 GCF_010672525.1 Okeania sp. SIO2B3 | reverse complement strand
AAGTCGCAATATTAATCGATCCCGATGAAGAAACAGTAATAATTTATCGCCCCACAGGAGAACCCATTGAACTTAAAGAAGATGATATATTGAGCATTCCCGAACTATTCCCTGGTTGGGAAATATCCATTTCTGAACTTTGGCCGCCCGTCTTTGATGAGGAAGAATAGATTTCAGTTATCAGTTATCAGTAAAAAGAGACAATATCGCTCCTTTTTACTACATAAGACATCTCCAGAAAAGAGGGAGTAGGGAGTAGGGAGTAGGGGGAAATAATTGATCATTTATGTACGATAATTGATTTTATTTTTGATTATTGGAGATGTCTATAGAATCTATGTTTGAAAAAAAGAGCGATCGCTCGTTTCTACACAAAGATAGAAATCATCAACAACCTACTGGATCGACACAGCTAAAACTGTGCAATAGGGAGTAGGATCGTTGTTGGGTTTATCCTAACGGATAAGCTGGCGCTAACGTCCCTCAACCCAACCTACACTTATTGCGCCATTTAAGGTGTGTCAGTCTACTACAGCGCTTTTCAAATTAATGAACTACATCGCCATAAACAAAACCCTGTAAGGACATTGCATGCAACGTCCCTACAGTGGTCTACCATCCAGGAAAACTGCTGTGAAATTACTTCGCCCTCGCTACATCCATAATATCATCCATCACTGAACCAGACTCCTCCATCTTGCCAATATCCAACAGAGTCTTCAATAACGAATCAGGATTTAAACTCAACGAGTCAATACCTTCCTCAACTAAGAACCGCGCAAACTCTGGATAATCACTTGGTGCCTGACCGCAAATACCAATCTTGCGATCGTATTTCTTAGCAGCTTTAATGGCAATTTTCACCATCCGACGTACTGCCTCATTCCGTTCGTCAAAAATATGTGCCACTAACGCCGAATCTCGGTCTAAACCCAAAGTCAACTGAGTCAAATCATTTGAACCGATAGAAAAACCATCAAATACTTGAGCAAACTCGTCGGCAAAAATCACATTACTGGGCAACTCGCACATCACATACACCTGCAACCCATTCTCGCCCCGCTTCAAACCATTTTTCTCCATCTCCGCTAACACCTTGCGACCTTCATCCGGAGTGCGACAGAAAGGAATCATTGGAATCACATTAGTCAAACCCATCTCATCCCGCACCCGCTTCAACGCCTTACACTCCAAAGCATAAGCATCACGATATTTCGGATCGTAGTAACGAGATGCACCCCGCCAACCAATCATGGGGTTTTCTTCCCCAGGTTCAAACTGATGACCGCCCAAAAGGTTCGCATATTCATTACTCTTAAAATCACTCATCCTTACCACTACAGGATTTGGATAAAAAGCAGCAGCGATCGTACCCACACCTTGCGCCAGTTTATCCACAAAGAAATTGGGTTTATATTCGTACAACGCAGTCAAATTACCAATTTCCCGCTTGACTAACTCATCTTCCAACTCATTGTAGTGAATTAAAGCTAACGGGTGAGCTTTAATATGATTGGCAATAATAAACTCCAACCGTGCCAACCCCACCCCATCGCAAGGAATAGAAGACAGACCAAAAGCTTCCTCTGGGTTGCCAACATTCATCAAAATCTTGGTGCTAGTCTTGGGCAAATTATCCAACAGAGTTTCCTGCACCTCAAATGGCACCATACCCTGATAAACCTTACCTTCTTCACCCTCAGCACAACAAACAGTAACTTCCTGACTATTGTACAACAGTTTCGTAGCATCACCACAACCAACTATTGCTGGAATACCCATCTCTCGCGCAATAATAGCAGCATGACAAGTACGCCCACCTTGGTTAGTAACTATAGCGCTAGCCTTTTTCATAATTGGTTCCCAGTCAGGGTCAGTTTTGTTAGTTACCAATACCTCCCCTGGCAGAAATTCCTCAATTTTATGCACGTCAAGAATGACACGAGCTTGACCTTGCCCAATCATTTCCCCAACGGCGCGACCGCGAACTAATACATTGCTGCTACCTTTGAGTTGAAAGTTACGGAGAATGCTACCAGATTTTTGAGATTGGACAGTTTCTGGACGCGCTTGCACGATGAACAGTTCCCCAGTGATACCGTCTTTTGCCCATTCAATATCCATCGGAGTGTATTGGTGGCGAACTCCAGAATAATGTTCCTCGATCGCACAAGCCCATTTTGCCAGTTGCAAGATTTCATCGTCATTAATGCAAAATTTTTCCCGTTCGGAAACTGGTACCGAGACATTTTTAGTAAGTTTGGAACCGCCGATGTCGTAAATCATTTTTAGTTCTTTTGTACCGAGGCGTTTTTCCAATATTGGGCGAAAACCATGTTGGAGGGTGGGTTTGAAAACGAAGTATTCGTCTGGGTTTACTGCGCCTTGGACGACATTTTCACCTAAACCATAGGCTGCTGTTACCAGGGCAGCATTTTTGAATCCGGTTTCGGTATCTATGGAAAACATTACACCAGAGGAGGCGAGGTCTGAACGTACCATTTTTTGCACGCCCACTGACAAAGCAATATCGAAGTGGTCGAAGCCTTTGATGGTGCGGTAGGAGATGGCGCGGTCTGTGAATATGGAGGCGAAACATTTATGGCAAGCTTCTAATACTGCTTCATCGCCGTAAATGTTGAGGTAAGTTTCCTGTTGTCCGGCAAAACTTGCATCCGGCAGGTCTTCAGCAGTTGCACTGGAACGTACTGCTACGTCTACTTCTTTGGTGTAATGCTCGCATTCTTGTTTGGAGTTGCCTTCTAGTGTGTCACAATATTCAGCGGAGGTGCCGTAGCGGTCACACATTTGGTGATATGCGGCGACTATGGCTGTTTCTAATTCTTCTGGAAATGGGGTGTCGAGGATGAGAGTACGAGCTTGTTTGCCTCGTTGCCGTAAATTCCTGACATCTTCTACATCTAGGTAAGCAAATAGTTTTCGTAGTTTTTTCTCTAAGCCTGCTTTTTTGACAAAATACCGATATGCGTAGGCTGTAGTGGCGAAACCATTGGGGACGTTTACACCTCTAGGAGTTAGCTGTTGAATCATTTCTCCCAGGGATGCGTTTTTACCTCCAACTAATGGGATATCACCAATTCCTACTTCTTCAAACCAGAGAATAAAAGCTGTTTCTTTATCTACATTTGATTGTTTTTTTTGACCTAATAAGTTCACCATAGTCTTCTACTCCATTTTTTTATTTCTGCTATTTTGTGAAGTCAGATTTATTTATTTATTTTTGTTTATTTTTTTATCAAAATGTTAAAAACAAGAGTTGATTTATGGGATGTAAAGAAAACAAGTTTATCGATCCCTAATAGTTAAAGTCCAGAATTAAAGCGATTTATTCATAATATACATCCTGGATATTTTCGTATTTAGGAGGATTTTTTTCCTCCATTTATATTTTATGACTTCCCAATATAATTGCAAGATAGGCTCGGAAAGTTTCTTTAGTTACAGAAAGTAAAAAATTGTGTTTTTTTCAGTTGAAAAGGTTATTATTGAAGAAAGATAAATATTTAATAACTAAAAGAAAATGAAAGTAAAAAAGAAAAATGTCGAATCAGATGTTAAAACACTGAATAGTTTGTGTTTAAGCAAAAATTGTCCAATTCAGTTTGTATTGGGAATATTGGGGAGTAAGTGGTCAGTGTTGATTTTGCAAGAGTTATTGAAGAGCGATCGCCGGACTCACGAATTATTAGAAGCACTACCGGGAATTAGCTCGAAAACGCTGACATTAAGACTGAGGCAATTAGAAAAACACGGTTTGTTAGCAAGGCAGGTATTTCCGGAAGTGCCTCCCCATGTTGAATATTCTTTGACGGATAAAGGGTTAGAAGTGCAACCAGTGATCATGGCTCTCCAGCAGTTAGGAGAAAAATGGTTAGGAGAAAAAAATAGTAGTTGTTCAATGGATCGTTAAGCAAGACCAAGATTTTGTTGGTGTGAGTTGAGTGTATCATCAGGTATAAGCTAAGAATCATTTAGATTCTATATTCCCTGTTGCCTATCCCTTTGACAAAAATTGGATATGGGATGGAGGAAGTTGGCGTGACCAGATGAGTGTTACAGAGGGATTTAGTGAACACATTCATCCTAAATACTTAAATGTGAATGATAGCGATATCTGAAAATTTCTTTATGACTTGTGCCTGCCCTATTATGAACAGATGTATGCACATCGACTTAGAGTAAGTTCCTAATGTGATTCTTCTGCTAAATTGAAAATCTCTTTATCTATTGTGGCTGTCCTATTATGAAAAAGCGATCGCCGGACTCACGAATTATTAGAAGCGCTACCAGGAATTAGCTCGAAAACGCTGACGTTAAGACTGAGGCAATTAGAAAAACACGGTTTGTTAGCAAGGCAGGTATTTCCGGAAGTGCCTCCCCATGTTGAATATTCTTTGACGGATAAAGGGTTAGAAGTGCAACCAGTGATCATGGCTCTCCAGCAGTTAGGAGAAAAATGGTTAGGAGAAAAAAATAGTAGTTGTTCAATGTAAATGTGAGCAAGACTAAAATTTTGTTAGTGTGAGTTGAGTGTATCATCAATAATAGCCAATCAATTCTAATAAATAATGACCGACTCACCTATTGCCTTAGAAGCCTACGAAACCCTAGCACAAGCTTATGCAGATCGCATAGATACCAAACCACACAATGCTTATTTGGAACAACCTGCTACCTTTTCTTTGTTGAATAACATAAAAGGAAAAAAAGTTCTAGATGCAGGTTGTGGGCCTGGTGCTTGTACAGAAAAGCTAGTTAACAAAGGAGCTGAAGTAGTTGGTATAGACATTAGTGAAAAGATGCTTGAGTTAGCTAAAGTACGAGTTGGTAGTCGCGCTACTATTATCAAAGCTGACTTGAGTAAACCGCTACCTTTTTTAGAAAGTAATTCATTCGATATAGTTTTTTCTTCTCTAGTAGTGGCATATATCAAACATCTCGAGCCACTTTTTCAACAGTTTTATCGAATTCTCAAAACTTCTGGGATACTGGTATTTTCAACTCAGCATCCTTTTGCCGATTTCGTTTATTTTCAATCAGAAAATTATTTTGCTACAGAAAAAGTGGGTGCAACTTGGAAAGGGTTTGGAGAAGAGCAAGTTTATGTACCATGTTTTCGGCGATCGCTCTCGTCTCTATTAAATCCTCTCATACAAGTGGGATTTCAATTAAATTGCATTCTAGAGCCTTTACCCACTGAAGATTTTTTCCATGCCGATCCAGAAGAATTTCAGGAATTGATTAAAAGGCCAGTCTTTATCTGTATCAGAGCCACAAAATTATAGTAATCTGACCATAGTTAAGACTTTTAGTATAAATAGACATCTCCAAAAATCAAAAATAAAATCTATTCTTATCCAGAAATTATCAATTACTCCCCTCCTGGGAGGGGCGAGGGGTAGGTTCCCTGTTTCCTGTTCCCAGATCCGGTGTTCCCTCTTTTCTGGAGATGTCTAATAAGAAGAAACAGGGTAGAAATATCATAATCAGCATCAAAAAATACAATTTCCTTCTGGTGGGCAATCTTTCTGTTCATTAACCAATTACCAATTACCCATTTTATATTACTTACGATCTAGTTTTTAAGGATATAAAAAAAAGATGGTTTAACCTTCCGGAGTTAAAAAAATAGTTGATAACTTAGTATTATATAAATCTAAAAAAGGTTCTTAAATAGCCTAAAACAAAAAATATTTCGGTAAACTGAAAGAAATTCACTGTAGATAAACTAGGTAAAAAAGAAACTTTTTACTTATAATGTTGTCTAGATACACAGTAGATAAATATGTAATACCATTTCTCAAAAATTTTCCATATATCTTTTGTAATGGAGAGATAAGGAGATGAGGAGGTAGGGAGTGGTGAGATGGTAATCAAACATAGCATTATTATTCAGAAATGGTATAACCCGGCCAGCTTACCCATATTGATCGCTGGTACATTGTTGCCCAATTACTGCCATTAGCAGATATTCTAAATTGGGCATTTAACCGAATCAATACTTAGATCCATATTTTAGTGCTGACGATCAAATTATCCGGAAAGTACTCCTGAATTAGTTAATAGGTGGTTGAAGAGGAGATTTAAAGAGCAGACCTCAGAAATCTGAGACTAACATAGATGAAGATGCAAAAAAATGAGTGTTATCTATTACTAACTTAGACTGCTTAGTTAGTAATAGATAACACTTCAACTAGGCGTGCAAATTGCTAGTTCTGATCATCATAATCAGCACTACTTTGAGCTTTTTTATACCAAAACTTTCTAGAAAAAAGATTGCCAAATCAAGGAAACCTTATACCAATTCACTTTAAGGATGTCACAAATAGTTTCGCTCCTTTAAATATCAAATAATTGCCTGAAACTATTGTCTTGTCAAAGTTTTTAGCCAATCAAATCTAACTTCTGACTTCCGTGAAACGGTATAACATTCCTGCACAGAGAAAGTTTCTCAAATCTAAAATCCAAAATAGTAGAACACCAAATCTACAGCCGTCATTTCTTTCCCATTTATTCATAATCAAAAGCAAAGATCGGGAGTTTTGGCGGAGTAAATTCAGCAGAAGGATGAAAAATAAGTGACACAGGAATTTCATATTTCAATTACTCCCCTGGGAGAAGACGAATACTTTGTTCGGACAGAAAAAGTACCTATTGGTGGCCTGTTAGCTGAAGAAAGAGTCGAATGGCCTGTAGAACAATGGTTGGCCCAAGCACGTCACCTATTTCGCGATCCATTACTCGAGCTCCTAGAAGGAAAGTCTAATTCTCAGGTAGTCATCCCCAGTCAGGTTGTGGCCAGGTCTGGGGAAGTAGTAAGTCCAAGCTTAGTGGCATTAGGCCAAGAAATGTATCAAGAGCTATTCAAAGACACCCTGAGAGATAGCTGGAGTTGCGCTCAAGGAATAGCTCATAATCGAGGAGAGGTATTACAGTTACGTCTGGGGACTAAAGACAGACGTATATCCAGTTTGCCTTGGGAGGTACTCCATGCAGGCGATCGCCCCCTTGCCACTGGTACTGATGTAATTTTCTCTCGCTATCAACCTAATACTTGCTTACCTAAACAAACCCGGACACGAACTCTAGAAGAGCCATTAAAAATCTTAATGGCGATCGCAGCTCCTAGCGATAAAGATAGTCTGCAACTAGAAAAAGAATACGAGGCGTTGCAACAAGAACTACAAATAAATAGTGGAGAAACTCAGATCCACTTAGATATTCTCAGACAACCCGGACGAGAACAACTTACTCAACGTTTAGAGCAAGGTAAATATCAAGTTTTCCACTATGCAGGTCATAGCAACTGGGGTATTTCTGGTGGTGAAATATCTCTGGTCAGCAATATAACAGGGTTAACAGAAAGTCTCAGTGGTCGAGACTTAGCAGGGTTGCTAGTTAATAATGGTATTCAGATGGCGGTCTTCAACTCATGTCGAGGCGCTTATAACCACTTAGTTAACCCCACTGATGATGAAGTAGCGCTCAACTTAGCAGAAGCGCTAGTTAAACGAGGTATTCCTGGAGTGCTAGCAATGGCAGAACGTATTCCAGATGAGGTTTCTCTGAGCTTGACACGGCTTTTTTATCGAAATCTCAATCAAGGTTATCCCATAGACTTAAGTTTGAGTCGGGCACGACAAGGATTAATTTCTGCTTACAGTTCACATGAACTTTATTGGGCATTACCTGTTGTTTACCTACATTCAGAGTTTGATGGTCGTCTGATTCAAAAAACCAGCAACTTGACAAATGAAACTGTTGAACGTCAAGAGGAATTTGTTGAGGAAAAAATTGCATCACCAAAGTCGCCAGAAGATTCAACTCGGGTAGAACCAAATATCGATCTGGAGAATATAGAGGAATTTCCTAGTGAACCTCCAACAGATAATCTTAATTGGCAGACTACCAATAATCAAGGTCAAGTAAAGACTCTCCAAGAGTTATTGCAAGAAAGAGAAATAAGAGAACAACTCAGTAATCAAAGCCATGAAAAACAAGAAGGAATAGTAACACAAACTCAGTCAGTATTGACTACATCAAATATTCGGAAAAAGTCTCATAAATTTTCATGGAAAAAAACATTATTATCTGCGGCATCATTAGTAATGTTAGCCTTTGGTACTAATATAATTACTTTCAATAAACTGTCACCAGGGAATGCTCAATTGCTTCCTAAAGCCCCAGATCCAGGGATTAATTATGACTATAACAGGGTTCGACTTGTTAATACTAATGAAAAAATTAGTAGCATTGAAGAAGCACAGATACTGGCAATTAGACAGTTTAAGCAAAATGATATTCTGGCTGGCAAAATGGTTGTAGAAACATTATTAGAAAGAGGAGAATTAGGAACAGTGGCAGAAGCAATAGCTGCTATACCTACTCAACTCCAAGACCATCCAGAAATTAATTTTCTTAAAGGTCGATTAGCTTGGGAAATCTTCCAAGATGGAAATCAAAATAACCTAATAGATGAAGCTATAAGTTCTTGGGAAAAAGCTGCTGTAAAAAGTCCAGAAAATATTCAATATCAAAATGCTTTAGGCTTTGCTTATTACACTAAAGGAGATATTGAAAAAGCTTATGGAGCTTGGTTAAAAGTATTGCATTTATCAGGAGAAATACCCCTAGAAATGGAAAAAGTTCGTCCTGTTTCTAATAGTGATCGGAGAAATTTATCTGTCAATAAGAGAGAAGCTATGAATGCTTATGCAGGCTTAGGATTAATCAAACTAAAATCCGCTAAAAATTTACAGAAAACTCCCGACCAAGCTTTAAAATATGCTAGTAAAGTTATGAGAGAAGCTGGCAAAGAGTTTCATATCCAACAATTGCAAAAAAATTGGTTGTGGTCTCCCATCGCTCGTCAAAATTGGGATTTATTATTGAGACTTCGATATCAAGAACAACCAGTTGAACAGAATAAGCATTTTGAAGATATTACTTAGTAGTAGTAATAGTTGATTTCAAAACTGGCTAATGATTAATTTCAGAAAAAGTCGGAAAACAAGAGCTATAAGTAGCATAAAAATCAGGGAGCAAAAGAAGTAGGAAAAAGGGTGAATTTTACTTGATTATCGCTTCCTACTTCTCTACTGGAAAACTTCTCCAAGGATTTTCAGGAAACTGTGGTTTTCCATCCATAAATTTATATGTCAAGAGTTAAAATAATTTTGATTTTTTACTCTCTTATACCAGGGAACAGTAGCAAAAACGGCGTTGCTGAATAAATGTATGATTTCACAGTCGGACCGAGTCAGGAGTTAGGAGTTAGTAGGTAGAAAGGAGTTTTTAGGTAATTAAACAGGAAGAAATAGGTATAATTTGCACTATTGTTTTTGCTGAAAATTTACCTAAAGTTTAATTTCATACCTCAAATTAGCAACGCCGGAAAAACATTTCCCTGCGTAAGGTTCATCATTAGCATAAGTCCTAACCAACTCGTTCCTTGCTATATAATATCATGTTCGGTTGAATACTTACACTCTGGAGGAAGGAAGGCAGCATAGCTGCTATGCTGTAAATGCCTGTTTGCGCAGCATGACCTAGGAAGAGTCGCTCTGCATCAGGGAATTACATTAATGCCCTAAAAATGGCTGGAACCCTTGCTTGTGAAAGAATTATACCTTTTTGACATAAAACTCTCTACTTGTATATATTTGAGGCTATTTTATGGCTATATTCTCTGTAAGTCCCAATAAGTAAAAAGATAATTATCAAAGACATTAAAATGACACAAAAATCCGAAAACACTATCAATTTTTTGAACTCAGTTCCTGGTAGAATAGTTTCACATCTAATTGCTGTTTTGTTAACTCTAAGTGGTGTGTGGTTATTTCAAAATCGACCAATATTTTATTCAAAAACTATATCTATAACCCCCGATCCAATTAACCTTGCAAGATATAATAAAGAACAACCAATTAATTATAGTGCGAATACTATAGAAGCAGACACAAAATTAGCTATTGAACAATTTAGTAAAAATGATATTCAAGCTGGGAAAAAAGCTGTAGAATCTTTATTAAATAGAGGTGCTTTTAGAGAGGCAAAAGCAGCACTTAATATTGTGTTAAAAACAGGTAATAATGAGCAAAATATTGACCCCGATCTACTTTTTTTACAAGGTCGATTAGTTTGGGAATGGGCGCAATCTGGAAATAGAAATTATACTGTAGATGAAGCTCTATATTACTGGGAAAAAGCTGTTACTAAACTCCCTGATTCTATTCCATATCAGAATGCTATAGGTTTTGCTTACTATACCAAAGGAGACCTGAAAAAAGCTTATGATTCTTGGTTAAAAGTATTAAAATTATCAGGAGAAATTTCACCAGAAACACAAATACTGCGTAATATTTCAACTGAAGCTTTGCCAACTCCAGAGGTTGAACAAAAAGATGCTCTTAATGCCTATGCAGGTATTGGGTTAGTAATGATGAAATCTGCTCAAACTTATCAGGGAAATGAGCAAAGAGAACGCTGGTTGAGAGCTTTACAATATCGGACAAAAGTAATGAAAGAAGCTGCAATAGAGTATCATATTCCCCAACTTAGACAAAACTGGTTATGGTCACGAGAAGCACTACGAGATTGGGATTTTCTTATGAGAACAGATTGGAATATATTGCAGAAACCGAGTAATTAGGGTTTGCGCTCAAAAGTCTTTTGGTCAGGGTAGCAGTCAGGAGTCAGGAGTCAGGAGAAATGGGATCTATAGATCCCAAATGGGATCTATAGTATTATACCAATTTGATAAATATTTGTTACAAATGGTAGAAGTAAGAAAGAAGGAAGAGGGAACAAGGAAGAAGAGGTAAAGATTGAAAAAAATGGAAAAAAGATAGAGATAACTATCTTACAGCGGTTTTCATTTGGGTAGACCACAGTAGGGACGTTCCATGGAACGTCCCTACAAGGTTTTATTTGTGAAGATGTGGTTCATCGACTTGAAAAGCGCTGTAAATGAACTGGATAAGCTATTTTTAAGCATATCCGATCAATATACCTTTTTGTAGCATTCTTTTTTCAAATCGGTATTAGAGATAGTTACTGTTAATTAGGGCTTGCTGATTAATTATAAAAGTATTTATGGCGTTGCTGATTCTGGGTATGATGCAAGCCCCCCTAGCCCCCCAATTTTGGGGGGAATAAAACTCTAAAAGTCCCCCTTGGAATCCCCCTCCCGTCCCCCTTGGAAATCCCCCTCCTGTCCCCCTTGGAAAGGGGGAAGCCAGATGTTGCTTCGCTTTTTGTTGAATGGGGGAAGCCAGAGGATGCTTCGCTTTTGAACGATGGGGGATGCGCGGGGGCTTGATCAGAACCAAACAATCGCGCATTCATACTTTAATTCAGCAACGCCGTATTTATATATATAAAGGTTTGAGCATTTTTATTGTCGAATTGCAGTGCCCCTGTTTCAGTTTATTTTACTCAAAAAGCTAGTATTTTAGGCTCATAGTTGGGCAGAAAAATCCCAAATTGACAATTAGTTACTCCTACCTCCTCGCTCATTCCCATTTCTCCTGTCTCGGTTTTTCCCCTCCACGGTCGGGGGAGGGGCGAGGGGTGGGTTCCCTACTCCCCTACTCCCCTCTTCCACTCCTGGGAGGGGTTAACTCCCTCACTCTCTCACTCCCTCACCCTCCGCAAATCTAAAGTCAACGGATACTCCGGACTCAATCTCAACGACGGCAACTCAACCTCTCCAGAAGAATGCCCCATCTCCACAAACCGTTCCACCATCCGCGACTCCGCCTCCCGACCATTCACCGGAAACTGCCGATAAACCTTCCCATTAGGAGGACTCACATAATAACTATACCCACCAATACTTCGCCCTACCGTACTATCCACAATTTCAAACACCAAAGGACTATGACATTCGATCGCCGGATGTAACAAACTGCCATATTTCCTGGCACGATACCTCACCGCTCCCACATATTCACTTGCCACACCAGTAGACCGCAACGGTATTTGCTGACCATTGCACAAAACTACATACCTAGACCCCAAACTATCCACATTCGGTGAATCTCCCATTGCCCCTCGCAACATTACCTGCATCCGCTCCATCGAATCATCCACATAACGCGCTGTTCCTCCACCAGTTGTTTCCTCTCCCAAAACGTGCCAAGGTTCGATCGCATAACGTAATTCCAACTGCAAACTATTCCGCATCACTTCTCCAATGACGGGAAAACGAAACTCAAAGAACGGCGCAAACCACTCAAATTCAAACTCAAAACCCGCTGACCGTAAATCTTCAATTACCTTTTGCAAATCTTCCCCAATATAATGAGGCAACATAAAGCGGTCGTGCAACATCGTACCCCAGCGAATTAAATCTCGATGATAAGGTCGTTCCCAAAACCAAGCCACCAAACCCCTAATTAACAACATTTGTAATAAACTCATTCTGGCATGGGGAGGCATGGCAAACCCCCGAAATTCCAATAACCCAAATTGACGGTGTGGATGTTCTACTGGAAACAATTTATCAATACAAAACTCGGTGCGGTGAGTATTTCCCGTGACATCTACTAATAAATGGCGTAACAAACGGTCTATCAATTCTGGTGCAACTTCTTTTCCCGGTTGTAACTCCTGAAAAGCAATTTCTAATTCATACAAACTTTCATGTCTTGCCTCATCTATTCTGGGTGACTGACTCGTCGGGCCCACAAATAAACCAGAAAATAAATAAGATAAACTAGGATGATGTTGCCAATATGTAATCAGACTCCGCAATAAGTCTGGTCGTCGTAATAGAGAACTTTCCGACACACTTTTTCCACCAATAGTAATATGTGACCCTCCACCCGTACTTATCCGACGACCATCTAACTGATATTTCTCCGTTCCCAACCGACACAAACGCGCCTCTTCATATAAATTTGTGGTAATTTCCACCAACTCATCCCAATTTGCTGCCGGATGAATATTTACTTCTATCACCCCTGGGTCTGGGGTAACTTGAAACCCATCTATTCCAACATTGCCAGGAGGAGTGTAACCTTCAACTATTACAGGAATTTTTACTTGCTTTGCCGTATCTTCAATGGCAGCAATCAAATCTAAATAACTCCTAGCAGAAGTCATCGGTGGAATAAATATATGTACTTTTCCCTGTCTTGCTTCTGTAGTTAATGCCACCCGAATCGAATTTTCTGGAGCTTCACAAAAGGCAGCATTTGGAGTTGTAGGTGGATAGTTAATATCAACCGTTGCTTCCGGTTCCAAATTTTCTGCCCAAGCAATAGAACTTAGTGGTAAACGAAATCCTAATGGCGAGTCACCAGGGAGCAAATATAATTTAGTTTCTGGCAGTTGCCAACGACAACTACTCCAATGTAAATTTTCATTTTTCAACACTGACAAAATAGGTAAAACATAACCCGCAGGTGTTTCTGTTTCCTGTTCGTAAGCAGGAATGATGCAACTTGAATTAACACCTAACTGTTGGACAATAGTTTCTATGAAAATTTCTGCTTCCTTCCGAGTATGACCGTAATCTCTATTATCCTCTGCAATGAGAGAGCGATCGCGCCAAATAGGAACCCCATCTTTGCGCCAATAACATCCTAACGCCCACCTTGGCAAAGCTTCACCGGGATACCATTTGCCTAAACCATAGTGCAATAGTCCCCCACTTTTGGCAAATCTTTTTTCCAGACGGTCTAACAACTCTCCCGCAAGGCGTCGTTTGTCATCTCCCAACGCTTCTACTCGCCATTGGGGTGATTCAAAATCATCAATAGAAATGAAGGTTGGCTCCCCTCCGGTGGTTAACCCCAAACCCCAACGTCTTAGTTTTTTTTCGACTTCCCGACCAAGGTTGTTAATGTTTTGCCATTGCGTTTCGGTATAAGGTTTGGTAGGTCTGGGTTTTTCTTGATAGCGAGAAACTGTAACGGAAAATTCAAGGTTAGACTCGGAAGGTTCGGCAGTGCCTCGCACTGGGTTTGCTGCAGTGGGTTCGGGAGTACAGATCAGGGGAATGTGACTTTCTGCTGCCAAAAAACCAGAGGTGGGGTCTAGACCAATCCAACCAGCTCCTGGTAAATAAACCTCGGCCCAAGCGTGTAGGTCTGCATTGTCGGATTCTAGGCCAGGGAGGCCGTCAAGGGGTGGGATGTCTTCTTTGAGTTGAATTAAATACCCGGAAACAAACCGAGATGCTAAACCATAATGACGTAATATTTGTACTAATAACCAGGCTGTGTCTCGACAGGAACCGATTTTTTTCTTGAGGGTTTCTTCACAAGTTTGAATGCCTGGTTCTAGTCGAATTTCATAGGTAATATCTTGGGAAAGTTGTTGGGTAATAAGATGAATAAAATTGGTGGTGTAAGTTGTTGTTTCTCGGTTTTTTTCTATCCATTCCTGAATTAAATTCCCTGATTCACTGATTTCTAAAAATGGGATTAGTTCTTTATTGAGTTGGTTATCATAAGCAAAAGGATATTTTTCTGCATAATTTTCTAGGAGAAAATCAAAGGGATTTATTGGTTTGAGTTCGGCTATTATATCAACTTCTATTTTGAGTTTATTTGTTCTTTGAATAAAGTTGACTTTGCTAATAAAATTACCGTAGAGGTCTTGTTGCCAAGTAATTTGATGTTCTTGAGGTTCAATTTTTAGTGAATAATTTTGAATCGGGGTACGACAATGAGGAGAAGGTCGTAATCCTAATAAATGCGGACCGAGAATAATTGGGCGGTCAAAATTATAAATAAGTTGATGATTGAGACTGACTTTTATTGACATTATTATTTCTATTTTAAACAGGAAATATGCTTGTTTTAAAACTGTTTTTATCCTAGAGATACTCTTAGTTATAACGATGTATAGAGAAACACTAAAAATCTAATTTAGCTAGTTATAGTTAATAATTTTACTGATTTTTTGAGATTTAATAATTATTGATTTATGACTAGATTAACAGATAATAAATGGCTTTCAATAATTGATAATTGATCATGGATAATTGATAATTACCTCTCCCTAAAAGGAAGAGGATTGAATAAATTGAATAAAAGGAAAATTTTTTCTTCTTTTGGTCGATGGTCGGCCAGCGAGGAGACCTCGCCATTCCAACCTACGGGAAGCTGCGAAGATAGAACTCCGTTCCGCTGTCGCGTTTCGCGTCAGCGTTGCGTTACGCCAGTTTTGCGAAGCAAAAGCAAACGACCGCTTGTTTCTCCTTTAAAGGAGAGGCATTTTAGCTTAATTATTCAGTAATTAGAGGAATAAAAGGTAATTTTTGAGTTGATTTTGATTGATTTTCAATCTTGGAACTTTGGCAAGAGGTCTAATCAGATTAGCCTAAATTAAAGAGAATAAGTACTGTATCAAATTTCTGCATATAAGTAAGTATTTTTTGTGTTTTATTTATATTTTGACAGAAGGGTATTATACTACAAATAGGACAAATTAGTTGACAGGAATTTATGATAATTTTTAATTGTCAGAGAGAGATTTTCTAGAAAATATTGATGAATGAATTAACTGAAAATTGATGATTTTGATTTAGGCTAGGGGATAAGAAGATTAGTTAGTTATTGGTGTAATTACCTCAATGAATAACCACTTCTCTAATCACTTTTATGGAGAGAAATATGAATTCTGCTGCTGAAAATATTGTAAAATTGGCCGCGCTAGCTTCCGTTATAGATGGTAAAGCTACAGACGAAGAAAAGAATTTTATTGTTATTGAAGGTTCTCATCTGTTGAAAACTTCCGAAGATGAAATAAGAGGCTTGATGGATCTATGGATTGGAATTTATCAATCTAAAGGTGCTGCAAACAATCCTGGAACAGCTCTTAATTTGGCTTTGGAGGTATTAAAGCCTTTAAAATCCTCTCAGAAGCATTTAGCCTTTCACATTTGCGAAGAAGTAATTCACATAGACAAAAAAGTAACAGAATCTGAATTGCCTTTCATTATGGCATTACAAGGATTGGTATTTTCTTAATTATGATAATTAGCCTTTTACAGTTTTTCAATTAACAAGTAATTAACATTATTCTCTACCAAATTTAACATTATGGTGGAGAATTTTTTATAATATATTTATTGATTCCTAATACCATTTTGAAAAAAGAATGTTACGAATAATTTAGGCGATTAAAAGACAAGTATAGGGGATGTCCCTTTGACGAAAAATATAAATTCCGACCTAAAAAAACGATATCGAAGCCATTTATTCTGACTCCTGACTCCTGACTTCCCCTCCACGGTCGGGGGAGGGGCGAGGGGTGGGTTGACTCCTAAGAAATAGCCTATCTATTTGTAGCAAATATTTATCAAACCGGTATAATACAGCATATTTCATATCATTAAGGTACATCTTTGGCGAGCAAGATGACCGCACTTTGTTGTTAATCTTTGTACCTCATATACCACCGAATCTGCTGTAAAATCTACTTTAGCTGATGAGATATAGCAGTCGAAGCAAAGGGCACAGACAAATCAAAAGCTTAAAACTCAGACAACGCAAGATTTTTTCTTCTTCCTTATTTCTTCTTTCTTCTTTCTTATCAAAATCATAAGGGTCGCGCAACCCCTACTTCCCCTCCCAGGAGGGGAGGGGTTAGGGGTGGGTTGGGAGGGGTTAGGGGTGGGTTAACTTCTGTACCGGCGAATGGCCATTTGCGTTCCGCAAAGCTCCGAATGGCGCCCCTACTGACTTCTGACTTCTGACGCGCGTTAAGTTATATGCTTTATATGACTTGTTAAATAAAACATCTTAACTACAATAGGAAAAATTAATTTATTAGAAGTAATGATAATTTCTAATTGTCATCGGAATATTTTCTGCACAATCTAAATATTGATGAATAAATTAACTGAAAATTAATAATTTTGATTTAGGCTGAGTAGTAAGGAAATTGGTTAGTTATTGATGCAATTGCCTCAACAAATAACCACTTCTGACATTATCTGCATGGAGAAAAATATGAATTCTGATTCTGTTAACAATATTATCCAATTGGCTGCTCTGGCCTCAGTTGTAGATGGTCATGCCAGTGACCAGGAAAAAAACTTAATTGTTGAGATGGGTTCCGATCTTTTGAACACTCCACAAGAGCAGATAAGAGAGATACTTGACCGCTGTATAGAGACTTTTAAGAATCAAGAATTGGCCAACAATTCTGAAGTAGCTCTTCATTCTGGTTTAGATGCCTTGCGGTCTTTAGACCCCTCTCAAAAGCACTTAGCCTTTTATATTTGTGAGAAAGTAATTTACCAAGACGGAATACATTCTGGTGAAATAGAATTTATCCACCAGTTAGACGAATTAGATAGAACTGCATTTTCTTAATTATTAGACCTATCCAGAAAATAGGAAGTAGGGGGAAATAATTGATGATTTATTTGCGATAATTGATTTGATTTTTTATTATCGAAGATGTCTATTATAATTAGTTAATTTCAGTCTTAATGAAGCTGATAGCTGATAACGCAGTTACGACCATAGGAGCCTAGCTGACAGCTGTTTGCGCAGCATGACAAACGGAAATGCTTACCTCAAAAAGCCTAATCAAGTGTCATTTGTCAATTATTAATTGTCAGTAAAATGAATAAAATTTGATAGCCGAAAATTATTGCGATAATGCTGTTTCATGGCTATTCTTTATCTCGTAGCGATCGCTAATTTCTAACTTAAAAATTCTAGAAAGTGAGCTTAACCAAGGCTTAACATTAATCTAGCATAATCTATGCAGGGACAAATCTGTTTCTGAAAAAACACAGAAGCTGATCGCTACTGAACTATAACTGACAACTACTAATATTTCCAGAGAAAAGAATCCTATGGACCGACGTAAATTTGTTAAAAATTCATCTCTATTTGCTCTATCTTTAGCCGGAGCAAAATTAGCCAATTTAACTTTCTCACCCCAAACATTAGCTCAGGTAAAAGAACTAAAATTTGGCATTATTTCCACCGAATCTCAAAGCAATCAAAGACCAATTTGGGAACCCTTTATCAAAGCACTTTCTGATTCTATTGGTTTACCAGTTAAAGCATTTTATGTGACTCAATATGTAGCAGTAATTGAAGCCATGCGAACTGGGGATGTCCACCTAGCTTGGTATGGAGGAAAATCCTATATTGAAGCAGCAAAACGCGCTAAAGCTGAAGCTTTTGCCCAGGTCGTAGATACAGAAGGTGGTAAAGGTTATTACTCTCATTTAATTACTAACAAAGATAATCCTATAGTTGCTGAAGCTAAAGCAATGGGAGGCGATAAATATGTGATTAAAAATGCAGGTAATTTAACTTTTGCTTTTAATGACCCGAACTCTACATCCGGTTTTTTAGTACCAAGTTACTATGTTTTTGCTCAAAACGGAGTTGACCCCAAAAAAGCATTTAAACGCTTAATTTTTTCAGGCAGTCACGAAGCAACAGCTCTAGCAATAGCTAATAATCAAGTAGATGTGGCTACTAATAATAATGAAGCTTTAGACCGACTCCAAAAAACAAATCCAAAGGCAAGAGCTAATATAGAAACTATCTGGACTTCTACTTTAATTCCTAGTGACCCAATTGCTTATCGTCAAGATTTACCAGCAGATTTAAAACAGAAAATTCGTAACTTTTTCTATAACTATAAAGAAGCAAAAGTTCTCCAACCCCATGGTTGGTCTGGCTTCGCTCAAGCAGATGATAAAATCTGGAATCCAGTTCGGGAATTAGACCTAGCTAAAAAGATTTTAGAGTTAGAAAATAAGGAAAATATGACTGCTGAGGATAAACAACAATTAGAGCAATTTCGCCAACAATTAAAAGCTATAAAAAGTAATTGAATGACAAAGGTACAACAGGATTTACAGATGATAAGTAGGTAGATCTAATTAAACCTTAAAAAAATTTTAGGGGCGGGTAGCCGAAAGTATTGATATTTCCAATTTAGTCCTAAAAACCAGCCCTAAACTTGTTGGGTTTATTTATGCTTACCTACTTAATCTTAATCAAAAATTTGCTGTATAGCGCTACGCAAATTAGTTTAGGAAATGCATAAATGCTCAAACTCAGTCAGATATTACTTTTGACTTTTAACTTTTGACTTGCGCGTAGCGCTATATCACTAGAAGTCTCCATAGAATTAAGCAGCAAAGCAAATATTTACTTTGTTGCTTTTTTTGTTAAAATGTTAGTTAAATAAATAAAGGTAAGAGCAAAATGTTAGGAGCAATAGCTGGCGATATTATCGGATCTGTCTATGAACATAACAATGTCAAAATCAAAGATTTTCCCTTATTTAGTAATAAAAGTAAATTTACAGATGATACAGTTATGACGATAGCAGTTGCGGATTCTATCCTCAATAATCGCGAATATATTGATATAGTTAAAGAGTATTTTCGTCGCTATCCTTACGCAGGTTATGGCTTCAATTTTAAAAAGTGGAATAAATCTGATAGTAAGCAACCTTATTATAGTTGGGGTAATGGGTCAGCAATGCGAGTTAGTCCAGTGGGATTTGCTTTTAATGACTTGGAAACAGTATTAATAGAAGCAAAAAAGAGTGCAGAAATTACCCATAACCACCCAGAAGGAATTAAGGGTGCTCAAGCTACAGCAGCAGCAATTTTTCTTGCTAGAACAGGAAAAAGTAAGGATGAAATAAAGTCTTATATTGAGAGTAATTTTAACTATAATTTGAGTCAAACTTTAGCAGAAATTAGACCAGTCTATAAATTTGATGTTTCTTGTCAAGGTTCCGTTCCCCAAGCAATAATTTGTTTTTTAGAATCTACAGATTTTGAAGATGCAATTAGAAATGCTATCTCTATAGGCGGAGACAGTGACACTATTGCTTGTATTACTGGAGGTATTGCTCAAGCATTTTACGGAGCTTTACCAGAATTTATTGCTGAGAAAATATGGGAGTTTCTAGATGAAAGTCTTCGAGATTTGACTCTGGAGTTTATGTCGAAATATTGTATGAATTCTAGTTTAGATTGATATATATCTTCAACCTTCAATTATTAAAAATAACCTATCAATACTAGAGTTAAAAAATTAGACATCTTTCTAAATTCTCTTCCCTCCTAACTCCTGTAGGGGCGATTTCCTAAGGTCATGCTCCGCAAACGCGAATCGCCCCTACGACCTAATCAAACACTATCCGTGACACTACTAAAATTAAACGCCTTCACCCTTAGTCCAGGCAAAACACTATCACCATAACGTTGTACTTGACTAACCGCATCCACATCCCGCAACATATCCGGCAAAACCTGATTAAACCGCAAATTTTTAATCGGATAAGCAATCTTACCATCCTCAATCCAAAAAGTACCATCTCGTGTCATACCAGTCACCTCCAATGTCCGAGGATTAACATAACGCACATACCACGAACGATTTACCAAAACAGCTCTCTCCGTCTGAGCAATTAAATCTGCCAAACTTTGTTCAGAACCCTCCATCACCACTGGAAACATATAACCCGTGGGTTGCTTACCTTTTTGTGATGCCCAATAACGACTATAAGATAAAGTCTGTGGTACACCATCCTTAATCACCTCCAGATAATGATTACTCAACCCATTATTAGAGAAAGTCTCCAACTGCAACAAAGGATGTCCTGGATAGCGCTGCATCTGCACTAAAGGACTAAACATTTTTTCCCCAACTCGGTTGCCCACTGGTTTACCTGTTTCATCAGTGCGCGACATAAACGATCGCCCCTCATCTGCCGCCCGCGCATCTAAATTAAATATTAGCCAAATCAATAGATCGCCTAAAGCTGCCCCACTGAAAATCACGGGATAAACACCAGGGTTAATTTCTCTCGGTTGGCGAGAGGCAAAAGCACGGTTTATCAATTCCTCCGTTAGGGTTTCAGTAGGTAGTTGGTTTATTCCCCAGGCAGTGCTATGACTCCAACTAGAGCCATTTTCAATTCTTGCCGTAAAACTAAAATCTGCTCTTGTATACTTATTATAGGCGCGTAACCCAACCGAGTTGGCGATCGCTCCTGAAAATGTATTTGTACTCAGAGTACCGGAGCCATCAACTCCTGCGTTGGCACTCATTACACATACCTGTTGTACTATTTTTCCTCGCTCTAGTGGGGACATAGTAGCGGTCAATTCATCAAAAGCGGGAGTACGTTTTTCATATTCTTGAGGTTCGAGTAGTGGCACCCATTCTGGGTCTTGTGGAGCAATGCGGGCGAGTTCCTCGGAACGACGAACAGTAGCTGTAATGGCATCCGGGTCTAATTCTGTAGTGGAGGCAGTGGCGCTGCGAGTTCCGAAGTAACTGGTAATGTTGAGTTCAAATTTTGTTTTGGTAATATTCTGACTAATTTGATTTTCTGAGTAGCGACTTAGAGATGATTCGTTGTTGCTAAGACTGACGACAATACCTTCTGCTTCAGATTTTTTTACAGTTGTTTCTAATAAAGATAAAGCTTCGTCTTGACTAAGAAGATTTGGTTTAATGGCTGTGGTCATTTCAGTTAACAGTTATTAGTTATTATTAGGACTTACGCAGTACAAAGTATATCCTTTATTGCGACCCACAGAGTTTGCGGAGCATTCCGGAACGGAAAGCAATCTCAAATCCTAATTTTTCGTACCTTATGCGTAACTTCTGATTATATCAAATCCGCTTAATTAGGTATCAAAAATATTCCATCTCCCCATCTCCCCATCTCCCCATCTCCCCATCTCCCCATCTTTGTAGTAACAGCCTCAATTCTTTGTCTGGATTGATTTACATTGGTTGTCAATCTCTCAAAAATGAAGTATAATTGTAATATGAAAGGCACTCATCTGAATTAGTTGTTTCATAGAGCGCCTGAATCGAAAAATTAAATCACAAGAGGATTATATCATGGTTAGTTACGTTGGTATTCAATCCACTCATTTTCCCAATGAAATAATTTCAGAAATTCAGCCATTAGTACCGTTAGAAATTAAAATTGAAAGGGTGAAAAGTGTTGGAGTTAGTAATACTCCCCAAATAATTTATAGCACATCAAAAGGACGGTGCAGCACTTTTTTATCTAAGGCTAAATTTCTGAATTGTTTACTCTGTTTTTTGCAAATTAAACAGCGTAATATAGGCAAAATCAAAAGTTATAATTTTCAGCATTCTGGCATCAATATTAAGACTGAAAATTGCAAGTATTTGATTGTTTATACAGAACTTCAGGCTTTTCTAGAACGATATAATCGGGCAGCATTAGAAAAGTTAGAAGTCGAATTAACTGCTATTAGTGCTGTGGTCAGAAATTCGATGAAAGGAACTGTTGCTGAAGTTAATAATACTGGTTGTAGTTGTGCTGATATGATTTATCGTCGCACAATTTGTAAACATCAAATTGCGACTCAGTTACATCTACAGTCAAATGGATGGGGTTCTTTGACAGAATATTTACAACACAATAATGTAGGGAAAAAGTGGGAGGATAAATTATTAGCTATGGCTAAAGTTGCTAAATCTGATTTAGGAATATAAGTTTGATTGACCGAGAAACTGTGGTCTAAAACCTCCGCTTTTAAGGCAGGGCTGTTTCATTCTTGGTTAAGGCAGAGGGGGAGTAGGGGAGCAGGGAGCACGGGATAATTTTCCACCCTTTACCCTGGATTTTCCCCAAATTTATCGATCAATATTGCAGAGGTACTGATAACTGATAACTGATAACTGATAACTGAAATGACCTACACTGACGCTAAGACTTTTCCGTCATGCAGCGAAGCAGTGTAGGTTTCTAATTGTCATAATTTTTGAGAAAATTTGACATCTTGGCCTATATCAACAAATTTTTCTCCATCAAATCCAGTCAAAAAGCTACGAACACCAGGGTCTAAAGCTATGATGGATTGACTCTTAGAGCAATCTTGTTTGAACTCTTTTGGAAATACAGCAAACCAACGTTTTTTGTCATAAACCAACTGAGTCTCTGCATTCCAAGATTGTTCTCTCACACAACTCTTGTATGTGCCATCTTTTTGTTTTTGTTGGTATTCAACATTAATAGTCGGAATTGGCTCAGAGGCGAGTAAGTTTAATCCTTTCGTTAATGATGGCAACCAAGTACCTTTTTTAAAGTCTTCTACCCTAAATTTAATTGATTGTATTCGGTCTCTAATCGAACGAAATTTTCCGCAACTTGGCTGTTTAGTTCCACTTTTACGGCTAGTTTTAAACGCAGCATTAGCATCATAAATTGCGTTTACTTTAAGGTGATATGGTGATTTTTTGATCCAATCTGGTAAACTTTCACTGTTTAAGATTACTTTACGCAAATCGTACTTAGAAATCAACCCATGTTTTCGTTGATAAGCTATTGCTTGATTAAAACAATACCTACTTGCTGCTAGCCACTGTTTCCAAATTTGATGGAGACTTTTTTCTGGGTAAATCCTGATATGCAGAGATTTGAGATGAATACTTTTCCTTCGGAATGCTGCGCAAACGTAGTCCATACAACCTGGCTGAGAAACAATGGAGGATTGAAAGGATGTCCTCAACCATTTCCCGTTTCCTTTCCTTCGGAATGCTGCGCAAACGGAATGCTGCGCAAACGGGAGAAAGTTCAACTTTGTTGAGAACCACGATTCGCACATTGTGGTGGGCACAGAACCATTCGAGCAAATCGAAGCCAAATCGAAAGAGCCTATCTTTGTATGTGACCACAATCGATTGGACATTTCCTGACATGACCCGTTCCAGTACGGCAAGCATTTTTTTTCGTTTGTAGTTAAGTCCTCCTCCAACTTCTTTGACAAGCTCTCCATCAGGGTATTGGGATTGGAGATATTCACATTGACACATGCATATCTTCTCCCCTGGCGTGACATAATTTTTTACCATTTCCTTTTGTTGATGTTTTCATCTTCTACCATTGTACTATTTGCAGGAAATTGCCAGGGTTTCTAAAATCTAGTCTTAGCACCCATGATTACTTTTGCCAACAGTATTTCCCCTAGTTTGATGCCATTTTACCGACGGCGAAGTAAAGTCATACCAGCAGATGCTAAACCTAAAGCAAATATAACAGTTGGTTCGGGAGTTGAAGCGGATTCTACGTCGGCAACTTTAATTTGGAAAGCTAGATGAGAATTCTTCGGTACGATATCTCCCCAACTCATGGTAGACTGACCAGTGAGAGTGAAATCTTCATCAGCGGACAAACCAGTGATGCGCAGATAATCCATCGAGTCTGCCCAGGCACCTCCACCCTCAGCAACAGTAGAAGAAGCGCCATCGAGAAATTCACCGTTTAAAAAGATATTGTTAACGTTAATGCTGCTTCCGTCCTTAGTCGCTCTGGTACGGATAAAGATATCGGAGAAGGGACCGGAGAAATTGTCAGATAGCTGCTCAACTTCATTAATGAAGAATTTAGTTAAGCCGGAGCTTGCAGTGTATCTCAGTTCAAAGTCATAAGTTTCGCCGTTACTCCAGACAAAGTTAGTTTCGTCTTGGGTTTGACTTTCATTGAAGGGGTTTGCACCGTGGAAATTGAGTTCATGAGTTCCATTCATGGCGTTGTTGCCCATGCGACCTTCAGCGACGAAGGCCAAGTCGGGGTTAAGGTCATTAAAAAGGTTATCGTCAGCAACTTTACTAAAGGAGGCAGCGTTGGCTGCTAGTGGAGTGGCAAAGAAACTTGCGGTGGCGACGGCAATAGTGAAAATAGATTTCATTATTTTTTACTCCTAATTACTTGTTTGTAATAAATTAAAAATTTGTAGTTAAGCTCCCCTATTAATAAATATCTTATTTGATACTAATTCTAATCTGCAACCCCGCACTTTAAATCTTTACTGATTCTTCATAAAAACTGGATTTTTAAGACTTTATCCGTGATTATAATGAGTTTTTCTGCTTGTTGTTATACGGGTTAAACTTAGTAATTTTTGGTATTGAGTATGTCAGGCATTTTTCTCAATCTTTTTTGATTAAGCTACTTTTGTATTTGTCGGCTTCTCAGGTTTATAAAACTTAGGAACATCTAATGTCGGCTTTCCAAGTAATTCCATAAATCCCCATTGTTCTCTACCAGGTAAAAATTTAGCTTTAATTTCTACAAAATATCTATCGCCTTGCTTATCCTTATCCAACTTGTTCACCGACTATTAAGGCTGCCAAAAAAAATCAAAAATTGTTGTGACTATCGTCACCAAAATCATATATCTATTTCACCATGATGAGACATAATTGCTCACTCTTTCAATACTTTTAGCCTCACTTTATGTGTTCTGAAAAATCACCAGGATTCACTTATTTTTGTCACCACTTTTCGCTGAAATTAGAGAGATGATGAAAGCATAGAGTTCAAACAACTGGAGTTTAGACTAAATAGTTGAAGATATAACCACAGATACTTTCAACGATCTATTTATCCGCACAACAGCTCTTCAACAATTAATAATTAATAATTAATAATTAATAATTAATAATTAATAATTAATAATTACCTCTCCTTGAAAAGAAGAGGATTGACAAATTCATGAAAATTTTTCTTTATTATCCCCTTAAAAGGGGAGGCACATACCCACAATTTTTCGGTAAGCAAGGTAATAGTGTTGTAGTAGATAATCTAATCCTAAATAGTCAGGCGATCGCGGAAAATTCTAGTTTTACCTGCTCTGAAGGATGTGATTATTGGACTGGAGATGCTAAAGACCTTAAAGATAAGACAGCTCCCCATTGCTCGCAACTAGCATTTCAAGTTAAACTAGGGAATGTGATTATGGGAGAAGTATTGGCAGATGAATTAGCAACAGTGCCAGAACCGATTTCTATGTCACTATTTTCTGTTGGTGTTGTGAGTTTAGCAATGGCTAGTTTGCGTCGTCAGCAGAAAGGTTAACGAAGTCAGAAGTCAGAAGTCAGAAGTCAGAAGTTATTACGGTGATTTGAGCAAACCTCCAAAAATATTTGGCCTTAAAAGATCAGGTTGCACGACCCAATTATTTTGATAACTGATAGCTGAAATGACTGGTCTTTTTTGATGATGTAAATAACAATTTGAGGAGGTAGTAAGATTTATGATGCCTTTCGATTTAGATAGCACTAATAATCAAAAATTAGCTGGAGATGAAGTTCTATCCCCAAATTTATCTCAGGGGGAAAATTTTCAATACCAAATTCTTTTAGTGGAAGAAGATGATAACTCTCATCTCGGAATCAAAACAACTGTATATACAGGAACTAAAAAGTATTTAAAAGAAAAGTTGCCAGGAATAGGAAATGAAAAAATAGACAATTTTCCCCATGAGGGATTAGATATGAAGGCAGTGATGAAGTTTAAGAAAAAGAGCATAGATGATAAGATGTTTATCAATCAATATCATGCTTTGCGGAGGCTTCTGGCTGCCAGAAAATTATCTCAATTGATTGCTGAGACATGGCTCAGGGATGATCAAATAGAAGCAACTATTGATGAAAAAACATCATTAATAGACCCAACAATTAGTAGTAACCAAGAGACTGAAATAAAAGAAGAGAAAATATTAGCATTAAAGATTATTAGGAAACTATTTCTGAGTGCTAATAGACCGCCAGATCGTACTAAGTCTGAATCTTCAGCAACTAAATCTGACAGTCAAATGATTAT
>NZ_JAAHGH010000139.1 GCF_010672525.1 Okeania sp. SIO2B3 | reverse complement strand
ATGGAGACCAAATAGTAGTTGCTGATGGTTCTGGGTTAGATTTTGAAAGTATTGCGAATCATAATATTACTGTGCGAACTACTGATGCTGGGGGTGAAAGTTTTGAGCAACAGTTAACTATTAATGTAAGTAATGTGGATGAAACTCCACCTGAACCTAATAACACTATGTATGGAAGTGACAATAACGACTATATGCGTGGCGGATCAGATAACGATGTTATCAACGGCGAAGGTGGCAATGATATACTTATTGGGAATAGTGGTGACGATATCCTCAATGGTGGCCTTGGTAACGATATACTCAAAGCTAGTCCTGGTAACGATATCCTCAATGGTGGTCTTGGTAACGATATCCTCAATGGTGGTTCTGGTAACGATATCCTCAATGGTGGTTCTGGTAACGATATCCTCAATGGTGGAAGAGGTATGGATACTCTTACAGGAGTAGATATAACTTCTGCTCAACCTGGTTATAATCAGATAGATATTTTGCGGGGTAATGCTGATGCCGATCTATTTATCTTGGGTGATAATAGTCAAGTGTACTACACTGGAAATGGTATAAACGATTATGCTCGGATCGATACTTTCAATAGTGCTGAAGGCGATCAAATTCAATTACCGGGAAGTATTGGTGACTATACATTAGGAGAAGATGTTTCTGGATTGCCAAAAGGAACTGCTATTTACAATAATGATGATTTGGTTGGTATTGTCAATAATGTTAGAAATATGGATTTGAATAGCAGTGATTTTTCTTTTGTATAAACCTCTAATTTGGCCTGAATTGATTTTATGGTAGTGGTGCATTTCATGATTTTGGTAAAGGTATGGTGAGCATTTTAGCCACCATCTACCATTACTATAGCAGGACTACCAAAACCTTCTTTTATCTAAATACCAGGTAAGTCTACCAGTTCTTCCAATTTGCCACTTCATTTGTAAATATTTAACTAGATATGATATTAGTCTACTCGACTGTCAAGCACATGATTTTTGTTTGATAAGACCAGATTTTTTTCACCATTTCCCCTTCTACCTTGAAGCCAATAAGTAATCATTTCTCCTCTACCTCTAACCGCAATATTTCCCCGTGGTTCAAATAAATATTGATATTTCAAAAGTTGATAAGTAGCTTCGGTAACTTGAATTTTTCCAGGTATTCCACTTGCTTCCATTCGAGATGCCACATTAACTGTATCACCCCACAAATCATAAATAAACTTTTTAGTACCAATTACTCCTGCTACAACAGTTCCAGTATTAATACCAATCCGAATTTGGAAAGGTTTTCCCAAGTCATTTAAAAACTTAGGAATGGCCTGCTGCATATCTATTGCCATTTCAGCGATCGCCTCTGCATGATCGTCTCTAGCTGCGGGTAAACCACCAACGACCATATAAGAATCTCCGATAGTTTTAATTTTTTCTAAATCATGTTTTTCAGTCAATTGATCGAAAGCTGAGAAAATTCGATTGAGCATATCAACTAATTGATTAGGAGATATCCGAGCTGAAAAACCAGTAAAATCGACAATATCAGCAAACAAAATCGTCACATTTTCAAACCGTTTAGCAATTGGATGTTGATTTTGTTTTAATTTTTCGGCAATTTTCGCAGGCAAAATATTCAACAATAAACGGTCAGATTTTTCTTGTTCTAATCGTAGCGCACTCTCTACAGACTTACGTTTTGTAATATCTTGAATTGTACCTTCATAGTAAAGTATTTCTCCCTCAACATTACGAACTACACGAGCATTTTCAGAAATCCAGATTATAGTACCATCAACACGATAAGCTTCTGATTCAAAGGATGATATAGAACCATCTTTTTCAAGGGCAGCAATAAACTCAGAGCGACGATTTGGCTTAACATATAGTTGTTGGGCAATGTCAGTCATTAGATTTTTCAACTCTGCTTCCGAGGAACAACCATACATCTTGACTAAAGCTGGATTTGCACTAATGAAATATCCTTCTGCGGAAGTTTGAAATATACCCTCTGCAGTATTTTCAAAAATGCTACGATATTTTTCCTCTGCTCGTTGTAGAGCATCTAGCACCCGCTTGCGTTCTGTAATATTACGCGCTACCCAAATTACACAGTTATCTGGTAATGGTGAAATGTTAGCAGTAAACCAAATTTCATTAGGATTAGGAAGAGGAGAATGGGGGTAGGGAAGGGAACTAGAAGATTTGTAATTAGGAACTTTGCATGAGATTCCCCATAGAGAGTTAGGCTTTTGAACATTGCCATTCTGTGGATTTACAAGTAGACTATATTCGATATTAACAGTTTCACGTGTATTCAGTACCCGCTGAATATTAATCATAAATAGGTTTGCTTGCTGAGGAGGTAAAACTTCATAAACACTTTTACCAATCAATTCATTGATGGGACTATATAACACTTCTGAATTAGTAGATAAGATTTTGACATATCTACCTTTAGCATCGAAGACAGTAATTACATCAGTCATTGCCTCAAACAAAACCCGCAGTTCCGCTTCTGATTTTCGTAAGGCGTTTTCTACTCGTTGACGCTCTGTAACTTCCATCATTAACAAACGATTTGATTCTTTGAGAGCAGCAGTACGTTCCTCAACCTTTGTTTCTAACTGTTGATTAGCTCTTTGCAAGGCTTCTTGTGCTTGTTTGCGCTCTGTAATATCTTCAACAGTTCCCTCGTAACGAATTAACCTACCATCTCGATCTCGCACAGCTCTAGCATTTTCAGAAGTCCAGATCAGACTACTATCTCGGCGATAAACTTGTGACTGATAGTTAACTACAACATCTTGCTCTCGTAGAGTTTGTATAAGTTGAGAGCGACTTTCTGGGTTACCGTAAAGTCGATGTTGTAAGGAGGTAAGGTTAGTCATCATCTCTTCAGGAGATTCATAGCCATAAATTCTAGCTAATGCGGGGTTAACACTTATGAAGTAGCCATCGGGAGTTGCTTGGAAAATTCCTTCGACGGCATTTTCAAAGATAGTACGATATCTTTCTTCTGCTTGTTTTAGTGCTGCTTCTGCATCTTTGCGATCGGTAATATCAATACCTACAGCAAAAGCTGCTTTTCCTTCAGAATATTTTTGGGAAACAATTAAATAATTCCGAGCAGCGCCATTTACATGAGCAGATACTTCTCTACAGTCATCCTGAGCAGAACTGGTAAAAAATTGGCCCATAAATTCAGTAAATTCTTCACTGGCTTTGAGAAAGCCAATATTTTGACCAATAAAAGCTTCTTTCGGTAGATTGTAAGTTTCTGCTAAATGTTTATTAACTCCCAAGTAGTGTAAATCTGAGCTGATCCAAGAAACAATTCCTGGTACTGCTTCTAAAATAGCTCCTAACTGTTCTTGAGTTGCTCCCAGGTCTGACTCAGCTTGTCTGCGTTCAGTAATATCAATACCAACGACAAATGCGGCTTGATTATAATTATATTTGCGAGCAACAATTAAATAATTTTTGGTTTTCTTTTGGTAATTTGAAATAATCTCAGAAGTTATTTCCTGCTGAGAACTTTCAAAAAATTCTTGAATTAAGTTATTAAATTCAGAACTTTTATCTATAAAACCAATATCTTTGCCGACAAAATCTGTTCGCGGTCGGTGAAAGATATCAGCTAATTGTTGATTGACTTCAATATAGGTTAAATCTGAATTAATCCATGAAACCATTCCCGGAACTGCTTCCAATGCTGTTTCGAGTTGTTCTTTAGCTGCTAAAAGATTTTGTTCTGCTTGTTTGCGTTCGGTAATATCAATACCAACGACAAATGCTGCTTGATTATGATTATATTTTTCTGCTACAATCAAATAATTTCGAGGTTCTCCATGAATTTGTGATACTATTTCACCTATGATTTCAGATTCAGAACTGGCAAAAAACTTCTCAACAAATTGATTAAATTCAGAACTTGTGCCTAAAAAGCCAATATTTTTACCCATAAATTCTTCTCTGGGTATACCAAAAATATCAGCTAACTTTTGATTAACTTCTATATAACATAAATCCGAACTAATCCAAGATACTGTTCCTGGTACTGCTGCTAATACTGTTTGTAACTGTTCTTTAGCATTTCTTAGCTCATTTTCTGCTTGTTTGCGTTCTGTAATATCTATACCTACCACAAAAGCAGCTTGGTTTTTGTTGTACTTTTCTGCTACAACCAAATAGCTGCGAGGTTCTCCATGAACTATTGATGTAATTTCACGACTTGTTTCTAAATTTGAACTTTCAAAAAATTTTTGTAGAAAGTCATTAAACTCAGAACCTGCTCCTAAAAAACCAATACTTTTGCCCGCAAATTCTTCTGTGGGCATACCAAACATCTCAGCTACCTGATGATTAACTTCTATGTAGCGTAAATCTGAACTAACCCAAGATACTGTACCAGGTACTGCTGCCAAAACTGTTTGTAATTGTTCTTGAGCTGCTTTCAGAGCTGTTTCTGCTTGCTGGTGTTGAACAATTTCTTGTACTAAACGATCGTTTGATTCTTTGAGTGCTGCAGTGCGGTCTTCGATGATGAGATTTAACTGATGCTCATTTAAGATACAACTTGAGTTTGCTTTTTTTAGTTCACTAACAGTTTGGCGTAGAGCAATCAACTCCTGAATCAATTCCTCTTTAGTTTTATCTTGGTCATTCATAATTTTCAAAGTTTATGATGATCTAGGAATATATTAATTTATATTTAATAGTGTACCTTTTGGGACAAAGTTGTCTTGATTCCTATTTAATTTGCGGACAATAAATATAATCGTTATTATCAATTAATACTAACTGTTGACGACAAATATTAATTATTAGACATCTCCTACAATCATAGTAGTTTTAATTTGGGTCGGGTGGACTGGAATAATTTGAGAATATTAAAAATTTTTTCCTTTAAATCCTCCTATTTTCTGCTTTCAAAGCATCCATGCTAAAAATTAATTAAATTGAGAAAGGTGACAATTTAACAATTGTTTATATTTAGATGAATCATTGTTAGATGCCAGGGAGCTATCTACCAATCTATTCACCAATCTAGTAGACATTTCCTGATATAATTTGTATGAATGACGATGTTTTGTTCCTGGTTTGATATCTGTGTATTCCTTATTTTAAGAAGGTTACACATGAAGATGCCCTATGATAGCCAAAAAGCTGATGATATTCTAACACTCTCATATCTTAATGTCAAAATTTGGCCATTTTTCTGAAATAAATTGTTACTTTATCAAATAACCAATTAATTAAATTTGATATATGATAATCTTAAATGTAGTTGTATAGACAATATTCTGGCAATAAGCAAAAACTCTATAAGAGATAAAAATATCAGAATTATTTTTAGGTATCTACTACTACTTAGATTAGTAGAAATCTACTTCATATTGGGATGATCGGCGAGTTAAAACCTTGTAGTCAACAACACCAATTATTGTAACATTTCTCATAGTAGTGAGATGTAGTTTTATTCAATTTCCTACTTTTTTAGCAATTTCACTTTCAAAAATATTTAACGCAACCACCTTGGGGGAATATTAGGGGAGGTGGGGAGTGTGGGGAGATGGGGAGCTACCCCTCGCCCCTCCCCCTCCCAGGAGGGGGAAATCTTGAAAGATTTGGCAATGGCGCTTGTGATGGAACATTTTTTTATACCGAACCCGAGGGTATTTGATATTAGCGGAGAAGCTTTGGATATATGCACTCTAGAGAAAATCTTCCTTTGATATCAAGTCTGCCTCAGTAGTTATTAGTTAGGACTTATACCATGTTCGGTTGATTACTTATAAATAAACTACGGAGGAGTCAGGAGGGAAGAAAGAAGCAGAAAGTTTTTTTGTTTGCTGGCGCACAACGCAGGTTAACGCGGAGCGCGGAACAGAGTTCTATCGCGCTCTGATCCGGACATGATATCATACCTCTTTTAACCAACGCCAAACTTTTTATAGTACTGCAATACAGTCAATTTCTACAAGTACATCTTTGGGTAAGCGAGCAACTTCAACACAGGCACGGGCAGGGGCATTTTCGGGGTCGAAGTATTTACCGTAAATAGCGTTGACTGTGGCAAAGTCGTTCATATCTTTGAGGAACACGGTTGTTTTGACAACATTTGACCAAGTGGCACCTGCCGCGGTGAGTATAGCTTCTAGGTTTGCCATAACTTGTTCTGTTTGTTTACTTACATCGTCGGTGTAGACTATTTGGTTGATTTTAGTGTCGATCGCTATTTGACCGGAGACGAAAATCATTTGACCTGTGGCAGCGATCGCTTGATTATATGGGCCAACTGGTTCGGGAGCTTTGTCAGTTTTGATTATTTTACGGGTTGTCATATTTTGTTTTTGTTGCTAGTTGGTTATGGTTTGGTGTTAGTGGCTGAAATTTTCAGCTTGATACATTTCACCACTTGGAATTATAGCGCTACGCGCAAGTTAGAAGTCAAAAGTCAAAAGTCAAAAGTTAAAAGTTAAAAGTAATCTCTGACTAACTTTTTCCTGCGGAAATGCTCCGCAAACAAGGTTTAGTAGTGTCAAACACCTAAATCTGTAGTGCTATATTACATAAGTAAAGTCTATTTTTTCAACTTTAACAAAAAATAGCGAGAAGTCCCGCGTTCTCCTGCAAGGGAATGTCGTATGGGAAAGCGACCATGTTATAATATAAGAACACAGGGGGAGGGCATCACCTCTGTATAAACTGTAACTCCGCGTGCGGGTTGAAGAATCCCGCGTTGTCGCTCAAGCACGGGCGGCGGGAGTATGTCAATGTAGTTATATCATGTCTGCTTAATTAGTGATAGTAAAACTTTCTTCTTCTGTTCATTCTTTTTTCTTCCTGACTCCTGACTTCCCCTCCCCTCCTGGGAGAGGTTAGGGGTGGGTTGACTCATAACTCCTCCGTCATTATTTATAAGTATTTAACCGGACATGATATTACTGTCATAATCTTGCTATTCTTCATCTATTTTTTGACCACAATGGGGACAAATTATAGATTTTTTATGTTGATTTGAAGCCCGTTTTTTTTCTATTTCTTCAGTAAAATCAGAAGCAACTATACCTGCTGGTAAAGCAAATATACCAACTCCTACTAATGCAGCGATCGCCCCTAAAAATCTACCTAAAGGAGTAATGGGATAAACATCTCCATAACCTACAGTAGTTAAGGTAACAATTCCCCACCACATAGCAGCAGGAATATGAGGAAAATCATCTGGTTGAGCTTCATGTTCAGCGAAGTAAATTAAACTGGCAGAAGTTACTAATAAAACTAAAGCAATAAATAAAGTAATAACTATCTCTTCTTGTTTTGACTTGATAACTTTACCAAATAATTTTACTGTACTTGAATATCTACTAATTTTGAATAACCGAAAGATTCTAAATAAGCGAAACGAACGATTCAATAATTGATAATTGATAATGGATAATTGATAATTACCTCTCCCTAAGACGGATAGGATTGAATAAAAGGAAAATTTTTTCTCTCTTGGTCGAGGGATGGCGAGGAGACCTCGCCATCCCACCCTTCGGGAAGCTGCGCTAACGACCGCTTGTTTCCCCTTGAAAGGGGGAGGCTTTAAACCTAAATTATTTAATTATTTAATTATTTAATTATTAATTCTTCGGTAAATATTAGATTTTGCCAAAATAAAGGTAAGTAAAATGGAAGAATTGCGATTAAATCAATAATTGCTAAAGGTTTAAGCATAAATCGTATTCTTCCCCATACTGGATTTTTATATCCAGGAGAAACATTGGATGACCAAACCCTTCAACAATTAATAATTAATAATTAATAATTAATAATTACCTCTCTTTTAAAACGGATAGGATTGACTAAAAGGAAATTTTTTCTTCTCTTGGTCGATTGGGTATGGAGAGGTTTCTTCGCCATCACTAGACCACTTTTATCCTTTTAAAAGGGGAGGTTTTAAACCATAATTTTTTTCGGTAAAATATATTCTATGGTAAATATAATTACTGATATTAGTTCAAAGTTATCTAGCCAGATTTGGTATGGCTGATAAATCTCTTCTACTGTGGAGATAATTACAACTAGAATACTCAGAAAAATCAATGTGATGATGCATATTTTGAAGGTTTTACTGTAAGTATCTCCGGGATTATCTAGCTCAATAATTTTAAATATTCGACGTTTGATTTTGTAGAGCATTTTTCTAGATAAGTTTTGGAGTTATTTTTATTTTTTGCAGAGAATTATATAGTCATCTAATCCATAATTTGAGTTATGATTTAATCCAAGATATTGACATTTAAGTGGACTCATATATTTTTGAGGAGGTAATTTTTCATTAGCATACTTCAAAAAATCTCTATGAGATTCTCTGATTCCTGTTGCAGTAACATATTTATACCACTCCAGTTTTAACCCTAATTCCTCAACTAACTTTTCAAGCAAGTTTTTTTCTTGGATAATATCTTCTTTGGGCTGCATATTATAAAATCCGAATAATCTTTTTATTTGAACAATTAACATTACATAACCATCACTACTCAAACTGTCCTGAAATATTTTTCGATAAACATCGAAAGACTTTTTCTTTTCTGCTTTGTTAGCAAATAAACAGTGAGAAATAACTATAAAGTCAAAAAAGCTTTGTGGCAAAACTTTCGATTGCTCGTTGTACGAAAATATATCAGTTGTATCAAATCGAAAATAAAGATTAGTTGGCATTCTTTGTTGTTCTATATATTGTCGCCAAAACTGAAGACCTCGATACTGAAATTGAGCTTGTTTTTCCAAAGAATAGTAACAAATGTGCATTGGAGGAGGGGAGAAAAAACCACTACTACTTTGCAGAAATAAAGCCAATCCATAAGCAACTGTTCCCGGACCAGCACCGATGTCAAGAATATTAAGTTTTGTAGGTAATAATCCAGATTTATATACTAGAAACCAAGCTAAATAACTAGAATATACATGATCGGGAAAATATTTCATCATATAAACATAAGGAGTAAAATTAAAAGCATAATCAGGATCTATATTACGCTTTAATAATTTCATATCCTCGATCGCTGCTTGCAATTCTGATACTCGTTTTTGTTGGGGAACTCTATTAATTTCTTCCTGTATATACTCTGCCAAACTTGATTCAAAATCGTCAAATATCCGTTCATATATTCCAGTACATTGCAATAAAATTTCATCTTTTTCAATTAACTGAAAACTCTTCGTGACAAACTCAATAAATTTTGGTTCTGGGGTCAATATATAGTCATCAAGTCGTCTAATTACTGGCTCGTAAAAATCAACCTTTAATTCTAATTCATCTAATTTATAAACAGCTTTTCTCAAATGTTCGGTTAAACTTTTGATTTCTCTATCTTTGTCATTTAAAGATGTCTGAAACTTTAGCTTATCCTGATACAACTTTTCTAGGGGCGATAATTTAGCTCCTGAATTTTCAATAGCTTTAAATATTTGATTAGCTTGAGCATTTTTGCCTTGTTTTAGGGCAAACCAAAACTTGAGAGAACGCCAAAAATTTGTGATGTAATTATTCATTAGTCAATTCTGCCTGAAATTATTTGATTCCTCAATTATTGAGTATTTGTATTAACTTAATCGGGGAAATTTTGAGAATTTATCCCTAGATTAAACTGTTGATTTCTCTATCTTTGTTATGTACGGGACTTACGCAGAGACTCTAAATATGGGGAGGGCGTTAGCGGAGCTTGACGTTAGTCAATACCATTCGCCCCTACAGATGGGGAGGGCAAATACCATTCGCCCCTACAGATGGGGAGGGCGTTAGCGGAGCTTGACGTTAGTCAATACCATTCGCCCCTACAGATGGTGGTTTAAAAGTCAATTTGCGTAATTTCTGATGTAAATATTCCTGAAACTTTGTAAGCATTTCCCTATCAAACTTTTCTAGGGGCGATAATTTAGCTGTTGAATTTTCAATAGCTTTGAATATTTGATTAGCTTGATAATTTTTGCCTTGTTTTAGGGCTAATTAAAACTTGAGAAAATACCAAAAATTTGCGATTTAATTATTCATAAGTAAATCCTGCCTGACCTTCTTTAATTTCTACATCACTCAGTATTTCTACTAACTGAGATTTGAAGCTTTGATAATTTTTATTTTCATTATTGTACCACCAACTATACTTTTTTTTCATATCTATAGCCTCATTACGGGTGCTTGCTATGAGCGATCGCTTATGACTAGCATGAAACTCTTGAATTACAACTCTATCTACAAAATTTAGTTGTCTAATAAAATTTTCTTGTTCTTCTGGTAAGGTCGGCAGTAAAGGAGTAATAGTAATAGAAAGTTTAGGCAAATAACCTGTTAAATCATTAATTGTTGTTTTAATTTTTTTCATAGCATTAAGTCTAGCTTTAATACTAGGAGTTTGAGGCTCAAAATCTTTTCTGACTTTCTCACTACCAGTGGGAATACTCATATTAATTCTTAGATGTTTAAATCGCTGTAAAATATCAATATCTCTAGTTATCATCGGGCTACGAGTTTGGATAACTAAAATTGGTCGATATTCCAACATTACTTCTAATAATCTGCGAGTTAGTTGAGTTTTAGATTCTATCGGTTGATAGGGATCTGTTACACTACTCATATAAATACTAGGAGCTTTAACAGGATTTTTCTTCTCCCATTTCAATAATTCTTTCTCTAAAACTTCCGCAGCATTTTCTTTAATAAAAATCCATTTTCCCCATTCATCTCTCATTTTTTCATTAGGGCTAAAAGCTGCAGCATAACAATAGCTACAACCATATTGACAACCACGATATGGATTTAAAGTAAAGTCATAAGCTTTAATAAAACCACTAGCTTTATTTAATATCGATTTAGCGTTTTGTGCGTAAACATCTGCACTGCCAATTTTTTCACTAACTACTAATATCATGTTCGGTTGAATACTTAATAAATAACTGTTGTGAGGAGTCAGGAGTAAACCCCTCCCAGGAGAGGAATTCAGGAGTAAACCCACCCCTAACCCCTCCCAGGAGGGGAGGGTAAAAAAGGAGGAATACATAGGAAATATTGGAGATGGGGTATTGATAATTTCAGTATTTCTTTGGTACTGTCGGTACTATCAGTCCTTAAATTTTATTATAACTGATTATCCGTTAGCGTAGCTCCCCCGGAGGGGGAACATGATATAACATATTAAATGATAAAAATGTTTTTTTTAAATTACCAAAGTTCCAGATTAATTCAGTATTTTCAAGGCTAAAATTTTCATAAATAAAATCAACAAAAAATTTGTTGAAAATGATCTAAATTTTAATTTAATTAGAACAAAACTATTCCATAAAAGAAGCACTAGGCAGTAGGGGGAAAGAACTGATAAATTCTGTGTGATAATTGATTTTATTTTTTATTATAGGAGATGTCTATTTTAAATTCCCAGCTCTGTTGTTGTAAGCATTTCCTACGGAATGCTGCGCAAACAGCATTCAGCTATGAGTTGTGAACTTATATCATGTCCGGATAATAGCGCGATAGAACTCCGTTCCGCTTACGCGACCAAAAAACTTTCTCTTTCTTCTTCTTTCTTCCCCTCCCCTCCTGGGAGGGGTTAGGGGTGGGTTGGGAGGGGCGAGGGGTGGGTTGACTCCTGACTCCTGACTCGGTCCTCCTGACTCCTTGATCTTTTATAGATTAATAACTTTATTTATTTCTGATGCTTTTCTAGTCGCCTCAGCAACTTTTAGGGTATACAAACTTGCTTCTGGAGTTACATATAAAGGAGTTCCCTCCAGTAAATGTTCAATTACCATTTTTGTATCTTTGGCAAACAAACCACGTCGCGCGCCCACTTCTATAATTTGTGTTTTTTCTCCCTGCAATAGTTGACCTTGTTTAGGAGTAAAAATTAATGTCCCTGCTTCGCCGTAGAGAGTAAAAATGTTTTCTGAAAGCCAAAATTTTTCACCTTTGCCATATATAACTTCCCCTAAAATACCATTGCTAAATCTTAACTGGGCAGTACACAAACAAGCATTGTAAATGTCTGCTTCAGTGTACCAAAACTGACTTTGGCAACTGACATTATCAACTTGACCAAATAGATCAGTAAACCGATGCAAACGAGAAAGCGCTCCCATAAAAGGAAAGCCAAATAATGAAGGGTGATAAGTCCATTTTACAGGTGCTGGCTGTTTAGAATTGATTGTAACGTAACGAGCGTAGAATACCTTACCAATAGCTGATAAAGATTGTTTGATAGCATTATGAAGACCACCAAGAAGCTCAATATGTTCGACGTGCAATAGCTTATTTTTCTTAGCTGCTAGAGAAATTAATGATTCCGCTTCATTTGAGTCTAGGGAAAGAGGATATTCCACAATGATGTGTTTATCATTTTCTAGAGCTGCACGAACAATGGTTCCATGGTCTCTATTAATAGTAGAAATGATAACTAGATCCAAATCTTCTCGTTTTACCAATTGTTGCCAAGAAGCTGTATTCTGGACTTGGAAGGTTTGACTAAATTCCTCCGTTTTTTCCGGGGTATGACCTGCAACTGCAACTAGGAGCGATCGCGTATCTGCTTTCAATGCCTCAGCCCTAGCCTTAGCAGCATAACCAGTACCAACAATACCTACTCCGATCGGCATAGTGGGGCATAAAGAGGAAGAGAGATTTGTCTGGGTCATAGTTAAAATAAAAAATCAAAAACTTATATTTTAGATTGTATATGCCAATGGTCGTACTATACTTCAATATTTTTTAACATCCGTCTGAGGGTTGTTGTCCAATCAGGTATAAGTAATCAGAATTAAATTAGAATTATTTATAACAAATTCTATAGTAATTTTTTGCCTAATTTGTTTTACAACATTGATTTTTTCCCTTAATATCAAAGATGGAAATAAAACAAGTACAAATAATTTGGCTAATCAAGCCTTGTGATTTGTATAAGTTGAAATTATATATAGACCAAACTAACAAAGAGGGAAATTAAATGGCCACTTACAAAGTTACTCTAGTTACACCAGATGGTGAAAAAGTAATTGATTGTCCTGAAGATGAGATCATTCTTGATGTTGCTGAAGATCTAGAAATAGATTTACCCTATTCCTGTCGCGCTGGTGCTTGCTCCACTTGTGCAGGCAAAGTTGTAGAAGGAACAGTGGATCAAAGCGATCAGTCTTTCTTAGACGACGATCAGATTGAAGAAGGATGGGTACTAACTTGTGTGGCCAAGCCTACATCTAATTGTAAAATTGAAACTCATAAGGAAGACGACCTATAAGTAGTAGACGAGAGCAAATTAATTAATTTTTTTTGGTCAGGACTTACGCATGAGGTACGAAAAACTGGGATTTGAGATTGCTTTCCGTTTCGGACTGCTCCCCAAACCTTATTGGTTGCAATGACGAAAATATCTTGTAGTGCGTAAGTCCTATTGGTAATAGTTGACGATCGTTTGACTATCAACGCATACCTTTTAATGACTGCTCTTGTTTGAGGTAATTAATCAGCTAGCTTAAACTCCTAGTAACTTAGGTGTGTTGCTTGTTTGAGTAATTTACCTCTACTAATGTTCATGTTAATCCCAGAAAATGAGTATCAGCGATCGAGATGAAATTATAAATGCCGATCACTATCTTTCTAGTGGATATCTGTTTGAGCATTTATAGGTCTGAGTTAACCCTGCAAATCTTACATTGTCAGGAAAGTTTAGCTTTTAATTTTACAAGTTTTTTATCTCAGTGAAAAAAATGCGTAGCATTCTAGTAGGAAAGCCAGGCACTAATTAACTGAGGTAAAACTACACTGTAAAATCAATCAATGAGGTACTGACTTCAACCACCACGAGTCAGCTATATCGCCTTGAAAATGAGTACAACTCTATACTAGAACCAATAAGGCCTTTTGTTCTGTGGGATAGAGACGAAGCCATTGAATAAAGGAGTGTAAAATGGCAAGCTATAAAGTAAAACTGAAAACTCCAGATGGAGAGCAAGAAATTGATTGTCCTGATGACAAGTATATTCTTGATGAAGCAGAAGAAAAGGGACTTGACTTACCCTACTCTTGTCGTGCTGGTGCTTGTTCTACCTGTGCTGGTAAAATATTAGAGGGTACAGTAGATCAAAGCGATCAGTCATTCTTAGATGACGATCAGATCGGATCGGGATATGTTTTAACTTGCGTAGCTTATCCTACATCTGATTGTACAATTGAAACCCACAAAGAAGAAGAACTTTACTAAAGTTAGCAGCTTCGAGTCAATAAAAAATCAAAAAAATTGTCTAATTAATTATTGAGAGGAAAATTATATGGCTACCTACAAAGTTACTCTAATAAATGAAGAAGAAGGACTCAACGAAACTATTGACTGTGATGATGATACCTATATCCTTGATGCTGCTGAAGAAGCAGGTATTGACCTACCTTACTCCTGTCGTGCTGGTGCTTGTTCGAGCTGTGCAGGAAAGGTAGAAGGTAACGCAGATGATGTTATAGATCAAAGTGATGGCTCTTTCTTGGAGGACGATCAAATTGCAGCAGGATATGTGCTAACTTGTATTGCTTACCCTAAAAAAGACTGCACCGTTACGACTCACCAAGAAGAGGCACTTGGGTAGTTGAGAGAGTGTTTGTCAAATAAATATTAGACAGCGTAGTGGACTGACACCCCTAAAAATGTAGGTTGGGTTGTAGCTTGCACACCAAGTAGCGGTACGGCAGTGTTAGCAGAGCTTATCCGTTAGGATAAGCTTCGCTAACGTTCCTCAACCCAACCTACGCCTAATATCATGTCCGGATAAGAGCGTGATCGAACTCCGTTCCGCTTACGCGACCAAAAAACTTTTTCCTTCAACTCCAGTTCTTCTTCCTTCCCTCCTGACTCGGTCCTTCCCCTCCCCTCCTGGGAGGCAGGGCTAATTCTTTGTCGTAGCGAGAATATTTACAACCCTATATTTTTTTGAGTTCCTGTGCTTCCCCCTCTTCCCCCTCTTCCCCCTCTTCCTTGCGAGAATATTTACAACCCTATATTTTTTTGAGTTCCTGTGCTTCCCCCTCTTCCCCCTCTCCCCCCTCTTCCCCCTCTTCCCCCTCTTCCCCCTCTTCCCCCTCTTCCTTTTTTCTCTGGTGACAATAAATAGACCCTGCTCCTGGGAGGGGCCCGCGGGTGGGTTGACTCCTGAGGACTCCGTCGCTATTTATTTATAACTGTTTAACCAGACATGATATAATGCAAAATTTTAGTTGTGTCAGTCCAGTTGGGTGCGTTAATTTTACCGAAAAATTGGGTTTAAAGCCTCGCCCTTGTAGGGCAACTTTATGTTATACTTATAAAAGCGCAAAGGTATTCAACCGCTCTAAAAACCTATAGCTACCTAACTTGTAGCGTTTGCACCTTGAAAACTAGAGTTAGGGGGTTTTGCACAGGAATGCT
>NZ_JAAHGH010000138.1 GCF_010672525.1 Okeania sp. SIO2B3 | reverse complement strand
TGCCCATAGGGATTGGAACGGCGCTCGTAATATTATGTTGCGAGCTTTGCAGGCAACAGCCATCACTTTAACTGGTGATGCTATACAGATTCAAGGTAAATAGCTTTGAGTAGGTTAAATGTTGCACAACGTAAGTATGTACTCGAATAGAGAATACAGATATGGACAAGGAAGCGTCAGAAACCCTGCACTCCACGAAGTAGCGCGGGGTAGTTCAACTGTTCCCTATTCCTTAACCTCAAATTTAGGACTTTTTTAGCTTCAACTCTAAAATCTAAATTTTTTCAGAGCAAATTAATATTAAAATTGTTAAACAAATATTTCATATAGAGAATCTAAGTCTATAAATATGGCAGCTAACATAGAAATCTACACTTGGTCAACTTGTCCATTTTGTATCCGTGCTAAAGCTCTGTTAGATAAAAAGCAAGTAGATTATCAAGAATACACTATAGATGGGGATGATGTAGAGAGAGAAAAAATGGCCAAAAGAGCTAATGGAGGTCGTACTTTGCCTCAAATCTTTATCAATGACCAACATATCGGCGGTTGTGACGAGCTATATGGACTAGAAGCTCAAGGGAAATTAGATACACTTCTAGGTGCGTAGTATCAATTTCGGTACTTATTGATTATCTTGTGGGGGTGGGTCTTGTCTTCAAGGTATTATTGCCCCTACATTAATTACTAAAAATATTTTGAAATAATAAACCAAATTAAAGATGAAATTTGCATTCATCATAGACCCCATAGAACGACTAAACCCAGTTCACGATAGTACCGTTGCACTGATGGAAGCTGCTCAAGAATTTGGTCACGAAGTCTGGATAACGGAAGTTAATCAATTAAGTACTATTGATAGTAAAGCCTGGGCCACTCTCAAGCGGGCACATTTAATGCCAGTTGAAAGGGTAGAAAATCATTGGGTTGCTAGTAACCCTTGGTATGATTTGGGAAAAGCGATGCTACAACCATTGGAGTCAATGGATGCTGTATTTATGCGCAAAGACCCACCTGTAACAATTCCTTATCTCTATGCTACTTATATTTTAGACTACATTAATTCAGAAAAAACTTTAGTTATAAATTCTCCTCAAGGGTTACGCGCTGCTAATGAAAAAATGTATGCTTTGCAGTTTAAAAAGGTAATTCCAGAAACAATTGTTAGTCAAGAAAAAGAGGTAATTAGAAACTTTTTAGAGTCACAAGGAGCAGCAGTTTTAAAACCTTTAGGAGGAAAAGCTGGAGAGGGAATTTTATTTTTAGAACCTAGCGATCGCAATTTTAATTCTCTGATAGAAATTAGTACAAAACAAGGTCAAGAACCTGTAATGATTCAGAGTTATTTACCAGCGGCAAAAGAAGGAGATAAGCGAATTATTATGCTTAATGGTAAGTCTATTGGAGCAGTAAATAGGATTCCTACTGGTAAAGAATTTAGAGGAAATATGGCAGTAGGTGGGCGAGTTGCTCAGACAGAAATTACGGAACGAGAATCTGAAATTTGCGAGTATTTAGCACCTAAATTAATAGCAGATGGTTTATATTTTGTTGGTATAGATGTAATAGGTGGTTATCTAACAGAAGTAAATGTTACGAGTCCGACAGGAATTAGGGAAATTGATTTACTCGATAATGTTAATTTGGGTAAACAAGTAATAGAATGGATAATTAATAAAAAATAATCAGGGAGGAGTCAGTCCTCAGTCCTCAGTCCTCAGGAGGGAAGAAGAAGGAGTGACAAGGTATAAGAAGAAAAAGTTTTTTGAGCGCTAATTATTTGACATGAGATGACTTTTTCCTTTCTATATGGAAATTTATATTTATCCTTCTTGCTTTTTCCCTCTTACTTCTTCCTTTCTATATGGAAATTTATATTTAATCCTTCTTCCTTCTCCCTTCTTTCTTTCTACTTCTTCCTTCTTCCTTCTTCCTTCTTACTTCTTACTTCTAATAAATAACTAATGATTAATAAAACTATTGGTGTCGCAGTTGTCGGTACAGGATTTGGTCAAAAAGTACATATACCAGGTTTACAAGCACATCACAAAACCAAACTATTAGCTGTCTATAACCCAGATTTAGAAAAAGCTAAATCAATTGCATTAAAGCATAATATTCCTGATGCTTTTAACACTATAGAAGAAATTATTTCTATACCTGAAATTACCGCAATAACAATTTCTACCCCACCATTTTTACACTATGAAATGGCAAAAAAAGTATTATCCGCAGGCAAACATTTATTGTTAGAAAAACCCACAACTTTAACAGTAGAAGAAGCACGAGAATTATATCATATTGCTGCTACTAATAGATGTGTAGCAACTATGGATTTTGAATTTCGTTATATTCCTGCTTGGCAACTATTTGCAGAAATTTTAGCTGATGGATATGTAGGGGATAAACGACTAATAAAAATTGATTGGTTAGCATCAAGTCGTGCTAACCCAAACCGTCCTTGGAATTGGTATGCTCAAAAAGATAAAGGAGGCGGTGCATTAGGAGCGATCGCTTCTCATTCTTTTGATTATATTAACTGGTTATTTGGACCTGCGAAAAAACTTTGGGGACAACTAAATACTTCAATTAAAACTCGTCCTGACCCCACAGCAGATAACCAATTAAAATCGGTAGATGCAGATGATACTTGCAATATTATGCTAGAGTTAAGATACGGTACTCCTTGTCAAATTTGTATTAGTTCTGTCACCTATCAAGGGCGTGGTCATTGGGTAGAAGTTTATGGTAGTAAAGGAACATTAATTATAGGTAGCGATAATCAAAAAGATTATGTACATGGGTTTAAAGTTTGGGGTTCTCAAAATGGGGAGACTTTAGCAGAAATAAAAATTCCCGACAGGTTAGAATTTCCTCAAGTTTATCCTGATGGTAGAATTGCACCTTTTATTCGAGTAGTTGATAATTGGGTAAAAGCAATAGAGCTAGGAAAATCTGTAGTTCCATCTCTCAGAGAAGGTGTTTATTCTCAGTTATTAATGGATTTAACCCATGAATCTAATATGACAGGTACTTGGGTAAATGTGCCAGATTTAGATAAATTACTGGAAAATAGTAGTAGCTTGTAACTGAATTTAGATGAGAAAAATGCCTTGAAGAAGGAGTCAGGAAGGAAGAGAATTTAGAAAGATTTGGCAATGACGCTCAGATGGAACATTTTTTGATACCTAATTAGGGTTTGCTGAAAAAGTTTTTTTTAAGGAGTATGGGAGCGGGGAACCCACCCCTAACCCCTCCCAGGAGGGGAATGGGGGAGTAGGGGAGTAGGGGAGAATTTTTTGACCCAACTATGCGCCCAAAATACTAACTTTTTGAGCATGAATAGCTGAAAACCAAGGTATTTCAGACCTAAAATTGCTCAAACCTTTATCTGCAAATGCTTTGATATTTAATCAGCAAGTCCTAATTAAGCAGATTTGATATAAACGTCTTTTCCCTTCTTCCTTCTGCTATAATTATTAACTAATCATATTATATCAAATCCGTTTAATTGGACATAAAAAAAATCTTCAATCCTCATAACTAGGTTCATCTTTCCAATTATTTCTTCTCCTAACTCCTAAACACTTAACCTAATCTATAACTGTTTAACCGGATTTGATATTAGCTATCTCTAATAGCTGGTGCAGTTGCCAAACTGACTGCTGCCTTTTGCATAATTTCTACATCTGACTTTGACCAAGAGCGTGCATCCTGACATTGATGAGCAACTAGCAACCCCCATAACCTCCTAGAATTAAGAACAGGCACTACTAAATTAGCCTTAACCCTGATACTACGGAGAAAATCTCGATGGCAAGGATGTATTACTTCTAATTCGATATCTTCAATAGCTCGGACTCTTCCCTCTTGATACATAGCAGCATATTCATCATTAAAACATTCATCAGCTCCTGTTGAACCATAAATTGATAGTTCCTCATCGCTCAAAGACTCAAATGTTACCTGTCCTTTCCACTGACGATAAAAATAATATAATAGTACTCTTTCTGCTTGAATATAGCCTCTAATATCGTCAAGAGTTTCTTGGATAAAAGTGTTCCGAGCTACATTTTTAGCAAGACGTTTTGTTAGTTTTTCTAAATCTAGGTCAGTATGAGACATATTAGGGCGATCGTTACAGTCTTTATTGTTACTATTAGCCATGCTCTGCATCAGTTAACTTAATAATTTTTCAAGCTTAGAGAGTATTTTTCAACAATTAATAGTTAATAATTAATAATTACCTCTCCTTGAAAACGGATAGGATTGACTAATCATGAAAAATTTTTCTCTCTTGGTCGATGGTCGGACAGCTCCGAGACCTCACCATCTCTCGACCGCTTGTTTCTCCTTGTAGAGCGACAGCTCGCGGCGCAGCCAAGGAGAGGATTTTTACCTTAATTATTCGGTAAAATAAATATTAAATCACGTCGTAGACCGACACAGCTAAAATAGTGCATTAGATTTATATTGTAACTAATTGTAATTATAGGAAGTTATCTCTTAAAAATTTGCTATTGCACTATTTTAGTTGAAACAGTCCATTCATTAATTGATAATGGAATGGATAATGGATAATTACAAGAAGGTTAAAACCGTTACGGAATTGAATATAAGGAAATATTATTTCTTCTCTTGGTCGATGGTCGGACAGCTCCGAGACCCGCTCTTATCAGAGCCGCTCCGAAGATCGCCATCCCTCGACCGCTTTTTCCCCGATCAAGGGGAGGCTTCAAGGCGCGAATTATTTAATTATTAATTATTAATTATTCGGTAATAGACTGACACATATAAAACTGTGCAATAGATTTTTGTTTCTAGGTGTCTTGATCTCCCCATCCCTCCATATAATGCACCATTTAAGGTGTGTCAGTCTACTACTGGACTGTTTCATCTAAAATGTTGCAATAGAAAATGGGGGATGGGGTGATGGGGGGATGGGGTGACGAAAAAAGCTAATGCACTATTTTAGGTGAAACAATCCACTACAATAATGAACTAAAGGCCATAATTTGGATTTTTAAATTGATTTTAATATTTAAATCAGATTTTTCAGAAGCCTTGATGAAATCGATTTTTATTTAGGGCTTGCTGATTAAATATCAAAGCATTGACTGATATTGGTTTGCTGCCTTTTTTTGCCTTGAAAAAGTGCAAGCTTTTCGGTTGCTCAAGCTCATGCATGCTAGTATTTTGGGGCGATTATGGCAGAAAAATCTTGGGACAATAATTCCTCATACCTCCTCTACAATTCCCATTTCTCCTGTCTCCTGTCTCCTGTCTTCCCCTCCACCGGAGGGGTTAGGGGTGGGTTGTCTCCTACCCCTACTAAAAGACTTTTGAGCGCAAGCCCTATTTATAGACAGTATTTTTTCAAAGCACCCCAGAATAGTTCAAGTCTTGGTCCAACTTTGCCAGATAATGTTGTCCATAGTACTTGAAATTGAAAATTTTGCTCAGTTGTGCAGTGGAATTGAACAAAAAGTGAACAATTTGAATCAGTAAATGAACGGATAGGTGAACAAAAAAGTGAGCGATCATTGCGGGATAAATTCTGTATTGTAAATAATATAGTGTTTCTTAGTAAGCGTGAGGTACACCTATCTTTAATTTGTCTTCTGTTCCCTATTCCCTAAAATCAACGAATGCGCGTACCTCACGCTTCTTGGGAATTGCTATATCTTGAATTTTGAAACTTAATCTCACTATAAAAAATTAGCTTAAAACTTTTTGTATAAGTTTGATCACGTAGGAGATTGTTTATAGCGCTGTGCGCAGGCAACAGCTCCGGAAAGCAACAGCTCCGGAAGGGGGAATAAAAAACCGTTTGCGTAGCATTCCGTAAGGAATAGTATAAGACTTTTAGCTATTGGACAGTTCTTGTAATTTGTAAATATGCCAGCGCACATTGCTATATATGACTAGAAAAGCAGGTCAATAGCCTCCCCTTTTAAGGGGATGAAAAAGCGGTCGATCTTCGGAGCTTTCCGAAGGGTGGGATGGCTCCGAAACCTGCGCCATATCCAATCGACCAAGAGAAAATCAACTTCAGTATTTCAATCCCAATGCTTTCCTAGGTCATGCTGCGCAAACAACCAGAGGTACTGATAACTGATAACTGAAATGACCCAGATTTTAGCTAAATCTAACCTAGATAAGCACACAAAACAAAGTCTTTACTTCCTGACCTCCCCAAAGTCTAAGTATTTAAAACTTTGGGTGAAGTTACGCCAGCGCTTACTGGGAATTTCCACCGCAGAAGCAACCGTTGCCCGACGGGGGTTTAAAACGAATAGTCCTCGTATTCAACAGCGATTAGAAACCATCGGCAAAACTTTTTTGCAGGGCTACCATGCAGCCATTAGTGATACCAGGCTAGAATCCCTAATTCCTCACCTCAACACCGTGGAAGCTGAGTGGCGAGGCTTTGCCTATGAAGGCGCAGGGATGGGACTTGCCTTACTTGATGGGCTGACCCCTTGGAAACGAAACCGCTTGCAGCAGTTCTTGGCAGATGCTGGAGGTGAGCATATTTATATGGTGTATGTAGGAATGGGATGGGCTTTAGCTCGCCTTCCTTGGGGCATCAATAGATATCTCAAAGACATGGGGGAGAAAAATCAATTTCCCGATCCCTTACTTGGTTGGCTGGCGCTAGATGGCTACGGTTTTCACCAAGGATATTTTTACTGGCGTCAATACGTCGAGGGAATAGCAATTCCCAAAAAACTGTCTGGTTATGCCGATAATGCCTTTGACCAAGGTTTGGGTAGGAGTCTCTGGTTCGTTTATGGAGCAGATATTAACCTCATTACCCAAGCTATCCAAAATTTCCCTCCCAACAGGCGGGCAGATTTTTGGAGTGGAGTGGGGTTGGCTTGCACTTACGCAGGTGGTGTAGGCAAGGAAGTAGTACAATACCTATCCACTGCAGCAGGAACTTATTTACCCCAACTATGTCAGGGAGCAGCAAAGGCTGCCAAGGCGCGTCTGAGGGCTGAAAACCTTACGAATCATACAGAGATGGCTTGTCAAGTTTTGTGTGGTATTAGTGCTGAGGCAGCGGCTGAGATTACCGACAAGGCTTTAGAAAATTTGCCCTATAACCAAAGAAAACCAGCTTATGAAATCTGGCGACAACGAATTCAAGCTCACTTTGCAATAGAATAATTCAAGAATTAATTATTAATTATTAATAATAAATTCTTACCTCTGCTGGAAAACGGATTAGAATTGACTAATAATGACATTTTTTTCTTCTCTTGGTCGATTGGATATGGCGAGGAGACCCGAAGAGTGACAGAGCCGCTTTCCTAGCAGAATGCTATCGCCAACGCTTTATATGTTGCGGAGCAAAACGCTATCCCACCCGACGGGAAGCTCCGAAGAGTATTATAGGTGAATATTTTTAAATCATCAAGATTAGTAACTCGTAGTCTGGCGTTGCACAGTGACCAATGATTTTATATTTTTGATGAACAAGATTTTGGATTTGATAATTGCTAGAATGATTAATTAATGGTTTTTTTTAGTCAAAGTCTAAACTAATTTTTGGCAATATCATTCCATAATGTGCAACCCCCGTAGTCTAATTGGAGCTGTGGGATTACAGCGCTTTTCAAATTGATGAACCACATCTTCACACATCAAATCTTGTAGGGACGTTCCATGGAACGTCCCTACTGTGGTTTACCCAAATGAAAACCGCTGTAAGTGCTAGTGCGGTCTGCTTTTTCGGAGTTGTAGAGTCAGCAAAAGCAGCAAATTTCACAGGTTCTTTCTCTACTTCTGATGTACCTGTGCAAACAGCCGTTTTTGACAAGTATGATGCGAATGGAGAAGAGATTCCCACTGGAACTTTCATGACGGAAATGGAAGCTATAGACTTTAGTATAGATGTCCCCGAATTAGGTTCAGTAATGGTTAGAGAAGATACCAACAAAACGTCAACGGGTGAGACAACTGTTACTGATATAGGAAATGGTGATTACCAAATTGATAGTTCCTTCACTAATAGTAGTAGACTGGGACATATTCCAAGCACCCCAGAATAGTTCAAGTCTTGCTCCAACTTTGCCAGATAATGTTGTCCATATTACTTAAAACAGGAAATTTTACTTAGTTGTGCAGTGAAACTGAACAAAAAGTGAACAATTTTAATAAGTAAATGAATAGGAAAGTGAACAAAAAGGTGAACGATCACCGTGGAATTACTGTGTAATTATAAATATTAGGATGTCAAAGTTACTTAATACCAATTAAGTGTGAGACTTCAGCAAATTCTCAAATTAAATTTGTTGTGAACCCATTACCTGGAGTTATATCTCACCGATAAAACTTACGAACTAAATTATAGGTCTACCCGCAAGGCTGAACAATATATATATCGTCCTTGGGTAAGTCCTGAAATAGCAAACTAAATTAGTAAACCAAAGAGTCAATTATGAAAAAATCCCACTTCTTACCAGCAATTGGACTTGCAGCCACATTAGTTAGTTTACCAAGTATAAGTATTGCTCAAGAAACAACAGTCCCAATTTCTTTTGATTGGGATTGGGAGATAGTAATTCAACCTACTCCTACTCCCACAACCCCTGAGCCATTCCCTATCCCGTTAAACCTCTGGGGAGCTACAACAATTAACTTTGAAGTACCTACTGGTTTAGATCTAGGTACGCAAGAAAATCCCTTACCTGTCCCGATAGGTGAATCCTTCACAATTCCTACTGAAATTGTATCGATGAACCTGGAAGGTACCAGTCCCGTCTTAGGCGACGTAGTTCTGCGTCAAAGTACGACTCAGCCATCGCGAGGTGCAATTGATAACCTGACAAATGTTGATGGAAATCTTACAGCTAGCAGTTTCTTCGACATAGCTTTCGAGTTGGAGTTTGACGATCCGTCGAACCCTGGAGAGCGAATGACACTCTTCACCGCAGATCCAGTTACTGTCGGTATGGATTTTACTGTCGCTGACCAAATTATTGAAGTTGATACTTTTTGGATTCCTACCTGGATATGGAGCGAGTTTAAAGTTAATTCACCAGAATTGGTTGATGAGTTCGGCGTACCGTGGGATACCGTTATTAGTATTCACGGACACCAGACAACTCCAGAACCTATGTCCACTGTAGCTTTCTTCGCTTTCGGTGCTCTAGGTTTAGGCTCAACTATTCTTCGTAAAAAGCAGCAACACAAATAAGCAAGCAAAATTACCAGCGATATCTAATATCAAAGTGCGATCGCCGATCTTGTAGTGGAGTGTTTCAGCTATCCAGTAGTCTACTTTAGAACTTTCTGTTGAGCGAAACTCAAAAAAGCCCATGAAAAACACTGAAAAGCCAAGTAATAAACTAACGAACTTTGCCAGAATAGGAAAAACATTGGCAATGATGACTGCTGCTACTGTTTTCCTCGCTGAGCCTGTGCTAGCTTGCACAATGGTTCCTCCTATAGAAGAACCAGAACCACCCAAGGTAAAAAAGACAGTTTTTATCTAGAAGGAAGTATTAAAATCCTCAAAGGAAACTATATAAAACTACCCAGAATAGGAATAGTAAAAACTTACGAAATCTTACCTTCTGTACCAGTAAAAAATGTGAGAATATTCAAGGGGGCAGGTGATTGGTACATTAGTTTTAAATATGAACAGCAACCTAACCAGACAACAAAAAAAGGAAATATCATTGGCGTAGATGTAGGCATAAATACTCTAGCAACTTGTAGCGATGGAACGAAATTTGCTAACGTTAAAGCCTACAAACAAGCCAAAAAACGACTAACTCGTGATCGACGGCGTGTTAGCAAAAAAGAGCCTGGGTCAAAAAATAGAGCCAAAGCCGTAAAAAGACTAGCTAAGATTCATAAAAAAGTAACTGATATCAGAGCAGATGCACTACATAAACTGACAACATGGGCGAGCTTTAAACCACAGCACCATAGTGATAGAGGATTTGAATGTAAGTGGAATGCTCAAGAATAATAACCCACCCCTCTAGCTCCCCTCCCGGGAGGGGATGGGGGTGGGTGCAGATTGTGGGTTTTATGAGTTTAAGCGTCAACTTATATACAAGTGCGAGTGGTATGGCAGTGAATTAGTGATAGCTGATAGATTTTATCCAAGTTCTCAAATATGTTCTCACTGTGGGCATCAACAGAAGATGCCATTAAATGTGAGAACTTATGAGTGTGCTAACTGTGGATTTCAATCTGACAGAGACTTTAATGCTGCTGTTAACCTAGAAAATTATGCACGTCAGTAGGTGGAGTTCTCACCAATTTTAAGCCTGTGGAGAAGATAAGTTACAGACTGCGGTCAGTGGTCTTCTGTGTTTGCGCAGCATTCCGTAGGAAAACAGGAAGCTAGCTCCAAAGCTCATGTTATCATTCATGGGTAAGTTTGGGTAAGTTTAGTAGAACGGACACGGTACTTGTACTAGCGTTGGAGATGCTACGGAACTGCAAGTATTGTCCCGGGCCCGCTCGGAAGCAGAGGCAGCATTGTCTCCTGCTGCAATTAGTTCTATTAAGGCAAATATCGGTCATACAAAAGCTGCTGCCGGAATAGCAGGAATTATCAAAGCTACTATGGCACTGCACAATCAAATAGTTCCACCGACTACTGGTTGCGACCAACCTCATCCCGATCTGCAGGTTGAAAACCCGCCCCTGGAAGTCCTGAAAGAGGGTCAAGCTTGGTCAGAAGATATACCTCTGCGGGCTGGGGTAAGTGCAATGGGTTTTGGTGGTATTAATACTCATATTGTCCTAGAAGGAATATCTAGCGTTCGTCGTCACAAGCTAACACCTAAAGAACGCCAACTGATAACGACACCTCAAGATGCCGAACTCATTTTACTAGCAGCCAAAAATACGGAAGAGTTAGAGCAAAAAGTTAAGCATCTTTTAGAAATAGCTCCCAGATTATCAAGAGCTGAAGTAGGAGATTTAGCTGCGGAATTAGTGAGCAACCTAGAACTTAGTTTACCTGTACGCGCTGCTATTGTTGCTAGTCATCCTCAAGAGTTCACCACTCACTTAGAAACTCTCCTCAATAAAATTCAAAATTCAGAATTCAAAGTTCACAATTCATCAGGTGTCTTTTTAGGGATAGATGGAAAAAATCCGCGAATTGGTTTTCTTTTCCCTGGACAAGCTTCTCCTGTATATCTTAATGCTGGGGTGTGGTCTCGTCGTTTTCCGTTCTTACAAGAATTATATGCTAACGCTAATTTACCAACAGTAGAAGATACTAAGTCAACAGCGATCGCTCAACCAGCAATTGTTACCTCTTCTACGGTAGGTTTACGAGTATTAAAGCAACTGGGTATCGTCGCTGATGTTGCTGTCGGTCACAGTTTAGGAGAATTAAGTGCTTTACACTGGGCTGGAATTTTCGATGAAACCGCCTTAGTTCGCATTGCTAAGATGCGGGGTAAAGTTATAGCGGAACTGGGCAACCCTACGGGGAAAATGGCGAGTATTGGTGCAGGGGAACAAGAAGTTAAAGCACTGCTAAATGGTCGAGTAGTTGCCATAGCTGGATTGAATTCACCCTATCAAACAATTGTCTCAGGGGAACCAAACTGTGTTCGCCAACTGGTTGCTCAACGGACAGAACTTCCTGTTGCCAGTATTTTAGATAACCATCGACTATTGAGCGATTTGCATCTCAATTCCATAACCGTCAGTCAATTAGTAGTTGAAGCTGCCCGCAGTTTGAATTTATCTCCTCCCATAGCACCAACAGATTATGCAGATGCCACAGTTGCTGACATTGCCCAAGCATTAGAAGAACTTTCTAGTATCGGTGAAACTCACTCTGTTGAACAAGTGCCTTCAGGAGTAGATTCCTGGATACGGACATTTACTGTTGAGTTGGTAGAATTACCTTTAGAAGTCAAAAGTCAAAAGCGAGTGTGTAATTCTGAGGTCTCCTCAGAATGTAAGACACACTCAAGACAGTTTGGTCTGGGGCAGGTATGGGAGAACGTTTAGGTCGAATTGATGCTTTGATGCAACATGGTCTCAATCCGAAGAAAGATTTATATGGTGAATTACTGTTCCATCAAGGTCGTTTTCAACGGATACAAAGTTATCGTCATCTTAAAGCAACCGAATGTATCGCAGAGATAAAAACCGATGCTACAACGGCCTGGTTTAGTCGGTATCTCCCCCAAGATTTAATCTTAGGAGATGCGGGGGCTAGGGATGCTGCTATTCATGCTTTACAAGCTTGTGTTCCTCATGCCACAATTTTACCCATTGGAGTAGAAAGCATGATAATTCATTCTGTGAATTCAGCAGGAAATCAGTTTGTCTCAGCGAAAGAACGTCAGCATATTGGCGATCGCTATATTTATGATTTGACCATCTTTGATGAAACGGGAAGAGTTTTAGAACAGTGGAACAATTTGGAATTACAAGTGATTCAGCATCGAGATACTCAAGATCCTTGGAATGCTGGGTTACTCCCTACTTATCTAGAACGTCGCATTCAGGAAGTTATCCCTGATGCGGATTTAACTATTGTTGTGGATCGAGATGCAACGGTGGAAAGAAGGGCAAGGAGCGATCGTAACCTGTTGAGGATTCAGAATTTCCTAGGTCATGCTCCGCAAACAGAATTCGGAACTCAGAATTTATATCGTCGCCCTGATGGGAAACCGGAATTGGACAACGGGCAGGCGGTATCTGTTTCCCATACAGGAGATTTAACCCTAGTTGTAGCGGGTTCTGAAGGTTGTGATGTAGAACCTGTGGTAGCCAGGAATGAGCTAGTTTGGGGCGATTTATTGGGTGTGAGGCGGTTGGACTTAGCCAAGGTTATCGCTCAGGAGACAGGGCAAGGGTTGGATGTAACGGCAACTCAGATTTGGTGTGCCAGTGAGTGTCTCAAGAAAGCGGGAATGGTGGCGGATGCTCCTTTGTTGTTAATGAACAATTTTTCCCTCTCTCCAAATGAAATAGTTTGGCTGGAGTCTGGGGAAAAGGCGATCGCGACTTTTGTAATCTCGGTGCGGGAGGTTGAGCAACCATTAGTTTTTGCTGTGTTGATCGGTAAGGAGGAGGTGATGGAGAACGATCGGGTTTTGGCAGAAGTGCGATCAATTAATTAAGTCTAGTAGTGAGTGGGGTTACACGCCTAAAATGCTGCAATAGTAGGGGCGGGTTTGTTTTTGAAATTAACGAGTTTAACCATCGGATAAAATAAACCCGCCTGAAAATCTAACGCACTATTTTAGATGAAACAGTCCAATATACAGAATTTGAAGCATTTCTCTGGATTATTGCCATAGCAGATGGAAAACGAAAACCTGATTACTAAAAAAAGCAGAAATTAGACGAATAACTGTTACATTATAAATTAGGTGATTTTTTGAGCTACATCTGCTAAATAATCAAAATGTTTCCCATATTTCATAATAATTGAAAATGAGCCTTGATAATCAATAACTCCCGTCAGCACTGCCTTTGCTGCTCCAATTTCTTTATTAATAAATTGCTCCCAATTTTCCTCTGGTGCTGAAAAAATAGGTAAACTTTCATCAATAGTTTCTATCACATCTACCTCAATAATATCTCCTTGCTCATCCCAATGTAAACAAACAGAAATCTCTATGCCATCAGTTAAACAAAAAATTACCTTACCCAATTTTTTTAATTTATGTTTAAATTCTGATTGCTTATTCCATGCTTGCTGATATAATAACCACCAATCTCTTGAAAAACGAATTATATTTGATGTATCCTGAGTCATGAATAAAACCCTCTCATATAACTAAAATAGTTGTCTTTGAAACAAGGATAAAACGTTTATGGAACTTTGGCAATTTTCCCAAACCTCAAAACGCACCGTAACAGCAAGCTTAAATTGTCCACTAAAATTAATAAAGCTGATAGCTGATAGCTGACTGCTGAATGCTTACTTATCAACTAATCTTATCAAGACAGAAAAGTTTGAAAAACTATGAAAATTTATGAATATCAGCACATAGTCAGTTTTGAAGAAACTAACCTCGTTGGCAATGTTTACTACGCTAACTATGTTCGTTGGCAAGGTCGTTGTCGTGAAATGTTCTTGCGGGATCATGATCCTGAAGTGTTGACTGAACTCTCACAAGGTCTGACCCTTGCTACTGTCAGCGTTTCCTGCGAATACTACTCGGAACTTTTGGCTTTTGATCGAGTCGCAATTCGGATGCGCTTAAAATCAGTAACACAAAATAGAATTACTATGCTGTTTGAATACTGGCGAATTACCGACAAAGGTGAAGAAATGGTTGCTAAAGGTGAACAGCAGACAGCTAGCATGAGGCGAGAGGGAGAAAAAACTGTACCAACTCCTATTCCTGCTGCTATTAAGGAAGCATTAGAATTATATAGGGGCTAAAACAGTCTTTTAGTAGGGGTAGGAGACAGGAGACAGGAGACAGGAGACAACCCACCCCTAACCCATCCCAGGAGCGGAAGACAGGAGAAATGGGTCGGGAGCGAGGAGGTAGGAATAAGAATTGTCCCAAGATTGTTTTGCCCAACTATGCGCCTAAAATACTAACTTTTTGAGCGTTTTAGACTGAAACATAGGAGTCAGGAGTCAGGAGGGAAGAAAGAAGAAGAAAGAGGAATAGAAGGAGAAAGTTTTTTGTTTGCTGGCGCACAACTGCGTTAAGGTGTAAGCGGAACGGAATTCTATCGCGCTCTTATCCGGACATGATATCATACCGAAAATCACCAACGCCCCTTAAAAATACTATGAAAGTTATCCCGCCTCTTCCCATGTTCAAGCGTGTAATTGTTTTGGCGATCGCTACTGCTACTTGGATAGTCTGGTTAATCATTATTGGCTATCAAGAAGCATTTTCTCATCTTATTAGTAATTGGCAAATTGCCTTGACGATGCTATTTGGCTCGATGATTGCTGGGGGAACCAGTATCGGTGGGGGTGCTGTTGCTTTTCCTGTATTCACTAAGCTTTTACACATCTCTCCCCATGAAGCTAAAGTATTTTCTCTAGCTATTCAAAGTGTTGGCATGAGCGCGGCCTCCTTAGCCATTTGTTTAACAGGTATCCGAGTCGAGTGGCGAGTTATCCGTTGGGGGAGTTTGGGAGGTTTATTCGGGATTTTTCTCGGATTAGGTTATTTAGCACCTGTATTACCCCCAGATGTTCTCAAGATGTCTTTTACTATTATGCTAACTAGCTTTGCCATTACTTTATTTACCTTAAATCAAAACATGAGGCAATGCCGTTTATTTATCCTTTCCTGGCAGTTTCAAGAACAAGGAATTTTATTCCTGGCTGGATTTTTCGGCGGCATAATGAGTGGTTTAGTGGGCAATGGGATTGATATTGTTGTATTTTCTGTGATGGTTCTACTATGGCGGATCAGCGAAAAAGTTGCTACCCCTACTTCAGTTATTCTGATGGCTATTAATGCGATCGCCGGATTTATCCTACAGATTTTTGTCTTTAATGATTTTACTGAGACTGGGCTTTGTTGCATGAAAGTGGCGATCGCAGATGACTCCCTGGAGAGGCGCAGTCTAGATGTATACTTGATAACTTTCGGGTTTACCATTCTGTATCATGCGGTTAAGCATAGCGCATTGAACGAATA
>NZ_JAAHGH010000137.1 GCF_010672525.1 Okeania sp. SIO2B3 | reverse complement strand
AAATTAAGAAAAAAAGGAAGGATTTAAGCAAGAAATTGGAAGTAGGAAATTTAAGCATTCAACTATTAGTAGTCAGCCATCACCAATTATTCAATAATTGATAATGGATAATTTATAATTACCTCTCCCTAAAAGGAAGAGGATTGAATAAAAGGAAAAATTTTTCTCTCTTGGTCGATTGGATATGGCTCCGAGACCTCGCCATCCCTCGACCGCTTGTTTCTCCTTTAAAGGAGAGGCTTTAAACCTTAATTATTCGGTAATTATTCATTAATTCTGAGGTTTAGGAAGGAGACTTTAATAGTAACTTTTATTCTGTTTCAATTTCTCAATTATTTTACCCTCCCAAAAATTAATAGCTGAAGTCCGCAGTTGCGACCTAGGAGGCTAGCTAATAACTGACGGCTAAATGCTTACTAGAAAATACGATAACTGTATAACCATATTTCATATTATTTATTGCTGAAATTGTAGATATTTATTGCATTTACTAATACCATTTATCAAAATTTTTGCTACATTTCCTTGGGAGTAGGGAGTAGGATTTAAAGGGATAAGATATTTTGGATTAATGCCGATAATTCTTACAAACATTACTGAATTATTATTATTACTTAATAACTGAAGTCGCATTGGAAGTATAGCATTATTTTTGGGAATTGGTATAACATATTTTTGTAGAATTTTGTTATCTTTGAAAAATAATTTTCGACCAATTATGACAAACAGTTTGATTCAACCTGAGCAAAATTTCGCTATTTGGGCAATTCTTCTCTCAGCAGTAACTATTGGTTTTTGGTCAGAACAGAAAAAGTGGGGTGCAAGTATATCTGGTGCTGTCGTAACTATGGTGGTAACATTTTTTCTGTCGAATCTAAGAATTATACCTATTGATGCTCCTGTCTATAATGCAGTTTGGTCTTTTCTGGTTCCCTTTTCTATTCCTCTGCTTTTATTTCAAGCTAATATATTACAAATTATGCATGAATGTGGGCGAGTTTTAATTGCTTATTTTTTAGGTGCCTTGGGAACAGTTTTGGGAACTATGCTAGCATATTATTTGATTCCTATAGGTGAGTTAGATTGGAAATTAGCTGGAGTTTTCTGTGCTACTTATATAGGTGGATCTGTGAATTTTTTTGCTACTGCTCAAATTATCGAATTAAATTTAGATTCAGGAGATTTGTTAGCTGCAGGAACAGCAGCAGATAATTTGGCTATGACGTTGTTTTTTCTGCTGTTATTTGCTTTACCTTCTCTGAAATGGGTAAAACAAATTTTTCCTGGTAATAATTTGGCTCAAGATACAAGCCTACTAGAACAAAGTAAAAGGAATTTTTCTGAGTCACTAACACAAGAATTATCGGTTCTAGATATGAGTAAAGCATTAGCTATTAGTGGAATTTCAGGTGCATTAGGTATTAGTATTGCTAGTTTATTAGGCATTCCTAAAGCAGCAATTTTATTCACCACTATTTTAATAATTTCTCTAGCCACAATATTTCCCCAATATTTAGGAAAATTAACAGTAGCAGACAAAATTGGTACTTTGTTAATGCAGATATTTTTTGCCGTAATTGGAGCTAGTGCTAATATCTGGAAAGTTCTAGAATTTGGACCAGTTTTATTTTTTTTCGCTGGGGTAATTTTGACCGTTCATTTAATTTTTCTGTTACTAGCTGGTAAATTATTAAACTTAGAATTGGCTGAGTTAGTTGTCGCTTCTAACGCTAATTTGGGAGGTCCTACTACTGCTGCTGCTATGGCAAAAGCCAAAAATTGGTATCAATTAGTAACTCCTGCCATTCTTTGTGGTATTCTTGGTTATGCTCTAGCTACTTTTATTGGAGTTGCTTTAGCTAATTTTTTGGGTTAAAAAATGGTAAGCATTTCCTCCAGAATGCTGCGCAAACAGCGGTCAGCAGTCAGCTATCAGCTATTACTTTTAGTTTAGGATCAAAGCTTTATTAATTGTCTTACTAAAAAAGTTAGCATTTGGGGCAGAATTGGGCAAAACAATTACAGAATAATTAATAATTAATAATTAATAATTAATAATTAAATAATTTTGGTTTAAAGCCTCCCCTTTTAAGGGAAAAAAAGTGCTAGAAGATTTCCTTATATTCAATTCCGTAATGGTTTTAACCAGAGATAATTATCCATTATCCATTATCCATTAATGAATCCCCTATTCCTTAAAGAGACTTTTTCAGCAAATCCTAATTAGGGTTTGCACTCATAAAGCTAAAAGTCAGGATAGCTTACGGTAATGGAGCTTTTTATATTCAGTTGATCTCCAAATTTATGGCTCTTATTTGCCTCAAAATACTGAGATTTTCTGCTGAAATTCAAGAAAATTTCTTCACATAAAATGGCCTAAACCGTTGTCTGTTCCCCGCGTCTCCGCATCTGGTGCGTCCCCGTGTCCTACCCCCACAACCAATTTTTTCAGCAGACCCTAATTACTACTCTCTACTCCCTAAAAAAGTTTAAATTCATCAAATTTGACTACATTAGAATTAGGTTTTCTGGTATCAAAATAGTAACTACTAACTGTTCCTGTTTCAGTCTCAAAAATACTAAAAACTGTAATATCATTACTGGCAATATAGGGTTGAGGTTTTCCTTTTTCATCTAGTAAAGGTGCAATGGTTGGAATTATTGGTTCTAAACCATTAGGATTACCAATTTCAGCATATTTTTCCTGATAATCTAAAGGTACATTTCGCTTTTTATCTCCTACATAAGCTCCATAACTATTACCCACATTTGATGTTTCTAGAAAGTGCATTCCACTCGGACTAACAAAACGATTCCAAAGATGAGAATGCCCATAAAATACTAACTGTACGCCAGCATTTTCTAACAAAGGTAAAACATCTCGAATAATATAGTCGTTTTGTTGAGGATATTCATAACGAATCATCGTAATATTACCATTTTTATCTCGGTCAATATATTGTATGGGATTAGTATAAGCAGGAGCAATATTTTCACCAAGAGAATGAGGCGGATGGTGAAACATTACGACTTTATATTTAGCTTGTTTAAATTCCTCACTTGCCAACTCTTTTTCTAACCAATTATATTGTTTGCTACCTTGATTAATAGGTTCAAAAATATGCTGACCATAACCCCATTCAGTCGGATTATCAAAATCTTTTTTTCGTTCCCGATATTTACCTCTCGCATTATCTCTTAAATGAGGAACTCTCCAGATATTCGTAATATATAAAACTACTAAACGTACATCGCCAAAAGTTACAGCATAGTAATTTTTTTCCTCTGAACCATTTTGAGGCAAAGTAAAAATTTCTTGGTAAGTGTCTGTATTAAAAGAATTATTTTTTAACCAAGCCATATCAGGATTGATATTTGTGGAATTTTGCCTATATAAATCTGACAGAGCATCCCGTGGATAGGGTTGACTAAATTGATAATTCAAAGAAGTTTCCATAGAAAATATACCCATGACTTCATGGTTGCCAATTGCTGGAAAGAGAGGCATATTTTGAATTAACTCCCCACCTTTATAAATAGTTTTTGTACCATTTTTTTCTAATTCATAATTAGCTCTACCTTGGAGATTAGAAAAAAAAGCATTTCCTCGATTATCATCAAACCATTCTGAAGCACGGTCGGGAATATTAACTAAATCTCCAGCAAAAAAAATAGCGTCTAATTTATCAAAATTTTCTGTTACTTTTTGTAGATTTGCAGAAGTCATTGGTTTTAATTGATGGTCGGAAGTTAGGATAATTTTTAAAGGTCTACCAGGGGTAGGTTTAGCAGCCAAAGTAAAAATTTTGCTCCTCATATTTTCCCCATTTTCCTTTTCACTAATAATTCGATATGGCATAGAAATATTAGGTGTTAAACCAATAACTTTTGCCTCATGTCGCCAGATATCTCGCATAATAGGTTGTTGATAAATTAAACCTTTTTCTGTTTGTTTCCCTACCATAGAATCTTGGTCTTCACGAGTACGACTAAGTTTAGTAGTATTTGCCTCAACAACTTGATTCAAATTTTCACCATAAACTACAAAATGACCTTTGCCAGGAAATTCAGTAAACCAAACAACTTGTACAGAGTTTTCTGTCGGAGCTTGGAGAAATGGATCAGTTAAAAATTGAGCTGGAGATTCAAGAGAATACATAATTATAAATATGAAAATAACAACAATAATTAAAATACCAAAAATCCATGGATTACGATAAGAATCTCTGGGATTTTCAAATATTTCTGGAGGAGGATTAAACATAGAAATAATTAGACCAATTTGAAAAAAATAATACTACAAGAAGGTGCATCTTGTGATGATTTTTTTGAATGTTTTATTAATGGAGAAGTAGACTGGGGAGATTACTTCGATCATTTAGTTGGTTGGGTGCAGCATAAAAGCGATAAAAATGTTTTTTTTACATACGAATCTATGAAAAATAACCCGAAAATAAATATTATTGCAATAGCAAAATTTTTAGGCGATCGCTATGTAGAAAAAATTGAACGTCCACAAATTTTAGAAAGCATTCTTCACCATACAAATTTTACTAGCATAAGCAAAAATCAAAGTCGTTTGTCTAGTCAACTTCCTGCTAATATGACTCCATTTATTCGTAAAGGAAAAGTGGGAAATTGGAAGTCACATTTCTCAGTTTCTCAAACTCAGAGATTAAGTAGACTTGTCGCTTTATAACTTAAAAAATCCCCAAAAACCTTGTTCTATAAGGATTGTAGCTATTGGCTTCTAAAATGCCTTAGGATGATTGCTCTGTCTAGGTTAGAGCAATTTTTTCCCTCTATTTAGCGACAACTCTAGTGAAAAATTGAGAGTAAGAACTGCTGGTACTGAAGCTGAAAATTTATAGTAAATTCCTGAATAATTCTGATTATTTTTCAAGGAAAACTCAGGGATGATCGATCATACTTCTCAGTTTCTCAAACTCAGAGATTAAGTTAAAAACTGAGAATGAGAACTATTGGTACTGAAACTGAAAATTTATAGTAAATTCCTACGTATCAAAATTATAGTTCTCTCATGCTAATAATTTTAAGTAAAATGTTTGAGATAGCCTTTTAGTCCACCAATATAAAACAGGTCTTTTAAATAAATATCTGTATTAGGTTTTAATAAATCTGTTGGCTTAAACCCACATAATATAGAACTGTAAATACCATTGCAGTCAAAATCATAAACTGGATGATTTATATATGAAACAACTTCTTTATCAATTTCTTTAATGTCAACATAGTTAGGCATTCTATCTCCTACCACCTGATTTAACAATAGAACAAAAATACAAATTTGGTTTTTATTTTGTTCTTTTTCACTTATTTTCCATTTAACTCCATCTAGAATTTTCTGGCATTCATCATGTTCTAGGTTTACATAATCCTGCTCTAAAACAAAAAAATATTCATCTTCTTCATATTCATAGTCAACATTTTCCTCCAAAATTCTAGAAAAGCAAGTAGTTTTAACTTGTAAATTTACTGATTTATTATTTGTCAAATAAAAATCCGCTCCATCATCTCCCCATTCATATAACTCGTAATCAACATCACTAATTAATTTATATAAATATTGTTTTACAGATTCTTCCCCTATTTTACCTATTTTATAATTCATAAATTCATCAGGAAAGTAATTGCTATACCCACCATAATACTTGTATGTTAACTCCTGACAAAACCAATTTAATTTGTATGCTAAGTCTATGTCATCCAAATCAACTAAAGAATATAGATGAATAGCCTCATCAAAGTCATATTTACTCCTTGTAAAAGCAGGCATTCTTTCTTTGAGTTTGATAATAAATTCATCTTGTTGTGATTCTAAAATTTTCATCCAATTAACTTCTGGCATGAGATAAATTATCAATATTTGACTCAAATTTATTATTTTTTAAATATTAAATTATACAACATTTGAATCAATCCGGTTAACAACTTTTCACTGAAGAATTTAAAATCAATACAGTTTATATTTTAATAGTCTAATTCTCAAATCAATATGCTAATAGTCCAAAAATACGGTGGAAGTTCAGTCGGGTCTGTGGAAAGAATTAAAGCAGTGGCCCAACGTATTGCAAAAACAGCAAGCGATCGCTCAGTAGTAGTAGTCGTTTCAGCGATGGGAAAAACCACAGATGGTTTAGTCAAACTAGCAAACGAAATCTCTTCCAACCCCAGTCGTAGAGAAATGGATATGCTACTATCCACAGGCGAACAAGTTACCATCGCTCTCATGAGTATGGCATTACAAGAGTTGGGAGTGCCAGCTATTTCCCTAACTGGAGCGCAGGTAGGAATAGTCACAGAAGCTGAACATTCCCGCGCTCGTATTTTACATATTAAAACCGAACGCATAGAAGAACATCTCAAACAGGGAGAAGTTGTAGTCGTTGCAGGTTTCCAAGGTATTAGTCAGACTCGCCACCAGGAAATCACAACATTAGGTAGAGGCGGTTCGGATACTTCCGCAGTCGCTTTAGCAGCAGCACTCCAAGCAGAAAGGTGTGAAATATATACAGATGTGCCAGGAATTCTCACAACCGATCCCCGCATAGTACCTGAAGCACAGTTAATGTCAGAAATTACCTGTGATGAAATGTTAGAGTTGGCAAGTCTGGGTGCAAAAGTGCTGCATCCTAGGGCAGTTGAAATTGCCCGAAATTATGGAATGCCATTAGTAGTCTTATCCAGTTGGAGCGATGCACCGGGTACTCGTGTAGTTTCCGCAATACCCCAACATCGTGCTTTGCAAGATTTGGAGTTGACAAAATCTGTAGATGCTGTGGAATATGACATCGACCAAGGAGGAGTTTCTCTGTTGCGGGTTCCCGATCGCCCTGGTGTGGCAGGTAAATTATTTTCTGGTATTGCGGTACAAAATATAGATGTAGATTTGATTATTCAGTCTATTCACGAAAGCAATACTAATGATATTGCCTTCACTGTTGGGAAAGATACTTTGAAACAAGCGGCAGCAGTAGCGGATGCCATACTACCTGCTTTAGGAAAAAATTCTGACCCTAGTTTGGGCGAACCGGAAGTCAAAACAGAAGAACGACCTATTGCTAAAGTCAGTCTTGTGGGTGCGGGAATGATCGGACGACCACGAGTAGCAGCAAAAATGTTTGAGACTTTGGCAGCAGCAGGAGTAAATATATTAATGATTTCTACTTCGGAAGTTAAGGTCAGTTGTGTGGTTGATGCAGAAGACTGCGAACAGGCAGTTAATTCTTTGTGTCAAGCATTTGATGTGGATGTTGCAGATATTTCTACTAACTCTGCTACTTCTGAGTCGGAAGAAGTTCCTTCACCAGTGCGAGCAGTTGCTTTAGACATAAAGCAAGCAAGACTAGCAGTGCGTCAAATTCCTGATCGCCCAGGAATGGCAGCAAAAATATTTGGTTTGTTGGCGCAGAATAATATTAGTGTGGATATGATTATTCAGTCACAACGTTGTTATAGTGTGAATGGGGTTTTAACTCGCGATCTTGCTTTTACTGTTGCTGAGGCGGATGGAAAAATGGCTTATCAAGTTTTAGCCAATGCTGCGGTTGAGTTTGACTGGGGAGAAGTGGTGTTGGAGAGTGCTATTGCGAAAGTGAGTGTGGTGGGGTCTGCAATGATTGCCCATCCAGGGGTAGCAGCACAAATGTTTGAGGCGTTGGCAGCAAGTCAAATCAATATTTTGATGATTGCTACTTCGGAAATTAAAATTAGTTGTGTGGTAGAAGAGGAGGATGGTGTAAAAGCGTTGCAAGCTATTCATAAAGCTTTTGGTCTATCTGGTAGCGAGGTGATTAAAGTTCCTGTTTAACTTCCCTGGCGGGAAGTCCCGCGCTCTCCCGTTTTGCTGGCGCATAACTTCGTTAACGGCTGTCGCCGACATGTTTGCGGAGCATTCCGTCAGGAAAAGGCGGAGGATGGTGGCGGCAGCTATTAGAGGAGCGTCGGGATGAAAGCCAGGGCCAATAGTCGGATGCCTCCACAAATAAAACCTTCCTATACCCTTGACAAGCTAGGAGGTATGCATGTTATTATCAAGGTCAACACAGGGGGAAGACATCACCTCACACGAAACAGCGGTCATTTTTTTTATGACTGAAGAATCCCTCTTTGTCGCGCTATGCGCAACGTCGGGAGTATGTCAACGGATGGTCTAATATCATGTCCGGTTGAATAGTTACACTTTGGAGGAGGTAAGGCAGAAGGCAGGAGGCAGGAGGCAGGAGGCAGAAGCGGTGCGACCCCGCGACGACGCCAGCTAGCTTGCGGAATACTGACTCCTTTTCGGGAATGCACACTCCTGTGAGGAAAGAAAAGGTTAGAAGAGAAAAGGTTTTTTGGTCGCGTAAGCGGAACGGAGTTCTATCACGCTATTATCCGGACATGATATTACACTTTGGAGGAAGGAAGGCAGAAGAGAAGGTAGCGGGAACTGTTTGCGCAGCATTCCGCAGGAAAGGAAGAAGGGAAGAAAAGGTTAAGAGGACTGACCCACGGACACTAAATCGAGTGATATCATGTCCGTTGGTATAGTCCCGTGTAAAAGTTGGGGAAATATCTACCGCCATATAAGTAAAATTTTTCCTTTTCTTAAAGCTTCTTCCTTCTTCCAACTTCGGTCTTCCTTACCTTCTCTATACAAGACCGATGCTACCGGACATGATATGAGGGCATCATTCGGCAGCTCTGCGGAACGCAAATGCCATATAGCCTTACGGCATGGACTTCGCAAGGGCACCCCTACATATGGCGTTTTCAAGGTGAAGCATGCGTAAGTCCTCTAAATTTTAACTAACTTGATGAATTACTGACCACGCTCGTAAAACTTCTGCAACACTCCACGCTTGAGCAATACAACCACGGGGTGTCATCGGTTCATTACCATCAAAAATTTCACTGATACTGCCAATACCATGCACCATTAAATGCTCTGCCATCGGTTTTAATAACTCCTCAGCTTTTGCTTGGTTGTTATAAATTCGTAGATGCGCTACAGCATAATGACCAATCAACCAACCCCAGACAGTACCTTGATGATAAGCACCATCTCTTTGATAAATATCGCCTCCATAAACACCCTTGTATTCAGGATCGTCACTAGCTAGACTGCGTAACCCATAAGGAGTTAATAGCTTGTACGTGCATATATCCATCACTTGTTTTTCTTGCTCTGGAGTTAGTAGAGGTGGGTAACTAAATTTACTGATCGCTGGTAATGATAAGGCAAATATTTGATTAGGTCGCAAAGCAGCATCATTACCATTAGGTGTATCAAGTACATCGTAACAATAACCTTCCTCTTGATTCCAGAAACGAGCAAAACCCTTTTCCTTAATCAATCTTGCCAACCTTTCATAATCTAGATTATCCTTACCCAACTGTTGGGCAAACTTATCCATGATTTGCAGAGCATTATACCAAAGCGCACTAATTTCAATGGGTTTACCAATACGCGGTGTCACTACCCAATCATCTACTTTAGCATCCATCCAAGTAATCTGTGAACCTGCTTCACCAGCATAAATTAAACCATCATCAGTATCTAACTGAATATTGTAGCGGGTGCCTCGGCGATAGTAGTCAATGATTTCTGCTAAAATTGGAAATAATTCTACTAAAAGTTGGCGATCGCCTGTAGCTTCATAGTATGCACGAACGGCTTCAAAATACCAAAGTGTGGCATCTACAGTATTATAATCTGGTGTAGCACTACCGTCGGGAAAGCGGTTTGGCAACATTCCTTGGTCAACATACTCAGCAAAGGTGAGCAGAATAGACCTGGCAACATCAAATTGCCCTGTACAAATAGTTAAACCAGGTAAACTAATCATTGTGTCGCGGCCCCAGTCTTCAAACCAATGATAACCTGCAAGGATAGTTTTGCCGTATGGATGTTTGGGGGATTTGCGATCGACAATAAATTGGTTAGCTGCTAATACTAATTGGTTGATCCAGTCTGGGGTCTTTTTTGCAGTAGCTTGAGCTTTTGTCTGGGTAAATGATTTCCAGAATTTAATGACTGGATTTTTGACTTCTGAGTTAGATGTTTTGGTAGTGGCAAATTTTTGGATTATTTGTTGTTCGTAATTATGATGAAAAGCTAGTTCTCTCTCGCCATTAGTAGTAGCATTTTCTTTTGTGCTGGCAACTATTGTTAGAGATTTACCTACTTCAATTTGTGCATCAAAAGTAACAGCGTGTAAGTGGTCTTCTAATTCTTGTTGACCGCGATATTTTTCTACTGCTAAGTTAAATCCGTAATACCAATTATTGGCGGGTGTAGATACTATATTTTTGTCATCTGGATGAGGATGTGTCAGCAGATATAAGGGTGTTGCTTTAGGAAAAGCTTGTATACGGACTCCCTTTTTAATATTTTCGGTGCTGATGCGCCAATCTTGAGCGTTGGTATGATGGTGATGATCGCGATGGTTAATTAATGCTTTAATTTCTAAGTTTAAGGGTTGGCTACCATTGCGCAAATTATAATGAATATAGGTGGTGTTTTCTCCTTGCTCCATCCATATCCGCTTCTCCAGTACCACGTCTGCAAATGTAAATTTCCATACTGGTATTGTTCCTTCTAGGTGGAAGCTTTCTGTTTGTTGATAACTTTCTGGGTTTGCTGTGCCATCAGCCCAATGGTTACAGTAAAGAGGATACTCTAGACCTTTATAATTGGCAGTTTCGTCTAGTTTTGTTAGCAATAATGTACGCCCTAATGGGGGTTTGAGTGCTGCTATGAGTAATCCATGATAGCGACGGGTTAGGATGTTAGTTACTGTGCCAGAAGCGTAGCCTCCAATACCGTTTGTGACTAACCATTCGCGGGATTCAGCTATGTTGAGATTACTGCAAGTTTCTTGATCGAAACTGATGACCATAAAATAAAATATTCACAATATATATTAGTGCAAAGGTTTCTTTTGAAACCCGATTTCTTTATATCATATTCACGAAGGAAGAAGGAAGGAGGAAGAAGGAAGAAGGAAGGAGGAAGAAGGAAGAAGGAAGAGGAAACAAGGAAGAATTAAGAATTAAGAATTAAGAATATAGATACCAATTTTCTTCATTTTTTAGACAACTTAGAAGGAATATGTTAGGTATAAAATTCTATTTATTTGAAACTTGTTTTACTGTCCACGCACACTGATGATTGTTAATAACATTTTTTCCAGTTAGTTTTTTAGTATATCACATAAATCAATAATCAATTTTTTTTTATATGTTTTCAGACTTTTCTTAGTTGTTCTCAATTTGATTATTCGCATTTTATCTGCATTTTTATTGCGATCGCATTTAGTTTTATCTACAGATATTTCTTTGTTGAATAAAAAGTCATGCTTAGGGGCGAACACCACCCAATAACAAAAGTATATCAGAATTTTTGGTGTTGTGCAACCTTAATTTCCTTCTCCCGTTCTTGGTGCTTCAGAAGATGATAATTGACTGAACATCAAGACTTTTTGGTTCTATGTCCTGTAGAAAAAGGGCAGCAATGGCACAAAAATTGGACTTTCTAAAGTTGGTCAGCATCAGTCCTCAGCAACTTGATATTTGCGATCGCATCCAGTTCTATCTACAAGATATTTCTTTGTTGAATAAAAAATCATGCGTAGGGGCGAACACCACCCAATAACAAAAGTATATCAGAATTTTTGGTGCTGCGCAACCCTAATTCCCTCCCGCGCCGCTTTTTTTCTTGGAGTGCTTTTGACAATGAAGATAGTAATCGCGCCTCACATTAAAGAATAAATTAAGCGAGCATCAACACTTACCTACTTTCAAGAGTCGGACAAAAAATCGGACTGTCTTAGGGTTCATCATCAGCATCAGTCCTCAGCAACTTGATATTTGCGATCGCATCCAGTTCTATCTACAAGATATTTCTTTGTTGAATAAAAAATCATGCGTAGGGGCGAACGCCACCCAATAACACAAGTGTATCAGAATTTTTGGTGCTGCGCAACCATAATTCCCTCCCGCCGCGCCTCTTTTTTGAGTGCTTCATACAATGACAATATGTGATTATTTCTCATTCTCTCTATTGTGATCGCCTATCAAAACATAATTTTTCGTTGAATAAAAAGTCATGTTTAGGGGCGAACACCACCCAATAACACAAGTATATCAGAATTTTTGGTGTTGCGCAACCCTAATTCCCTCCCGCCGCGCCGCTTTTTTGAGTGCTTCATACAATGAAAAATCTAGTAATTTCTCTTATTTAAGATTTAAGACCTAAAATACATTTTGCTTCTAATAAAACTAAGTCTGGAATATCTAGAACTTGACAACTTTTCTGAGCATTTAACAAACTGGGAACTACACCATTTTCCATCTGCATCTTAACTACAGCAGCAGCAGTATTATTTAATTGCCTAAGACGATGATTTTTCCTGACATATTCTAAAGTCAACCCTTGAGAATCTAACAACCAAAAATCAATTCCGTATGTTTCAATAAAATTTTGTACCTGTTTTAAATCAGGACTATATTGTGCTTGGATTAAATCCTTAGCTCGTTGTTTTATTTCCCGATAATATCCCTGATGATAAGGCAAAGCATATTCCGAACCTACCAATATTGAACGTTGAGTAAAAGTAGGAATATTATTAGCTTCTAATGCTAAAGAAGCAACCCGAATATCTGGCGGTTGTTTGGCTAAAAATTCATAAAGTTGGGGTACTTTTCCCACAACATAATTAGTCACAGGAAAGTTGTTGGTTAAAGCTGGATATAACAGGAGGAGAATTAGCACTATATATATAGATATAGTTTTGATTTTAACCGAATAATTAAGGTTTAAAGCCTCTCCGTTTATGGAGAAAAAAGCGGTCGGGGGATGGCTAGGTCTCCTCGCCATATCCGATCGACCAAGAGAAGAAAAAAAATCCTTTAATCTAATCCTCTTATTTATAAGAAGAGGTAATTCTAAATTCTTGAATACTGGTTTGGTTTTGGACAACTGGTTGAGTAGATTAAATTTGCGCCAGACAAAATCAATTATCAAAGTGAAGGCTATCCCACCAGCTAAAGCCATGATTATTCTGAGACTATGTTGACTGTAACGACTGGGATGATGTAACCGAAATAGTAAAAAGTGAGCAGCTAAAAATATTCCGGTTGATGCTAATAATAATTCTGGTAAAAGGATGATTTTATGAGCGATTTTTTTGGCTAGGGGAAAATATTTTGAGCTTAAGAAAATGAGTAATAATCCTGCCCAAACTTGAGGAGGTAGGAAAGATTGAGATAACCATTCTGGGGGGATAATGCCGGAGCGATCGCCTGTGAACCAAAAGTCAAAACTATTATTTGAAAAGAAGGAAGCTCTACCTCCCGGCCAAAATTCTGGTAAATTTTTAGCTTCAGTTAATGTAATAATCGGACTATATTCGGAGGTATTTAAAGCATAGGGTAAAAGTACGAAAAAACCTGTGATTAAACCAATAGCTAAAATGATTAATTTTGGGCGATTTCGGAAGTGGATAAAGTCTAAGATTAAGACAGTAATACAGAGTAAAACTCCTTGGGGATAAAATAATCCGAGCAGAGCGATCGCTACTGCAATTCCTAAGTAAGAATGTCTGAGGAAATAGTATAAAAATGCCAAAAATAAAGGATAGAAAAATGCTCTGGGGGTAGCGGAGATTAAGTCATCTTTAAGCCAGAGATTTTGATTCAAAAATAATGTGCTGAGAAACCCAGCGAGTGGCACTGGGAATATTTCTATTTCTACTCTAAAACAATAGGCAGTTGTGATTAATCCTAATATGATTGGCAGAAATTTATTTAATAGTAAAGGTGGAATGCCGATGAGGGAAAATAATTGATAAAAATAGGTATATCCGGTGGGAGCGACAGATTGAAAATAGTCAGCAATAATATCGTTGGGAAAAAGTTCGGGATTGAGAAATCTTGCCATCCAAAAAACGTGGGAGCGAGCATCATCCTGCACTACATATTCACTACTAAAAGCGGGAATAATTCCTAAAATTCCACAAATTGCTGCTAAACCCAGACTTAAATAAAACCAAAATCTGACTGGAGTCTGTGCAGTTAAAAACTTATGCAAATTAATTTCTTCATAGTCCATAGATAGTTAGAAAAAAATGGATATCACATCCGGTAGCAATAGAGTATTAGTAAGGTTTATACAGATTATATAGCGCTACACAAATACGTTAGGACATTTTTCTGTTCCCAGCTCCGGTGTTCCCTGAAAACCCAAATTTATTGTCCTAACCAAAAGACGTAGTACTATACAAAGACAAACACTCCGTAATCTATGTGAAAACTCTATAAGTCAAATTTATTCATGTAGCAAAGAACGGGTTAGTTAGGACAATGACTGATGATGGTGAGACAGAGAAATGTTTTTCTCACTGTTCTCTGTTATAGAGTAGTAGCAAGATTTATAAAGATTCTATGAAGACAAGCCTTGATATCTATGTAAAAATACTATAAGTAAAACTTATTAGTTGAACGTATTTGTGCGTTCTCAGGGTTTTTACTTATATAGACAAGTAATAAAAATTAATATTATTTTGCTCATAAATAATGTTGTGACTCTAAACAATTCAGGTATTAAATCTAAAATTCTGGAGAGTCTTGTGTATGAATAATTATGTTCATTTGATATTTAGAAAAGCAAATATTAAGGTAGCTAGAATGCTTAATGTTATCTATGTTACTTAGTTTAAGGCAAACTTTCAGACCGGTGAGTAGAGGTCAAGCTTCCCATATTACCTATCCTAAATCATTATTGAACCTTCCTTGAAGAAAAAATCTATTAGTACAATAATCAAAATTATATTGTTCGATATAACACATTATAAACATTAAAAAAACTAATAGATTTACACAAATTAAATATATGAATTTTTCGTGAAGATAGTAATTTTACTTGAATTGGCTGATTACTTTGTTGCTATGGTTAGAGTTATAGTTAAGTTGTAATTAAGTTGTTACACTGAATTAAGTTGTAATTAAGTAATTACACTGTATTATGAAGCTGTAATCAATAGAGCTTCCTGACAGTGTTGTCCTGATTAGGACTATTAGCTATAGCCGATTGACTGTTCTATACATCTGTAATTAAAGTTATTTGGAAGGATAATTATTATGAAGACACATCAAAAATATATTTTTAGCTTATTGGCCACCACAGCTATGTTGGGAGCAGGCAGTGCCCAAGCAGCTCCAATTGTCATCGACGATTTTAGCGTAGGGCAGGATGTTGGATTTCAGCCGATTGACCCTGTTATACCTAGTAACAGCCAAGTGGGACCAGATGGTTCTATTCTTGGTGGTTTCCGGGATATGGAAGTTATGGGAGATGCTGATGGTTTGATTGAAACTCGTATGCAAGCAACTGGAGGAGTACTTAATTTTAGTAATAATGTAGAGACTAATGGGACTGGAATGATAGTTTGGGATGGAGATGACGATCCCACAGTAGTAGATGAAGATGGTTTGGGAGGAATAGACCTAACTGGTGGTGTTTGGCCTCTAGATCGTATATTGGTAGAAATCATCTCAGCTGACCTTCCTGGTTTAGAGTTAGAATTTACTATCTATGACCTTGATAGCAATGTTTCAACTCTTTCACAGACCTTTGCCCAGGCTATCACAACTCCAGAAACCGCAACTTTCCTCTTTGATGATTTTAGTGGCACGGCAGATTTCACTAATGTTGGTGCAATTAAGTTGGAGATTGATGGTCCGCCAGAAATTGATGCCCAATTCGATATGATTAAGGTTGAGAAACGTCGCGTTCCAGAACCCTTTACATCTCTCTGGACTTTGGCAGGAGTATCTGCATTAGGTGGATTATCTGTAAAGAAAAAAAGTTTGCAGCAGTAAATAGATCAGATTATATTCTAAAAAGTACTTGAAAGATTTCCAGGGTGACAGGCAATTTTAATGTTGGTGTCAACTAATAAATTCTAAGTCCATAAGTTAGAGGTAGTTCCGATGGCTGTCTAAGGCTATGGACAGAATAAATTAAACACTGCATTCGGTGATTCCTCTGGAGTCATCGAAGCTAGTTTATAGAGATTGAGAATCAGATTTTGAGAAATTGCTTGGTGT
>NZ_JAAHGH010000136.1 GCF_010672525.1 Okeania sp. SIO2B3 | reverse complement strand
AGTAAATCTCGGAAGGCAGGTGCTATGTTAGCGCAGCTCCTCTGTCAAGAGGAAACAGAAAACCCCTAACAGTGATGCTCGGGAATCCCGCGCTGTCTCGTGAGAGCAGCGTCGGGAGGATGTCAATTGATACCGAACAAAAAATCCCTGAAGTGATTGTTACAGGTAAGGTTCTTGGCATTGACTTAGGACTAAAAGACTTTTGTATTATCCATGATGGCTACAAAACATCTAAGTATGCTAATCCTAAACACTTCAAAAAACATCAAAAAAACTTAGCTCGAAAACAGGCTAAATTAGCCCGTAAAAAGAAAGAAAGTAAATCAAGAGAAAAAGCACGCAAGCTAGTAGGTAGCTAAAGTTTACGAACGTATTAGTAATGTCCGTCAAGACTTTCTACATAAATTATCAAGAAAAATCGTCAATGATAATCAAGTAGTAATTGTTGAGAATCTGAAACATCAAGGGTATGGTTTCCTAGGTCATGCTGCGCAAACATAATCACAACTTAGCTCAAACGAGATCTGATGTGAGTTGGGGAATGTTTATCAATTTTATGAACTATAAACTGCAACAAAAAGGTGGTTTATTAGTAGAGATTAATAGATGGTTTCCTTGGTATAAAATTTGCAGTAGGTGTCTCTATCAAATATCAGAAATGCCATTAGATGTTAGAGAGTGGACTTGTCCAAGTTGTGGTACCGGTCGCGACCGAGAGGAAAATGCGTCCAAAAATATTAGGGCAGAAGGCATCAGGGAAATATCGGTCTTGGAAGGACTGCTGCTGTTCGCCCAGCGTACCCTAGGGAAGGAGGGGAAGTAATACCAAAAAGTGGACTTCATTAATAGACTTGTCGCTAAATAAAACCTGAAAAGTGGCGATCGCAAAATTGTCAAATCGTGGGTTGCACCCATCAATCTATGCTACCATCAAGTAGAAATTCCAGAGTCCTACAGCAGTTAACATTAGGCGATCGTCTAAATCTTTGATTCGATTTCTGTAGATTGCTGTTGTTGCATTGTATCTTTTGACACCTGATATCGTGTGTTCACACTTGACACGAACTCTACTTTTTTCTCTGTTTGATTGTTTCTGTTTGTCTGTTAATTCTTTCTTTCTCGGCTTTTTAGTGGGTATTTTGATGTTAACAAATTCTTTCTGTAATCCCGCGATTGCCTGAATCAACATGAATTGTCACTTCATCAGGCACAAATTCTACCAGTTTTTCTTCATCTAGTTGCCGTTTGTCATGCACCTTACCCTCTCGTGATGAGTGAAAGCACTAAGACTCTCTTATTCTCGTCTGTCATAATTAAATGTTTACGAGTATGACGCAAATTTTTACCTGAGTAATGATTTTTTTGCTTCTGTTGCTCTTTTGGACGTTGAATTGGCCGTTCTGTGCCATCAATCATTACTTCTTTGGCAGATGGAAATCTGGTAATGAATTCTCCGACGCTTTCCAATTTACGTTCTGGCAAGGCCATTTTTTTTCCCAATGACTTCTCCAGTATTGGTTGTAGTCTTAACATCCAACGATGTGCTCGACTGCGGTGTAAGTCAAATAATACTCCGGCCACATCAAAGGTAGGATAGCATTTAAAATAGAACAAAATAAAAAATAGCTTATCTTTGGCTTGCAGTAATCTGGCTTTTCTACCTCCCCCTCTGGCTCGAAGTCGAGGATTTTGGGTGGTGGCGATCGCTTCGCTGTTAAGTTGGACAGAAAAAGCTGGCAATAATTCATCAAATGCTTTACGGTTTAGTCCAGTTAATGCCCTTAACAGTCGGTCTTCTTTAAGCACTCGATTGATGTCTAGCATTTTTCTATCTCATCTAGTAATACCAATTCTTACTTTACCTTATTAAGCGACAAGTCTAATGGATAATGGATAATTGATAATTACCTCGGGTTTTAACCGTTACGGAATTGAATATCAGGAAATATTATTTCTTTTTTTCCCTTTCAAAGGGGAGGCTTTAAACCAGACTTACCGAATAATTAATTATTAATAATTAATTATTCGGTAAGTCTGTCTTGAGGCATTTCCCTTTGAGTTCAGAAGCCCCATACGTCCATACGGTTGGGTAGGTCACTCGTGAATATCTCCATTAGGCATTACAGCACCTTGCATTTGAGCGCCACTTAAATTGGCTGTACTTAATTCAACCCTGGTTAAGATTGAGTCATTCAAACTGGAATTACGGAAATTTGCTTTTGCTAGATAAGCATCAGTTAAGTCTGCTTTAGTAAGATTGGCCTCAGTTAAATTCGCTCGACTAAGATCGGCCCTCACCAAATTTACTTGAGTTAGATTTGCTTTGATTAACTGAGCTTTACCTAATTTTACATCTGCCATAATCGCGCCAGTTAAGTTCGCTTCATTCAGGCGTGTATCCATTAATCCTGCTCTTTCAATTTTGGCATTCATTAAACTTGCCCCAGATAAGTTAACTCCTGCCAAATTAGATTCTGTTAAAAATGCCCCGTCCAAAATTGCTTGAGCTAAGTTTGCTTTTGCTAATTTAGCACCTCTAAGTAAAACTTCACTTAAGTTTGCTCCTCTTAAATCAGCTTTTGTTAAATCTGCCCCAGTCAAATCAACACCACGTAAATCAGCCCCACGCAAGTTTACCCCTCTAAGGTTAGCTATTGCATAAGCTCGCTTTTCATGGCGGAGATTTGCTCCACGCATATAAGCACCACGCAAGTCAGCACCCTGTAGATTAACTCCCCGCATATCTGCCCCACTCAGATTAGCATCAATTAAAGTTGCTAATTCTAGATTGGCCTGCCGAAAGTCTGCATTCTGTAAGTTTGCGCCATGAAGATCAACATCTGCCATTTTAACGGATTGCAAATTTGCTTGAGTTAGATATGCACCAGTGAGTCTGGCAGTAATTAGATTAGCCCGTTGTAGATTAACTCGGTTAAGGAAAGCTAATATAAAGTCTGCTCCCTGAAGATCTGCTCCAGAGAAATTTGCACCAATTAGATCTGCTCCATTTAACTGTACACCTTTAAGATTGATGCCATGAAAATCAGTATCTCCTGCTGCATATCTTCTCAGAATTTCACCACCACTCATTATGATTTTCCTTTCCTTACTTAAAAAATTAACTCGAAGGAAGAAGGTTAGTTATACCGTTTCACTAAAGTCAGAAGTCAGAAGTAATCCCTGACCCTCGTTTGAGTATTTATAATTGCCCTAACCTATTTGCGTAGTGCTATATCAAAAACTTAAAGCTTAGACAAAGCAACATTTTTCCTTCTTCCTTCTTCCTTCTTTCTTCTTCCTTCTTCCTTCTGCTAATAAAAAATTTTAGCATTCAATTGTTTGTGTCCAAGCAATTGATTTCTCTCCTAATTTTCTACCATGAATTTTGACATTTTTCAGAGATTCTGATTTTAAACTAGCGATTTTTTGTTGCACTAATGAAGTTACCATTTCTTGATTTGGGATTTGCTCAGATTCTAGGATAAGATGTAGCCAACTATTTCTTCTACCAGCTATTACTTTGATTTCTTGTTGCTGAAGTAATTGATTAATCATTAAGGCAACTGCTTTTGGATTACCTTGGGTTGCTAATTCTATAATTTTTTGTTGATTATCATCAATACTTTCTTTTTTTTGTTCTGATTCTGTAGCGGTCGTATTGCTAGAATTAATGAGGTTGAGTTTTTTTCTTTCTTCTATTTCTAATTGTTTCAGAATTGTCTTGAATTTTGTAGAATTATTTTGTATATTACTAATTAAATTTTCTAACGCTGTATATTTTAATAATAAACGTTGTTCTTCTAACTCAAATTGTAAAAGCTGATTTAAAGTTTCCTCTAAGGAAATAAATTGTGCTTCTATAGTATCCATTACAGTATCTACTCTCTGATTTACCAATGTAGAAATTTCATGCTCTATTTCTAATTTTTGTTTGATTGAATCTAGGATATTTTTTCTTTCTATAGAATCTGTTTGATCTTTGCCTTGACTATCTATTATTGGTTCAATAGGAACAGAAGGTACTATTTGTTGTTCCTCAATTGAGTCGGTAAGATTTTTAGCTTCTTTTTGATTATTACTTTGATAAATTCTTTCTGCTTCAGAATTTTCAAATGAACTTATAGGAGATGATTCTTGAGTAAATTTTTCATTTTCACCACTGGTGATTTCACCTTGATGAAAAGCAATATCACTTTTGGCATCGCTGATTTTTTGTTCTGAATCTTCAACTTTGACTTTACTATTTGTAGGTAGAATTATTTCTGCTGAATAACAAGTACTTAAAGCATTGATAATTACATGTGCTACTTGAGCATATTCATCTGGAACTTCAAAATTATTAGCCGTACTATATAAAGAAGATTCTAAGTCTGTAATAGATAGGCATAAATTAAATATTTGCCTGAGTAGACTATCTAAGTTTTTTGTTTTCAACAATAACCAATCTCTTTCCCCAAAATTAAATTGATGTTCTACGATTGAAAAAATCAGAATTTTTGTCTTTAATGGATTAGTACCTTCCATAATTTTTTGCCTGACATCAAACAAATTTCCCGGGTCTCTTTCATAAGATTCTTCGACTACTAATCTTTCTTTAAGAATTGTTTGCTCACTTGAATCTCCCTGTAGTTCCCAAATGGGACTAGATTCCATAATTGTCATGTCTTCTTCTTCAGGATATAGTTTACCTACACTGTCAATAATTTTCTGTGCTAATAAACCATATTCTGTTTTTTTGTTAACTTTAGAAACTATTCTAGATAAACGATGATCTAAGGTTTCTATATTTCCGGTTTTTTTATATAGTTCTTCTATTAACTCCTTCAAATTAATTTCTTCTAATTTAGTTTCATCATTTTCCCATCTACCTTCGCAGGCACAATAGATTACCTTCTTTATTCTGATTAAATCTGCATCTTGTTTGAGTTCATTAACTACTGTATCTATCATTGAAAATGATTCCATACCTTTTATCCCTGAATAATCTGTAATTTTTTTTCTAAGTTATTGAAAGTTGAAAATGATTTACTGATAATAGTCATCTCTTAAACATCAGTTTGGGCAAAAAATAATACTCAAATTGCTGTTTGTCAAAAATATAATTTTATTGGCTAATTCAAGATGCTATGTTTGATTTAGCTCTAGTCATCGATAATAATAAGACCAAACTGATAAATGTTTGCTAAAAATAGCTAGGATATTTCTTAGAAGTCAGGAGTCAGGAGTCAGGAGTCAGAATGAATGGCTTCTATACCAGTTTTTAGGTCGGAAATTCTCTTTTTTGTCAAAGGGACATCTCCTTTAAAGGATTTTAATCGCACTTATGAACCGTAACATTCTTTTTTCATGCATGGTATAAGACCATTATAAATTATTTATAAATTATATAGTAGTCCTATTTGATTTGTGCATAAAATATCTCTAAATGAGGGAACAGGAGTAAGGCTTTTCACTTTTTGAACTACTATTGGATTGTTTACAAATTATTTAAACTACTATTATATGACTGTGGTTCTGGAATTGTTTGAAATACAAAAGTAATATAGTCGTCAATCCTACTAGAATATAAAGTTAATTTGTAATTAATTCAGTTACTTTGCTATAGTAGAAAATTATTCAGATGTTTAATAGTGGGACTTGCATAAAATAGAGTCATAAAATAGTCTCAAATATATACAGGTAGAGAGTTTTGCATCGACAAGGTATAATTCCTTCACTACCAAAGGTTTCAGCCATTTTTATGGCATTGACGTAATTCTCTTATGCATACCAACTCTTAGGCATTTTTTGACCAGAAAATGTGTAAGTACCAATAGAAATCTCCAGAAAAGAGGAAGTAGGGAGTAGGGAGTAGAGGGAAAGAACATGATATGAAAAATTTTGATGTAATTGTCATTGGTAGTGGCATTGGAGGATTAGTTGCCGGAGCATTGCTCGCCTACTATGGCAAAAAAGTATTAGTTTGTGAAAGCCATGCTATTCCTGGAGGTGCTGCTCATTCTTTCTCCCGTCAAGGCTTCCACTTTGACTCTGGCCCCTCATTTTATTGTGGACTAGCTGACCCCAATAGTCTCAATCCTTTACAAAAAGTCCTAAAAATTTTGGGAGAATCTATTGAGACGGTTGTTTATGACCCTCTGGGACACTATCATTTTCCTGAAGGTAGTTTGCCTATCTATTCCGATGCGTCGTCCTATATAGAAGCTGTTGCTAAGTTCACAACTCAAGGTGCTCAAGAATTAGAACAATTTCAAGAGCATCTCTTGCAAATATATGACGGCCTTAAAGAAATTCCCACTACAATTTTAAGGGCTGATTTTTGGTTAATTCCTATTTTATTGGGAAAATATGGATTATCTTTGCTGAAGTTACTGCCTTATCTTAGAGATATTGGGGGTTCTGTTGGGCAAATAATGGACAGATGGGTGCAAGATCCATGGGTACGTCGTTTAATTGATTTGGAATGTTTTCTCCTCTCTGGGTTAAAAGCTGATGGTACTGTTGCTCCAGAAGTGGCCTTTATGTTGGGAGAACGTTCTAATTCTGTTGTTGAATATCCTATGGGTGGTAGTGGTGCCATAGTTTATGCTTTGGTGAGAGGTCTGGAACGTTGGGGTGGTGAGTTACGTTTGAATGCTCATGTGGAACAAATATTGATAGAGTCTGGCAAGGTAATAGGGGTGCGGTTGCGTGGGGATGAAGTTGTTAGGGCGAATGTTATAATTTCCAATGCTACGATTTGGGATACCTATACTAAGTTATTGCAACTAGAAGATTTACCTCCTTCTTACCGCGAAGCTGCTTTGGCGACTCCTGCTGTAGAAAGTTTTATGCACTTACATTTAGGTATTCGTGCCGATGGTTTGGAGGGTTTGACCGGACATCATGTGGTTGTGCTTGATGGGGATGTTGATATTAGTACTCCCGGCAATACTTGTATGATTTCTATTCCTTCTGTTTGGGATACTCATCTTGCTCCCCCCGGTCATCATGTGGTTCATGCTTATACTCTGGAATCTTTTTCTGGTTGGCAAAAAGATGACTCTTATCAGCAACGCAAACGAGAAAAGGCTGAGTCTTTATTTTTGGCTTTGGAAAGGGTTATTCCTGATGTCCGACAACGTATAACTCTGGAGTTAATTGGTTCGCCTCTGACTCATGCTCGCTTTTTACGACGCGATCGCGGTTCTTATGGGCCTGCTATTGTTGCTGGTCATAGTAGTTTCCCTGGGCCTCATACTCCTATTCCTGGTTTGTATCGAGTTGGTGATAGTACGCTGCCTGGTATTGGTGTTCCGGCAGTGGCTGCTTCTGGGGTGATTTGTGCTAATACTTTGGTTCTTCCTGATAAGTCTTTATCTTTGGTTTAGCTATTTACTTTTTAAGTTATTCAGAGAGGAGTGATCGCTTGCAAGCTTGATTGAATAAAAAATCAAGAATAGGTTCGAGTTACACCCAATAATACAATCCTACTAGAGAAAAAATCCGCTGTCAAGTCTCTTTCCCTTCCATGGCGCGGATTTTTTTTGGCAATGGTTTGGCTCATATTTTTTTGAATTGATGGTTTAGGTTGAGCGAGCGATCTTGATGATGCCTGGTGTTATTCTTCTTATCTGTAGGGGCGAATGGTATTCGCCCTTATATGTAGAGTCTCTACGTCCTTTGATAACAGAGAGGAGCGATCGCTTGCAAACTTGATTGAATAAAAAATCAAGAGTAGGTTGGAGTTACACCCAATAATACAATCCTACTAGAGAAAAAATCCGCTGTCAAGTCTCTTTTCCATCCATGGCGCGGATTTTTTTGGCAATGGTTTGACTCATATTTTTTGAATTGGTGGTTTGGGTTGAATGAGCGCTGGTATAAGAATACTTTGGTTTGGTGTAGCTATTTACTTTTTCAGCTATGAAGATAGGGGCGATCGCTAGTCATCTAAAGATGACTTCTGCTATGCAGCCCAGAAATTTATTTCTTGGCGGATGGCATGGCGAGCCTGAGATTAAAATCCTTGGCTAATAGTTTAAGTCTTCTTTTGATGACTCTTGAGGAGTATGCCATCTTTTTCATCTTTATTATATTGTGGTTAATCAGTGCAACTTGATATTAGACCATAATTTTTCGGTAAAATTTTGAGGAATCTACGTCAAAGAATTTTCCATGCCAGACAACTTGCTCAGTGGAAGCAGTGGCGATCGCTTTTTTAGGTAACAAAGAACAATAAGAGTTTATACTCAGTTGCTTTTGTTGCGTATGTCGCAATAGGAGTTTATACTCAGTTGCTTTTGTTGCGTATGTCGCAATAGGAGCTGGCATATTTACAAATTGCAGGAGGTGTCCAATAGCTAAAAGCCTTATATTATCAGCAATTTATTCCCCCAGATGAGCTGTTGCCTGTTGCCTGCGCACAGCGCTATATGTCGCAATAGGAGTTTATACTCAGTTGCTTTTGTTGCGTATGTCGCAATAGGAGTTTGTGCTTAGTTATGGTTTTGTTGCGTATGTCGCAATAGGAGTTTGTGCTTAGTTATGGTTTTGTTGCGTATGTCGCAGGGCTAGCTTGCTTTTTGCTCTGGAAACCCTAATCCCTACTTAGGGATTGAAACGCATAGGGCGAATGCCATTCGCCCCTACAAAAAACCTTCTCAACAAACCCTATTTTGTTGCCTATTTCTGATCCTTGTGCCCTGTTCCTTTGTTCAGATATATTGAAAATAGTTCGGCGACCAAAATAATAAAGGAGACTTAATGAGATTAATCGTCGCATTCCTATTATCTTTTCTACTGTTGGGACAAAGTCCAGCTTTCGCCTTCTATCAAATTGATGGAAATTTCACAATGAATGATAGTTGTGAAGCCTACACAAGCTTCAGAAAGAAAACTGGAGCTGTTACTCTGGAAACTGGAAAGGTTTACCCAGTATTAGGGCGAAACAAAGAAACTGGAGACTACTTTAATATCAAAGTAGATGGACAAACTAAATGGGTCAACAAGAGCTGTGGTGAATTTGATCCTGACGGAGAAATTATAAGTGAAACAGAAGGAGACGAGACAGAAACACTCACTGGTCAAAGCTGCTCTATAGAACGTTGTATAGATAAATATGTTCTTGCCATTAGTTGGCAACCTGCTTTCTGTCAAACAAAGCGAAGTAAACCAGAGTGTATTTCCCAAACAGCAGAGCGCTACGATGCCACTAATTTTACTTTACATGGCTTATGGCCTGATAGAGTTTCCTATTGTGGTGTGTCTTATGAAGACAAAAGTGATGATAAGCAGGGAGACTGGGATGATTTACCCCCATTGGATCTGGATGAACAGACAACTTCTGATTTAGCAGTATTAATGCCTGGGGTACAGTCTTATCTACATCGTCACGAGTGGGTCAAACATGGAACTTGCGATGGGCGAGATGAAGATACTTATTATGATATTTCCCTAGATTTACTTCGAGAAGTGAATAATTCTGAAGTACAGGAGTTGTTTGCGGAAAATATTGGTAACATTATTACTAGGTCTCAGATAGACACAGCTTTTGAAAATTCTTTTGGAGAAGGAGCTGCTAAAAGTGTGAAAGTCAAATGTAGGGATGGCTTGTTTACTGAGTTTCAAATTAAAATGCGCAGACCTCTAGTGGGAGACAAGTTAGCAGATATTTTGCTGCCGACAAAGACAGGGTTCTGCGATGATCTGCTTGTCGATCCTGCTGGGTTTTAAAAATTGAGAGCTTTTGTCACTGGTAGCAGTGGTTTTATTGGGGCGAATTTGGTCAGGTTGTTATTGCAGCAGGGTTATGCTGTTCGATCGCTTGTTCGCCCCACAAGTTGTCTAGATAATCTCCATGGTTTGGATGTGGAGGTTGTGCTTGGTGACTTAAATGACCCCAACTTATGGAAGTTGATGGTGGGGTGCAAGGTTTTGTTTCATGTTGCTGCTCATTATTCTTTGTGGCAAAGGGATAGAGAGTTGCTTTACAGAAATAATGTGTTTGGTACGCGCAATGTTTTGGAGGCGGCACGACGGGCGAAAATTGAACGGACGGTTTATACGAGTTCTGTTGCTGCTATTGGGGTGGGGGTTTCTGGTGCGATGGTTAATGAGGGTTATCAGTCTCCACTGGAGAAGTTGATTGGTGATTATAAAAGGTCTAAGTTTTTGGCGGAGCAGGAGGCGGTGAAGGCAGTTAATTTGGGACAAGATGTGGTAATTGTTAATCCTACTACTCCTGTTGGTCCTTGGGATATTAAACCTACTCCTACTGGTGATATTATTGTCAGATTTTTGCGTCGCCAGATGCCTGCTTATGTAGATACTGGTTTGAATATTATTGATGTTCGGGATGTAGCTTGGGGAAATTTGTTGGCATTGGAAAGGGGGAAATGTGGCGATCGCTATATTTTGGGAAATGAAAATCTGACACTTAAGGCGTTACTAGATTTATTGGAGGAGATTACGGGTTTAGCTGCTCCTAAACAAACTGTTCCTGTTTGGTTGCCTTTGACTGTGGCATGGGTGGATGAAGTAATTCTGGGAAGTTTGGGAAAACGACCTTCTATTCCTGTGGATGGGGTACGGATGTCTCAACAACGAATGTATTATGATGCTTCTAAGGGGTTGAAAGAGTTGGGTTTACCTCAGTCTTCGATTAGAGTTGCTCTTCAAGATGCTGTTGATTGGTTTCGGGTTTATGGTCTGAAGGAGTAGGGGAGTGAGGGAGTAGGGGAGTGGGGAAGCTTCACAGAGGTAGGGGCGTTAACGATAGTTATGCGCAAGCTTTCGGCCGTTTGCTGACGCATAGCTGACGCTAACGCCCCTACAAGGTAGATATCTATCGGGATATGCTTACAGCGCTTTTCAAGTTGATGAACCACATCTTCACAAACAAAACTTTGTAAGGACGTTCCATGTAACGTCTCTACTGTGGTCTACCCAAACAAAAACCGCTGTAAAAATAGCTGCTCCAGTTCACTTTATATAGTTATCTCTATCGTTTTTCCCTTTTTTTCAATATTTACCCCTTCTTCCTTCTTCCTTCTTCCTTGCTTTAATTATTTGATATTACAACAAAATAAATAGTAGTAGTAAAAATTTACCAACAAATAATAAAGGTGTTGGTAATGGTAATTTCTGATCGCTTATATCGGGAGCGATATTATCGTTATTGGGAATAGTATCTACAATGAGAGTGATACCATCATTACCTAAAACATATACAACTTCTCCTGTATTAACTGTAAGTTCTTGGAGACATTTAGCATTCCATAAACTACCCCGATAACGAATTCTACCAAGTTGATTTGGTCGAATTATTTCATCAACTACTGCCTCTTTAGACATGGCTAACAAATATGGGTTATTTGCACTAGAAGTTTTGACAGCACCACTAAAATTATTTAACATTTATCAATCCTCTCCTAATATATAAAATTAATTGTGACAATTACCTGTAGAAAAATGGTAATTATTAGTTTCTCTATGACTTTTGCTTGAAAGTTTCTAGTATAATTTTCTTCTGTAGTCTGTAGTCTGAGTCCGCTAAAAGTTCATTTTTGACTTTTGACTTATTCAAATAGCCTTCAGTAAGTGAAACTTCTAATTGCCAACTACTATATAATAATTGGTATTAATTTTTTCTACATTTCAAGCTTCATTCTTCTGGGTAGCAAATCTGGAACTTTTAGTCAAAATTAGAAATTTAATATTGATCGCTCCTTTCCTATATATAAAATTAATTGTGACAATTACCTGTAGAAAAATGGTAATTATTAGTTTCTCTATGACTTTTGATTGAAAGTTTCTAGTATAATTTTCTTCTGTAGTCTGTAGTCTGAGTCCGCTAAAAATTCATTTTTGACTTTTGACTTATTCAAATAGCCTTCAGTAAGTGAAACTTCTAATTGCCAACTACTATATAATAATTGGTATTAATTTTTTCTACATTTCAAGCTTCATTCTTCTGGGTAGCAAATCTGGAACTTTTAGTCAAAATTAGAAATTTAATATTGATCGCTCCTTTCCTATATATAAAATTAATTGTGACAATTACCTGTAGAAAAATGGTAATTATTAGTTTCTCTATGACTTTTGATTGAAAGTTTCTAGTATAATTTTCTTCTGTAGTCTGTAGTCTGAGTCCGCTAAAAATTCATTTTTGACTTTTGACTTATTCAAATAGCCTTCAGTAAGTGAAACTTCTAATTGCCAACTACATCTTCCCTGTTTCCTGCGATAAATTGTTCTCATTTATCAATCGCATAAATTTTTCAAATGACAAGTACTACCTTGCAATGATAGAAGCTTGTAAGGTAGTACCTATTAAATATATTGTTGTAATAGTATGCGTTAAACAGATGCGTAAGCTTGTTCTAGTTGAGAACCAACTTGAGGAACAGACAGAGCATTTATATCGTTAGCTTCACCAGAACACTGCCAGAAAGCTTGAGCTACTCCTAAGTATCCTCTGGATACTTTAGAAACACTTATAGCTGTACCGATCACTGTTGGTAAACAAGGACTGGGTATGAACGTTGTCAAAAAGGTATTAACCATAGAAAACAACACTATAGTCCAAAAAAATCCTAATGCGGGTAACAAAACTAAGTCAGGCGTGACGAAGCGACAGATGCGCTTCCATACTGCTTGTTGAGGTATAACAATAACTACGGCAAGCGTCGCAAAAAAGGGAATATTCAGTTTTTCTAACATTTTCTAGATCGATCGTCAGAGTCAAGTTTATCGGGCGCAACAAATCAGACCTATACCAACCAAGGATACTGAATTGACAATCTGTCTAAATTTTCATAGAAAGTTGACTCTTCATTCTCCTCTCATATGCCTACGAAGTTAGCTGACGGGCTAGGGCTGAGAGATTCCCTTCTCTGCATCTTTGTTTTTCTACATTCAAAGACTTCTTCTCAGAGATAAGCCCCCTGTATTTGGTTCCTCCGCTCCAGCGACACTCTCACTGTGCCTTTCTTGCCAGATTAGGCTGACTGTCTTTTGCTTTTGATAATATATTAACTTTTTCTATAGGCTTTGTCAACACTTTTTGACAGAAATTTTTGTAAATTGTATCAAAATTTTCAGCTAAAAATTTGAGAGGATGGTTAGTAAAGTATTGAAATGTGGTTATACTGTTGCTCCGACAAGGTTGAGGTACACCTATATCTTTCTAATACTTAGAATAGTTTTCCGCAAAATTTTAAATTTAGTGATTTGCAATATAAGTCACTAAGCCCATTGTTAGTTGTCACATACTAATCGTGATTAAAATCACTAAATATAGTAAGTGCGATCACTTACTGTCTGAATTTTGCATCACTATGTAACAATAAAAAATTAGTAATACTAGAACAGTAAGTAATACTAGAACTGTAGAATTTAAAGGTGAATGTTATGCCTGTAGATCCTCCCGTCCATCTTCTTCCATGTGCATTAGGAGACCTTTTTGCTCAAGCTAACGAAAATGGCTACATTACCCTGGCTGACCGCTATGGATTAATGGCTGCAATATTTGATGATTCTTTACAAGAATACGAAAAACGCTCTATAGACCGACTAATTCGTGCAATTTATAGAGGACGGATTAAAGTAATTGATGAAATATCTGCTGTAGTATAAAACAATACCTAACAAAATAGTAAATTCAACTTTAATATATAGAAACTTTTGCATAAAAACTCCAATTGACAACCTCTATATTTCTGGCATTAGAGCAATCTCTATTTTTTGTCATTAGAGCAATTTCCCTTTTTACCACTAGGTAGAGTGGCTCCACAAAAATCTGTTTGCTCTAATTTTGCCTGATTAAGATTTGCATTAGATAAATTAGCTCTATTTAACTTAGCTTCCTCCATATATGCTTGGTACAAATCAGCCCAAGATAAATTAGTATCTGTCAAATCTGCCTTTTGCATAGTTGTACCATGCATAATTGCGCCTGATAGATTAGCTCCTGCCAAATTTGCTTCAATCAAATTAGCACCGCTGAGAATAGCACCTCTTAAATTCGCTCCTTTCAAGTTTGCTTTTTGTAAGTTAGCTCCTAATAAGTCTGCTTCGCTTAAGTCTTGTTCACTTAAGTCTGCTTCACCCAAATCACAACCTTGACATTCATAAGTGCTTAATAAACGCTGAATAGTTTTGATGCGTTCCATAGAATTAGATTTAGATTGAGCAAATACTGGAATAGTTAACCAGGATACTGTTAATAATGTCGCTGTTAATGGATATACAAATTTCATCTTTTACTTCTTAAGAAACTACTGAATTTAATCTTAGATATTTGATTTTTTTGGCATCATATCACAAAAATTACATCATTAGTTTTTGCCGATCTTCATAGCAACCCTATCTCAAGACATTTTAATTCCCATGCTCTTCGCTTTGACAGATTCAGATAGATATTATGACTTTTGACTCTTGATTTTCAACTTTTGGCTTTTTGAACAATAATTGAGCTAAAGTAATATTCTGTTAAATGAAATAAATTAAAAAAGCTTTCAGTCACTCGGCGTTTAGCAGTCAGCTTTGCGCATTTGCGGAGCATTCCGGAACGGAAAGGGGATACGCGACCCCTCCTAAAATTAAATGACAAGCTAGAAGTCGGGGATTTAAACTCAAACTTTTAGCGCGCTGAAAGCTGAGTGTTGAAATGCTGATAGCTAATTAATGGTCTAGGAAAAAATTGTGTTAGATATTAGACAAATTCGAGAAAATCTGCAAACTGTACAAGAATTACTCAACCGTCGTGGAGACTACGACTTACAGCCAATTCTAGAATTGGATGAGCAACAGCGACAACTGGAAACAGAGCGATCGCAACTCCAAGCTCGTAGTAACCAGATTGGTAAACAGGTAGGAGAAAAAATTAAATCTGGCAGTGACCCGAAGGGGGCTGAAGTTCAAGCTTTAAAGGATGAGGGAAATCAAATCAAAACCCAACTCAGCGAATTAGAACCCAGGGAAAAAGAGATAAAGGCCAAAATAGAAGCCTTGCTCTTACCTCTTCCTAATTTGCCTAGTGAGTCTACACCTTTAGGAAAAAGTGAAGCAGAAAACATCGAAGTCAAACGTTGGGGCGATGAATATATTCCCCAAAATCCAAAAATTATTCCCCACTATGAAATTGGGGAAAAACTAGGTATTCTCGACTTTGAACGAGGGGTAAAAATTGCTCAAAGTCGTTTTGTGGCATTAATGGGAGCAGGAGCAGCATTAGAGCGTGCCATAATTCAATTTATGCTCAACCGCCATACTCAAGTTGGCTATGTTGAAGTTATGGCCCCATTATTGGTAAACAGTCAGTCTTTGACAGCTACAGGTCAACTACCAAAATTTGCTGAGGATAGTTTTAAATGTGAAGCAGACGATCTATGGTTAATACCTACCTCGGAAGTTTCAACAATGAACTTGTATCGGGATGAAATTTTGACTGCGGAACAACTACCTATTTATCATTGTGCTTATACTCCTTGTTTTCGTCGAGAAGCTGGTGCTTATGGCAAAGATACTAGGGGGTTAATTCGACTCCATCAATTTAATAAGGTCGAAATGGTAAAAATTGTGCATCCCGATCGCTCTGAAGAAGAGCATCAAAAATTAGTGGCAGATGCAGAAGCTATTTTACAAGCACTGAAGTTACCTTATCGAATTATAGAATTGTGTACTGGAGACTTAGGTTTTTCTGCGGCTAAGTGTTATGACTTGGAGGTGTGGTTACCATCATCAGGAACATATCGAGAAATTTCTAGTTGTTCTAATGTGAAAGATTTTCAGGCACGTCGGGCAAATATTCGGTTTAAGGAAGGAAAGAAAAAAGGTACTCAGTATGTTCACGCTCTGAATGGATCTGGTTTAGCAGTAGGGCGAACTATGGCGGCTATTTTGGAAAATTATCAGCAGGTTGATGGTAGCGTGAAAATACCAGAAGTCTTGCAAGCTTTTATGGGGCGTGAATTCTTGTAATTGCGATCTAGTAGGGAGTGTTGATACGCCCCCTACTTTTGATACTCTCACGGTTAAATCAAAGATTATTGCCAGAGGACTATCGCCATATTTTTTACCGAAAATTATATGTGTCTAAAGTTAGCCAACTTTATTGACATAATGTAATGAAAGTAACAGAATTTATTGAATTGATGACTATTCTTTAATATAGCAAAGTTCAAATTAAACTTAAGTATACAGTAAAAACTATAGTGCTATAGTAAAAATGACTATTATTGGAACTAGAGAAGCAGCTTTTTTATTGGGAGA
>NZ_JAAHGH010000135.1 GCF_010672525.1 Okeania sp. SIO2B3 | reverse complement strand
AAATCCTCATACCAAATCCAGCCATAGGTAGTGATAATTTAATCAGTTGTTTATACCTAAAGTTGAACAATTGAGATTTAGCACCTAAGCGATCGCCAGTAATGGAACAAAAAACCTAGGTTAATAAAAAAAGGAAAATAGTTTTGGTAGTAATGGAACAAATATACCCTAAGAAAAAATTACTATTTGATGATTTATGAAAATATTATTGTTTCCTCAGCTTTTATTAAGAAATTTCAGGTATTTACCTGAAAAAATTGATTTTTATAAATTAATGATGGTCAAAATTTTGGTCTTAGACTACAAAATTCTTTGGTTACTGCTAGACCTCTGCAAAAATGAAGCTGAAAGTATTGTAAAATCAGAGTAAAAATTTAGTTTATGGAGATGTTTCCTGGCAACCAATATTTATCCATTTATCCTAAAAAAATTGAACTTAAAATTTAACTATGAATAGATTAAATACTAACCCACCTAATAAAGACAAAAATAATTGGCAACATCAGTTAGATAAATTTGTGAAATCTCATCAAAAAGAATTAGCTGCTTTAGCATGGGGTCTACATTTGGAAAAGGGAGAAACTGATGAGACAATTGGAATTGATTTAAAAGAAACACCAAAATTTGTATATTGTCCGAAAGCAGCTATAGAAACATTAAATCGCAATGTTGATGGTAAAATTCAGGAAATTTTAGGCTTGATAGATGGTTATAAACCAGAATTAGAAGTATTAATGATTGCTATTGGTGATGGTCAAATAAAGTTAGTTTATTTTCAACCAGAAATATCTCCACCTAATTGTTTTGAGCAACTGGGTCAGGACGTTGATACTTTATTGGAAATATTAGAAACAGGAATGACTGAATTTATTAAGCTTTAAAAAAGTTAGCAGTTAGTATCTAAAGTTAAAAGTAAGATTTTATAGGTTCAAAACTTTGATAACTGATAACTAAAAGCTGATAACTAAAAGCTGATAACTGATAACTGATAACTGATAACTGAAATGACCATACCTATTAATAAAATTCAGCTTAACCCAGGTAGTCTAATTACCCTTAATGACTTAACCTGGGAGCAGTTTGAAGTATTTATGGAGGAAAAATAAGCTAAAGAAATAAGGACACGAATTGCTTACATTCAAGGAACTTTAGCCATCATGTCTCCTCTCCCCGATCACGAACGACCACACCGAATTATTAGTGATATTGTGAAAGTATTGCTGGACAGTCAAGAGCGAGACTGGGAAGATCTCGGTTCGATAACCTTTAGAAAAAGAGCCAAAAAAGTTGCTCTAGAACCTGATAACTGTTTTGATATCCAAAATGCTCAAAAAATGCGTCCTCGAATGAGGATAGATATGACTGTAGATCCACCCCCTGACTTAGCTATTGAAGTATAGCGCTGTGCGCAGGCAACAGCTCCGGAAAGCAACAGCTCCGGAAGGGGGAATAAATTACTGATAATATAAGACTTTTAGCTATTTGGCCTCTCCTGCAATTTGTAAATACACCAGCGCTCATTGCTATAGATGTCACTTCCAAAACTACTCTCGATGCTTATCAAGCTTTAGAAGTCCCAGAATTATGGATCTATACTGAAGAAAAATTCACGATTAATGTTTTTACTGATGGATTATATGTGGAATCATCTATAAGTCCTACCTTTCCCGATATACCAATTTTAGATTTAATTCCTAGTTTAGTTAAGCAGGCATTCACGATGGGCAGCAGTAAAATGCTCAGAGAATTTAGAAAAAAAATTGAGTCAGAATGAAAGTATCAGGACTTACGCAAATTGACTTTTAAACCACCTCTGTAGGGGCGAATGCCATTCGCCCTCCCTTGAAATAACCTGGTTTCGTCAATACATAAAATGGCACAGTTTAGAATGAAATAGCCCTACACTAAAAGCTGATAGTTAGTTAAAATTCGACATCATCATTAAACTCAAACTCTTCATTTTCCTCTGGTTCATCTATACCAACATTACTATTTTTAAACTCAACAATTTGAGAATCAATAGATAAATTAGAAGACTCAGATATTGTAGATATATCGGTTTTATCTACTGATTTAAGTAACTCTATATCTATTATTTCTCCATGAAAAAAATTAACTATTCGGCGAGTGGCAACTTCTACAGTCTGTCTTTCTTTTTCCGCATATTTTTTCTTTTCAACCTTATCATCCCAATTTTTTTGTTGAGGTAAAGAAATTTTCGACTCATATTTGTTTTCTTTTTCAGAGTTTATTGTATTAGCTGGAAGTGTTTTTTTTTCTGGCTCATCTTCTACAATTTCATCCTCATAATTAGAGGTTTCTTGATGTTTTTCATGGCTAGTTATATTTCTTTCTATTTTGCTATTATGGGGATAAATATTTTTACTAACACTTTGATTTTTTCCCTTGGTATTTGTTACTTCTACTTTAACTTTTATCGCGGTCTTAAAAACCTTCTCAAACCCAGCTTCAATACTAGCAACTCTAGACATTAACATTTTTTGCCATTTATCAGAACTAACACCAATACGCGCTACTTGATTGTTAAATTCTAATAATTTAACTTGTGGCTGGGATTGACGTAGTAGAGATTGGCTACTTAGTTTAATTTCAGCAAGTACCCTTTGCCAAATTTCTTCTAAATTCTGTTCTTCAGGATTAATATTAACCCCTTCAGAACTAACTAAATTTTCCTCATTTTTTGATGCAGCAGGAATTTCTTGTACCTCCGATATTTTTCTTTCAGGAGGTTGAGAAATAGGTGGTTGTAATTTTGCTTCAGGTGCAGTTTTTGGAGTAGCTTTAACTGGAATATTTTTACTTATTTCTTTGGTTACTTGTCTTTGAGGTAACTGTTCAACTATTTCCCTCGAACTTGCCAATGCAGCAGGCAATAATCCTAATAAAGTTACCTCTAACCATAAACGAGGTTGAGTAGTATTTTTAATTTGTACCTCAGAAGTTTGTAAATGTTTTTGACCAGCTAAAATAGTACTAATATCCCATGCTTGAGAAACTTGACAAAGTTGTTCCCAAGTAGCTTTTGTCAACGCCACCAAATTTTCACTTGTCGGTGCAGTTTTTGCTATTAATAAATCTCGGTAAAATCCTGCTAAATTTTGCAATACAATAATAGGTTCTCGACCCCGGTCCATTATTTGACGACTACATTCCAAAACATCCGTAGAATTATCAGAGGCGATCGCTTCCAAAAGTGCCATTAAATCTCGCTCAGGCACCGCCCCTACCAAGTCCCATACTCGCTCAACTGTAATTTCACCTGCCAATAAACTCAACTGGTCTAACAAACTTTCTGCGTCTCGTAGTCCACCTTGAGCAATTTGAGCTATCATTTGGACAGCTTCAGTAGTAATGTCAATCTTTTCTTCCGTAGCAATTTTTTGCAAGTGTCCTACCATCGCTTCTAGAGGAATTCTACGAAAGTCAAACCTTTGACAACGAGAGATAATAGTCGGCAAAACTCTCTGAGGGTCTGTCGTTGCCAGAATAAAGACCACTCGGTTTGGAGGTTCTTCCAAAGTTTTGAGCAGAGCATTAAAAGCAGACACAGATAACATATGGACTTCATCTACCACATATACCTTATAACGACATTGAACCGGTGCAAACTGGGACCTTTCAATCAATTCCCGAATGTTGTCCACACCAGTATTGCTAGCAGCATCAATTTCTATGACATCCAGAGTTGACCCTTTTGTGATACCCATACAAACATCACAAGTACCGCAGGGATGTGGGGTAGGGTGGTCATGGGAAAGACAGTTAAGAGATTTGGCAAAAATTCTGGCGCTGGAAGTTTTCCCTGTACCTCTCGGTCCTGTAAATAGATATGCTGGAGCTACTCGTTCCGTATGTATAGCATTGGTCAGAGTTTGGGCGATCGCTTCCTGACCCACTAAGTCAGCAAAAGTCTGAGGACGATATTTGTGATGGAGAGGTTTGTAGGCCACAATTCAGAAATAAGAATGATTCCGTATGTTCTAGTTTGATGAAAGTACTAAGCAATACCAATTTATTACTTTTGTCAGTATTTATATTTAAGGGTTTGATTATATTTTAGTTATATTGTCTATAAAAGTTTATTCTTTCACAAAAGTTTTAACAATTTATGTATTTTCCCTAATTTATATGAAGTATAATATCTACTATTATAGAGTAGTAGCTCAAAGATTCTAAATATCTTACTTAATTTTTATGAATAAATTAATACAGGTCTAATTTCTAACATGATTTCTAACTGATGAGCTGATTTTTAGAAAAATAGTTTGAATAGCCTTTATTTTTTGAGTAATTTAGAAAAAGGTCTAACTTAATTTAGAATCGGCTATCAATTTCTATGAGGTGAGAAAATTGGCTGATGTAGAATTTATTTTTGATTACTTAGATAACCAATCTTTATTTTACAGATCATAAAACAAAAAAAATCTAGATTTTATATGAGACTTTGTACATAATATAAGTCAAAATCAAGTGCATAACTCTGAGGTATTATCAGAATTAAAGACAGTCTGAAAACAGACAAAAGCAAGATCAATTTATGATTTATGTTCTGTAATTTATTGTGGATTCAATTTATCAAGCTCTTTACTCTAGTTGTAACCGTAGTGATTTTAAACCAATTTATAATTTTCCGGCTAATCAATAGTCTCAATTATTTTCTACAAGTATAACCATCATGCATTTATCCTGAAAACATTAACTCCCTGATTTTCACTTTAAATTTCTGTAAATTAATTGTCAAATTTTGTGTAGAACCTATGTTAACACCAATTACTATTGTGGAACCAAGGTTAGCCCAGGCCTCACCAGCACCAGAAGTAACTTTGCCAAAATCAGAATATATTTGGATGGGTGCATCTGGATTACTATTATTATTGCTGATTATTATGAGTATATTCCACCAAGTAAAAATGAAGCAATTTAGTAAAAAACTTACTGTGGAGGAGTTTAGGAATAAAGACCTGCAAAAAAAATATAAATTGGCTGTAGCAACTATCTCAAAAATGGAAAAAAATCCTGACTTAATCCATTCGCGAGAGTTTAATTTAGACTACTTAAGAATGCGGATGGCAGAGGAAGTTTTTCACTTTGCTATTGTCAATCAAATTAAGGTAAAAGTTAAACAACAAATTAGTATTGCATTGCGTCCTACTCAATTAGCAGCAGGAGAAAAAGGCAATCCAAGTGGGCGACAAATTGATTCTATGTTTGATGTAGAATATGATACTGGAGAAATAGGTAAAGACCTTAAAAAAAGAGTGTTATTTCGGGTGTCAGTCAAACTGACAAAATTACCAACTCAAGCAACTTCTCAAACTATTAATCAAATTATTGATTGTTTAGAAACCTACCTTAGTCCTAGTGACGATCATGATAATTGGACTCCTACTATTCAAGGTCGAATTGTACATATTGATTGGGATCAAAAAGCAAAACCAACACCAATGTTGGTACTAGAACAATCTAATGATGGAGTTCTATTTCGTACTAAGCGACCAACAGCAAGGAATGCTAGTCCACCTCCACCTCCATCCAAATCAACTGTAGGTCAAAGAAATGCTACTAAAGGAGCAACAACCCAACTATCTACAAAAGGGAGAACAAAGAGTGCAATTAAAAATAATGCTAAAAATACTAAAATTCGGAAATAATTTAAAGTCAGGAAAAAGGAAGAAGAAAAGCATATTTCAGGAATCATGTAGTATCAGGAAATGTTAATCAGTGGATATTGACTACTGTTGATTTTATCGTGTTTAAATATGCCTAGCTTAACAGGTAAAACTCTTCCATTCTAACTATCCGGTTAGCAACATCTAAAATGCGATAATTGTGAGTGATAAGAAATATAGTTGTCTTCTTTTTTTATAGTGGGACTTAAACAAAACAAAACCACAAAAAGTCTCAAATATATACAGAGAGAGGGTGTAACGTCAAAAAGGTATAATTCCTTAACTGTCAAGGGTTCCAGCCATTTTTAGGGCATCGACGTAATTCCTTTGTCTAGACTGACTTCCAGCCATTTTTACGACTATAAAATGTTTAAGTACCACTAGCTAAATTTTGCATAATTTAAACTATATTAATACCAGATTTACTATCTAAAGCAACTGTGGGTTCATCTACTATAATACTAACTTAGCTTTAATTACTAAAGCATAAGCGATCGCCACTCTTTGCTTTTGCTCGCCAATAAATTGAGATATAATTACCTTAGCTATTATATAACACTCATCAGGACAAACCGCACACATAATGCCCGGCTTTTCCACACAGGGCTGAATTAAAAATTACAGCGCGGGAATTCCCGCAGGGAAAGTTAATATTATCTGATCCAGAGTCGCCATCGCCTATTTAAAATATCTTTTCCTTCACTATTTCTATAATATAGCACTCGAAGGAAAGGGTGCGGACATATCAAAAGCTTAAAACTCAGACAACGCCAGATTTTTCCTTCTTGCTTCTACAATACAATTTAGATTAGCTTCTGACTCTCGAATTTGTTCAATTGTAGAGATGCTTCATCAAAGGTCTCTACAATCTTTCATATATATTTAATACCATGTCCGGATGATTAAGTATAATAAAAATTTTATCCTTCCAGATTGAAAGGAATATCCCAAATTTCTGCTCCGTTTCCAGTGTTCCCTCTTCAATTTACACCTACCACCTCAGAACTTTATTCTCACTAATTAAGCGGATATAATATAATAAGCCAAAAAAAACTATTTGCAATTTATTTGATAATCATTAATCAGGACTATCAAATAATACAGTTGTCAAATAATAATCTGTCCATTCAGGCCCAAAAGCTTTTTCCAACACTCGGCGGGTTTTGTCGTTTTGTCTCTGCTGACTAGAGTAATGGCGTTGAGCTTTAAGAATCTCCAGTTGTTGTTCTGGGGTAACAGGTGTTTGGGCGATCGCTTGTCGGCAATGTATTTCTAGGTAAGATTCCACTATAGATAGAAATTTTTGTTCTTCGTTTAAATCAGTAGGTCTTATGAATAGACAAAATTCTGAAAATATGTCGCCCCATTCAGGGAGTTGGCGAGGATAAGAAAATTCTTTTATTGGTAAGTTTTTAAGTTGGTAATTATAGACTTGTGGTAGTTTTCTATCTTCATTGAGGGGTGATAGATCCACTACCGCTGCACTTATTTGGCCTTTTCCTCCCACTAAGTCTGTGCCAAATATGGGTAAGGCATAACTTGTTCTAGGAAACATTACACAGTGTAATATATCTAGGCTTTGACCTACTTTGGCCAGCTCCAGATGTAGCTTGCGGAACTGAGGAGTTTGATAACATTTATTTTCTATTGTTAGTTTTTCCCCTTCGAGGCGACCTTCTACATACCCTAGTTCTGCGGGTAGGTAATATGGTTGTAAGTCTAGGTAACGTTGCCATACTGCTTCTATGGTATCTGCTAGTTGCCGTACTAAGGGGTGTTGTTGTTCTCGTAGTGATGGAATTGATGTTTTTAACATTCTAGTTATAGGCCAGTTAGGTGTAATTTTACTATATTAGCTTTTTTAGATTTTAGATACTTACTTAATTAGTAGTTTGCATATTAATTAGAATCCCACAATTCTACCTCATTGTCTCAATAAAAATCAGAAATCGAAAGGAGAAATTATTATAAATAGAAAGTGAGGTGAAAGTTGATGGTGAACTTGGGAAGTATTTTCTTGTTTTCTGAATACTGCGATCGCTGTTTAGCATATAACGGTGTTCAAAGTTATTAATTTTTCAATTCTTAATATGATTGATTGTCACTTTCCTAAATACTAAATTATCTCCTAATCAGAGTTTTACTTAGATTTTAATTATATAGTAAATATGACTAAAATTTAACCTATATTTACAATCTTCAAGGTATTGAAAAGCTATTCAGTGAAGTTTCGTTAAATTAACTTGCATAGTTGATTGATAGTGCTAAATTAAAAACATGAAGAAGCAAAGAAGCTTCTTTAGCAGATGTCAAAAGTTCAAATAATAACTTAGGAGGTAACAAAAAACTGTTTAACCTGCTCATCATCTGTTCGTTTAGATTCCAACAGCAACCAACGGTGGTTGATATTTCCTCAAATATTTGTAGGGGAGCAATGAATTCAAACTTTTGAAAATTCTAACTCTATTTAATATTGAATAATGTAGAGGAAATTACTCAGCCAAGGAGGTAAAAAAAAGCTGTTAAATTTTAAGTTAATCTCAATACAAAGTCGGAATAACACCCATCTAGAAAGCGAATACTTCCTAAAATTTTGGGATTAGTACAGTGAATTAAAGACTGTGCATCCAAGACCTAAAAAGGAAAAAAGGAAGTAATAAAGTGAGTATAGGTGGGTGTTATTGTTTGAAAAGATTGACTTCAAAAGATAAAGTAAAGTTTCGTTAAATTGTCTTGTAATTGTTAGTAAAAGTGTTAGATTAGTAATTGAAGCAATAAAGCTTCAAACATTAACAACCTCATCTTCTTTGCTCAAAAATTTAGAACTTAATACTTAGTGTTAAGGTTTTGACCGAGAAATAGGTTGTTGTCAACCTTAATTGTTAATTAAGTAGTTGACATTAAAAATAAGGAGGAAAAACAATACCGTTAAGTCTAGTTATCTGTGTGATTCAACAACAGCAACTTCTTTGGCAGAGGCTGATAATTCCTCAAGTTGTAACGGTAAGGAAGTAAAGATTGCTCAAGTTAAGATTTGAGTTAAACTTCATTTCAAATTCATTAAAACAGAGGAAATAATTTCAGGAACTCAGGAGGTTACAAAGCTGTTAAATCTACGAAAATCTGTCTCCTTAAATAATCAAAAACAACGCCAAAATAGAAAACTAATACTTCCTTAAATGGTAAAAGGGGAGCGATGTAACTAAGATTTATTTTATGACTTAGTGCAACTCCAGAAATAATCCATAAATTGAAGGAAGTCACTGAGTGAGTAAGACTGAGGCGTTGTTTTTGTTTTGGGGATTGAAACTGTTCAATAAAATCTGCACATAAATTGACTAATCATGAAAAATTTTTCTCTCTTGGTCTGATGGATATGGCGAGGAGACCTCGCCATCCCTCGACCGCTTGTTTCTCCTTGTAGAGCGACAGCTCGCGGCGCAGCCAAGGAGAGGCTTTAAACCTTAATTATTCGGTAATATCTACGCTAGTTTATTAACACATTTACGCGGAAGTGGATGTAAAACTTTTATTGGAGATATGAAAGTTAAAATTGCCCTTGCTGAAAACGGTTCTGACATTTTTTATTATCCGGATGTCATGGTAACTTGCGACCCACAAGATACAGAAAAATATTACAAAAGTTATCCTTGTTTAATTGTTGAGGTACTTTCCCCTTCTACTGAAGATTTAGACAGACGAGAAAAACGATTGAATTATCAAAGTTTAGGAAGTTTGCAAGAATATGTATTGGTCGATAAAACAGAAATGAAAGTAGAAGTTTATCGTCCGTTAGAAACTGGTTATTAGTCTAGAGAAATTTTAGGTAAAGAAGATTGTTTAAAGTTAAATTAAGTGGGGTTAACTTTAACAATGACTGATATTTATGATGAGGTTTTGATTTGATAAATATAGTAAACTGCATAACTGGTTTGTTCTACAGAAATATAATTGAGTAAAACCAATTTTAAGAGTTAGTTTTATGAAGGCAATAATTAAATATTCTCTGGTGTGGGGATCAACATTTATTAGTATTTGTGGGTTAACTGTGGGGATGGCGAAACCAGTAGTAGGAGAAATTAAACCTGCTGTGGTAGCGCAACAGTCTGGGGAAGTGGAGAAAGCAAAGCGACTTTTTCAACAAGCAGTGGAGTTGTCAAAACAGGAAAAATATAGTGAAGCTATCCCACTATTAGAAAGTGCTTTAGTTATTGTAGAAAATGCAGGTGCTTCTGAAACCCCTGTTGCTGCAACAGTAATCAATTTTTTAGGTCTACAGCATTATTACCAAGGGAAGTACACAGAAGCTTTACCCCTATACCAAAGGTCACTGGCAATCTTTGAAAAAGCATTAAGAGCAGACCATCCAGACGTTGCCACTAGCCTCAACAACCTGGCATTACTGTACCGAGACCAAGGGAAGTACACAGAAGCCTTACCCCTATTCCAAAGGTCACTGGCAATAACAGAAAAAGCATTAAGAGCAGACCATCCACAGGTTGCCACCAGCCTCAACAACCTGGCATTACTGTACCGAGACCAAGGGAAGTACACAGAAGCCTTACCCCTATTCCAAAGGTCACTGGCAATAACAGAAAAAGCATTAAGAGCAGACCATCCACAGGTTGCCACCAGCCTCAACAACCTGGCATTACTGTACCGAGACCAAGGGAAGTACACAGAAGCCTTACCCCTATTCCAAAGGTCACTGGCAATAACAGAAAAAGCATTAAGAGCAGACCATCCAGACGTTGCCACCAGCCTCAACAACCTGGCATTACTGTACCGAGACCAAGGGAAGTACACAGAAGCCTTACCCCTATTCCAAAGGTCACTGGCAATAACAGAAAAAGCATTAAGAGCAGACCATCCAGACGTTGCCACCAGCCTCAACAACCTGGCATTACTGTACCGAGACCAAGGGAAGTACACAGAAGCCTTACCCCTATTCCAAAGGTCACTGGCAATAACAGAAAAAGCATTAAGAGCAGACCATCCAGACGTTGCCACTAGCCTCAACAACCTGGCATTACTGTACCGAGACCAAGGGAAGTACACAGAAGCCTTACCCCTATTCCAAAGGTCTCTGGCAATAACAGAAAAAGCATTAGGAGCAGAGCATCCACACGTTGCCTCCAGCCTACTCAACCTGGCAGAACTGTACCAAGCTCAAGGAAATACAACCACTGCCATTGAATATCGCACACGGGGAATGGAAGTAGAAGAAACCACCCTCACTACAGTCAGTAGGGGCGAATGGCATTCGCCCCTACAGAAGTCAGAAGTAATCTTTGACGCTCGTTTGAGCATTTTTATAGATGTCCGCTGCATAACTGGTTATATCATGTCCGGATAATTAGTGATGAAAAAACTTATCATAAGTGCTTAAACAGTAAATCTTTCTATTTTCCCCTCCAGGGAGGGGTTAGGGGTGGGTACCCTACTCCCCTACTCCCCACTCCCCCGCTCTCCTACTATTTTAATAATAAGTATTCAACCGGACATGATATTACTTCTAAGCGGGCGACTTTTTAGTTGTTTTTTTTGAGAAAACCTTCTGCCTTTCCCCCCCCTTTCAAAGGGGGGTTAGGGGGGATACATAGCTGCCTTCCTTCCACCAAAGTCTAATTATTCAACCGGACATGATATAATATGATGTCCGTTAGTATCGTTTGTATAAACCCAAGGGTGAATATATACAGTAAATTTAGTAAATTTAAGTTTTTTTGCTATTAAGCTTTCCTGCCTGTTTCCTGTTCCCTACCTTTGCTATACAATACCGATGTTACCGGATATGGCATAACACCAGATAAATAAATTTATAAATCAACTTTTAGCGATCGCCACCCCCTAAAAAATTTATATATAGTGTAAACAAGAAATTAATGACACCAAATGTAGAAAAAATGAGATTAAGTCTACCATAGGAAATTCAAGAATTTATATTTGCAGATAGAAACCTAAGCACAATAGTTATTTTTTTGTGCTAATGTAAAATGTGAAAAATCTAACCAAACTAATATAGTTGTTGTCTAAAAGTAACGTATAAAAGAAAGTAAAAACTAGGGTGAATTAACATCAACAGGAATTACGCAAATTGACCTTTAAACCAGCATCTGTAGGGGCGAATGGCATTCGCCCTCTCTATATGTAGAGTCTCTGCGTAAGTCCCGATAGACCAAATTAGTTAGAACAAAACTCGGTGAAATATTAGTTTAGTAAAGCTTGACAACTAAAAGTGCGATAACAAAATGATTCCTCAAAAATTGAAACTAAAAAATTTCCTCAGCTATCAGGAAGCAACTCTAGATTTTACAGGTTTGCATACTGCCTGTATTTGCGGACCAAATGGTGCGGGAAAATCTTCTCTACTAGAAGCGATCGCCTGGTCGGTATGGGGAAATAGTCGTGCCGCTACTGAAGATGATATTATCAGTCTGGGAGAAAAGGAGGTACGAGTAGACTTCACCTTTAGCAGCAATGGTAATGTCTATCGTGTAATTCGTGGTCGTCGTCGGGGAAGTTCAGCTACTCTAGAATTTCAAATTAGCACTGGTTCCCGGTTTAAAAGTCTTACTCAAAAAGGCGTCCGTGCAACCCAACAAACTATTATCCAACATCTCAAACTCGACTACGACACATTCGTGAACTCAGCATATCTGCGTCAAGGTAGAGCAGATGAATTTATGCTCAAACGTCCTAATGAACGGAAAGAAATTCTCGCCAACCTCCTCAAACTCGACCAATATGACTCTCTTGGGGAAAAAGCAAAAGATACTGCTAGACAATGTAAAGCGAAAGTGGAATTACTAGAACAGACCTTAGAAGTAAACCAAAAGCAACTCGAACAAAAAGAGGCGATCGCTCAACAACAGACTCATCTCCAAACTACTCTTACTCAACTCCAGCAACAACAAGAATGCGATAAAGAACGACTCAAACAACTGCAAACTCAACAAAACCATCGTCAAACCTGGGAAAAACTACTGCACGGACAACAACAACAATATGACAAACTGGTGCAAGAATGTTATCGCCTCCAACAGGAACTCAAAACTACTCAACAACAACAAGACGAACTATTAGCAGTTTTAGAACAGGAAGATGAAATTAAAGCTGGATATGCTCATTTCCAAAACTTGCAAACTACCGAAGAGAATTTATCTGCAAAATTTAGAACCCATCAAAATGCTCTGAACCAGCGTCAACAACTCCAGGAAAAACAACGTCAACAACTCCAAGAAGTACAAAACAAAATTCAGCAACATCAAGCACAGTTAAATTCTCTCAAACAACAGGAACAAGAAAATTTGGATATTCTCAGTAAGCGTGCTGATATTGAAACTGCTCTGACACAACTTCAAATTGCCAGAACAAAATTAAATGAACTAGATAAGTTACAAGTGGAAGTTACCCCACTACAGCAACAACGCCAAAAATTACAAACTGAACTGGAACGAGAGCAAGCACGTTTGAGCGCTCGTTTGGAAGAACTAAATTCTAGAACGCACCAACTTAGAAAAACTCAACGGCAAAAGCAACCTCAACTACAGACAGCATTACAGGAAGTAGTAGAAGAAATTTCTAAATTAGATAATAAGCGAGTTTATCTGCGACGGGTACAGGAAAAAGGACAGGAAAGACATCATTTTCTCGAACGTTTAGTTCGCAATAAAAAAGATTACGAAACTAGACTGACAGAGTTAGACCAAAAGTTGAAATTATTGAATAAAGGTACCGATAATATTGAAATAGGAGTGACAGAGTACCCACCTTGTCCGTTATGCAACCGTCCCTTAGATGAACATCACTGGAATTTAGTCGTAGACAAACATCAAGGTCAACAAAAGGAAATTAGAGACTTATTATGGGTGGCACGGGAACAACTAGCAATTTCTGAGCGGGAAATTCAGGTTTTGAGAACCGAATATCGGCAAATAGAGGGAGAGTTAGAGAAATATGATGAGTTGCGGGAATGTCGAGGTAGTTTACAAGCGCAGTTGGATAATATTAGTAAAGATGAAACTTTGCTGCAAGAGTTAGTAAAGGAAGTGGCAGAAGTAGAGCGATCGCTACAGACGGGAGATTTTGCAATTAATTTATATACTGAAATTAGCATTTTAGAGGAAAAAATTAAACAGCTTAATTATGATGACCGGAGTCATAGTTTAGCTAGACAAGAAGAGAAGAAATTAAGGTGGGCAGAAATTAAGTATGGGCAGATTAAAGATGCAGAGACAAAGTTGGGGAAAATTCGCGTTCATCTGCCAGAAATTGAAGGGCAAATAGTTAGTTTAAAACAGGAGTTGGAGCAGCAAAAACAAACTTCTCAAGTACAACAGCAAATTATTGTAATTGAGAGAGAAATTGCTGAAATTGGATATGATTTAGAAGAACATAATTCTGTGAGGTCTGAATTGAGAAAAACACAATTTTGGTTAACTCGCATCGAAAAATTATGTCAGGCTCAAAAACAATATCCCCACCTACTAAAACGAATTAATGAATTGAAGGAAGTCATAGAAAATCAGCAACAAGATTTAGCAGGAATTAAAAGCCAGATTTGTACTTTCAATCAACAGTTAGAACAAACTCCTGATGCCGATGAAAAAATTCTATTTTTAGATAAAAAAAATCAAGACCGTCGTCGGCAGTTAGATGAACAGTTGGGAAGTTTAGGAAAAGTGCAACAGCAATTACAACATTTAGAGAAATTGAAAGTTCAAACCAGTCAACAATTGGAACAATTAAAAACTGCTAAACGGCAATATCGAATTTATCAAGAATTATCTTTAGCTTTTGGCAAAAAAGGTATTCAAGCGCTAATGATTGAAAATATTTTGCCACAGTTAGAAGCTGAAACAAATCAGATTTTAGCAAGATTAAGTGCTAATCAATTACATATTCAATTTGTGACTCAAAAAGCTACAAAAGGCAGTAAAAAAAATAGCAAATGGATAGATACTTTGGATATTTTAATTGCAGACACTCAAGGAACAAGACCTTATGAAACTTATTCTGGTGGAGAAGCTTTTCGAGTTAACTTTGCCATTCGTTTAGCATTATCAAAATTATTAGCACAACGTTCTGGAACTGCATTACAACTGCTAATTATAGATGAAGGTTTTGGCACTCAAGATGCCGAGGGATGCGACAGATTAATTGCAGCTATTAACGCCATTTCTTCCGATTTTTCCTGTATTTTAACCGTGACTCATATTCCTCATTTTAAAGAAGCTTTTCAGGCACGAATTGAAGTTAGTAAAACTCCTCAAGGTTCTCAAATTATGTTATCTGTTTGATATTTATTAGGGAGGGAGTAGGGGAGTGGCTCACACGGATTATGGCACGGATACACGGATAGGTCAGGGAGTAGGTAGGGACGTTGCATAAGGGCGTCCGTACAGGGAGTAGGGGGAGATTGAAGTAATTATAGAATTATACGGCTTTGTTGCATGAAAGTAGCGTTCTTAACATCCATTCCGCAGCTTAATCGCTATGTTTGGCAATTATTGATGTTCTATTTACTATTGTCCAATAGTTAGGGCTGACCGTTCAAAGCTCAAAGCTTTTACCTGTAAAGGTTTCAGCTTTTTTATTTTAAAGACTGATGTTCTATTTATCTATTGTCCAATAGTTACAGCAGTTTCAGGGCGTTATTGTTGTAGATATGCGGAGCAAGTGTGGCAGCTATATACTTTCATGCAACAAAGCCTAATTATACAGTAGATTTCTCGCATAAGAAGTACAGAAATTAACAATTACAGCGGTTTTCCTGCATGGTAAACCACAGTAGGGGCGTTAACGATAGTTATGCGCCAGCAAATGGCCATTTGCTAACGCAAAGCTGCGCTTTATATGTCGCGGAGCGTTAACGGAGTTATGCGGTAGCAAAACGCCCCTACACGATTTTTGTTTCTTGAAGATGTGGTTCATCAATTTGAAAAGCGCTGTAAATGTTTAGACATCTCCAATAATAAAAAATCAAATCAATCGGAGCACAGAAATTATCAATTCTTCCCCTCCACCGGAGGGGTTAGGGGTGGGTTCCCTACTCCCTCTTTTGGAGAAGATGTCTTTTGTAGTGCGGGCAAGATGTCCGCTTCGGGGTGTATCTCGCTAGACATCTCCAATAATAAAAAATCAAATCAATCGGAGCACAGAAGTTATCAATTCTTCCCCTCCACCGGAGGGGTTAGGGGTGGGTTCCCTACTCCCTACTCCCTACTCCCTCTTTTGGAGAAGATGTCTACTATAGACATATAATAGTTTTTTGACATCCTCCCGACGCTGCACTTGCGTGACAGCGCGGGATTCCCATCAATCAATCAAAAAGACTGTAGGGGCGAACGGCCGTTTGCTTCGCATAACTATCGTTAACGCCCCTACTTGAAAGATTCAGGGCGGGTTGACACCTCACTGGAAAATGCAGGCAAAGCCTGTCTAACACTTCCTCCGTGTCCGTTTAACTTCTCCGTTAGCGCAGCTCCTCCGGAGGAGGCGTGCCCCTCGGCGACTTGATTAAACAGTTACAGCAATCTTAACCTTGATTTTTGGCCCGAGCAATATTTGTATGTTAACAGATTATCTGTAAAACCGTTCTTAGAAACCTATGATAATCTATAGAAATCTATGATTATCTGTTCTATTCCTGTTTCTATCTGGCAACGTCGGCGTTATCCAGTCCACAGGCATTCACGGTCGAACTGACCGCCATAGCTAAATTTAAGGCGTTGGTGAATATATTCTGCTATAGAATAAAATTGTTGTCAAACTCAAGAAAAAATGTACTGTCCTAAATGCCAATCTTCTCGTTATCAGAAAAATGGTTAACGTTACGGCAAAAACAATCTGATCGTTGTCACGACTGTGGAC
>NZ_JAAHGH010000134.1 GCF_010672525.1 Okeania sp. SIO2B3 | reverse complement strand
CCGCACTCGGCAGTGACGGATATGAACTAGCAAAAACCTACCCAGCAGATGAGGATTTAATTGATGTTTTAAGTCAAGCATCTGCTGTGAATAATGCTGGTCGTCGTACAGTTATTTATCTTGCTATTAAGACTTGTAGCGCTGATGGAGAATTACACCCAGACGAAATGGCTAAAATTTACCAAATAGCAGAAAAACTAGGGTTGGCAAAAGATGTTGTTGATTCTCTCAAGGAACTTTGTGCTGAGGAAGCTCAGGTACGAGAAAAGCGTATAGGTCTATTGTTCCCTGATGGCGCTCCTTACTAAACTTGATTGTTTAGTTACTGGTTTCCCCTCTCAACTGAGTTGAGAATGGGAAATCTTATAATTTTGCGTTGGGTTGCACTGTCAGTTTTGATATTCAGGCGTTGGTAAAGCGCGTGTATGATATTAATCGCGCATTACTTAGGAGTCAACCCACCCCTAGCCCCTCCCACGACCGTGGAGGGGAAAGACCGAGTCAGGACTCAGGAGAGAAGAAAGAAGAAGAAACCCAGACTAGAAGGAGAAAGTTTTTTGGTCGCGTAAAGGTCATGGAGTTCTATCGCGCTCTTATCCTGAGATGATATCATACCTCAAAGCAAAACCCAACCTACTAAAAACTTAACTCAACTGTGCTTCTGTCACCCAGGCAGCATGAAAACCATAAGGAACTCGCTGCGGAATAATTACTCGCGCTACAGTTTCCCCACTCATATCTTGAGCATTCACTACTACCAACTCAGAAGTCTGAGTATTTTCATCATAAACATAAGTCACTAACCAACCATCATCTTCGTTACTAGCATTCAGTCGAGGAGCAAACACTGCCTCACCACCATAACACCCTTTACCAAACTCATGGGTTTCTGACTTCCCTGTATCCAAGTCATATTTAATCAGAGCATCAAACAGAGGAAAACTTCCTGGTGCCATTCTTGCTGAATAACCATACCGCGTCTTTCGTCCTAATAATTCTTCATTGACACGGGGAAACTCAGAAGCTACATCATCCAACTTTTCCTCCTTGACAGCTCCCGTTTTTAGGTTAAACCGCCAACGATGTAAATAAGGAATATCACCATCAGGGAGGCGATCGCTCTGATCTGTCACAAACACATTAGTAGAGTTCATCCGACAAGCAAGCAATACAACCTCATCGCCTTCCTCATAAGCATTGAGAGTATGCCAAACAAAACAAGCTGGAGTTTCAAACCAACGTACTTCGCCACTATCGCCATGTCGGGGAATAATTCCGAAGCGACTGGGTGTCTCTGACTCAAACATTAGTGGAAACTGACTTTTTTCTATTCTTTCTGGGCGAAAAGTCATCGGTAAATCGAAAAATATACTATAGTTTTCGGTAATGGCAAAGTCGTGCATCATTACTCCCACAGGCAATTCAATAGGTATTGTCTGCAGCAATTCACCAGTTGCCGAAACAACACCATATTGTAAAAAGGGAGGTTGAGCTACTGAGTAACCGAAAAACATCATTTCTCCTGTTACCGCATCAACTTTAGGATGGGCAGTAAAAGGAGATTGAAGTTTGCTGTTAAAAGTCTGTTTGCCAATAGTCTCTAATTCAGGCAGTTTAATATGGTAAGGCGCACCCCCACCACCTTCCCACAGAGCATAAAAATGATTGGCATGATAAACTAGAGCTGTATTAGCTGTATTTGTATCTGTACCGTGAGAATTATCGGGTTGGGATGGTTCTAATAACCCTGGCCATACTGCTTTACCTTCCTGGTTTTCTACCTGGAATTTGTTGGTGCGTACATAACGGTTGCAATAGGATGCTTTACCGTCTTTTATTCTTACTCCATGGAGCATTCCGTCGCCGTCAAACCAGTGATATTGTCCAATTGGGTCAAATTGTGGGTTAGGACCATTACGCACAAACATTCCTGAGAGATCGGGAGGTAGTTCTCCGATAACTTTGAGGTTTTCGGCGGTTATTTCTTCTGTAACGGGGGCGAAATTATTGGTTAAGAAAGGATTAAGGGTAGGAGTTGTTGCAGTCATATAATTCTTGATAATCTTTAGCTTATTTTATAACAACTGGGAAAAAATTTATACAAGAAATCTCCTAATTATTGCTCTGCTGATTAAATATAAAAGCATTGACATATAAATACTTTAGCCTTTTTGGGGTCGAATTGCAGTGCCTGGTTTTCAGCTCTTCAAGCTCATGCATGGAGCGTATTTTAGGCGCATAGTTGGGCAGAACAATCTGGGGACAAAACGCCCGCTCCTACCTCCTCGCTCATTCCCCGTTCCTCCTGTCTTCCCCTCCCCTCCTGGGAGGGGTTAGGGGTGGGTTGGGAGGGGGAGGGGCGAGGGGTGGGTTGTCTCCTGTCTCCTGTCTCCTACCCCAGCAAAAAGGCTTTCCATACGCAAACCCTAATTATCAAGATATTGATGTGTCAAAAAAGGCACTTCAACTACTTCCCCTTCCACATCTCCCACTTGTACTTTTAAACCCGCTCCACCTGCTTTTGTTTTAATATAAACCAATCCAAAATAACCATTATTAATTTCCGTACAACTTGTTAATTTCCCAACTTTTTCATCTCCAACTTTTACAACATTTCCTAATTCCGCCATTCCACTCAAACGTACTCCCAAAAGCCGTTGTTTCACACCTTTATATGTATTTAAACGAGCAATAGTTTCTTGACCAATATAACAACCTTTCTCAAAAGAAATAGTATTCCATAAACCAGCTTCGAGAGGGTTATAGTCATCTGTAAGTTCATGGTCTGGCACGGGACGACCTTGCTCTATTCTCAGTTGTTGCCACAGGCGATCGCCCATAGGTACTGCTCCTACTTCTACTAACATTTGCCAAACTTCGGCAGCATTATTCACAGGAACTATTAAAGTGTATCCCTCTGTTGCTAACCCACTACCGACAGCAACCCGAATTTCTACATTTCCTAGACTCATTAACTGGTGACTAGCGTGGGGTGTATCTGGAGGAGTTGTGCCTGATAATTTGGCGATCGAGTTTTTGCTTTCTGTTCCAATGAGACTAAATATGGCGTATTCGCTACTAATATCTTTCACTTCAACCTTATCCATGGGGAAGAGATAACGGTCAAACCACTCTATTAAATGTTGACAACGGGTGGGGGAGACTAACAATAAAACAGCATCTTCTGTAACATAAGCTGTTACTAAGTCAATAGTCCGAGCAGTGGGGGTGACGAAAACTGTTTCACAACCTTCACCTGGTTTGAGAATATTGAAATTATTTGTGCTTTGGTTGTGTAGAAACCTGAGACGGTCATCGTCGGAAATGTGTATTAGTCCCCAATGAGAGCGATCGCATACAGCTACTCCCTGTTTTATTGCTTCTATTGCTTGAGTATTATTACCAAAGCTAACTGGAATTGAGTCTTGAAAAGTTGCACCATTAGATGTTTGAATATTCTGTAATTCTTGGTTCATAATTATAATTTTTGCTGTTGATTTTTATTTAATACAAATAGTTATTTTGTTCTGAGAAAATCTATCTATACTGTTGGTAAATCAGCCATCATATTCTCTACCACTTTCAGAGCTTTTTCGTCAAGATGCTCCCAATTAACATTTCCTTCATCGTTGAGTAAGCTAGTATCAACTTCAACTTCTACTGTTTGTTCAGCAGTATGAGTAGAATGATAATTATTAAAACAAACTTGATAGCAAAGTTCCCAGATATCAATACTAACTTTTTGGTCTTGATATTCTAAATCTAATCTATATCCTGGAATTGGTGTTTGTACTTCTTGATAGTCCCCTTGCCAAACAGAATTATCTAGTTTTTTACGAATATGATCTAATAATCTGATGAAAGCAGGTTGCATTAGTAGTTCAGCTTGTTTCCAAGCAGTAATGTTATTAATTTTAGGCTTCATTTAATTTGATTGAAAAACATTAAACTTCTTACAGAAGTTAGGGAATAGCGGTGCGACCCCGCGTCGCCGTCAGCTCGCTTGCGGAATGCTGACCAAGAGAGGGAACGCGCACCAACAGAGCGAATAGAGAGATAAAATTGTTTATTTCATATCTTGAATTGGTTTAATTCAAACTTTAATCATAATAAACTTTTGCGTCAATAACTATCTCACTTTTGACTTTTGACTTTTGACTTTTGACTTTTGACTTTAAAACTTTAATCATAATAAACTTTTGCGTCAATAACTATCTCACTTTTGACTTTTGACTTTTGACTTTTGACTTTAAAACTTTTGACTTCAAAACTTTCGACTTTTGACTTTAAAACTTTTGACTTTTGACTTTTGACTTTATTTATGTTATTGTTAATTATTAATTAATATTTAATGGCTAAAGTTAAAGAGTAATGGTTAAACAGCGCGTACTCTCTGGAGTTCAACCAACTGGAAACCTTCATATTGGAAATTATTTAGGTGCTATTCGCAACTGGGTGGAGGATCAAAAAGAATATGATAATTTCTTCTGTGTAGTAGACTTACACGCTATTACAGTACCACATAATCCAGCAACTCTAAGTAAAGATACTTACACTATTGCAGCCTTATATTTAGCCTGTGGTATAGACCTGGATGATTCTACCATATTTGTACAATCTCATATTCCAGCTCATAGTGAATTGACATGGTTACTGAACTGTATTACTCCACTGAATTGGTTGACAGATATGATTCAATTCAAGGAAAAATCAGTTAAGCAAGGAGAAAATGTCGGTACAGGTTTATTAGATTATCCAGTTTTGATGGCTGCTGATATTCTACTATATGATGCAGATAAAGTTCCTGTGGGAGAAGACCAAAAACAACACTTGGAGCTTACTCGCGATATTGCAGTTAGATTTAATCATCAGTTTGGTAACGAGGAAAAGATACTAAAATTACCAGACCCTTTGATTAGAAAAGAGGGTGCGCGGGTAATGAGTTTGGCAGATGGTACTAGCAAAATGTCTAAGTCTGACCCTTCAGAATTGAGTAGAATTAGTTTATTAGACCCACCGGATGTAGTTACAAAAAAAATTAAACGTTGCAAAACAGACCCAGTTAAGGGTTTAGAATTTGATAATCCTGAACGACCTGAATGTAATAATTTATTGACCCTTTATAGATTATTTTCAGGCAAAACAAAAGAAGAAGTAGCAGTAGAATGTCAGGATATGGGATGGGGACAATTTAAACCTTTATTAACTGAGGCAACTATTGAAGCTTTGAAACCAATTCAAACAAAATATCAAGAAGTAATGGATGATAAAGGTTATTTAGAATCTGTTTTAGCTGAAGGTAGACAAAAAGCAGGAGCAGTTGCAAATCAAACCTTAGCAAAAGTCAAAGCTGCTTTAGGTTATTCTGTGCCAATTTAGAAGTCAAAAGTCAAAAGTCAAAAGTTAAAAGTAAGATTTTATCAGCAATTGATAATTGATAATTGATAATTACTTCTCCCTAAAAGGAAGAGATTGAATAAAAGGAAAATATTTTCTTGTTTCTCCTTTAAAGGAGAGGCTTTAAACCTTAATTATTCGGTAATTTACAGAAGTTATTTAACATTTAAAGGAGTGAAACTGTTTGTGACATCTTTAAAGTGAATTGGTATTGGTAGTTAACTACTCAGGTAAAACTCAAATTAATAATTTATTTTTTCCTAAATCACAATTATCCTCAACTGAAGTTAAGTGGATTAACTTATTAAAAAAGTTATTTATAAAGTTGGATAACTATGTGTAAGCTCAAAGTGAAATTATAATTTGTTAATGAGCAACAAAAATGATATTTGCTCAACCATGACATATCCTGAGATTTCCTTTGTTAATCAAAGTAAATAGTAGTTAGTTAAAAAAGATTTTTATTTAATCTATCAAATAGTCTGAAAAAATCAACAACTTAACCACAACTAAGTAATAAATATTAAGTAATAAATATAATGAATAGATTTCGTAATGCAGTAAAATCTGGAGAATTTTTAGTAACTGCTGAAGTAGCACCACCAAAGGGAGCTGACCCCACTCACATGATTGAAATGGCCTCAACACTAAAAGGTCGAGTTCATGCTGTTAATGTAACAGATGGCAGTCGTGCTGTTTTGAGAATGTCTTCATTGGCAGCCTCAATTATCTTGAAAAATAATGGCATAGAGCCAATATGTCAAGTAGCTTGTCGCGATCGCAACCGTATTGGGTTACAAGCAGACCTAATGGGAGCTTCAGCATTAGGACTTAATAATATTTTAGCTCTTACTGGGGACCCCGTAAAGGCAGGGGATCATAAAAAGGCCAGGAGTGTGTTTGATATGGAGTCAGTGCGTTTATTACAAATGATTGCTAAATTAAACCAAGGCATAGATTGGAATGAGAAAGCTTTACCGGATGGAGCTACAGATTTATTTGTAGGTGCTGCGGTAGACCCTCAGTCTCCTAGTTGGTCTGGATTAAAAAAACGATTTGAGCGGAAATTATTAGCAGGGTGTCAATTTTTTCAAAGTCAATTAATTTCTGATTTTGATAAGTTAGAAAAATTTATGAATCAAATTGCAGTTGATAGTAATAAGCCAATTTTAGCTGGAATATTTTTACTTAAATCTGCAAAAAATGCTGCTTTTATTAATAAGTATGTGCCTGGAGTTGATATACCAGAACATATTATTAATCGTTTGGCAAAAGCTGAAAAACCTTTAGAGGAAGGAATAAAAATTGCTGCCGAACAAGTACAAATTGCTAGTAAGATTTGTCATGGAGTTCATTTGATGGCAATTAAGCGAGAAGATTTAATTCCCAGAATATTAGATATGGCTGAAATTTCTCCTATTTAAGGAAGAAGGAAGAAGGAAGAAGGAAGAAGGAAGAAGGAAGAAGGAAGAAGGAAGGACTGAAAAATATGGCGTTTTCATAGAAGAAGGAAGAAAGAAGGATAAAAAATGGGTGCATCTCAATATTTGCAAAAATACTTTTTTCCTATATATTCCCTGTTCCCTGTTCCCTGTTCCCTAAAAGCAATAACTTTTTGGTTTTATTCACGCATTGAGATGTACCCTAAAAAATATGGTTTTGTCTGAGTTTTAAGCTTTTGATACAGCAGATTACATCAAGAGTGAGGTACACTCATAGTGGGCTGGGAAGATTTAATTGTTAATATCTGTACTTCATATACAACCGAATCTGCTGTATGTCCTAACCTACATTCCGCACGACAAAACGTAGCATAAGAATATAAGTCAAAAGTAAGAAGTAAGAAGTAATACCAAATTGAAATGAAGCTGCATAGAATAATATTTAAAGCATAATTGACCATAGGTAAGCGTAGATAAATATAGATCGATTTAATGAATTTCATCATTCTATGCAACCTCATATAAAACTGGTATAAGAAGTAAGAAGTAAGAAGTAAGAAGTAAGAAGTAAGAAGTAAGAAGAAAATTATAGTGGTCAATAAGAGTAAATAATTCAGCAAGTATTTATGCTTAATATTTAACTGAAGTATTTGACTTTTGAGAAATAATTTATACAGTATAAATATTTACCAAAAATAGAAATTATATACTACTTTTAATGTTACGCTCTTGACGTGCGGAATGTGGGTCCTAACCTTTCTCTAATCATTAACCTGATAACTGATAACTGATAACTGATAACTGAATTCACCCCTTATGAAAAAACTGCTTTAATATTTCAGTAGGTTTTCTATCCCAAGTATCAATATGCTCATAAATTAATCCATCTTGATTAAATTTATAAGTAGAATAACCATTAAAAAAAATTCTGGCTTGCCAAGGAACTCTTAATATTCCACGCACAGTCCAATTTGCCAAAATTATATTTTCTTCTGTTTGCTGAACATCGTGTAAATCAAAATAGAGTTCTGTGAAAAATAACCGACCATGAAAGCGCAAAGTCCAAAAAATAATTCGATAATTAAACTTCCACTTAAATGTATTAACTGGGTCTTTAAAAAAAATATCTTTAGTATAAATATCGTAGGAAATATCCTTTTCAAATAGAGTAGGTAAATCCAACTTTAGCGTATTAATAACTTGTTCAACTTTCACTCTAATTTTTCCTCAGAAAAAATTGACATATCTAGACTAGAGTTTACTTAAAAAATAGTCAGCATAAGTTGAAATAGCAGTTTTATCTTTTCTTTTGCGGGTTCAATACCCCACCGTCCATTGGGATACCTAAAATTTCTTAGGGTGATAAGACACGGAGTGGCCTATCGTTGACTATCCCCATGGAATTTTCCCTCCTGCCTTCTGCCTTCTGCCTTCTGCCTTCTTCAATAAGAACTAATATTTAACACTCGCTTAATCTGTTTGACGTATTGATAAATTTCAGGTAAACGTTTATAAATAGCAGACGCTTTTAAATAAATCTTATAAGGAACAGCAGGACTACTAGAAACAATTTCTCCAGCAGCAACATCATTATGAACACCCGCTTGAGCAGTAGCGATCGCTCCATCTCCAATTTTTGCCTGATTAGCAATACCCACTTGGCCAGCCAAAATTACATTATCGCCCAATTTCACCCCACCAGCTAGACCAACCTGAGCTGCCAAAGCACAGTTTTTTCCAATCTGACAACCATGGCCAACTTGCACCAAATTATCCAACTTCGTATTTTTGCCAATTCTAGTTTCTCCCACTGCAGGGCGATCTATAGTACTATTGCCACCAACTTCAACCCCATCTTCCAAAACCACTCTGCCAGACTGTTCCATTTTATACCAACCATCTTGAGTCGGCACAAAACCAAAACCTTCTCCACCAATAACCGCTCCACTATGAATCACACAACCATTACCAATTTGACTACGTTCATGAATCGAACAGTTAGCGTGTAAAACAGAATTATCTCCTATTTCCACATCTGGATAAATGACCACATTTGCATAAATACAAACATTGTCCCCAATTTTTACCCCCGCATCAACCACAACATGAGGGCCAAGATAAACATTTTTTCCTATTTTTGCTGTTGAGTGAATAACAGCAGTGCCATGAATTTCTCGAATAGGTTGAAAAGGTTGATAAAAAATAGTGATCGCCTTGGCAAATAATAATCTTGGTTCTTTGCCAGATACCCATTCAATGCCACGTTCGCTTGCCTGGGTTTGCAGAGTCTCGTCCATGGGCAAAATCAAAGCACTAGCATTTGTCGTGCCTAAATAACTGGCAAATTTTGGTCCTTCTATATAACTAAGAGTACCTACTACTGCTTCATCTACCGGGGCCACACCTGTAAGATCTGGGGCCACACCATTAGTTTTTTCTAGACTACTAGCGATCGCCTCAGAACCAAGTTTATTTACAAGTTCCCTAAATTTCATGATTTCCCACTCGTAGCAAATTCTCCTGAACTTATACCATTTTTTCGCCAAAAAATAAACCCAAGTCCAGAGAAGGCAGAGGGCAGGAGGCAGAAGGCAGAAGGGAAAGAAAAGTTCAAAGGGATAAGTTTTTTTATATAGCGCTGTGCGCAGGCAACAGGCAACAGGCAACAGCTCATCTGGGGGAATAAATTGCCTATAATATAAGACTTTTAGCTATTGGGCATCTCCTGCAATTTGTAAATATACCAGCGCTCATTGCTATAATTTATTATCCTAACATTACATTATACCATTTTTCCGCCAAAAAATAAACCCAAATCCATAGTTGTTCATCAGGCAGAGATTTGGGTTAAATATTCTGATCGAGACAAAATATCGAAAGCTAATTTTGCCTAAGTCTAATTTACTTGATTGAAACAGCATCTACATCAACTGTGGTATCAGTAGTAGTTGAGTCTTTATCATTAATATCAGGTGCAACTGCTACATCTTTTTTACCGCGACGTAACTTGATAAATTCAACTGCCATCTGAGAAACTTCTGCCACTAAGAGAGTTACAATAGCAACATCATCTATCTGTCCTGCAATGGGGATAAAATCGGGAGAGATGTCAACAGGACTCAATACATAGGCCAATGTTCCAGCAATAATCCACCAACGATATTTAGGATTACGGATAGTATTACGATACCAAGTATATAGAGATTGAATGGAAAAACTCATTTAATTATCCTTAAACTTAAAACTTACTTACACTTTTAATAATGGCAGAATTTTAAGCAGTATGGCAGTGTCAGTATCCACCATCGGTTTTTACAGAAATTTCTACACTTAAAGTTAAGGAATTTTGTTATGGGAGTTTGAGGGTGAAGTAGCAAAACCATTATACCTCTCCAAAAATGCCAATTTTGGAACGGCGTGTAAGGGTTTAAGAACCTTTTCTGGAGATGTCTATTGAAAATTGCTGTAAAACTACAGACTTTAAATAAATAAGGATTACAAACCAGTCACTCTACGGAGATATCGTCGTGCCATGACAGCATATTCTAAAGGCTCACGTAAAGGCTTAATTGTAGTGTTAGCAGGGTATTGTTCAGCTTCTACCATTAACCATCCTTGATACTTGACGTCGGCTAGTTTATTTAAAATGCTATCAAAGTCAATGATTCCACTGTTATCTCCAGGAACTAGACATAATCTGACAATATCACCATAGATATATAAAATTATGTCTAATGATGTTCAACTTTTTAACTTCTGTAGTTAGCCTTGCTAGATATTAACACTCATCAGCATTAAACTCAGAGAGATCGCCGTTATATATAGTATCGTTAGGCATCCTGGCATCATATAAATCTGTTTCACAGAAGTTAGCACCATTTAGAGTAGCACCTGATAATCTAACATTGGTCATCACACTGTAAGAAAAATCTCCATTTTCTAGATGAGAACCATTGAAATATGCGTTATTGAAATTAGCATCTTCAGCCTCCACATCAGTCAATGTTGCATCTGAAATAATCGCATATTCTAGCTCTGCTCCTGAGAGTGTTGCATTAGACAAATCAGCACCAGGCATTTCTGCATTAGACAATTTTGCATCTGAAAGATCCGCATCTATTAACTTGGCATTGTCTAACTTTACACCCAAAAGTGATGCCCCTGATAAATTTGCTCCTGTAAGATCCGCACGTTTTAACTTTGCTTCATTTAGCAAAGCATCAGATAGATTTGCTCCTGACAAATCTGCTCTTAGCAATGCGCTGCCATATAAATCTCTACCAGATAAATCCACTCCTGATAGGTTACAGTCGTTGCATTCGTTTGTCTCTAGTAAATGTTCGAGATTCTGACTTATCTCACTATTAGGAAAAATGAAAGCATTCGCTGGTAAACCAAATAGCGTTAAACTCAGAACAATTGTTAGGACAATAGCAGAAAGTCCACGAAACCAAGTTTTAATTTTCATCTTGTATCTCTCCTGTATTTCTATTCAAATTCCTAGCCAAAAAATTCAGCTTTAGCAAGATTTACCCAGAAGCACTATATCTAGTAGGAGCGTTTCATGTCGCCCTGAGAAATGGCTATTTCCTCCTACAGATGGTGTATAATTTTATTTTCTGCGTAATTCCTATTTAGATTAACTTAAAGTAACTAAAGGAGGCTCGCTCCAAGTTCCGTAACCGGGAGCTTTTGCTCCAGGTGGGTTAACCCCAACCGCCTTCCATACAAGTCCTTCAGGATATGCTTGGGGACTGGGAATAAAGCTATCTCCATTTTCTCCAGTACCATACCAATAATGCCATGCCTCTGGCATTTTTTCCCAGGTTGCTGTGTACCATAATTTGATGATATTACGAGCAATAGGACCTCGTTTGGCAGAATCCAAAATTTCAGACTTTAGTCCCTCACTGAAAATTGTGGGATTATGTTTTCTTTTCGCTCTCCTATCAAGATCGTGAAATTTTTCTAGTAATTCTTGAAATATTGCGTCACCAATCTTTTCGCAAATGGTTTCAAAGTAAAGAGAAGCTTGTCCAGTTCCCTGGAGATCAAAGGTAGAAAATCCTGTTACTTCTGCCGAGAAATCCAGGAAATACCCCATAAATTCAGGTGTATTAATAGTCACAGATTATTTGCCTCCACACAATTTGTAGCTTTTTGCTGATTTTTGATTGTTACTCAAACTTATAAACCGGGCCGGCATTAAATTCCGTTCCAGGAATGGGGTTACGAATCAGAGTAGTAGCTAATTCCTTGAGGCGGAACATACTTCCCACAGCAGGAAGTAACTGTTCAGGATGACCATTAAAGGAATATTCCAGCTCTGCCAGAAACTTACTGTAACCTTGTTGGAACTCCAGAGCATGAGCATATAATTCTGAGTCTGGATCGCAATGATTTCTTAGCTTACTCAAAGTCAGGTTTGGCATGACAGGATAAACATCATCCCACTCTACTGTAAAGGTCTCACCTGTAGGAACATCAGGTTGATCCGAATTACGTGGATCATCCTTATCTATCACATAATATTTACCCCCTTCAAATTTACCTTCTTCACCTACAAGTTGTTGGAAACGATAATAATGGCAAAGTTCTTTTTCAGCATCATAGATAGTTTCGCTTCCCGAACCCTCACCTTGGGTTTGAATTACATACATAGCTTTAATAGCAGAGTCCAAATCCGTTACTTTGACGATATCTCCTGCACCGTCATAGTAATATTCAGGGGTGATTTGCTTTTTCGGATCGCCAATAAAGAGATTCTTACCTTTCTCTTTATACTCTTTATCCAGTGCCGTTAAGCCACGAATAATTTCTGCGTAGAACAATCCAATACTATAGTAATTTTGTGGGTCCTGACGGAGTTCCTCAGTATAAAACCACAGGAAAACTCTCTTTTGGTTGGTTCTAGGATCTACTAATGGTTCGTCATCATCTACGTGTTTAGCACGTTCTATTTTCAGAAAGGTTTCTACTGTTTCTTTGGAAAACTTGCCTACGTTAACTGGAAATTGGTCTTCTGGTTTAGACCTTGTGGGCAATGTAGTAGGATAGGTAGGAACAAAGTTTGGATCGGTCAAAACCCCTTCAATGTTTCCACCAACTGCATTAAAAACATTAGCTGCTAGAGTTAGATGTAGCATTTCCTCTACAGCAATGTCTCTAATAATGTGGAAAGCTTCCAGATTTGAACCTGGTTTAAGGGAGTAAAGAGCAGTCAAATAAGGGGGCTAACTACTGAAGCCGAATAATTGGACATGCGTTGAAAAAATCTTAATAAATCTTGAAAACAATTACGATTATCTGCTATGGTATATTAAACTCTCCTAAGTTACCAGATGCTTTTTTTCATGGTTTACCAGTTCCAATGAAATCAATCAAGACCAAGCTAAAACTTAACAATAAGCAAAAAACAATACTTGCCAAACACGCAGGAGTTGCTCGTCATGCTTATAACTGGGGATTAGCAACTTGCATAAAAGAGTACGAAGAAACTAAAAAACGCCCAAGTGCAATTACCTTGCATAAACGTTTAGTAGCCGAAGTCAAATCAATTAATCCTTGGTATTATGAGGTATCTAAGTGTGCCCCCCAGCAAGCATTAAGAGATTTAGAGAGGGCATTTAAAAACTTTCTAACTATTCCTGAACGTGGTTTTCCGGTCTTTAAGAAAAAAGGTAGAAAAGACAGCTTTTACTTAGAAGGAAGTATTAAGATTTTCCAAGGAAATTACATACAATTACCCAGAATAGGAGTAGTAAAAACTTATGAAATCTTACCTTCCGTACCAGTAAAAAACGTCACTATATCAAAAAAAGCAGATAATTGGTACATCAGTTTTAAATATAATTTTGAATCCTATCCAACAGAAAAAGTAGGAGAAGCTATAGGTGTAGACATAGGTATAAATACATTAGCAACCTGTTCTGATGGCAGTAAGTTTGCTAATGTCAAAGCCTACAGGCAAGCCAAAAAACGATTAGTTCGTCACCAACGTGTAGTCAGTAAAAAAGTTATTGGCTCCAAAAACAGACGCAAAGCAGTAAAAAAACTAGCCAAAGCACACAAAAAAGTAGCCGATATCAGAGCAGATGCACTACATAAACTCACAACATGGTTAGCTAAAAACCACAGCACCATAGTAATTGAGGACTTGAATGTAAGTGGAATGTTGAAAAACCATAAACTGGCAAGTGCTATTGCTGATTGTGGGTTTTATGAATTCAAACGTCAGCTTACATACAAATGTGAATGGTACGGCAGTGAATTAGTCATAGCGGATAGATTTTATCCAAGTTCTCAAATATGTTCAAATTGTGGGCATCAACAGAAAATGCCGTTGCACTTGAGAACTTATAAATGTAGTGAATGCGGTTTTCAAGCAGACAGAGATTTTAATGCTGCTATCAACCTGAAAAACTATGTGAATCAGTAGCTTGAGTTCCAAGCGAATTTAAGCCTGTGGAGAAGATAAGTTACAGACTGCGGTCAGTGGTCTTCAGTGAAGCAGGAAGCTAGCTCCAAAGCTCATGCAACCATGCATGGGTAAGTTTGGGTAAGTTTAGTAGAACGGTTAGGAATACTATTACGACCCTGGGGAAAGGTGCTGAGGTCTAATTTAACAGACTTTCCATAGAATTCAACTGTAGTTCCATGAATTTTCTCTGCGAATTTCTGATCCAAGTAAGAAGGAGGAAGTTCTAACATGGGGAAGACATAACCCTCTTCAAAAGGCACTCCTAGAGCTTTTTGTCCTTCTACACTGCCAGAAACCCCAATCTCATACTCTGCTTGGCGGTAGTAGGGCATAATCTCTTCATACTTAATAGGCCAATCCAGACCTTGCCCGTATAGAGTGCGTAACTGGAAATCTTCTGGTAACATCCGTATGGTTTTACCTTCCCAGTGCATGGTTGTGCCGCCTAACACTCTTGTATAAGAACCGCTCAGGGGTAAAGGCCCTTGTTCTTCAAAATAATGATTTGCTCCATCTGTTGGGTTCAGAGCATTGGGGTTTACAGGATAGGGAGCATTGGCATTCTTGTCTACAGCACCGTAAAAAGTTTCAACGTGATTTTGAAAGCCTTCAAGGGTTAAACCTTCACCAGTTCCTGCCTCAAGGATTAAAACTCGCTTTCCCTGTTCGCTTAATTGTTTAGCGACAATTGCTCCTGCGACTCCCGCGCCGACGATCACAGCATCGTATTCGTTTGTTATTGACAGTCTGGGAATCAACTATTAACATCGTCTTATTTTGACCCATTTGTTATTCCTCAGCAATTAGCATATCTATCAAATAGATATACAGAAATTTGCCTCATGTAAAAATTTAGATTTGTTACTAAGTTTATATAGATATATTAATGATTTAATAATTATCTTTACAAGCAAAAAATCCCATGAGTGAGATATTATGATTGTGATGATTATCTTTTATAGCGCCTACTAATTTAGGCGATTGCTGACGCAAAGCTCCGCTAACGCTTAAATTTTAATAGCGATTGCTGATGTAAAGCTCCGCTAACGCCTCAAGATTTTGGCCTTTGTTAAGACATGATCAGGACTTAGGCAAATAGGCTATATATAGTGTTTAATAACTATGATATGTCTGTATTTAGTTACTAAATTTGAGCAGTGCCCTAAAACTATGTTATACTATCGCCAGAGAACTTTTGTTGGGCTACGCGATCGCATCATCAACTTTTACCAGAAAATTGGGTTTAAAGCCTCGCCCATAAGCGGGCGACTTTTTAGTAGTTGATTTTATTTCAAGAAATATGTTATCATGTTTTTAGTTTAAGAGTCAAATTATGAAAGCTAGATTTAAGTATCGTATCTATCCCACACCGGGACAAAAATACCGAGAGCGCAAAGCTATTTGGTTGTGTCCGTGTGGTTTGGAATGATAGCCTAGCTTGTTGTCAACAAAAATATAGATCGGGAGAAAAGAAACCTTACTTATCTCAACTACAAAAACAGTTGATCACTCAATCGAAAAATACTGAAGACAGAGAATGGTTATCAGAAGTTTCTGCTATACCATTACAGCAATCTTTGAATGATTTAAATCAGGCGTTGCTCTAACTTTTTTAAATCGACAAAAGGTGAGAGAAAAGGTAGACCTATTAAACCTCCTAAATTCATGCATCAGGAAATCAAAACAAACTGCTAGGTTTACACTCGTGAGGATTTAAAATTGGTCAACATAAAGTTTATTTGGCTAAGATTGGAAAGCTGAAAATTGTTTCGCCTGTGAGAGTTACCTGCGGCTCCATCATCAGTAACAGTAATCAAAGATTCAGCTCATAGATATTTCTTGAGTTTTGTAGTAGAAATACAACCAGAAATCTTACCTCAAACTGATAATTCAGTAGGTATAGATTTAGGCATTTCTACCTTTGCTACATTTAGTAATGGCACGAAGGTTGATGCTCCTAAGCCACTAAAGAAACGAATTAAGAAATTAAGAAAGTTAAGTAAGTCATTATCTCATAAAACTAAAGGCTCTAAAAGGTATGAAAAAGCACGGGTTAGAGTTGCTAAGTTCCATGCCAAACTGAAAGATACAAGAACAGACTTTCTACATAAATTATCCACTGAAATAATTCGTGAAAACCAAGCAGTTGTTTTAGAAGTATGACAATGTATCTGGTATGATTAAAAACCGTAACCCACCCCCATCCCCTCCCGGGAGGGGAGCAAGAGGGGTGGGTATCAGATTTAGGATGGAGAACCCATACGGACTTTTTTAGATGGAATTGCTGAAAAATATGGTCGCGATTTTAGAGTAATTAGTCGTTGGGAACCTACTTCTCAAATTTGCTCAAATTGTGGCTTTAAAGGTGGGAAGCTAGACCTTAAGGTGCGAGAATGGGAGTGTCTCAACTGCGGTGCAAAACATGATAGAGATGAGAATGCAGCGATAAATATATTAGTCGCTCCTTGGGCATGCCTCCTCCGGAGGAGCTACGCTAACGGAGACAAAAAAGCGCACCGAACCCGCGCCGCCGAAAGGCGCAAGGGAACGCGGAGCAAGAAACGGACGTGGA
>NZ_JAAHGH010000133.1 GCF_010672525.1 Okeania sp. SIO2B3 | reverse complement strand
ATCTAATTATCAGCAAGCAGAGCTGGCTGGACGATTTTCGGAGAGTCAGTTTGGCGAGCGCTACTCCATACATAAATGCTTTTTTTTGTCAAACCTTATGTTAAGAAAGATGTGGGTAATGGATAGCTAAAAGGGGGAGGCTTTAAACCCAATTTTTCGGTAACTTCTTTGATTAAAGACTCTACCCAATAAATTGTGTCGAATATCACAGTCCAAGATTCCAATAGTCACAGCAATTATTGTATAAATCTATAACTATAAGTAGATGATGTGTAAAAATATAGTGCGTATGTGATTTACCATCAGTAGGTCCCTATCAGAATCATAATATACCTATGTCTACCACTATCACTAAAGAACTAAAAAGTGAAAACCTGGAACTGTTGCGCCAATACCAACAGTCTCCTTCTCATCATCTCCGTAACCAATTAGTTAAACTTAATGTTGGACTTGTAAGAAAGGAAGTGTACCATTGGTTAAATAGGTGTACCGAAACATACGACGATTTACTCCAAGTAGGCTGTATTGGATTAATTAGAGCAATTGAGAGATTTGATATATCGAAGGGACGAGCCTTTAGTTCTTTTGCTATTCCTTATATCCGGGGTGAAATTCAGCATTATCTAAGAGATAAAAGTCCTTCTTTACGCATTCCCAGAAATTGGCTAGCTATGGATCGGCAGGCCACAAAAGTTATACAAGACCTCCGAGTGAAGTTAAAACGGAAACCTACAGATTTAGAGGTGGCCTCTGCATTGGATATTTCTTTAGAGCAGTGGCAGGAAATTCAATTAGCTTGTCGTAACCGTGCTCCTCTGAGTTTAGATGCTCCAGTTCAAGATGAAACAAATGGAACCACTTGTTTAGGAGAATTAGTTCCAGATAGTCAGTATCGTAGTTTTCAGTTAGCTCAAGAAGACCAAATTCGTTTACAGCAAGCTCTGGCCAAACTAGAAGAAGGTACTCGTAAGGTTTTGGAGTTTGTTTTTCTCTGTGACTTGACTCAGAAGGAAACTGCTGAGCGGATGGGGATAAGTGCTGTTACTGTTTCTCGAAGAATCAAGAAAGGGTTAAAGTCCTTGCAAAAGATTATGCAATAGCAATTAATAAAAGAAGGAAGAAGGAAGAAGTTTTTAGTTATCTACAAGAAAAGGTTAATTATTAGACATCTCCATAAATTAAATATTCCTATTTGATCGACTCTTCTAAAGAGGTTATATATAGTCCGTTATCAATTAATGCAGCGAGCACCACTACCAGATTTTGTAAGCCTTAAAAGTATCAACCCCACCCATATCTATAAGATGGGTGGGGTTAGTTTTTAATACCGATAATTCTTTATGTTTAATCAGAAACATCGGTTAAATTTTGCCTTTCATCCAGTTTTTAAACAAATTCTCCTTAACCATAGTCTGTCGCAACACTTCAACTAAATATTCTTGAGCTTCTTCCCGACTTAAGCCTTTCACTTGCTCCCGTAGAACTTGTAATTTGAACTGTTGCTCCATAGTTAAGCTATTAGACATTTCCATAGTTTACTCCTTACTTATCTAGATAATAGATATTGGCCAATATACTAAGGCCACAGTTAAGTTGATGTATTTACTCCTATGTAAATTATCGTAACATTTACTTGACATACTGTCCATGATGTACATTTTAAAACTAATTTATTCGACAAAAGTTAACATTAAATTAATAAAAGCTAGAAGTATTATGATGATTAGGCTAGAACTAATATCCTATAAAATTCTAAAGATGGAGAAGGCCAAATGGATGCAATGGAATTTTTTCAAAAGAGTGCTGGTAAATGGCGATCGCAACGAACAACCCATCACCTAGCCTTCAGACAAGCAGAAATGGGCAGTTCAGATATTCAAGTAATCAGCTTGGGTCCTGGAGATCCGAAAGTAGTAGAAATCTGTAAAATGCACGAAATTGACCCAAGTTTGGCTGCAGGAGGCGCTTTTGTTACTTGGGATGGTTCCATGGCCTGGGATAAAGATGATGAAAATCACAAAGGGTCAACTGTATTTGCGATTGTTCCAGATCCAGACAATCCTAGAAAAGGCAGAATGTTGCGAGAACGAGGTTATGCAGAAATTGTGCCAGTTGTGGGACGCTTTGAGATGGATGATGAAGATGGACTAAATTTGATTACGGAATATGAAACTATGAGTTCTATAGAAAGGTTCTGGTTTGCTAACCCTAATCTCAGGATGCGGACTAGCGCAGTGAAGCGGTTTGGTGGATTTAATACTTCTACTTTTTGTACAGAAGTTCGAGTAGAAGAAAGCAACTCAGATTCTGAAGTAGAAACATCACAGAATACTACACAGTTTTATTCTGCTTTTGGTTGGTAGATATAGCGCTACACGCATAGGGGAGCCGTCGGTAGGGCGACGTACAGAAGTCAGTAGGGGCGTTTTGCTCCGCAACATGTAAAGCGCCAGCTTTGCGTCAGCAAATGGCCATTCGCCCGTACAAGTCAGAAGTAATCCTTGACTAACTTTGAGCTGCTTGGTGCGCTACCAGATGCGACTTTCGTCGTCGCGGGGTCGCATCCGAATTTATAAATGTCCGTGCCCTATTTGCGTAATGCTATGTATAAAATTATGCCCAAAGTTCAGCAAATAGTTATTAGAAATGTTACAGATTGTTGCGTAAGTTAATAAAAGTGAGACTTGGATTGCCTCAATCCCTTAATCTAAAGGTTGGCTATCAAATTGGGAATCTCCCGTTAAATCAAAGATCATAACGGGAGAGGACGTCAATGATGCAATTTTTTGAATCGCACCAAGGTTTAGTGTGCTCTGGCCACACTTGATAAATCAAATTTAATAATTTAAGGAGATTCTCACGTGGTGATTCCATTATTAGAATACCAACCTATTACTCAAAATTCACGAGTTGCGGGTTATGAAGTCCCTGGTGATGACCAACCAATGATTTATTCAGCCGAATCTTTGCCCTCTGAGTCAGGGTGGGATGAGTTAATTTGGGCAGCTTATCGCCAAATTTATAGCGAACATCAGATTCTGAAGAGCGATCGCCAAATCTTCCTAGAATCTCAACTCAAAAATGGTCAAATTACAGTTCGAGATTTCATTCGTGGTTTGGTAATTTCCGATCCATTCCGTCGTAACAACTACGAGACAAATAGCAACTATCGCTTTGTTGAGTTATGTGTTCAACGGATTTTAGGTCGCGATGTTTACAGCGAAAGGGAAAAAATTGCTTGGTCTATCGTTGTAGCAACCAAGGGTATCGAAGGTTTCATTGATGAGTTGCTTAATAGCGACGAATACCTAGACAACTTTGGCTTTGATACTGTACCTTACCAGCGTCGTCGGGTTATACCCCAAAGAGATGGAGGAGAAACTCCTTTTAATCTAAAGACACCTCGTTATGGTTTCTACTATCGGACTATTCTTGGTTTCCCTCAAATAGTTTACCAAAATCAATTACGTCGCTTTACTCCCCAAGAACAGCAACCTCAAGCAGGCGATCCTTCTCTCTATTTAAGTTTAGCACAGGGTCTTAATGTTCAAGGTACATCAGCACGAGTTAATCTAGGTAATATCAATCTGGGTATGGTACCTTATCGTAAGGTATAACTTAGATTCTTACTTTAGTACCTCTGTTGAGTGGGATTAATTTTTGTAGGGGTGGAATATTCGTGCAGAGTATTTGGTGAACTTGCCAAAACTAGGAACATGAGTATTCTATCCCTACAAATTTTGGCGTTGGTGAAGCGCGGGTATGATACTAATCATAATTACTTAGGAGTCAACCCACCCCTAACCCCTCCCAGGAGGGGAAGTCAGGAGGGAAGAAAGGAAGAAGAAACCCCGAGTATAAGGAGAAAGTTTTTTAGTCGCGTAAGCGGAACGAAGTTCTATCGCGCTCTTATCTGCACAGATATCATACTTCAAATCACCAACGCCCAAATTTTAGTTACTGAAAAAAGCAATGCTCAGTAGACATCTGGTGATAATAAAAAAGAAAATCAATTATTGCACTCTTATTTATCAATTCTTCCCCTCCTGGGAGGGGCTAGGGGTGGGTTCCCTACTCCCTACTCCCTACTCCCTCTTTTGGAGGAGATGTCTAGTTAAAAGAAAGTAATTTGAACTTTATCTCCATACCTCAAATTAAGCTGAGATTGAGCGCTACTAGCATTAGCTGCGATTTCGACAAAATTGTGAGAACCAACAATTGCAATTAGTTCCCCTGGTTGACAGTCACTATAAGTATTGCCACTGACTATAGTTTTGTAAGATGAAAGATTGTCATTTTTTTGAATCACAACTGACCAGGTTTTCCCCTCAATATAACTTCTGGGAATATTAGTAATTATATTGCCAAAATAGTCAATATATTGAACTGAACCTTCAATACCTGAGTCTGTAAGAGTAATTTTATTTAAGGGTAATTTTACTAAACTTTCTGGGTTAATTTTTTCTCCCAAATTTTCTAATGAAACCCCGCTAGCAATATGAGCGCCAACAGGAGCAAATATGTCTCGACCGTGGAAAGTTGTGCTAGGTGAATTTGTGCGCCAATAGTCAGAATTAGTCAATTCCACAACTTTTATTTCTTGTGTCTCTAGGTTTTCCAGCACACCACTAAAAATACCGTTATCGGGTCCGACGAAAAAACCTGTTGATAATTGAATAGCGATCGCTCTTCTGACACTTCCTACACCAGGATCGACAACAGCTACATGAACTGTTCCTGGGGGAAAATAGGGATAAGCATTTTTCAAACAAAATCTTGCTGCAAATAAATTTTGAGCAGGAATTTCATGGGTGAGGTCTATTATGGTTAGTGTCGGATTAATTTGATAAATTATACCTTTCATCACACCAACATAAACATCTTTTAATCCAAAATCAGTTAAAAGTGTAACTATTTTTCTATCAGACATTATTAAAAATAATTAGGGTTTGCTGAAAGAGTCTTATGGGTAAGGGTAGGAGACAGCTATACTGGAGACAGCTATACTGGAGAAATGGGAATTATAGAGGAGGTAGGAGAAAGAATAATCTCTTGATTATTCTGCCCAACTATGCGCCTAATATGCGCTCTTTTTTGAACCATTAAGACCATTAAGCTTGGACTTTTTTTAACTAAAAAATGCGCTCAACCAATATAAGTCAATGCTTTTAGATTTAATCAGCAAGCCCTAATTAGGGTTTGCGCTCAAAAGTCTGATGGGTAAGGGTAGGAGACAACCCACCCGCGGGCCCCTCCCAACCCACCCCTAACCCCTCCCAGGAGGGGAGGGGAAGACAGGAGACAGGAGGAACGGGGAATTATAGAGGAGGTAGGAGGAAGAATAATCAAGAGATTATTCTGCACAACTATGAGCCTAAAATACTAATTTTTTGAACCATTATGACCTAAAAGGTTGGACTTTTTTTAACTAAAAAATGCTAAAACCTTATATTATATGTCAGTACTTTTAGATTTAATCAGCAAACCCTAATTAATAATTAATAATTAATAATTAACAATTAATAATTATACCAAGCGTGAAAAAAGAATGCTACAAAAAGGTAGACCTTGATCGGGTATGCTTAAAAATAGCTAGTCCAGTTAATTTTAGATCGTTATTTATATCGTTTCCCCCTTTTTTTCAAAATTTACCCCTTCTTCCTTCTTTCCTCTTCCTTCTGTCTTACTTCTACCAATAGAATAGTGAAAAAGCTTTAAATTTTCCCCACTCCCCCACTCCCTCACTCCCCATCACCCCATCTAATTCAATTGCTCAATTTGATATTTGGCATCTCTATAACCTCCTGTTCGACCTTGCTCTAAATAAAGTTTAGCTGCTTTTTCAAAATCACTAATTGCTCCTTTTTTATCCCCAAGATTAACTCTAACCAATCCTCTACTATAGTAAGCATCAGCATATTCAGGATTAAGTCGAATTGCTTGAACATAGTCAGCGATCGCTTGCTCATAATTTTCTTGTTCGGAATAAACACTAGCACGATTTGCATAAGCTTCTGCATTATTCGGACTAATAGCTATTGCTTGAGTATAATCTTCTATTGCCTTTTCCAGTTGATTTGCCGAAGCGTAAGCTAATCCTCTATTTGTATAAGCTGAGGGACTTTTGGGAGCAATTTGAATTGTTTTTGTACAGTCAGATATAGATTTTTCATACTCTTTAATATTAAGGTAAGCAATACATCGATTATTATAAGCAACTTCATTTTCAGGATTAATTTGAATTGCTTGAGTGCAATCAGATATAGCTTCTTCATAAGTTGCTAAATTCAAATATGTGCTGCAACGATTAGCATAAGCTTCTTCATTTTCAGGGTCTATTTCAATAACTTTGTTGTAATCATCTAAAGATCCTTGATAATCTCCCAGAAAAAAGCGCGCTCTACCTCGACTATAATAACCATCTATCTTTTGGGGTGCAAGTCTAACCATTTCAGTATAATCTGCTATTGCTCCTTGTAAATCATTATTGGCAGCACGAGCTAATCCCCGTCCATGATAAGCATCTATATTATTAGGTTGCAGTCGAATAGCTTTAGTATGATCGGCAATAGCAGCAGGATAGTCTTGAGAGCTGTAGTGAACTAATCCTCTTTTATAAAAAGCTTCCGCATCTTGAGGTTTGAGGCGTAATACTTGGGTGAAATCATTAATTGCTCCGGCATAATCTTGGGTATCATAACGAGCTGTTCCTCTGTTAAAATTGGCATTAACATGACTAGGATTCAAATTAATTACCTTGCTGTAGTCAGCAATAGCTTCTTGGTAATTTTCTAAGTTATAATAAGCGTTGCCACGCTTATAGTAATATTCTTCTTCATCGGGATTTAGTTGAATTGCTTTGTCATAAGCGGCAATTGCTGCTTGTTGATTACCATTGTTCGCATTTTCTACCCCTTTCTCAAATATTTTCTCTGCTTTGACCGGGTTTGGGCGATTTAAGAAATTCACTAACCCAATCAGCACCGCAATAACCCCCACGCTGGCAAAACCAAATATAATAAACCATAAAGGATGAGATTTCATTCTCAGTAAGCTTGTTTTAATTTGGGGATTTGGACTGCTTTTAATTTTGGGTGGTGGTGCTGTCAATATTTGAGGGCGACCGCTAATTTTCTGTAGCGCTTTCACAACTTCTTCTACAGACTGGTAACGTTTTGTATAATGGTAATGTACCATTCGATCGATGATATCGGCTAGATTTGAGGAGCATGGGGTTCGATTTCGCCAGAGAATACCACTAGGATTTGATGGACTAAGGTCTTGTAATTTTGGGAGTTCACTACTGGGAATACCTGTCAGAGCTTGAATGCCAATCATGCCCACTGCATACAGATCGCTATTAAATTGAGGAATGCCTTGAAATTGTTCGATAGGCATATAAGAAGGAGTACCTGTAGCTATTGTTCGTTGTACTTCTCCATTTTCTACTGCAATTCGATGACTAACTTCTTTGACGGAACCAAAATCAATTAAAACTAATTTTGCATCTGGTTGACGTCTAATTAAATTAGATGGGTTAACATCCCGATGAATTACATCATTTTCATGTACAAATACTAAAATTTCTAAGATTTCTAACAACAGTTTGATTACTTCTTTTTCTTGCCAAGGTTGGCCTGGTATAATTTCTTTATTTAATGGTGTTCCAGGAATGAATTCTTCAACTAAATAAAATTGGTTATTTTCTTCAAAATAAGCTAATAGTAAAGGAATCTGCTCGTGCCTACCTAATTTTTCTAATATTTCTGCTTCTTGTTTGAATAAACGGTGAGCAGTTCTAACTATGGTATAACTATTGCCAGGAGCGCGTAGTTGTTTGACCACACATTGAGGATGTCCAGGGCGACGAGTATCCGCTGCCAGATAGGTTTGTCCAAATGCACCAGCACTCAGGATTTGAACGACGCGGTAACGTCCATCTAGAAGTTGACCAATCATGTTCGTGTTATTCATAAGGTGGTAGGTTTTAGGTAGTATGTGTTACAGCAATTTTAAATTCGTTTTACTCATAAGGTGGTAGGTTTTAAGTCTTATACCAATTTTAAAAAAGAATTTTATGAATAATTAGGAGAATTAAAAGATTTTGCATTAAATATATTTTTGAATATTTTTGAAACTCTACCCTGAAGGACGAGGTTTGATCGCAAGGGATATTCATCCTCATAAATAATATTTAATATGAAATACTAAAATTTTTGCTACAAATACGCACGGGTGTTTCCAGGAGTCAGGAGGACCTCCTCAGGTAGGTGAGCCTTCGGTAGGGCGACGTACAGTAAGAATAGCTTATATATTATTTAGTTAAAGTCAAACTCTGTTTTTAGTCTAAACTCCAGTTTCTAGGTAAAGTCTTTTAAGTAGGAAAATTATTCGTAGCATTATTTTTTATATTTCATATCAGATATTTATTCTGATTTGAGAATAATGACTACTAGAAAAAGTATAACTATTTGTATTAAATATCAAGGGAATAGGGAGTAGGAAGAAAGAATTTATGTATCTTAATTGATTTGATTTTTTATTACTTGGAGATGTCTATTGATATTTTTACTTCTTCCCCACTCTCTTACTCAAAAAAGTGTAGCAAACATCGATCTTTACTTAGTCTTACAGGTTCTAAAGTAGCAAAATTTGCTTGTTGAAGCAGTTATATAATGTTCAGACGGTTCAGTTATAAACAAAATTTAATAACTGACAGTACCGAAGAAATACTGAAATTATCGGTTGTGCATCAGTAAAGTGTGGGATAAGTAGGGCTTGCTGAAAAAAGCTAAAGTGTGCGGGGGTGGGGAGGGTGGGAAGAGGGTAAAGTAGGAGGAATAATTGTTCTTTGATTTTTCTGCCCCTCTGACCCCAAAATCCTAACTTTTTGAGCTTTTTGAGCTAAAAACCTGGTACTTTTTCCATACTCATAAAGGCTAAAAGCATTAACAGATAAAGCTTTTAGATTTGTTCAGCAAGCCCTAAGTAAGTATGGCTGGCGAATCTCGTCTAAAAGCACTGATATATAAAAATTTTAGCATTTTTGCCACCAAAAAAGTGCAAATATTTCAGCTTGAGCGACCAAAAAGTTAGGAAAAGATACAGGTAGAATTATTTCTCCTACTTCCTCTGTCTCTCCACCCTCCCCACACTTCCCACACTTTCTTCACGCACAACCAATTATTGCAGTAGTTGTTCGATTGTATTTTGCGAATTTTGATAATTTTTTATTCTGCCTTGCTCTAAAAATAGATTGGCACTTTGGCGAAGGTCTGCTATTGCTGCTTGTATCTCTTGTCGCTCAGAAAGAATCATACCTCGATGATAATAAGCTATGGCATTACTTGGATTAAGTTTAATTGCTTGAGTAAAGTCTTCAATAGCTTGATTATAGTTTCCTATATCTGAGAAAATTATACCCCGATCGCTATAGGCAATAGAATGGTTAGGATTTATTTTTATTGTTGTGGTCAAGTCTTTTATAGCACCAGACAGATCGCCACTAGCAGACCGCGCTCTACCTCTGTTTCTGTATGCTTCAGCATTTTCAGGATTCATCTCAATAGTTACGCTACAGTTTTCTGCGGCTTTTTGATATTCCCCTAAATTCAAGTAACTAATACATTGATTATGATATGCTAGAGAATCATTAGCATTTATTTTTATTGCTTGGTGACAATTATTGATTGCTACTTGATAATTTGCTAGCTTTAGATAAGCGCTACATCTTTTTGTATAGGCATCGGAATAATCTGGTTTTAATTCTAGTGCTCGGTCGTAGTCTGCTATTGCACCTTGATAATCTTCAATTTCAAACTGAGCTATACCTCGACTTTTGTAAGCTTGTGCATTTTTGGGGTTCAGTTTTATAGTTTGAGTATAGTCGCTTATTGCACCTACTTGGTCTCCGATCGCTGCTCTAGCTATTCCTCGATGAAGATAAGCATCGCTATTTTGAGGATTAATTTTAATTGATTGACTATAATCTTGAATAGCATTTTTGTAATCCCCAATTTTGTCATAAATTAGCCCTCGTTTTTGATAAGCTTGGCTATACTTGGGACGAATTCTTAATGTTTGTGTTAAATCGGTAATTGCTTTTTCATTATCGCCTAATTCATAATAAGTTAAGGCACGTTGATAATAAGTGTTATAGTTTTTTGTGATCTTAATAGCTGCTGTGTAGTCTTGAATGGCTTTTTCATAGACTCTTTGGGAATAATAAGAGTTACCTCTTTGATAATAGATGGCTCCATTTTGTGGGTTTAATTGCAGTGCTTGGGTATAGTTGGCGATCGCTGCTTGTTGTTCTCCTTGTTTAGCTAATTCTCGACCATAGTTATAAAGTGCTTGTGCTTTGAATATAAATTGCAATTTCCAGAAATAGGCGATCGCTATTCCTGCGATGGTGATGACTGTTAAACTAGCAATAAGTCTAATTTTTCTGTTATTTCTGGGTTGAGGTTGTGGTGTGGGAATATCTATTTTTTGAGGTATTGTAATTATTGTTTCTGGTTTTGAGAGAATGTTATTCTCGGTAGATACTACTATGTTGTTTAATTCTGTTAAAGCTTCTGAAGCTGAATTATAATGTTGTTTATCTTGATTATTTATCATTTTGTCAATGATATTTGATAGGTTTAGAGAACATACTTGTAGATTTTGCCAAGGTATTTCTAATCCTAGAGTGTTGCTAGTCTGCTGTTGCTTGAGTAAATCTTGAGTAGATAATCCTGTGAGTGTTTGAATAGCAATTATTCCTAGAGCATAAATATCGCTATTTTTATCTATCTCTTTTTGACTTTCTTCTAAGGGTATATTCGCAAAACTATTAGAGTTATTTTGGCTACCATTTTTTAATATTAATAATTTCTCATTTTGTTCTAAAATTCTTGTAATTTCTCTTTTGAGACCAAAGTTTATTAAGACTAATTTTCCATCTAATTCTCGCCGGATTAAATTTTTTGGTGTTATTTTTCCATGAGTTTCCCCATGACTATGAATAAAGGCTAAAATTTCTAGTACATCCTTTAATATTTTGATTACTTCTACTTCTGGTAGAAGCTTACCTATAGCTAATTCTTTAGTTAGAGATAAACCTAATATATAGTCTTCAACTAAGTAGATATTATTGTTTTCTTCAGAATAAGCTAATAAATTAGGTAAGCCATTGTGTTGACTCAAACAATAAATCTTTTCTGCTTTTTCGTGAAATATTGATAATATAACCTCTTGATTTTTTTGCTTAAAATTGCTTAGTCTAATTTCTTTGACTAGGCATTGAGGAGAATTTGGACGGTGAGTATCTGTAGCCAGATATGTTTTCCCTAAGATATTTGAATTTATAGGTTTGATAAAACGATAGCGTTTATCTACAATTTGATCGATTATCATCTACTTTTCCCTCATTACAAATGTGTATTATTGCAGAAGCAAGAAGGCGTTTAGTTATCTAGGCAATTAGTTATCTAAGCAATTAGTGCCGCTACGCGGAAGTCAAAAGTAAAAAGTATTGATTGGTAAGGATTTTAGGATTTTGTAACTGGTTAGTTATTTCTGCCGTCCTGCATTAGTTATCTAGGAGAGAAGGAGTTTATACCAATTACCATATATTAATACTTAACTTAGGTTAGGTAGGAATTCAATATTTGAAAAAGACAGTTACATTAAAGATGCGTTAATGAAATGTAAGGCATCCTACATGGTCTAATATTTATTTGACAAACACTCTCTTATTTTTTATGGCTGATAATACTATAATAATCAAGAATTATCAGATTGTATTGTCTGAATTAAATCAATTATATCAACTTCAAAAAAATTAATTTCATCTCAATCAATTGCTCATTTTTTTGAGGCGCTGACCATGCCATAAATGAATGAGCTTTAATCCTAAAAAATAACTGACTGTCCCACAAATTATACCCATTACTAAACAACCTAAAAATAGAGCTACTACAAACTGACTTCCATATTTCATTAACTCTTGAAATGAAATAATACTTTCAGGTATAAACTCCTCTTGAGAGTTGAGTAATAATCTACCAACCTGAAAGTTGATTGCATAAATTGGCACATAAGTCAAGGGATTACTTACCCAAGTACCAGCAGCCGCAGCAATTTTATGACCTCGGAACAAAGTTGCTAATGCTACACCGACTATGGTTTGAAGACCAAAAATTGGAAATAACCCGGCAAAGACCCCCATTGCTAAACCTCTGGCAATATATTCTGGAGTTCCCCGCATCCGAATGAAGCGCCAGTATAAATATCGCCCGTATCTATGCAACTTTGGTGGTTTATGTCTATTTGATAGAGATTTTTTTGTAGTCAGTTTAGGTAGTAGTTGCTGAGAAATTTGTGAGATATTTTTGAACATAATCATACCATTTCACGGAAGTTAAAAGTCAAAAGTTAAAAGTAAGATTTTATAGGTTCAAAACTTTTTGAAAGCGCCATATGTAGGGGCGAATGGCATTCGCCCCCCTACGAATAGCCTGTTGTCTAAGAATTTGCGTAAGTCCTGTTAATTATAGGTTGAGTGAAGCAACAGGGCAACTCAACAAAAATTATCATAGACTATGATAGTAATAGTATAAATCACTTAATGATGTTTGTTGCTATGATTATTATCGCAGAAAAAAATCAAATTGTGAAATTATTTACATTAGATTGAGACCGGAAAATGAGTCAATAAAAAAGAGAGGTATTGGAAAAAATTGCTCGAGTTATTGAAAATTTACCTAATGGAAATTTGTTGGCAAAATGTTGGAATGAAGAGCAAAAGGAGAAATGGCATCAACAGAGAAAGTGGAATATTTTGATTGCTAAAGCTTGGCGAGAAGAACATAATTTAATCAAAGGTGATGGTTTAGATATTGCTCTTAAGAATAAAGAAATTGACAAACTTGAAAAAGAGGGAATTTAACTGCTGGTAGAATACTACATTACCTTATTGGATATTGTGAAAATTGTTGCTCCTTATGTAGATTTTTTCCATTCATTTCTTCGATATATTGTTTCTACTGCTGATTGTTTATCTGTGCCATTACCCAAGATTTTTATTGACCTTTTCCTAAAAAAATTACAACAAGAGTATTTGTTTAGTTCTCCTTATGGGCTTTTTTATGCAATTTTAAAGGAAAACGAGAATGAGATTTTCTCTGTGTGTTTAAAACCTTACCAAGAAATATCTTTAACAAATGCACAAAAAGGAAGCAAATTGGTCGAAAAATTTTTATATAAAGGAATGAAAGATGGTTGTTATTATCAACCAAGTGATGATTAATTTAGAAAGCTAAAACAAGATTTTCCTTGGGAAGATTTTTCTGCTTCATGGCAAAATATGACACTAATGGCTGGTCAATTAGCTATTCGAGAAAAATTGTTAGATAAGAATAAGGAATTGTTACTTAAAAAGAAATTTGAGGATTTTAATACATTAGCAATGGAAGCTTGTAGATTAAATGGAACTGCTAGTCGAAAACGGAAATCAAAAACATGGGATAAGCGTTCCTCCGTTGCCTGGAAAAATGGGAGAAAAGCTTATGCTGAAGGTAGTGTATATAAATTCCCTGAACAAAACTTAACAGCTAGAACACATTTCCTCTACCTCACAGATAAAGGCATTAAGCTGGAATAGTCAAAGTTCACATCCTACAAAACGGGAGAAAAAAATGTTGACTTCTAATACTCCAAAAACTCAACTATTCCAACCTAACAATATATCTGAAATAACAATGGAAAAAATTTTAAACAACATGGAAGAAATCTGTAAATTAGCACTAAGTCTAATATTTGATATAATTCATGCAATTAAAGTTATGAGACAGTTATTTCAAAATCATCAAAGTGAAATTCATCAACTTCAAGAAGAAGTTAGTAATCTAAAGATGGTTATCCGCAATAAAGATGAAAAAATTCAAGAATTAGAATGTTTAGCAAATTTTGAATCTCCAAATGGAGATGCTATTTGTAACAGTAACTTTTCAGATTAATCTCAATAGTCAGGGACTTGCCTAAAAACAAAGCACCAATTATTTTAAGCATAACTTTTGACATACTCTCCGGCCTAAAGGCGCGGAGATTCTCCTGAAACCAGGATTCTTGGTTCACCGAGTCCACTTAAACTAACTACCTTGCGATACCTAGCCCAGAGATGGCTCTCTCCCCAAGCGTTCGCTCTATTGCCTCTTTCAGAGGAGCTGCGCTATCAAGAGCCTGTTCCCGTATGCCCTACGGTACAGTTCAAACCTTAAAAAAAACTTTGGTTCTCTGGTACTTGTTGCTGAGAGCTTTTCCATGTACAAGCATTACTGTACAAAACCCCATAACTCTAGTTTTCAAGGTGCAAACGCTACAATTTAGATAGCTATAGGTTTTTAGAGCGGTTGAATACCTTTCCGCTTTTTTAAGCATAGCACAAAGTCCCCCTCAAAGGGGGAGGCTTTAAACCCAATTTTTCGGTAAAATTTACTTGGTATATTAATTAGGACTTACGCAGATACGCTATATATAGCAGTTATAACTATTGTCCAATAGTTACTAGACACTATTTATAGAGTCTTTGCCTAAGTCCTGTTAATAATAGGACTTACGCAGATACGCTATATATAGCAGTTATAACTATTGTCCAATAGTTACTAGACACTATTTATAGAGTCTTTGCCTAAGTCCTGAATAATTTCCAAGTCCCTGAATACATTAAGAAAATTAAATAATTACTTGATGCGATCGCTCATCGTATACCGTAAATAATTATCATCAATAGGACTTACGCAGATACGGTATATATAGAACCCATTTGGCATCTTCATAAATATCAAGTTTTTTTAGCTAGGAGACAGGAGACAGGAGACAGGAGACAGGAGTCAAAAGGGAAAAGGGAAAAGGGAAAAGGGAAAAGGGAAGAGGGAAGAGGGAAGATATGGGTTCGTGATAATACAAAAAATTCAACACTCCTTCAGATAATTTTTCCTCAAAATTGATGTGCTAAAAGACTTGACTACCATAATTATATAGATCTCAAATTGGTTCTATAGCGCTCAAAACTATTGGACAATAGTTATTTGACTCTATATATAGTGCCTTGGCGTAAGTCCTGATCAAATTATTACTGAAATTCTGGGAGAATATACTAAGAGAACGTCTATAAGAGATAGCTTTCATTATTCATTATCAATTTATGATAATGTAAATCATCTGATAATTTTTGTTGCTATGATTATTCTCACAGAAAAAAATCAAATTCAGTATTTCCATCTTCCTGCTGATAACTGATAACTGAAAAAAGCTGATAACTGAAAAAAGCTGATAACTGATAATGACTACTATTGCCGCGATCGCTACCGCTATTATTCCCCAACAAGGAAGTGTGGGGATAGTCCGGATGTCTGGTTCTGAGGCAATGAAAATTGCTAAAACCTTATTTCATGCACCGGGGAAACAGGTTTGGGAGACTCACCGCATTCTCTATGGTTATATTCGCCATCCCCAAACTGGGCAGTTAGTAGATGAAGCTTTGTTATTAATTATGACAGCTCCTCGTTCTTATACCCGCGAGGATATAGTTGAGTTTCACTGTCATGGTGGAATTATCCCCATACAAAAAGTATTACAATTATGTATTGAAGCGGGGGCACGACTAGCTCAACCAGGAGAGTTTACTTTACGAGCTTTTTTAAATGGACGACTGGACCTGACTCAGGCTGAAAGTGTTGCGGATCTTGTGGGGTCTCAGTCTCCTGTCGCTGCTCAAGTTGCTTTGGCTGGTTTACAGGGTAAGTTAGCTAGTCCAATTCGTCAGTTAAGGGCTAACTGTATTGATATTTTAGCAGAGATAGAGGCTCGCATTGATTTTGAGGAAGATTTACCACCTTTGGATGAGTGGGGAATAAGTAAAAAAATGGATAGTATTTTGCTAGATTTGTCAAGAATTTTAGCAAGTGCAAATCAAGGGGAATTGTTACGCAATGGTTTGAAGGTGGCTATTATCGGACGTCCGAATGTGGGTAAGTCGAGTCTATTAAATGCCTGGAGTCGTAGCGATCGCGCTATTGTGACTAATCTTCCTGGCACTACGAGGGATGTGGTAGAGTCTCAGTTAGTGGTTGGTGGTATCCCGGTGCAGGTTTTGGATACGGCGGGTATTCGAGAAACTGAAGACCAGGTGGAAAAAATGGGGGTGGAGCGATCGCGTCGAGCTGCTGAGTCTGCTGACCTTGTTTTATTGACTATTGACGCTAGTGCTGGTTGGACGGAGTTAGATGAGGTTATTTATCAACAGGTAAAACATCGTTCTTTAATTTTGATAATTAATAAGGTTGACTTGGTTAAGTCGGAATTTATTAAGTCAATTTTTTATCCAGAAACTATTAAGAATGTTGTGACTACAGCAGTTATTAATAATCAAGGAATTGAGCAACTGGAAGCAGCAATTATTGATTCTGTAAATTTTGGTAATTTGCAGGCAGAAAATCTAGATTTTGCTATTAATCAAAGGCAAGCAGCAGCTTTAACTAGGGCAAAAGTTGCTTTGGAGCAATGTTTAAATACAATTAAAAATAATTTACCTCTAGATTTTTGGACAATAGATTTAAGGGGAGCAATTTATGCTTTGGGAGAGGTTACGGGAGAGGATGTAACGGAATCTGTTTTAGATAAAATTTTTAGTCGCTTTTGTATTGGGAAATAATTTTTCAGAGTTTTACTCTCTACTTTTTCTGTCATCTCAATATTTGGGCATTTGGGTCATCATTATCTATTAGACATCTCCGGAAAAGAGGTAGTAGGCAGTAGGCAGTAGGAGGAAAGAATTGATAAACTAAGAGTGTGATAATTGATTTGATTTTTTATTATTGGAGATGTCTATTAGACCAAGCGTGAAAAAAGAATGCTTAACTTAGGTGAGACTTCAATTATTCTGAATAACTTTTTTGATAATTAGCACCTTAGTTATTGTTAATTATTCTGATGTTTACTTCCCCTCCTTTTAGCTATCCATTACCCACATCTTTCTTAACATAAGGTTTGACAAAAAAAAGCATTTATGTATGGAGTAGCGCTCGCCAAACTGACTCTCCGAAAATCGTCCAGCCAGCTCTGCTTGCTGATAATTAGAT
>NZ_JAAHGH010000132.1 GCF_010672525.1 Okeania sp. SIO2B3 | reverse complement strand
TTCCCGAAATAAGGGCTGCATATCTAGGGCAATTAGATGTCCACCTGGTAGGGTAACTAGGTCTGCTCCAAAAAATGGCAAATCGTAATTAAGGTGGGGAAATATTACAAAATTTAACACTTGGAGGGCAGCGCCACCTTGAACATGAGCTGCTCTAATTTGTCGGAGCTTGGGACTACAGTAGGCGTAACTGGTTGTTTTTACTTCTTGTTCCTTTTTGCCCTTGCCAGTTACAGCAACTTTATGTTCAAATCCAGGGGGTATGGGGTAAGGTTTTATTTCTAGTCCTTGCTTGAGGTGATCTAGAGCAGAATCTAGAAAAGGTTGATACAAATTCTCTATATTTTCAGTTGGTGTCATTACCTTAGTATTTCAGCAATTTATCTACAAAAACTTAGCTTACACCCACCTGGATGTGTTAGAAGGGTGCGAGTATCAATTTTTAACTGAATAGTTAACAAAATTAGTGAAGTTCTCTCCTGTTAAATCAAAGATGATAACGGGAGCTTCTCAAACAAAGAAGTTTCTTGCGAGTGCTGACGCAACGCTACGCGAACACAGGCTGATTAATCTCTGACGCCTCCACAAGCAGACAAGATGATACCCACCTCGTTTAACGCTTTATTTAATATGTTAATTGCAGCATTCTCGTCTCTATCTAAAACTGTTTTACATTTAGGGGAAGAATGAATTCTAACTGATAAAGTTTTAGGTACTTTTTGACCGCAATTACTACAATGAGTGTGATGTATTGTGAGGATGTACGGGGGAATGGCCATTCGCCCCTACTTACATGAACACCTTAAATAATTAATAATTAACAATTAATAATTAATAATTAAAGAATCATATCAAATCCGGTAGCATCGGTGTTATTTAATCTTTCAAGATAAGAGTCTATATTGTAGGGGCTAATGGCCATTAGCCCTTACCGATTGTATGATGATCGACAGAATTATACTACTCCGAAGTCAACGGATTTGATATCATTCATTATTCATTATTCATTGTTAATTATTTACCTACATCATAAATTGATTTTGATAGTTTAGTATTTTTTACTAAACCTCTAATATTTAAGTTTGCCTTCGGCACGCCGCTCCGCGTCTACAACTACAATCATGTCATATTGTTTAACTAATTTATGAGCAGTTTTATAATGAAAATCTTCTCTTTGTCTAGCAATATGTATTCAATGAATAATTAATAATGAAAGAAGGAAACTAATTATTCACTATTAATTGTTAATTGTTAGACGTTTATTTAGTTAAATTAAATTCTGATAATTATTAATTGTTAATTATTAATTATTCATTATCAACGTCGTCCTGCACGTTTACCAGCTTGATCGGGTATTAGCCTTTCATGTCGGCTCTTAGCCGAAACGTTTCCAAGCTTTATCTAGTCTTTGTAAGTTAATTTGTTGAACTTCGTATGGATATTTCTTTGTAGTCAGGAAATAACTTTTTTGTCTGTTTTAGTGCTGATTGCTGAAAATAATAATCTGGTCTCCTGGAAATCTCGCCAATAGGACATGAAATTAGTGAGCAACGGTCAATTTGACACCTAGTTCTATTCAACCAGTCTAGTCTTTGACTATCACGCATAATTGTAATGTCTTCGCAACAGTAAAGAGCCAATAATCAATTTTGACTGACTGTTCACAAGTAGGCTTAATTTTGTAGCAATGAGTAATTATCATAATTTTATACTACTCTTTATTGCTATATTTAAACATCAATCGAAACCTATTTAATTTGCTCTCGGCAATTCCCCTCCTGTTAAATGGCTCGATTATAATGGGAGACCCCTTGCCGAATCAAGTTGAAATTATCGGGTTGCATTGGGAACAGCTAATGGTACTGCATCTTCAAACAAGAATTCGTAGAGAAATTTTTCTGACCACTCATGGCCAAAATAACTGCTAAATAATCCTGATGCTGGGTCGCGCTCTGCACTATATTGATCGTAATCTTTTTGGGCTTTAATTATCTTTTGAATATCTTCTGTTTGATCGAGAGTTTCTGCTCCATCTAACATTTGCCAATACAAGTTAATGTATTCTTTATAAGCTTTCAAAAATGTAGTTTGCACTGTCTCTGCATCTGTTTTAGCAAACAGTAAATACTTGGAAAAATATTGATTGGCATCATAAAATTTCATTTCTAATTTTTGAGCCAAGTTATTATATTTTTCTCGCAGCGATCGCATTGGTTCTATATACTTTTCTAAATAAGATTCTTCTTGAAATAAAGGTTGAAAATCTAATACTATTAAAATTTTACTTTTACCAAAAGATAATAGGTCAATTCCTAAAAGTGGAATGTCATAGTAGTAACTGGGATAAATCACACTATTAAATACCTGAGCTGAAGCTCCTGCATCAATATAGGTATAACGTATTTTTCTTAGTTGAGGACACTCATAACACCAACTTTGGATAGTGGCTTGATTCTTGCCTCGATTACTAACGTTTGCTTCTAAACCAGCAGGAATTGGTCTACTGCTTAAGTCAAATTTACTGAATAGCTCTTTTTCTAAGTGTTCTAAGAATGGCCTGTACATTGATACTTATGGTAACATATTAAATCATTTTACAGAGTAATTGATGGCCATTACCATAGTCTCATTTCTCATAAACAAAGCAATAATCCTTCATAAAGTCAAACGGCAAAAATTAAATGTCAAAAGTTTTAATTAAGTAGGGGAGCGGACATAACATAACATAAGTGGCAGAAGAATGAAACTGAATAGGAATAAAGAAATTTGGGAAAGATGAAGATAATTTTTGGCAGTTAAAAACTCCTCTACTGTATAATTATAGGCAAAGATGGTATCTGTTTTCAGTATCTATATCTAGATTAATACTACACTATTCATTTTGACGATAATTATTGAAAATATTCATAAATATTTCCGATAAATTCACAATTTAATTTTCCAAAATAAAACTGATTTAATAGTTATTTTTAACCAATTTATGATGGTACTTGTTGCCAAAGTAAACGATATAGTTGTATTGGTTCGTCTTTTCCTTTAACCATGACTGGTGGAATTTTTTCTAAGGGAAATTGATGCTCTTTTAGCTTTTCTTGTGTAGTTTGACTAATCATAATTTCGTCAGCTTTTGCCTCACTACATATTCGGCTAGTAACATTAGTTGTATCACCAATAGTCGCATATTGAATTAACTTTTCTGAACCAATATTTCCGGCTGCTACTTTACCAGAATTAATTCCTATATGGATAGCAATTGGTTCTTGATGACGTTGTTCTCTCTGCTTATTGAAACTACGAACAGCCCACTGCATATCAATTGCTGCTTTAATCGCTTTTTCTACATCATTAGCAGTTTGATAAGGAGCACCCCAAATAGCAAATAAAGCATCTCCAATATATTTTTCCAGAGTTCCTTCATACCTAAAAACAATATCTTCTACCATGATTTTAAAATATTCATTCAACATAGATATTATTTGACGTGGCTCCATTGTTGAAGACATTTTTGTAAAGCCACTAATATCAGAAAATAAAGCAGTTACTTCTGTATCAATTATTTCTAATTTTTCTGTTTCTTTAAGTTTTCTAGCTACATTTGTAGGAAAGAAGCGCTCTAATTTATTTCGGATAATTGCTTCTACTTGTATCTTATTATAAAGTTGAGTATTCTCTATAGCGATCGCTGCTTGATTAGCTAAACCTGTGAGAAATTCGACATCTTCATCAGAATAAACATTTGATAATGATAAATTATCAGCATATAAGACTCCTATTATTTGATCTCTAGGTTTAAGGGGTATACAAACAGCTCCATGAATTGATTGAGAAACAATTGATTCTGGATTATCGAAGCGTTGATCGAGGCAAGCATTTGTGGTTAAAAAAGTTATACCTTTTTCTATGGCAAAGTTAGTAATATTTTTGCTATAAAATGAACCTTCAATATTAATTCCTACTCTTCCTTTTACTGCTTTTTGTTCAAGTTCTCCAGTTGTTTCATTCACTAAAAGAATCACAGCTCGATCTACTTTGATAATCTGAAATAGCAACTCAAGAATTTTTTCTAGTAATATTTCTAGTTCAGTGGGAGAAGAAAGCTGTTTGCTTACTTCTAGCAAAATTTTTAATTTGTCTACTGCTTGGAGATTACTATCTTTTTCCTTAAGTTTAAGCACTGAGAATGAATCATCTTGTTGCTGATCTAATAGTTCGTTTAACTCTGTGGGAGTAAACTCTTGTAAGTATTGTTTAACGATATTTGTCGGACTTATATCTTGTGCTTGACTAGAATTAGTAACAAATTTAAAAATTGCATTCCCACAATGAATTAAATCTCCCTCTTTGAGTATGCAACTATCAATTTTAATTCCATTAACAAAGGTACCATTACTACTATTTTGATCGACAATATTCACGCTATCTTGAGAAATTATAACTTGTGCATGATGACGGGAAACACTTGTTTCGTGAGTAATAGCAATAATATTATCTCTTTCTCTACCAATAGTAATTTCACCCGTGGGTAATTCATATATTTTTTCATTGCCAGTATCTGGAGCATAGATGAAATATGGCATTTACTGTACCTCCTAAGTAGTATGATTAATTAGGACTTGCTGATTAAATCTAAAAGCATTGACTGATTTTGGTTTTAGCATTTTTTGGTCTAAAAAAGTACCAGCTTTTCAGCGGAAGAAGCTCATGCATGCTAGTATTTTGGAATGATTATGGCAGAAAAATCACTCTTACAATTTTTCCGACTACCTCTTCTATAATTCCTATTTCTCCTGTATAGCTGTCTCCAGTATAGCTGTCTCCTACCCCTACTAAAAGACTTTTGAACGCAAACCCTAATTAAATATATAGCAGCCCTCGACGCAGTTATGCAGAAAATATCTGATAATTAGGGAATAGTTTAACTGGGGTAAGAGTTTCAGACTTTTTATTTATATTAAGTAAGTTTTACAACTCTTATCTTATATATAAATACCCTACATAGGTTTGGAAAAAATATTAATCTGAAAAAGTATATTTAAAACTTAGCCGAACTTTCCTCTATATACTTTGTCTCTATATACCTTGATTTTTTATAACCTATTGAGGATGTCTATAGCAAATATACAGATAAATAAGTAATATCATGTCCGGTTGAACAGTCATAAATAAATGACCAAGGAGTCAGGAGTCAGTCCTCAGGAGTCAGGAGGGAAGAAAGAAGAAGAAAGAGAAAGTTTTTTTATCACTAATTATCCGGACATGAGACAAGTCAAATTAAATCGAAAATCTTTGTGAGAAGGAATATGAAATAGAGGAAAAGGATAAACATTTTTTTTGACCTCATCTTAATTTCGATTTGAGCAGAAAATCGGAATTAAGTAGGGTTTGCCCTCAAAAGTCTTTTAGTAGGGGTAGGAGACAACCCACCCCTAACTCCTCCCAGGAGGGGAAGAAAGGAGAAATGGGAATGAGCGAGGAGGTAGGATTCATTAATGGATAATTGATAATGGATAATTGATAATTACCTCGGGTTTTAACCGTTACGGAATTGAATATAAGGAAATATTATTTCTTTTTTTTCCCCTTAAAAGGGGAGGCTTTAAACCAGAATTATTTAATTATTAATTAGTTAATTATTCGGTAAGAATTGTCCTTTAATTTTTCTGCCCAACTATTACACAAATACTAATTTTTTGAGCCTTCTTAGCCGAAGATATGGTACTTTTTTCCCTCCTTAAATGCTACAAGCAATATCAGTCAATCCTTTAATATTTAATCAGCAAACCCTAAGTAGAACAGGCTAAAAAAAGACGTTGCATATTTAACAGGAGTTACGCAAATTTACTTTTAAACCACCATCTATAGGGGTAAATAGTATTCTTTCTTGCTATATGTAGAGTCTCTGCGTAAGTCGTGTTTAATCAAAAAAACCCTAAAGCCATTGAATATAAACTTTTGAGCTAATTTATAACTTGATACATAGCGCCCAAAATTTACCATGTTCTACTTAGGAACATAGAGAAAATACAATCTACTTCCGTCAAATGTGAAGCTTTATAATGGGTGCAAATACACAACATATTTTGGGGTTGCACATTATGGAATGATATTGCCAAAAATTAGTTTAGACTTTGACTAAAAATAACCATTAATTAATCATTCTAGCAATTGATTAATCCACAATCCAATTCAATCAAAATTCTCACTCAAATCATTCGTCGCTGTGCAATGCCCATATTTTCAATACCATCACTAAAACTTGATGCAGTTTTACCAAAATTAATTGGCCACTCAAGATTCTCAATATTATTTAATTAAAATATATATCTGAAAATTTTTCAGATATGCAGTTCAAAAGATTTAGATTTTATATGACAAATTGAAAAAAACCAGTATTTGTTAGAACCTCAAATACTGGTTTTTTTAGTTTTAAAATAAACTATTTTAAAATTGAGTAAGTATAACAGTTGAAGCAAAGGTTAGGATAGATAAAAAGCTTAAAACTCAGACAACGCAGTATTTTTTCTTCTTCCTTCTCTCCTAGATAACTAAAGCCTTCTTCCTTCTGCTATATGGCTAAACTTATTTCATAAATGAACCTACTACACCATTCATATCACTATCTAAAGGATCGCCCAAAGCAGTAAATTTCCACACTGTTTTATCTCGATAAATAGCTCCCATTAACATTGATATTTTACCCTGATAAGCGCCATTACCAGATAAAGTATATTTAGCTATTTCTATTCCTTTATTATCAATAGCTCTAACAAAAGCATTTTCTACCATCCCAAATTGTTGCTTCCTTTCTTTAGCTTGATAAATGCTTACTGCTAAGATAATTTTTTGGTATTTTTCAGGAATAGAATTTAGTTTCAAAATTATTTGTTCATCGTCTCCCTCTCCTTCTCCCGTAAGATTATCTCCTGAATGAATTATTGTCTTATCATTCGATTCTAAATGACCATAATAAATTACATCTTCTTTGTAGTTTTTGAGCTTGTCGTTTTCTTGTAATAAAATTGCATAACCATCAAGGTCAAAATCCCATCTATTACCGAATAAACCAGCTAAACCACTTGCAGATTTAGCAACATCCCATCCTAGACCCATTGTCAGTCGTGATAGATCGTATTCACTTTTATTAAGTACAATTTTTTGTCCTTTTTCGAGCTTAATAGTCATGTATTTAGTACCCTTTATAAAGTCTGAAAATTTTTCAATTTAGTTAATCTGATTTTTGCTGATAGCAATGAACTGTCAAAAGTCTGCTTTCTAGTATTTATTTTGCTATCTGGATTTGAAGATTTATTGTATATCAAACACCATAATATAGTTAAATCAAATTGTTTAAGAGCTGATTTTTACTATTCCGATTCACTTATTTGGTCAATTACTAATTTTACAACTGATCACTGAAATAACTTGCACTTTAACCAAATTAATTCAGATCACTACTTCCTACCAGATACCCAATTAAATCCATATTTATAAAATTGGTCTGCCTCTTTATGACCTGAAAAATATTTCTCTTCTTTAACAATCATAATTTGAGAGTTAATATTTTTCAGCAATGCTGCAACACAAAAACTACAATTACTATTTGGATTATTCAATTCTAGATAGACTTCTTCATCATTACTAATTTTAAAGAACATCCTTCCGCGTACTGACTTAAAATCTTCAGCACCTTCATATATGAAACAAAAAAATAATATTCTTTGAATTAAATCAGGTCTGAAAATATACATATTTTCACCATCATTTGCTTGACCTGTTCGGTCATCTTTATCCAAGTAAATGTAAGGTGAAGTTTTTCTTGAGCCAAAGTTTTCCCCTAATGGTTGAATAACTCCCTTTTCACCATTCATCATTTCATACATACATCCTAAATCTAAATCTGGCGCACTATTACTGCCAAAGATTTTTCCTATCCAACCACTTCGATTATTTGTAATAGCTTCCCAATTCAAATTAACATGAACTATAACAGGGTCAGTACTATAATCTTTGCTCAAGTTTATATTATGAAAGTCCCCAGTTTTTTCTAGTTTAATAACCACGATTTTTGATTTTTAACTAACAACAAAACAATTAGGTAGTCCTAAAGATGTAAGAATATTAGTTGCTACATATCCTTAACTACCGGGAGGTAGAAGAGAGAAATCATTACTTATTTAGCACTACCAATATTTAGAGCTTGCTGATTAATTCTCAAAGTATTGACAGATAAAGGTTTTAGCTTTTTAGAGTCAAAAAAAGTACCAGCTTTTCGGTGGCAAGAGCTGCATAAAGCTAGTATTTTGGGATGATTATGGCAGAAAAATTGAGAGACAATTCTTAACTCCTACCTCCTCGCTCATTCCCATTTCTCCTGTCTCCTGTCTCCTGTCTCCTACCCCAACAAAAAGACTTTCCATACGCAAACCCTATTTAAACTTTAATTTTCCAAGTTTTGGGTTTTAGCTATAGCAAAACCCAAATTGAAAGTACTATCTATAGTTATTAGTAAACATATTTCTCGACAAAAGTTTGTAAACCTGCGTTATATCCTGTTCCCACAGCTTGAAATCTCCACTCATTATTTTTTTTATAGAGACGACCAAATTCTATTGCAGTTTCTCTCGAAAAGTCTTCTTCTAATTCATATTTAGTTATTTCTTCTTGAGTCTCCAAATTGTAAACTCTAATAAACGAATTTTTAACTTGCCCAAAGTTTTGTCTTCTTTTTTCTGCATCGTGGATAGTCACAACAAAAAGTAGTTCTTCAATAGTAGAATTAACATTAGTTAAATCTACTTCTATTGTTTCATCATCTCCTTCTCCTTCTCCAGTTCTATTATCTCCCCAATGCTTGACTGCACTATCTGGTGATTTTAAATTATTGTAGAAAATAAAGTATTCATCTTCAGGGATTTTACCATTATCTCCTAACATAAATACAGAAGCATCTAAGTCAAATTCTACACCTGTATCAGTAGGATTAACATCCCAACCTAAACCAATACCTACTTTTGCTAGACCTGGTGCATCTTTAGAAAGATTAATTCTGTGACCTTTGCTAAGTTTAACAGACATTTATTACCCTCTTTTATTACTAAACAGTTTCAAAAATTCTTTAAGGTGATATAGCGTTACGCACAAGTCAGAAGTCAGAAGTAATCTCTGACTAAGTTTGAGCATTTATAAATGTCCTAACCTATTTATGTAGTGCTATATTTGATATTTTTCAGGGTCGGAATAATTTATGGATATACAGTTGAGAAAACAAGATGAAAATTAGGAAGGCAGCATAAATCAATTTATACCCTTAAGCAAGATACCTTTTTTATTGCATTTTGTGTCTTGTAGTCGTCAGGATTATCAAATAGTCAAATAGTAAAAAAATATTCTTACCTTGATGCATAAATTCATCTAGTTTCTCTAAATTATACGACAGAAAGTCAAGATATATTCTTGATTTATTCTGCCTCCTGACTGCTGCTCTATGTCTTAAACTTTGATAATTTTTTGAGTTAATTTAGATAAGGTTTTTATGGACTTGCCTCTCAATTTTTTGAGCAGATTTTACTGCCTAGAATTACAACTATATCCTTAAGCGATTTCTATTGAAGCCGAATATTTGTTTACTCAATTAATAAATTTTCCAAGAATAAACTACAGATTGGAGATTTTGGATTACAGAAAAATTACTCTCTAATCCAAAATACTAATTCAAAATTTACTTTGACCTAATAATTAAGGTTTAAAACCTCTCCCGATCAAGAATAAAAAAAAAGAAAAAATATTTTTAGTCAATCCTCTTCGTTTTAAGGAGAGGTAATTGTTAATTGTTAAACAGTTTATTACATAATCAATTAAGTATATTTCTGTACAAAGCTTTCTAAACCAGAGTTATAACCTTCTCCAACAGCTTGAAATTTCCATTCACCGCTTTTTTTATACAATTTACCGAACTCTATAGCTGTTTCCCTCGAAAAATCTTCTTCCAACTCATATTTAGTTATTTCTTGTTGAGTTTCTCCATCATAAATTCTGATATAAGAATTTCTTACTTGTCCGAAGTTTTGTCTTCTTTTATCTGCTTCATATATAGTGACAACAAAAACAATTTCTTCAATGGCAGAATCAACTTTTGATAAATCTACAGTGACAGTCTCATCATCTCCTTCTCCTTTTCCTGTACGACTATCTCCCATAGACTCTACTGAACCATCAGCAGATTTAAGGTTATTATAAAAAACAAAATATTTCTCTTGAGAAATTTTGCCACTTGCTCCTAACATAAACACAGAAACATCAAGGTCAAAATCTGAACCTGTATCTGAGACATTTACATCCCATCCTAAACCTACAGCAGCTTTTTTCATTCCAGGCGCTTCTTTAGACAGACTTACTCTTTCACCTTTGGTGAGATTAATACTCATAAATATTTCCTTGATTTATTTACTATTTTTAACTACAAGTAGCACAACTATAGATTACGGAAAACGATTACAATCAAATTTTAATTAGGGCTTGCTGATTAAATATCAAAGCATTGACTGATATTGGTTTGCTGCCTTTTTTGGTAGAAAAAAGTGCAAGCTTTTCGGCTCAACAAAAAGCTAGTATTTTGGGACTATTATGGCAGAAAAATCACTCTTACAATTTTTCCGACTACCTCCTAATTAATTCCCATTTCTCCAGTATAGCTGTCTCCAGTATAGCTGTCTCCTACCCCTACTAAAAGACTTTTTCAGCAAACCCTAATTAAGATGTCTAATTATGACAAAAGTTTGATTAAAACCAACCTTTGCTATTTGGTAATGACATGAAAAACTAAATAGTATCTGCCAAAAAAATCCTCTGATTAGAATCGGGAAACTAGAAAAGTTTGATCGTTAGTTCAACCCTATTAATGGACTGTGTGATGTTCAAAAATTTTTGAATATCAAAAAATTTCCTTGGTTTTGCTATTATGAAATACCTCAAGTTTCACTTAGTCGAATTTTTAAGAGTTCTCGCTCATATTGAAACTAAAATATCTCATTTTTTTTCATAAAATACTAAATAAATTATACCATTCTCAAGAAGTGTTTCTACATTGATTTTTTTCTAGTAAAAGTCTGCTAAATAGAGCAGGCTAAAAAAAAGATGTTGCATATTTAATCAAAAAAAAACCTAAAGCCATTGAATATAAACTTTTGAGCTAATTTACAACTTGATAAATAGCGTCCAAAATTTACCATGTTCTACTTATAAGCGGAAAAATTGGTTTGACCATCAAGGAAAATTGGGATTGCGCATTGAACCAATAATAATTTATTTTCAACTATGATATAGATAGCAATCTTATTTTAACAGCCTTCAGCTGAAACTCAGGAGAAGGCTGTTAAAAAGTAGCATAACTAACTCCTAATAGCTGAATGCTTACGATTAACTAATCTTTCTTGTACCCCAAATAATAATGATTGATTTTCCTTCTTTTCGCTGATAAATATTTTGCTGAACACTCTGCAAAATTCCCCTTAATTCCTACCTCCTAATTCCTTGATTGAATAATTTGTTTCTGATATTCATCTTCTGTCATTAAATCTGTGCTACTTTCCACACGATCTAAAAATACTAGACCTTCTAGATGATCATATTCATGCTGAAAAATTCTAGCAACAAAATCTGTTAATTCTTGTCTTTCTAGTTTTCCTTCTCGGTTAGTATATTCTACGTTTATTACTCTATATCTTGGTACTAAACCCCTAATTCCTGGCACACTTAAACAACCTTCCCACCCCTTAATTCTATCTTCTGAATAAGATATTAATTTAGGGTTAATCATAGCTGTCGGCTCCATTTTTGGTGCATTTGGATATCTGAGATTGGGTCTAGATGCAACAATGAATAAGCGATCGCTAATTGAAACTTGTGGAGCAGCTATTCCTACACCATTGGTTTCAATTATTGTGACAATTAAATTATCGATTAGCTCCTGTAAATTTTTATCCCAAATATTATTAATAGGTTGCGCCTGATATCGTAATATTTCATTGCCTAAGTGAGCTACTTGTAATACTGCCATAATTTTTTTCTATGCAAAATTTACTTCTAGCTGCTTGCTAGTGAATCAATTATATGAACTTATTGGGTCAGATGATAAAACAGTACGTTTTTTGGCATTTGACAATAAATTTTGGTTGTAAGGGAGTAGGGAGTAGAGAAATGTCCGCACCCTATTTGCATAGTGCTATAAAACAGCAAATTTTTATCCTCACCTTAATTCCAAGTTATATCAAATCTCAAAAATTGTGCTTTGGCTATAAGTAAAAGTAGCCGTTTAGTTTACCTGTACAGTAGGATTGAAAAAATACAGAATAACTTAATTCCAAAGTAGGGATACATATTCCATCACTTCGGAGTGAAGCATGAAAAATTTTTGTTTGAGAGTCTAATTACATATAGCATTAATATTGATAATTAGGGTTTGCGCTCAAAAGTCTTTTAGTAGGGGTAAGAGACAGGAGAAAACCCACTCCTAACCCCTCCCAGGAGGGGAGAAATGGGAATGAGCGAGGAGGTAGGAGCTAAGTTTTGTTCCTTAATTTTTCGGCCCTTATCTTGACCAAAATCCGCTCCTAAATTGAACCATTACCACTTAAAACCTCGCACTTTTTGATACTTAAAAAGGCACTTACCTTTATCTATAAAAACTTTTAGATTTAATCAGCAAGCCCTAATTAGTAGAACACCAATCTTATAGAAAAAAATAGGGAATCAAGAATTTTCATTAACTCCTCTACTCCCTACTTTTTATTCTTAGAGCCTCTAATTAGGAAAATTAAAAAAGCAATAACTAGGATTAAAATTACCCCAATCTATTCAAGGAATTTCAAGAGTTAATTCTTTGAGAATACTTCAAACCAAAATATTTATTCCTTCTTTATTCAAATAAAGTAAAGTTAAATAATTATCCTCTTAATCGAGATGGTAAGTTACCAGTACGCAACTGAAAACTTAAGTTCTGACCATTACGATTAACTTCCAATTCCAACAAACTGCCCACCGTTTTATTCTGAACAATTTGTTGTACATTTTCAGATTCAGTAATAGTTTGATTATCAATTCTTTGAATTACATCTCCTGGTTGTAAACCACTTCTATCCGCAGGAGATCCAGGTACAACTTGCATAATTAATACCCCTCGATCCCTGAATAACCGAACATTTGTATTTAAGCTTCTGTCGAGTTCTTGCTTAAGTTCAGGTGTCAGAGTTTGCATCGCAATACCCAAATAAGCGTGTTCTGCTTTACCCCCCTTAATTAATTGTTGAGCAATTTGTTGAGCATTATTAATCGGAATTGCAAAACCTAAGCCTTGAGCACCATCAATAATAGCTGTATTAATGCCAACCACCTCACCATTTTGATTAAGTAGAGGGCCACCAGAATTACCAGGATTAATCGCAGCATCCGTCTGAATAAATCCTACTCGCTTATCTGGGACGCCCACATCACTACTAGAACGACCCGTAGCACTAATAATACCAACTGTTACAGAATTATCTAAACCCAGAGGGTTGCCAATAGCGATCGCCCATTCTCCAGGTTGCAGATTATTTGAATCTCCCACAGTTACGGTAGGAAGATTATTAGCATCAATTTTAATAACAGCTACATCAGTTACAGAGTCTGTGCCCAAAACTCTACCTTGTAAGCGACGACCATCTTTAAGCACAACTTCTACAGTAGTTGAACCCTCTACAACGTGAGCATTAGTGAGAATTTTACCATCAGAACTAATGATAAAACCAGAGCCAGTACCTTGCTCAACTGGTCCAGAACGTGAAGGAGGTTCATAACCATAGAAATCTTCTGGTATTCCTCGACCAAACATATTAGGTCGTTGACTGAATGTTCGAGAAGCATTAATCCTAACTACTGCCGGACCAACTTTTTGGACTGCATCTACAATAAAGTTGCCATTAGAAATAGGTGCTCTAACTGGTAACCAATTAGACTTTTCTGATTTAGAAGTACCATAACTATTAGAAGATGATTGAACTATCTGTGTTGAATTTTCCGAAGAGCTAGTTGTCTGTGGGAATATGATGCGTTGGCCCAACAATGCTCCTCCAGCCCCTGCTAATATTAATAGATAGGTTAAAGGTTGTTGCCAAAATACTTTGTCTGTTGTTCTTTTCATTGTTATTTGTTGATATTTGTAATTGGTTCGTCTCTTAAGAATGAATAATTCAGGGTTTAGCTTCCTGATGATCGGTTTTCTTTAATTTTTGCTACAATACCTCTGGAGTTTATTACTTATTTTCTACTTCTGAATGTTTACATAAGATAGTGATATGTTAAATTTAACATTTATCGAAAATGATGTCCGGTTATTTAGAGTTAGTGATTCCACACCTAGTACTTAAGTTTTTTATACCATTTTCAGAAAATATTTCTACATAGACCAAAGAGGTAGTAATGGAGCAGCAGTGTTACCCCCTCAAGGTTTAATTAGTTGCTCTACTTGGGGTATTCCCAAGACCTCACTAACTCATCTTGTAGCGCACCAACAGAGGGAAAGATAAGTGTATGGAAAAAGAGAAAAAAAAGGTTTTGCTGATTTTTACTATGATTTTTCTTTAATAGCAGTTCCGCAACAGAACCCACACGCGAATAGCCTAACTATTAACTGAAAAGGATTTTAGATTTTGCCAAATTTAAGTTTCATAGTTTGATTCAGTAAAATCTATGGAAAAAGAGAAAAAAAGATTAAATACTTATAATATATGTGAGGGATTAAATTTTATATTTAAGGCAGAAAACACAGATTAATATCTAACTACCTTAGGGTGAATAGGGTTATGAAAATTCAAATTTCAACTTTCAATGAGTTAATTTTTATCAAATCATTATCATAAGTATTTGTGCCAAATTAATTTAATATTTGTTAGTAGAGAGTAGGAAGTAGGGAAGAAAAATATAATTGTATACTTGAGCAATAGATGAACCTATCCCATTATTTTTAACAGGCTTATTCATTTAAGTAAAATTTATTTGAAAAGCTTTATTTTTCGTTGTTAACTATCAAAACATTTAGGGTTTTTGGTAAAAGTATTATTACTGGGATAGGTTCATATAAAAATATAAAAATAATTTTTTATACTTATTTAACTCGATCATTAAATATACAATTAATTTTCCATGACTACTTACGAAGTTACATATAAATGAATCTACGATTATCTCTCTATTGACCTTTACTATACTTACTATCCCTAAAAAAAATATCCGGTTGTTTTTACAGAAATCTGCTTCATATTATTTCTGCATATCCCTATGATTTATTTAATGGTTGCTGATGAATAAAAAAAATGATGATTCAGATATAAATTTACAGGCATAAATTTTAGGCGTTGCTGATTCTGGCTATGATTTGATAATTTTGTATTTGGGATTTTTTATTTTGGATAGTTTGAACTACTTGTTAATATTTCCTATTCCCTATTCCCTATAAACCTACTTTCATACCTTAATTCAGCAATGCCAAATTTTATTCAAATAAAATTTTATTCAAAATGACTTTTTTTCCTGACTTCTGAATTATGAACCTTCTGAATGATTATCAAGTATTCCTGTAGAAACAGTAATATTAGTCAATCGAACCTTTTTAATCTCAAGATATAAACTGTAAAAATAACTACTTGTTTACCACGATAAAATTGCTATAAATTTAATTTTAAATTACCAATAAAAAACCTTTTAATCAATCTGAATATTTCGGGTTTCCACATATAAATAAAGTGTTTTTTGCAAAATTTATGAGAAACCCGACAACTAAAATTTGACAATATAGCTTAGGATCAACTAAGTCAATAATTCAGTTAATTAATCTTCAGCAAAAATGTAGCGATAAAGTTCATCAGCTCCAGGTTCTGGACTACCTGTACCAAACTCAACTGCTTCAGCAATCAAATTTTCAATCTTTTGATCGATTGCTTTTAACTCTGCAACATCCGCCAAATTATGTTCTGTCAGATAAGCTGTAAATTGCTCGATCGGGTCACGAGAAAACCAATATTCCTTTTCTTCCTTATCCCGTAATTCATCAGGGTCAGCCAAAGAATGTCCTCGGAATCGATAAGTTAAAGCTTCAATTAAAGTAGGTCCTTCACCAGCACGAGCTCTCGCCACAGCCTCTTGAGCAGCAGAATGTACTGCCAATACATCCATACCATCAACCTCCACACCTACCATACCAAAGGCATGAGCCTTCTTATAAATCTCAGGTTCAGAAGTAGCCCGTTCGTGAGCCATACCAATTGCCCACTTATTATTCTCCACTACATAAATAATTGGTAATTTCCACAACGTGGCCATATTGAGGCATTCAAAAAATTGGCCATTATTACAAGCTCCATCTCCAAAGAAACAGGCCGTTACTTGGTCAGCAGCTTCATCCCCCATACTTTCCCGACGATATTTACTCTGAAAAGCAGCCCCAGTTGCTACAGGAATGCCTTCAGCAACAAAAGCATAACCTCCTAATAAATTATGTTCGGCCGAGAACATATGCATCGACCCACCACGACCTTTAGAACAACCTGTAGCTTTACCAAATAATTCAGCCATAACTTCCCGTGCTGGTACACCAGCACTTAAGGCATGAACATGGTCTCTATAAGTGCTGCAAACAAAATCTTCATCTTGGCGCATAGCTTTAATCACACCAGAAGAAACTGCTTCTTGTCCATTATAAAGATGAACAAAGCCAAACATCTTACCTCGATAATACATTTCAGCACACTTATCTTCAAACAAGCGCCCTAAAACCATATCTTCATATAGTATTAATCCTTCTTCTTTAGTGATTTTTATACTATTGGTATCAAAAGTAGGTAATATACGTTCTTGGATCATTTTATTTATCCTCAGCTAGTATGATGAGTAGTAAATCTTATGTTAGAAGTTAAAGGTGTTAAACTAAGCCAGGTAAGTTACCCTACCCAACTCGTCTTCAGAACCGGACGTGAGACTTTCACCTCATCACGGCTCCTCTCCTAAACGTCCCTTTTTATGGGTACATCCCTGCCTTAATGAATAATGAATAATGAATAATTAATAATTAATTAATGAAAAACAAATTAATTAGGGTTGGCGCTCAAAAGTATGAGTGTTAAGACTAGGAGTCAGGAGCCAGAATCCATAATTCAGGAGGAACGGAGAATTATAGAGGAGGTAGTTGGAAGAATCGTCCCTTAATTTTTATGCCCAACTATGCGCCAAAATACGCTCATTTTTTAA
>NZ_JAAHGH010000131.1 GCF_010672525.1 Okeania sp. SIO2B3 | reverse complement strand
CGACGCCATATCATCGGACTAATACCCAGTAGTACGACTTTGAGTTGGTAGATAACGGGTTCGGAGTAATTAGACATTTGTCCATATTACCATATATTGTCATCTCCCCCGATTTTTTTCACTCTCCCACCAGAAGGTACAGGTAGAAATGCAGCAGCAAATATCCTCAAAGTTCATCCCAAACGGGAACCCGTCTGTAAATTAACTCCTGACGAGTTCAATCAAAGGTTGGAGCGCATAGTAGCTGAACACTGTATTTGATAGCACTACGCGCTCCGCCAACAATTGAGGCACGCCCCAGACCAGTAATAACGAACTTTTCCGGCCTGGATTAATTGCAACGCCGATTTACTTTTGAGCTTTTCATTAAATGCAAAAGTGCCAGCAATAACTTTTTCACGACTGTTAGACCAGTTTATATTAATGGTATTGCTGGCTGGCTCAAACTTTAGGTGGCAGGCAGTGAGAGCCACCTTAAACAAACTTTGCAACCCTGTACTTTATGACGCTCTCCTTGTGATGATTAATTATTTTTTCTGCTAAGAGTTGAAATTTAAGGTTTTGCCCCTGTTTCATATTCATCTATTTTTTGACATAAACTTTCTACGGTTTCGTTTTCTTGTAGTTGATTTTTGAAAGCCAGATAATCACCTTTTCCTAGATTAAAGATTGCTACAAAGCGCAAAAAATCAATAGGGGGTAATTGCTTTTGTAAAATCAGTAAAACTTTTTCGATTAATTGTTCATTTTCAGGTATTTTAACTGTCATTTTACACCTCAGCAATAAAATTAATAGGGTTAACAGTTTTAAGAGTTGATAAAGTTTGACAACGATTAATTAATCGTCGATCACAAGTTATAAAATAGTCACAGTTTGCTGATTCTGCACTGGCAACGTGAAGAGCATCAAAGGTTTTAATTCCTTGATTTTCTAACTCCTTGGCTCTTTTTTCTACTTCTTTTGTTTTGGCTTGTCTTATAAGTGCCATTTGCTGAAAGACTATCATGTTCTGTTTTTGATTTAATTTAGGATTACGGCTATTTTCATAGTCGAGAATACTTGAGTTGACTAATTCAATCTCTTGATTTTCAATCATCCCTAAAATCAACAAAACTGCTTCAGTCTCTAAGGCGATTTTATTCTGTGTTTGGTCATCAAAAGGACGATTATAAACACTGGTATCTAAATAAACTCTAATCAAATCATACTACTCCCTCAATCATTGTAGCGAGGAAAATATTCTAGTTTTGATCGCATCAGATCGATCCTTATATTACGATTCAATCCACCGATCCATTCATTCCAATATTTATGCTCCAAAAATCGATCCTTGGATGGGATGTTGGTAGGCTGAGTACAGCCTACCTGTCTGTGTGTACTTTGTCAAGCTTCTCTTATGCTGACTTTTCAGCCTTGGGTTTTTTCTCAAATACTTGAATATTCGGCTGCTCAAGGATAAACCCATTCTCTGTGCTTTGTCCCATCTTTCCACCAATCGCAGCAACCCACTGAGGATAATTCTCTGAAGCTTGAGTCAACTTCTTAAACATTTTTGGCTTGACAGTCATACTGACAATAATACCATCAGCATCTAACTCAAACTTTTGCCAACCATTCTCAACAGTTTCTGCCTCTGGTAGTTCGGAAATCTTTAGAACCACTTCCATTTTTGCTGCTATAGTCATAACTTTTTCCTTAAAACTTATTGCTATTTAATGTTATTCAAAATTTAATTATAACACAAAATAGCGCTTAATTCAAAGTTTCAATTGTTCAACTCCCCAAAGAGTTTGATTTCCTGATTTACCTTTAGCAATGAATTTCCAACCACCAATAATACAGTAGCTTTCACCTTGATTTTTTCTAGGTTTTCTACCTACTATTTCCTCAATCTCTTTAGTAGTCAAAAGCCAATTTTTTTGTTCACATTCCTTTAATGCTCTATTTTTTTCTAATGGATTTTTCGGAGGATTAAGATTATTAATAATCACCCCGACCAAACTTTCTAAAAGAACTTCAGCATTAGCTGACTGTACTGTGGGCTGTTCAGTCAGAAGCCCCTTTTTAGCCTTTTTTTGTTCTGTACTGTGTACACTGGACTGTACAGTCTTAGCTGATACTACATCGACTTGAGACGGCCTAACAAAAGTGGACATTTTCTTTCCGGCCTTAATATGTTCGTGTAGTTGGTCTAGATGTACCAATTGTTCTGGAGTAGCAAAAGCTTTTTCATTATCATCTTTAGCCAATTCAAACCCTAAAACTTTGAGACGAGTGTAGAGTGTGGCACGAGAGCTTAAGTCGTACCTTAATAGTAATTCCTGGACATTCATTGTTCTGTTTGCTGTACTGTACTATGTATAGTGTACAGTACTGTTGTCACTGTACATAGTACAAGATTTTAGTAAAAAATGGCCATATTTTCGTCCTCGTGTTGAGCATAAATTAATATCAAATAATAAAAAAATTCCCATAACTTTTGAAGCTTCTAGGAATTAATTTGTATTAAGTGTTTTCTTAATTTATTGATTAATAAGAAGCAAAAAAACACCAGCAGTAACCATGATATTGTCTATCGTTTTTTGACTAACTTCTAGATATGGAATTTTGAAAGTTTGATGCTTGATTTCATTTTGTGCCGTCTGGTTGGGTTCAGACTCCACTACTTTCACTAATGGTTGATAAACAAGTGTCAATACACAATTTACACCACCACCCGAAAAGCAAACAATTATATTCAAATGATTAAGATTTTATACCATTTCCCCATGAAGTTGCGGTGAATATAAAGATGAGAATAGTCAGTTTAATAAGGTCTGAGGAATAATTATTAAGCACATTGTTACAGAGAAATGGTATTAGTCATTAATATTATTAATATTTACTATTTTAAAAGTTTTTGAAACTATATAAAATCAATGAAGACTATTCGCGGAACATCGCGAATAGGTGAGGATTCTTGGCCATCCTCACACTCCTGCCAGGGTTGTTTTTTAGCTTTAACTTTGTCAAATCTAAAAAACAACCTCAGAAATTTGCTTAAAACTTTTTGTTGATTACTTTCTAAACTTATTAATTAGTAAAAGACCTAAAATAACACCACCACCAACCATAATATTGTCTATCGTTTTTTGACTAACTTCTATATCTGAAACCTTGAAAGTTTGACGCTTAATTCCAGAAGAAGCAGTCGTTTTTTGTTCAACTTCTAACAATGGTTGATAACCAGGTAAAACACAGCCAATACCACCACCATTTGCCAGACAAACTTTTTGCTTATCTGATAAATTAGAAAACTCTATATCTGAATCATTACTGTGAAACTTAACCCTAACTTTCTCACCCTCCACAAATAATGTATATGGTGGTAATTTGGGCTGTATAATCTCTGTATTTACTTCTACATTTGGAGTCAACTTTTCCGTTTTAGGCTTCTGACTAAATACTGCTACTAGCCCACCCCCTCCTAATACTAAACACAATCCTACAACTGGCAAAAATGTTTTGATTATTTGAGGGATTAAACTTGGTTGATTATCAGGATTTGGTTGTAATACTTGTTTCATAGTTTTGTCTCCTATTTAATATTTTTTTATCTGTAACTTTATTTATAGAATATTAGTTGTCACCGCGATCGCCTACCTCGTGCAGCTTCCTTGATAATTTTTAAGATTTCCCAGAAAAACAGAAACAAAACTAAAACGCTGAACATCCCATAAAACATGAAGCAACATCGGCCAGTAACATCTAATCAACATCTGCTGTCCCTGGGGCAACATCAGATGTGTCATTGGTTGTGAATATGAAGCTTGTTTTGCCTCCTACCTGCTTCTCTGTTACACTACCAATACCTTTTTCTGCAAAATCTTTGAGGATTGATTTAATAGTATTTGCGTTGAGCTTATACTTTTTAAACTTAATTTGTACTTCCCTAGATGTGACTGACTTTTGCATAGCACAAAAAGCTAATATCTCTTGCTCTATTTGTTCTAGCTTTGGTAGATTATCTTTTTGTAAATTGATTTTTTTTTCGGATATTTCCTGATTGTTGTCTTCTGTATCTTCTACTGAATTATCTTGATTTTTTTCTAAATTATCCTTAGCAATATCATCTTGATTGTTTTCTGAATTATTAGCAGAATTAAGTTTACTTGACTCCCCTTCTTTTTCTGGTTCACTATTACTAACTAGGACAGATTCCAGAGCCATTGCATTAATAGGGATGGGTAATTTTGCTGGAGTATCTTCTACTAAAATTGGGTACTCTTGAGTGTGACACCAAGCGTAAACTTCGGGGTCAATTCTCTTACTATAAGTCTTAGCTATTTCTCCTAATCTTATTCTCTTAAAACATTTCCTAACTGAACCTAAACCTTTTAAATCCAGTGCCTCAAGTTCTGCATTTTGTACTAATCCAATTAGTCTAATGTTGACTTTTCTTGCTTGTCTAAGAATGGAAATAAAACATTGTTTAAATGTAGGCTTAAACCATTCATCATCCTTAGCAGATTTTGATTGCTTCAGCTCGTCAATAGTTTCATTAAACTCATCAGCAATTACGTTAACAAAAGGATAGTTTTCTATCCCCTTTTCTCTCAGTTTGTAACGCCGTTTCATTTCTATGTGAATGATTTTGAAAAAATGAGCGCAACTAACTGAAAAAGGTAAATTATCATCAATAAAATCTTTAAACAGCGTTTCCATTGATTCATTATCTTTGAGGTAATGCTCAGGAATTTTGTCTTGTTTCCAACTGCCGTAATTCATTCCCTTACAATAGTTAGTAAACTCTGAAAAATCACCTGGTTTGTAATGTGGGTTTGATACTATTGCTTCACCTCCCAAGTACTTGACTAATGCTGTTGCTAAGGTGCTTTTACCTCCTCCTGTTTCTGCTTCTAGTATGGCGTGGGGGTACTTGTCAGACTCAGTTACAAACCTTATCCATTCAAAATATTTATCCGCATCAAGTTCAGTATTTGATGGCATCATCATCGGTAGTTGCTGTGGATATGCAGACTCGTATATTTGATTGATTCTGATTTCTGCTTCTGCTGCTGTGGAGGAGACTTGATATTCTCTCATGGTGTTGGCGATCGCTCCTTCTACTTGCAGCTCGTAGGAGCGTTTCATGGCATAGCCAGCAGATGCTAACCCACAACCCGCAAAGTAAGCGCTGACTGCATTTGAACTGTTGGGGTGGAGAGCGATCGCCATACAACCTAGACCTCCTACAAGGAAAGTTGCTGGACTATCCATAATAGCCATGAACTAGCACCTCCTACTACTACTCCGGTAAATGCTATGAGTAGACACCAGCCGAAATCTATTTTTCCTCGTGCTAGGTTAGCTGCCATACCATCTCTTGCTTCTGGGTGTTGGTTTCCTTGAAAAATTCGGTAAGCGCCGTACACAATTCCAAAATAACAGAGTGCCAAACCCGGATACATTTGTACTATTTCTGCAATCAATATTGATAAGCACGCGCTGAATACACCCAAACTCGCGTACCAAATTAACTTGTACTTTGCCATGATATTTTCGAGGGGAATTTCACCCCTCAACGAAACTATATTAATTCTTTGAACTCAATGCAGCTAACTGCTCTGAGTGCTTCTGTTGCATAGTGCCAATAGTTGCTTGGCGTTGCTGATCTATCATTTGGAATTGCTGCTGACGGCGGTGCTTGCCAACATCGTATCCTGCCCACAACCTATCCATTCCTGTGAACATTGCGTTGAAGGCATCCCACTGCTTCTTCACTGACTGCGCTATAATCAATTTAGATTTACTCCAGAACTTGGCGATCGTACTTTCACTTTGAGCCATAGACTTGATAGCAGCGTAATTTTTACCAGCAAAAGCAGCTTGCTTTTTCAATTCTTTAGCTAGTTCTTGGTTGCTTGCAACTTCCTGTTCAGATGACATCAAACCATTAGCCTCCCATGTTGAGATAGCATTACTACCTTCTTCTAGGAAGATGTGACTGTAACCACTATTCTCAGGGGTTATACAACCGGGAGAAATAGCTGCTGTTTTTCCGGCTGAATTCTTGTTACCGACTTCAGAACCGCCGAAAAATAAATCATTGTTTGACATTAATTTTTACTCCTTTTTGAGTTAGTTTTAATTGTTTGAATTTTTTCCTTCTGCAGCGCTCATCATTCAGATATTTGATATGTGGAGGTGCATTAGGAAACCGCAGAAATGTATCTACATATTGCGGGATAAATTGGGAGTGAAATTTCATTTTTTCTCCAATGAGGTTAGTCTAAATAAATTTAATCAAATACAAAACTACTCCGACAATTCGTGCATACCAATGAATAGTTTTTTGCAAGCTATTAGGGTATTTGTTTTTAGGATTTTCGTTTTGCTTGGATACCCCAACATCTCGCCGAAAACCAGCCAACCATCCATGTATAAGTTTGTGCGCTGAGTGTGAAATGACTATACAGTCTACATTCCACTGCTCAGATCCTAAATTATTATAGTTAGTGTGGTGACTACTTTCGGCTTTTAACCAAGGAAATATCTGACATCTATCTCCTGTTTTTCTTCTGAATTTCCTTGATTTATTTTTCCATTCGTTACTGTTCATATATGAATAGTAATTGACTTTTTCCCTGGCATTGCTATTACCTTTAAATCCCAACATATTTAATTTTTCCTACTTTTTCCTGGTTCTATTGTTTCTTGATTGCTGGATTTCTCCTAATATTTTTATTGTGTTTATTGAGATGAGCCTGGATAATTGTTAATCAAATTACTGAGAGTAAACGTCTCACTTACTTTTCCTATTTATTAAGTATTTCAAAGGCATCTGAGTCATTCGATATTTCCTGCATAAAAGTGGTTCATATCCTTGAGGTGCCACAGCTAGTTGAGCTTGATTAGGAGTTATATTGCTGAAATTAAACCACTTGTCAATCCTATCTTTTCGTACTCCTAAAACTTTAATTATCTGCATGAATTGCTCCTTGATTTAATGCCTGTTCTAGTAGTTTAGATTTGATTTTTATTCTGGTTTGATAGAGCGAATAAAGAATGGTTTCTAGAATGGCTATCGCCTCTTTGTTTTGCTCGTAAAGTTGCTGGTAATCGTGTTCGGTTGACATATTTAATCCTCCATATCTAATCCATTGAAAACATCATCTAAGTCTTTTTGTGGCTGTAGGATAGGCGGTGTTGACTGTGACTGTTTCTGTGGTTGAATTACCACATTAGCCTGTTCTAAAGCTCTATATCTCTTGTAGGCATCAATCGCGTAGTCAACAGCATCGGAAATTGAAAAATACCCCATCTCGTCAGCTAGTTGCCGAAGAAATGGCAACTGGTGACGTTTGATAGACGCTTTCCGAGATTGCCAATTATTCATTAGCTTTTACCTCCTAATCTGTGTATTGCTAAAGCTAATAAGCCTTCAGCATTAAGAGTATGAGCATTGTTGAGAACTTGAAAACCTACATTTTGGAGGACTGTATCAATCCTGGGCAAACAAGCACCACCACCAACAGCAAACATACAATCAGCAGAATCAATTTGGTCTTTGAGGTCTGTCAGAGTAGCTCTCAAATTATCGTTAGCCCAAGCTCTAAGACAGGAGCGATACACTTCAGCAAAACTAAAAGGCTGATACTTGCCATACTGGAAACTTTGATTTTCAATGCCTTCACGAATTATAGATAAATCACCTTCACGACCATTTCTGGCTTTCATCATGTCGGGGTGCTTGGCGATCGCTGTGTAAAGTTCCCTGACACCAAAGGTCATCACATTTCTGTCAATCTGTTTTTTGAATTGATAAACAGTTGATATTGTCGTTCCATATCCGCAGTCTAGTAGTAATACTTTATGGTCATTGGTAACGCGCCCACTTGCTAGTAATGCTGCTAACACACCCTTACCTTCGTTAACTACCAACACCTGGTTAATAGTGATGGTGTAGAATTTATCACCCAGTTCGACAGTGTGACAGCCTTGTAATGCTTTGGTTAGGTCATCTTTGAAGCTCTTAGCATGATGGATGGAGATACAGATATTTACTTCTAAATTATCTGCATCTATACCCATACATCCAATAGCACCTAGAAATAGTTGCAAAGCATAGTCAACTTTACCTCGGTCTAATTGAGCTATTTCTAATTTTCCCTGTGGTGAGGCGCTGTAAGCAGGGGAACCTATTAGCCATTGCTTGCCTCCTAAATCGCTATAACGAGAGCCGGATAAGTATACAACAGAGCAACCTTCTTTAGCAACTATGTTGCTCTCTGTTTCTGAAGAAGGAGTGTAGATGTAGCTAGGGATTTTGATGCTATGACCTTTGTCAGTATAGGCTTTGAGGAACCCGTTACCGCTGTCTATCCCTAGGCAAATACGTTCTGTTCTCAGTTGTTCTGATTCCCTCTTTTTTGTAATTCTGGACGTTGCGAGCATACAATAATCCTCAATTCAATAGGTTGTGCGTGTTCTTTTTTGTCTCTATTGATATCGTTACAGAACTCCTTGATAATAACAACGTACAATGTAGGAAAATATTTGAACTCATAAAAATGACCCCACTGAGTAAGTGAGGTCATTAGTAATATGGACACATATTTTATATTGACTTTGGATGCGAACGCCATTGGTTCAGAAGTATTGCTGCTAGTATCCGAGCTGTCTTGGAGGGATTGCGACGACGTTCGATCCAACTACATACAGTGCTATACGAGACACCTAGTAATTCTGCTAGTTCGTTCTTGTTAATAGGGTTGTAAGTTTGATGTAAAAGTTCGGTGGGGTTGATTTGTGGCATTTGTGTTAGCATTGCTTTTATTGATAATTAATCATTTTGAGTAAGAGGGCGACGGCTTCAGTTAAGCTTTCTGTGCTGATGTCTTTTTCTTGTGGTATAGGTCGTTTGGAGACGATATAGCGATCGCCTCGTTGTGTCATATAGGCGTATTTCTTCAATGTTCGTTGAACTTCTGCTTTGTTGAATCCGTCTGAGTAAGCTTTATATCCTAGAGGTAGATGAGAACCTATGCGCTGTGCTAAGTTGAATCGTCTCGGCTGACGGTTGTTGGTTTTGATGTCGTACCATAAAGCATCGAACCAGGGTTTAAGTTCACCGTTTAAGTAGTCTGGCCAGTCACTGCAAGAGGGACGATTTTTATAGATTAGTTCAATGTGTTCGCATTCCTTTGTGTGGTTATAGGAAAACCAACAGGTGATATCGTTATCACTGATTGTGCCTATGTGGTCTCCTGTCCAAGTAATGTTATAGTGCAGGTCTGGTCTTTGGGTAGGATGCTTAATTTGTTTGGTTTTGATGAGTTTATAGTTGATGTCCGACGCTGCCATGAAGGCTTCTAACTTGAGGTCGTATTTTGCCAGCTCATTAATTAAGCTAGGAGTAATATCTAAATAGGAGCCGTAGTGATAACAACTTCCCGCTTTTGTTCCCCAGTGGAAAACTTTCATAATCATCTCATCATGCTCTGCTACAAAGCCTTCTAGCTTCTCTATTTCAGCTTTGATTGCATCCATCCAGCTAGGGTCATCATCGTCTATATTGCAAGCTAAGTCCAGTTGCTCTGTTGTAACGCTGTACTGATAGTCATCATCTAAATCCTCTCCAATATTAGGAGAGGACAGTACTTCTCCAGATGATGCTACGCTTTTGGGGACAATTCAATCTCACCCAAGGCATCAATCATTTCTTTTGTGAAGCCGTGGTGCAGCATCTTTGCGGTGTTGAATGACCATAGGTCTTCACCATCGTCCTCAAATGTTCCTATACTGGATGAACCGTGGTAAATATCCAGGAAGGTTGATTTACCGTTGTCATTATAGCCAAAAGTTAACTCAGAGTTGATTTTTTTGATTTCACTCGCAACCAGTTCAAGTAATGGTGTAGCAGTTACTTTAGACTTTTTTTGTTCTGGTGGTGGGGTTTTGAGGTCGAGTTCTGTTTGTACGGCGCTTGGCTCGGATGGTGGCAACTCTGGCTTGTTTCCAGTCTCTGAACCAGTTGGCAGCTTTGGGGTAGCTAATCCTGCAAATGTATTGGCTGCAATTGTTTCTGCTGTGGGTTCTGATTCTTGTGGCTCTGTTAACAGTTTTTCTAACAACTTGATTTCTGTTTCTGTTGCTGGTGTTGAGTCTTTGAACGGTCTTAAATGTGACTTACTGCATATTGTGGGTTCGGTCTCACCTTTTATGAGTATCGCCCGTTCGTCGGCTTGGGGTAGTTTTTCACCATAGAGGTAAAATCCGATAAGGCGGGAAGAGCGGGGTTTAGCATCTTTGGTTGGTTGATACGCTAGCTGATAGCCTAGAGTAGCGAATGGCTTGGTAACGTTATTGCGGAGGCTGATTAACTGCAAATAGTTTTTCTGAACGAGGGTCATTGCATCCCAGGTTTTTTTGACTAGCTTGTCTCCTATGTCTTTTTTCTTGGCCATCAATTGCAGCTTGGTTTCGCACTCTAGTAGGATAGCGATACCTTCTTCTGTACTCAGTTTTGAGTTATTGTTGGGGATGGGTTCTGGTATCGGCCAGTCTGAGTCCTCTTCTGTTTCATCAGCTTCAACAGCTTCTACTATTTCTGTGTTGGCAATTTCTGGGGGTTGAGTTGTTGATGAGGCTTGAGCTGGCTCAACAACCAAAGCTTCTGATTTTTGCTCAGGACGGGTGGGTTCTACTTCTGGTACAGGCAAAGCTTTTACTTCTTCTGTTGGAGCTTCCGCGTACGCCTTACCTTCTATCTCTGCAATGGTAGACTCAAGGTTATGGATGATGTAACCGAGAAAACGCCTATAGTAGAACCTGAATTCTCCTACGGAGTTGGTGATGGGTTTGGTCATAGCTAATGACAAACCGAGGTAGACTTTAGTGAGGACTTCTTCTTGGCTTAAAGAGTCTACTAGAGTGGTAACGGGATTGAGGAAAAATAACATTTTTAGTCTCCTAGTGTTTGTGTTTTTATGTTGTGAATTGGAACGGGAGCTTAAGAATTCAGTTTGTGCAAGCGCTTATCTAATTTTTTCTGTACAACTGCTGCTAATTTTCTGATACTCTTTTGAGGTTGACGGCGGTTGTATCGCCATGATGCAACGCTGTGAATTGAGCATCCGAGGGCTGATGCTAGTTCCGATTCTTTGAAGTTGTACGGTTCTTTTAGTAGTATTATTGGGTCTATTTCTGGGATGGGTTTGAGCAATGATTTCATAGCAATGTTTGAGTGCAATCGCCCCTAGTTATTAAACTAGGGACTTTTAGGTTAAGTCAGGGCACAGATGATTTCAATTACAGCTAGCCAGGATAGAGCGGTGAAGATACTGAAATATAACAGGTTAAGCATCTAATGTTACTCCCTGAATCACTTCAAATGCCCTCTCGGCTAAAGATTCAAAGTGTTGAGCGCGGGGATTAAGACTACTGAAAAAGTCATAGCGTTCGGGAAAAACATACCCTGATAGTAAGGCCAGTTCCCTAGCTAGATGATTGATTTCAGCTTTCAAAATGGTATTGATACCATCTTTCAATGCCTTCGCTGCGATAGTTTCTGCTTTCTTGATATCTGCTTCTGTGAGGTTGTCGGAGTTCTCGTATGCTACTGGAATTGCATTTGCATTACTTAGCAATCTATATACTGCATCCAAATACAAATGAGGGGTATCTATATACTCGCGCATTCTTAATGCCTGTTTTTTGATGTAATTTTTGTCCATTATTCTTGTACCCCTTGTAATAGTCGATTTAGTTGAGCGGCTAAAACTTGGGCTTGCTCCTCACTTTTGCACCCTGCTAAATTTATAAAATCGTTTGACAAGCCGTGCCTGTACTGCACCTTCACGTTTGCGCCCACTCTGACAAACTCGCCCAACACTGTCCCTTTGGGTTGCATATTTATATGGGTTGCCGTTTTTGCCCTCCAATCTCCTTCATTTACTACCCACTCTGCTATAGCAATCTGGTCACGTTTGCTGCAAGTTTTTATGTCAGGATAGTCGTTTGAGATAGCTTCAATGATTCCTTGTTTAGTTTGTTCTGATAGTTTAGGTCTGTAACCGTCGTAGTCTAGTTTCTCATTAATTTCTTGAGATGCTCCATAATATCCGAGACCGTGGATAGAGGTTTCTTTTCCTTCTTGAGCAGCCATTAGTATTCTCCTTGAATGTATAGATTTGAGTTAATTTAATTTTGTACGAGAATCAAAAAGCCTAGTAATGTCAAGGCTTTTTGGGGATTAGTTTAGAGGTGATCGGCGATCGCGCAGCCAAAATTCTTATTGCCTAGATTCAGTCAAAGCAATAATGAACTGAGTTATGACGGTAATTGGGGTGAAGCTAATATCTTGCAGCTCCCCATTACTCAAATACTTCTGGTGTAGTAGTTCAATTTCTCCGCTGTCGTGGATTTCTAGCTGCCAATGATGGGAGCGATCGTCTATCAATATCACTTCACAGCAAAATATTTCTTGATAGTCCCTGACAATGTCGTAGATTTTTTCGTCAAGACTATCCACTAAATGTCGAATATCATCAGCCAATGTTGAGTCGCAAGCTGGACTCATTGGCCGTTCTAATGCTAATGTCATTGTTATGTCCTTAAGTAGTGATGTACTTTTGGGCTAGGGACACTCTTAAGGGTTCCAGCCTTAGTTTGTCCCGTCTTTAAATTTTAGTCGCTACAGGTTGTTTATGCATCAACTTGATGTTATTGTACATAGTATATACATCAAAGTCAAGTATTTTTAAGACATGGATTTTGAAAAAGATGTGGATTGGGACATGATAGCTGCTGGAATTAGCCCGGCTAAAGATACTAGGTTTACTTGCGGGCCTATGTCTCAGTTTGACTATTTTTTTGAAAAAGCTTTTGTAGCTGCTGCTAACAGGAGCCTCAGCTCAGACATTCATAATTTGCTTGCAGCACAATTGAGAGAACATTTTGAGGTTAGGTGCCGGACTATCAACTTTGCAGCGAAGCAACATGGCCTTAGCTTTGAAGAAGCATTTATTAGACTGGCTACCGATCAATCTCTCGCAGGCAATTAACGCTTACCTTTGTTCACATTATACTAAGCAACCCTAGTTAAACATTTGATACTTTAGCAGAAAATGTAGTGAAGTGTCCTATACTCAGGAATTTCGTAGTAACCTATTAAATTAACACGTCAAAACGAGAAAATCGCGCCCACCAGTCTACCAAACTAGAACGCGATTTTCTTCAAGTAGACCCAAGTAAGGTCAATAGACATCCTGTTCATCAAAAGACAGCCATAAATCAAAGGTGCTCTTTTAGGATATTGTCTGCTGTAATTGTAATACATTTTTGTCAATAAAAATCATTATTTTGCAATTATAACGGTGAGATACGCCGTTCAAAATAAAAGCCTCCACTTGGTCTACTCTCAACATCAGTAGGCCACCATGATAAATCAAACCCACTTCCAAGAATGGACAACAGAATCAGCAGTCCATCCCGAAATCGTCAAACTCAACGTCCAAAGCTTCAGCAAACATGAGGATTGGAGTCCCGACTGTAAGCTGTTCGACTTCCTAACCCCAAACCCCAAACGCACCAACTCAGGGCGCTTAGACGCTGGCGGACTGAGAAAATATGATAAATGCCTAGATAGTTCCGGTTGGGGAGTCAACGGAATCGACCCCCAAACATGGGACGAAATGGAATGGGGACGATTCAAACCAGACCCAGACAGCCTCCTAGCACAACCATACTTAAGCAAAAAAACTGGCCAATTAGAAGAAGCAGCCAAATACCTAAGCCCTTCTGGCGTACCTAGTAGAGCCGTTTTTCTACGATCGCCTGACTGGACATGGGAAACGATCGCCCGTCGCTACAATGTCCCCATAACCCCAGAAGACAGACTAAGACCAGGCGGATTTTGGCAATGGGTCCAAAATAATTCAGAAGTCCCCATCATCCTTGAAGAAGGTTCAAAAAAAGCAGGCTGTTTATTGTCCCTCAGATATGCAGCCATTGGCCTACCCGGTATCTGGATGGGCCGGAAATACACCAATCCAATTACAAAATTTGGGGAACATTTGATTCCTGATTTGGCCTTATTTGCCTGTCCAGGTCGTCCTGTAACAATACTTTTCGACAATGACGCCAAGCTTAAAACAAAAATTAACGTTTACAAAGCAATCATTGCCACGGCCAAATTATTGTCCAAATCCGGCTGTAAAGTGACTGTAGCTATGCTGCCAGATGTCGAGAATGGTAAAAATGCAGTAGATGATTTCGTAGTAGCTGGAGGCGATATTGACCCCATAATCGAAAACGCCATCGACTGGAAAGACTACAGAGAGAACTGTAAACCCTGGGAAAAGTGGCGACAATGGCGCAATCCTAGCACCCCAGAAAAGCAGAAAGCAGAAACCGAACGCCTTGCGAGATGGTTCCAACAGCGTGCAGAGAAATTCAAAAAGTGGTGGCGCGAAACCCGTAAATTCACTCCAACCATTACTCAAAATCAGAAGTACACCGAATATGAAGACGAAATACCCGACGGCTCATTAGTAGGCATAAAAGCAAATACAGGCACAGGCAAAACAACACTCTTACAGGGCAAATTCCAAGGCCCCACAATTGATAGACTAAACGATCTGTTTGATGAAGGCGGACAATTCTATAACAACAAAGGCATAATGATAGCAGCGCGTAACGGCCTGCTGCTACAAAACGCCAAACGCCTTGGATTCAATCACTTGCAGAGCGAGAAATGCTTCTACCTACTCCACGAAGAAACCAGCAAAATAGCCTTATGCCCCGATTCACTACCACACTACTTAGATCCAAAATGGTTTGACGGTGCAGTGGTAGTTCTTGACGAAGTAATGGAGACAATAAGACATCTCTTACACTCCAAAACCCTCAATGCAAATCGTTCTAATTGCTTGAGACTTTGGGGCGAATGTCTCAAGCGGGCAAAAGTGATTATCTGTCTAGACGCTAATTTAGCCGATTGGGCACTTGATGACTATATCATTAAATATGCAGGATATAGAAAAGTCATCAAAGTGGAAAACCAATATAAAGGCGATCGCGCACCTGTAGAACTTCTAGTAGGCACCTCCAACAATAAATCCAGAATGCCTGAAAACATGGAAAAGCCACTAAGAGAAAAGGGATTAAATAGTAGAGATATTTCTCCCTATATGCCCATGATTATGAGTAGCGGACTCCCTTTCATTACCGTTGACTCGCAGAAAAAGGCCGAAGCAATTGACTGGATACTCACCCACATCTGCGGGAAAAAAGGCTTAAGAGTAGACAGTAAAACCATCGCAGAAAAGTACGGGCAAGCCAGAAAATTCATGACAGACCCTGATGGCTGGATCAAAGCCAATCTACCAGAATTCATAGTAGTCTCTCCAACAGTTCAATCAGGCATAGACATCAATATCAGAGACTACTTTACCGATGTTTATGGATTATTTTTTGGAATAGTGGGAACCAACACCCAAATGCAAATGGCAGGGCGAGTGCGCGACCCAAATGTGCAATGGCATATAGCCTGTCCTGAGTACAGCAAGACAAATAATGAAAACTTCAGCTCTCCAGAAGCCAATGAAGTAATAGAAACCCTGAAAGACTATTTACTCCAAGATGCTGCAACAGTTACCAAAGATTTACCAGAACTATTTAAATACATTGAAACCTTAGTAGAACAGAACATCGCCGATAATCCGCACTATGATGCTTGGGCAAAACTCAAAGCCATAGAAAACTATGAAAAAGCCAACCTCAGAGAATGCCTAATCGAAATACTCACCGAGGCAGGACATGAAGTTAAATTAGTAGAACTGAAGCATGATGATGAGGGAGCCAAAATTCTCAGTGAAGCAAGCGAAACAGTTGTGCGGGATGAATCACGAGATATATTTAAAGCCCTGGATAAATCTCCAGAAGAAGTGAAAGAGTTGTTAGCCAAATTTGACGCAACTTGGCCCGATCGCTGCGAAATTATCAAAGCTGGCTATAAAGATAGACTGCCAGGCATTGAAAACTCCACTATTTGGAGTGAAGAACTCATCTATTTATTCAGGAAGCAGAGAGACTTTATCAGCCAATCAGAGCTGTACTACTTCCTTTACCATCCAGAACACATCGAGGAACAACAGCAGGAACTGTGGGGATACTTAGCCCTGGGAGGAATGAAATTTTTAGGAGATGTGCGATCGCGACATTTAAAAATCAAGGCACTGGAAAAACTCAATATCAAGTATTTCCTAGAGTCCGATAGACTGTGGACGTGCCACGACCCTGAAATCAAGCAGCTACTAACGAAAGCCCGCCGGAGTAAGAGCATATCAGCAGCATTAGGGATTACCCCAGGAAAGGATGCCATTAAATACTTAAAGCAAGTATTGAACTTAATAGGTTACGAAGTACGTCTTGAGAAAAGGGAAGCTGCTGGTAATCGTTATTACAAATTTGCCCCGGCCAAAGGAAGTAAAAAAGTGGCCTTAGATTTCGAGCTAGTCCGAACTATATTATCAAAATGCCTAGCTCAAAAATACGACCCTATTGCTGCAGCTTCAGACAAAAGCAGTAATAGCAAGTGGGAAGAGGCAAAAGCAGTATTAAATCTAACGTCGCCTGAGAATAAAGTCCAAACGGAATCAGAGCAGATGTCAGATGGCCTATTTAGTATAAATGATATAGGGGGCAATGACATTAAAACCAAGCTAGATTTATATCAGCCACCCCCAGATACTCCGCTGGGAGACTTAACTCTATATGAAGATTATCTGCCTGACTTTGCGAAGGACTTAGAAATCCTAATCGCTGCTCCACCAGTACAACAGCCAGACCTCACTCCAATAGAAGCTTTCAAGCATAAGGTTCAAACTTTCGGCTGGAATGTAATCAAAGAAGCTGCAAAGCTAAGTGAAGCCTTAGCTAGTAAGGTGATCGGCTTTGTAGAGCAACTCATCGATAGTGGAGAGTGGCATTTTGCGCCTGGGTGAAGCGCTTTAGATATTTCAGGTAGCTCCGTTTTGAGTTTTGCGCTTACACGTCTGGCCGTGCATTGCACTCAAGTGTATTTTTAATACACTCATGCGTAGTAAAAATGCACTTGTTTGTACAAATTGGAGTCAAAGCTCAAGGCCATAAAAAATGTATTACATTTGCCATTGCTTGCCAGTGTTTTTAGCTATAGGCAAAATCTTGTTTTTGCGACGCGGCCCTCATGTTTTACAAAAATTGCACTCAAGTGTATTTTTAATACACTCATGCGTAGTAAAAATACACTCGTTTGTACAGATTAGAGTCAAAGCTCAAAGCTATTTGAAATTTGCACTCCCATTGCAGCTTGTAGCAACTCAAACTCCCACGATTTGAGCCTTGTAAGGTAGTGGGAACGGTATCGCAGCAGTCAACGATCGCGCCCATAACTGCGGCTTTTAAATTCCACTCCCATCGCGGGCGTTGCCCTCTCAAACTCCTGGAATTTGAGCCTTCTAAGGGTAGAGGAAGTCGGTATTAGGGCAGTGGGGGTCGGTATGCAGCAGTCAACGATCGCGCCCCTAACTGCTACTTACAACATTGATAACTGCACTTCCCTATATGACGGAGAGTGAAAAAAATCGGGGGAGATGACAGTATGGCAGAAATACAAGGAGAGTGTCACGGCTGTGCAGCGTCATACATTTTGTAAATAAGAGCGTTTTGGTTGGCAACTATCTGAGCGCATACAA
>NZ_JAAHGH010000130.1 GCF_010672525.1 Okeania sp. SIO2B3 | reverse complement strand
GCTGTTTTGGCCTAACAGGTCTCCTAATTGCTATAATTTCATGACTCATCCACTTAACTCCCTATACCTGATTTGAGCTTTGGTTCTATCTATAATAGCACTACCGAAATTGTGCTGTGGTTTTGAGTGGCCCAAATTCTGATTTTGGTTTCTATATGAGACTTTTGAGCAGAATCAATTTGTGTTCTGGAGTAACATATCTCTATCAATGTCAGCATTCAGCTAGCTCGCTGTTAGCTATAAGCTATGATGACGAGATTTTAATGAATATATAGTTTCAAGCCAGCTTTTAGAGGTAAGTATAAATTCTGACTCAATTACTCAAGCTTTTATCTAAAACTAAAAGCAATAGCTGATTGCTGATAGCTGACAGCTATTTGCTGCGCATTCCGCAGGAAATGCTTACCTATCAATTAATGATTAAGGACTACAATTAAGCTTCTAATTTTTAGTTTTGGTATCAGGAAAATATCCTTAATTCAAACTATTTTTTTCAATTTTAGATGTCAAGATAAGTAAATTGTTTCATGGCATAATCAACTAAAAAAAGGCTCTACCACAATAATGATGATTGGTAATATTTTAGATGGACGCTATCAAATTATAAAAATTATTGAATCAGGGGAAATTGGCCATGCCTATCTAGCCCAAGATATTCGTCGTCCTGGAGAAGCACAATGTTTGATTAAGCATCTACAGCCAAATATTGACGATCGAAGATTAATTAATATCGTTCGCGACCGATTTCAAAAAGAAGCACAGATGTTAGAAAAGCTTTCTCAACACGATCGAATTCCTCAACTACTTGCATATTTTGAGCAAGAGCGAGAGTTTTTTTTAGTTCAATCTTTTATTGCTGGTCAATCTTTAGACAATGAAATATTACCTGGTAAACCCCTATCTGAAAAACAAGTAATTTCCATTCTTAGTGAAGTCTTAGAAATTTTAGTATTTGTCCATGAAAATAGTGTAATTCATCGAGATATTAAGCCTGCTAATTTAATTAGAAGAAAATCGGATAATCAATTAGTTTTAATTGATTTTGGAGCTGTTAAAGAAATTAATATTGGTCAGCAAAATCCTACAGCTCGCATTGGTACTATGGAATATATGCCCATAGAACAATTTGAATATAATCCTCAATTCAATAGTGATATTTATGCTTTAGGAATGATTGGTATTCAGGGGATTACGGGATTACCTAGTAGCGAATTATCGAAACTAAAGGAGCATGAAAATGGTGAAAAAAAAGAGATTTTTTGGCGATACCTAACAAATTGTTCTACTCCTTTAGCAGATATTTTAGATCAGATGGTGCGCTATAACTTTCACGAACGTTATCAGTCAGCAGCAGAAGTTATCGCAGATTTAAAAAAAATTAATGACTTTCCAAATTTAGCTATAGATAATCAAGAAATTTATCGGGAAGAGGTGATTCGTCGAGCGAGCGAGCGAGGAGATATTTCTCTTGTTGGGAGAAGAATTTTAGATGAACTTAGAGAAAGTTTAGAACTCTCCCGGGAAGAAACGGAAATAATTGAGGATGAAGTATTAAATCCTTACCGTAAATATCGGGTGAAAGGAGAAAGATATGAACAAACATTAAAAGCTGCGATTCAGGAAGAATATCCTTTTACTCCAGAAACTCGCCAGGAGTTAGGGCGTCTACAGCAAATTTTAGGACTAACTCAAGAAGATATAGAGTTAATAGAAAACAGAGTTTTACCGAAATCTATACTTACTAAGTTAAAAAAAAAAATTAGCAATAATGACAAACAATTATCTTTGAATTGGCAGTTGATTTTAGGAGTTATTGCTACTTTAATTGTGATATTTTTTGCTATATATAGATATCTGAAATTCCCCAATTATTTACAACTACCTCAATCAGAGGTATTACAAAAGCAAGAAGAAGAATCGACAAAATTGAATGTTGTCAAAAACTTATATATAGAGCGCAATTATGAAGAATGTATCAATCAAGGAACTCTAATTAGTGAAGAATCTAGCATTTTTGCTGAGGTTCAATCTCTTTTACAAAATTGTCAACAAGGTATAAATTGGCAGAATTATCAAGTTGAAGATTTGTCTAGATTTAATGCTTCTATCGGTGCTCTGACATTTAGTTCTAATGGCAAAACTTTAGTTACTGGAAGTCGAGATACAACGGTAAAAATTTTAGAAGTTCCTACAGGAAAAGTTATCAACACATTAGCTGCAGATGATTCTCCAATTTGGTCAGTTGCTGTGGATAATCATGGTACTAAATTGGTGGCAGGTACTTATGATTGGAGGGTAATCAGCTGGAATTTGGAAACAGGAGATGTATTTCGAGTATTTGAGCATTGGGGACCTGTTTGGTCTGTGGCGATGAGTCCTGATGGTCAAACAATTGCTAGTGCTAGTGGGGATAGAACTGTTAAAGTTTGGGATTTAGAAACGGGTTTGTTAATTTTTAATTTCCCTGATCACTCAGATGTTGTTTATTCTATTGCTATTAGTCCCGACGGTAGAATATTGGTCAGTGGTAGTGCAGATCAAACTATCAAAGTTGAAGATTTGAATACTGGAGAATTAATTTATACTTTGACTGGACATGAAGGTGTAATTAGGTCTGTTGATATTACTCCAGATGGGGAAAAAATGGTTAGTGGCAGTTACGATCATACTATTAAAATTTGGGGCTTAAAAACAGGGGAGTTAATCAAAACTATTGTTGGTCATACTGCTGAAGTTGTGTCTGTTGATATTAGTCCAGATGGTCGATATATTGTTAGTGGTGGTAAGGATAATGATATTAAGCTCTGGGATTTAGATACTGGGGAATTAGTTCATACTTTGAATGGGCATCAAGATGAAATTTATCGGGTTACTTTTAGTCCTGATGGTCATAGCATTGCTAGTGGTAGTAAGGACAGAACTATTAAACTTTGGCGACGATAGTCATTAAAAAAGCACTCAGCACTCAGCAAGTAAAACCACTCGTGAAAGCTAACCAAAAAAAATGTAAGCTCACAGCTAGATAATGGTCTATGCCGAGGAGTGTAGAAGTCTGTTGACAGGCTTGAAGAAAACGCGGATCCACGTTTTCGGTGGATTTTCCACAGAATTCAGGGTGTTTCAACCCCTGGAGATGTCAAATACCCTGACTTTGAGAAATTAAAGTTTCCGAAAAAGATCATTCTGTGAAGCTCAAGAAAAAATCGTTGGAGGCAAGGTATTTTCTCTTGCATCCCAAAAAAAATTGTGATATGATGTAATCATTGGGTGCTACTCGCCCCTATACATGACTTTTTATTCAACTAAAAATCAGCAGCATTGTCCTATAAATATGCAATTTATTGACCAAGCAGAAATTCAAGTAGAAGCTGGTAAAGGTGGCGATGGTATGGTTGCCTTTCGCCGGGAGAAATATGTGCCTGCTGGAGGCCCATCTGGTGGTAATGGTGGCCGTGGTGGCTCCGTGATTTTAGTGGCGGTTGAAAATCTCCAAACTTTGCTGGATTTTAAATTTCAGCGTATTTTTAAAGCAGAAAATGGTAAGCGTGGCGGTCCAAAAAATATGACTGGTGCTGCGGGGAGCGATCGCTTAATTGAAGTGCCCCCTGGTACGATGATTTATGATGCGGAAACTGAGGAATTATTGGGAGATTTGGTTAAACCGGGACAAAGTTTTTGTGTTGCAAAAGGTGGTAAAGGTGGATTAGGAAATAAACATTTTCTCAGTAATAGTAACCGCGCTCCAGAATATGCTTTGCCTGGGTTGGAAGGTGAAACTCGAATGTTAAGATTGGAATTAAAACTATTAGCTGAAGTGGGAATTATTGGGTTACCAAATGCGGGAAAATCTACTTTAATTGCTGCTCTTTCTGCTGCCCGTCCGAAAATTGCTGATTATCCTTTTACTACTTTAGTTCCAAATTTAGGAGTTGTGAGAAAACCGACGGGAGATGGTACTGTTTTTGCTGATATTCCAGGATTAATAGAAGGTGCTTCTGCTGGTTTGGGTTTGGGGCATGAATTTTTAAGGCATATTGAACGGACTAAGTTATTGTTGCATTTGGTTGATATTACAGATATTAATCCGGTGGAAAATTATCAGACTATTCAAAATGAGTTGAAAGTTTATGGGCGAAACTTGGAAGATAAAAAGCAAATTTTAGCTTTGAATAAGATTGATGCTGTAGATTTAGACAGTGTAGAAATTCAGGACTTGGTGAGTAGATTTAGGGAGATTAGTGGGGGAAAAGTTTTCTTGATTTCTGCTGTTGCGGGTGTTGGAGTAAAGGAGTTAATGGAAGAAGTTTGGCAGGTGTTGGAGATGGAGGAAAGTTTTGTTCAATAATTAATAATTAATAATTACATCTCATGAAAATAGCTAATGTAGGTTGGGTTGAGCGACAGTGAAACCCAAAACCATAACTTATCCCTATTATTACTTCTTTTTGAAGTGCGAATTTACGGACCCGCGAAGATCGAAACGAAAAACAGAAAAGATCATAGCTGAGTTAAAATCTCAGGGAAGCTGATGAAGCTAGCTGAAAGACATATTATTAAGAGAGAACATCGATTTTGGGCGGAGATCGATTATTTATCATGGCACTCCAAAAACCTGTATAACTCAGCTAATTATATCATCCGTCAAATGCTGCTAATTTTTTGAATGAAGATCCGATCCCAGTCTACGGAAAAACAACTGAAAAACCCCAGTTTTCAGGAAAAAGGGCGTTGCTGATTTGAGGTATGAAATTCAACTTTGGGTAAGTTTTAAGCTCAAACAATAGTGCAAATTATACCTATAGCAATGTGCACTGGCAGACTTTACAAATTACAAGAACTGTCCAATAGCTAAAAGTCTTACAATATCGGTTTTTTATTCCTCCTGTTGCCTGTTGCCAGATGAGCTGTTGCCTGCGCACAGCGCTATATTTATTTAGTTACCGAAAAACTCCTTTCTACCTCCTGACTCCTAACTCCTGTACGGGCACCATTCGGAGCTTTGCAGAATATTACATTTGTCTTGTTTCTGTATTATTGCGTATAGGGAAATAGTAGTTTATAAATTTTTATTTTTTAATTTATAATTAAATGAACTGCTTTGTGCCAGTTAACTTTTCAGAATGGTTTGATGCGATCGCCAAAGGATGAGTAGAGCGGTCGTGTTAGTATTCTTTGAATCTACTCAACAGCACACCCAGACTAGGTTGGGTTCACAAGGAAAAGCCAACTAAAACATATTACATTTGTCTTGTTTCTGTATTATTGCGTATAGGGAAATAGTAGGTTATAAATTTTTATTTTTTAATTTATAATTAAATGAACTGCTTTGTGCCAGTTAACTTTTGATGCGATCGCCAAAGGATGAGTAGAGCGGTCGTGTTAGTATTCTTTGAATCTACTCAACAGCACACCCAGACTAGGTTGGGTTCACAAGGAAAAGCCAACTAAAACATATTACATTTGTCTTGTTTCTGTATTATTGCGTATAGGGAAATAGTAGGTTATAGATTTTTATTTTTGAATTTACAATTAAATGAACTGCTTTGTGCCAGTTAACTTTTCAGAATGGTTTAATGCGATCGCGAAACCGGAGGAAAAATTTTAATAGGAATATTTATCCGTACCTTATGGGCGAGCTTTAAACCACAGCACCATAGTAATTGAGGATTTAAACGTAAGTGGAATGCTCAAAAATCACAACCCACCCCTCTAGCTCCCCTCCCGGGAGGGGATGGGGGTGGGTGCTGATTGTGGCTTTTATGAATTCAAGCGTCAGCTAACATACAAATGTGAATGGTACGGCAGTAAATTAGTCATAGCTCCTAGATTTTATCCAAGTTCTCAAATATGTTCAAACTGTGGTCATCAACAGAAAATGCCGTTAAACTTGAGAACTTATGTTAGCGCAGCTTTGCGTTAGCAAATGTAGTGAATGCGGTTTTGAAGCTGACAGAGATTTTAATGCTGCTGTCAACTTGAAAAACTATGTGTATAAGTAGCTTGAGTCAAGAGCGAGTTTAAGCCTGTGGAGAGAATAAGTTACAGACTACGGTCAGTGGTTCTCACAGAAGCAGGAAGCTAGCTCCAAAACCCTATTGGGTAAGTTTGGGTAAGTTTAGTAGAACGGAAATTAGATAATGTTGGGTTGAGAGAAACGAAACCCAACCTACCATTTCAATGGCAATATTTTCCTGTATTATCTGCTTTGGAGTTATCTTTTCCAGTTCGCATAGCTCCAAGCAGAGTTGAAATAATTACGCATCTTTTGGGTTTGTCTTGGTTTTGGTGCTTTATAGCAATACGCCCTTTTGCTTGGATGCTAGTTTGAGTACATTGGTCAGTAGGTTTGTAAACTGGACAGCCTTTGTAATTAAAAAGGGCACGGTAAATGGGGTCTGTTTTGTTGGTAGTAACTGTATTGGTGTCAGGTTTAACTATCCGGAGAGTGGTTTCATACTTACCTTTGTCATTTGTCTCGTTGTCGTCTATCTCAATACCAGGTTCTAGATATTTCCAACTTGAGGTTGGTAGGTCGTCGGGAGCGATCGCTGGTTTATGTAGCGCATACCTAATGACGGGTTGCCCAATAATATTGGTGGTTTCTTGGAAACTTGCTTGCCAAGCTGTTTTATCTCGCATGGCATTGCGACGAGCTGCGAACATTGCTTGGTATATTCTGTCGGTGGAAGTGCGGAGGCGTTGGTTATTGGTGAATGCTAGCCATCCGGGAGTGGCGATCGCGGCAATAATACCAAGAATTAGTACGACTAATGTTAATTCTGTGAGGCTATATCCTGCTTCTTTTTGCTTAAGTGATTTTTCTGAGAGATTTTTCGCGGCATTTTGAATAATAGTTGATTTTGCGGAGTTTAATATTTTTACGTTCATTTCAACCCTGATTGACTGTTTTCAAATGTTTTTACCTCTGTTTATTATTTTAACAATTTACAATTTAACGTCAAATAGAGTAATATTTTTTGACATAAAAAAATGCCCTGTCGTTAGCCTGGGGTTGCTTTGACCAGAAAATTGGGTTTCAAGCCTCGCCCATAAGCGGGCGACTTTTTAGTTGATTTTGTGCAACAAATTATGTTATCATGTTGTGAGTCAAGAGGCCATTTGATGAAAGCGAGATTTAGATACCGTATATATCCAACACAGGGACAAAAACACCGATTAGCAAAGCTATTTGGTTGTGTCCGTGTTGTTTGGAATGATCGTCTAGCTTGCTGCCTGTGAAAAGTATAAATTAGGAGAGAAGAAACCCACTAACGAAAAGCTACAAAAACAGTTTATTACCCAAGCAAAAAAGACTGAAGATAGAGAGTGGTTATCGGAAGTTTCTAATATACCACGGAGCGCAATCTTTGAATGATTTAAACCAAGCGTATCAAAATTTCTTTACTTCCACCAAAGGTAAGAGGAAAGGTAAACCTGTAAAACCTCCTAAATTCAAAAGTAGGAAATCAAGACAGACTGCAAGGTTTAGAAAGGGTGGCTTTAAAGTTGGTCAACACAAAGTCTATTTAGCTAAGATTGGAAAGCTGAAAATTATTTCGCCTGTGAGAGTTGCCTAGTGAGCCTAGCTCCGTAACAGTAATAAAAGATTCAGCTAATAGATATTTTCTGAGTTTTGTGGTAGAAATTTCACCAGAAGTATTGCCTAAAAATGATAACTCTGTAGGTATAGATTTAGGAATTAAAACTTTTGCTACCTTGAGCAACGGTGAAAAAGTGGATGCTCCTAAACCATTGAAAAAACGGATTAAGAAATAGCCTCTTTTCCTACGGAATGCTTCCCTACGGGATGCTGCGCAAACGCAAACAGAGGAGCTGCGCTAACGTAAGTTAAGCAAGTCATTATCTAACAAAACCAAGGGTTCTAAACGATATGAAAAATCCAGATTGAGAGTTGCTAAGTTTTCCTACGGAATGCTACGCAAACATGGCAAGTTAAAAGATACAAGGACAGATTTTCTACATAAATTGTCTACTGAAATTATTAACGAAAACCAAGTAATAGTTTTAGAAGTATGACAATGTTTCTGGAATGGTTAGAAACCGCAAATTATCAAGAGCACTTTCTGATTTAGGTTGGCGACAATTCCGAACGCTATGAGAAGGAAAAGCAGAAAAATACAGTCGTGATTTTAGAGTAATTAGTCGTTGGGAAGCGACATCTCAGAATTGCTCTAGCTGTGGATTTAAAGGTGGAAAGTTAGACCTTCAGGTGCGAGAGTGGGAATGTCTCAACTGTGGTACTAAACAGGACCGTGATGAAAACGCAGCAATAAATATATTAGTCGCGGGCGGGCAGTCCGAGACAAAAAACGGACGTGGAGGCAAGCGTAACCCACCCCCATCCCCTCCCGGGAGGGGAGCAAGAGGGGTGGGTGCAGCAGCCTGTGTTAGCGGAGCTTTGCGCCAGCAAAACGTCAACTCGCCGAGGAGCTACGGCTCGGTAGGAACCCCCGCGCCTTTAGGCCGGGGAGGATGTCAAAGAGCAGTTATTTTGTGGTAAGCATAGGCTGAAATTAGATTATGGGCAATCAGCTCCTTCTGCTGTTCTCATTCCACCTAAGAGAGTTTCAACAATTACGCATCGTTTGAGTCCATCATCTGGTGTAGAAACCTTGACAATAAAAGGCACATTATCTTGGCTTACTGTACCTAAATAGTCAAATGTAACATCTGGAGTGGCATTAAACGCAGTACAATTTTCATTTGTACAAACACCAGAAGCTAATGTTACCATTCCCGCTTTAATTTCCCCATTGGCAGTTAAGTTATATTCAATGCCATCTACTTCTGGTGGATCTAAAGCTGGATCTATAGGAGGAGTTGCACTCAGATCGTAAAATATTACCATTACATCTTCTTTTTTTGATTTAGCTTGACTTTGTGCTTTCTGTAAAGCTTGCAATACTTGGCTATTCACAGTACGAATGCGCTGTCTAGTGATAAAAGCATTCCAACCGGGAGCAGCGATCGCTGATAATATTCCGATAATTAAAACTATGACTACTAGCTCTATTAAACTAAATCCTGCTTCAGCTTTCTGATGCTTAGTGCTTTTTGGTCTTAAATAAATTTGAGAAAGTTTTGATAATACTAAATTCTTCATAATATATATTTCTGAATGTAGGAATAAAGTTATTTACTAATAATGGTAAAGTGTTTATGTGATTAATCACTGACCATATTTACTACCACCTCGCACTTGTAATGTTGCAGTTGGACAAAATGGAGAGGGGTCTGTTCCACAATTAGCATCTTTTTCCAAACGACGTAAGGCGTTACCTTTAATAGTTATGGTAGCTAAATTATTAGATGTAGTAGAGGGGCTAGTATCGGTTTCATCTTCATTATTAGCAGTTACTGACTGTAGCTGAAATTCATCTATATAATTTAGTAAGACTTCTGGTGTATTATTTGCGTCATAGTCTCCATCTTTTTCCCAGGCTGTTAAATCATCTGGATCGAAGTTATCAAAACCCTCTGATTTAGCAAATTGAGATTGTTGTTCAGTCGTACAAGGACTAGGAGTTCCATCACAAACCCATGTACCATCAAATTTTTTTACTTCATCTCTAATTGAAAACCTGCCAATCCTTCCAGGACAGTTATCTCCTGATGGCTGACACCACGCATCTTTCTGATCTTCCATTAAATAATAAGCAACCAAAGACATAACGTAAGCATCATCCCAACATTTTTCTTCATCACTAAGTGGTGTACAACCAACTACTGGTACAGAATTTTCTACTCTTTCACGCTTCCAGAATACCAGTGTAGGAGTTCTCGTGGTGTCTTCGTTATAGGGTAGTTGATCCTCAATAGAATTAATACCGGCTTGATCGTAAATGTAAATAGCCTGGCTCAAGTCTTGTTCTATGTAATCAACTGCTGCTTGGAGTTCTTGTTCTGTATTTGTCTTAACTGTTTCTTTAACATCTGTGTTTAGTATGTCAACTACAAAACCTAATAACGGTGTAATTAACAAAACAGCAATAATTGTTCCCACCAATAACTCAATCATAGTGAAGCCACTAATATTTTGAGCTGATTTTGGCAGTCTCTTGTCTAAATTAATTTTTAAGAGTAAGTTTAGTAAAATTTTCATCCCTGTTTTTCCTTGATCAAATCTAATTATTAGCTGCAACCACCCAGACGTTCACACAAGTTCTGATACTTGTCTGTTACCGGACTAATATCTGTCTGGGTTTGAAATAAAGGTCTTTCTATCCGTTCACCTCCATCAACATAACTTGTTGCTAGTCCGGCATTATTAACATAAGTTGAGGGTAGTTCAAAAGTTAGTTGAGCTGCATCTTTGAAAGCATTAGCTCTATAAACCCGAACTATCATCCGATAACCTACACTACCTCTGGAAGCATCATCTGCAAAATTAGTAGCATATGTAGAACTATTGCCTGCTGTGGTGGTGCTTCCGCCATGAACTATCATATCTGTTAAACTACTGTCCTGACAGCCAGCTACATCATCACCATCAACACAATAAAATTGTCCTCCTATACCAGGGGTCATAGCACAATATTCTCCACTATCATCGCAACTAAGAGCATCGACACTAACATTAGCTGAGTCATTAGTTAATATAGCCGGAGTATTGTTTGTCGGGTCATTTTTCACCCAATTTATATAGCTATTTGCTGCTTGAGTTGCTAACTCTAATCTGCGTGCTTGTACCCTAGTACCCACTGCAAAAGCAATTACAGGTGCAACTGCACTCATCAGCACAGCTACTACAATCATTGCTATAATTCCTTCTAGGATAGTGTAGCCAGACTCACTGGTATTAGATATATTTCTTTTCTTGATAGTTTTCATTTGAATCACCTTCCTGTATTTTTAGTATTTTCAATTGTCTCTGATTTAATAATTTAGACATCTCCGAATAATTAATCTCAAACCCTTGTAAAATTTTTGTTCAATCTTAATTTCCGGAGATATCTATTTGCTTTTTTACCAAGGACAATCATCTGGACGTAGACTCTCATCCACAACGAAATTGTCTCCATCATCCTTCGCACACAACAATACTTTCACCCATTCGTCGTCTTTACCAACTTCACGGAAATATTCATCCGGTGTGCTTTCTGAATCAGTGGTTAACCTTTGAGCGAACAAGTCAGGTAGTTGGTATAGGATACCCACATCAAAACCCCAAGAACGTTGAGCAGGCCAATAATATGGTGCCCGTTGGCTAGCAGCACCACCTCTGTAGGGATATCCTTGGTCGGCAGCATTCCATCGGTATATTGCCCGGTTACTGCCGTCAAGTTGATAGAACATACCCGCGAGTGTAGTACCTGTTTTGTCTGTTGGCAAGAACGGTCCCGTAGCATACTCGCTTTGACCGGACTGGATAATATTACCTCGGATAGATATTGTTCTTGGTGCCAGGTTACCACCAATTTGACTATCACCCCACATTTCTAATGTCCGCAGGAAGTTGTGCAAACCACCTGAAGTTTCTCCTGTGTCACTTCTGGAAGGAGTATTACGACCAACGAATGCTCCGTTATACATGGTTTCGCGGGTTGATGAGGCATCGGAGAAACCTGCTGCTGCTACTTGCAACCATTGGCGTTGGATACTGTTTTGTTTGTTTTGGCCTGTGCCTCCAAAAACAGCATTTACGCCATTGCCTGGAATTCCTGTAGCAGAATGTATTTGCAGCATTGGTACTACTAGGGGTTGTTCTATTGAAGTCATAGCTGTAATAGAGCTACTTGCAGGGATAACACTACTACTACTGAATCTCAGGAAACGACCTCCAACGATTTCTGTATCGCTTCCTATAATTAAATCACCAGTTCCAATAAAATTACCTGCTAGCTCATGAGGTCGATCAGCATTACCGTCGCTATCAGCGTCAGCACTAGCGTTTGCAAACTCTAGATTGCCAGCTACCACCCAATAAACATTATTGGGATTAACTCCTTCTAATTCTAGTCTGACTCCTCTGCTTCCAGCAGTTCCAAATGTCAGATTACCAGGGGTTCTGAGAACGAAGATTGAACTCAGATTTCCTTTGAGGGTAATTGTTACATCTGGAGTTATGGTAGTAACACTAGAAGGAATATCGTATACAATAACTCCATTATCATCATCGTCTGTACTATTGATAGCATCAATTATTACATCAGTAGTACCATCCCATGGTGTTGGGTCTGTGGTAATTGTATCAGCAGGGAGTACGGCATCTGTAAGTTGTGTGTATGCAGTTTGTATTTTACCTCCTACTACTCCTCCAGTAGCGCAAGCAGTATCGGCAGGAATGGTAGTTGGGTTTAATTCGGTTGTTCCATTACCACTGCCAATACAAAAAGTATAATCAGAAGGGTCATCACTAGAATCATCTTCACCTGTTGTTGTGTTTGTTCCGTTTAAAGCTTGTCTGGCTAATTCTAGTGGGTCTGGAAGCACTGGAGCAGGTAGAACTAAACGATGCTTTTCAATTTCTGTAGCTTGCTGTGCAGTAGTTTCTGTTGAATTCACATAATAAGCTGCTGGATCGTAATAAAAGGGTAAAGCATTAGCATCATAACCATTATTAGCATTATTGGTAGGTGCTCCAAAAGGATCGCCAGCATTAGTCGTCGTCCAATACCAGAGACCTTCATTTGCATTCCTTGGTACAGTAGCAGAATTAGCATAGTCATATTCTTGAAAGTCTGCACTAGCATTAACTCCTATTGGAATTGCATAATCTTGTGGTGCTGTTGCACCGTCAAGAACAGGATCGAGGTTTCCGTAAGCATCTCTTTTGAAAGCCAACCTTCTCGGAAAGCGTCGATAAGTATCTACTCCTGCTGGTTGTGCTGTTGTACCTGATAGTAACCGAGAAAAATTAAGAGGATTTGGAGTACTTGGAGGAATAGCAGCCAACTCAAATGCTCTTTTCAAAGTCACATCTGCTTCAGTCACATCAGTATCAGTAGCATCACCATCACCATTAAGGTCTACATCCGAACCGAAGGCAGCAGTCAAAGTCACTTCATTATCATTCCAGTCTGGATCGGCATTAAAATTATAACCAACCACCCAATCTTGAGCGCCACATTCTGAAACCGGAAGTTTCGGACACATTTCCATCACATACTCTGGAAAATTATCTACCCGCCTTTGAATAGGTGTAACAGCATTAGCAAGATAAGATGTCATAAAATCTGCTGTAGGATATTGATTAGTATCATCCACCCAGTCAGCACTGGTAACAAAATCATTGAACCAGAAACCATTTTGTAAACGATTTACCACTGCCGAATTACCAGCATTATTCCGCAGGTCGTAATCTCCTTGATTACGAAAACCATCTTGCCAGTCACTAGATAATAAAGTTATGGAATCTCCAAGAACTGTTGCAGTCCGCCATTGGTCCCCATTACCATCACAACCATCCTGACCATTACGACAAGCAAAGCTCCTATTCAAACCATCATTAGGAGCATTCTCATTACCACGAGCGTAGAAATCACCCCAGTCAGAATCTAAAATATTATTGAACTCATCCCTGCGAGTACCAGAGTTTGGATCTTTATGCAGATTAAAGCCAAATAACCCATTTTCTGCTGCCGCTTGAATATAAACTGGTAAATTGGTTGCTAAAATTAAACCTTTTTCTGTCTGTTGTTCTCCACTATTAACTGTGCCAGTAGCACGGGAGATATCAGTACCATTAATCAATCGGATAGCATTAGGACGACGAGAAGGATCGAGCAGAAAATCAGAGGAACTATCTAACTGTTCCCTAAAAGTTGGGTCGTTGATATCGCCTCCCAAATCTTCATCTTCTACCGAAGTTACATCGGTCAAAGCATCATCACGAGTAGCATAAATCACGCCACTATTGGGTAGTAGAAATTCACCCCCTATCTGTGTTGACCGAAATAGGCTTAAATCTAATTCTGTCGCTCTGATTTCTAATGGTTGGCGTTGCTCCAATGGTAGGTCATAGAGGTCTCTAGTCCAGTCTTGGTCTGTCAAATTTGCTATCTCTGCTATTTCCAACCATTCTATTTTTTCGTCTTCATTTGTGTTTAAGCGGTTGAGTGATTTTACTTCCCTGGCATCAAGGAAAGCCACTTCTTTCACCGACCCGTGAGGAATAATCTCATTTGCGCTTGTTGGGTTTGCTATTATATCCAGAGCGCACTGTGCTGCATCCACAGCGGAGTAATCTGCAAAAGTTCGATCGCTTGCTGGACGATTAATAGCATCTCTCAGTGGCTTATTTACATATCGTCCGTCTGGATATGTTAGTTCTGACTGAACCACTAAGTCTGCATCTGTAAAGTTTCTTGCTGTGGGTGGACTGTATACAATCCCATTATTGGATAAACCATCTGCTGCACCCAAAGGCAAAGTTTCTTCATTTGATGCGCTAGTAGCATCAGTTGGATCGTAATAGCTACTAACACAAGCATAAGGTGTTTGTTCTAGGTTTGCCTGGTCGTCTTCATCTTGACCCTGTGTATAGTGATAAACTACTGTCCCCCGCATCTGTAAGTAAGGTCTGTTATCTGGTAATTTGTCTAGCACCTCTGGATGACCTTGAGCCATTGGCATTGTATCAGACCAAACTTCTCCCCAGTCAGTGGCAGCAAGAGTAGTATCTTCAGGCAGATAAATACCAGCACCAGTTACTATTCTGACTCCGCCAGAGTTTTCATAAGCTTTCGGTATTTTCGCAGCTTCTTGTTCCCAGTAGCCATTCCTGAAAGTAGCTCCTAAGTCTGGGAGACTATCTATTTGAGTTTCTTGAGTCCGTATATTTCCACTAGGTTGAGTTATATCATTAGGGTCATTCCATTGTTGAGCTGGATTGAAGTCCGCCTTTTTTTTATCTCCCTGAAGGTCTAAGGAGGGCAAACCATAACCCACTGAAATACGATCGCCGATAAAATTTTCGTCATCCTCATCTGTATCGTCTGGATCGCTCGTGGGCAAGAATGCTAAATTATTTCCACCTAGATGTATATCTAAATTATTAGTAGTAATGTCATTCCAATTATCAGGTGGCTCATAGTTAGAAGTAAATCCACCAGGCAAATCATTAGAGCTAGTGTCTGCAAAAGGAACTTTGCGAGTTCTGTTTTTGTAGTAAGTTTCTAGGGTATCTATTAGAACTTCCCTACTACCAACTCCATTTGCCCTATCTCTATAATCTGTGATTACTCCCTCTGGCAAACCAGTGCAGTCACTACAATCTTCATCAGGAACAGGACGTGGATCGCCTGATCCTGCTGTCCATCCGGCGCTAGTATCATGCAGAAGCATTGCAGTATCGACCATATTACCTATGCGTGCATTATAAGCTCTAATATTATTGGCTACCTCTGCACCGCCAATTTCTGTCGTTGTTTTATTTGTGCCATTAATACCTTCCCCTAGTTCACCTATACCTGTAGGAAGATCTCCTTCTCTAAACCTATGTACCTCTGCTGCTCTAGAATCATCCTCGTTATTAAATCGTAAATCCCCTAAACTAACATGACCACCTACTAAAATTTTACTTTTATCAGCCTCGTAGAAACAAGACCTATGATCGCTAACTTGATAGAACACAATTGGACCAAAACTACCAGACCTTGGCATTAAATTACCATTGGTAACAATTCGACCATTTACCCTAAAGTTAGAGACATTACTCAACTCTAGATCATCCTCAAACCAAACGGCATTATTATTAGCAGGAGTTCTTTCTCTATCTTGCTGATATTCTAAAGCCGAAAAACCACTTGCACCTGCTTCATAATTATCTCCAAGAGCTGCAGCTTGGTTTGCAGTAATTGGTACTGTAGCAGCATAAATAAAGAAGCTTTTCTTCAATTCTCCATCTGACTTAAACCAATCAGAGTCTCCTACAATACTAGAACTAGTACCTTTTGCTGCTTGACAAACTTCATTGGCCTCACTACCTGCAGGTAGCATTGGTGGTGTTCTAGCTTCTAATGGATTTCTACTGCGGTTAAACTCTCCTAAATTATCTCCTTGTTCTTCATAACGACTAGGATTACGGAACAATATGCTGTACAAGCCGTAGCTATCGTATTTAGAATCATTATCTGTATCTACAGGAAACATCCAAGCAGTTTGAGTTTCCTCATCATCATCTAGTGCTAATGTGTCGTTTGGTGGGTCAATACCTCCGCTTCCGTCTACATCAAAAGCTATTCTCAGACGCATCTCATCTCCAAAATCGTATAAGCTACTTTCTAGAAGACTATAAAGGAATGTGTCTTTTGGAGTTGCTTGAAACTTAGTCTCAAAAAGTCGGTCTAATTTCGCGCTTGCTCTATCTAGTGCTGGTGCTGCTGCTGCGAGGGTTGCTTGGTTTACTTTACTTACCCTGGCAGTTTCGAGTCGATTAAATGAGCGTAATGTAATTGCAATACTCAGTAGAACTACTACTAGCAAAACCATAGTTACAGTGGGCAACACGAATCCAGCCCTAGATGACTCTGGGCGCTTGCTTCGTGCCATTAGTCTAAGTAGGAAGTCTTTCAACTGTCTAATAGCTATCCTAAAAAACCTACTTAGGGGTGTAAAAATGTATTTGAAAATATTAACTGCCTTGCGCTTGGACATGATGCCTTCCCAATTTTCCCTAAAATTTAGTTTAGAAATTAAGATTTTATATATGTAAAGGAGCTAAAACCGTTCTTAGAAACCTATGATAATCTATAGAAATCTATGATTATCTGTTCTATTCCTGCTTCATTCTGGCAACGTCGGCGTTATCCAGTCCACAAGCTGTCACGGTCGAACTGACCGCCATAGCTAAATTTAACGCTGCATTCAAGTCTCTATCACAGCTCTCCGTGAGGTTGAGCTTCTGGTCTCGATACCTCAGACTGGAGCGTGAGTACTACGGACCACCTATCTGCCTTCCTTAATACCCTTGCTTGCTTGACTACAAAACCTTCTGGAATTGGTCGGTGCAAGTTAATTGGTATAATTCCAATCTTGGGGAGAGAAATCTGCCAACCTGTAATGGGGTTAGTTTTAAATTGAGGAAACAGCATGGACTTCATTTGGCCAAACTTCTTGAAGCGAGGAAAGCCATAACCTCTTTGCTGGAAATAATTCCAACCATCGTGCAATCTACGAATTGTAGTTTGCAGAACTTGAGAGGGAACAACTCTCGAGTTCTGGGAATGCTTTTTTGGCCAGGGGCAGTGCGTTTTGCTGGTTGTAGTAGGTTGGAAAAGACTTGTTAGCTGGGATGATGTATTCTTTTGATAGGGAACAATAGTTCAAACTACACTTACGGGCATTCACCCAATCCTTGATTTCCCGCAAGGCATAGTTGTACACTTTGCCAGATATTTCCAACCAATGGAGCATAGTTTGCTCTTGGATGGGGTCGGGGTGAAGTCGATAGCGATAGTTGATGGTTAGAGTCATACAAAAATTCTCACACAGAATGATTACTCTATAGCTCTATATCTATACTGTTGCAGATTTTTTCCGGGATTGACCGGAAAAAATCTGCTTGAGAGGTCCATGTATCCCGACGCTCATCTTTCAGATAGAGCGCGGGACTTATAGCCCCTCAAACTCCCCATCAGTTAAAAAAAGTCTCACAGGCCAGCTTATAGAATGTAGAATAATTTTTGTTTTCTACATTCACAGTATAGCTCAATTATTATTTTTCCCTTTCAAGAGGGTACAGCGATCGCAATGGCAAGATTTCTTATCAAATCTTTATCAAATACCAACTATCTAGCTAATATGGCTTAGGCAAGAGGTTTCCATTTTCTATTACCGAAAAGCTACGTTGAAGGCCCCCGTGTTTTAACCTATGCTTTATAAACATCTTTCTTAACATAAAACGTAGACAAAAAAGACAAGTTATGGGTAAGTCTAAGAGCGGCTTTTTCGGGAGAAAATTGTATTGAAAAATACACGCAAGTGTGAGGACTGTAGACAAAATTCTTACTTCCCCCTCTTCCCCCTCTTCCCCCTCTTCCCCCTCTTCCCCCTCTTCCCCCTCTTCCCCCTCTTCCCC
>NZ_JAAHGH010000013.1 GCF_010672525.1 Okeania sp. SIO2B3 | reverse complement strand
CTGGAGTTCAGACGTCTCTTCCGATCTCAAAAAGATAGTCGGTCTCGGACTAATACAGAAAGAAAGTTTGATGATGGTTTTATTACTGTAACTAAAATTTTTGCTTGGGGTATTGCAGCTATTTTAATATTGATAGCTTTAACGGTAGCTTGGCAAGCTATACCAGCTATTAATGAATTTGGTCTAAGCTTTTTATTTAAAAGTGTTTGGAACCCTGTTGCTAATGATGGAAAGGGGGATTATGGCGCATGGCCAATGATTGTGGGCACTTTAATTAGTTCATTCCTCGCCCTATTTATTGCAGTTCCCCTTGGTTTAGGTACAGCGATATTTTTAAGTGAAGGATTTCTTCCTCCAAAAATTACTACTCCATTAACTTTTATGGTGGAATTATTAGCAGCTATTCCTAGTGTAGTTTATGGTTTATGGGGTATTTATGTTTTACTTCCTTTACTCAAACCAGTTGAGGCTTTTCTAGGTAATTATTTAGGTTGGATTTTTATTTTTTCTCTTCCTAAAGGTGTTAGTGCAGGGGGTCCGGGAATGTTCCCTGCAGCTATAGTTTTATCAATAATGATTTTACCTATTATTACAGCAATTTCTCGTGATTCTCTTGCTAGTCTTCCTCCCGATCTACGACAAGCTTCTATGGGTATAGGAGCTACTCGTTGGGGTACTATTATTAGGGTATTAATTCCAGCAGCTTTTTCAGGAATTGTGGGTGGAATAATGTTAGGTTTGGGTCGAGCTATGGGAGAAACTATGGCTGTAACAATGTTAATTGGTAATGCTAACTCGATTAAACCTACTCTTTTTGCTCCAGCTAATACTATTGCTTCTTTGATGGCTAACCAATTTGCTGAAGCTTCTGGTTTACAACTTTCTGCTCTGATGTATACGGGGATAATTCTGTTTGTTTTAACCCTACTTGTAAATATATTCGCTAATTGGATTGTTAATCGAATTAAAGCCAAGTATTAATTCCTTTTAAATGAATACAAATTGATTTGAATCTGAATTATTAACTATCAACTCTTAATTATTCATTATTCATTATTCATTATTCATTATTTATTGTTCATTATCAATTGTTGAATACTATCTTGAATTAATTATGGCAGACATTACCTATAATCAATCTATTGTGAGTTTAAAAAGAAACCCAAGCAGGCCAAGGGAAATATTCAATAAAGTGATGACTGTACTATCAACTGCTTGTATCGGCATCACTCTTATTCCTCTATTTGCTGTATTAATTTACGTTTTTATTAAGGGATTATCTCGTTTAAATTTAGATTTGTTTACTAAGTTACCACCTGCAGCAGGTCAAACTACTGGTGGTATTGCTAATGCGATTTTAGGCACAATTATGGTAGTGGCGATCGCTAGTTTAATTGCTGTTCCTTTTGGTGTTTTAGCAGCAGTTTATTTATCAGAATTTAGTGACGAGGAAACTGCCCGTCCAATTCGATTTGCTACTAATGTTTTGAGTGGTGTACCATCAATTATTGCTGGGGTATTTGCCTATAGTTTACTGGTACTATCTATGGGGAAATTTTCAGCATTTGCAGGTGGAGTTGCTTTATCGGTTTTGATGTTACCGACGATTATTAGGACTACTGATGAGGCTTTACAAATAGTTCCCAAGGATATTAGATGGGCATCGGTGGGAGTTGGTGCTTCTAATTATCAAACTGTTTTACAAATAGTTTTACCTGCTGCTTTACCAGGTATTATTACAGGTATTACTCTTGCTATTGCTCGTGCTGCTGGAGAAACTGCTCCATTACTTTTTACTGTTGTTTATTCTAATAATTGGCCTCGTGGTCCGTTCGCTCCGACTGTACCATCTTTGGCTTATTTAGTATATGAATTTGCTCGTAGCTTTGATGTTGTTTTACAAGAGTTTGCTTGGGCGGGTTCTTTAGTTCTGGTTTTATTGGTTTTAATTACCAGTATTCTTTCTCGTTGGGCAACGAGTCAAAAACAGTTTTAATTAAAGAAGGAAGAAGGTAGAAGAAATAAGAAAGAAGGAAGAAGGTAGAAGGCAGAAGGTCTAATTTCTTATAGACTCAAACCCTAAACAATATTTAAGCATCCTTGTGGACTATGAGGTATTAAACTCGCAAAATAAAAGATAAATAATAGTGATTAACTAATGATGCTTGATTGATTACTTGGTATCGCAAAATTACTTCTTTTTTGAGTATTTTAATATCAATCAATTGGCTAATAAAGATTGATTAATTTGTGGAATTCAATTATGTATTCCTAAAAGGCGTAAATTTTTACCTCAATTTAATGAATAAAGGTTATTTAATGAATGGATAATGGATAATGGATAATGGATAATTACCTCTGGTTAAAACCGTTCTTGATTGAACATAAGGAAATATTATTTCTTTATTTTCCCCTTGTAGAGCGACAGCTCGCGGCGCAGCCAAGGGGAGGCAGAGTAAGCTGAATTATTTAATTAATAATGATTAATGATTAATTATTCGGTAAAAGATAATTACAGCACTATGAAAAGAGAAGAAAAACAGCGATTAAACCCTATAACTTGTATAGGTAAATGATTGAGGTGAAGCTGATAGTTATAAATAGCAAATAAACAAATAATTTTTAGACTAAATTTAGGAGGTAATATCTCATGCCAGAATTTAAACAAAATATTTCTCTGCAAAAATCTGCTCCCGCTCTTTCAGCAGAAAATGTAAGCGTTTTTTACGGAGATTTTAAAGCGGTGAAAGATGTTTCTATGGAAATTCCAAAGAATAAAGTAACTGCTTTTATTGGACCTTCAGGTTGTGGTAAAAGTACATTATTAAGATGTTTTAATCGTCTAAATGATTTGATTAGTATTTTTCATTTAGAAGGTCGTATTCTTTATCATAATCAGAATATTTACGACTCAGATATTGACCCTGTAGAAGTACGCCGACGTATTGGAATGGTATTTCAAAAGCCTAATCCTTTTCCTAAGTCAATTTACGATAATATTGCTTATGGGGTGAGAATTAATGGTCTGGCTCAGTCCAAAGAAGAAATGGATGAGATAGTAGAGCGATCGCTACGACAAGCTGTTCTCTGGGATGAGGTTAAGGATAAACTGGGACAAAGTGGTTTTGCTCTTTCTGGGGGTCAGCAACAACGTTTATGTATTGCTCGTGCGGTTGCTGTTAGTCCCGACGTGGTTTTGATGGATGAACCTTGTGCTTCTCTTGACCCTATTTCTACTATTAAGGTTGAGGAGTTAATTAATGAACTCAAGGAAAATTACACTATTATTATTGTGACTCATAATATGCAGCAGGCCACTAGGGTAGCGGATGTAACTGCCTTTTTTAATGCTAAAGCTGCCGAGGGTGGTAAACGTTTCGGTTATTTGGTTGAATTTGACGAAACTCACAATATTTTCCAGAACCCAAAGGAAGAATCTACTCAACAATATGTAAGTGGTCGTTTTGGTTAAATATTGAAGAAGGAAGAAGGAAGAAAGAAGAAGGAAGAAGGAAGAAAAAATGGATGGGAACTCAAACCCCAACTAATTGTCAACATTGTGTAGATGGTGGGGTATTAAACCCAAAATAAAAAGATAAATTTTTATCATTATTTTTTTCTGGGTTTGATACTCATCAAGTCCGGTTTTTTTATTTAAAAAACTCTTATTAACGAACTTTTCTAAGTTAACTTTAGTTAACCATCAAATTTATTCCTCTTTTTGACTAGATTGATATTTATTCATCAAATTTCATTCAATTTAGGTTTTTTTCTTGCTCAATAAACTTCCTCTCTCTTCTCTCTTCCCTCTTCTTTTTTCCTTCTTCCTTCTTCCCTCTTCCTTCTTCCTTCTTCCTTACCAAGTTTTTCTCGGCAACGTTCAACATATAAACTGGCAATAGTATCAGTATAATTTTGCCTTGTTACTTGTTGGAAATATTCTAAAGCTGCTGCAAATTTACCTAACTGCCAACCCTTAATTCCTTTCTTGAATATCGATAGATTGGAAATTTTTTCTGCTTCAATAATATTATTTTCAGTCCCCAATAATTCATAAATATTTATAGCTTTCTGCTTTCCACGAAGCGTCACTTTATCAATCCATCTGTAATAAATTTTCTCAGAATATAGATTATTATTTTGTAACGGAGCATCTGAACATTCTGCTTGATTAATAATTCTGAATTTATCTTCTATATATTCCTGTGCTTGACAGTTATTTTTACATATTTCTATCTCTGAAATTACTGGTTCACTTACAATAATTGAGCAACCATAAGTCTTAGTCAAACTTTCTAAACGTGACGCGGTATTAACTACATCTCCAATGACTGTAGAATCCATTCTTTTTTCAGAACCTAAAGTACCAATAACCCCAATACCTGTATGAATACCAATGCCAATTTTTACAGGTTCTCTAAGATTATATTTTTCATAATTAGTATTAAATTCTTTTAAATTTTCCTGCATCATTACAGCAGCATTTAAAGCATTTAAACTATGGCATTTGTGTTTGTCAAATACTGCCATAATTGCATCGCCTAAGAATTTGTCTATAAACCCTTGATTGGCAGAAATACAAGCGCTCATTTGTTTAAAAAAAGAGTTTAACCATTTAAAAGTATCTCGTGCATTTTGCGATTCAGCTATTGCGGTAAATCCTCTAATGTCACAAAATAAAACTGTTAATTCTTCTTCTGTCACATCTCCAAGCTGAATAGAATCTAATCCTTGAGGCGCTATTCTTGATAAAAATTGGTCTGGTACAAAAAGTCTAAATTTTTCCGAAAGATGCTTATTTATTTTTAATGCTGCTAATAATTGAAGATTACTTTGTCGATCTATTTGTTGAGTATTTTGAGATTTATTAGCTTGATAACGTATTTGATTTAGCTGTAAAATATTAGCTACTTTTGCCAGAAGTAAATGAGTATTGAATGGTTTTGTAATATAGTCATCTCCCATCAATTCTAAACCTTTCAATTTGGAATTTTCATCATCCAAAGCTGTTAAAAAAATGATGGGAACTGTTTTTAATTGGGGGTGTTGACGGAGGCGGTTACAAACTTCAAATCCATCAATTTCAGGCATCATTACATCCAGTAAAATTAAATCAGGATGAGAATTGCTGGCAACTTCTAATGCTTCTTTTCCACCATTTGCTGATACAGTGATGTAGCCTTCTGATGTTAATAGTTCTTCTAATAGGATGACATTATCTGGCTCATCATCAACTACTAGAATAGATGACTGTTTGTTTGACATATAATTTAGTTAAATTGATTAAATTTGATGAACTAAAATTTTTTGATTTTGAAAGTAATCTGATAATATGGTGGGAGTCATTTCAGTTATCAGTTATCAGTTATCAGTTATCAGTACCTCTGCAATAAGGAGGCTTCAAATATGGCATAAGTTCTTTTCTCTTGGTCGATTAGATATGACCAGGATCCCTCGCCATCTCTCGACCGCTTTTTATCCCCTTAAAAGGGGAGGCTTTAGACAACATTTTTTCGGTAAAATTGCGCAAGTTTTGTATAATTGAAAATTTATAAATTGAGTATTTTTATGTAGAAAATTGTCACCTAGTACCGAATAAATTTTTGAGATGTCTCTAACCAAAAATTGATGCTTTCAAGAATTTTAATTTTGTGGAAAATATGTAGCAATTTTCAAGAACCGTGAGGTGGAAAATTCGTAATTTTTAGGGAGTAGGGGAGTGGGGAGTAGGGAAACAGGGAATAAAAAATCAAGAATAACAACTGTACCTTAGTAACTTGAAAAACCCTATATATTGTGAGTAGATATTTACCGAAAAATTGGGTTTAAAGCCTCGCCCTTGTAGGGCGACTTTTTATTTTTATGTTAAGTGAATTGAATATATGCTATAGTTTTATTAGTTGCCGGGGGGCACTCGGAAACTCTAAACGGACGTGGAGGGAAGCGTTAGACTACCGCCAAGGAAGCAGCACCCTGTGTTAGCGACAGCTATGCGAAGCAAAGCGTCAACCCGCCGAGGAGCTATGGCTCAGTAGGAATCCCCGTGCCTTTAGGCCGGAGAGGATGTCCATATTCTTAGTTTAGCTTTTTTCACTAAGCAATATAATTACCTCGATAATTATACAATGGGTAGGGGCGAATGGCTATTCGCCCCTACAATCTTAAATGATGCTGAATAACACTGATGCTACCGGATTTGATATTATACCGAACCTAAGCGGAGGAGTCATGTCATTTCCAGTTGAATAGTTAGGGTTTGCTGATTAAATATCAAAGCATTAACTGATATTGGTTGAGCGCATTTTTTTGTCTAAAAAAGTGCCAGTTTTTCAGCTCCAAGAGCTGCATAAAGCTAGTATTTTGGGATGATTATGGCAGAAAAATCTTGGGACAATAATTCCTCCTACCCCCTCTATAGAACCCCTAAGTGTATCTTTAATTTTCTCTTTTTTGTCAGTCAGGCGATCACCAATCATCCAAAAGTAGTTTCACGCCTCAAAATTAGACAAGAAGGAAAAACTATAGATTTAAATTATCACCTCAGTAATTAAAATTATTTATTTTAATCAAACAAGTTCCGATTTTCCCCAAATTATTACAAAATATTTCACGCACTTGCGTTATTTTAGGCATTTGGTATCATAGTTTGTACATAAGGTATTGTGCCAATGTTGTGTTGAAAAGTAAAATATTCTGTCTTGAATAAAGCTACAAGCAAGTATTCACGTTAATATCATCCAGAATATTTACATTTTTGGGCATTGGTGAATAATCTCAAAACGAGAAATTTTAGACAAGTAGAAATGCTTGAGTAATTATGGCTATTGACAGATAACAAGTTAATAGAGTAATAAGTTGCGGCATTGGTGAATAGTCCTAAGTTCATAATTTTTCGGTTTCCAGCAACCCTTATAGTTGTTAGGCTGCGTGAAAACGGCTTTCCTGAAGCCTTTGTATTTCAAGAAAAGATCCGGTTAGGGGTTCTATAATTCCCCGTTCCTCCTGTCTCCTGTCTCCTACCCCTACTAAAAGACTTTTTCAGCCAACCCTACTTAGTAAAGACTTAACAGTAGCAATCATATTTTCAATATTCAAAGGTTTACTAAGATAAGCAGATGCACCAGCATTAATACATAATTCTCGATCACCACTCATTGCCATAGCAGTTACAGCAACTACTGGTACAGACTCCCAGATGGGATGAGCTTTTATTCTTCTAATTAACTCTAACCCATCAACTTCTGGTAACTGAATATCCATCAAAATTAAATTAGGTAAATTTGGAGGAGTAACTAAAGAAGAATTAATTGTATTCAACATAGTTTTACCATCACTAATCAACTCAACACTATAACCCTCTAACTCCAATACTTCAGAAATTAAAAGTTGATTATAAGGTTGGTCTTCAACAATCAAAATTCTAGCAACTCTTTCAGATTCTAGTTCTTTCTCCTCAATATTTTCATTTTCAACAAATTCTTGAGAACTTTCTTCAGATTCCCAATTAACAACTAACTCCTGGCGCATCTCTGTTAATGGCAACCAAACACGAAAAATACTACCTTTACTAACCTGAGAATTTAAAGAAACAGTACCCCCATGTAATTCAGCCAATTTTCTTGTCAAAACCAAACCCAAACCCGTACCCTCATGTTTCCTAGATAAAGAAGAATCAACCTGCTGAAAAGGACTAAATAACATATTCCATCTATCTTCAGGAATACCTATTCCAGAATCTTTTACCTCCAAACATAAGTAAGGAGTGCTAGGATTAATCGGAGAACAATCAGGTCGATAATCACCTTGAATTTGACTACCATAAGCTAAACGTCCGCTAAGTTTCACTTGCCCTCCCTCTGATGTAAACTTAACAGCATTAGACAATAAATTAATAATTATTTGTCTGACCCGACGTTGGTCTAAAAAAACTTTAGATAAACGATAATCTAATTCTAGAGATAAAGCTAACCTTTTCTTATCAGCTCGTGGTTGAATCATTTTCAAACAGTCACTACAAAGTTCGTGAATATTTACTGACTCTAAATTTAGCTCTGTTTTTCCAGATTCAATTTTGGATAAATCGAGAATATCATTAATTAACTGTAGTAAATGCTGACCACTTTTTTGTATTAGTCGAACTTGGTTAAGTTGGCGATCGCTTAACTGCCCAGATGTTTGTCGATGTAGTAAATCAGAAAACCCTAAAATACTATTAAGTGGAGTTCTTAACTCATGGGACATAGAAGCGAGAAACTCTGACTTTAATTGAGAAGAACGCTCTAATTCCTCATTTATTTGGCGTAGATGTTCTTGAGACTGCGCCCTTTCTATGGCCACTCCTAAAGTGCGACAAGCTGCAAACAACATATCTTTTTGAGTAGCTTCTTGTAGTTTTTGCAGATTACGAGATTCTAGAGTTAAAACACCAATAATTGTCCCATCTGTGGCAGGAATAGGAAAAATTCCTAATTGACCAATGGCGGGATGACAAAATCCGGGTATAGCTTGAGGGTGAGAAGCATAATCTTCAACATACATAGGTTCACCACTTTCAACTACTTGCCACAAAATTCCTTGGCCATAAGGAATACCCTGTTTCAATAAACCTTCCATTTCTATTACTGCAGGTTCACCATAAGTGGCAATAAATTGAGAAGTCATTTGATTAAATATTGGCCCTGCTTGGCGATTTTCTCCTTCTCCGCTAATAACTTTGACATCTCCAAAAGCAGCATTCATTACCTCTACCAAATAATTCAGGGCAAATTGGGCAATTTCTCTTAAACTGTCTGAGTATTGCAGTCGTTCGTTAAGACCCAAGAGAAATCTTAATCTCCTTAATTCAGCATTAAGACTATTTTGGGACTTTTGATGGGCAGTCACATCTCGAAAAGTGAACAGATGTCCCCCGTCTGATGTGAGAGTGCAGTCCACATTGAGACAAATATCGTTAGCTTGTTTTATATTTAGGGATAGACTTTCTGTTTCTGTGTTGAGTAAACAGTCTTTTAGTTGTTGACATTGTTTTGTTGACCAATAGCCTTGAGCAACTATTTCGGCAAATATTGTATCACAATGAGGCTTTTGAGCAAGCCACTCTGGCAATAATCCCCAAATTTCAGCAAGTTTTTGATTAAATAAAACTAAGTGATGGGATTTATTAAATAGGGCAATGGCATTATCTATTTGGTTAAGGATAAGTTCTTGTTCTTCTTTTAATCTCTGTAAATCTATTTCAAAATTCTCCATTTTTATGACTTATGATTTTTTCCATTGCTAATTAGACAAGAAGGTAAGTTGAAGTGTATTTACATAACTTTACAAATATTTCTACTCTCGAAGAGTGATAGTGATTAGATGGTATATGTGATCCTCAGCACATTCAAATAATTTTGCCGATCAATTGCTGAAATAAATATTAATTATACTAAGATAAGCATTTTCTGCGGAATGCTGCACAAACATGCAGTCAGCTATTAGCTATCAGCTAATTTTTGTGAGGGTAAAAGCAACCTTTGAAATTGAGGAGAGAATAAAAAATTACTGCCATGGGTTCCCTTCCCAAACCTGAGAAATAATTATTCATTAGAACTCTCAGGAAAAGAGGGATTCATTAATGGATAATCGATAATTACCTCAGGTTTTAACCGTTACGGAATTGAATATCAGGAAATATTATTTCTTCTCTTGGTCTCATGGATATGGCGCAGGTTTCCTCCCCATCCCTCAACTGCTTTTTTCCCTTTGAAAGGGGAGGCTTTTAAGCTGAATTATTTAATTAAAATTATTAATTATTAATGATTCGGTAAGGAGTAGAGAGTGGGGGGGGAAAGAATTGATTATTTTTGGGGGATAATTGATTTTATTTTTGATGAAAGGCATCAGCTAACTTGAACTATTTAGGTTCATTTTTATTGCTGTTTGCGTAGCATCCCGTAGGGAAGTGCTGGCTGTAATAGCTGAATGCTTACAAAAGGTAATAGGGAATAGGGAATAGCAAAAGAAGCAAAACAGCATTAAGTAGTAGGAAAAACAAACACAGGGAAAAAAGGAACTAAACACAGGGATTTTTTTATTAGAAAAAGCCTCAATCTATATTTAAATCTCAAATAAAAACACTATATAAGTTAAATAACATATAAAACCAACTTGTCGCTGCTATGACCACTAATATTAAGTCTCATTAATTAGCAATAATAAAAATGTTTTCTCTGATAAATTTTTCCCTGTTCCCAGATGCCGATATTTCCTATTCCTTATTCCCTATTCCCTAAATTTTTTATTGTGGGTATTCAAATAGACATGATATCAAATCAAATTTCAATCTTTAACTTTACTGTTAAACTACTATACAAATACTTATAAATTTGCAAAATCAAAGTACTACTTATGAATACTCAAGACCTTGCCAAGTATATAGAAAAAACTAACAGTATTTCTAAGCCCTGGCTATTAATACAACTTCGGATTCAAAAATTGAAAGAGCGTCGTGCAGAACTTTCTCCTGAAGAATATACTAAAAAATTAGCTGATATTCATCAAGATTTAATGAATTTAGGAGAGTGGTGGGTTGGTATTGAAGATGAAGTTTTTGGCGTAAAATAATGAAAAATTATAAGCTGTTTTACATTGAAACCATATATTCAATTTTTGTCAAAGCCAACAGCAGTGTAACCTTACGTCGGCGACATACACAAAGGGTAAGCATTCAGCTGTCAGCTATCAGCTATTGCTTTTAGTTTTAGATAAAAGCTTGAATAATTGAGTCAGAATTTATACTTACTATCAAAGCTGGCTGAAACAGTCTATTTTCATTAAAACCCTGTCATGATAGCTGAGAGCTGACAGCTAATAGCTGTTTGCGCAGCATTCCGCAGGAAATGCTTACTACAAAGGAACATAGAATCTAAATAGACATCTGGTAAAAATCAAAAATTAAATCAATTCTTATCCATAAATTATCAATTATTCCCCTCCTGGGAGGAGTTAGGGGTGGGTTCCCTGTTCCCTGTTCCCTATGCATGGAGGAGATGTCTAATGATTCTTAGCTTATATGAGTAAAAGCGATTTATTATACTATAGCAATCCTTAACTTAAATTGTGTTAAAATATCTAAAAAACAAGAAAAAAATGTATCTGGAAACAAAAATAATAGTTTCCTAATTTTGGATATATAGCAATCACCGAATCAGATGTGAGAATTGAGGTGTTCCTTTAAAGCATAGAATATAGCAGTTATCTTATTCTTATATATTCGTTTCTTCCCTCCATACCTATTCCCTAGAACAAAAGTCTCCAATATCTCAAAACTAAAATCATATTGCTATATTTTTTGATTTTTTACAAATGATTTAGGATTGCTATATATCCGGTTTATATAGATGATTAATTGAGATAAACAACAGCTTATCTGGAAAAAATTATAACTCTATTTGATAAACCGGATTTTGTATTACATACTAACTGTCAAAGTTAACTATAAATCTGCTTCTGTATTTTCTAAGGATAAAAATCAGGCAAATTTAAACTATGTTTCTTAACTTCATTGTTTGTTAATTGATCTGTACCAATGAATTTAAGAATACTAACTATTCTATGAATCTGGAAAAGTTCGTTTTAATTCATCAATCAAGTCATCAATCTCTTCTAGAGCTTGATTAATATCAATTCTGAGCGTACCTAAATCTGGTTTTTCTAGCAGTTTAACGAGAGATTCCCGCTTGCTCTCAATATTAGCTACTCTTGCTTTAATTATCTGTGAGTCCATTTGAAATTCCTGATATACTCTTGTTAATACGATATTTTAGTTTAACTCAATAGTTAAATCTATAAATCTCAACAATCTCTGGTTATTGAAAAAAATCATCTATAGATACTAGATACTAAAAATGTCTAATTTAGATCCAGAAAAGGAAGCTACCACAGTTGATAAAGCAATGTTAAAGCGAATTGATTCTCTCAAAAAAGAGGATGAAAGATTATACAATATTTTAGCAATAGATGTTTGGGCACTAGCAAAAACAATGGATGAATTTCAACCTGGATTTTGGGCAGCTTTTATGAAAAATAGAGATAAAGCTTTGAAAAAATTTATGGCTGATACAGTTAAAAATAAACAAAAAAATGATACTCGTCCACCTTTCCTTCATTAATAAATACTGAAGAGTATTTAGGGTAAAGTTAGATAATTTACTGAGTATTTAATACATCTCCATAGGTCTCAATTTTTCACTATTTCAATTATGTTTTTGGAGACATAAATCAATAAGTAAATATAGATTGAAACTTAAATCATTTATTCAATATTGAAAATCACTAGAATATACATTATTGCAGAAGCTAACCTGAAATATTTTTTATACCTCTATTCCTTGTTTGCTGTTCCCGACTTTAAAAGAACTATCAAATAACTCAAATAATAGTTGACCTCGAACTCATAGTGAGGGTAAGATACACTTAGCAATACTAAAATTCTAGTTACAGAATTTATAAAAGCAAGAAACTGACTATCTATAATATTATAATATTTATTTTCTCTTTTTAAACATATGCTAGGTAAAACTTCATTAGCAACAGTAGGATTAATTGTAGGTGGAATTATTTCTGTAATTGGAACAGCAGCTTACTTTACCGATCATCCCACACTTAATTTAGCAGGATTCTTCTACGGAATCCCCCTGCTTCTAGGAGGACTTGCTCTCAAAGCGGCTGAACTTGAACCAGTAACTTTTACACAACCAACTACTGAAGAAATTTTAACTCTGAGAGAAAAACAAGCTACTCCCATCCAAAATCAACTACGTAAAGATGTGACTCGGTATAGATATGGCCAAAAAGTACATTTGGAAGAATCTCTCAATCTCTTAGGTTTAAGTCCCACAGATGAGGAAACACCAATACTTAAGGGATTAAGGGAAATAGATATTAATGATAATTATGCCTTAGTGCTGGAATTTTCTTCTCCATCAATTCCTTTAGATACTTGGCTTCAAAAACAAGATAAACTATCAAGCTTTTTTGGACCAAATATCAAAGCGGAGGTAAATCAACCGACAGAAGGAAAGATTGATTTAGTTCTGATAACTACTCCAGAAGTATAAAACTATCAGGTAGTGGTGCAGTAGTAATAGCAGAGGGAGATGGGGAGATGGGGAGATGGGGAGATGGAGAGATGGGGAGTAGGAAAAAAACCGAAATACATCCTCTTTCTTTTAATTGGAGCTGAGGTAATAACAGCTGATATAATTAGGTAATTTGTCCCCAGTTCAATCAATACTATTGGTACTTACACATTTTCCGGTCAAATAATGCCTGATAGTCCCTCTGCATAAGGGAATTACGTCGATACCCTAAAAATGGCTGGAACCCGTGGTTGTGAAAGAATTATACCTTTTTGACGTAAAACTCTCTAACTGTATATATTTAACCCACGTTTAGTACTTCTAATTGTAATATTAAAAGTAGTATAGGAATCCGTAGCTTGGCAAGTATTTATACTATGCAAATCATCTCAATTACTTTTTTCCTTCATCAAATTCCGAGTCAAAAATTTACGCATAAATACTTGCTTGATTGTTTACTCAATCACGGCAGCTATGATTTTCTCCTAAAATTCTGAGTTCTGAGTTCTGATTACATACTACATTTTGTGGTGCGGAATGTGGGATTTAACCCACATTCGGAACTTCAAGAGCGTATCATTAAAAGTAGTATATAAATTTGTATTTTGGTAAATATTTATACTATGCAAATCATCTCAATTACTTTTTTCCTTCATCAAATTCCGAGTCAAAAATTTACGCATAAATACTTGTTTGATTGATTACTCGATCACGACAGTTATGATTTTCTTCTCAAATTCTGTCTCCTGTCTCCTGTCTCCTGTCTCCTGATTCTATACTACATTTTGAATCAATTAACAACGATCAGGTTGATAATGGGTTAGTTAAATAGTTATTAGGCAACAGTTTTCAGTTATCAGTAAGTAGTTCACCATTGAAACTGTATCTCCCAAATTTTAGCTAGAAGAAGTCATATCCTTATACCCGATACTACCTATCCTCATCCACCTCAAAAACTTAATATTAAATCCGTTTAATTAGCAAAAAAATGGTCTATTGGAGTGGAGTGGGAAACTTATAACTTTTAACTTTTAAATAAATAGTGAAAGTCAATTACGAACCTGTTAAAAACATTAACTAATATAGTCGCTTCACTTAAGGATGAGAAACTTTTTTAACTGAAACTATTTCACAGTAAGAAACTATGGTCTCAATTCAATCTAGACTGAAATGACTATAACTGATAAAACTCCGTTGCACTACGGGAAAGATAGAATACAGCGGACTCCAGGTTGATGAGGTACAGTGGCACTAAATTTTTAAATAATTTTTGAAGTATGCAATAAAGTTTTCATTCTTATTAATCAAATCTACTAGAATCACTGTACCAAACTTACATGAAATAGGCTGTATTATCTTTGATCAAAACAATATAGATTGCGAAACCCCGCCTTAAAAGGCGAAATATTTTTGGAGAGTTGCTCACGCATCCCCGTTACAAAAATAATATCAAATCCTTTTAATTCGGTATAAAAACATTCTCCATCTTCACTATTACCAAATATTTATAAGTTTTTTCCCTCCTGAGGACTGAGGACTGAGGACTGACTCCTACTTCAAAAGATTTTATGCCGATGCTACCGGATTTGATATAACTTCTGACTTCGTTTATCGTGCATAAATCATCAATTATTTCCCCCTACTCCCTACTCCCTCTTTTCCGGATAGGTCTATTAGAAATAAATATCTTATAGTAGTACGAACTTACTTTTCCAAACGCACCACATACCATTGTATAAAATTACCATTGCTTAATTCATATTCACAATAGGTATCTCTTAGTTGTTGAGCTTGAGCATCTAGGGAAGATAACTTTTGTAAATCTCTAGGTAAATTATGTTGTTGTTGAGCTAAAATAGAGCGCAATTTTTCTAATAGTTCTAAACCAGTCATAAACTGCTCAGGTTTGTTTGGTTCTAAGACGACATAGTTTTCTTCTTGGTACATAAGTGAATTAGGCATTTTTAGAACGAAAATAGTTGAGTGTGACTAATACTGAAAATTCTATAATCAAGAAAAATCAAATACTGTATGTTTTCAAAGCGAAAAAAATATCAGTGAAACTACTAATTATTATCAGGTTGACAAAGTACGGATATATGAGAGTATAATAAAAGACTAATGAGTTACTTGTAAACTAATGGTAAATTATTATAAATGCTAATAATCAAAAGATTAGTAAAAATAAACATAAATTGAATTATCAATAAATAAAATCAAGCAAAGCACATTCCTAATTATGAGATTAAAGGAATATTGAATACAGTAACTCTACTCAAATAGTAGCTATTAGCAACTTTAAAATGACAACTCCATCTCAAAATTTAGTAAACAAAGAGCAAAAACCTTCTAAGGTAGAAGGTATAAAAGAAAATAGCAACTTCTTGCGGGAACCCCTAGCAACTCAACTGCTAGAAGATACAACCCACTTTACGGAAGAAGCTATTCAAATACTCAAATTTCACGGTTCTTACCAACAAGATAACCGGGATAATAGAGTCAAAGGGCAAGAAAAAGATTATCAAATGATGCTTCGCACTAGAAACCCAGGTGGCTTTATTCCACCACAACTTTTTCTGACCTTAAATCGTTTGTCTAATGAATATGGTAATGATACACTTCGTGTAACAACCAGACAAGGTTTTCAGTTGCATGGCATCTTAAAGAAAAATCTGAAAACGGTTATATCATCCATTGTAAAAAGTATGGGATCGACTCTAGGAGCTTGTGGGGATCTAAATAGGAATGTAATGTCTCCTCCAGCTCCATATAAAAACCGTCGCGAATATGAATATGCAAAAGAATATGCGAATAAAATAGCAGATTTATTAACACCACAGACAGGTGCATATTATGAAATTTGGCTAGACGGGGAAAAAGTAATTAGCGCAGAAGAACATCCTGAAGTAAAAGCTGCTAGACAACTTAATAGTAACGGCACAATATTCACTAATAGTGAAGAACCTATTTACGGTACTCACTATATGCCGAGAAAATTTAAGTGTGCTGTAACAGTACCAGGAGATAACTCCGTAGACCTATACACTCAAGATGTTAGCCTCGTTGTAATTACCAATGAAGCAGGAGAATTAGAAGGGTTTAATGTTTTAGCAGGGGGTGGTCTAGGTAGAACTCATCGAAAAGAAGAAACCTTCCCTTGTTTGGCCCAAGAAATTGGATATGTGGCCAAGGAAGATATTTATGAATTAATCAAGGCTATAGTAGCGACTCAGAGAGATTATGGCGATCGCAGCAACCGTCGCCATGCCAGAATGAAATACTTACTCCATGACTGGGGATTAGAAAAATTTAAGGCCAAGTTAGAAGAATACTTTGGTAAATCCATTGCCCCCTTTAAACCTTTACCAGAATGGAAATATTTAGACTTCCTGGGATGGCATCAACAAGGAGATGGCAAGCTATTTTTAGGAATTTCTGTAGAAAATGGCCGTGTTAAAAACGAAGATTCATTTCAGCTAAAAACAGCACTGCGGAAAATTGTTGAGTTGTTTCAATTACCCATGCTGTTAACACCGAATCACAACATAATCCTCTATGAGATTCAACCACAGCAGCAACAAGCAATAGAACAAATTCTGGCTCAACATGGTGTCAGGAGTGAAAAAGATATTGAACCCTTAGTACGCTATAGCATGGCCTGTCCAGCTTTGCCAACTTGTGGACTAGCAATTGTCGAATCAGAAAGGGCCTTACCTGGTATACTGGGACAAATTCGGTTATTGTTGGACAAGGTGGGACTAGAACAAGAGCATCCTGTAATCAGAATGACAGGATGTCCCAATGGTTGTGCTAGACCCTATATGGCCGAATTAGGATTTGTCGGTAGTGCTCCTGATGCTTATCAGATTTGGTTGGGGGGTTCACCCAATCAAACACGACTGGCAAAGACTTATGTTGACAAATTACATATCAATGATCTGGAAGCTGAGTTGGAATCGATATTTATCTATTTCAAACAACAACGCCAACCAGATGAGAGTTTCGGCGATTTCTGCAATCGTGTTGGTATTGAAACCATCCGTCAGTTCGTAACCAACTATCAATCTAGTTTCTCAATGAATACAGATATTAACAATTCAATGTTGACCTCAACCAACTCTGAAAATAATACTCCAGTAGTTACTAATGTTACTGAAACAACTCCAGAAACTAAACCTCAAGAACAAGAGGTAACTACAAATCAAGAAAATAATCAGGAAATGAATCTGATTAATACTCCGGTAAATTCGCCCGTTACCGTTGAGAGTACTCCGTCGGTAACTCCATCAACAGTAAATGAAACCCAACCAGTAAACACTTCTGTATCTGGCGAAGTGGCAGGTACTACAACACCATCTCCTGCTGTGGGTCAAGAAGCTGGTCAACCTACTCCTTCTAGTTTTGGTCAAGGAGCTAGTCAACCACCCTCTTCTAGTTTTGGTCAAGAAGCTGGTCAACCTACTCCTTCTAGTTTTGGTCAAGGAGCTAGTCAACCAATCCCTTCTAGTGTTAGTCAATTAACTACTCCTTCTAGTTTTTCTCCAGAAGCAGGTCAACCACCCTCTTCTAGTGTTGGTCAAGAGGTTAGTCAATCAACTACTCCTTCTAGTTTTTCTCCAGAAGCAGGTCAACCACCCTCTTCTAGTGTTGGTCAAGAGGTTAGTCAATCAACTACTCCTTCTAATTTTTCTCCAGAAGCAGGTCAACCACCCTCTTCTAGTGTTGGTCAAGAGGTTAGTCAATCAACTACTCCTTCTAATTTTTCTCCAGAAGCAGGTCAACCAACTCTTCCAGAAAAGCCAAAAGATACGAGTAAAATGCGGCATCGGGTTAGTGTTAGAGATGAAATCTATACCAAGCTAAAAGAAGAGTCAAAACGTCAGGGTAAACCAGTAGTTCAATTAGCAACTGAAGCAATTGCAGAATACTTGGAGAAAATCAGGAATAACGAAAGCTCACCTGCTACAGATGAAACTAATTTTAAGCAAGAATAGTGAATAGATTTTTCACTCCAATAAACTGAAATGTTGTGGGAGATTATGGGTAGTAATTGTCCTCTAATTAAAATTAGAGGCAGAGAAAAAACCCCTCCCACCCAAACAGTTTTTCAGTATTTCTAGGTTAAAAATATGATGTAGTAGTGAGTAAGCATTTCCTCCGGAATGCTAATAGCTGAATGCTTACAGTGGTGAATCTGAAATTTCAATTTCAAGGATCTATAATAAATTTACTACCCAGTCAATCCAAAAATACCGATTTTGGCACAGTAGCAAGAGAGTTTTAGAACTTTTTATGGAGATGTTTATTGGCATTGTCTGGTAACTAACTCAGCTTCTGAAAATTTACTTGATAAATCAGTTTAGATTTAATAATAGACATCTGATTAAAACTAAGTTTTTGCTCAAAGTATTATATCAAGTCCAGATAATTAGCAATAAAAAAACCTATTTTCTTATACAGAGCAAATCTACTTATATTCTCCCTACTCCCTTATTTATAAATATTCAAATAGACATCTGATTGAAACTAAGTTTTTGCTCAAGTATTATATCAATAAAAAAACCTATTTTCTTATACAGAGCAAATCTACTTATATTCTCCCTACTCCCTTATTTATAAATATTCAATCGGAGATGATATGACAAGGCTTTGAGATTAACGACCGCCAGAAGTCCAATAGACATCTCCAATCATCAAAAATCAAATTAATTATTGTACATAAATCATTAATTCTTTCCGCCTACTCCCTACTCCCTCTTTTAGAGGAGATGTCTAATGTAAGAATAACCAAGTTTGAACAATTAAATTTTTTTCTAGATATGGCTGATTTGCAAAGATTAGCGATCGCCCCCCACCAAATTGAGCGACAGAAAGTACATCTAAGTGCTGAACAACAGCATTACTTAAGTCGAGTGTTACGACTAAGGGAAGGAGACAAATTTATTGTAATGGATGGTCAAGGTAATTCTTGGTTAGCGAAACTTAAAGCAGAAACCTCTAAAAAAAGTACAGTCAATGCAATTTTAGAGAAAGAAATTTTTATTCAAAATGAACTACCAATAGAGCTGATTCTAATTTCTGCCTTACCCAAAGGAAATAATTTTGATGAAATTGTTCGGCAAAGTACAGAATTAGGAGTGACTCATATTTTGCCAGTTATAAGTTCTAGAACTTTACTAAAACCTAGTCCGCAAAAGTTACAAAGGTGGCAAAAAATTGCCCGTGAAACTGCTGAACAATCAGAGCGTCAAGTAGTTCCAATAATCAGAGAAACTATGGAATATTCGGCAGCTTTATCATTATTCGATCATCAAACTTTATCTAATTATTACAAATATATATGTGTCGCTCGTAATAACTACTCTTCTTTACTGGAAAATTTATTAGATAATCAACTACCAGAATCAATAGTAATAATGACAGGTCCGGAAGGAGGTTGGACTAATGTGGAAGTAGAAGCAGCGATCGCTACAGGTTTCCAAGCTGTTTCTCTAGGTAAACGTATTCTCAGAGCGGTTACAGCTCCTTTGGTAGCGTTATCTCTAGTTGCTGCTGTATTAGAGAAAAGAAAAGTTTGACATCCTCTGCGGTTAAATCGAAGATTATAACGTGAGAAACCCAAACCTCGCATCGGCGCGGTTTACTACTTGAGTGGCACTTATCTAGACTATTGCCAGTCCCCGACAGTACGCCAACGAGCGTCAATTTGTTGAACCACGGTCTGCAAAGGCCGCAGTGACACCTCCATGACAGATCACTTTTGCTGCTGCTACATCCCGGTTGATTGGGTAGTGACATTCAGGACATTTATGTTCACGCTCAGACAGGTCTTTTTTACCGAATAATTAAGGTTTAAAGCCTCTCCTTTCAAGGAGAAACAAGAAAAATTTTTCCTTGTTTCCTGCATACCCAAGCCAAAAGGCTTGAAAAACTGACCGAAACCTGCATCTAAAGTATGTTTACCTAACATTCCTTCAGCCCAGGTTCTCAAGTCTAGCTCTTCAACGAATATCATTCCTGCTTGGTCGCATAAATGATGAGCTAGCTTAAAGTGAAAGTCTTTTTGGGTGTCTGATATGTTTTGATGAAGTCTTGCTATCTTTTGGTTAAGCTTATGTCGATTTGCTCTGTCTGGATGATTTTAACTTTAATCTACGTTGCAGTAATTGCCTCCTACTGAGGAGCTTCGCTTTCAACTTGCTTTGTCGTTGGCTTAAAAACTTTGGACGTTCAATCAATTCACAATTCAGTTGTTGCGAAGAATTTATCAACTCCAATATCAATTCCTAGGGGATGACCAGAAGCCGGAGTATTCGGAACACTGACAGGAGTTTGTAGAGAAACAATTGCAACCCACATTCCGCACTTCAAGATGTAATATTAAAGTAATATAAAAGAGCGATGTAGCTGCCGCACTTGCTCCGCCAACGCTATGAATTAAGCATGAATACTGGTAATAATAAAGTAAAGATATTAAATGGGTTCTATTACGCGATAAAACTACGTTACGCTAGCGCGATCGCACTTCCACTCACTAATCCTCTTTTTCATTTTAATAAGCACCTACGCAGAGCGAATTACTTACCTCAAAAATACACGAAAATTTCTTCACAAGCAACCACCCTGTATCTCTTACATATCAAAACTTTGAATGAATGGCCAACAAAAGCATGATCGCACTCAAATTACCCCCATTTTTTCCCCTAAATAGCTCATTTAAACTTTTTTTGGAAAATTGAGTTTAAATTTCAAATATATTTAACAATATACTATAATCTTAACTTATATTGATGTTTTTTTTACCAATTATTAAACCTTAAAAAGCTTACAGATAAAGCTTTTCAGAAGAAAAAACAGGAAGTATATTTTCTATAGATGTTTAATTATGACTATTGCCTATGTCAGAATTGCAATGATAGTATCTTGATTAAGAAAGCAAAGTAGAAAGCATAAATATTAGAATAGATTTGGAAAAAGTACCTTTTGATAACCAGGTTTGGTATAACCTCATAATTTCAAACTTTCAAAATAAAAGTTTCATTCATAATTTCCAAATCTACCTAATTGAAGAAGGCAGAAGGAGAATGCTTATGGATAGTCTTCGATACATCACTTCATTTCTACAAACCCCAAACAATTTTAAGCACCCCCGTTAACGGTAGGGTATTAAACCCGCAAAAGAAAAGATAAAAATCCCAAGTTATACAAAACTTACGCAAAAACAATATATGTAGTAAATTAAAACTATTAACTATGAAATAAGTAGTGTTTATCTAAATGTTGGTAGAAGACCCGCGCTCTCCCGCACCTTTAGCGTCGTATGGGAATACCAACCCATGCTATGATATAGCAACTAATATTAGTAACAGGTCGATCAAATTGAAAGCTAGGTACAAATACCGCATCTATCCAAACCATATCCAAATAACTAAATTAAATCAATTATTTGGTTGTTGTCGGTATGTTTGGAATCAAAGTTTAGCACATTGTAATCAGTTGTATATTAATGGTATTAAAAAGCCTTCATATACTGATTTAACTAAACAATTCATAACACAAGCATGCGTGAGAATTACTTTGGTTAAAAGAGGTAGCTTCTACTCCATTACAACAGTCTCTCAAAGACTTAGAGCAAGCTTACAGAAACTTCTTTAATAGTTGTACTGGTAAAAGGAAAGGGATTAAGGCTCAACCACGATTGAAAATAGCTAGACTCCATGCCAAAATTAAGGATATTAGAACAGACTTCCTGCACAAGCTATCAAATGATTTAGTCAAAAAATACGACACTATCGTATTAGAAGACTTAAAGGTTTCCGGTATGGTTAAAAACCGCAAATTAGCCAAAGCAATTAGTGATTTAGGATGGAGACAATTTAGAACTTTAACAGAGGCCAAATGTGAGAAATATGGGAGAGAATTTAGAGTTATTTCTAGGTGGGAACCTACTTTCCATGCATTGTTCTCCCATACGGTTTTAAAGGAGGTAAAAAGGAATTAGATGTTAGAGCATGGACTTGTCTAAATTGTGGAACTGTACATGACCGTGATATCAATGCTGCTATCAATATTCTTAATACTGTTAGTGAAACAATTGCAGAAATAACTCAACCGATAACCAAAGTTGAGGAAATTGTTGAAAGCGAAGCTCCTCTGAAAGAGGCACTTGAGAATCCTTTACAACTATCACTTTTTGTTAGGGTAGCTCCTCCGCAGGAGGCTGTAGTCGCGGGCGGGCAGTCCGAGACATTAAACAAGACGAGGAGCAGCCGTAAGACTCGCCGTGAAAAGCTAGCCAGCAGCAATGAGTCGTCTACCCGCCCTGAGCCAATTCAACTTCGCTTGTTTTGATGGATGGGAATCCCGCATTGTCACGCAAGTGCAACGTCGGGAGGATGTCAAGACTTATAACAATTTTATGTGAGGCTGCACAGAATTAGGTGTTAGGTCGTAGGTCTTAGGTAGTAGGTGTTGGGTATTATACTAATTTTATGTGAAGTGGCACAGAATTATGAAATTTATTAACTTGTCTATCTCGATCTACTGGCGCGTCAAGCTGAAAATGATGTATTAAATTTTTGAGTATAATTCTTGCTATGACTAAGGTTTGGAGAATTTTCCTAGCACACTATTTCAAGCTTGACGCGCCAGTAGTGGACTGACACGCCTAAAATAGTGCATTAGGCTTTTTGATAATCACCGCATCACCCGGTTATTTCAATCCCTCACCCCCCTATTTTCTAATGCACATTTTTAGCTGTGTCAGTCTAGTAGGGTGGGATAGCGAGGATACCTCGCTGGACTCCAATGGACCAAGAGAAGAAAAAATTTTCACGCTCCGCATCAATCCTATCTGTTTTCAAGGAGCCGTTTTCAAGGAGAGGTAATAATTAATAATTAATTATTAATTATTAATTATTAATTATTGAACTGCTCTTGCCTTTTTCCGAGATATTTTCTGGCAGCTTAAATAGAACTATTATATATGAAAGAAATAAAAGAAGTTGCTACTTTCCTAGAACAAAAAAACTATCAACAGGCAGCCAAATTACTAAAACAATTACAAAAAGAACATCCTCAAAATCTGTGGGTACAACTTTATATTGGGAGATGGTATGAAGAAATAAATAAATTAGAATCAGCAGAAAAATTCTATAGAAAATTGCTCAAAGATGCAACAAATCCACAAGTAGTTGCACAAGCACGTCAAGGTTTACAAAGAATAGAAACTATAGAGAAAAAACACCAGCAACAGGCGATCGCCACTGCTAAATCTGACCCGAAAAATACTGAACCAGGATTACTTATTATTGAAGCTATTAGTAAAGAAAATAAACAGGAAGCTGCCAAAAATCTAGCTAGAATTATGAAAATTGACCCCTATACAGCTAGAATGCAATTACAAAGTAGAGGTTGGCGAATTTATCGTCTTGGAGCTATTGGGGAACTAAAAATTTATGGTGAAGAAATGCTCAAAGCAGGCATTCCTGTATTTTGGGCAAAAATATCAGATATTGAGAAGATAAATATATTTAGAGTTCAATATTTTCAATCTATTTCTTCTTCTGAGGCAAGTATTGTTTGTCTAAATGAACAAGATCAAATGGGTAGTTTAAATTTTCAATGGTCAGAAGTAGTAGATAAAGTTGAGGGGTTATTACCTATTTTTATGAATGCTATGGATTACGATCCTAGGCGACGTTCCGAAAAAATCCGTCATAAACAAATGACTCAAGATTATGCCAATATATTAGATTTACATCTTTCTCGTCGGCGTAGTATTATTAGATTTTGCGACCAAAATTATCAATATCAAAAAGGAATTACTTCTAAGGTTCAGACTCAAGATGAATCCCTATTAACACTAAAAACTACTAATAGAAGTAAATGGAATGACTTAGTAAATATGATTAACCCAAAATTAGCTAAAGTAACAACTTGGTCTGATTTTACTTCTTTTGGAGAAGTCGCAAGTCGAGATTACACTCAATTATTAAGTCGCCTCAAATATTACATTGATATATCGCGCAAAATAGAAACAATGTGGGACCCAGCTTTTCATTTATACAGTACATTAGTATTCTTAAAAAATTAGGGGGTTAACATAGCAAATATAAAGTTAAAAGCTAAATTTTTTACCCCTTTATTTTTAAGTTCTTGATCAAATACTATCTTGGCAGGTTCAAATCCTTAGCCATCCCACGAAACATACCCATACTAGGACCAGGACTACGACGTTTTGCTGTAGGTTTTGGCATTAAAAAGTTAGGAGCAAATAATACTACCTCTTCTGATTCCTGGGAAACTTTAATATCGGTTACAGGAGGTTGTGGTGTTGCCACTGCAGGAGTACCATTTTCAGCTTCAGCTTTTTTAGCAATTTTTTTAGCCTCAGAAAGTTTGGCTTTAGCAATTTTTGGAGTTTCAGGTTTTGGAGTTTCAGGACTAGCAGGTTTAGTTTCTTTTTTTGTAGTAGGTTCTGGTGCTGCTACACTTGCTTGAGTAGATTCTTCCTTTGGTTCATTAGCGCCCTTAGCATCGTCAAATTCTAATAAATAATCAGACTTCTTTCCCCGCAGATTTTCCAGGATACCAAATACCCCAGCGAACAATCCTCCGATAAAAGCTAACATTATTTTTATCTCCTAAAATGATTTTCTGTAAACAATTTTACAGTTAAATTCTTAATATGTTCAAATTAGAAGCTAACGTAATTTTTGTCTATATTTATTTATAAAACTTTACGTTAACTATAAATATATTATATAGATGCATCATAAAATTGGCAATTGGAGAAAATCAGAAGCCAAAAAATTTGTAATTGTTGACATATATACTAATAATTAGGGCTTGCTGATTAAATATCAAAGCACTGACAGATATTGGCTTCAGCTTTTTTAGGCCTTTAAAAAGTGCGCCTGTTTTCGACCCAAAAAGCTCATGCATGCTAGTATTTTGGGATGATTATGGCAGAACAATCTTGGGACAAATATACCCGACTACCTCCTCTATAATTTCCATTTCTCCAGTATAGCTGTCTTCCCCTCCACCGGAGGGCCCCGCGGGTGGGTTGTCTCCTGTCTCCTACACCTACCACTCATACTTTATTCAGCAAACCCTAATTAGGGAAGAGGGAACAGGGAATAACAGGCGTAAAAGGTTTTTTCCTGCGGAATCCTTCAGGAAACAGGATTGAAAAATTTCTTAACCAATTCTTGTAGTGCTATAGCAGTCGAAGGAAAGGTTAGGACATATCAAAAGCTTAAAGCTCAGACAACACAATATTTTTCCTTCTTCCTTCTTCTTTCTTCTTTCTTCCTTCTTTCTTCTGCTATACCAGTAAAAAAATTGTCCTACTCAACAAAAGAATAGCGATCGCTACACTCTAAAATTTAGAATGAAGATAAGCACATTGACATCCTCCCGACGCTGCTCTTACGAGACAGCGCGGGATTCCCTAGCATTGCTGTTAGGGGCTTTCTGCCTCATCGCACCTGTCCTCTGGGATTTGTTCCCTTCAGATCTTACGGTCGCTCCGCAGACTGACACTGCTAGCCCAGCAGCCTTCGAGCGTGGGCGTTCCCTCTCTTGGTCAGCATTCCCTTGCGCCTATCGGCGGCGCGGGGTCTGACCGCTTGCGTCTTTCGCCGACGCGGGTTCCCATCCGCAAAATGTTTATACTTGCATTTATATCCCTATCATGGTGACTACCACACTCAGGACAATCCCACTCTCTAATCTTTAGAGGTAATTTTTCTACTACATGACCACAGTTAGAACAACGTTTTGTTAGCGAAGCTCCTCTGAAAGAGGCACTCGGAAAATATCTATCAATCTTGATTAACTCCCTTCCATACCATTCTGCTTTGTATTCTAGCTGTCTGACTATTTCTCCCCAGTTAGCATCACTACCCACCCCTCTTGCTCCCCTCCCGGGAGGGGATGGGGGTGGTTATGGTTTTGACCATGTTTTTTACTGCCAAGTCCTCAACTACTATCGTTTGGTTTTCTCTAATTAGTTGGGTTGTCAGTTTATGGGTGTAGTCAAGTCTTGAATCTTTAATCTTGGCGTGTATTCTAGCTACTTTAAGTCTGGCTTTATGATAGTTATTTGTTCCCTTGGTTTTTCTATCTAGAGACTTCCCCGCTAACCTCAGTTTTTTGTGTAGCTTGTTCAGATTCTTAGGGTTAGCTACTTTTTCTCCATCACTGGTAGTTATTAAACTGGTAATCCCTAAGTCAATCCCGATTTGTTTTTTGACTGGCTTAAGCTTCAAATCTCTGGTATCATTAACTCTTAGAGATACAGACCATCTACCAGACGGGCCAAGTTTGACAGTAATTGTACTAGGCACACAGTTTGGGGGCAGTTGCCTGCTCCATCTAATGGGTAATGGTTCTGCACATTTGGCTAAATAGACTTGACCATTTTCCCACTTAAATGCAGACTTTGTAAATTCAGCACTACCACCGTTGCGCTTTTTCTTGAAGTTAGGATATTTAGCTCGCCCACTAAAAAAGTTAGTGTTTGCGCAGCATTCCGCAGGAAAAGCTATTTGTAAATGTCTTAAGCCTTGCTGCAATGGAACACTGCTTACTTCTGTGAGAAAATCTAAATCTTCCTGTTTTTTCCAGTTGGTAAGCATAGCGGAAGTTTGCCTGTAGCTGACTCGCTCTTTGTTGTCATACCAAGCTTGAGTTCTTGCAGCTAAAGCTTTGTTATAGACCAAACGTACACAACCCAAGTTTCTCCTCAACAGATTTTCCTGTTCTGGAGTTGGGTAAAACCTAAATTTGTACGCTTTTTCAACCATCTACTGTTTGCTTTTCGACTTTGACATTTTAACAGATTATGTGTAAAACCGCAAGATTGATTGGCATTCCCATCACTCAGCTCCCCTACGGGAGAGCGCGGGTATAAATGCCAACATTTAGATAAATCAGGAATATGAACAGTTTGAATAAACGTAATCCAGTATTACTAATCCACGGAATTTTTGACACTATTAGAATATTTGATCGAATGTCTCGATACCTCAAAAACTTAGGTTGGGATGTCTATTCTCTGAACTTAGTTCCTAATTACGGTATTTTAGGGTTAGATAAATTAGCTCAACAAGTCGATGATTATATCAGCAAAACATTTCCACCTAATCAACCCTTAGATTTAATAGGTTTTAGTATGGGAGGAATAGTCAGTCGTTACTATGTTCAAAGATTAGGTGGTATAGAAAGAGTAGAACGTTTTATTACCATTTCTTCTCCTCACAACGGCACATTAACAGCTTACGCTTTAAATTTAGCAGCACCCAAGCAGATGCGTCCAAAAAGTGATTTTATGGAAGATTTAAACCAGGATATTGCTTTATTAGAGCAGATAAATTTTACCTCTATTTGGACTCCTTATGATGCGATGATTTTGCCTGCTAGAAGTTCTCAAATACCAGTGGGGAGAGACATCAAAATAAATGTTTTACTTCATGCTTGGATGGTGTCAGATGAAAAAGTTTTTAAAGTAATTGTTGAGGAATTAAAAGCAGCTCTAAAGTCAAAATTAAATGTCAATTTTATCAGTTGATTTTAGTACCAGGAAATTTCTGAAAAGATGTATTTGCTTATTCACTATATTCCTAGAGAAAAAGTAAGCGATCGCTCTAAATAATTTATATATTTCTTACCTTTATTCTTGGTCTGGATTTATTCCCATTTGACGTAATTTTTCTGCTAATCTCTCAGCACGTTGATATTTTTGTTGAGCAAGTTCTTCACCAGTCAATAATAAATTACCTTGATTATCCCACCGACGCAACCAATGTAATTCCATATGATTATACCTCCCATGCCAAATTCCTAATTCAATACCTAACTGTGGAATAGGAAAATGATCCCTTTCATTAGCCTCTACAAATTCATAATAATTAGAAGCCAAACTATATAATTCTACAGCAGCTTTTTTAACTTCATAAATGCCGTAAAATGGAATCCTAATCCCTCATTAATCAACCCAAAACTTACCGATTTTTTTATACTCTTGAAAATCCGATATTGTTGGTGGAGTTTTGTCTCTTTATTCAGTACAATCTCCAGAAACAAATTCTAATACACGGTTAAAACCCGAGGTAATTATCAATTATCCATTATCCATTATCAATTAATGAACTTGCCCAAAATTAATGGCTGATAGCTAATGGCTGACGGCTGAATGCTTCTTACAATAAGTCTATTTTTGAGAGCTTTCTCATATCTAACAACTAGACTAATTTAAACTGCTACAGCATCGCCAACTTTTTGATGTTCATTGCAGCCAAAAATTGCTTCTGAATGACAATAATATTTGAACTCTAGCAAATTATGGAACGGGTCTTCTAAGAAAAAAGTACGATGTTCCAAAGGAGAATTTGTAAATCGTCGCTTAGGTTGTTGATAAAATTTCAAATTATTTTTTTCGGCACGTTCCAACAAAGCTTCCCAGTCACTTTCTAGAGTAAAAACCAAACCAAAATGTCTCGGATAAATTCCTTTTTGTGGTTCTACAGTTTCTTTAGCAACATGAGCAACTATTTGATTACCGTAAAGATTTAAAATAACAGAATTTGAAGATTCTCTACCAACTTCACAACCCAAACCATCAGCATAAAAATCTTTTGTTTGAGCAATATCATTAACGGGAAAAGCTAAGTGAAAAAGAACTTGATTCATGTTTAATTCCTAGTAATCGATCAATATATTTTTGACTAAAAACATCTGATAAAATTTAAACAAAAAGGAAGAAGAAGTATTCAGTTTTGGATTTGAGTTTCTTTAAGAAGTTGGGGATGTTTTGTAAGCATTCAGCCGTCAGCTATTGCTTTTTTTAGTTCTAGATAAAAGCTTTGCTAATTGAGTGAGAATTAAATTTTACGCTCTCTAGCTGGCTTTAAAGTCTATATATTAAAATCCCCTCATAAGAGCTAAGAGCTGACAGCTAATAGCTGTTTGCGCAGCATTCCGCAAGAAATGCTTATGTGTTTTACCCTTGCTTTTTTTCCATACTCTTCTTTCTTTCTTCAAGTTAAAATTAAAATAGATGTTTCCAATGAGTAGATACTATGTTTTCTGCAATTAATTCTATAAATCCCTGGCTAATAGCTATCAACTTAAATACTATCTTACTCAGTCTCCTTTATTTTGCCCCTAAAAAATTGTTAACCCCAGCAGGAATACTTCATGCTTGGATATTAGGAGTAATAATTTGGGGTAGTTTGGGTTGGCCTGGATATCTAGTGGTGGCCTTTTATTTTTTAGTAGGCTCTGGTGTTACTCGCATTGGAATGGCCCAAAAGCAGGCAGCAGGAATTGCAGAAAAACGAGAAGGGGCTAGAGGGCCAGAAAATGTTTGGGGTTCAGCTCTGACTGCTGCTATCTGTGCTGTGGGAGTTTGGGTTATTAGTCTGTTGTACCCAAATCATCCTCCCATAGAGAATTTACCATTTCTGCTAATGTTGGGTTATGTGGCTAGTTTTAGCACCAAGCTTTCTGATACTTGTGCTAGTGAAGTAGGAAAAGCTTATGGTAAACGAACTTTTTTAATTACAACTCTACAACCAGTACCACGAGGAACCGAGGGTGCTGTGAGTTTAGAGGGGACTTTAGCTGGTATTGTAGCTTCCGTGGCGATCGCTCTGGTTGGTTGGTCTGTAGGTTTAATTGACTTGACAGGAATAGCTTTTTGTGTTGTTGCAGCTTTTATTGCTACTAATTTAGAAAGTGTGATTGGGGCAACTGTACAATCTCGGTTTGAATGGTTAACCAATGAAATAGTAAATATTATCAATACTTTAATCGGGGCGATCGCTGCAATTTTATTAGCTATAGTTTGGTATTATGCTCTAGTAAGCATTCAGCCGTCAGCTATCAGCTATCAGCTATCAGCTATTGTTTTTAGTTTTAGATAAAAGCTTTACTAATTAAGTCAGAGTTAAATCTTACTACAAAAACTGGCTAAAACAGTCTATTCCTTGGGTTTTGTAGACAGGAAGTGGTCGGTCGTTGACTATGGCCATCCACTTTTTCAGTCCTTCGGTCTTTCCTTCTTTCTTCTTTCTTCTTTCTTCTTTCTTCTTCCTTCTTCCTTCTTCAAGAAAATTCAGTTAAAGATTTAGTAAAAGCAGATTCAAAAAATGATTGGTTGGGATAGACTAAAGTCTGGAGTAAGATTATCTAAAGAAAGGAATATTAAAAATGGAATCTAAACCACTATTAACTATAGGTGAAGAACAATTATCTTGGGGACAAGGTTTAAGATATTTACAAGCATCTGGGAAATTACAGTCTTTTGTCACAGAAATTGTCCGTCAATATGTGATAGAAAAAGAAATGCAATCTAGGGAAGATATTAATGTAAGTCCAGCAGTTATTCAACAGGCTATGATTGATTTTAGATTGCAAAGAAAGCTGGAAGACCAACAAAAATTTCAAGAATGGTTACAACAAAATCGAATTAACTATAATGCTTTAGAATCACAGATAGAAAATTCTTTTAAACTAAAGCAATTAAGAGATTCTATTACTGCAGAAAAAATAGAAGCATATTTTAATGAAAGGAAAGCAGGTCTAGATTATGTGATTTTATCTAGAATTGTCGTGGAAGATAAAGAATTAGCAGATGCTTTGCGTCGAAAAATTGTGGAAGAAGGAGGCAGGTTTGAAGATTTAGCTAAGGAATATTCAGTGACAAATGATAAAAATTTTAATGGTATTATGGGTGCTGTTAGTTTAAGTAGTTTGCCAGAAGATTTGAGAAATACTATTAATTCAGCTAATCCTGGCGATATTTTAGGACCATTTCAGACTAATAAGTATTGGAGTTTATTTAGGTTAGAGCAGTTACAAGGTGCTTCTTTAGATAATCCTGAAATTAGGAAAAAATTAGACGGTGAATTATTTGAGCGTTGGATATCAGAGAAACTTCAAGATAACAAAATTACTCTTCATGTTAATGATTAAATTAACGTAAGCATTTAACCTTCAGCTATCAGCTATCAGCTATCAGCTATCAGCTATTGTTTTTAGTTTGAGATAAAAGCTTTACTAACTGAGTCAGAATTAAATCTTACTACAAAAGCCAGCTAAAACAGTCTATATTCATTTAAACTCCCTCATAAGAGCTGAGAGCTGAAGCTAATAGCTGTTTGCGCAGCATTCTGCAGGAAATGCTTACAAATTAATAGTATAAAGATTGGGGAGTTTGGTTGAGGGAAGAAGAAGGAAGTTTCCTACAAGAATATTTGATTTATAACTAATACTATTTCTCTGTAACAATGCGCTTAATAATTATTACTCAGCTCTGACTACACTGACTATGATCATCTTACCGAGGTGGCATCCTAGTGGACAGGAACGTTACAAAGCAAAGTAAATCAACACCTAAGCATTTCCTCCGGAATGCTGCGCAAACAGCTTTATTACCTTTAGTGTACTATTTAAGCTTGCTGTTCTTGTGCTTCAACTCTTTGTTTAAAAATGCTGAGAAGTTAAGCAAATGCTTACTTCATTCATTCATTAAAAAGCTGTTTGCGTAAGTATTCCGTAGGAATAGCTGACCGCTAATAGCTGAATGCTTACCGAATAATTAATAATTAATAATTAATAATTAATAATTAAATAATTCGCGCCTTAAAGTCTCCCCTTTTAAGGGAAAAAAAGCGGTCGAGAGATGGCTCCGAAACCTGCGCCATATCCATGAGACCAAGAAAAGAAAATATTCCTTATATTCAATTCCGTAGCGGTTAAAACCCGAGGTAATTATCAATTATCCATTATCTAATTAATGAAATCAACACTGTACCTCAGTAACTTGAGAAACGTTATAAAATTACTTATTCACATCTGCTATTGTTATTCCAGTTAAGATTAAGACAAGGGTTTCTTGCCTTGAAAGAATTTCAGCTAAAAAAGTATCCTAATCTTATTAAGAATGACTATAATTTGTATTCTCTCGATCTTCTTGATTAATTAGCGTAAAAATGAAATAAATTAATTAAACATTTTAGTATTATGTTAAATAAATCTCAATTAAATTTCAGTTTAATATCAATCCCAATAGCATCTCTCGTCATTGTAACTTTTCTCATTCTTCAAGCTCTAACTGCTTTGAGAATCTTTTGCTTTTTCAAAATGCCCTGCGACCCTTATCTATATCCTTTTTTATCATACCCCATGTACAAAGGAGCTAAACAACCAGGCTCTCTAGTTACTCAATTAAATGTATTTGGAATTTTAGAAGATTTAAGTGAAGTTTCTATCACTAATCAAAATCTCAACATACGCGATGCTAATTTAAGCCCTTATTGGTTTAGAAGATTTTATCTTCCGGCTATCAGAAGCAAAAAAAACAAAGTGATTAATGAATTTGTCGATATATATCAAAAACAATATAACAAAAAATTGATAGGTATACGTCTCGAAAAGCAGTCTTTTGTTATTTCAAAAGAAGGAATAAAACCTCAGAACAAAACAACAGAATACATTAAATTTTAGAGGCAAATAAAATGATTTTATCTATAAATCTTTCTAGAAACTTAAATCAACTTGGGAGAATTTGGGAGTCATACTGGTTTCAACCATCTCCGCTACTGAATTTAGCAATATGTCGGATTATAATAATTGCTTTTCAACTAAATCAAATTATTTTGCAGAATGACTTCTTAGGTCAAATACTTGAGAGAGCTAACCGTCCTGGTGCAAAATATAATCCTACATTGATAGTCAAACTTTTAAGTTTGCCCTTCGGTTTAAATACTCCTCCACCAGATTGGTTTTTAATCAGTCTATTTTGGTTAACCATTATTGCTGGCTTTTTTTCTTTATTTGGATTTAAGACTAACTTTAGTTTGATAGTTTTTGCTGTAGGTAATTTATTTCTCCAAGCTTATGTTTACTCCTTTGGCAGATTCCATCATCCAGATGCTTTAATGATGATAGCACTTTTAATACTTGCTTTAAGTCCTGCAGGTAGGGTTTTATCTATTGACGATCTAGGAGAAAGAATAAAACTAAATATTAAGAATAAAAATTTTACCACCTTTCATCTTACAGAAGAGCAAAGTATTTTTGCGAGATGGCCAATTATTTTGCTTTGGTGGATGTTTGCTTTTGTATATTTCAGTGCAGGATTTGCCAAGTTGTCAGCTGGAGGACTAGAATGGTTGAATGGCTATACTCTTCAAACCTACTTACTCAGTGATGCACTAACATGGGATAGACCTTTAGGAATATGGTTGGGTCAAAAATATATATTAGCCTTAATATTTTCCTATGTAGCAATTTTATTTGAAGTTACTTTCTTCCTAGTGCTAATTTTTCCGAGGTTAGTCTGGGTTTATATTCCTATGGGGACAGCTTTCCACACTGGAATATATTTAGCTCAGGCAGCACCATTTTTCCAATACATTGCGATTTATTCAGTTTTTATTCCCTGGACATCAATTATAAACAGTTTCTCGCGCCGTCAAAAGTTTTCCCAAAATCAGAATAAACTAGAGATTCTCTACGATGGTTTGTCTCCCCATTATATTTAGTTTAATCACGTTCTTCTGTTATTTTGACTGGCTCAAACGTCTTAACTATAGCGATCTAGAAGTACGATGGCAAAACTTGTCCCGAACCCATTCGCACATTTTACTTGAGGAATGTCGCGGAGAATTGCATATTTTACTACCCAACGGTGCAACAAGAAAAGGGTTATTTGCTGTACGGGAAATTTTATGGTGCTTACCTATTCTCTGGCCTTTATTACTGATAACTTATCTGCCTGGAGCATCAACTGTTTTTTCTAAGATTTACAAGTTTAGGCACATATAATAAAACCTGATAGTGGTGTTTGAGCAACTCCTATTTCTTTATTCAATTCCATTTTGCTATCTATTATTTCTTCTTTTTCTACACATTGATACACAAACCATCTATAAAAATTCCGGTTCCATCTGTATGCCCAATCAAATTCCCGAACAGATCGCCTCTATGGCAGCATTAGAACCTAAAGCTAAAGTACAGCACTACAAATACACACCCAAACCACTGGCCAAGCTCGATGCTGATGTCCTAGTGACATACACTGGCGTCTGCGCAAAAGATGTCCACATGATCGACAACGATTGAGGTCTCTCTCGCTACCCTATTTTTGCCCTTTAGCAAACATCAGGACTTGCCCATGAGGTACGAAAAACTAGGATTTGAGATTGCTTCCCTGTCGGTCACTTAGGATGAAAATACGTTGCAGGTGCGTCAGTCCTAATATAGTAGCTGCTGCACTTGCTCCGCCAAGGTGAAAAATAGACAGTCAAAAACAGGCGATCGCCATTTACATCATGTCCGGATAGGAGCGTGGGCAAAAAACTTTGTCCTTCTTCTCCTCTTCCTTCTTCTTTATTTCCTCCTGACTCCTGACTCCTGACTCCTGACTCCTGATATCATGTCCGGTAGCATCGTTTGTGTATAAAATTAAGGTAGCAATGGGAAAAAACCTTTTGCCTTCTGCCTTCCTTCCGCAAATTTGGTATTAATTCTGCTCCTCCTTTCCAGTCAAATTAACTTTTTTGCCATTGCTTCCCTGCTGGAAAAACTGCATCAACATCGCTTCCATTCGTGGGGATAAATCAATTGGTAAATTCCCAGACCGCAAATGTAAATCTTGTTGCGGAAACGGAATTTCTATCTGACGCTCCCGCAATATTGCCTCGATCTTAAAATACAAGTCACTCCTAATAATTTCCTGTTTGCTCGGTTCCGCTGTCCATACTCGTAACTCGAAATTTAGAGAACTATCTCCAAACTCAATAAACAAAACCTGTGGTTCTGGTATCGATAATACATCGGGGTAAACTGCTGCTGCTGCATCTAATAAAGCTTGACGTACTGCGTCTACATTAGATCCGTAAGCAACTCCCACTGGTAACCGCAACGCAGAAACTGGGTGGTCGTGATCCCAATTTATTAGCTCCGCCTCCAAAAACCGGGAGTTAGGTACAATAATAGACACATGGTCGAAAGTTTTAATCATTGTACTGCGGGCACCAATGCGTTCAACTGTACCTTGATATTCTCCAATTTCTACAAAGTCGCCTACCTGTATCGGTCGCTCAAACAGTAATACTAAACCACTGCCAAAATTTTTAGCAATATCCTGGAAACCTAAACCAATACCAACGCCAAACGCACTCGCTAACAAGGTAATAGAACTCAAGTCTAAACCCCATACTTGCAATAATACGATCGCTCCAATAGTGATTAAACTGTATTTGGTCATAGTGGCGATCGCTTCTTGAGCGCCTCGGTTAATTCCGGTTACTCGTAAAATGCGTGATCTTAAAATATTAGTTATTCCACCAACACCAATTATTAATACCCAGACTAAACCTACTAAAATTAATAGATCGGGTACAGAATATGTTTGATTTCCCAAATGAATTACCGGAGAAGTAAAGGTGGAAATTAAGGTATCGGTAAACTGATAACTAAACTGTCGAGTTCGGGGAAATTTATTGGTAATATACAGAATTGTTCCTACCCATAAAGCTATTCTCGTAACTAGCAAACTTAAACTAATTAATATAGATAAACTTTTGCTTTCTTCAGGATGAGAAATGCCATTATTTCCCAAAATAAACAATATAACTTGATATAAATATTTTCGCCATACTAATTTTAATAGCCAGTTTATTACTATGGCACTATTAATAATTAATCCTACTTTAGTTAATGTCTTGCCCATAAATTTTAAAGAGCGTTCTTTTTGGGATATTTTTACTGATTCCTCAATTTTTTCTACCCAAATTTCTGTTTGCTCTTTTAGATTACTTCCTGGAAAAACATCTTTTTGAGTAACAGTTAATAGATAGGCATCATTTAACCAAATTGTTGGTAGTTTTTCATCTGTTTTAACTTTTAAATCTATAGGTTTTGATGATGAAACTGCGGTTAATAACTTTTTTTCAATTAATTCGGCTCTTTTCTGGGCAGTATATTCTCCTGCACTGCTAATTTTGAGTATTGGTCGCCCATCTAAAACTACTGGAGCTGTAGAATTTTTAAATTCTACTAATGCTGCTCCTGGAGTAAATATCATTAAGCTAATGAGGATGAGTGCGATTGTGCTAAATATAATAAACTTAAATATTCCTGATTGACGAGATTGATAATTATAGTTATTTTTTATGCTCACTCTTTTCTCCACACTTTTGTATTTTGATCTACAATAATATAAAATATCAATAATTTTTGAATTCAATGTAACACAATGTAGGACAAGTTGATAGAAGTTTGGCTTCCACTCAAAGTCATTAATTCCTGCACTGCTTTACTAATTGAATTTGATATATATATAGTGGAACAAGAGTATCGGGTATAGTTCCGGAAAAAAGTCAGATTTTTTTTATTATTAATAATTGGCAAATGGTAAGTTTTTAACTATAAATTATTAGTCAATATATTAAGATAAAAAGCGTAATTACTAGCTTTTTTTGAGCGAATATAAAAACTTTGATAGTGTATTTTATCCTTCAAAAATTAATAATTAATAATTAACAATTACCTCTCCTTGAAAACGGATAGGATTGATGCGGTAGGAAAAATTTTTGCTTGTTTATGCTTGTAGGTTAAAAGCCTGTAGTGCCGCCAGAGAAAAGCTTTTATCCTTAATTTTTATACCATTTATCTGTAAAAATGCCCTTAATAATTGTTGTTCAGACCTTATTACACTGACTATTCTGATCTTTATATTAAGTGTAATATCATGTTCGGTTGAATACTTATAAATAACTGTTGTGAGTCCTCAGTCCTCAGGAGTCAGTCCTCTGGAGGGAAGAAAGGAGAAATACTTATGAAATATTGGAGATGGGGTATTAATAATTTCAGTATTTCTTTGGTACTGTCGGTACCCAAAGTCCTTAAATTTTATTATAACTGATTATCCGTTAGCGTAGCTCCCCCGGAGGGGGAACATGATATAACTTCATGGAGAAATGGTATTAGTTCAACAATTAATAATTAACAGGACTTACGCAGAGACTCTACTTATGGTGAGGACACCATTCGGAGCTTTGCGGAACGCAAATGCCATTTGCCCCTACAAATGGTGCTTTGAAAGTCAATTTGCGTAAGTACTGATTAATTATTAATTATTAATTATTAATTATTAATTATTAATTATTAATTATTACCTCTCCTTGAAAAGAATCTGATAAGTTTGAAGCTCCCACCATTCACCAATTTTTTGTTGTAACTTGTGGAATTCCCAACCTAAACTATCTTTTTCAAATTAATTTTCAGACATACTTAATTTTAATCTTGCTCTGGTAGAAAATTTGTAGAATTAGTCATGGGAATTTCAATAATAAATTCAGCATATTTTCCCCCTTGGGTTTCCACTTTAATACTGCCATGATGTTGTCCAACAATAATTTGATGAACGAGAGATAAACCCAAACCTACTCCTTCTCCAGGAGGTTTAGTAGTGAAAAAAGGGTCAAAAATTTTATCTTTAATTTTTGAGCTTATTCCTATACCATTGTCGTAGATATGAATTTCTACTTTTTCTCCTAAATTGTAGGTTTCTACAGATAAGGTAGGATTAAAATCTTGATTAGCAGCTGTCTGTTGTTCTAACTTAGTTTTGAGAGCATAGCAAGAATTATCAATTATGTTCATAAAAGCTTGAAATATATCAGAAAATGATAAGTTAATTTTACTAATTGACTCATCGTAATTAGTCTTAATTTTCATCGGAACATTCTGTTTTGCCCACAGACTCTGACAAGCCAATTGCAATGACTCATTTAGCATCTTATGAATATCGCTATATTGTAAGTTATTGTTGTCAATCTGTGCATGTCTTACCATACCTTTAATGATTTTTTCTGCTCTTTTACCGTGTTGGTAAATACTATCTGAATTATGTTTAATATCATTAACAATTTCTTGAAATTCTTCAAATTTTTCAGCTTCCATTTTATTACTTTCTAAAGCTAATTCCTCCATGAGTTCCTCAACTAAATCTGTGGAAAGTTGAGCAAAATTTTGAATAAAATTAAGAGGATTACAAAGTTCGTGAGCAATGCCTGAAGTTAAAGTACCTAAGTACGCAAGTTTTTCTTTAGCAATAATCTGCTTTTGAGCTGTTTGTAACTGCCGCAAAGTTTCTTTAAGTTTTGCTTCTGCTGCTCTTCTTTGTGTAATTTCTTCTAGCAGCAGTAAATTTTTATTCTTTAATTTTTCAGTTAGTTGTCGCAGTTGTATATGTACTTTTACTCTTGCTAAAACCTCATCTATTATGATTGGCTTGGTAACATAATCTACCGCTCCTAACTCAAATCCTGTAATTTTATCTTCTATATCTGATAAAGCAGTCATAAATATTACAGGAATATCTGTAGTTTCTGGGGTTGCTTTTAAGCGCTTACAGATTTCAAAACCATCAATTATAGGCATTAAAACATCTAACAAAATAATATCTGGGCTACTTTCTATTGCTTGTTTCAAACAATTTTCACCATCAACAGATACTAATACCTTAAAGTTATAGCTTTCCAGAACAGTAATTACCAACTTCAAATCAATTGGATGATCGTCCACAATCAAAATAGTACTATTTTTTGCCTTATTTTCAATATTATTAGCAACTTTATCCATTTGATTTATACCTATTCTACATTTGAGAAATTTTGCGATTAATTTTATAAGTTGTCAAATTATTAACTAATCTTTTGTGAAAATTTACTAACAGCTTTAATAAACTCTTCTGTTGACTCATAAGGTAAAACGTTTCGCCCTGATATTTGACAACCCTCTCCTTGAGGTAACAACTTTAAATAACTATTAATTCTTTGCTCTGGCGTTTCAATTTCTTCAGTTTTACTAATAGTTGATGCTTGCTTTCCTACTAATACTAAAGTAGGTTGATTAATTTGAGCAATATCCTGACTAAAATCCTGTCTCCAAAACCCTGCTAAAAAAGAAAAAACAGCATATTGACTTTGGGGATTTTTTGCTCCTTTTTCTAAAGTATCTAACCATTCTTCATCTACTCGCTCTTCATCAGCAAATAATTGTTTTTTAGAAAAAGAATCTAAAAATTTTCGACTGCGTGCATAGCGATAAAAAACTTTACCAAGAGGTGAATAAAAAAGATTCCATCTCAATTTTTGACTAATAGGTGAATCAGCTTTGGTCATCAATTCCAACTGAGGCGGACCCGATAATATTAACCCATCAATTAAACTTGATTCTTGCTGTAGTTTCACCAGAGATACAGCCACAGGAAACAAAGCACCTTGTACCACTAAAATCACTGGTCTTTGTACAACCGTATCTAAAAAATATTGTAATTGTTCAGCCCAGTCTATAGGATAGTAAGCCACAGATGGCATATCACTTTCACCACACCCTAATAAATCTGGATTATAGATAGGATTTAGTAAACTTCGCTCCTGCCATAAAGAACAAAACCTATGCCAGAAATTTTTAGATAAACCTACTCCAATAGGATGCAGTAATAGTAAAGGTATGGTAGAACCATCTCCTTCTTTTTGAGGATAGAATTCGTAAGCACACCGGTATTTTTTCCAGGTATAAAATTCTTTCATATGTCAGATAATCAAATATTTTTTGCATATATTCATAACATAAATATATAACAATCCTGAGAATGGTTGTGTAGAAAATATCTATATAAATTATAGAACAATAGCTCATCTAATTCTGGGTAAGAGTTTCAGACATTTTCTCTATTTATCTATGCTCTAATTTGTTACAAATAGTTGAGAACTGCCATATTATATTTGCTCAAAATATATCATTAATATTATTATTACTCCAGAGTAATGATATAAATGGCTTACCCAAGGACTTTACCTGTAGAGTATTTTGTAACATACACTAGACTTGTCGCTTTATAACTTTAAAAACTCCCAATAACCCTGTTCTGTAAGGATTGTAGCTATTGAAAGGCAAAAATGCTTAGAATTATTGCTCTGTCTAGCTTGGAGCGATTTTTTTCCCTCTATTTAGCGACAACTCTACTAAAGTTAATGTATCAGGACTTACACAGAGACTCTACATATAGCGAGGGCGTCATTCGGAGCTTGGCGGAACGCCAATACCATTCGCCCCTACAAATGATGCTTTAAAAGTAAATTTGGGTAATTCCTGTGTATAATCAAAGGCTTTACATCAGTCCTGGATATAATAGTTGAGTTGGAGTCAATACACTGAATAACTTCTTTAATTAAAAAATTTCTTTTTTGCATAACCTCAGTTTAGCTCAGAAATATATTATCTTTGAAAACAATAGGCCATGGCAAAGTCAATTTTATGGGATCTGCTAATCAAAAGTAAAAAATTCTTATTGATCGGGACTTACGCATGAGATACGAAAAACTAGGACAGGACTGACACATGCAACTCCCTTGAAAACGCTATCTGTAGGGGCAAATGCCATTGGCGTTCCGCCAAGCTCAGAATGACGCCCTCACTTGATTTAGTGTCCGTGCTTCATTAATTGATAATGGATAATAGATAATTGATAATTACCTCGGGTTTTAACCGCTCTTGATTGAATATAAGGAATATTTTCTTTTTTTTTCCCCTTAAAAGGGTCGGCTTCAAGGCGCGAATTATTTAATTATTAATTATTAATTATTAATTATTCGGTAAGTCCTGTAGGATTTGAGATTGCTTCCCTTTAAACTCGCTGCCTTTTGTTCAGCATACCTGTGAAGCTTAAACTTTGCTGTGGTCAAATCTGAGGATAATTGCTAACTGTACCAAATGTACAAAATTTGACCCCCTAGAATAGACAATTTGACCATTAATTTGTGAAATTTAGTTGTTAATTTTTTTTAGGAATTAGAGAATATGGCATTCGTAGAATTCGACCCAACAGTAGACACAGTCCAAGACCTAGTAGATGCAATTGTAGACCCAGGAGCTAACTTGACAGTCATACCTGGTTCTATAAATTTTGAAGGTGCGGTTGTTCCACTCTCCCCTAGCGTTGGTGGCACCTCCCCAAGTGGCATTGGTCAATCCTCATTTTATGATGGTACTCTGCCTTTAGGAATTGATTCAGGCATCTTGCTGACTTCTGGCGATGGCTCCCCACCCGACCAAAATACTGAAATTGGTTATAGTGTTGAACAATTGGGGAACTCCGATCCTGACCTTCAAGCTGTGGCCAACAGCGCTTTTTCTGGAGCTGGTGAAGTTCTGGATGCAAACATTCTAGAGTTTGAATTTGTAATCGAAGACCCCACCGTCAGGTCTATAACCTTTGATTTAATTTTTGGGTCTGATGAGTTTCCTGAGTTTTCCGACACCTCCTTTGTGGATGTAGCAGGAGTCTTTGTTAATGGAAACAATGTTGCATTGTTCAACAACGATCTTACTCAACCTTTAAGTGTTATCAGCAATAATCTCTCATTAGGCAACTTCATTGATAATGCCAATAATATTCTTCCCATCGAATATGATGGAGTCAGCTCTAAACTAACTGTTTTTGCCCCCGTCCAACAGGGAGAAAATACCGTTAAGTTAGGCGTTGCTGATACTGGCGACCAAGTCTTAGATTCAGGTCTGTTTATTGCTAACCTGAATACCAGCGAGTTAGATATAGGCGATCCAGATAGCGGTGGCAGTGGTATTTTGCTAGAAATTCCTGGTACTGATGGCGATAATTTGCTAGTCAGTGATGATCCAGAAGCAGATATAGATGAGTTCTTTGATAGTGGTGAAGGAGACGATGAGATCGAATCTGGCAATGGTAATGATGTCATCGATCCTGGCACTGGTGATGATCTAGTTGACGCTGGTGATGGTGATGACTTCGTTGCTCCAAGCGCTGGTAACGACCGCCTCAACGGTGACGATGGTGATGATACCGTGAATGGTGGTGCCGGTCAAGACACTGCTAGTGGTGGTAATGGTGACGACGCTCTAAGTGGAGCTAGTGGTAGCGATCAATTACTTGGAGGAGCTGGTGGCGACCTGATAGTAGGTAACTCTAATAACGATATTTTGTTAGGAGGAGCAGGCGACGATACTCTACTAGGAGGTATTGGTCGCGATCGCCTTAATGGTGGAGCAGGAAACGATATACTTACAGGTGGTGCTAGTATTGACCGCTTTATCTTCAATAGTAATGAAGCATTTCAACCAGAGGATTTTGGTATAGACGAAATTACAGATTTTTCCCAAACACCAGGAGACATAATTATTCTAGACCGCAACAGTTTCACCGCTATCAACAGTGCTTCAGGAACAGGTTTCAGCATACCAGATGAATTTGATGTAGTTAATAGTGATGCTGCGGCAGCAACCTCTGATGGAGTAATTGTTTATAACAGTAGCAATGGTAACTTATTCTATAATCCTAATGGTAGTGCAAGTGGTTTCGGTGATGGTGCTCAATTTGCAACTTTAACAGGTAGTCCATTGTTAGAAGCAGAAGATTTCTCAATCAGAAATTAGCGATCGCTCTTTGGTAATAGTCAGACATTAGATATCTCCAAAAATTAATACTTTTTCCAGTAAGCTGTATAGAGACCTCCCATAGAAGGTCTCTATATTCTTTTTCAATCAGGACTTACGCACGGACACTAAATTGAGTGAGGGCGAATAGAATTTGCGTTCCGTAGAGCTGCCGAATGGCGCCTCTACAGATGGCGTTTTCAAGGGAGTTGCATACGTAAGTCCTCTCAATATTTCAATAATGGGACTTAAAACATTATTATGGTCAAAAAATGGCTGAATGTTAAAATGCAAATTGAAACGATATTATTTATAAAGTATATTTGATTGTTATAGGAGTTTCCTAATATGTCTGACTTTTCTTCCCTAGACCTAAATCAACCTATAGAACAACCTTCCATCATAGACACCCTCCGTCAACCAATATGGATAGCACTCTTCACCTCTGTGGGCATTCATGCCATATTAGGAATTAACCTACCAAAATTATCCCTATTCTCAGAGAAAGCCAAATTACCACCAACAGTAGGATTAATAGAATTAACACCAGAACAACTCGAACTCCTCCCTCAACCAGAAGAACCAGAAATTACATTCTCAACCATACCAACACCATCCAACTTATCCCCTATTTCACCACCATCTCCGAGTGAAGTACCTTTTGTCCCCGAATCATCATCCTCAGAACTACCAACAATACCTGTAGACCCTTCAGATTACAACTTACCAAAATTACCACCAGAAGATTCTACTACCTCATCCTCCTCTACCCGCTCAAGATCCACTCCTTCCGTTTCTAGGTTGCCCAGAAATACATCCCCAAGCGAATTTTCCTACAATTATCCATCCATACCCCGCAGATCGTCATTACCAACAACACCAATATCTCCACCCCCGCTACCTAGTATAAATAGTCAACCAGCAGAGATATTTCGAGTTGACCCACAACAACAATCAAATCAAAATGAAATAGATGAATATCAACTCAGAAAAAATTTGAACTTGACAGATAAAGTCTATGACTCTGGTTTATCACGTCGTTCAACTCTAGAGATCGACCCTCAAGAGCGAACTTCTATAGTTGAAAACTCAACTGGAGAGTCATACTCAGCTAATTTAAAATTGCCTCCACGACGTTACCAAGATAAAGTTGAAAATCAAATTGCTATTGCTCCAAATAAAAATGATACCGATACTCAAACTCAAACAGAGAAAAAAACTATAGCAACAGCAACTCCTCCAACTCCTCAAATTCCTCCAACACCAGACCCCACAAAAAAAGGCAGACTGCCAGAAGCACCAATAGTTAGGCAGTTACGAGAAGGAAAAACTATTCAAGATATAGCAGAGGAAACAAAGCAACAACAAAAGGTAGCTGTTGTCACTCCCGCAACAACTGAAACTAACAAGTCTCAACCAGAAATTGAAGTAGAAGTTCAGGAAACTCCTGTTGCTCCTACTCCTAAACCATCTCCCACATCAGAAACACCAAAAGAGTTTAAAGGTTCATTATTAGAAAAATTTGAACAACAAAAGCAACAAACAGTTACCACGACTACTCCCGTTCCTCAACCATCTCCAACACCTGAAGAAAATTTAGCTGCTGCTACTATCGAAGAAACAAAACCACCAACACCAGTAATAACACCTGCTGTTGAACCATCTCCACCAGTACAGCAGGAACCTGAACCATCCCCACCAGTACAGCAGCAAGGAGAATTTAAAGGTTCACTGTTAGCAAAACTACAGCAACAAAAGCAAGAATATGCTGCTGTCAATGAAGAATCAGAATCAAGAGATATTGCTTTAGGTGCTGTGGGTACTTATTTGCAGTGGGCAATAGAATTGGAATTAGAAGAAGATAATTTGACTGAACCTACAACTATCGCTGATGCTTATCCAGAAGCAGCTTGCGAGAAAAAGTTAGAAGGTAAATCTACTGTGGGAGTATTAGTTAGTCCAGATGGCAGTATTACTAATGGACCAAAGTTATTACTAGAAAGTGGTCATTCAGTGCTAGATGAAGCAGCTATAGATGCAGTTAATAATCAATCTTTTTCCAGTAGCGATCGCTCAAAACTTTATCAGTATGAATTTAATTTTGATAGTTCTAACTGTAGTACAGCAAAGTCAACAGAAACAGAAGCGGAAAATACATCCGTTGGAGAAACATTACCAACTCAGGATGGGCAAGAGGAGGAAGGTATACCTATTGAGGTTATGCCACCGGAAGCTGAAACAGCACCAACAGAATAAGGATATAGCGCTGCGCGCAGGCAACAGCTCATCTGGCAACAGGCAACAGGCAACCCACCCCTCGCCCCTCCCCCTCCCAGGAGGGGAATAAATTACCCATAATATAAGACTTTTAGCCATTGGACACCTCCTGCAATTTGTAAATATGCCAGCGCACATTGCTATAAAATTGTCCCTTCTGCTTTCTGCCTTTGTTCATACAATGTGTATGGGCAAATGGCCATTTGCTGCGGAGCAAAACGCCGCTACAATATAGGGCGAATGGTATTCGCCCCTACATCATAATTTCTTAATTTCTAGGCCAGGGTAAAAAAATCAGGAATAGCTAATATTTCAGTTAGTCAGGATATATATTGAAACGAGCACGGAGGGATTCGAACCCCCGACACCCAGAACCGGAATCTGGTGCTCTATCCACTGAGCTACGCGCCCTTATACCCATACTAACATTAGCATCTTAAGCCTCAAATTGGCAATAGGAAGAGCTATTATTTTTCTCAGGATTTACGCACGGACGCTACATTGAGTGAGGGCGAATGCCATTCGCCCCTACATATGGCGTTTTAAAGGTTAATTTGTGTAAGTCCTGTTTCTATCATCTCTATTTTTGCTCTTCTAGACTCGATCTGATAAACTATAGATTTTGTACCCGTAATATTTTGGTCGATAATCTAATCTAACATGAAGCCAAGCAACTCCACCACCGGCCGTACTGACCCAAAGCGGGCGGTCTGAAATCTGTTGTTGCACAGTTTGTCCCACAATTTGCCACAATGACTGTTTTTGACCATCCGACGCACCACGAATGAAGGCCGCTAGATGAGAATAAGCTGAAAAAGCAGTTCCTTCCCAGGAGGAATTTGAGTTCCTGGGAGATGGAACTACAAGTATTGCATCTTTGCCTAAATTTTCAAATACAACTATTCCGTTGTTAACATCATCAGTTGTGAAATAATCACGAAATGTCGTTTTGTCTGGGTTGCTTGCTAACCGTGGAGAGTTCAGCAACACGAATTCAAATTGGCGCTTTACGGTATCTTTTGTAATGGGTGGTGTTTCCCATCGATAGGCAGAAAAGGGAGAGTCAGATAAAAGTGAAATGAAGAAGGAGACGAAGTCTGACTCATACTGCCATAAGTTTAAAACCTCAGCATAGGATATTGGTTGCCCATTTTGAGTCAATATGTATTTATGAATACGACCATCATTCAAAATTTCATGGGTTGCATCAAACATTTTTATCGAAGGTATCAGACATTTGGTTTTTGAGTTTTTTATTTCAATCATATCATGTCTGTTGGTATCGTTTGTGTAAAAAATTGAGAAATATCTACTTTTTCTTTCTTTCAAATCTTCTTCCTTATCCCTTACCTGGAATTTATCATACCGATGCTGCCGGACTTGATATCAGATGTATCTTCTGAAGTAATATATAAAACTGTAATTATATGAACGAAGGCAGAAGGCAGCTATGCTAAGGCCAGAAGGAACAATTGGATGGGGTTTCTGACTCCAACCAATTGTATGCACCGCTAGTGACGGTGGGGTTTTATAACCTTATTCCCTTCTGCCTTCTGCCTTCTGCCTTCTGCCTTTCTTGATAAATATACTCTAACAATAATATGGAAACAGTCAATCGTAACTTATTGGAAAAACTAGCATCTCTATCAGACAATTTTCCTAAATTGGGTATTCGTCTCTCCCTGGCAGCTAAAGAACTACAAAACGCAGGTACTCCCCCTTCAGAAGGTTTACTAGAAGAATTGATGGCCTATGGTAGAGATTTTGCTACTCTCAAAAAGCAGGGACTAGAATTGGCAAAAACATCTCAAGTTTCTGCTGGGGCAATATCTTCTTTCACAGACTTAGAAAACTTAATTAAAGCACTAGCTTCAACCACAGAATCATCAACCAGTCAACCAGTTTTAGATATTCTTAATCAAATCTTGGCGATCGCTCATCAAGAACAACCAGAATTTCCTCCTTTACAACCAGTTAAGGCAAAAGCTAAAGAATTACACCAATTAATTTCTAATACAAAATCTGACAAATTACCAGATGATGCTCAAGCTTTAATTGCAAATAAACATCCACTTTCAGCAATATTAACACTTGTCAAACAGGGTAAAAGTTTAGATGATGAGCAGTGGTTGGAATTAGAGGAAAAAGTTAATGCCAGCTTTGGCAAAAAACTAATGTTAGCCATATCCAGAGGAAAACTAACCATTCCTAATGATTCTTCACCCACAACATCTAGAATTAAACTGCCAGCACTAGAAGAACTAGAGCAAAATATTGCCACTCAACCAACTAATACGCAAAAACCAACTGCTCCAAGTTTACCACCTTTAATAGTAGTACCTTCTGGTGGTGCAGAAACAGCTATTGAAGATCCAGATGTGATGATTTTAGAAGACCCAACACCTAGAGGTACAAACCCTGTAGATGAAATCATTATTGTTCCTGGTGTGGAAGTATCTAAAAATTCTCCCACTGTTGAAAGACCAAATATGATGTTGGGAGAAACTACTAATCAAACATCAGCAGTTTCTGTAGGGTTGAAAGTTTTAGTTCATATACAAAATATAGGCGATCGCATCTTTGGCAGTCAAGAATATGCAGGTACTCGCGGTCAAGGTTTTCGTGTAGAAGCTTTTCAAATAAATATAGAACCCTCTATTCCTGGGTTAAACCTTGAATACATGGCTCATGTTTCTGACATAGGTGATACTCCTTGGTTAGAAGCTGGAAAATTAGCTGGAGAACGCGGCAAAGGGAGAAGAATAGAAGGATTTGCGGTTCGTATTACAGGTATTCAAGCTGGCAATTATGATGTATTCTATACAGCTCACGTTCAGAATATGGGAGATTTACCAGTTTATTCTAATGGTGCATATTGTGGTACTCGCAACCAAGCTCTCAGAGTAGAGGGTATAAAAATTTGGATAGAACCTAAAAATTAGCAGTCAGGAGTCAGTATTCAGACTTTTTTAAGATGGCAGAAATTAGGATAATTATTCCTCTAAATTTTCTGCCTCTTCAGTTTCTGAACCTGAAGGAAATGATAATTTGATATTAATATCTATATTTAATGTATTCGAGTTCTCAAAATTCATACCAACTATATTTACCAGCGCCTCCGTAGGTAAAGAATTATGATTTAATTTAGATTCAACAGACGACAGCGTTTTATATCCTGCATCTTCCAACCATGTATGAATATTTCTCCAATTTCCCATCTGTTCGCTCGATGTATCCACAAGTTGCTTGAGATATTGGTATAAAGTTTTGCACACATACACCTCTACACCTTTAGGACTTCTATATAGCTTCTTAGCTATTTTTGCTGGACTATGACCACAAAGAATTCCCCGTAAATAAAGCTTTTCTGTATCCGTTAATCCCTTGCGAGAGCCAGGAGAGATTCTTCGTTTGACTGCTGCTAAAGCTTGATAGAGCCTTTCTAAGTCCCAATATTTTGCTGAAGCTGCAAAAACTTCATCTTTTTTTGATGCCATTTTATGCTATGCAGATAAACACCTAACCCAAGCATAACCAAAAATCCTAACTTTTGCTAGTTGAACCCTAGTCTTTACTCGCTTATGATTGATTTAGCTTAAGTAATAAATATTACTTAATAAAAAAAAAGCCAGTGTAAATACTTAAAAAATAATGGCACTAGCCATCTGTAGAGAATTACTTACATAGTTAGGACTTACGCAGATACGCTATATATAGCGCTCAAAACTATTGTCCAACAGTTACTTTACTCTATAAATAGTGCCTTTGCGTAAGTCCTGATAGTTTAGTTCTCAAATAACAACTGCGCTACTAATGTTAATAAATAGGGAAATTCTACCATGAGTAATTTTGAGCCACAAGAATTTTTAGAGCAGGCGATCGCTGGTTTTGGTAATAAAGAAACTGAGACGTTGGGGATAAATAATATTCCTAGTAATGATGTGACTTCAGAGATTATTATTCCGACTTTTGGAGCAGAAGGCGACAACGAGATTATTTTGCCTCCAGCAGACAATGGAATTATTGGGGAAGTATTAGGTGTTGATAATTCTACTGCTTCAACTGTAGATAGTTTGACAGGAGAGAGTGTTGAATCTGATGCAATACGACAGGCAAGTTCAGTAGACGATTTAATACATACAGTGCAGGAAGGAGACAACCTCTGGGATATTGCTACTCGTTTTACTGGTAATGGCTCTAATTATTTAGAGATTGCCAATTATAATGGTATTTCCAATCCCGGTCTAATTTTCCCTAATGACCCAATTCGGATTCCTCAGCATCTAATTCCTCAAGATGAAGCGACTGTAACAACTGGAGGAGTAACAACTGGAAACTCTAACGACTTTATATATACAGTAGAATATGGAGATAATCTCTGGGATATTGCTACTCGTTTTACTGGTAATGGCTCGAATTACTCAGTGATTGCCAATCATAATAGTATTTCCGATCCTAGTCAAATTGACCCTTATGATACCATTCGGATTCCTCAACATCTAATTTCTCAAGATAACTCAACTGTAGTAACTGGAGGTGGAACAACTACAGGAGGAACAACTGGAGGTTCGACTACTCAAACGAGCGTAGTAGAAACAATTGACTCCAATTTAGGATTACTCAGTGGTAGTCGCAGTTTTAGTGGTTTTGTAGGTAACAGTGATACTAGCGATCGCTACGATTTCTACCTTGATAGTACCAGTAATTTCAATCTTGTCCTTAACGGTTTGAGTGAGAATATTGATGTGAGATTATTTGATAGTAATAATTCAATTGAGTCCTCAACAAATTCATTCAACTCAGATGAGTTTATTAATACAACCTTGAGTCCAGGAAATTACTACATTGAAATTTATCCTTATAATGGCGCTAATAGTAATTACAACTTAAGTTTATCGGCTAGTTCTTCAAGTGATACTTCAAACTCTAATGATTTAGGAGACCCTTTTGTTGTCTCCTTAGGTGATATTTGGAATCACGGTCAATATTCTGGAGGTGTACAACTAAACGCTTATGCTGAGTTTGACCCAAATAAAGAAACAATGCTAATTATTCATGGATGGAATAATAGCCCTGATGATATGGAAGAATTGTTGAAGACAGCAATTAGTAAAGATTATCAAGTCTTGGCTTTAGATTGGGAGGAGCCAGCTCGTTGGAATAATAATTTACCCACTCCTAGCTATCTGTTAACTGGAACAATTACTTCTGCCTTGACTAATTTCCAGTCCGGAAGCATTCCTGTTGATTTTGGTGCCCCTTTCCACACAGCCGGAGCAATAGCTCCCGTTGCTCGTCAAGCAGCAAACTGGTTGCATGAGGCTGGAATGAATCCCGAGCAGTTAAAAATTGTTGGTCACAGTTTAGGTTCCTATGTTGGTGCAGAAATTGGACGTATCTTTAAACAGAACAACTGGGGTGAAGTTAAAGAATTTGTGGCGTTAGATCCAGCATGGCCTGGCAATACTTATGACATAGACGGTGAAGCACTAGGATGGGGGCAGAGAGTACCAAACTTTAGGGATATAGCTCAAGACTCCCTAGCATTAGTAACTGTAGATGCTACAGTTGACAGATTTAACCTTCCCCTTACTGTTGTATCAAGTTTATGGGAAGGAGATCTTGCAGGTGACAATGAACAAGCTAAAACTGCTGATCGATCATTTTTGATCGACTTTACCGGAGATACTCCGATTAGGAATAATATAGACAATCACGGAGCAGTAGTTAAAGTTTATGCAGACTGGATCAAAAATAATGTAGATGGAGAATTGCCATCAGACTTACAATATGACTGGTATGGCAACGATGGTAATACCCTATGGACTATAGACTCAAGAGCTGCCCATGAAGGAGTTATCCATGCAGATTTATCTGGTGAAATGGATCGTATCACCTATATAAATGGCGTTAACTGGGGATTCTCTCAAGAAAATACTATTAGTTTGGCATAACTGAGGAATTACAACAATTTTTATTTGGGTATACCACAGTAGGGAGCTTCCATGGAACCTCCCTACAAGGTTTTGCTGGTAACGTGAGGTCATGTATTAGCAAAAGCGCTGTAAAAATGTAAAAAATAGTATCTTTTTGATAAAAGCACCAGCGATAATTTTCTTCTTCTCAAAAACTGATAACCAATCGCTATTCCAAAGTAACCAAAACACACAATAATAATGCTTATGTCCATTTAAGCACAGCACTATAAGTATCGACAGTATTACCGCCTAAGCAATGGTTAAACCAAGCAAACAGAGCGATAACCTCCTCCCAAAGCCATGATATTTTAGAAGCGACCGCGTTTGCGCAGCATTCCGCAAGAAAGCTTTGTGGATGCAAAATCACTCTATTCACTGCTCAAAATATAGTTCCCAATAATTCTTTTCAATTCAACATGAGCTTCAAGAGCGATGTTGCATCCGCAACGCTCCGCGAACGCTGCCCCCATATCTGGACGAACCACCCACCACCAAACTAATTTTTCTAAATAGCTTGGTGGTTCATCATTAGGACACCACTCAATAAAACCATCATTGACACCAACCATATTAGGAGAAAAATCATTAGCTATAGCAACGCGGTCGTCAAGCTTCTCAAATTGTACAATATCTTGCCAAGCAACCTCATTAGGAATTGAGTTTAAAATTATTTGTACGTCTAAAGTCAACATTATATTTTAACTTCAAAAGTTAGGGCGAATACCATTCGCCCCTACATATGGCGTTTTCAGTCGGCAAAACTGATAACTGATAACTGATGACTGATAACTGAAATAACCGCTATTCCAAAGTAACCAACAAACACAATAATAATGCTTCTGTCCATTCAACCACAGCACCATAAGTATCGCCAGTGTGACCGCCCAAACGATAGTTAAACCAAGCACCTGTCAACAGAGCGATCGCTATTCCCCCTATTGCCATCCCAGAAGCTACTAACCAACTTTCAGGGTTTAATAAAATTTGGATTCCACTCAGACTCACTAATAAAAGTAGACTTTGGAGAAAATCCCAAATCGAATATTTTGCCTCTTTGTGAAATGCTCCTTTTCCAGTAGGTTTGAGATAGGGGTAACGAGCGATCGCTACTAACTGACCCCATCTTCCCCAACCTGCTACTCCCATTAGTATTAAAAAGCGGTCGCTATCTAAATCTGTTAAAGCAGTAATTTTTAGCAACAGTAGAGCGATCGCTGCCATTGCACCAAAAGCTCCTGTAGCACTATCACTCATTACTTCCAGTCGTCGTTTCTGGTCTGGCACTGCCAACCCATCAGCAGTATCCATCACCCCATCCAAGTGTAAACCACCAGTTAAGGCAATTCCAGATACAATTGCTACAGCAGACCTAGTGAGTATAGGCATTCCTAAAATTTGTAATCCAAGGTCAATTAGCCCAAGGATACCCCCCACTATCAATCCTATCACAGGAGCGAAACGAGCAATACCGTTAAAATCCAAATTCCAAGTATGGGGAATTGGTAAACAGGTGTAAAATGCAATTCCAGCACAGAGTTTTGTCAGAGTTTTCCTAATTACATGGAGCAATATTTTTTACCACCCAAAATTTTCTGAGCTTGGCTTTTTATTGTTAACTATAGTATCAAAAAAAATAATATTTGCTGCATTTGTTTCAAATCAAATTAATAACCAAGGAGTAGACAAAATTAATTTTGTATGGTAGAAAGTAAATATACAGTATAGTTCTGTATAGACCTCAAAAGATTTCAAGAATGCATAGTTAAATATACATAGTTAAATATACATAGTATAGAATGTATAAAAAATTCAAACTATATATTAAAAGTCTGAAACTCTGACTCCAGATGAGCTGTTGTTAGATAAATCCTTCCCTTTTCCATGAGATTTTGTGCATATTCCAAACCATATTGCCATATTATTGGTTCATTCTCCAAGAAACTATGCCAGAATTGGAACAAGAATAGCACTATCTAAATAACTCAGAACTAAAAAAAACTGTTCTGATCAATTTCTATCAAATTCAGAGGCTTTTGCTATATGAGTTCCAATAATTTTGACCAGAGAGTATCTGCTCCTTGCATAATTGACAGTGGCATAGTTGTCAATAAACGTGATATGCAAAGACTGTTGATCGATTTAGGTAGAGTCCGCTATATCCATACTCAAGATGGCCAAATTCAAAGCCGAGGTGAAGGATACATACTAGAAGTATTTGCGGATTGTCAACGGTCAACTTTAGTTGCTAATCATTCAATATACCTAAATGTACTTAGTTTTGATTACCTAGAACTTGGACAATCATTACAGAAAGAAACATATTTTGATTTAATTACCGAAGGACGTCAGTTAAGACTAATTCCTCTGTCAAACCCTCTCAAAGAAGAGGCTCACAAAAATATCAATGCTGCAGCTTTTGACGCAGTAATGGATCAAGTTTTGTCATCTAATTGGGATATGCAGTTTGATGATGATGATTGCCCCTTTTAAGCAGAAAGGAAAAAAATAGGGAATTAGGCAAAGCATATAAATTGTTCTCAGTTTAGAGAAAACAGTTAGAATTTTTTAATTGCCAATACCTAACTATCATGTCCCAAAACTTTTCCTTTCATTGTCAGGCTTATTGTACCAACACAAAAGCTCGTGCAGGTGTTTTTTTGACCCCTCATGGTAGTGTAGATACACCTAGATTTATGCCTGTGGGGACTTTAGCAACTGTTAAAACTCTCACACCTGCTCAGTTAGAGAAGGCGGGTGCTCAGATGGTCTTGGCAAATACTTATCATCTCCACTTACAACCAGGAGAAAGTATTATAGCTGGTGCTGGTGGGCTACATAAATTTATGGCATGGAGTGGGCCAATCTTAACTGACTCTGGGGGCTTCCAAGTATTTAGTTTAGGAGAAATCCGAACTATTAGCGAAACAGGTGTTCAATTTCGCTCACCTCGTGATGGTAGTATTATTGATATAACTCCAGAGCGTTCGATCCAAATTCAGAATGAATTAGGAGCTGATGTGATTATGGCTTTTGATGAATGCCCGCCTTACCCAGCAAGTAAGGAAGAAGTGGAGTTGGCAACAAATCGTACTTATCGATGGTTGAAGCGTTGTGTTGAGGCTCATCAGCGTCAGGATCAGGCTCTCTTTGGTATTGTTCAAGGAGGTGTTTATCCCGATCTGCGTTCTGTAGCAGCAAGGCAGTTGGTAGATTTGGATCTACCGGGTTATGCTATTGGTGGAGTTAGTGTGGGAGAACCGGGCGAGCTAATAGATGATATAGTTAAAGTAACAGCTCCTTTATTGCCAGAAGATAAACCTCGTTATTTGATGGGGGTTGGGACTTATCGAGAAATGGTACGAGCGATCGCTTCTGGCATAGATTTATTTGATTGTGTAATTCCAACTCGTTTGGGGCGACATGGGGTAGCTTTGGTTAGAGGGGAGAGGTGGAATTTGAAAAATGCTAAGTTTCGAGAAGACTATACCCCTCTTGATGAATCTTGCCCTTGTTATTGTTGTCAAAATTTTAGTCGAGCTTATCTGGCTCATTTGGTAAGAGCTAAGGAGTCTTTAGGTTATACCCTATTGTCTCTTCATAATGTCACAGAGTTAATTCGCTTTACCCAAAGTATTCGAGATGCTATTTTGGGCGATCGCTTTACTACGGAGTTTGCTGGTTGGCTTTGAAAGGAGGGAACAAGGAACAGCTTTACTGGGAAAATTCTAATTTGCTTTTCAAGCTAAACTTCTGTTATCGCAGCCAAAGCTTTGTTATAGATTAGTCGAACACAACCTAAGGTTCTCCGCAACAGATTTTCCTGTTCTGGAGTTCGGTAGAACCTAAATTTATAGGCTTTTTCGATCATCTACAGCATTACTTATTTAACCCACATTCCGCACCACAAAATGTAGTATAGAATCAGGAGTCAGGAGACAGGAGACAGAATTTTAGAAGAAAATTATAGCTGCCGTGGCAAGTATTTATGCGTAAATTTTTGACTCGGAATTTGATCAACGAAAAAAGTAATTGAGATGATTTGCATAGTATAAATACCTATCAAGCTACGGATTGGTATACTATTTTTAATGTTACAATTTGAAGTTCCGAATGTGGGATTTAATATTGATATTTTAACATATTTTTTGTATAATTTATTGGTTTTGGTTCTTCCTAGGTCATGCTACGCAAACATCCTAACGTTCCCTTACTGGAGAGCGCAGGTCTTCACGTTATGATAAAATTAAATGAAAACTGTTGTAATTACTGGAATTTCAGGCACTTTGGGTAGTGCGATGGGTAAAGCTTATAAGTCACGGGGATGGCGGGTTGTTGGTGTAACTCGTCAACCCAGTTTAGAAGGAGATTTTTTTGATGAGTTGTGTGTTTCTCCCCAGGAAACTATTGAGGATGCCAGACAACTATTTGAGTATGACCCGGATGTGGTGATTTTGAATGCTGGTCAAATTGAGACGGAAGTAGGAGAGGGTGGAATTCCGATCGTTGAGTTGGTGGAGTCGATGAACCGGGTGAATTATACTTGGCCTGCAGTGGTTGGTGCTGAGGCAGCCAAGTTACCCCGGAGTAGACCTTTGGATGTGATTGCGATTGGGTCAATTGCTGATGGCAGTCCTTCTTGTTTCGGACCTGTTTATCATTCTGGCAAAATTGCCTTGCATTATTATTGGTCTGGTGTTGGGCCAATTGTTTATCATTCCAGTAAAAATATGATTCGCCTGCGGTTGTATCGCCCTGGTGCTATTTCTGGTAAGTTTGCTTGGGCACCAGTGAATCGTTTGAATGATAAGGCTTACAAGATTCGGGCTAATCGAGTTAATTCTGCTCCCTCCGGGGATAAGGTAGCTGAGAAAATTGTTAATTGGATTGAGAATAGTAAGGAATGGGTGGGAACTTATGATGAGCCTTTGGGATTTAAGATTTTTAAGTATTTGTTTGCTTTATTCCCCAACTTTTTCTACAGATTACAATTGTATGGTTGGCCGAAAGGGAGTAAGTTTGTTTGATTTTGAAGTAGTCAGGAGTTAGGAGTCAGTCCTCAGGAGTCAGGAGAAAGAAAAGTACTTTTCGGTCAATTGACAATATCTAATTTTGCCATCTTTGAATGACTCTTAATTTACCTAAATTACTTATTTCATACCTCAAATCACCAACGCCTTTTTTTGTAGTTCATTAATATAGGAGAAGGAAGAAGGAAAAAGGCGTTTAGTCATCTAGGCGATTAGTTATATTCCAACCTACTTGCATTAAACAGAAGCAGGCAGCTAACTCCAAAGCTCAAATCTCATTTGGGTAAGTTTGGGTAAGTTCTTGATTACTAGCTTGCCTAAATATCAGGACTGGCAAACAAGGCAATTTTCAGCAAAGTTTTGCTGCATCGCATCAAGCTCTGAAGATAATGGGAGAATGTGGAGTAACAGTGAATGCTTTGCCATTTCCAAAATGGCTAAAATCATTATTCAAATTAAAGAGGTAATACCAAACGGTAGACAACAGTAAGGACTGGGTGCGTGATTGTGACTATGTGGTTCATCAATATGAAAAGCGCTGTAATAGGACTTACGCACCTGCAACGTATTTTCGTCCGAAGCGACCAACAGGGAAGCAATCTCAAATCCAAGTTTTTCGTACCTCATGCGTAAGTCCTGATTAATAGGTAAGGTTAGCAAATTCTATCTATATCTACTGGACTGACACAGCTAAAATGGTGCATGAGAAAATGGGGTGATGGGGGGATGGGGTGATGGGGGGATGGGGTGACGAAAAAAGCGCTCTGCACTATTTTAGGTGCAACAGTCCACTACACTTATTGCACCATTTTAGATGTGTCAGTCTACTACTAGCTCGTCTAGACTAAAATTGTGGGTAAACACAGGCCGTAAATTTACTGCCTTCTTAGCAATTACTTTACCCACATTCTAAGGCTAGACACGCTACTAATGCTAATCAGGGTTTGCTGAAAAAGTCTTATGGGTGAGGGTAGGAGACAGTAGACAACCCACCCCTCGCCCCTCCCCCTCCCAGGAGGGGAAGGCAGGAGAAATGGGAATTATAGAGGAGGTAGTCGGAAAAATTGTCCCTTGATTTGTCTGCCATAATCCTCCCAAAATACTAGCATGCATGAGTTTTTTCCACTGAAAACAGGCGCACTTTTTTAGATCAAAAAATGCTACAACCAATATCAGTCAATGCTTTGAGATTTAATCAGCAAGCCCTAATTAAACCAAACTTTGAGCAGGTTTATAACTTTGAATGGCTTTCATATATTGCGCTCTTTCAAATGCACTTTCATCAGGACAATTAATTTGACTCATACTGCCGCGCATTTGTGCTATTGATTCATATTCATGTTCTTCCATCCAATGAATTATCTCATTTTCGATAACTTGAATATGATTAATTCCATGACGTAATAAAGTGCCTACTAGCTGAGTTACATTCGCACCTGCCATCATCATTTTAATTACATCTTGCCCTTTTTGAACGCCACTTGTTGCTGCAAAATCTACTTCTAATCTACCGTACAAAATAGCTATCCAACGCATAGGTAAACGCATTGCTTGTGGGGTACTTAATAATAAATTAGTTGTTACTTCTAGCTCTTCAATATTAATATCTGGTTGATAGAAACGGTTAAACAAAACTAATCCATTGACCCCTGCTTCTACCAATTTTTTAGACATATTTGCCATGTTACTAAAGAAGGGGCTAAGTTTAATTGCCACTGGAATATTTACCTCAGATTTAACAGCTTGCAGAATACTAATATAACTTTGTTCTACTTGTTCCCCGGTCATATCCATATTAGTAGGAATATTGTAGATATTTAACTCTAAAGCATCTGCACCAGCAGCTTCTAATTCTTTAGCATAATGAGTCCAACCACCAATAGTTGAAGCATTTAAACTGGCAATAATTGGCATATTTACCATTTTTTTTGCTTCACTAATATGCTTTAAATATTCCTCAGCACCGACATGAAATATTTCTGGTTCTGGAAAGTAAGTTAGAGCTTCTGGAAAACTTTCTGTGCCGTATTCTAAATGATGGTGTAATTCAAACTTTTCTTGTTGCAGTTGTTCTTCAAATAAAGAATGTAAAACTACTGCAGCAGCACCAGCATCTTCCATCCGTTTGAGATTATCTAAGTCTTCGGTTAAAGGTGCCGCAGCTCCTACAACTAGAGGGGAACGTAATTGTAATCCTAAATAATTTGTCGTAATATCCATGGTTAAGTCAAAAGTCAAAATTCAAAAGTTAAAAACGAAAAAGGCGTAATAGCGTGACACGCCTAAAATGTTGCAATAGTAGGGGCGAATGGCATTCGCCCTCACACGCCTAAAATGTTGCAATAGTAGGGGCGAATGGCATTCGCCCTCACACGCCTAAAATGTTGCAATAGTAGGGACGAATGGCATTTGCGTTCCGCAAAGCTCCGAATTGCGCCCTCACTCAATTTAGTGTCCGTGCGTAAGTCCTGATAATGTTTAAGTCAAAAATCAAAAGTCAAAAGTAATATGAATGTTATGGAGATGTAGGTAGGGTTGAGGAGGACCGAAGCTCAACAAACATCTATGAGGCAAAGATACTACTATCAACTCAAAAATGTGTAATCCCTCAAACACTCCTTGTTGTTGGGTTGCGCTTGCGCTTAACCCAACCTACGGTTTTCTGAGTCAAAAAATATTAGCTATTAGTCGTTTTTTCTGGTGTTTTCATACCATCAGAATTACCGTTACCGCTACTATTGCCATTGAGCATTTCTAATTTTCGAGCTGCCAAATATTCATACATTGCATAACGAGTATTGACATCTTCCTGCGCTTGTGCTAATAAATCTTTGGCATCAGCAGGTTTGCTCTTGGTTAGCATTTTGAACCTATTTTCCTGATACATCGACTCACCTACTGGTTTCTTAGGCGAGCGCATATCTAGTTGCAAAGGATTTTTTCCTTTTTGTACCAAGTCTGGGTTATACCGATACAACAACCACCGACCACTTTCTACAAGAGCTTTTTGATTACTCATTGCTGTCGTCATATTAATTCCATGAGCAATACAATGACTGTAAGCAATAATTAAAGATGGTCCGTCATAAGCTTCAGCTTCTAAAAATGCTTTCAGGGTATGTTCGTCTCGCGCTCCCATTGCTACGCTAGCAACATAAACATTGCCATAGGTCATTGCTATTAAACCTAAATCTTTCTTGCCTGATGGTTTTCCTCCTGCTGCAAACTTGGCAACTGCCGCACGGGGAGTCGCTTTAGAAGACTGACCGCCAGTATTAGAATAAACCTCCGTATCCATAACCAAAATATTCACATTTCGACCGCTAGCGATAACGTGGTCTAAACCACCAAAACCAATATCATACGCCCAACCATCACCACCAACTATCCAAACTGATTTTTTCACCAGATAATCTGCTAAAGTCAGCAGTTGCTTTGCTTCTGGCGAATCTACCCCTTGCAATTTTTCCTTGACTTGGGCGACTCGCTCCCGTTGTTCCCAAATATCAGCTTCCGATTTTTGGGAAGCGTTCAGAATGGCATCAACTAAATTATCTCCCACACTTCCCGCCACTTTTTGCAAAAGCTCCGCAGCAAACTGACTATGTTTGTCGAGAGACAGACGGAAACCTAAACCAAATTCGGCGTTATCCTCAAACAAACTATTTGACCAAGCGGGCCCGCGACCATCGGCATTTTTTGTCCAAGGAGTTGTAGGTAAGTTACCGCCGTAAATAGACGAACATCCCGTAGCATTCGCCACAACCGAGCGATCGCCAAATAACTGACTGACTAATTTAATATAGGGAGTTTCCCCACAACCTGCACAAGCACCGGAAAATTCAAATAAGGGTTCTTGCCATTGTTGTTGACGGATGCGGTCGAGATGGAGGGAGCGACGGTCGGGGTTAGGTAGACCCAAGAAGAAATCCCAATTTTCCCTTTCTTGTTCCCGCAATGGTAACTGCGCTTCCATATTTATTGCTTTGCGGGATGGCATAGATTTATTTTTCGCCGGGCAAATATCTACACACACACCACAACCAGTACAGTCTTCGGGTGCAACTTGGATAGTAAATTTCTGTCCGGTAAAGTCTTTATCCTTGACATTTATAGATTTGAAAGTTGCCGGAGCATTATCTAACAAAGTCTCCTCATAAGCTTTACCACGAATGACCGAATGAGGGCAAACCATAATACACTTACCACATTGCACGCAGACATTGGGGTCCCAAGCTGGAATTTCTTGAGTAACGTTACGTTTTTCCCATTGAGTTGTACCCGTGGGGTAAGTTCCATCACATGGTAAAGCGCTGACTGGTAGTTGGTCGCCTTCCCGAGAAATCATTTTGCCCAAAACATCCCGCACAAATTCTGGCGCTGTATCAGGAATGGGTGGTAAACGGTGGAGACTACTGCTAACTTCCGTGGGAATTTTAACTTCGTAGAGATTATCCAAAGTATTGTCAACAGCTTGTAAATTCATATTGACAATTTCCTGACCTTTTTTGCCGTAGGTCTTTTGGATATATTTTTTAATTTGAGCGATCGCCTCTTCTCTGGGCAAAACATTAGCTAAGGCAAAGAAGCAAGTTTGCATTACTGTATTAATGCGTCCCCTCATTCCACTGTCACTAGCAACTTTATTGGCATTGATGACGTAGACTTTTAAATTCTTGCGGATAATTTGTTCTTGAATTTCTACAGGCAACTGTTGCCAAACTTCATCAGCACTGTAGGGACTATTCATCAGAAAAATAGAACCATTCGCTGCGGAAGTCAGAACGTCTAATTTTTCTAGAAAACTCCATTGGTGACAACCGACAAAATTTGCTTGGTCGATCAGATAAGTCGAACGAATGGGGTTAGCACCGAAGCGGAGGTGGGAGACAGTAACAGCACCAGATTTTTTCGAGTCGTAGACAAAATAACCTTGAGCGTAGTTGTCAGTTTCTCCCCCAATAATTTTAATGGAGTTTTTATTTGCACCCACAGTACCATCGGAACCCAAACCGTAAAACATTGCCCGCACCACATTATCTGCTTCGATAGAGAAACCTGCATCGAAAGGTAAGGATGTGTGAGAAAGGTCGTCGTTAATACCGACAGTAAAATGATTTTTGGGTTTGTCAGCACTGAGGTTGTCAAAAACGCTCTTCACCATTGCCGGGTTAAACTCTTTAGAAGATAAACCATAACGACCCCCGACCACTTTTGGCATTACGCCTGACCATTCTTCATTCAGAGCAGTAACTATATCTTGATACAGAGGTTCGCCACTTGCACCGGGTTCTTTTGTTCTATCTAACACGGCAATTTTTTTCACAGTTTCAGGTAATGCTGCGACTAACCTTCTGGCATCGAATGGTCTATATAGTCTAACTTTCAATACCCCAACCTTTTCACCATTTGCCGTTAAGTAGTCTACAGTTTCGTGAACCGTTTCACAACCAGACCCCATCAGAATAATAACCCTATCTGCATCAGCAGCACCGTGATATTCAAAACATTGATATTGTCGCCCCGTCAGTTCGGCAAATTTATCCATTGCTTTCTGAACAATATCGGGAGTAGCAGTGTAAAAAGGGTTGACACTTTCCCTCGCTTGGAAATAAACATCTGGGTTTTGAGCAGTACCCCGTAAAACTGGTCGGTCAGGAGTCAAACCACGAGCGCGGTGAGCAAAAACAAATTCATCATCGATCATTTCCCGCAAAACCGTTTCTGGCAGAAGTTCAATTTTCTGTACCTCATGGGAAGTGCGGAAACCATCAAAGAAATGAATAAATGGCAGTCTTGCTTCCAGAGTGGCAACTTGAGAAATAAGTGCCAAGTCGTGAGCTTCTTGTACCGAAGCAGAACACAACATCCCAAAACCAGTAGCACGAGCCGCCATCACATCACCGTGGTCGCCAAATATAGAGAGACCTTGAGCTGCCAGAGAACGAGCTGCCACATGAATAACACAACAAGTCAGTTCCCCAGCAATTTTATAAAGATTAGGAATCATTAATAATAATCCCTGAGATGCTGTGAACGTGGTAGTTAGAGAACCTGTTTGCAACGAACCATGTACTGCTCCGGCCGCCCCACCCTCACTCTGCATCTCAACCACACTGGGAACAGTACCCCAAATATTAGGCGTGCCTTGGGATGACCAAGCATCCGCCCATTCACCCATTGGTGAAGAGGGGGTGATGGGATAGATGGCAATGACTTCATTGAGTTTGTGGGCAACACGAGCAACTGCTTCGTTACCATCCAGTGTTGCAAAAGTTTTGTCACTCATAGATGTTCTCCTGTTGAAATTCTCTGGTTATTTACAAATATTGTGGATTTGTTTTGTTATTTATTTAATGGCCAAATGCGGAAATTATACCTCTTTATTTACTTCTATAAATCTACATTTTTTTACCGAATAATTAAGGTTTAAAGCCTCTCCTTTAAAAGAGAAACAAGCGGTCGTTTGCGGAGCATTCCGTTAGGATGGGATGGCGAGGTCTCCTCGCCATATCCAATCGACCAAGAGAGAAAATATTTTCCTTTTATTCAATCCTATCCGTTTTAGGGAGAGGTAATTATCAATTATCAATTATCAATTATCAATTGTCCATTATTGAACAAGCCAAACCTTTGTGTTTTACATCACAACAATCCTTTTTTTAAGAGATTTTATCAAAAATTTCTGTATAGTTTTATCCCTTATTCCTTAATTAAGTTAATCCTCTCAGCTATTAGTAGGGTGTGTAAGCAGTAGCGTAACGCACCACAATGGGTAAGCCCTATTTATCAAAAATTTCTGTATAGTTTTATCCCTTATTCCTTGATTAAGTCAATCCTCTCAATTTATAAAATAGAGGCTTAAAAATCCTCATTCCCTTCTATGGAATAGATAAAGGAAGGTTAGATTTTTCTGGTCTATCAGTTTCATAGGATATTTCTCAAATAACCTCTTACTTTTATTATCCGATCTATTTCTTCCTAATCGGGCGATGACTTAAAATTTTTTTACAAAACTTGACTTTTGCACATAACAAAAGGTTGATAAAATAACTGCTAAATTAAAAAAATTTGTCAATAAAACTTTTAAACTTTACTTAACAACAATTTGTTGAATTTGTGCTAAAGCATCTGTAATTCCTTGAGCTGTTTCCCTCGAAAAATCTTCCCCAAATTCAAAATTAACTGCGGGTATTAATATCCACCAAGCTGGAGGTACATTGTTATAGACAAATTGACTAAGAGCAAGTAGCGATCGCGGGTCTCCTGTATGTCCTATATTCAAACCCTGACTCTCAAATTCCCCCCTTTCTTGGGTGTGGGGAGTGTGGGGAACGCAAAGTTGATGTATCTGTAAACCTTGTTCAGAAGTTGCCGGATAAACATCAACAAAAATCACTAATTCTGCTTGAGATATAGGTTCTGCCAATTCTGGAGTAAGTTGATGCACCGGGAGCGATCGCACATTGGGTAACTTCCATTCCGCCACCAACTCTGCCACCCCTTGACCCGCACCATCATCACTGCGGAGCGTATTACCGTAACCTATTACTAATATTTTCGCCATTATTTATAAATAGACATCTCCAATAATAAATAGGACTTACGCACCTGCAACGTATTTCCGTCCGAAGCAACCCACAGGAAAGCAACCTCAAATGCTACTTTTTCGTACCTCGTGCGTAAGTCCTGATTTCTAGAAACCATTTAGTATCTTTGCCTTGATTAAATTTTTGAGGAGCGGAGTCGTGGGATAAAAGCAATACGAGAAAAAGAACCTATCCCACTATTCTTAACAAGCTTATTTGTTTAAGTAAAACGTGCTTGAAAAGCTTGATTTTTCGTTTTTAACTCTCAAAATATTTAGGGTTTTTAGCAAAAATCTTATTAGTGGGATAGGTTCGAGAAAAAGGTTAAAAAATACTCCAATACATCTCCCCATCTCCCCATCTCCCCAACTCCCCTGCTCAACAATAGGGTGCGGAATATGCACCCAATTTTTAAACTATTCAGTATATAGTTTTCGCAATTCATCTGTTGAGGAAATCTGGGGAATTTGAGAAACAATGGTCTCTAACAATTTCACATCATCTATTTTTGAAATATCTGATAAAATTCCCACATATTCATCACCAAACTTGAGTTTTAATCCCATTTCAATTGCTAATAATAACGCCTGTTTAATTTGAGTATTTTTTAGAGATATTTCAGTATTTTTTAGAGATATTTCAGCATCTTTTAGGGAGATTTGAGCGTCTTTTTGGGAGATTTCAAGATTTTTTTCTATTGCTATTTCATCTCCTGTTTTAATTACATTTCCATCAGCATCGCACCAACGTAACCAAGTACCATTAATATTTTCAAATACACCATTCCATAGATTTAGTCCCAAATTAACATGGGCAAACCAAGCATCATTTTTAGGAACGTAAGAATTAACTTGCAGTTGAAATACTTGCAGTACATTTTCGCTGAATTTTTGCAATGGATCGTAGACAACATAATAAGGAATTCCTAACTTTGCATAGTCCGTTAATTTACTTCCTAATTCATTGCCGGGAGTCGGAGACACAATTTCTATTACGACATCTGGTGCTTTGCCAAATTCCCAGAATAAATAAGAACGGACATTACGTTTCCACCATTCTTTCTCACCAATAATATTCAAACTTAAAAAGACATCAGGTACAATTCCTGAATCTAGGAGATGAGAAAATAAACCTACATTGGCAGCAACAATAAAAGGAACATTTATTGGTATTTCCGCACCGCTATAAAATACAGTTGTGAGTAAACGTTGTTGTTTTTCATTAATAAAACTATCCAAGGGAGTATCATCCTCCAGAATCATGTGACTGGTGTCTGGATCTCCATGGGGGAAGTGAGTATCATTCTCCAGAATCATATTATTGGTGTCTGGTTCTCCATGGGGCAGAATAGTCAATTTTTCTGACATAATTACCTCCAGATTAATTGGGATTTTTTTAATATATTATATACGAAATTAAACCTAACAAAACATTACTAATGTTGTAAGTATTTCCTGCGTAATGCTGCGCAAAAATCCCTCAACTATTGCTTTTAGTTTAGGATAAATATGATTTATTAAAAAATTGGCGTTGCTGATTATGGGTCTGATTTTGCCCCCCTAGCCCCCCAAAATTGGGGGGAATAAAATTCTAAAAGTCACCCAAAATTAGGGGATTTAGGGGGCTTGACAACAACCAAACAATCGCACATTCATACTTCAATTCAGCAACACCAAAAAATTTAACTGTTCAATTGTTTAATAGGTAAACTTAAAATTGCTAAAATCTTAGAAACATTTATATCTTCTGCATTTTCAATGACTAATTCCTTATTATCAATGGCAACATTTTGACCAGAAAGTTTCAGAAAGCGCCAGATACGACCAGTCGTAACAGCACCATAAATACTTTCAGTTATTCTATTTCTTGCTTGGTTAAACCTCTGTGCTGCCACCATTTCCGCAATACATTGACCTAAACCTACATTTGTACTTTCATTTTTAGCTTCAACAATAGTTATTACGGGAGCTTCTATTTCTAAAGTGAACTCTGAAGCACTCAAAATATAGTCACAAAACCCATTTAGCCCGCTGGTAATATCGACATTAAAATCTCTACCAGAAAAGAAACTAATTTTACCATCAAATATTTCTCTGATTTCTATCAACAATGGTGCAATAATTAACTCCGAACGGGCTTTTTCAGTATTATTATCAAAAGCAACTTTGAGATTACGTTTGAGAGTAATTTTCAAATATTCACTGGGTTCAACTAACTCGATATTAGGAAACAAATTAACCATATTAATACTAAGGTCAAAAGTAGCTTGAGCTTGATTAATAGTTTTAAAATCACTGTAAGCCATTTTTAAATATTCCTTGAATCCCAAAATAATAATAACTAAATTGTTAGCTGATATCAAATCTGGATGATTAGTTATTATAAGTCATTGCGACTGGAACGGAGTGGAAAGAAGCAATCTCAAGGGTTGCGCGAGATTGCTTCCTATCGTCGCAATGACGAGTTTTCAGCCGGATTTGATATGACCGCAATAAGGATGATGTTCTACTATTTTATATTTCTGGTTATGGAGTTAAAAATATCTACATTTGTCAAAGGAAATTCTAGGAGGTTGAATAGAACAGTAGAAATACCTCAGAACAAGAGGTAGCAATGCAATTTTTTAATGATTTGTAGAGGGAAAAATGGGTTATAAAAAACTGATAACTAATGAGTCGGCTGAAAGGCTTATATTTTAAAGTCTACAAGTCTCTACGCGAGAGAACAGAGGCCCGCAAGCTCCAAACCAAAGAGACCAGCTAAAACCAAAAATAGGGGAATTGGGTATTACCGCCCAAGGGAGATGTCCCAAGCAAACCCTAAAGGGGAGATGCCCTGCATAATCCGTATCTAAGCTAAAAGTTATCTCAAAGTCAAACAACCATTTTCCTCGTTGACGCCATCCGACTTCGTTACCGAATGCTTCATATACTGATTGTTCAAACTCTCTCGTACCACCCAAATTCTTATAAATTTTCTTTTGGACGGAAAATCCAAACTTACCACCACTATATTTTACCCAAAGTTGGTCAATTGTACGGAGGTCTGTACAAGGAAATGTATCCATATCTTCTTCTGTTAGTAAACCCTCCTTTTGCCCTGCAACTTGCAACATACAACGAGCTGTTTCCTCATCTGCTTCTTTCCACTCTCCCTCACTCAACAATCTCTTTAACTTAGTATAGTTACAACCAACATCAGACCTAAGCTCAACTTCAGGCAACTGAAGAGAAATAGCAATAGGCATTTGAGGCCAAATTTTATTCAAAGCTTCTACGGATATAGCTAACCCCTCTGCTCCATCTTTCTCCATATTGGTTGCTATACCCAAAACACGATCGCTCAGGTCAACTACAGGTGCTCCACTATAACCTTTACGAAGGCGATCGCCTTCATTAATTAACAATTTCCAAGCTGTCACCGTTTCATTATTTTGACGAGCGAAACGCTTTTTCCCTAGAGTTCCATCAACAGTTTCCAGCATAACGTTTTTATTTTCACCATAGAGATAATGACCTGCTATCCGAAACTTTTGATTTTCTGCTTCGGATAAACTTATTAGCTGGAAAAGTCGGACATTCAGCTTTTCAACTTGCAACACTGCTAAATCAAAACCATTAACATCTCCTGTTGCAACAACTTCTGCCGGAATATTATTAACCAATACATTTTCCTCACCACCCACATCCTCAACAACATGAGCGCAGGTTAGCAAATAAGTATAATTATCTGCTTGATAAAAAGCAAATCCAGTGCCAATAACATCTGCTTTAAAAGAGTTTTCACTAGCACTGGTAATTAAAACAATAGATTCTTCTAGGTGTAGACTCATTTAACTCTAATAGATATATTTAAGGAAATACTGAATATTATAAATTATTGATGTACAATAATAGAATTTCTACTCATTTCTACTAGCGAATTTCCCTCAAGTAGCTGGACTAACCGAGACAGGTTATTTATAAACAACTTCATCAGTTCTTTATTAGGGATATTACCAGTGGTAACTAACAACAGCTTATAAGGTTCTTGACGAATCAAAAAAGAATCAAAAAAATCGTGGTCTTTAGTAACAACAATTCGATTTTCTAGGACAGAAAGAAAATTAATTTCTGTATCTGGAGTGGCATTTTGAAGAGGTAAGTCTTTTGTGTCAATAGTATCGTAACCCGCAGATCGGAGAAAAACTGCAAGACGCACTGGCAGTTGTGCGTCAACTAAGAATTTCATGGCACTATGCTATAAATACTTTTTACTTGAGTTAAACGAGTAGCAAACTGTAAAGCAGCAAGAATATCGTCTCTTTCTAAATCATCATAGTCTTCAAGAATTTCCTCAATAGTCATGCCACTACTAAGCAATTCTAGTATAAATTCTACTGGATAACGCAATCCCCGGAGGCAGGGTTTACCGTGACAGATGTTTGGGTCGATAGTGATTCTTTCTAGGAGTTTTTTATTGCTCATTTCTTCTATTATTAGTTAGTTGAAACTATAAACCAAAAGCTCCTTCGTAGGAATGGGTATATTTGAGCATTACATGATAATATGACAGTGTAACATGAAAAGAAACTGTTAGACAACGTTCAGGAAATTTTACTTTGAGTAGTAGAATTGGCAGCTCTAATATTAAAAGAAGGGAGTTATAATCTGAAATGATAAATATTCCTTTATCTACAGTTGAAAATTTAGGACAACATCAACTGCTGTAACTATTGGACAATAGATAAATCAAACATTAATCCCCCTCAAATCAGCGATCACTTGACTCTCACTGTATCTAAACTCAAGATAACTATTGGACAATAGATAAATCAAACATCAATCTCCCGAAAGTTAGCGATATAGCTGCCGCTAGGCTCCGCCAACGCTTGAGTAAGGGACTCGCAAAAAAATAGCTTACCAGATCGTCTTTTGTGCAACAAAGCCATTCAATGTTCCCAGTGCTGGCATATTGCCCCCGTGCGTGTACCTAACCAAGGTGTAATCCGCTACAAGTGTAGACATTTAACTAAGTCTTAGATTTTCTCAATGTTTCCTTACCAATAAAACATTAAAAATAAAGTATCTAAAATAACAAAAAAATATCAAAAAACCAACAATTAATCAATAATTAAAAATTTCATAAAATATACAAAATCATCATTATCTATCCTTTATAATTTCATAAAGGTTGAATTAGGGTGCGACAAATTCTATCGTGAATTCCATCTCAACCTCATATAACAGAGAGGAGAATCAGGACAGAATGATAAATCTACTGTGGCTTCAAGGCGGAGCTTGTTCTGGCAATACCATATCATTTCTCAATGCTGAAGAACCAAATATTTGTGACTTAATTACAGACTTCGGCATTAATGTACTTTGGCATCCTTCTTTAGGATTTGAACTTGGTACAGACGTTCAACAATTATTAAAAGATTGTATTTCGGGAACAATACATTTAGATATATTAGTATACGAAGGAACTATAATTAATGCTCCCAATGGTACGGGAGAATGGAACCGTTTTGCCGATCGCCCGATGAAAGATTGGGTAAAAGAATTATCGGAAGTTGCTGGTTTCGTGGTCGCGGTGGGAGACTGCGCTACTTATGGTGGTATTCCAGCAATGTCACCAAACCCTAGTGAGTCTGAAGGTTTGCAATTTCTCAAACGGAAAAAAGGTGGATTTTTAGGAGAAGACTTCAAAAGTAAAGCTGGATATCCTGTTATCAATATTCCCGGTTGCCCCGCGCACCCAGATTGGATTTCCCAAATATTAGTAGCAGTTGCCACTGGCAGACTTGATGACATTACCTTAGACGAATTTCACCGCCCCGAAACATTTTTCAAAAGCTTCACTCAAACAGGTTGTACTCGCAACGTTCACTTTGCTTACAAAGCTTCAACCTCAGATTTTGGGCAGCGTCAAGGATGTCTATTCTATGACTTGGGTTGTCGCGGACCGATGACTCATTCTCCCTGTAACCGCATTTTGTGGAACCGAGTTTCGTCTAAGACTCGCGCGGGAATGCCATGTTTAGGCTGTACGGAACCAGAATTTCCATTCCATGACCTCGCACCGGGAACAGTATTTAAGACTCAAACAGTCATGGGAGTTCCCAAAGAATTACCAACGGGAGTTAACCGTAAAGATTATGCTTTGCTGACTATGGTTGCGAAAGATTCAATTCCAAAATGGGCAGAGGAAGATTTCTTTACCGTTTAAAAGTAGGTTGGGTTGAGGAACGTTAGCGCCAGCTTATCCGTTAGGATAAACCCAACATAATTACGATTTACGCACAAACCGGGTCGATCGACAAAAATTCGTTATAACAGTAATCAAGGCAATAAACCCAGTTTCTTTGTTAGTTTGCGTAACTCCTGATTTAATTACACTTCGCTACTTAGATATAGTTGTTGGGTTGCGCTGCCGCTTAACCCAACCTACAGTTGATAACTAATAACTGATAACTAAAATAATGGTTCAAACTAAAGTACAAACATTAGATATTTCCCCCGTGGGTCGCGTTGAAGGCGACCTAGATGTAAGAGTTGACATTCAAGACGGATATGTAACCAACGCTTGGACTCAAGCACAAATGTTCCGAGGTTTTGAAGTCATCCTCAAAGGTAAAGACCCTAAAGCTGGTCTCATTGTCACCCCCAGAATATGCGGAATTTGCGGTGCTTCTCACCTCACCTGTGCTTCCTGGGCATTAGATACAGCTTGGCAAACGGAAGTACCTCGTAACGCTATCCTTGCTCGTAACCTCGGTCAACTTGTAGAAACACTCCAAAGTCATCCCCGCTTCTTCTACGGTTTATACGCGATCGACTTAACTAACAAAAAATACTACAATAGTCCTTTCTACGAAGAAGCTTGTAAGCGTTTCGCAGCATTCACAGGTACATCCTACGAACCTGGTATTACTGTTGCAGCAAAACCCGTAGAAATATACGCTCTATTCGGCGGTCAATGGCCTCACTCTAGTTTCATGGTGCCCGGTGGTGTCATGTGCGCTCCTACTCTCACCGATGTTACCCGCGCCTGGGCAATGTTGGAATATTACCGCACCAACTGGTTAGAACCTATATGGTTGGGTTGTTCCATTGACAGGTTTGAACAAATTCAAACTTATGAAGATTTCATGGAATGGTTGGATGAAAATCCTAATCATGCTAGTTCTGACCTCGGTTTCTATTGGCGCATGGGTCTGAATATTGGTTTGGATAAAATTGGTGCGGGTGTTGGTAAATATATGAGTTGGGGATATTTGCCTCACGAAGATAAATATCAACGTCCGACTATTGAAGGTCGCAATGCTGCGATGATTATGAAAAGTGGTGTTTATGATAGCGCTACAGATATTCATCAATTGATGGAGCATACTTTTACGCGGGAGAATACTTCCCACGCTTGGTATAACGAGGGTGATGGAGATGTACATCCTTTTGACCGCACTACGGTACCCATTCCTAATAATGATATTGACTTTGATGGTGCTTATTCTTGGTCAACTGCTGTATCTCACCAAGACTTAGGTCGGATGGAAGTTGGTGCTTTAGCGCGGGAGTTGATATCAGGTGGCGACCATGGGGAAAGTTGGCAGCAGAAAGACGGCTTAGTTTTGGATATGTTCAAGAAAATGGGCGGACCGAACGTACATTTGCGCGTGTTTGCCAGAATGCACGAACTAACTAAGTTGTACCGTGAAACAGAACGTTGTTTGCGGGAATTTAAGTTGCGCGATCCTTGGTATATTAAGCCTGAAGAAAAAGACGGTCGTGGTTGGGGTGCGACTAATGCTAGTCGTGGTTCCCTCTGTCATTGGGTGGAAATAGAAGGGGGTAAGATTAAGAATTATCAGGTTATTGCGCCGACTACTTGGAATGTGGGACCCCGTGATGGTGAGGGGGTGCGCGGACCTATTGAGGAGGCGTTGGTTGGTATTCCTATTGCTGATGTGAATGACCCCGTGGAAGTAGGTCATGTTGCTCGGTCTTTTGATTCTTGTTTGGTGTGTACTGTTCACGCTCACGATGCGAAGACTGGGGAAGAGTTAGCGCGGTTTCGGACGTCATAATTAGCAGTTAGTTTCCAGCTAGTAGGGTGGGTTAGCGTCAGCGTAACCCACCGAAATATTGTAGATTGGGTGGTGCGTTACACTTTCCTGCGGAATGCTGCGCAAACGTTAACACACCCTACTGGACTCAGCAGTCAACCGTAGGGTGGGTTAGCGTCAGCGTAACCCACCGAAATATTGTAGATTGGGTGGTGCGTTACACTTTCCTGCGGAATGCTGCGCAAACGTTAACACACCCTACTAAACTACTTTCAGCTATTAGCTAAAAAGGGGCGTTGGATGCAGGGGCTTAGTTTTTTATAGCAGGCGATCGCTCTTAATTTCATCCTCTTAAAAACTAGGAATTACTCACCCGAACTACTATAATGTTGTCTATAGCTGGAGAATTAATTAGGCTTAGGCTTAGGCTTAGGATTTGAATCAATAAATTGTTCAATTGCCTCTGGAATTTTAGTATATGTATCTATACCTTCCTTATACTCGTGGACGTCGCCTTTTTCAATGTAGTATTCCGCTGCTGTTTTTAGCTCCTCACAGTTCTTAGGATTATCTATTTCTTCACTGACTTTTTCATTAACGAATTTGTTATAGGCATCCTTTTCATCTAGTAACTCCCGGAGCCGATGTTTTTGTCGCTTTCCTTTGAGGTGTTCGTTTAGATCGAAATTCAAACGTAGGTAACTGCCCCCTTGACTTCTCACTATTCGCCGACAAATCTCTTCTGAATTTATCGCAGATGGGTCCATGAATATATTGGGTATATTTTTAGCCCAACTTGCCAGTCCCCACTTTTCGACCTCTTCATATCTGTAGGGGCGAGTTGTCTGACCAGTTCCAATGGAAAGTACAGCAATATTGCTGAAGTTTAATCCTTTATTTAGTTCAAAAGCACGAGCGATCGCTACTAAAGAAGGGTTATTAGCTGATACTCCACCATCAATGTGCGGAAGATATTGCTCTGGATACTCGTCTGCATAATAGGGAAGTTTATAAGGGGGGAAAAATGTTGGAGCTGATGCTGAAGCAGCACATATTTTCCATAGCTCAATGTTGTCATACCATTCTGGCTCCTCATTAGGAGGGTTATTGCAAAACCAAGTTGTGTTTCGGCTATAAACATCATAAGCAGGAATCAGAATGCGAGGTGTCTCGATCTCCCTCAACTTCGTAGACCCCAATTCTTCCTCCAATACTTTAGCTAAACCCCGATTTCCATCTTCATGGGGGTATAAAACCTTAATTCCCCAAGGTTTAGTCAAAAGTTGCTGAATTTTATCTCCCAAAAGTTGGCTAATCTTTCTCCATTTCCTTTGCTGACGCACACTGTCGAGAAAAATATCTTTTCCCTTCTCCTCGTAGAGATATATCATCTTCTGGGCACTCTTCTGACAAGCAATAGCACCAGCCAGAATTGAGCCAGTAGATGTGCCAGCAACAAAGTCAAAATATGTATGTAGTTTGTGGCCTTTTTTTTCGAGAATTTTCTCTACTTCTTGGAGAATTCTTGCAGATAAAACTCCACGGATACCACCACCATCTAGGCTGAGAATTCTGCATTTTTCATTCTTTTCATTCTCTGTAGTCATGCTACTCCTGGAAAAGTTAAGTTTTAAGCTGATTACAACTAATATTTAATAATAACACAGTTTTAGGTATAAATATCTGACATCAGCTCCAAGTTTGGTAGAGGTTTGGTCTCCAAACCCCTACGATATTGAATTGTACCAATGCTACCGAATTTGATATGATATAATGAGTTTCTTCTTACTTCTGCTATTATAAATAAACAATCCTTTTTTTGGAGCATAAGTTGATGGAAACACTCTTATTAAGTTATGAAGAAGTTGCAAAGATTGCTGAACAGCTTTATCAAAGTAATATCCGCGCTGCTGTTGAAATACCAGAGAATATAGGCAAAATGGTGATTATTGATATTGAAACGGGGGATTATTCTGTTGATAAAAATGGTTGAAAAGCAGCAGATTGTCTCTATAAGAAAAATCCCCTAGCTAGATTATTTGGCATTCGTATTGGATATAATGTGGCTGCATCTTTTAGTGGTTTCATGGAGAAAGTTAGCGAGTGATTTCTGGTATTGTTAATAATGGATATCCTACAGTATCCATAACATTCCGTCTCCCTGATCATCCTAATTTTTCGATTCAGTTTGTGATTGATACTGGATTTACAGATGAACTCTGCTTACCAAGTGAAGTTGTTGCTTTGTTAGGTTTACCTTTTAGGTTTGCTATGCCTGCCAATTTAGCTGATAATACAGAAGTTATCTTACCAGTTTATGAAGCAATTATAGCAATGAGCGCTGGTGTATTTACAAATTGCAGGAGAGGCCAAATAGCTAAAAGTCTTATATTATCAGTAATTTATTCCCCCAGATGAGCTGTTGCCTTCCGGAGCTGTTGCCTGCGCACAGCGCTATATTCTCTGGAATGGTGAATAAAGGGCGGTTCGAGTTCTGGAAACTGGAAGACGACCTTTATTGGGAACCGCGATGTTAGAAGAAGCTGAACTGGTAATTCAGTTTACTGAAGGTGGGTTGGTAACTATTGAGGAATTATGAGAAAGAAGAAGATAGAATCCTATGTGAGGTCAACTCAATGATTTGTCAAATTTCTTGAGATAGTCTTGATGATCGATTTACAAATCATCAGCTTTTTTAATCCTTAGTTTCTTTAATAAAATGACACTAACAGAATCTAAAAAAAATTTCGACGTGCTTTAGCGCAACTCAAAAGAAAGAGAAAAAAAGAGTAAAGGGAAAAAGAGGAAAAGAGCAAAGGGGAAGAATCCTAGGAACGAAAGGCAGAAACTACCAGACCAGACCAGACAATCCGAAAACCCCAATTGAAGTCGTGGAAGTCGGCATCGTAATAGAAACGCCTGGCACTGCGGCAATACCTAGAATAGCTCCCCCAGCCCCCGCCACGGAGCATTCGTAATCGACTATCTCCTTCAGTTTTCCAAGTACTACCATCAGTAGGGGCGCCTTCGTAGTTATCATGCCAAACATCCTGACACCACTCCAAGACATTCCCGTGCATATCGTATAAACCAAAAGCATTAGGAGGAAAACTTCTTACATCTGTTGTTTCTTGGCGATATTTTCCTTTGGGAGCATTGCTATAAGTATAATTACCGTTACAGTTCACTAACTCAGACGTTATAGTTTCTCCAAAATAAAATGGTGTAGTTGTACCAGCGCGACAAGCATATTCCCACTGACTCTCACTTGGCAGTCTGTATGTTTTTCCCATTTTTTGGGATAGTTTTTGACAAAATTCTACAGCATTGTACCATGAAACCTTTTCTACAGGGCAGTTTCCTCCTTTAAAGCTAGAGGGATTTTTTCCCATAATGGCTTGATATTGGTTTTGAGTAATAGGGTATTTGCTCATATAAAAAGGTTGCAGAGTAACTTGGTGTTGAGGACTTTCATTGTTATATCTTCCCTCTTCATTTTCCGGCGAACCCATAATAAAAGTACCTCCAGGAATAGCCACCATTTCCAATATCACACCATTACCAAAATCTTCAGTAAAAAATACTGCTTCATCGGAACGACGATCAATTTCTTCACCTTCATTGTTTACCGTTATTACATCAAATTTTTCTAGGTAAAAATAAGAAATAATAGGAGGCATTTGATGCCAAATTTTATGCAAAGCTTCTACCGAAATAGCTAACCCCTTTGCTCCATCTTTCTCCATATTCGTAGCTACACCCAACACACCACCAGTTTCCAAGTCAACAACAGGTGCGCCACTATAACCTCTACGGAGGCGATCGCTTTCATCAACCAACAAATTCCAAACTGCCAACCTTTCATTATTTTGACGAGCGAAACGCTTTTTCCCCAAAGTTCCATCAACAGTTTCCAGCAAGATTTTTTTCTCCTCACCATAGAGATAATGACCTGCTGTCCGAAACTTGCGATTTTTTGCTTCGGATAAACTTATTAAATGGAAAAGTGGCACATTCAGCTTTTCAACTCGCAATACTGCTAAATCAAAACCCTTAACATCTCCTGTTGCTAAAACTTCTGCCGGAATATTATTAACCAAAACATTTTCCTCACCACCCACATCCTCAACAACATGAGCACAGGTTAGCAAATAAGTATAATTATCCTCTCGATAAAAAGCAAATCCAGTACCAATAACATCTGCCTTGCGAGAGTTGTCACTAGCACTGGAAATTAAAACAATAGATTCTTCTAAATTACTCATTATCTGACTTTTTAGGTTTCAGAACCAACTTAACCTTTAAATTTGTACCAGCCTTTGCTTTAGTAATATAAAGATTACCCTCCCCCTCAAAATTAAAACCTACTTCCACCTCAGCTTGTTCAATTTCCATATCTTTATTAATTTCTTGCCAAGCTTCAGCAATAGGGCGACTAATACTAATTAATATAGGCTTAACTTTAGCAAAACTAGATTTAACTTCTTTTATAACATTAGTAGAAATAGGCTGGGCTTCATTCTCTGGGACTTCAGCCTCAACTAAAATACCATCTTCTAATTCAATTAATCTGGTGGCCATATATAATTATTGGTAAATTTAACAGCTATTCTATTCCAGAATATCTCTTGAATTTTCAGGATAATGTGTAAATATAGGAAAATTTAATACCAATTCACTTACAGCGGTTTTCATTTGGGTAGACCACAGTAGGGACGTTCCATGGAACGTCCCTACAAGGTTTTATTTGTGAAGATGTGGTTCATCAACTTGAAAAGCGCTGTCAAAAATGTCACAAATAGTTGGTAATTGATGAATTGACATCCTCTCCGGCCTAAAGGCACGGAGATTCCTACTGAGCCGTAGCTCTTCGGCGGGTTGACGCTTCTTAGGCTGCTGCTACTTTGACAGTAGTCTTATGCTTGCCTCCACGTCCGTTTAGAGTTTCCGTTAGCGTAGCTCCTCCGGAGGAGGCGTGCCCCCCGGCAACTGTTAGTACAGTAGCATATATTCAATTTACTTGCAAATAAAAAGTCGCCCGCTTATGGGCGAGGCTTTAAACCCAATTTTTCGGTAAAATAATAAGATGAAATTACTGTAAAATTTAGGTTTAAAGTCGCTAAAACATCTCTTTCATCACTTCTGACTTCTGACTTTAGTGAAACGATATAACTTGGTGGCAACTCACCCTCAAAATAGAGCGATCGCCCAAGTTTTAATTATTAACCTATAGGAGTTGCCATTACTTTGAGGAAATTCTCACCCTTCTCAAATTATAGTCACAGCAAGAACTTAACTTCTGACTTCTGAGTTCTGACTTCTGAGTTCGTTAATCCTATTCCCGCCAATATTTAGGATCATCCAAACTATCTGCACAGATAATTCTTCCACTGAAATTTCCAATAATTCCCGGACGCAATTCTTGAACCATCCAAGCATCTGCGTTTTTTTCTGGTATGGGATAGGAAGGCTCAAACCCAAGATTTCCTGCTGGTTTAAATCCGAAACGTGGATAATATGTGGGATGACCGAGAACAAAAACGAGGTCTACGCCAGATTTCGATAAAATATCTAATCCATTTTTAATGAGTTTACCGCCAATACCTTGTTTTTGAACATCAGGCATAACTGCTAGGGGACCCAGAATTGAAATTGATAAGGGAGCATTGGGTTCTAAACTATCTGTGTTGGGTTCCAGACGAGCTTTACTGAACATAATATGTCCTACTGCTCTATTTTCTTGGAAAGCTAACAGGGAAATAATAGGTTTAGCACTATCATCCCCAAGAAGCAGTTGCACAATTTCAACACACTCGTCTGAGTCAAACGCAGCGCGTTCGACAGATAGCACATCGTCTAAATCTGAATCTAAAGCTTTTCTTATAATCATTAATCTGTCTCAGAATTTAATCCTATTATTTTATCCCAATATAACAGTGGAGTTGGCGATCGCCAATATTCTCAAATTCTCTTGCCTCAGTCACGATAATAAATTAACTTCTGACTTCTGACTTGGGGACTTCTGACTTCAAATAAATGCCGCGCGTTCGACAGATAGTACATCGTCTAAATCTGAATCTAAAGCTTCTCGTATAATAGACTTGTCGCTTTATAACTTAAAAAATCCCCAAAAGCCTTGTTCTGTAAAGATTGTAGCTATTGGAGAATAAAAATGCTTGGAATTATTGCTCTGTCTAGGTTATATCATGTTCGGTTGAATACTTATAAATAAATGATGGAGGAGTCAGGAGTCAGGAGTCAGGAGGGAAGAAAGGGGGAAAATAGGAAATATTGGAGATGGGATCTTGATAATTTCAGTATTTTTTTTGTACCGTCAGTACTGTAAGTCCTTAAATTTTATTTATAACTGATTATCCGAACATGATATTAGAGCGATTTTTTTCCTTTATTTAGCGACAACTCTAATCATTATTTGTTAATGCTATAGTTAATCTCTACCTTATATATTAACAACTAGACTAATTGAAACGTAGAGGAAAATAAATTTCGGCTTGGTGATTTGAGGTATAATATCATGTCCGGATAAAAGCCAGATAGAACTCCGTTCCACTTACACGTTAACGTGCGTTGTGCGCCAGCAAACAAAAAACTTTCTCTTTCTACTCCTGTTTCTTCTTCTTCCTTCCCTCCTGAGGATCTCCGACTGACTTCCCCTCCTGGGAGGGGGAGGGGCGAGGGGTGGGTTGACTCCTAAGTAATGCGCGATTAATATTATACACTAATTCAGCAAGGCTGAAATTTCCACCCCACGAAATTAATTTGGAGTGGAAAAATATCAACCTAATAACGGCGCATCTCATTCAGAAACTTATTCTGATAACGCAAAAATTCTCTCCGAGACTCCCGGGAACGACGTTTATTATATTGATAAATAGACTCACGCAAATTTTCTAGTTCCCGAATTCGACGTCGCTGATCCTTGAGAAATTCTTGCTGATATCTGAGATATTCTGTATGCCACTCATTAAAACGACGTTGACCATCACGAACTAACATTTGACGATAATGTTCGTGATTCAGCAAATGTATTGGAACATTACTAAGATCCCTCATCACTCAATACCTCTCAAATAAACATCTAAATCCTAAAAGTTTAACATTTTAGTTATTTAATTTAATATATCACAAAGGAATCAGGAATAAAGAAGAAGAAATAAATATTGAATCAAAAAAGGTAAATAATGATAGAGATAGGTAGCTTATACAATTTTAAAAATTTATTATAGGCAGAAATTGATGACTTTCTTTTATTCTCTAACTCAAATTCAAGACATTTTATTTATACTAGGATGCAATTTAACACTCATTCCCGCCCAAGAAATATTGTGTTCTATATAATTTACAAGCTTTGCTTTACCAGTAACTAAATCATACTTAAAGATTTGACCATTAAATATAGCAAATAATTCATCACCATAAAAATCTAGACAACCATAATTCTTGACTCCACTAGCACCACCAACAGCAATAGGAGTACCGTTATTATTAAGTCGCATCAGGTATCTTTGCCGATTATTATTATTACCAAAATCTGAATATGCTCTGCCCTTACTATCAAAAGCTAAACCACCACAATAAAAAGGATAATAAGATTTATAAGACCTAATAACTCTTCCTGCACCTGTCTTTACATTTACTCTTAATAATGTTTGAGGGCCCATTGCATAAAGAGTTTTTCTATGTTTAGAAAAAGCTAAACTAGCTACTTTACTATTACCTAATTTACCAATAATTGTAGTTTTGGCAGTGGTGGGATTTATTCTGACTAAATCTGTTGTTTTTTGGTCGCGCCACCGAATACCATAGAGTATATTTCCACAAAAAGCAATATCAACTATATGCATACCCATAGAACCAATTAAGACTGTTTTACCTGATTCTATATCTAGGGTATAGAGATTACTTGCTTTGCCTTTAGAATACAAATCTTGAATATAGATTAATCCTTTAGTCTTTTTATAAACTACGTCTGATGTGTCTGGAAGTTCTGAGGGGGAAACTTCGTCTGGGTCTTCTTGTTCTATATCGGTGGGCGGTTCCGATGACTCTGGGGGTAATGGGAGAGCTGATGGGGATGCTTCGTCTGGTAGTTGGAATTGTTCTACTATATCGGTTGGTAATTCCGAGGAGTCTGGTTGTGACGGTGGTGGATCTGATTCTGGTTTTTTTTTTGACTTTTCCAGGGGTTTTGTCTTCTGATTTTTTGTCTTTTTGTTCTGTCTACCACCAAGTAAATTATCTGTAACTACCCCTATTCCTTCAGATAAATTACCTGTAACTTCTCCTAGTCCTTCAGATAAATTATCTGTAACTTCTCCTATTCCTTCAGATAAATTGTCTGTAACTTCTCCTATTCCTCCAGATAAATTGTCTGTAACTTCTCCTATTCCTTCAGATAAATTGTCTGTAACTTCTCCTAGTCCCTCAGATAAATTATCTGTAACTTCTCCTAGTCCTTCAGATAAATTATCTACTATTTCTCCTCCACTATTACCAAGATATTTCAAACTTTGCAATGGATTAGTAAGTAGGGATAAATGGTTCAAAAAGAGAAGTTTTAAAATTTTGCCAATTGTAGTAATAAATGCTATTAAAGTTTTAATAAAATATTTGATAAATGACCAAATTTTGCCGATAATATCAACTATAAATAAATAGGTTTTAACTGGAATACCAATGAATACTTGAAATAGTATTTTCACCCAGAAAAATCTTTTCTTAACAGTGTCAATTATAAATTCATAGATTTTGATAATTAGATTTATACAAGCTTTAAAAACAGCTTTCAGCCATGACCAAATTTTGCCGATAATATCAACTATAAATAAATAGGTTTTAACTGGAATAGCAATGAATATTTGAAATAGTATTTTGACTCCTAAAAATATTTTGCTAATTTTATCGATGATAAATTCATATATTTTGACGATTAAATTCACACAAGCTTTAAAAACAGCTTTCAGCCATGACCAAATTTTGCCGATCGCCTGAAGTAAAAAGAGATATATTTTTACGGGAATCGCAATAAATACTTGAAATAGTGTTTTTATCCCTGAAAATATATTGCTAATAACAGTGAAAATGAATGTCAAAAACTTTTTGATATAACTAAACATTCCCATCAAAAGATTCAAACCTGGTAAAGGTAGTTTTTCTGTAACATTTTCCACCTTATCTGTTAATTCATTTGGCAAATATTTGAGAGAAGATAAATTTTCTGTGGGCAAATTTTCAGTAATATTTTCTACGACATCAGTAGTTTTCTTGAAAGGATTGGGAATACTAGGTAAATTCCCTTTCTCTTGCAGATTTTTGAAATTTTTCATCTCAAACTCCTTTAATCAATTAAAAGGTTTAAAAAGAGACATCTCCTTAACTAGCTATCAGCTATCAGCCATCAGCTTTTAGCTAACATCGGTGGGTTCGGTATCCCCCACTATATTGAAAAATTAGTGGTGTGCGTGTTCTGGGGGTTTGTAGACGCGGAACGGCTTCTCTTGAGTATCCCCCATCATACGCCTTGAGAGCTGACGGCTGACGGCTGACGGCTGACTGCTATTTCAAATTATACTAAAGTAGGAGAAGCCATCGGTTGTCCTATTTCAGTTTCATCAACAACTTCTGTTCCTGGTGCTGCTGCTAGAGCAGTTAAACCAACTGCTTCGGCATATTTTAAGTAAGTTTCTACTGAAGCAATAACTATCCTAGCTTCAACTGCAAGTAATTCAATACCTACTAAAGAAACCCGTACCCAAGCATCTATGACAACACCTTTGTCAAGAATGCGGTCTACAACTTCAGCTAGACTGGAAGATGAGTTAACTTTTTCTACTGCCATAATTTTGATTTATTCCTTTACTTCAAAGTCTTGAACTGCTTAAGATCCCCAAACATAATCATGCAATTTAGTTCGGAAGCGCTGTAATGTCTCAGTCAACTCCTGAGACATTAATGCCCGATCAGAACTGAATTGTTCCTGAAGTTGCAACACCTCAAGCTTAAGTTCTAATACTTCTTGTTTGCGTTTAGCAATATCTTCTAAACGCTCCTGACGTGCTTGTTGTTCATACAAACGCAGTGCTTCAACATAATCTTCTAACATTGTCCGCACTTGTTGATGACGTTCGGCATTATCCAGTTGTCTTTGCTGTTTTTCTGCCAAACCTGTTTCCTGAAGTTTTGTCACAAACTCCTGTAACATAGTGTGAAGCACCTGAGCTTCTTCATTAAGCTCTTGTCTAATAGCACGAAGTTCCGCTTGAGTTTGTTGTCTGTGTTGGGCAACCTCTAGTTTGCGTTCGGCAATTTCCGTTAATCTTTGCGATCGCTCTTTTGCCCATGTATCTTTAAGAGCCATAATTAAAGTTGTGCTTTAGTATTAATAAGCTCCAGCAGCAGAAGGTTCTGTTACTCCTATTGCGTCCATAGGTTCATCATCTAAATCATTAGACATAGCTTCTCCTGGTGCTGCGGCTAGAGCTGTCAAACCAACTGCTTCAGCATATTTTAAATAAGTTTCTACTGAAGCAATAACTACCCTAGCTTCAATTGCCAGTAATTCAATACCGACTAAGGAAACACGAACCCAAGCATCTATGACAACACCTTTGTCAAGAATGCGGTCTACAACTTCAGCTAGACTGGAAGATGAGTTGATTTTTTCTACTGCCATAATTTTTATTCCTTTTTTGCAATAAGCATCAATTTAACAGTTTTATTCCTTGGTTTAGCAACTATGTAATTTTGGCGTTGCTGATTCTGGGTATGATGCAAGCCCCCCTAACCCCCCAATTTTGGGGGGAATAAAACTCTAAAAGTCCCCCTTTTTTATCCCCCTCCCGTCCCCCTTGGAAAGGGGGAAGCCAGATGTTGCTTCGCTTTTGAAGGATGGGGGATACGCGGGGGCGTGGACCAGAACCAAACAATCGCGCATTCATACTTCAATTCAGCAACTATGTAATTTTTTAGTTGACTTTACAAGTAGGCACTGTTAAATATTAGGATGCTGAGATAATGAGCTTTACAGAGATTTTTAAGTCTCAGTTAACTATAACATTAGACTTGTCATTCTGATGATAATTTTCATATAGCAGGGAACAGGAAACAGGGAATAGGCAACAGTGGGAAAAACATTTCTTTTTGTTTCTTGCTATACAAAATGATAAGGTGGAAGTGCTTCACTCAAACTAATTTCCCAATAGGAACACTCAGCTTGCCAAGTTGGTAATTGTTGAGTAGTTAGAACTTCTACTTTACTATTGGCCAACAAATGGACTTGCTTAATTTCGCTTTCTGTACTATTTTTCCAGACTGCTTCAGGATATTCTTTGAGAATTAACTGACGTATATTTTCCCACTGTTGACGTTGCTCAGTTTGAAAAGCTTGCTGCTGTTGAAAGCGTTGTTTTTTTGCTAATAAATAAGCTTTGCCACGAGCATTACTACTTTCTAGACTAGAAGGAGGAGAAACGGGAGAAAATTTGATGGTATATTCTGCCTTTTCTGCCAATTGAGTTAAAGTAGTCAGATATTGTTGCTGATGATTTTGTAAGTGATTAATAATATTTCCAACAGCAGCAAAAGCATTTCCAAATCTGAGTGGTATTAGGGGAGTTTGCTGAAATATTTCTCTAACTACGCGATCGTGAGTTAATACTGCTTGGAGTAATTTTTCGTCTGTTTCCTGTATTGCTTCAATAGATATATCTGATTCAGTTACAGCAGCCAGATTTTGATATGGAATTAGTTCGACTTCCTTTTCCATACCTTTTGGCAATGTTAGGGATGATTTGGGTAAATTAACGAAAGCGTAGACATAAAATGACATTTTGGGTGCTTGGTGTTATGGCAGTAAGTTTTTTTTGCTCGTAGGTTGGGTTGAGGGTGCCTCGTTAGCGCAGCTTATCCGTAGGATAAACCCAACACAAGTAATATCGTTTCACGGAAGTTAAAAGTTAAAAGTAAGATTTTATAGGCTCAAAACTTTATTAAAATGGTGTAAGAATTTGTTGGGTTTCACTGGTTCAACCCAACCTACATTATTCTACTTACTAGAATCAGAATTAAAATTATGAGACTGTTTTTGATTCATTAGAGCGTTGTAAGCATTAGTAAAGTGAGCATTTCTAATCCTAATTTTGTTTGGAGACTTAATTCCTTTAGCACTATAACTACGAATAGTAGTCCAGTAGGGTGCGTTAGCGTTGGCGCAGCATTCCGCACCGAAAGCGTAACTGAGCGAAATATTTGGGAGAGCACCGAAATATTTGGGAGAGTTACCGTTGGCGCAGCATTCCGCACCGAAAGCGTAACTGAGCGAAATATTTCGGATAGAAGGTGCGTTACATTTCATTAACGCACCCTACTTGAGCTCGAATCAGAATTAAAATTATGAGACTGTTTTTGATTAATTAGAGCGTTGTAAGCAGTAGTAAAGTGAGCATTTCTAATCCTAATTTTGTTTGGAGACTTAATTCCTTTGGCACTATAACTACGAATAGCAGCTAAAGCAGCTTGATTAGTTAACAATGCCAAATCTGCTCCATTCCAACCTTCGGTACAATTTGCCCAATCATTCAAATTTACTCCTTGCAGTGGACGGTCTTGATTATGAACTTTCAAAATTGCTAAACGACCTGCTTTATCTGGTAAGTCTACTTTAATTTGCAAATCTAATCTTCCCGCTCGCAATAATGCTGGTTCTAGAGCATCGGGGCGGTTAGTTGCTCCCACCAATAATGTCTGAGTACAGTCGCGCAAACCATCTAATTCTGTTAATAATTGACCAACTAGGCGATCGCTCACTCCAGAGTCTCCGATAAATTTACCACGAGCAGGAGCTAGAGTATCAATTTCATCAATAAATATTACACAAGGTGCAACTTGTCTTGCTTTAGAAAAAAGTTCTCGTACTGCTTCTTCTGCTGCTCCCACCCATTTACTGAGCAACTCTGGTCCGTTGACAGCAATAAAATTAGCTTGTGCTTGGGAAGCAACAGCTTTTGCCAGCAAAGTTTTTCCGGTTCCTGGTTCGCCCCATAATAAAATTCCTTTGGGAGCTTTTGCCTTGGTTTGTTCGTATAATTCTGGATACAGTAATGCTCCCTCCACTGACTCTTGTAATTTTTGTTTTACTGCATCCAGACCGCCAATATTTTGCCAACTGACATTAGGCACTTCTACCGCTACAGACCGTAATACAGAAGGTTTAATTTCTTTAATTGCTGCTAGAAAATCAGTTTGCAATAAACTCATATCCTCTGGAGTCGGACTATCTAAAGATGGAACTTGACGACGGAGAGCTAAATAAGCTGCTTTTTGACATAAAGCTTTTAAGTCAGCACCCACTAACCCAACTGCCATATCGGCAATTTCTCCCAAGTCAACAGAACTATCTAATGGCATAGAATTTGTCATTATCTGCAAAATTTCTAATCTTCCATTGCGGTCTGGAATACGGAAATTAATTTCTCGGTCAAATCTTCCCGGACGACGGAGAGCAGGATCGATATGGTCTGGGCGGTTTGTTGCTGCTAAAATTAAGACACCCTGATGTTCGACAAATCCATCCATTAATCCTAATAATTGGGCAACTAATCGTTTTTCGACTTCTCCTTCAACTTTGCTACGGTCTGGAGCAATACTATCAATCTCATCTATAAATATCAGACAAGGAGCAGATTGTTTTGCTTTGGTAAAAATTTTGCGTAACCTCGCTTCTGCTTCCCCATAATATTTGCTGATTACTTCGGGCCCGTTAATTGCAATATAATTGAGTCTCAGTTCTTCTGCTATTGCTTTAGCTGTGAGAGTTTTACCGGTACCTGGCGGTCCAACTAATAAGACTCCACGAGCAGGTTCTAGTCCTAATTGTGATAATAGATCGGGGCGTTTGAGTGGGAGTTCTATTACTTCTCTTAATTCTTGAATTATTTCGGACATACCCCCAATGTCTTTGAGAGTAGGTCTTGATTTAGTTTCTGGAGGTGGGGGAGTAAAGTTAGTTTGTTGTTGAGGTCTGTTTTCTGTTACACCGCCAGTTTCTTTTGAGGTGGGTGCTGGTTTTGTGTCTGGGGGTGGGGGAGTAAAGTTAGTTGGTTGTGGAGGTCTGGTTTGTCTGGGAGGTTGTCTGATTTGGGTTTGATAAGGGTCTCTTCTTCTTGGTATGTTAGTGTTAGTTCTTCTGGGAGTATTGTTAATAGTTCGAGACTGTACTTGATAGGAAGTTTTTACTTCCCCTGTTTCGGATTTTTTTTCTAGAACTTTTGCTAATTCTATTATTTGTCTTAAGTCTAATCTTAAAAAATGATTCATTGTTTTAATTTTTGATAGTATCAGAGGTTTTCTGAGAAGTCCAATATGCTACATCCAGGCCCCCTAAATCCCCCAATTTTGGGGGACTTTTAGAAGAAAATTAACTCTTGTTCCCCCCAAAGTTGGCTAGGGGGGCAAAATTCAGTATCCAAGCCCCCTAAATCCCCCAATTTTAGGGGACTTTTAGAAGAAAATTAACTCTTGTTCCCCCCAAAGTTGGGAGGCTAGGGGGGCAAAATTCAGTATCAAAAAACTTTTCAGATATCCTCTAAAATTAGTGCTTTTGAGTGATAAAAGTTCTTTAATCTATGAGGTACAGTCTTAGATCCTCCCCCGCTCCCAGATCCCCCCTAACCCCCCTTAATAAGGGGGGAACCGCTTAAAAATAGGGAAACGCTTAAAAAGGTGAGCCTTCAAAGTCCCCCTTTCTAAGGGGGATGCGCGGGGGATCGTAAATCTACTTTATAACTGCGGGAATTGCTATATCAATTATTAGTATCTCCTCATTTAGTAGAGGTACAGTTTTAGATCCCCCCTAACCCCCCTTAATCAGCTATGCTTTATCAGCAAAATTCTTTACAAAAGTGGATAATGCCTATTCTCAAAAGCTTACGAGCATTTTGTTGGTTTTACTGATTTGACAAATTGGCTAACTTGTGTACTCCTAAAAGTTGTTTTTTGTTGTTGCGATCGCAACGACACTAGGAGCTTTCAGAATGTAATACATCAAATGATATTTTTGTCAAGTTTTATGTTAAGAAAGATGTTTATAAAGCATAGCTTTCTAAGGGGGATGCGCGGGGGATCGTAAATGTACTTTATAACTGCGGGAATTGCTATATCAATTATTAGTATCTCCTCATTTAGTAGAAGGCTTGAAATCTGAAATTTCTTTTAATTATCTATCAATTTCTCAAAGGTTATTACCTCCTTCATTTGAAAAAAGCTGATAGCTGATAGCTAATGGCTGAATGCTTTTCATTCTTCAATTCGAGCAAAATTAAAAGGAGCAGTAAAACTATTGTAGCGAATTTTAAATCTTCCCTCAAATTTACTATCAATAGCTTCTACTTTTTCACCAAATTCAGATTCTTTTTCCCAGGGTATTAGATAGGCTGCATTATAAATCATTTTTTCTGTTTGCAGGTCATTTTCTACTACTTCAATCGCCATTTTATTCAGAGTTGTTTGGAAAATTTCAATAATATCTTGTTTACGACTATTCATTTCTTGTTCAATAGCTTGCCCAATCTGAATCACCTCATCCATACTTAAATTTTTGCCAACCAAACTATCTCTTTGAGTTTTTAGTTGTGGATTTTCTACAAGTAACTTTTGAATTTCGGCATCTGGTTCCCAATATACTTTTATTCCTACTTCTCGATTATTTTCTAACTTAACAAATAATTCTTTCATTACCTGTTCAAAAGGATTAGTCAACTGTTGAGAAAATTTTTCCCAGTCAGAAACTACTAAACCAAATCGCATAGGCAAAACATTTCTATAACCTGCCTCCATCGCTGACTCAAGCACTTTTTCATGGGTAACTAAATTGCGACGACTTGCCAGATAACGTTCCTGTTTTGCCATAGAATAAAGCACAGCAAATTCATCAACAATTTGAATATTTACAACTTCTTTATCCAATCCTTGTAAACTTAAATTTTGCGGACCAGGTGGTAGGAATATACCATAAACATAGAAACCAGATTTCATAATTAATAATTCATTTGAGGGAATAGGGAATAGGGAATAGGGAGTAGTTCTAATTATTGTAGAGGTTTGGTCTCTAAAACTATCTGACTGTTAATATTTAATCATAACAAATTGTTAAGATGGAATAATGATTTAGGGGTTGATTCTCTAATTTTAGAGTACATCAGTTAATATAATTCTGTAAATAATCCCTGAATTAACACCATTTCACTATAAGAATTTCACAAATAGTTTCAAAGTTATAATGTCAAATAATTACCCGAAACTATTGTCTTGTCAAAGTTTTTAGTCAATCAAATCCAATTTCTGTACGGGCGAATGGCCATTCGCCCCTACGACTTTTGACTTCCACAAATGGGACAATTTTTGCTTAGATAACTAATTTTAGGACTTCATAATTATGATTATCCGTTTATTAACTCTGCCTATTACTGGTCCATTGGGAGGAATAGTTTGGTTAGGGAAAAAAATTCAAGAACAAGTTGATACAGAAGTGGATGATAAAGAAAATCTTAGTAAAAAACTTCTAGCTCTTCAACTTGCTTTTGACATGGGAGAGGTTTCAGAAGAAGATTTTGAAGAACAAGAAGAGGAGCTTTTATTAGCAATTCAGGCGGCGGAAGAAGAAAGGCTTAAAGAAGAAGAATAATTATTTTAGCCTTCAGTTTTTTGTTTAGTTAATTAACATCAAAACTGCTGTATTAGTTAACAGTAATTTTATTTATGACAAATTTACAAGTAAAAATTCCAACAGATACATGGGTTTCAGCTACTTGGGATGAATATCTCCAAACTATTGAAAATCCCATTTATGCTAAAGCAAAATCTTATTATTATCAAGGAAAATTCAGAATAGAAATGTCACCAGTAAGTTACAACCATGCCAAGGATGATATACTAATTTCCACAGCTATTAATATTTTCTGTAGTCTCAAAAATATCGACAGTAATGGTTTAGGTGATTGTAGTTATAGAAAAATTGGAGTTCGAGAAGTACAACCAGATATTTCCTACTATATAGGTGATAATGCTAATATTTTTCCCGTGGAAACTTCTATTATAGATTTAGATAGATGTCCATCGCCAGATTTAGTCATAGAAATAGCCAATACTTCACTCTCTGATGATAAAGGTGAGAAAAGGTTGATTTATGAAGATTTAAAAGTTAAAGAATATTGGATAATTGACGTAAAAAATGTAGATATTATTGCTTTTACTATGGTTGATGGTGGCAGTAAAAGGATTACAGAATCTCAAGTTTTACCAGGGTTAGTAATAGATGTTTTAAAAGAGGCTTTACAACAGAGTCGAAGTGTCAGTCAAAATCAAGTTTTTGCCTCTCTAATTTCTCAATTTCAAGAATCTTGATCGTAGGATATGACACCTAAATTTCCTTAAAAAATTAATTTAAGGGTATAATCATTTTATTCCTGAAAAGTCACAATCAAACATTATGTCATTAGAAAATATTCAACTAACAATTTCTCTATCTGACCCACAATTAGACGAAGATAGACTTCAAACAGATACCCGGAATATTTTGTCGGAAATAAAGAAATTTGATGGTGTGCAAAAGGCAAATTTAATGCAAATAGAAACTGCCGAACCTGGTGCTAAAAGTGACGGAGGTTTTCAAATAGGTACTATCATAGTAACTGTTATTACGAGTGAATGTTTGAGATTTTTAGTGAGGTATTTAGCCGATCACCTCTATGGTAAAGCTGCTAAAATGAAAGTTAAAGGTAAAGGCAATGATCGAGAGGTAGAAGTCGAGATTGAAGGCCGTAATGCTAAAGAATTGAATGAGGAGTATGAGAAAGTCGAGCCAACAATAAAAAAAGTTATTAATGGTTAAGGAGATTTTTTCATGGCAAAAATAGCTTTATTAGTTGGAATTAGTGAATACCTCCCAGAATTTACAGCTTTGCCTAGTCCTGTGAAAGATGTTGAGGCAATGAAAGAAGTTTTAAGTAATTCCGAAATGGGAGGTTTTGATGATATTAAAGTGTTGAAAAATTCTGATCGCCAACAAATAGAAGAGGCAATTTATGAATTGTTTGCTAACCGGAGTCAGGAAGATGTTTTACTTTTTTATTTTTCTGGTCATGGTGTTACAAGTCAAGAGGGTAATCTATTTTTAGCCACTCCTAAAAGTCGCAAAGATACACGGGGAATTGTTACACCGACTTTTGTGGGTGCTAGTTTTATACAAGGTGAAATGGATAATAGTCTTTCCCAACGCCTGGTTGTGATTATTGACTGTTGTTATAGTGGCGCATTTACTAAAGGAATGATTGCTAAAGGGGATGAAAATATAGATATCCAAGCAGAATTAGGGGGTAAAGGTAGGGCAATTTTGATGTCTTCTAGTTCTGGCCAAGTTTCTTATGCGCCTGAAGGTTCGGAACTATCTATTTATACAAAATATCTAGTTGAAGGAATTAAAACTGGGGCAGCAGATACTGATAATAATGGCAAAATTTCAGCGGATGAATTGCATCAATATGTGAGTGAAAAGGTAAAAGAAGAATCTCCAGCAATGATTCCTCAATTTGCACCTGTGAATGACGGTTATCGAATTTATTTAGCAAGTTCTCCCCAAGACGATCCGAAATTGCAATATCGTCGCAAAGTGCAGGAAATATTGCGCAAAAATAATGGCAATATAGATTTTCTCAATCGTTTTTTATTAGAGGAACTATGTAATAGACATTGTATATCTGATGAGGAAGCAAAGGTGATTGAAACTGAAGAAAAAGAACCTTATATTCAGTTTAATAAAAAGTTAAAACGTTATGAAAATATTTTTCATCAAGCAGTTGAAGAATGTTTTCCATTTGTGGAAACTGAAAAGGAAAAACTACGGAATATCAAGTCAATTTTAGGACTGAGAAATGAAGATGTTGAGCCTATAGAAAAACGAATTATCTCTCAACTACCGGGTTTACAATTTCAAAATATTTCAGTGGTTGAAATTAAAAATAATGAAAAAAAACAGATTATAACTCATTCATTGGAATCACAAAATTCTACACAATTAAACAACAAAGATCAAAAAGTATCATTCTCAACGGTAGCTCGAAAAAATCCTACTAAATATACTGCTAATAGTTTTGAATCAAGGTCTAACTTGGGAGAGGTAATTTTGCTAGTAACGTGCATGAGTATTTTAATAGTGACATCTTACTTAAGTAGCTCACACAACATAAACAATATTAATAGTATAACATCACTACAATCTGAACTACAACACACAGATAACATTGAAAGTACCAAACAACCTACTAACATCAGGATAGATTATTCTACTCTAGAAAATCTACTAAAACAAAATAAATGGAGAGAAGCTGAAAAGGAAACTTATAACATTATTTTTAAAGTTAGTAATCGAGAAAAAAAAGGTTGGCTAAATTATGAGTCAATTGCCAACTTTTCATGTCCAGACTTCAAGAAAATAGACCAACTTTGGGTAAAATATAGTAAAGGTAAATTTGGCTTTTCCGTGCAGAAGAAAATTTATCAGAGTTTTGGTGGTACATCTACATATAATAATGCAGATATCTCGATCTGGGAAGAGTTTAGCGAAGAAGTAGGATGGGGTTATGACCTATTGGGAATAAGGCGAAGGAGGGAGAATATTGATTTAGAAAGCTCTTATCGGGGACAATTACCAGCTTTGTTTGACTGCACCCACTCTAGTTCTTTGTGTTGGTTGGCAGGGAATTTCTTCTCTCGTGCAGAGACTTGTGGACTTTAACGTAACTCACTATCTGAATTTAACTCTTCTATGTATTCTAAATAAGATTCTATGACATCCTTAATATTTTCCAATGCCTCACCTTCAGTTTCTCCCTGAGACCAACATCCAGGTAAATAAGGACACCAAACAGCATATTCTTCATCAGTTTGTTTCAGTTTAACTGGGTATCGCATCTATTTAAATTCTTCTGCTATTTATTTGGTAAATATTATAACATTTATCTAATTTGATGTTAGAAGACATTATCGAAGTTAATCATCAAGAAAACTATCTACTTCATCTTAAATTTGAAGATGGGAAAGAGGGAATTGTAGATATTAGTCAGCTAATAAAATTTACAGGAATTTTTGCAAAATTACAAGATATAAATTATTTTAAAACCGTCAAACTTAATCCTGAATGGGGCGCCATTTATTGGGAAAATGGCGCAGATTTAGACCCTGATGTTTTGTATTCTATTATCACAAACTAACCAATAACATATTGAAGGAAACATTAATTAATGATTCAAGAATATCTACACAAAGCAATGCAAGCCGCTAATTATGAAATACTTGAAGATGAAGAGGGTTTTTATGGGTCAATTTCTGGCGCTAATGGAGTATGGGCAACTGGTAATACTCTAGAAGAATGTCGTCAGGAATTATTAGAAGTATTAGAAGAGTGGGTACTTATTGGTGTGGCAATGGGTCATCAACTCCCTGAATTTGATGGTGTTAGTTTAAAAGTGGAGTCTGTTCGGTAATGCCTGTTTTTGGTCCCATATCTCGTCGCGACTTAATTGCAGCATTGAGGTCAGCAGGTTTTTCTGGTCCTTATTCTGGAGGAAAACATCAGTTTATGGTGCGTGATAGTTTGCGAGTTCGTATTCCTAACCCTCATCGAGGAGATATTAGTAGGAATTTACTCAGACGAATTTTAATGCAAGCTGGTATTTCTGAGGATGAATGGGAAAATTTATAGTAGGGGTGGGTTCTAATTCAAATAAACCTTGATTTTTAATATAAAAAAACTGATGGAACTTTTTGATAACCTAAACTTAGCAATGTTTAGTGGCAAAGGAGGTGTGGGAAAAACCACAACTTCTTGTGCTTTTGCTTGCCAATGGGCGAAAAAATTCCCTGATGAAAAAATCCTCTTAATTTCCACCGATCCTGCCCACTCTTTAGGAGATGTCCTGCAAATACAAGTCACAGATACACCAACACCTTTACAAAATTTACCCAATCTTTCAGTCAGAGCTTTAGATGCTAATCTCCTGCTCGAAGAATTTAAACAACGTTACGGCGATATCCTAGAACTACTGGTAGAACGAGGTAGTTTTGTTGAAGGGGAAGACCTCACCCCAGTCTGGGATTTAGATTGGCCAGGATTAGACGAATTAATGGGTTTACTGGAAATACAACGCCTCTGTAACGAAAAAGTAGTCAATCGAGTAGTAGTAGATATGGCTCCGAGCGGTCATACTCTCAACTTATTCCGACTAATGGATTTTTTGGATACCCTACTCAACTCCCTAGAACTTTTTCAACAGAAATATCGCTACATAAAAGAAAGTTTCGCGGGTAAGTATACACCAGATGAGGCGGATGAAACATTACAAAATCTTAAGGACGAATTAGCAGCAGGTCGTCATTTATTACAAGAGTCTCCTAATACCGCTTGTTTAGTTATGGCACTACCCGAACCGATGAGTTTTCAGGAGACCAGGAGATTTTTAGATTCTTTGGAAAATCTGAAAATTCCTTACGGTGCGATTTTTGTGAATCAAATTGTTATAGATAAGGATAGTAGTGGCGATCGCTGTCTGGAACAAGGAAAGTTAGTTAGTCAGTTTATGGAACTGGCAGGAGAAAAATCGGTATACCTGATACCCCAACAAAATTCTGAACCTTTAGGTATAACTGCCCTAGAAAATCTAATCGACCAAATTTCTCCAGCAGAAAGTCTACCACTCTCAACTTCTGAGAAAGTAGATATTAAATGGCCGGAAAAAATTCCTCCTGGTTTTACTGACTTTATTGAAGAGGGTAAGCGTTTATTAATTATTGGGGGAAAAGGAGGTGTAGGGAAAACTACTATAGCTGCTGCCATTGGTTGGGAAATGGCACAACGGCATCCAGAAAGTCACATTAGAACAGTTTCTATAGATCCTGCCCATTCTTTAGGAGATGCTTTTGGTCTAACTCTAAGCCATGAACCATCTATAATTAATACTAACCTCAAAGGACAAGAAATAGAATCAAATCGAGTTCTTGATAAATTTCGAGAAGATTATTTGTGGGAATTAGCAGAAATAATGAGTGGGGAAAAAGCCGATAATTCAGCATCTTTTGAAATGGCATTTGCTCCCAAGGGATGGCGTCAAATTGTCGAACAAGCTTTACCTGGTATTGATGAAATATTATCCTTATTAACAGTAATTGAATTGTTGGAAAAAAACCAAGAAGATTTAATTATTTTAGATACAGCTCCCACTGGTCATTTATTACGTTTTTTGGAAATGCCTAGTGCTATGCAAGATTGGTTGAGTTGGATTTTTAAACTATGGATAAAATATCAAGATATTATTGGTCGAACCGAATTTATGGGGCGTTTAAGAACTTTACGGAAACGGGTAGTTAATGCACAAAAAATTCTGAAAGATTCGCAAAAAACAGAATTTATTGGAGTTATGCGTCCCCAGACCGGAGTTATTGCCGAAGCAGAACGTCTTTATCAATCTCTTGTAGAAAAGAAGATAGCACAAAATTATGTGGTTTTAAATTGTTTTACCTCTAATAGCGTTGTTCCTAGGGATAAATTTCCAGGAGCAGAAGTTTTTTGTATGCCAATGTTACCTCGTTCAATTGAACCTATAGAACAAATAAAAGGAGCAGCTAATTATTTATTTTGATTTGTTGATTGTTTGTGGTAGGTACATTTTCATTGGCGTTGCACAGTGAGGAATGATTTGAGATTTTTGATGAACATAATTTGGGATTAATCAATTGCTAGAATTATTAACATTAGGTTTTTTTTAGTCAAAGTCTAAGCCAATTTTTGGCAGTATCATTCCATAATGTGCAACCCCTTTTCATTAATAAATAATGGAGCATCAATAATGGATAATTAACTCTGGTTAAAACCGTTACGGAATTGAAGATAAGGAAATCACAATTTATTTTTTCTCCTTAAAAAGAGAGGCTTTAAACCGAATTGATTAATTATCAATTATCAATTATCAATTATCCATTGGTAAGTTTGGTTATAATTAAACTGTCAAGTATTGGATTTTGATTAATTATGAAATTTAAATTTGAAGAAGAAAAATTAGGAAAAGAATATCAAAAAGCCAGACAATTAATTGGTAAAAGTAGTAAAAGCAAATGTAATCTTTTAATAACTGGCAGAACTGGTGTAGGAAAAAGTACATTAATCAACGCAATTTTTAAAGATAAATTTGCTAAAACAGGGGTAGGTGAACCAGTCACTCAAGATATTAAACCTTATGAAATTCCTGCAAATAATTTTAGAATTTATGATATTCCTGGCCTTGAAATAAAGGATATCAAAAAATTCAAGCAAAAGGTTTTTCAAAAGATTAAAGAGCAACGAAAACGGAAGCTAGAAGAACATATTCATTGTATATGGTACTGCATAAATGAAGGGACTGGTCGACTTGAAGCAGAAGAATAAAAGTGGATTGAAGAACTAATAAAATACAAAATCAGAATGATTATTGTTCTGACTAAACAAGCATATAACGATGAATTATTTGATTACTTAAAGGAGCAATAATTACCAAAAATTATTAGAGTAGGAACTGAACCGGTACAAGTTGTTGAGCAAATTAGGCAACAAGTATATAGTCCTAAATTAGATACTCCTGGGTTAGAGTCTTTAGTTAAAACAACTACTAAGCTAATCCCAGAGATAGCTAGACAATCATTTATAAACGCTTTACGAGATATTTATTTTATGACACCTGAAGAAGAAAAATTGCAAAGAGAATATCAAAAAGCCAGACAATTCATTAGTAAAAATAGTAAAAGCAAATGTAATATTTTAATAACTGGCATGACTGGTGTAGGAAAAAGTACATTAATCAACGCAGTTTTTAAAGATAAATTGGCTGAAACAGGGGTAGGTGAACCAGTCACTAAAGATATTAAATCTTATGAAATTCCTGCAAATAATTTTAGAATTTATGATACTCCATGGCCTTGAAATAAAGGATATCAAAAAATTCAAGCAAAAGGTTTTTCAAAAGATTAAAGAGCAACGAAAACGTAAGCTAGAAGAACATATTAATTGTATATGGTACTGCATAAATGAAGGGACTGGTAGACTTGAAGGAGAAGAAAGAAAGTGGATTGAAGAACTAATAAAATACAAAATCAGAATGATTATTGTTATGACTAAACAAGCATATAACGATGAATTATTTGATTACTTAAAGGAGCAATAATTACCAAAAATTATTAGAGTAGGAACTGAACCGATACAAGTTGTTGAGCAAATTAGGCAACAAGTAGATACTTCTAAATTAGATACTCCTGGATTAGAGTGTTTAGTTAAAACAACTACTGAGCTAATCCCAGAGATAGCTAAACAATCATTTATAAACGCTTTACGAGATATTTATTTTATGACACCTGAAGAAGAAAAATTGCAAAGAGAATATCAAAAAGCCAGACAATTCATTAGTAAAAGTAGTAAAAGCAAATGTAATATTTTAATAACTGGCAGAACTGGTGTAGGAAAAAGTACATTAATCAACGCAGTTTTTAAAGATGAATTGGCTGAAACAGGGGTAGGTGAAGCAGTCACTAAAGATATTGAATATTATGAAATTCCTGCAAATAATTTTAGGATTTATGATACTCCTGGCCTTGAAATAAGCAAGATTAAAAACGTCAAGAAAGATGTTTTTAAACTTATCAAAGATCGACGAAAACGGAAACTAGAAGAACATATTCATTGTATATGGTACTGCTTGGGTGAATGGAGTGAGAGATTTGAAAAAGAAGAAAGAAAGTGGATTGAAGAACTAATGCAAGCCAAAATCAAAATGATTATTGTTTTAACTAAACCAGCTTATAAGGAAGATTTCTTTGATTACTTGAAGAAACAAGAATTATCAAAAATTATTAGAGTAGGAACTGAACCGATACAAGTTGTTGAGCAAATTAGGCAACAAGTATATAGTCCTAAGTTAGATACTCCTGGGTTAGAGTCTTTAGTTAAAACAACTACTGAGCTAATCCCAGAGATAGCCAGACAATCATTTATAAACGCTTTATTAGATATTGATTTGAAGAAAAAAGCTGCCTATATATCGCTTTTTCTCTATGCGGGAAGTGGATTTGTAATTGCTGGTTTTATACCAATTCCTTTCTTAAACAAAAAATTGAGTGATGTTGCAGTTCAAACATTAATGCTTGTACACTTTTTATATTTATTTGAATTGGAGCTAAAAAATGAGCAAATTCCTGAGTTGCTTTTCGTAGGAACCGATCTGACTTTAATTACTTTATCTATGGATGAGGTTTTAGACAAAATAGCAAAATATATTTTTGATGACCTTGCCCAAGAAATAATAGCTGGGGGTTCAATATCACTATCCATGCTAGTAATTGGTTTTGCTTATATTGAAGTTCTGACAGAGTATAAAAAAGCTCAATTAAAAGGAGTGGAAATTTCCTTTTCTCAACTCAAAGAAATGCTTAGTCAGAAAATTGAGGAGTATAAAGCATTAGACTTTCAAACATGGATAGAAATCCTGAACGGCGGAGGTCAAAATCTAGTGCCACAGGAAATCTAGAAATGCTGAATGTATTACTCTGTGGTTTAGACTAACTTGCCAAAAAGAGTTTTCCCTAGTGGTGTCTCCGTGGGAAAATAAAGTTTACTTTTAGCATGAGCTACTTTCAATTTGAATTCTAAACACCAGAAAATTAAAACATGAAAGTTCAGATGATTAATTCATAAATCATAAATCCTAACTACCAAATACTCAACTAAAAATTATATTATGCACCGTTCAGCCAAACGTGGAAAAATTCCACCAAAACTTAGCAGTATGCCGCGCCAACGTTCGGAAGCTACAACATATTTAACAGTATATAAAAATGTTGTAGAAAAAGAACGTTTACAAAAAGAACTGCAAAATTTAGAAAGGCGATGTAATCAAATCAAAGAACGTCTTGCTGTTCTAGATGAACAAACAAATAAAGAGTTAAAAAATCAATCTCGGCAACCAATTCAATCTCAGAAACCTAGCACGAATAAATTAACAAGTAAGAAACTAGAAAAATCTCAAACTAGAACACCAGAACCACAAAAATCAAAATTCAAAACAATTACTTTAGGATATTAAAATAATTAATAATTAATAATTAATAATTAATAATTTATACAGCACTTCTTCTGGGTATGATTTTGCCCCCCTAGCCCCCAATTTTGGGGGGGATAAAACTCTAAAAGTCCCCCAATTTTCGGGATGCGCGGGGGCGAAGGCGAGAACCAAACAATCGCCCATTCATACTTCAATTCAGCAACGCCGTATATGATTTTGCCCCCCTAGCCCCCCAATTTTGGGGGGAATAAAACTCTAAAAGTCCCCCAATTTTGCGGGATGCGCGGGGGCGAAGGCGAGAACTAAACAATCGCCCATTCATACTTCAATTCAGCAACGCCGTAACTAATAGCTGATAACTGATAACTGATAACTGATAACTGAAATGACTACTGTACTTAATGTCTCACCCCAACAATTTGTCAGCACCCCCGGTGTCGAACGTATAGCTCAACGTGCTTTGCGTTATTTAAAATCTGGCTATTCAGTTCATTTGCGCGGTCCAGCAGGAGTAGGTAAAACAACCCTTGCATTACACCTTGCTCATCTACGTCGCCAACCCATTGTTTTAATGTTTGGAGATGATGAATTTAAAACCTCAGATTTAATAGGTAATCAATCTGGATATACTAGGAAAAAAGTTGTGGATAATTATATCCATACCGTATTAAAAGTTGAGGATGAACTGAAACATCATTGGATTGACTCTAGATTAACCTTAGCTTGTAAAGAAGGTTTTACCTTAGTTTATGACGAATTTAATCGCTCTCGTCCAGAGGTAAACAATATTTTACTCTCAGTTTTAGAAGAGAAAATGTTGGTTTTGCCACCCAACCAAGACCGCTCGGAATATATTCAAGTTAATCCTAGGTTTAGAGTAATTTTAACTTCCAACTCAGAAGAATATTGTGGAGTTCATGCTACTCAAGATGCTTTATTAGACCGAGTGGTGACAATTAATATGGGAGAACCTGATGCTCTAACCGAACAAGAAATAGTCATACGTCAAACAGGTATCGACCCCAAAAAAGCCGAAACTATAGTTAACCTAGTACGTACTTTTCGGACAACAGTGGGGGAAGAAAAATTAGGCGGTTTGCGTTCCTGTCTAATTATTGGTAAGGTTTGTCACGACCATAATGTTCCAGTGAATGGTCAAGATCCTAATTTTCAAGATATTTGTGCTGATATATTAATATCGCGAGCTAGTTTACCTAGGGGAGAAGCTATGGAGAAACTTCAGGAAGTTCTACGGGAATTATTTCCCGCAGAAGTGGAACAAAAAACTGTGAAGCAGAGTAGTCGTCGTCGTACTAAGAAGTAATCTAACGATGATAAAATATATATAGAACTGGGAATAGAAGCTATGAATACCAAAACTAACAATACATTAGCGACAGCAACTAATGGGTCTAGTTTAGCAGATATACTGGAAAGAGTTCTGGATAAGGGAATAGTTATTGCAGGAGATATTTCTGTTTCTGTTGGTTCGACAGAACTTCTCAGCATTAAAATTCGCCTGTTAATTTCTTCTGTGGATAAAGCCAGAGAAATTGGAATTAACTGGTGGGAAAGTGACCCCTACCTCAGCAGTCAAAGCAATTCTCTGATGGAGGCAAATCAAAAACTTCTTGATCGAGTTGCTTCTCTAGAGTCAGAGATAAAAGCACTTAAGAGCGATCGATATGAATATCATACCAATGGTCACTCTTCAAATAACGGTCACAATAATGGTCACAATAACGGTACAAAATGGCAATAGATACAGCAATAAAAATCAAAACTAGCAAAGATATTCTCAGTAGTAAAGCTATTCGTGGGTGTTTGTCTTGTCGCGGTCTCTATGGTCGAAATAATCGAGCAGTTGAAAGAGCTAGAATGCGTATTGCTAGAACTGAAGTTATGTCTCACAGAGAACTTCAACAATGGCGGTTTGTTCGATGGCAAGCTTTACAACGTTTTAGAATTTAGAATTTAGAATTTAGAAGTAATTACTGACCAGAAAATTAGGTCAATAGTCTCCCCTTTCAAGGGGATTAAAAAAAAAAGAAAATTCACTATTTTCTTGTCTCCCTATTCCATTGAGGTACTGATAACTGATAACTGATAACTGAAATGACGCTCATTTTCTTGGTTAGCAAGGGCAAAAAAATTACCGAAAAATTTGGCTCTAAAGCCTCCCCTTTTAAAGGGATAAAAAAGGGAATATTGTCAAATTTCAAGCTTCTTGCTTCCGCCAGAGGTACTGATAACTGATAACTGATAACTGATAACTGAAATTACTCCCCACACTTTATTTCTTATGTCCCTAGAACCGTCTCCAGAAGAACCCTCAATAATTCCTATTGGCAAATCTCAAAGTAATTCAGAAGCAGGGTTAGCTCCATTGTTGCTAACAGTTATTGAGTTGCTACGGCAATTAATGGAAGCTCAGGTGATTCGGCGAATGGATGCAGAAATGTTGAGTGATGAAGAATTAGACCGTGCGGCTGAAAGTTTGCGACAGTTGGAAGAACAGGTGATTAAATTGTGCGGGGTATTTGATATTGACCCCGAAGATTTGAATTTGGATTTGGGTGAAATTGGTACTTTGTTGCCAAAGTCGGGAGAGTATTATCCAGGAGAAAAATCTGAAAGTCCTTCTATTTTAGAGTTATTAGACCGGATAATTAATACTGGAGTGGTTTTGGATGGCAGTCTAGATTTAGGTTTGGCAGAGTTAAGTTTGATTCATGCTCGTTTACACTTGGTTTTAACTTCTAAACCGATCAATCAAAGCAAAAAATAAGTGGCAGTCCTGCAACCGTTACGTCCGCAGAGACTGGAACAGAGTGGAAGGCAACAAGATCAAGGGTTTTAACTGTATAACATTTCGTTACATAGTGAGATTGATTCGTGCCTACCTACTTAGGGCTTGCTGAAAAAGTCTTATGGGTGAAGGTAGGAGACAGGAGACAACCCACCCCTCGCCCCTCCCCCTCCCAGGAGGGGAAGACAGGAGGAACGGGGAATTTGGAGGAGGTAGGAGCGGGCGTTTTGTCCCAAGATTGTTCTGCCCAACTCTTGACCAAAATCCTGAATTTTTGAACCATTACCACCTAAAACCTCGCACCCCCTCCAGACCTAAAATTGCTCAAACCAATACCAGTCAATATGCGCGATCTTTAATCAGCAAACCCTACTTAGCACATTTTTTCGGATTGGGGCGGACTTAGAATAACTAATCATCCGGATTTGATATAATATCATGTCCGGATAATCAGTGATCAAAAAAACTTTCTCCTCTTTCTTCTTCTTTCTTCCCTCCTGTCTCCTGACTCCTGTCTCCTGTCTCCTCAGTCGTTTATTTATAAGTATTCAACCGGACATAATATAACGCACCAATTGAGGAAGCGATCGCCAGACGCCAGTATCTATCAGTCGCGAGCGATTGATAATTTGAGTTAACCTAAATTTTTGACAAGACGAAAACCAATGTGAGTGGTTCCTGTATCCGGTGACTGAGACTCCCGTGCAGCCGGACGGTATCGACTGCAATAGTTGGGCGCACAGAGGTGAGAACCACCTTTAATCACGTGTACCGCACCCTCGGCAGGTTTTTTGGGGTCAAAACTTTCGGCTTGTCTGGGACCCTCTGGATTAACGCTATGAGCCATATCCTTTCGTTCAACGCGATACCAGTCGGCAGTCCATTCCCAAACGTTACCCGTCATGTCATACAAACCGTAACCATTTGCCGAGAACGAAGCAACGGGAGCAGTTCCCAAGTAGCCGTCTGCTTTGGTATTTAGAAAGGGAAAAATTCCTTGCCAGGTGTTGGCTTTTTTGGCAGAATATTCTTGACCCCAGGTGTAAGTAGATTCTTTTAAACCACCTCTGGCAGCATATTCCCATTGGGCTTCGGTGGGAAGTTGTTTTCCTGCCCACTTTGCATAAGCTAAGGCGTCTTCGTAGGCAATATGAACAACGGGATGGTTTTCTTTCCCGCTAATATTGCTATCGGGGCCGTAGGGATGTTGCCAGTTTGCTCCTGTAACCCAATGCCACCAACTCAGATAAGCCACTTGTTGAATACCTTCTGCGGGAGGTTCAAAAACGAGAGAACCAGGCGATCGCTGTTCATCAGGTAAATCAGGAAATTGTTCTTTTGATAGGGGACGTTCGGCTATGGTAACGTAACCTGTATCTTCAACAAACTTGGTAAATTGGGCGTTGGTAATTTCGTGGGAATCAATGCAAAATGAACTGACACTAACATCTTCAACGGGTAGTTCTTCGATAAATTCTGGTTTATCCGACCCCATTTTGAAATCTCCTCCCGGAATAAAAACCATATCTTGGGGGCAAGTTGAAGATGGTACGGCAAATGCACTCGGACTAAAAATAGTAACAGTCAGAATAAAAACACTGAGAACAATTAGGAGTTTTTGAATATAACAGGACTTACGCAGAACCGCCATATCTCGTAGGGGCAAATGGCATTTGCCCTCTACAGATAGCGTATTATCTACAAGTTTGCCTAAGTCCTGATAATTTTGAGAATTATCCATCATTTAAGTTACAGAATCCTTTTTCTAAAGTGGAGAATAGCTTTGAACAGAGAAACTTTATTTATTTGATATGAGAGGAAGGCGATCGTGGCTAATGTAAGCCACGATAATTGAGAAAACTTAAATTACTGGCACACTATTCCAGCAGGGATATGCTACAGTTCATCAACTACTGCTTCATAAAACTGATATAAAACGTCACATAGCGTGATATTTTAATGTTTACTTCCTGCTTCTACCGGAACTGTCGGCAGCACTCCGTCCACAGGCATTAACGGTCAAGCCGACCGCATTTCTGAAATTTATACTGGCGTTTAAATCGCGGTCTATTGACAAGCCACATGACTCCCTTACCGGTGGAAGATTTTCTATAAAGTAGGTTGGGTTGAAAGAAGTGAAACCCAATATCTGTGTTGGGTTTATCCTAACGGATAAGCTCCGCTAACGTTCCTCAACCCAACCTACAATTTTTCGGTAATCTTAGAGCGTAATGGGAGTATCAATACTCTTCTATGAATATCTAGTCGAAGGAAGGCGAGGGTAAAGGTAATAAGTAAAGTTCCATTGAATTTACAAGACCCACTTTCACTGTGTTAATCGTACCAGTGAAAGGAAAAGGCACGTTATCGGCGTAATCCAGCGAAACAGGAGAACCCAAATCCGTCCCCACATCAAAGGTCTCGCTGGCGGTAAAAGCAGACGGCACGATGCGATCGACCTTAATGCTACCCTCTTCATCTCCATCGACCAGAATCTCTACATCTGCAAAGATATCTTCTAGGTCAGGATTTTCTGGGTCAGCAGATTCCGAGAGCTTGATGGTGGTTTGCACCTGAATCGTGTGATGACCGCTTGCGATCGCGATGGGTTCAGTCTTGTAGCGTTCCAACAACATCATGTTGTACTCATACTTGAGCTTTCCGTCCTCCATAAACAAAGTCAAACCGCCACTCGAACCGCCGAGGGCATAGAGAACCCCGGAATCGTCGCCTTTGAGATCGACATCAATCGTCACCGTATTGCTTTCGCGACCCAGACCTGGCGCCGTAAATTCCGGCATCCTGGTGGTGCTGGTATTAAACGTCCAACTGGTATACGGGTTCTCAAGCCGAGCGTCGGGATTGATGCTAGTCTCGAGACCGCCACCAATGGGAAAGACCTTATTTTCTTCTGCTTCTTGCAAGAACAATTGCTTCATCATCTCCAGAATCTCTGGCTCTTCTTTTGCGAGGTCGTTCTGCTGCGTGAAGTCTGTTGTCAGGTCATATAATTCCCACACATCTTCACGAGAATCCCAATTTGCTAAATCGGTGCTGGAGGCAGTCTCCCAAGGAATCAGAGGACCAAACGTGCAGGCATACCAGTCATCGAAATAGATACCCCGACTGCCGTTATTCTCAAAATACTGAATTTTCTTCTTGCCGGGAGCATTGGCATCTTCAAAGCTATATTTCATGCTGACACCATCAATCGGATCTTGGAAAACACCATAGAACTCCTCCGGTGGGGTAATATCCAAAATCTCGTAAATGGTGGGGGCGATATCGTTGACGTGATGGAACTGGGAACGGGGGGTGGGGTCGGGGGTAATCTTTTTAGGCCAAGAAATCACGAGAGGATTGCGAGTACCGCCAAAGTGAGAGGCAATCATCTTGGTATAGCGGAACGGTGCATCGCCAGCCCAAGCCCAAGCTGCATTGTACATATTGTCCGTTTTTGCCGTTCCCAAAGCAGACAGACCCGAGGGATCTTCTTCGGTGCCAAATTGCTCACTGAGGGCTTCGAGTTGTTCTGCTACGGTATTGGGAATTTGGTTCTGAGCCAACAGTTCGCTGATGCTGCCATCTCGTCCGTCGGCACTGGCACCATTGTCGCCCCAAACGTAAAAGATCAGAGTGTTGTCTCGAATGTCTTCGGCTTCCAGTTCGTCAATGATCTTGCCTGCTTGGGTATCCACATCTTCGACAAAGGCAGCGTAAAGCTCCATCAAACGGATTTGGAATGCCTTTTCGTCATCGTCTGTAATTTCAGTCCAAGCGGTCATCTCTTCAGGGCGTCTTGTATCCACGGCATCATCTGCCAAGGGGAGCCAGTCCAACTTTTTCTGGCGCTCAAAGGTGCGGGCGCGCAAGGCATCCCAGCCATCGTCAAATGTACCCTTATATTTATCGGCTAAATCGCCGAAGATGTGATGGGGACCGTGAGCAGCACCGGGAGCCCAGTAGATAAAGAAGGGCTTATCAGGGCTATACGCTTGGCGTTGGCGCAGCCAAGTCACAGCCTGATTTGCCATATCTTCACTTAAATGGTAAGGACTTCCATCCGGGAACTCGTGAGGGGGTTCGATCGGGGTGGTGTTTTCATACAGGCGCGGCTCGTATTGGGAGGTTTCTCCAGCGTTAAAGCCGTAGAAATAGTCAAAGCCGTGTCCGGTAGGCCAGCGATCGAAGGGTCCCATTGCCGTGGTTTCATTGGCGAGGGTATTATGCCATTTCCCAAAGGCTGCGGTTTTGTAACCATATTCCCGCAACACTTCTGGTAGTGTCGCTGTAGTCTTGGGAATGCTGCCCATATAGCCATCCCAGTCTAGCGCCCGTTGGGTGGTGGTGCCGGAGTGTACATTATGTTGACTGCGTCCGGTCAACAGGGAGGCACGGGTTGGAGAACAGAGCGCGGTGGTGTGAAAGGTGTTGTAGGCAATTCCTTCATCCCACAGGCGTTGAATGGTGGGCGCTTTAATTTCCCCCCCAAAGGCTTCAGCTTGCCCAAATCCCACATCATCCAGGAGGATAATCAGGATATTTGGAGGCTCGTCGGGTAGATAGTTCGGTTCTTCCCGTCGAATCATCTCGGAGTCTTGTAGGGTCTCATTGGCGGTACTCGCGGAAGGTACGGGAGGGAAGGGTAGCACCGTACCGTCAGCAGTTTCTGCTAAGACCGGGGGAGCGATAGTCCCCAATAGAAGAGAGGTGGTCATCGCAAACACCACGACACCTCTCAAAATTCGGTGCAAAAGACCGTTGAAAAACATAGATAAAACTTCATCAAAGGGGTTAACACAATCTCAGACTGCATCCCAAAACACAACATGGATAGCCTTGGGATGGCCTGTAGAGTTCCGAGCTAGCGATCGGGACTCTACAGTCTTAGCTGAATTAGAGTAGAACTGAGGTTAGTTAAAGATATCAGCAGCAAACATAAATGCATCTGAGCTTATAGCAGTCGAAGCAAAGGGCGCTCCCACATCAAAACCCTAAACCCAAACAAACCAAGATTTTTCCTTTTGCCTCCCCCCTTCAAAGGGCAGGGTCAATTTATTGTCACGCCTAGAAAAAAGTAGGAGAGGGTAGGGAGGTGTGGGAACCCACCCCTAACCCCTCCCAGGAGGGGAATGTGGGAAGTGTGGGAGGAAAGTCCGCTTTTATTCATGCAACTTGGGTATCCCCAAAACCTTATCCTCCTCATCCTCCTCATCCTCTCCACCGTCCCCACAAGCTTTTCAGCCGTTCCTTATAAGGGATAGCGCATCATCGGGGGGCAGGAGGAGAGATGCATAAGTGCCTTTTGCTATACAATTCTATTGCTACTTCAACGGAAGGCTTACTCTATGCAATCTTCTGATTCTGATTCTGAGCAAGGTGGTGGTTCAATGTCTATTGTCACTTGATCAATTGTGCCTCTGAACTTAAAAGGTGACTTATATTTATGACTTACTGGTGTGAGTAAATCCATCCCTACATCTTGAGTTTCCAGAGAGAATCGTGCAGGTACAGTCTGCTTGATGTTATCAGTGCAATCATTGATGTTATCAGTGCAATCAGTAACTTGACGACCGTCGATGAAGAGGTTAACTGTAGCTGCTTTACCCGCACCATCTCCATAATCTCCTGAGTATTCAAACTTGAATCCTAGCTCAACATCACCAGTGGGAACATCTTCTTCAGAAACAACGTCATAGGGGGTGCCAAAGAAGTTGTAGGTATAGTGGAGTTTTTTGTCCTTAATGTAGAAGCTATAGCCCCCTGTCTCTCCTCCGAGCGCCAGGATTACACCTTTAGGGCGTCTCTTAGGAATCGTTACCTCAGCAGTAACTTGATGAGATTTGCTTTTCACATCGGGTGCTGTCCCTTCTGGCAATCGAACCGCGCCTTCATAGAACTTGAAATGATAGCGTCCTGCAGTAAAACTGGGACGTAAATTAACATCACCTCGTTCAACAAAGCGATCGTCCAGAGGGAAAACATTATACTTACCTCCTTCAACGAGGAATAAGTCTTTGAGTTCCTCTAATTTATCAAGATAAACATCTTTTTCTTCTGACTCCGATTTGGATAAGTCCTCGTATTGAGAGAAATCAGTCTTTAAATCGTACAGTTCCCACTCATCTTCATCGAAATCTTTAAGAGGTTCATCGCCAACTGGTTTAGCATGTATAGTTGATGCCATCCATTCGTGTTCTTCTTCGTCCTTGTATATGGCACGATTCCCATACATCTCAAAATACTGAGTTTTATGAGTACCTTCAGCATTTTTCCCACTATCAAGTTTCTTACCAAAACCAAAGGTATAGGCTAAACTCACCCCTTCTATGGGCTGCTGTTGGATGCTGTTAACGATCTCTGGTTCCTGAATCCCAGTTACTTCCAGAATTGTCGGTGCGATATCAATAACATGGTGAAACTGGTCTCGGATCTCCCTTCTGTTTGGAGTCGGGCGAATAACCTCTGGCCATTTAATAATCATGGGATTGCGAGTACCGCCAAAATGGGAAGCTATCTCCTTTGTCCATTGAAAAGGCGCATCCGTAGCCCAAGCCCAGCCAATGGCGTATCCTGGCGAGGTTCCGCTGTCACGTCCACCCCAATCCTCTGCACACTCCTTGATTTCTTCAATATTATAGCCCAGTCCGTTAAGATTTTTCATGGTGTTGCAAGTTCCATTCACACCACCGCCTGCTGAACCACCGTTGTCACCCACGATATAGATGATCATGGTGTTGTCTACTTCGTCTTCAGGAATAGCACGAAGAACACGACCTACCTCTACATCAGTGTATTCTAGAAAAGCCGCATAGATTTCCATCTCCTTGGCTAATGCCACATGAGCGCTGTCGTCGAAATCTTCCCAAGCAGGTATTCCTTCTGGGCGAGGGGTAAGTTCAGTCTTAATAGGAATTATGTTGAGAGCTTTCTGACGATTGTAAATTTTCACACGCTCTGCGTCCCAACCGTCATCAAACACACCTTTGTATTTATCGCGATAGGAATCTGGGGGTTGGTGAGGTGAGTGGGTAGCACCGGGAGCAAAGTAAAGGAAGAATGGGCGATCTGGTGCAATTGAATGCTGATTGTTCATCCAACCAATTGCTTTATCGGCAAGGTCATGGGTGAGGTTGTAGTCCTCTTTTTTTCCATTGTACATCATTTTGGCGGGTGGATCGATGGGGTTCTGATTTTCATACAGTGCTGGATACCACTGGTCAGTTTCTCCACCAATAAATCCGTAGAAGTAGTCAAATCCTAAACCATTAGGCCAGCGGTCAAAGGGACCAACCATACTGGTTTGGTTATCAGGAACATTATGATTTTTGCCGAACCAAGCTGTGCTGTAGCCATTCTCTTTGAGGACTTCGGCAATTGTCGCTGTGCTTTTGGGAATCAAGCCTTTATAACCAGGATAACCTGTTGCCAGTTCCTGAATCACTCCAGAGCCGACTGAGTGGTGATTGCGTCCAGTTAGTAGAGCTGCACGAGTTGGTGCGCAGAGGGCAGTTGTGTGGAATCGATTATAAGTTATCCCTTCGTCTGCCAGTGTCTCTAGAGTAGGTGTTTTAATCGAGCCACCAAAGGTTTCTGAGGAACCAAATCCCACATCATCCAAGAGTACAAGGACAATGTTAGGGGCATCTTCTGGGGCTTCAGGGGATTCCATAATTGACTTATCTGGCGGCCCGGAAGTTTCGTAAGTAACACCAATGTCACCCTGAAATTCTGGGTCTGGTTGTGGCAGAATTTCCTGAGCCAAGGCTGGTGGTACTAATACTCCTAGGGAAAAGATCACTACCACTAGGAAATTGAGTAGTATTTTAAGTTTCTGTAAAGTTTCCTTCATACACTTAGTGCTGTGCTGTTAACATTTGAGTCTTTGATTGATTAACTCTTTTGTGACATCCTCTTGAACCTGTTTGTGCAGGGTTGCAGCAGGCTAGGGGCGGAGGTCTGTACTAGCACGTCTAGTTTGAAAATGTGGGTAAATTTCAGTATCCCGGGAGACCTCTCCCCCCTGCCCCTCCCCCTCTCCTGCTTTTGAGAGGGGTGAATATCCTCCCCTTCCCTCCTCCCCCCTTTGAAAGGGGGGCAAGGGGGGATAGGAAGGGGGTTGGGGGGTTAGGTTTTACTCACAATTTTAGTGTAGACGCGCTACTACTGATACCAAATCCGGTATAAATATTCCCGTTAGTTCCCACCCTGTAAAAACCTTGGATGCAAGGTCTCTAGAGAGTTTTTTTGGGTTATTTAAAACGGGTTTGTTTAACCCGGATTTGGTATGAGCCAATTCTTTAGAGCGGGGTGGAGAACAATTCCACACCACAAAAAAGCATTGATCCAAAGCATTAATCGAAACAGGGTGAGCCATGTCCACTCTGTTGTGCTATGGGGTAAATCAAAGACTTAATGGTTAGTTTAGTGGTAAGCTATCTCTGTGGATGATCAAAAATTATAACTTTCTGAGCTATACAAATTAAATAACTAATTTTTTTAATGTATTAACTTTACTTATATATCTCTTTTGGAGTGCGCCACTACTGGCGCGACATGAATAAGGGTGGGCGCTACCCACCCGACTAAAAGTTCGCTATTAAAATACCTACTTCCATTTCGGTCTTACAGCGGTTTTCATTTCGGTAGACCACAGTAGGGGCGAGCAAGCGAATCGCCCCTACAGGGTTTTGGTTATGACGATGTGGTTTATTCATCTGAAAAGCGCTGTATATCAAATCCGTTGGCTTTGGAGAATAAGGTTCTACCATCACTATTGGCGAAAACTCCTAGTTTGTAGAGGGTTTGGAGACCAAACCCCTACGGTCTTAAATTCTACCGATACTACCGGATTTGATTAGGACTTACGCAAAATGCGAACTCATCCGCTATATGTACGGGCGATTCGCGTTTGCGGAGCATTCCGTAGGAAATCGCCCCTACAAGATATGGTGGTTATGCGTAAGTCATGTTGATATTAAATCAATGGTCGAATTTTGCAATGATTAATCGTAGAACGGAATGGGATTAAGAAGTAAAGGCTCCCCGCAGTATGCATCTACGGACTCTTTGTCTGCTACATCGTCAGTGATTTCGATTGTCACTGAGTTCAAAGTTCCGCTGAAATCAAAGGGCATCAGCTCCTCATAGGTGTCGGATACTGCCGAACCCGTATCAAAGCCGATATCAAAGGTTTCATCCGGGGTGTAGCGGGTACTCAAGGTCTCACAGACAAAGCCGTGACCAATTTGCTGACCGTCGGCATAAAGGGTGACTTCTCCTCCCACACCAGGCTCATCAGAAACAGTTTTATAAACTGCCTTGAGAGTAATGGGGAGACCAATGGTGGGGACTGGAATCTCCAATAAAGATCCTTCGATCCGATAGTGTTCAAGTCTGGCTAAGTTGTAGTCATACACTAACTTACCGTCCTGTACAAACAACCCATACCCGCCAAAAGCACCCGCTAAAGTCACTAATACACCTTCGCCCCCCGGTGGAAACACGACATCTGCAGTAATCGTGTGGCTTTTGGACTTCAAGTTAGGTGCTACACCTTCAGGAGCGCGGAAATGATCTGGGAAGATAAAATGGGTTCGTCCTTCTACCAAACTGGGACGCAGGTCTGGATCGAACCGTTCGTAACGACGATCGTCCAACGGAAAGACATTATGTTTGGCGGCCTCGGCATAAAAGAGCTTGACCATTTCATCCAGCTTATCAGGACACTCCTCAGCCAGATCGTTGGCTTGGGTAAAGTCTGGAGTATTAACAGAACAATTCTCGTCAGAATCTCCGCCAACGTTATAAAGCTCCCAATCCATATCGATCAGGCTGTTGCCCAACGGCGTATCCCCAACCCACGGCACTGTCCGAATTGCACTTGCCATCCAACCATTATCGTAGATACCCTGATTTCCGGCAATCTCAAAATATTGGGTTGTATGTTCGCTGGGGGCATCAATCGCGCTCAGATCGTCACCGTCAGCATCCGTTGCATCAAAGGTATAAACCAGACTGGTTCCTTCGATGGGTTTCTGGGTGACACCATTAACTTGAGTCGGTGCTTCAATGCCAACTGCTTCGAGAATAGTCGGAACAATGTCGATAACATGGCTGAACTGGTAGCGTACATCTCCCTTATCGGTAATGCGCTCAGGCCAAGAAATAACCATGCCATTACGAGTTCCTCCAAAGTGGGAAGCAACCTGTTTGGTCCATTGGAAGGGCGTATCCATCGCCCAAGCCCAACCGGCTGGAAAATGATTATCGTGTTTGGAACTGCCTAACTCGTCAATCGCCGCCAGTTTGTCAGCAAAGGGTTCTGTCAAGCCGTTGCGGTAGGTGGTTGTATTGATCGTCCCTTCCAATCCACCTTCTGCACTACCACCATTATCGCCAGCAATATAAATCACCAACGTATTGTCCAAGAGATCCAAGTCTTCAATGGCATCAATCACTCGACCGATTTCTTCATCTGTTTGTTGGGTAAAGCCAGCAAAGACTTCCATCATGCGGGCATAGAGTCTTTGTTCGTCTGCATTTAATTCCTCCCAATCAGGTAAATCCTCGCGAGGAGTGAGTTCGGCGTTTGGTGGAATAACCCCTAATTCTTTTTGTTTCTCAAACGTTTGATTGCGGTACTCATCCCAGCCCGTATCAAATTGACCCGCGAATTTCTTGATATAGTCTTCGGGAACCTGATGCGGGGCATGAGTCGCGCCCGGAGCAAAGAACATGAAAAAAGGTTTTTCATCTGACAGGGCATAGGTTGTGCGGATGTAGTTGATGGCATGATCGGCTAAATCGGTATTGAAGATATAGGGCGATCCATCGGCATTAGTTTTGGGCGCTTCCAAACGAGTTGTATTTTCTACCAAGGCAGGATGGTATTGGTTGGTTTCGCCACCAACAAAGCCGTAGAAATAGTCAAATCCTAAACCCACAGGCCAGCGCTCGAACGGCCCGATCGCCCCGGTTTCCCAGTCGGGAACGTTGTGGTTTTTACCAAACCAAGACGTGGCATAGCCATAGGACTGTAGAATCTGGCCGATTGTTGCAGCATTCTGGGGGATAAGGGTGGAATAGCCCGGAAAATTCGTTCCGGCCTCCATGACTGCCCCGGATGCTACAGAGTGAGCGTTGCGTCCGGTGAGAAGGGCTGCTCGCGTGGGGGAACAGATGCCTGTGGTGTGGAACTGGGTATAGCGCAAGCCATTATCTGCGAGCTTGTCTAAGGTCGGACTGGGAATAGCGCCGCCAAAGGTTGACATCTGACCATAGCCCACGTCATCCAACATCACCACAAGGATATTGGGGGCATTTTCAATCCCGAAGGTAGAGGGTAATTTCAGGTCTGCCTTTTCGGATTCGGAGTCTTCGTAAGTGAGTCCCATTTTGCCGGTGAAAATAGGGTCGGGATGGGGCAATATCTGCTGGGCCATTGCTGGCAACACAGAGGTATTGAGGAAAAAGGAAAGGGCGATCGTAAATATCGCGATCGCTCTCAACATCCGTTGCAAAAACATGGGTGAAACCTCATAAAAGGGTTAACAAAAAAATCTCAGACTGCATCCTAAAACACAATCTGAATAGCCTTGGGATGGCCTGTAGAGTCCCGAGCTGGCTCGGAACTCTACAGGTTTAGCTGAATTAGAGTAGAACTTAGGTAATGAGGGTAGGCAACGCCCACCCCGTAACTAAATTCCTTTACATCAGCATTATTCTAGTCCAAGGGAGCTGGGAGTGAAGGTAAAAAGTGAGGTTCAGCTGATGTCAGCTCTACTTTCACAGTGTTAATCGTTCCGTCGAACTCAAAGGGAGCGCGATCGGCATAGTCTAGGGAAACCGGAGCCCCCAGATCCGTGCCGACATCGAAGGTTTCACTGGCACTGAAGGCTCCCACGACGATTGTTTGGATAGTGATTGGCTGGTCGAGGACTTCTAAGCCATCCACTCGTATAACCACTTTACCAGGGGAATAGAGATCCTCGATGGTTGTGTCTACTTCAATGGTGTGATGACCAGCAGCGATCGGTGCATTTGATTCTTCCTTATAACGCTCGAGGAGCAGCATGTTGTACTCGTACTTGAGAATTCCGTTGTCCATAAACAAGCTCACACCGCCACCGGAACCTCCCAAGGCATAGAGAACGCCGGAAGCATTTTCTTCCAGATCGACATCAATCGTAACCACGTTGCTCTCGCGACCTAGGCTCGGTGCAGTGAATTCAGGCATACGAGTTGTGCTTTCATCAAAAGTCCAGCTAGTGTAGGGACTCCCGATCCGGTCTTCGGGATTAGCGTTGACGTACAGGCCGCCCCCAATGGGGAATGCCAAATTCTCTTCTGCTTCTTCCAAGAACATTTGTTTCATTACCTCCAAAAGCTCTGGCTCCTGAGCTGCCAGATTCTCCATTTGAGTGAAGTCGTCGGTAATGTGATACAGTTCCCAAACGTCCTCATTGGCATCCCAGTCAGGGAAGTCCTCTGCTGATTTAGCTATATTCCAGGGGATCTGAGGACCAAAGGTGCAGGCATACCAGCCATCGATATAGATGCCTCGGCTGCCGCTGTTCTCGAAATACTGAAGATTCTTTCGATCCTCTGCGTTGGCATCGTTGAAGGTGTACTTCATGCTAATCCCATCGAGGGGTTTTTGCTTGAAGCCGTAAACTTCTTCAGGGGGGGTAATGCCGAGGATATCGTAGATAGTTGGAGCAATATCGTTGACATGGTGAAACTGAGACCGGGGGGTTTTGTCGGGGGTAATGCCCTTGGGCCAGGAGATTACCATCGGGTTGCGGGTACCACCGAAGTGGGAAGCAACTAGCTTGGTATAACGGAAGGGGGCATCCCCTGCCCAGGCCCAACCCGCGTGGTACATATTTTCGGTTTTTGGGGTTCCCAGGGCATCAAGTCCGCCTAGTCCGTCGAGAGCCTCAAGTTGCTCCTCGATCGTACTGGGAATTAGGTTCTGGGCAAGAAATTCGCTGATAGTGCCCTCCTGACCTTCGGCACTGGCTCCGTTGTCACCAACAATATAAAAGACGATGGTATTGTCGCGAATGCCCAGATTGTCGAGTTCCGAGATCACCTTACCTGCCTGGGTATCTGTATGTTCGAGAAACCCTGCATAGACTTCCATCAACCGCCGTTGGAAATCACGTTCCTCCTCATCCTCAATATCATCCCATGCTTGCATGTCATCAGGCCGAGTAGCTAGCTGCGCATCTACTGGAATCCAGCCCAGGGCTTTCTGGTTTTCAAAGACCCGCTTTTGGTACTCGTCCCAGCCGTCATCGAATTTACCCTTATACTTATCTGCCCATTCCTTGAAGACATGGTGAGGACCGTGGACTGCCCCTGGTGCCCAGTACATCAAGAAGGGTTTGTCGGGAGAATAGGAACGGTGGTGACGCATCCAGTTGATCGCTTTATCCGCCATGTCCTCAGTCAGGTGGTAAGTCTCGTCGTGGGGCGGCTCTATGGGGTTGAGGTTCTCATAGAGGCGCGGCTCATACTGAGAGGTTTCACCCGCAAGGAAGCCGTAGAAATAGTCGAAACCATGCCCAGTAGGCCAGCGATCGAATGGACCCATAGCTGTGGTCTCATTGGTTGGGGTATTGTGCCATTTGCCAAAGGCAGAGGTTTTGTAGCCGTATTCGCTCAAAACTTCGGCGACGGTGGCAGTGGTCTTGGGAATAACCCCCAGGTAACCATCCCAGTCCACCGAAAATTCTGCGATCGTACCTGATTGGGCCCGGTGGTGATTGCGCCCGGTTAAGAGAGCGGCGCGGGTGGGCGAGCAGATGGCAGTAGTGTGAAAGGTGTTATAGGCAATCCCTTCATCCCACAAACGGCTTAGAGTCGGCATGTGGATCTCGCCACCAAAGGTGTCAGGCTGCCCGAAGCCTACATCATCCAGCAGGATAATCAGGATGTTGGGCGGATCTTCGTTGGGTATACGGTTCGGTTCCTCGCGCCGGATCATGGTGGACTCTTGCAAGGTCGGTCCAGCAACGCTGGCTGATGGCACTGTCGGGAATGGCAGAACCGAGCCATCAGCAGTTTGTGCCAATACAGGGGGAGTAATACTTCCCCATAGGAGAGAGATGGCCATCGCAAATATCGCGATCGCTCTCAACATTCGATTCAAAAACATCGGTAAAACCTAATAAGAAAGAGTTAACAAAATTGGGGACGCATCCCAAAAAGGGTTAATAAAGTCTCAATATCGCTAGCTAGTTTGAGCGAAAGAAAGGTTTAATTCTAAGGCCAACAAGAGACTTTGACAGGAAAAATTGGTTCGTTGTTATAACTTCTGCTTTGACGTAGACGCCCTACTACTGATACCAAATCCGGTATAAATATCCCCGTTAGCTCCCACCCTGTAGAAAGCTTGCATGCAAGGTCTCTAGAGAGCTTTTTTGGGTTATTTAAAACGGGTTTTTTTAACCCGGATTTGGTACGAGCCAATTTTTCAGAGCGTGGTGGAGAACAATTCCACACCACAAAAAAGCATTGATCCAAAGCCTTAATCGAAACAGGGTGAGTCATGTCCACTCTGTTGTGCTATGGGGTAAATCAAAGACTTTAAAGTTAGTTTAGTGGTAAGCTATCTCTGTGAATGATCGAAAATTATAACTTTCTCAGCTATACAAATTAAATAACTAATTTTTTTAATGTATTAACTTTACTTATATATCATTGTTATGGAGTCAGGAGTCAGGAGTCAGGAGTTAGGAGTTAGGAGGTAGGGACGTTGCATAACAAAAATGCGTTTCATGTCGCGCAGCGTTAACGTTTGCGGAGCATGACCTTAGGAAAGTTGTGCGCCAGCTAAACGTCCGTACGGAGTTAGGAGTCAGTATCATTGTGGTTTATTCATATGAAAACCGCTGGTATTCTCTGGAAGACGTTTTTGGACAAAGCATACAGAAACTCGATCGCATGGATGATAAGTTTGAAACTTTCCGAAAGGAAGTAAATGACAAGTTTGAAGATGTCAATGACAAGTTTGACAATATCCACAAAGAAATTGTTGAAATTAAAATTGGACAGGCTCGACTCATGCAGCAGCTCCGCCACGGCAGGCCGCTGCATCAGCTTGTTAGCAGTTTCCGATTATTCAACCAATTCAAAATCTGGCATTATGAATGAATCCTTAAACTCTTCGGTCAGCCCATAGAACCGCATTACCGGCATCGGGCGCTTGCCTGACGTGGGTATCCAATTGGATTCGAGTCCATCAGGGGCATTGGGACCCACATAGAGCGTGACACTTCCGTCAGCATTCGTTTCCATTTTCTCGATGTCGTAGGACGAGAGGGTGGTGCGGTTGCTGGCACTGTAGATAAAAGAGAACGTATCGCGGTCATAGACCGTGAGCCCCCAGAATTGCTCCACAGGCACGTCAGCAGGAACGTTAACTTTGTAGAGTTTGTCGGCCTCCAGCAAATTACCGTCCTTGTCCGCGATCGCCGCCGTGTATTCCGTGGTTGGCGTTTCGGCTAACTCCTTCGGGTAGAATGTACCCCAGAAAAACGGTAGAGCGCGCTCAATCAAATCAATCCGATCTTCATAGGTGAAATCGAACTTATTGTTAGCATCTGTCGGCTGCAGAGAGTAGTAATGTCGATCCTCCCAATAGGGACGGTTTATCATCTCCTTATCGACCAAGTATTGTAGGTAATGCCACCCGTCGATCGCGGCTTGACGCATAGCGAGTTCAGTAGTCTCGTCCGGTGAAAACGGTTTGCCACGTTCGATACCAAGAGACTTCAGCATACCCATCATCACCTTGTCTTTCTTCTGGACGGGCTCGACAGTGACGATGTCGTAAATGTCTTCGAAGAGGTGCTCGTCATATAACGGCAAGGTCGGGTAACGATCGTTGATGGGGTCGATGAACCTCGGTTCCGGCGGTTCATCAGCCTCTGAAAGGTAATATATCCGCGTCCGTTTTGCATACTCGTAGGCATCCTCCAGCGTCTTGCCAGGTAGGACAACGGAACGAAACGCGAAGGCAATTCGATAGTTGGGTGAGGGAACATGGATGTATTCATTATCGTCAATCTCTTTATTGTAGCCTGGTGGCGTGAAAACGATTTTGCCACCTTCGCCCTTGTCGATACCAGAGGGACCCACATCGGCAATTGTTAAGTGCCAGGCATCAACGACTTGGCCATAGAGAGAGCCGTCGTCTCCGGCTGCGGGAATCTCAACCACGACAGGCCCCTTCCTTAAGTCAGTGAAGGCTGCGATGTACGATGTGCTACTGTTCGCAGTCAGCGCTTCGAGTCGCGGCGTAGCCAACTCGGAGTAGGCGATGATGTCGTTGTCCTGGTAACCTAACCAATCGAAGGCGGCTCTGCGAAAGGAGTAGATTCCGAGTGCCGGCCTGCTCCAAATCACTGCCTCGAATGCCCGTTGGTACTTGACCTGGTAGTCAAAGTCATCAACCGACGGCTCCGAGCCTATTGGTGGTTTGCCGCTAATGGGATTCTCCCCATCCTGGGCTAAGACCTGACCGCCGCTAGAAAGGAACGCCACGGCGAACAGAATGAAAATGAAAAGAGCCTGGATCAAACGATATCTCAACGTGCGGTTTCTCTGACCGCTCGCGATTCTATTTACAGTTCTCAAAGGAAACTCCTTATGGACTAAAGGTTAACTAAACTCAGGCTGCATCCCAAAACGCGATCTGGATAGCCTTGGGATGGCCTGTAGAGTTCCGATCGCTAGCTTGGAACTCTACAGTCTTAGCTGAATTAGAGATGCAAGGGTTAGTATGGATATTTTGCATGGGTTAATCGTAGCTGCACCTTGAAAGGGCGGGCAGTGCCCACCCTACAGCGACGACTAGAAGTTTTCCGGCAATACTGGTATTTGGTCTAGCGGGCCACCATCATCTACCTCATAATCAGGATCGAAGTAGGGTATCCCCTGATCGTCCATGAACTGGGGCTGGGCTTTGAACCACTCGCTGAATTTCTGCTCCTCTGCGTAGGCAACAAGCCGCGCTTCAAGATATTCCACGATATCTGGATGCAGCCAGGCAACGTCAATCTGCTCCTCCTTGTCCTGAGAAAGATCGAATAGCTCGGTCTTACCAGGAAAAGTTGCGTACTTGATCAGCTTCCAATTGCCTTTGCGGATAGCCCCGCGATAGGTCTCGACATTGATCAAAATCTCCTCATGGGGTGAAAGAGCCCCTTCAGCAATGGTCGCCCATGCGTTTTTCCCGTCAAAAGGATGATCGGCACTGCCCTCAGCATCGGCAAGAGCCAGTAGGGTAGGCATGATATCTACATGATCTAGAGGTTCGTTCACCTCTGCTGGCTGGAGTTGGGCTGGCCAGTTTATGATGGCAGGTAAACGTACTCCTCCCTCATAAAGGCCTAACTTGCCACCTCGGAAAGGCTCGTTAGAGCTTGGCAGACTGTCTGGAACTGTGGCTCCCGGTGCGTAGAATATTTCGGGCCTTTCTGCGCCGCCACCGTTATCGGTAGAGAAGAAGATCAGCGTGTTCTCGCGCATACCTTCCTCTTCGAGGGCATCAAGCATACGACCGATCTGCGTGTCGATACTGGTTATCATCGCTGCGTAGGTGCGTTTATCCACATCCTTCTGCTCATCACCCGGAAACACATCCTCATAAGCTTTAATATCTTCTTCGGGGGCTTCAAATGGAGTGTGGGGGGCAAGGGAAGAGAAATAGAGGAAAAACGGATTCGACTGGTCGTGTTGATGGATTAGCTTGACGGCTTCGTCCCCAATCAACTCTGTGTAGTAGCCATCTTCGGGTGCTACAATTTCTAATCTTTCACCGTTGCGCTGCCAGTCGATCACACCTCCACGCTCCTTAGTAAAATAATCTACCTCACCCATGACGTTGCCATAGAAATAGTCAAAGCCGCGATTCTGAGGCCAATAATCCGTAGAAGCATGGCCGAGATGCCATTTGCCGACCATTGCCGTTTCGTAACCAGCTCCTTTGAGAGCTTGAGGCAGAGTCACCTCATCCGTGGGCAATCCGTACCTGTGTGCGTCAAAGATAACGTTAGTCTGCAAACCGTAGCGCATGGGGTAACGCCCTGTCAACAGTGCTGCTCTTCCCGGAGTGCATAGGGGCAAACCGTAGTATGATTCCAAGCGCACGCCTGTAGCAGCAAGCTGGTCAATATTCGGTGTCCGGATCTCGCTGCCACGATAACCTAGATCGGCATTACCCAGGTCATCTGCCAAAATCACAATGATATTAGGCTTGGGCTTAAGCACCGGAGTGGCGGCAAGAGCACTCGGGAGCAAGGACAGCATTCCCGAAAGGAATAGTAGCAGGGAGGTCGCGATCGCGATTCCTTTGTTTATTGTTTGTTGCATGAAGTCAAAAACTCCTGATTTTTTATTTTTTAGTTCGATGGTAAAACCGCTATGGGCGAATGGCACTAAGATAAGCCGAAAGCCTTTCGAGAAGATGGGTATGGGGAGATGGGAAAGACAGAGGAGTGTGGGGAGAGAAGAGATCATAGTCTGAATGCATGAACTGTTGGAGGACTCTGTTCTCCCAACAGCCAGTCATCTCTCTTTTACTCCCCACCCCTCCCACACTTCCCACACCCCCCACACTCCTCATCAGTTTAGGATTTGACCTTAACTGAGTGCCATTCCGCTATGGGCGAGGGATCTAGAATTAGTTCGCATCACCAACAGGGCCTAGATTCGTCAAAGCGGGGGGTACCAACCACCGGGACAATGCTGGGTATTCTGGTAAGTACAAGCGCATTATTATAGGGCGGTTAAGACTCTTCTTTGAAAACAGCAGGAGGATTCCATTGACCAGTCAAAATGTCTAGGTTAGGCCAATACAGTCTCATCATCAGGTCAAATCCACCCGTTGCAGGTGCGGGCAACCAGTTAGACTCTAGCGACTGACCAGGACTCTCACTCTGAATGTAGATATCAAGGGAGCCATCATCGTTGAACGTTAAGTCATCCCGATCGCCGACCGCATAACGTTCACCCGGATCACCCTTACCGACAAAATATCCGTCTGGATCATAGAGGGTCACAGACCAGAATGCACTAACGGGGGGTAATTGGTCAGCATCAAAATGTAATACATAGTTATTTCCGCCTTCATAACGCTCACCATTGACATCAGAAACAGTGTCCGTGTAAATCGAATCTTCTGGAGGATTAGCACCTACCCCTCTGAAAGCAACATTAGCCCGTTGCCAATAGGCAGCACCATAGGTTCCCCTAAATTCTCGTCCCACAACCCAATTGTTCACCTGATCTCCTACTAACGATTTACTGACGACCAAATCCAAACCTTCGGATACAGCGGCAGTCAGTGCAGCTTGGGTGTCACTGTCAAGGGCATTAAAATCAAAGCTTTCTCCCACAACCACGCCGATTTTCTCAAGCTGTTCCACCATGCTCCAGTCAATGAGATGGGGTGAATTTTGCTTGAGTAACTCTGCAAACAAACTAAAGAAGGTATCTGCATCCATTGCTGCGACTTGCTCAGAGGGTTTAATACTCGAGTCACAGGTTCCTTCTGGTAACACGTCAATGGGAGGGACTGCACCCGTGGCCCACTGACTAAGGGGCGTGAGTTGATAGCCGTCTTGGATCTCCCAGACGTGTTCATAATCATCACTACCATTGGTTTGAGTCCGCCCCACAATCCAACCCAGATTAGTCGTTACGGGAATAATAGGAGTCAGATCTTGGGGTAAAGCCCCATCCCAATCCGGACCGACCAAGACAAATTTTCCTGCACTCTCGCCTGTTGTCCGAGTTCCTGGCACAGCAACCACATCAGTCCACATATCCAGAATTGGCAAGAGGTAATATCGATCGGTGTCAGGCACGGAAAGCACCAAGGGTCCATCGGACAAGTCGAAAAAAGCCGAAGAGTAGAGGGTGTCAACATTGGGGCGAGCAACCTGTTTAAATGAAGCGTTTGGAAATTCCCGTAGGTGGGCAAACTGATTCATTGGCGCACAGGTATCGATTGGCTGTGTGACGTTGGTTGTAGCCTGACGTGTCTTTTCCAGTAGCACCAATGGATAGGCGTAGATGTAAGCTTGGGTAGCAATTTCAGCAATGTCATCGCTGCTGGTTTGAGCCATTGCAGATGGAACTAGGGTGCCTCCGCAGATGGTGAGGGCGGTCGCTACTGCCACTACTCCTTTCAAAATCCGGTTCAAAAACATAAGTGAAATCTCCTAAAAAGAGTTAACAAAATTCGGGACGCATCCTAACTCTCTTCTGTCAAACCGGGTTGAAACGTTGATTTTTCGTCGGCTGTAATGGCGGAAATTCGTAGAAATGTTCCAGAGTGACAGAAGAGAGCTAAAATGCGATCGCCTATTAAAGTTCTCACCTAATCTGGAGTTGACTCGGTGAGGAAGCTGCGGATGGAAATACAGGCGGAACGGTGGGAGGAACTAAAGGCGGAACGGTAAAGAAATCGCGAAACTTGTCGAAAAGATCGAGAATCTCAGTGGCTTCATCACGGGAGCCTTTCTCTATCCGAGCATTTCCACTGTCTACTGCTGCTTCCAGAGTTGTTAAGTTGAGGTAAAGGTTAGCCCAAGTTGCACTTGACAGGGCAATTTCAATATCTGATGGTTGAGAGTAATTAACCGGCTCGGGTAGAAACTCGGCAACACCACGGCGGATATGAAGCCCTGCCATTTCATTATCGCGATCGTCAAAGATAAAAGTGATTACCTTATCAATGTTTTCGGCTTGACGGGGATCGATGCGAACGCGGTGATAGTTCACATAGGTTGTTGGATCGGCAGCAATGATAGCAGGGCTTGGAGGAATGAGTTTCAGAATCCTTTCTTCCCCTTCCAGTGCCCGCGCTTCACTGATTGCGAAGGCTCGGGCGATCGAACCCATTGCCAATTGACCGATTTTCCGCAACGCATCAGCTTTAATCGTGCGAACCTCAACATCCATTGGGTCAATTTCGTAGGCGTAATTGATGAGTTGGGCAGCCCAAGCATACTCCTCACGTTCCAGAGCCTCTTGAGCGGCAGCGACCACCGCATCCCGTCCTCCCATCAAAGTAACTAGCCGTTGTGCTGTTTCTTGGGGAGGGAGCGGAAACAATTGGCTGGGGTCGCGATCATACCAACCCATCTGGTAATAAAACATGGCTGGGGGAAACCAAGGGGTTTCACCATAGGTCTCGGCGTTGTACGAAGCATCAGCCAAGTGTTGCGGTTTGTAGATAAAGTAACGGAGTTCGTCTGGTCTCAGCCCCCGAAGGATACCCCGTAAACTTTGATCATAGGTCAAGGTAACAAGATCGGTGTAATTTTTCAAGGCTTCAGCAACTTCAGCTTTTCCTATGATTGGAACAGCAGTCGCATTGATTAAGTAAGTGGGATTAAGATCTCGAATCTCCCGCAGGCCATCGATCCAACTCAGAGGATCGCGATAGACATCTCCTCTCAAGGAATAAAGGTTTGGGGTAGTCTCCCAGAAGAAGTTATTCAAAACTGCTTCTTTTTCGGGAATCCAAAGGGTAACGCAGTAATCATCTGAGGAATACTCAGTAAAAAACTGAAGGGTTAAGCCCGCAACAACCAGTTCCTCCTCATCTTCTACCGTCTTTGTTACCTTTAAAAAGTTGGTAGGTTCGATAGTCAGGCGACCATCGATCGCTGCATCGGCTCCTTCCTCCGGAAGATAGTTGTTGAACTGGACGAAAGCCCGAGCTGTCAGTACCGGACCCAGTTCGGGAATTGCAGAGGGGGCACCTCCACTCTGAAGATTGGCTTCAACAGTATCATTGAGTTTTGGGTGACCGATTACCATAACCGAGTCTGGATCGTCAACCATTTCGCCACCTCCCAAAGCATAGTGGCTATGGCTATAGATAATTGCTTTGATGGGCTTGGTGCTAATTTCCGACTCAATAACCTCGCGAAAACGTTTTCCTTGTTCGGCAGAGTCGCCCGTATCGTAAACGATTAGCCCGTCCGGTGCTTCGATGACGATGCAGTTAACAATGGAATAGCCCCCAATAATCCAAATACCATTGCCGAGATTCTCAACAGTCGGTTCGTTGTAGGTGGTGGCGTTTGCTGCTTCAAGGGCTTCGTCATAGATCACTGCACCATTGGGAGCTGTGGTCAGGGTTGCCTCACCGCCCATATAGCGATCAGGATAGTTGGGGTCGTAGGTTGCCGCTAGTACCTTAGTCGGGGTTGTTAGGAGAAGAGAAAGAGAAATCGCAAATATGGCGATCAATCTCAACATTCGGTTAAAAAACATGGGTAAAACCTTATAAAAAGAGTTAACAAAATTCGGGACGCATCCCAAAATGCGATCGAGATGGTCTTGGGATGCGTTATGGAGTTCTCACCTAATCAGGGATTGGGCCTACAGGGGGAACTGTGAATAAATTGCCGACAGGATTGAACTTGTCGAAAAGATTGAGAATCTCAACGGCATCATCGTCGGTGCCTGTTAGCACCTCAGCATTGCCAAGGATTATAGCTAACGGCAGGGTTGTCCTGTTGAGGTAGAGCTTAGCCCAAGTTTCGCTTGTCAGAGAGACTTCAATGTCCGATGGCCGATTGTAATTGGCGGGTTCTCGGATAAACTCTGCCACACCACGGCGGATATGAAGACCCACGGTTTTGTTGTCTAGATCACTAAAGGTAAAGGTGATTACCTTGTCGATAGGCTCCGCTTTACGGGGATCAATGCGAACGCGGTGATAGTTCACGTATGTTGTTGGATCCTCCGCAATGGTATCCAAGTCGGGGGGAATAAGTTTCTGAATCCTTTCTTTCCCTTCCAGTGCTCGTGCCTCACTGAGCAACCAAGCTCGACCAATCGAACCCATGGAAAGTTGACCCATTTTCCGCAGTGCATTTGCCCTGATGGTGCGAGCTTCTGCATCTTTGGGGTCAAGTTCGTAGATGTAGTCGATCAGTTGAGCTGCCCAAGCATATTCGTTGTCATCCAGAGCTAACTGAGCTGCGGCCACCACAGCATCTCGTCCGCCCATCAGTGCAACGAGCCGTTGAGCAGTTTCTTGGGGAGGGAGTTGGAAAATCTTGGTGGGATTGCGATCGTACCAACCCATCTGGTAGTAAAACACAGCAGGAGGATACCAAGGAGTCTCACCGTAGATCTCGGCGTTGTAGTCAGAATCGGCGAGGTGTTGGGGCTTGTAGATGAAGTAACGGAGTTCATCAGGACCCAAACCTTGGAGAATACCGCGCAGAGTTTGATCGTAAGTTAGAGCGATTAAATCAACGTAATTACTCAATGCTTCAGCCGCTTGAGTTTTACCCGAGATCGCGCGAGCGTGGTTGCTAATAAGGTAAGTGGGTTCGAGACCCTGTATCACCTTCAGGCCACCGATCAACTGTTGGGGATCTCGATAGAGAGCACCCCGCAAGGAATAAAGGTTGGGTGTGCCAGGCCAGAAAAAGTTATTCAAAACCGCCTTTTTTTCGGGAATCCAGACCGTAACCGAGTAATCGTCCGAAATATACTTTGTGAAGAACTCAAGGGTTAGACCCGCAACATCTCTTTTTTCGCTATCTTCTACCTCGTAAGTCACGGGTAGATATGCTTTTTCCTTGTATTCAAGCTTGGCAGCGATCGCGGCATCCTGTCCTTCAGCAGGAAGATAGTTGTTAAATTGAACCGCCTTCCGCGCTGTCAGTATTGGGCTAAGTTCGGGAATAGCGGACGGGGCTTCCCCTACCATATTCTCCACAGTCTCCTTGAGTTTTGGATGACCAATGACTTCAACAGAATCGGGATCGTCTACCATTGCCCCAGCACCAAAGGCATAGTGACTATGACTATAGATAATCGCTTTGATGGGCTTAGTACTAATCTGGGATTCAATCACTTCCCGAAAGCGTTCTCCATCTTCACCGGAGGAACCCGTTTCATAAACAATTAGTCCTAATGGCGCTTCGATGACAATGCAGTTAACCATGGACTCTCCCCCAATCACCCATATGCCTATGCCATTTCCGAATTCATCCTTGAGTTCATCAACATAGGGTTCGGTGTAAATATTATTCTCCGTGGCCTCAAGAGTCTTGTCGTAAACGATTGCCCCATTTTGTGCTGTGGCTAAGTTCGCCGGACCGCCCATATAGCGATCGGGATAATTTGGCTCATAGGTAGCCGCTAGTACCTTGGTAGGGGTTGTTAGGAGGAGAGCGGTGACGAGCGTAAACGCCACAACGCCTCTCAAAATTCGGTTCCAAAGACCGTTCAAAAACATAGATAAAACCTCATAAAATGGGTTAACACAATCTCAGGTCATATCCCAAAACACAACATGGATAGCCTTGGTATGGCCTTTAGAATCCCGAACGCTCGATCCGAACCCTACACTTGGCTGAATTACAGACGCAAAAGTTCATCAATCAATGGGTGTTATCAGTTTTCCAGATCAATCAATCTCATGAGGGTAGGTAATATCTTAAGAGATGAATACTGGACACTTTCACTCAGTAATAGCCACTATGTTGTGCTATGGGGTAAGTCCAAGACTTAAAGGTTAGTTTAGTGGTAAGCTCTCTCTGTGAATGATCAAAAATTATAACTTTCTCAGCTATACAAATTAAAAAACTAATTTTTTATTTTTATTAGTTTGGCTTATAATTGATTTGATTATTTTGATAGAAAAAGATGAGTTTGTTAATGGATGTAAACAAGAGTACAATTACTCAAGCTAAGGATGATCCTGGAACAGGTAATCAGAAAATTGTTTCTAAATCCTTTACAGATGTGGATAATTTCAAAGAGTTTTTTGAGTATAAAAATAAGGAAATAATACAACTCACTCCCGGTTCTCTTCAAGGTGAGTTTTTGTCGATTCAGGTTGGTGACATATTTTTCGTATATAATCAGGTGAACCAAGGGTTTCAATTTTCGGGTGATGGTACAAAGGGATACATATGTTTTGCGATACTTTGGTCTGAGAATGAAAAGGAATATTACTCCTTCCGTCACCCTGTCAAACCTCAAAGGACTGTTTTTGGTTTCAATAACACTGAAGCACACGAAATATTTCCTCAAGGTGGAGCATTGACAAACATTGTCATCCCTGTTCAAACTTTTGATGCTTATGCAGACCAACTACAACGCCACGATCTAGACGATAGTTTCCGGAGTAAAAATCATGTAAATTTGCTTCTAACTGGGATGAAAGAAATTAAAGATTATCTGAAACAACTGATTTGGTTAGCAGTACACCAACCAAATTGGTTACAAAAACCTCATATTGAGGAGCTGGTTACTGATGATTTCCTGCCTTTGTTGATTAGTAACATTCCCATTAAGTTAAATTCCAAGTTTTTCCTCAAACCTTCTCGAAGAGAAAAGTTGATTGCCAAAGCTGAAACAGAAATGCTAGGACACTTGAAAAAACCTCTGACCTTAAAACAACTAGCTCAAAATTTAAAGTGTAGCAGTTGTGCGTTATCTTTTGGTTTTAAAGACTTATTTGGCCTGAGTCCCATGCGCTATCTCAAGGTAAGACGACTTAATGCAGTGCGACAACGCCTGAAGGCAAGCGAACCCGAAAGTTGTACCATCGCCATCCTTGCTAGTCAATTTGGGTTCTACAGTGCAAGTCATTTTGCTAGAGATTATAAAGCTATGTTTGGGGAGTTGCCTTCAGAGACTTTAGCAAAACACTACAAAAGTTAGCTTGAGTATTGAGCGATAAATATATTCGGAATCTAAAGTTTTTCTTATAATAATTATCTTTTTAACAATTTAATGCTACTGCTTGCTTTCCAATATTTTAGTAGACAGAGCAATCGCCGACATTCTCAAATTCTCTTGCCTCACTCACAACAATAACTTAACTTTTGACTTCTGTAGGGGCGAATGGCCATTTGCTGACGCAAAGCTGCCGCTTTATATGTCGCGGAGCGTTAACGGAGTTATGCGACAGCAAAACGCCCCTACCAATTCTGACTTCAAATATATGTTACTAGGTTACAAAAACGGTTTAAAAAATGGGTTAGTGTTGAGGACGTAAAGTTAATAAACTAGATAAAATCTACTTTTGGGCACATCTAATACCCCACTTAACAAATAAATAATGTTGACAATTATCGGTTGCGGTAATCTTAACCGTAGTGATGATGGGGTAGGAGTAATTATTGCTCAACGCTTGCAGCAATATCTGACTGAACATCCTCATCCAAATGTCCGGGTTTATGACTGCGGTACTGCGGGAATGGAAGTGATGTTTCAGGCACGGGGAACTCAGCAATTAATTATTCTGGATGCTAGTGCTACAGGTTCTGAACCAGGTGCAATATTTAAAGTTCCTAGTTCGGAGTTGGAAGCACTGCCAGAACCTAGTTATAGTTTGCATGATTTTCGTTGGGATAATGCTCTGGCGGTGGGTCGAAAAATCTTTCGGGAGGATTTTCCTCAAGATGTAATTGTCTATTTAATAGAAGCTGAAAATTTGGATTTTGGTCTAGAACTTTCTTCTGTAGTTCAGCGTTCTGCTGAGAAGGTTTTTCAAGAACTTATATCAACTTTAATTGATTAAGTACCCGTGCAAAATTAATTTAAAATTTTGGCATGAGGGAACAGAGAACAGGAAATATAACTGAGTAGTAAATATACAAATATTGTTCTTATTTACTTAGTTATCAATTACTGTAAATTGAGAATTAGAAGTGGAAAGTTTGTCTTTTTAGCTTATTTATTCTTCCTTAAATTTAGCCATCTATCAGTTTTTTGGAAAGTAAAGTAAAGCAAAAGAAAAAGCTGATAGCTGATGGCTAATTGCTGACTGCTACTTTAACACAAGGAAATTATCATGGACGAACAAAGAACAGAACAATATTATGAATTAATTGATAAATTAGTGCAATGTCCTAATGGAAAAGAGCCTGATGTTTTAGATGAAAATATTGAATTAGTTGATGCTGGTTTTGTGTCAGTTTTAATGCAAGTTGGTCAAGCACAAATTCATCATGGTAATCAAGATGGTGCTAAGTTTTTATTCCATCTTGCTCGTGAATTAGCTAAACAACTAGGATTGTATCCTGACCCTGAAGCTGCTACAACACCTGCCCATTGAAGAAGGAGTCAGGAGTCAGGAGAATGGAGTCGATGGGAATTCTCACCCTACCAACCGCATTTGCACCCCTGCTGACGGTGGGGTATTAAACCCATAAGGGTTAACGCGCGTCAGAACTCAGAACTCAGAAGTCAAAAGTTAACCCACCCCTAACCCCTCCGGTGGAGGGGAGGGGAAGTAGGGGATTTGACCTTCGCTCCAAAAACCCGATCGCCTTAAAAAGCGGGGTTGCGCGACCCATATTATTTTGATAAAGATCATGTAGATAGTTAATGTTATGTTTTCTCAGACAGAAGCAGAAAAATTAGCCATTGATTTCTTGAGGAATGATTGGGAAATTCCCCAGGCAGAACAAGAGTGGTTTACTATTAGAAATACGAAACAAGAGCCTAATTGGTATATTGTGGAAGTAGCAATAGAAGGATATCCTGATTATTGGATTCTTCAGGTTTATGATACGGGTGAATGTGACCCTTGTTATACTTTTGTCTCTCCTTTAAGTGGTTCTCAAGATACAGATGATTTGCAGGAATTACCAGAATCTATTGCTAATATGATTAGCTTTGAGCGTAATTCACAAATGTCTCAAACAGCAAAAGTTTGAGTTTAAAATAATAAATCAAGTTCGTTTTTGGGGAATATTAATAGTTGAAATTGATGATTTATTCAGATTTTTTTACTATTAATACACATCCATACGAGCTTGATTTTTTATATGCAGCAGTTTCCTAGTAGGTGAAGGTGGAGGGCAAGATAGGGAACAAACAAAAAATATTTACCCCGTCAGTTGTAACACATTAATCTGATATATGCTCTGTATAGCGCTTTCGTTACGGAGTTAGCTATTGATAGTGACGTGAACCACCTAAAAATGTAGGTTGGGTACGAAGTGTTAGCGCAGCTTATCCTACGGATAAGCTCCGAAGATCGTTCCTACTCCCAACCTACGGTTATTAATACCAATTTTACTTTTATCTAAATAAGTAGCCAAGATAACAGTTTTTTTTAATGGTAAATGATAGTAATAGTGTCGTTTTCATCAAAAAATTAATCAACTCTGCTTTCTCTCTAATTCTTCAGCATAGCAGCCCTCTGCCTTATTTCTTTACCTTCATCAATATTGGTTATGTCGATCGCCGGATTTAGCGTAGTATGCGATCGATAATATTACTCAAATTCGGCAAAAATATAAAAAGAGTATAAACAATAAGAGGGGAATCTAAGAATATTGATAAAATAAAAATAACTTTAAAGTTAGACTTGGATAATAATAACAAAAACAGCATATTTTTCTTGAAAATACTAATTTATTAAAACACTGTGCTTCAAACTATTAGTGATACCTCTGTTAGAGCAGCACTGAATGCCATTGAATCTGAATCAGCAAATGTTGCAGAAAAAATTCAGATGCTGATAGAAATGGCAAATGGGTTGCAACAAAAACCAAAAGACCCTAAACAACTAGATGATGCTATTTGCCTATATCAACAAGCTATAGAATTATCCAGCAACGATTATCCTCTGCTGCAAGCAAGAGCATTGGTAGGAATGGCAACAGCATTAAGAGCTATGCCGGGAGAAGGACCCGATCTATTGCTGGAGGCGAGAGAAGCTTATGAAACTGCCCTAGAAATATTACGGGAACAAGGAATACCTGAAGAAGTTGCAGAGGCAGAAATGAATTTAGGCTTGGTCTTACAAGCATTAGTTAATTTTAACTTGGCAACAACGAAACAGGTAATAGAAACATATCAACGGGGGTTACTAATATTTACCGCAGATAAACACCCACAAGAATATGCCATATTACAGAATAATATAGCGATCGCTTATCTCTCGATGACCCTATCTCCAGAAAGAGAAGGTATGCGACAAGCAATGGCAGTACAATCATTTGAGGAAGCATTAAAGGCAGTTAACCTCATTGAACATCCCAACGAATACGCGATGTTGCAAAATAACCTAGCCAATGCCTTGCAATACCTCCCCAGTCTGCATCCAGTAGATAATAATTTGCGAGCATTAACTGCATACAATGAAGCCTTGAAAGTCCGTACAGCAAAAGATCAACCATTAGAGTATGCAGCTACAATCTCTAATAAAGCTAACCTGCTATACAACTTACCTGATAACCCGAAACACCCAGAAGCAGGAAATCAGCAAAATCTACTCCAGGCAAAAATGCTCTATGAAGAAGCTCAAGGAATTTTTTGTCAGTATAGTGAAATAGAAAGAGCAACAATAGTTTCCGAAGCATTAGCAGCAGTGGAAAGCGAACTGTCACTTTTTGATGTTGAAATAGCAGTCAGCGGTCAGCGGTCAGCCTATTGCTATCGCAAGGCTATCGCCAACAGCTCTCAAGGCATATGATGGGGGTGTCCTACCCCCAGAACACACACACCATTAATTTTTTAGAATAAGCGTGGGGGACACCGAACCCGCCGATTTTAGCTAAAAGCTGATAGCTAGTTAAGTCAGCAGTTACTAAATAAAAAGGAGAATCAACGAAATGAGCAGTCTAATTACTGTTTTCAATACTCTGATTACAGACTTGGAAGCCATACCAAGCTTTCAAATTTTTATCAGTGACTTAGTTACTGGAGAAATTACAATACTAACAGCCATATTTTGGCTAGGAATTGCTAGCGGAATTTCCATTATAGCTGGAGCTATTGGTGGAATATGGTTAGCAAGAAAAGATTTAGGTTATAGTCTAGCTGCCATGATTGGTGGTTTATTTGGCCCTGCTGGTGTAATTCCGGCAGTTATTGTTGGCTTGGCAATTTTAAAATTTGTTTAGGAGCAAGACATTAATTTGTTGGATAGGATGTACAGAGATTGATTCGTAATATCAAATCTGGTGCATCATAATTTGTCAATATTTTCAAAGATTTTAGGGTTGGCAATGACAGGTTTGACAATAAGGTAGTCATGCTTACGTAATGGTAGATGGGGATGAACAATGGTACTTTATGAGATCAAGATACTAACAAGGGAGCAAGATGCTCCCACTGCTTTGTCCTTGACCAAAATAATTACAATAGACCACCATTACAATGCACCACCACCGATAATACAGCATATTTCGGGCAAATGAGGTACAGGGTAAATGATGAAAATATTGTAGTGCGGGCATCTTGCCCGCTCCGGGGTGTACCTAATAACAACGGAAAGTGCTTTAAATATCAATGTTTGAGTATTTGTTACAATTTCCAAACCATGTAATGAATCTATTTGTGAACCCTAAAGTAACTAACAGTAGAAAAAAGGAGAAACAATTATGCTAGAAGTCGGTTGGTTTAGCACCAAATTATTACTCAAAGGAAAACTATTACGAAATCCATTTTATTTTGTCAAACAAGTAACTATAGCTACTTCTTTTGGTGCTTTATTACTAATAGCAATGGCCAAAATGGGAACAACACTATTGCTTCCAATTATTATTTCTAGTCTGGTAACTGGAATCTCTATGCCATTTTTGCTGAAAGATCTGAAGTTGCAATAGGAAGAAAATCATCAAAATGACCAAAAAATTAGGTCAATAGCCTCCCCTTTTAAGGGAATAAAAAGCGGTCGTAGCGCAGCTTCCCGTAGGGTGGGATGGCGAGAGGAACTCGCCATATCCAATGAACCAAAAGAAAAGAGAATTCTGTATTTTCAAGCCTCCCTATTACAGGAGGTACTGATAACTGATAACTGATAACTGATAACTGAAGTGACTCAAGCTAAACTTCCTTTGCAAGAATCTGTGAGTCTAGAATCTCTAGTGTCTGATATTACTCACTTTGAGCAGGCGATCGCTCATTGGGATGAAAATCAAAAGGTAGTGGTTGAAGGGTTGAAAAATGCCATAGAAGCATTACACAAAGAAGCTTTAACCCGATTAATTCGTAGTGTTAAACAGGAATCTATGCCAGCATTGCGTCAGGCAGTGCAAGATGAAGTAGTTTATAGTCTACTGCGCTACCACGAATTGATTAAACCACCTACACCTTCTCTAGAAATTAGGATTCATCAGGCATTAGATGAAGTGCGTCCCGGTTTGCAAAGCCATAATGGCAATGTGGAATTAGTCGCCATCAAACTACCGGATACGGTAGAAGTAAAATTAGTGGGAAATTGTAGTAACTGTCCTGCTTCAACCTTAACCATGAAAGAGGGAGTCGAGCAGGCAATTAAAACCCACTGTCCGGAAATCAAAAATGTAGTTTCGGTCAATACTCCAGTTAGTGGAAGAGCAAGCAATACTATTGCGAGTCCCTTTGCTGCAAAAGAAGAAACAGGTTGGGTTGCTTTAGCAAATATTGACCAGATACCGAAAGCTGGTATTTTAGCTGTTGATGTGGATGGGTTGAAATTAATTTTGACTCGTGTGGGTAATAATGTCATTGCCTATCGTAATAGTTGTAGTCATTTAGCTAAACCTTTAGATAAAGGAGAAGTAATAGAAGGTATTCTAACTTGCCCATTTCATAACTTTAAGTATAACTTAGCAACCGGAGAATGTTTAACTGCTCCAGAAATGACCTTACAACAATATCCGGTAACTATGAGAGGCGATCGGATTTTGATTCAGTGTGATGCGTAAATACGTGTGACTCTTTCCTATATTGATATGCGTACATAATTTTCATATCTTATGAGAAATTCTTCTGTAGATAACTGATATTTAGTCTCAAATTTCTGCAGTCTTTGTTTTGTTCGTTCAATACCATCAGACAAAGACTGTAATTCTTTTTCTACTGCTGCTTTTAATAAAATTTTTAATGATTCTGGGTGCTGGCATTTAATTTTGAGTTCTGGCATATTTATTATTTCCTAGGACTTACGCAGATACGCTATATATAGTACTCATAACTATTGTCCAATAGTTACTGGACTCTATACACAGTGTCTTTGCGTAAGTCCTGATTTCCTTTAAAAATGATTTAAATGTTGTACTAAACAGAATTCTCCTCTTTTGAGATTATTCATTTTCTGTTTCCCAATCTTCAGCAATCCTAACTAATAGAGTTGTTGGGAATTAAGCTAAAAAAATGGCTAAAACCCTTATTGGTCAAAGTTTATAGCGTTTTTCAGCCCTAGAATCCTGAAAAGCTTATTCTATAAGGTTTTGAGCATTGTTCAATTTTTATTTCCCAACAACTCTAATAAAGGCAGAAGATCAAAATTTTAATACTGTGACGATTTCTCACAAACAGCACAAAGCCTGCTGAAGTTATTGTCAGTTAAGCTATTAGAGCGAATAAATATTTTTTGGTGATGATATTCTGCTTTTGAAACCAGACTAGATGAAAATTTGTTTGCTGGATTGCCTTGCAGTGGCTGGATTGGATTTCGTATCTATGAATTGCACAGAATCAAAAGTATTAATCCACAGATGAGCGCCACAACTTGCTGGTTTGTAAGGTCGATAGACGATTTGGCAAGGACCTGAAATATATAACTCATAACCATAATAGTTATGACCGCTGTGCTTAACTGACACTACAGCTTCCAATTCTGTTGGAGGCTTCTTTTTATTACTTTGAATTTTGTTTTGATTGA
>NZ_JAAHGH010000129.1 GCF_010672525.1 Okeania sp. SIO2B3 | reverse complement strand
TCTGAATTTACACCTACGACTTACGACCTACGACCTAAGAACTTTATTATAACTACAGGACTTACACATAACCATCACTTATGGTAGGGGCATTTTGCTCCGCAACATATAAAGCGGAGCTATGCGTCATGCAAACCCGTTAGCTTCGCATAACTATCGTTAACGCCCCTACAGATGGTGTATAATTTCGTATTTTGCGTAAGTCCTAAACTAATACCATTTCTGAATAGTAATGCTATATTTGATTACCATCTCCCCATCTACCCATCTCCCCATCTCCCCATCTCCCCATCTCCCCATCTCCTCATTACTAAAGATATATAGCCAACTTTTTGAGATTTGGTATAATAAACGGACATGATATAAAACCGCTCTTGATAGTTTGACTTGCGATCGGAGACTATTCTCAATAAAACCGATAAATTTGGGGTTTATTGAGAATTTTAAAAAATATTGATAATTAATCTCAATTAATTAATTAGCCTCTAAACTAACTTTAAGTAGAAAATTGCAACAAAATAATGATTTATTTAAGTCCAAATAGCTTGGTAAAACTTGCCATGAGCAAATCTAGCTTAATAACTTTTTTATTAATAATTTATCCCTAAGTTTGAGAAAAGGTCATTTCAGTTGATCTACCAATGTTGGGAATAAAAGGAAATTAAAATAATGCCTAAAACAATATTTAATTTAGCAAGAATACAAGTATCTGATTATCACCCAGTGCAACTACTCTTTGAACTACAGCAGAAGCTAGAAGGTTTTAACAGAGATGATTTTGCCGAGTTGATGGGAGTGCAACCCCAAACTGTTCGCCAATGGTGTAGCAAACATGGTAATCCCAATTCTCAAGCTAGACAATTAGCTGGTGAAATTAAGGCCAGACTACAACGCGATCGCGTATTGTAGGAAATTGTAGATTCAACCTACTGACATTTTATATTAATTAGTTCACTGTAGTAATTAAAGCAATTAATACTTGATCGACAAAGGAGAACTAATGATTGACTATAACATTACACAAGAATGGACTGCAGGAAAAATGGTTGAACTCAGCACCGAGCTGGAAAAACCCAGTCCATTTTATTTCGGATATGATATCCAGCAAAATCTTCTCAACGAATTGTCAAAACATGAATTCGACAAAATCTTCTTCTTCACAGAGCAAAATATGTTTGAACTTTACGGAGAGGAACTGTTCCACGAACTGAATGCGAAATATCATTGTCTTCTGGAGATAGTACCTCCTGGTGAGAAATGTAAATACTTCCCAGTCTTAGAAGAAGTATGTGAAACATTAATTGCTGAAGGAGTATCTAAAAAATCTCTATTAATTGCTTTTGGTGGAGGAACAGTAGGAAATATTGTTGGTTTGGTTGCTGGATTAATTTACCGTGGAATTCGGTTTATCGAAATATCTACAACCATGACTGGAATTACTGACAGTACTCTCAGTAATAAACAAGCTGTTAATGGTTCAACTGGTAAAAATCACTTTGGTCTTTATCATAGTCCTCTGTTTATTTGGGGAGATACAAAATACTTAAAAACAGAGCCTCCTTTTTCTAAGCGATGTGGAATTATTGAAGGGATTAAAAATGGTTTTATTGCTGAACCTACCTTTTTGGATTATTTGGAAAAAACTCTTAATCCTGAGCTAAATTTTTCCCAGCAGGAGTTGACAGACCTAGCTTATAAAATTATTCTCTCCAAACTAGAAATACTCAAACAAGACCCCAGTGAAAAACATTTGGGAATTATTCTAGAGTATGGTCATACCTTTGGTCATGGTTTGGAATGGTTGCTAAAAGGAAAACTTTCTCATGGAGAAGCAGTTTCTTATGGTATGAAAATAGCAGCGGAACTAGGGAAAGAACTGGGCTTTATGTCACAAAAAGATGTAGATTTACACTACTACTTTATTGAAGAAAAACTCGGTTTTAATAATCCTTGGCCTGAGAATGTCACCACTAATTTATTAATGGAGGCGATGATTGCAGATAATAAGAAAACTGGGGAAGAGCTTCGGTTTGTTATGTTAGAAAAAATCGGTCAATGTTATAATCCAGAAGGAGATTATTTGATGACAGTTGACACTAAATTGGTAGAAAAAGTTCTGGATAATTATATTCAAAAAGCAACTGGAAAGGTTGCGCTTACTACTGCATAATTGCAGCAATTTAACTCTATTTCTCCTCCGTTAAAATAGCTCTCAACTCTCAGCACTCAGAAAAGCTGAAAGGGAGTAAAAAATAGGATTATTTATTAAGTGTAATGATGGGAAACAAGAAAATTTTAGGTAAAGAAAAGGGAAAGGAAGAAAAATCGCGATTTTATGGGCATTTAATCGTCGAAATACTCCCTTTTCCCCTGTTTCCCTACAACCTCTTCCCTATCTGACAAAGGTTTTCAGTGGGATTGAGAATAAATCCCGGAAGGAGGAGTAGAGTTAATTGGTAGTCTAGCATAAAACTTTAGTAGTCTGCCAAGATTCAATTTCACGGAATTCAAAGGTCAAAGAACTACAGGAGAAGTTAGAAGGTTTTAACAGAGATGATTTTGCCGAGTTGATGGCAGTGCAACCCCAAACTGTTCGCCAATGGTGTAGCAAACATGGTAATCCTAATCCTCAAGCTAGACAATTAGCTGGTGAAATTAAGGCCAGACTACAACGGGATTTGATATTGTAGAAAATTGTAGATTCAATCTACTGACATTTCATATTAATTACTTCACTATATCAATTAAAGCAATTAACACTATATCCACAAAGGAAAACTAATGGTTGACTATAACATTACACAAGAATGGACTCCAGGAAAAATGGTTGAACTCAGCACCGAGCTGGAAAAACCCAGTCCATTTTATTTTGGATATGATATTAAAGAACATTTTCTCAAAGAATTGTCAAAACACGAGATAGACAAAATCTTTTTCTTTTGTGAGCAAAATATGTTTGGACTTTACGGAGAGGAACTGTTCCACGAACTGAATTCGGAATACAAATGTCTTCTAGAAATGGTTCCTCCCGGTGAGAAATCTAAATATTTCTCAGTTTTAGAACAAGTATGTGAAACATTAGTCACTGAAGGTGTATCTAAAAAATCTCTATTAATTGCCTTTGGTGGAGGAACAGTAGGAAATATTGTCGGTTTGGTTGCGGGATTAATTTATCGTGGAATTCACTTTGTCGAAGTATCTACAACCATGACTGGAATTACTGATAGTACCCTCAGTAACAAACAAGCGGTTAATGGTTTAAGTGGTAAAAATCACTTTGGTCTTTATCATAGTCCTCTATTTATTTGGGCAGATACAAAATACCTCAAAACAGAGCCTCCTTTCTCCAAGCGATGTGGCATTATTGAAGGGATTAAAAATGGTTTTATTGCTGAACCTACCTTTTTGGATTATTTGGAAAAAACTCTTAATCCCCAGCTTGATTTTTCCCAGCAGCAGTTAACTGACCTAGCTTATAAAATTATTCTTTCTAAATTAGAAATACTCAAAAAAGACCCCACTGAAAAGCATTATGGAATTATTTTAGAGTATGGTCATACCTTTGGTCATGGTTTGGAATGGCTGCTAAAAGGAAAACTGTCTCATGGAGAAGCAGTTTCTTATGGTATGAAAATAGTAGCGGAACTAGGGCAAGAACTAGGCTTTATGTCACAAGAAGATGTAGATTTGCACCACCACTTTATTGATGACAAACTCGGATTTAATAATCCTTGGCCTGAGCATGTAACTACTGATTTATTAATGAAGGCGATGATTGCAGATAATAAGAAAACAGGGGACGAGCTTCGGTTTGTTATGTTAGAAAAAATCGGTCAATGTTATAATCCAGAAGGAGATTATTTGATGACGGTTGACAATAAAACGGTAGAAAAAGTTCTGGATAATTATATTAAAAAAGCAACTGGAAAAGTTGCACTTGCTACTGCATAATTATGGAATTCAAAAGTCAAAAGTTAACCGTTTCACGGAATTCAAAAGTCAAAAGTAAGATTTTACGGAATTCAAAACTTTGACAATAACGGAATTCAAAAGTCAAAAGTAAGATTTTACGGAATTCAAAACTTTGACAATAACGAAATTCAAAAGTCAAAATTCAAAAGTCATAAAGTAAGATTTTACGGAATTCAAAACTTTGATACTAACGAAATTCAAAAGTCAAAAGTCAAAAGTCAAAAGTAAGATTTTACGGAATTCAAAACTTTGACAATAACAGAATTCAAAAGTCAAAAGTAAGATTTTGTAGGCTAAAAACTTTGACACTAACGAAATTCAAAAGTCAAAATTCAAAAGTCAAAAGTAAGATTTTACGGAATTCAAAACTTTGACAATAACAGAATTCAAAAGTCAAAAGTCAAAAGTCAAAAGTAAGATTTTACGGAATTCAAAACTTTGACACTACTAGACACCTCCGATAATTAATCTCAAACCCTTTAAATACTTCAGCAAAAATTTAGTTTTCGGAGATGTCTACTGGATTGACACATCTAAAATGGTGTGTTACGACTGCCAAGATTCAATTCTAAAATGGTGCGTTACGACAGACTGTTAAATCTCTGTCAAACCTTAGATGTTAGCAGTAAATACGCACCGTACTGGACTGTTTCAGCTAAAACTACTGCATTAGGGTAGGGACCTTGTATGCAACGTCCCTACGGGAGATGGAGAGATGGGGAGCAAAATTGTTGTTGGGTTACTCTGACGGGAAGCAAGCTACGTTATACCTCTTAATTCGTATATCTATGGCATAATCCGTGTGAGCACCTCAACCCAACCTACACTTATTGCACCATTTTAGATGTGGAGCGTCTACTACTAGACCTGTTTCATCTTAAATGTTGCAATAGAAAAGTGTCTGGAGATTGCTTCAGTGTCGTTCGCAATGACAAATCTAATGCACTATTTTAGTTGAAACAGTCCACTACATTAATGCACTGATAGTTGTAAAAAAGGTCGAGCAATGGAAAACACTAAATTTCTAAGTCATAGTACAAAAATTTACTTAGACAGAAACCTGCAAATTATTATTGGCATAACATTGATGGCAGTCTTGGGTTCAAGTAGTATCGGACCTGTATTGCCAACAATGGCATCAGAATTGCAAATTCCTGCGGAAAAAGTGGGATTGGTAATTACAGCATTTGTTGTACCCATTGCCATTGGAACTCCTATATCTGGAGTTTTAGCAGACCGCTTCGGTAGAAAACAAATTTTGATTCCCTCTTTATTACTATTTGCTATTGCTGGTGTTGCTTGTAGTTTTGCTCCAAATTTTCGGACATTACTAGAATTGCGATTTCTCCAAGGTGTGGGAGCAGCTAGTTTAGAATCTCTTGCACTGACATTAATTAGTGATTTGTATACAGGTAAGAGTCTGACATCTGCAATGGCATTCAACGCTAGTATGATTGGCATGAGTTTGGCAGTGTATCCTTTAATTAGTGGGGGTTTAGCGACATGGGGATGGCGCTATCCTTTTTTATTACCGTTGCTCGCAGTACCTATTGTACTTGCTGTGATTTTCTTCCTAGAATTACCCTCCTTTAAAAAGCCACCAAAATTCCGTTTGAAAGTATATTTAAGAAATATTTGGCATAGTGTTAATAATAGTCAGGTATTAGGATTGTTATTTGCAGTAGTTGCTTTATTTATATTGCTATTCGGTCCTTATTTTACTTATATTCCGATGTTAGCTGGAGATGTTTTTGCAGCTTCTAATGTGACAATTGGAATGATTTTAGCAACTATGGCTTTATCTTTAGCATTTGTTTCTTCTCAGGTAGCATTATTTCCCCAATCTCTATCAGAATTCACCCTAATTAAAGTTTCATTTGTACTGTATACTTTGGCAGTAATAGTTACTCCATTCCTACAAAATATGTGGTTATTATTAATTCCTAGTATTTTGTTTGGAGCTGCTCATGGAATGTGTTTTCCTGCTACTCAGGCATTATTAGGAAAATTCGCTCCTCAAGATTATAGGGCTGGTTTTATGGCTGTTAATGCTACGGTTTTATCTATCGGACAAGCGTTAGGTCCGTTGTTAGCTGGAGTTGCTTTTGGAGTTTGGGGAATGGCTGGAGTTTTTTACGCTGCTGCTGGTTTTTCTGTTTTGAGTTTGGGGTTAATTAGTAAACTTTTTGTGACTGTTGAATAAGCATTCAGCGGTCAGCGGTCAGCTATCAGCTAGCCTCCTATGGTCAGAACTGTGTTATCAGCTTTATTACCTTTAGTGGGCAATTTAAGCTTGTTGTTCTTGTGCTTCAATTCTTTGTTCAAAAATGTAGTAGAAGTTAAGCAAATACTTGGTTCATTCATTTTTATTGCTGTTTGCGCAGCATTCCGCAGGAAAAGCTAATTGCTAATAGCTGTTTGCGCAGCATTCCGCAGGGAAAGCTTAAACTATTGATTAGCCAAATACAGTTATCAGTTCTCAGTTACAAGGTGTATACTTGGGTTTTCAAACCCAAATAAAAATATTAACTGTTAAGTAAAATTTGAGTATTTTTTTATATATTTACCAGAAAAATGAATCTAAGCATACAAAGAAAAATCGGAGTTACTACCTGGATATTTGGTCAGAATAAATTAGAAAAAACTGCCAATATTATTTCAGAAATGGGTTTCGATGGAGTGGAATTATATGTAGATATTAATCAAACTCAACCCCAAAATGTGAAAGATATTTTGGCGGATAATGGGTTAGAAATATTTTCCATGACTCCTAGTAATGTAGATTTGGGAAGTAGCGATCGCCAAATAAGAATGGCAGCTCTAGATTACTATAAAAAGTTAATTGATTATGGAGCGGAATTAGGTAATCCGATAATTACTTGCCATGAATATATTCAGAGTCAGATGGGAACTACTTATGCTGGTTCGAGAGATAATTTAATTGCTTCTTGTCAAGAATTAGCAGTTTATGCAGAAAAAGCAAAAATAAAATTAGGCTTTGAACCCCTGAATCGTTATTTATGTCGTTTCATTCTGAATAGCAATGATGTTTTATCTTTACTGGCAGAAATTAACTCGCCAAATATGACTGTTATTCTAGATACTTATCATGGCAATTTAGAAGAAGCAAATTTAATTGAAGCTATTCAAAGATGTGGGGATAAACTGAGCGTCTATCAAATCGCTGATTCTAATAGAAAAGGCATTGGTTTTGGTCATACTAATTTTGCCGAACATTTCGAGGCACTTGATGAAATAAAATTCTCTGGTCCGATAATTCTGGAATGTGCTCAACCTCGACAAACACCAGGTTCAAAAGAAGAGATAGATTTGGATGAACTTAAACTTCATTTATCAGTCAGTAAAAATTGGATTGTGAATAAAACAAAAGTATTAGTTGCTAATAGTTGATTTATGGTTAGTAGTTTTGCTCTAGCCAAAAATTAATGTTAGGATATTTCCTCTATTCACTTTTTCTACCGGAATGCTGTGCAAATAGTCTAAACTACTTGTCCTGACCAAAAAACGTACTACTATATTAAGTATTTGAGGAGCCAAGGTTCAACTACTTGTCCTGACCAAAAAACGTACTCCTATGTTAAGTATTTGAGGAGCCAAGGTTCAACTATAAACAATTTTTGTTGGGTTTCCTACGTCAACCCAACCTACGCTTATTGCTTCCTTTAAACACTACGAATTAAAATTAGGAGAAAACAAAATGAATCCCATCTATCAAGACCTAAAAGAAAAACATATTTTAATTACTGGTGGCAGTAATGGAATTGGCGAAGCTCTAACTAAAACATTTGCCGAACAAGCAGCAGAAGTTACCATTTTAGATAAAGATTATGAAAGAGGTTTAAAAGTAGCTGAAGAATGCCAACAATATCATTGTAAAGTCAACATCTATGAAATAGATTTAACTGATAGTGAGGCTTTAAGTGAGACTTTAGCTAAAGTTAAAAAAGACAAACCAGTAGTAAATGTTTTAATTAATAATGCTGGTTACGATCCCAGATATAACTTGTTAGAAATGTCAGCACAAGAATGGAATGATTTATTTCAATTAAATGTTGTACATTATTTCATCACCTGTCGGGAATTATTACCAGAAATGATTAATGCTGGTGGCGGTAGTATTATTATGACAAGTTCTCACCTAGTTTGGATTGCCAAACCAGATATGGTTGCTTACAATGCGACAAAAGGAGCAATAGTAGGTATGGTTCGGACTTTAGCAGAAGCAGTAGGCAAACACCATATTCGGGTAAATTCCGTAGCACCAGGTTGGATAATGACGGAAAGGCAATTGCGACAGTGGGTGACACCAGAAGCAAAACATAAGACTTTATATGAGTTACAATCAATTCCCATAGAATTAACACCCCAAGAATTAGTAGGAACATATTTATTTCTTGCTTCCGATACATCCAGAGCAATAACTCGTCAGACCATAGTTGTAGATGCAGGGTATGCACAGACTTAAATAAAGTCAAAAGTCAAAAGTTAAAAGTTAAAAGTAAGAATCTGACCAGGTTCAGTTATTCTTCTGTTTTGGCTTTGTTGCATGAAAGTAGCGTTCTTAAAATCCATTGCGCGCCTATATCGCTCTGTTTCGCGATTATTAATGTTCTATTTATCTATTGTCCAATAGTTATTTCTCTGCTGAGAAAGCGATAGCTCTGTTTGGCGATTATTGATGCACTACCATCTATTGTCCAATAGTTATTTCTCTGCTGAGAAAGCGATAGCTCTGTTTGGCGATTATTGATGCACTACCATTTATTGTCCAATAGTTATTTCTCTGCTGAGAAAGCGATAGCTCTGTTTGGCGATTATTGATGCACTACCATCTATTGTCCAATAGTTATTTCTCAGCAGAGAAAGCGTTGGCGGAGCAAGTGCGGCAGCTTAATCGCTCTGTTTCATGATTATTAATGCACTACCATCTATTGTCCAATAGTTATTTCTCAGCAGAGAAAGCGTTGGCGGAGCAAGTGCGGCAGCTTAATCGCTCTGTTTCATGATTATTGATGCACTACCATCTATTGTCCAATAGTTATTGCTCTGCCTATAAAACCTCAAAGCTTTTACAGGTAAAAGTTTCAGCGTTTTTTGTCAAGCATTGATGCACTACCATCTATTGTCCAATAGTTACAGCAGTTTCCGTGCGTTATGAAGTACATATGCACAAGCAAGTGCGGCAGCTATATACTTTCATGCAACAAAGCCATTATTAATTAGGGTTTGCGCTCAAAAGTCCTTTAGTAGGGATAGGAGACAGGAGACAGGAGACAACCCACCCCTAACCCCTCCCAGGAGGGGAGAAATGGGTCGGGAGCGAGGAGGTAGGAGTAACAATTGTAAGAATGATTTTTCTGCCCAACTATGAGCCTAAAATACTAACTTTTTGAGTGTTTTAGACTGAAACAGGCGCACTTTTTAAAGGCCCCAAAGAGGTGCTTGTCTTTATATGTCAATGCTTTTAGATTTAATCAGCAAGCCCTAATTATTAATTTAGGACTTACGCAGATACGCTATATATAGCGCTCAAAACTATTGTCCAATAGTACTTGGACTATATAAATAGTGCCTTTGCGTCAGTCCTGTAATTATTAGACTTGTCGCTTTATAACTTCAAAAATCCCCAAAAACCTTGTTCTATAAGGATTGTAGCTATTGGCGACTAAAAAGCATTGGAATTATTGCTCTGTCTAGGTTGGAGCGATTTTTTCCCTCTATTTAGCGACAACTCTATTAATTATTAATTATTCAGTAAATATATCTATAGCGCTACCCATTAAGGTTAGGATATGAATAGAAGCTGTTTGCGCAGCATTCCGTAGGAAAACCCTTTTTTATTCCCCTGTTGCCTATTGCCTACTGCCTGTTGCCTTGCGTGTAGCGCTAAAGCGCAACTACAAACAAAGCTATCTCTCAAAAATAAACTATGGGTATTAACAAAACTTTATTAATTATGGCAGTCATCGGTGGAGCTGCAGTTGCCAACTTATATTACAATCAACCCCTATTAGCAATAATTGCCGAAAGCTTCCATGCTCCCACTCAGCAAGTTGGGTTAATTCCCATGATGACACAAATTGGTTATGCCTTGGGATTGTTGCTATTTGTGCCCTTGGGCGATATTATAGAACGACGGCGCTTAATAGTGACAATGCTGATGGCAACTGCTCTAGCTTTAGTAACAGCAGCTATGTCTCCTAATATTAGTTGCTTAATTGTTGCGAGTTTACTTATTGGTATGACTACAATAATTCCCCAACTTGTTGTACCTTTTGCTGCTTTTTTAGTAGAACCGGGAAAACGTGGCAAAGCTGTCGGAACTGTGATGAGTGGTTTATTTATTGGCATTGTTTTAGCTAGAATGACTAGCGGATTCGTCGGAGCACATTTCGGTTGGCGAGCAATATATTTCTTTGCTAGTGGGTTGATGATGTTAATAGCAGTAGTATCAACATTTGTACTGCCAAAAGCAAAACCTTCTGTTACTCTCTCATACCCTAAATTAATTCTTTCTTTGGGGCAAATAATTCGAGAACAATTATTATTGCGACAAGTAGCTTTAATTGGGGCAATGTCTTTTGCTGCTAATAGTATTTTCTGGAGTACAATGGCATTTTTCCTGAAAGCGCCACCCCTAAACTACAGTAGTAAAGTAGCAGGAATGTTTGGTTTGCTTGGTGTTGTGGGAGCTATAACAGCGATAATTGCTGGTCGAATGGCAGATCGAAAAAATCCTAGATTGATTTCTATGTTAGGTGTTGTGATTTCTAGTTCATCATTTTTAGTATTTTCTCTAGCAAGATATGAATTATGGGGTCTAATTTTGGGAGTGATGTTGTTAGATTTGGGAGTGCAGACAACTCAAATCTCTAACCAAGCACAAATTTATAGTTTGCCTGCCAAAATACATAGTCGTCTGAATACGGTTTATATGGTTTCCTATTTTGTGGGAGGAGCTATGGGGTCTTACTTTGGTAACTATGCTTGGAGTAATTGGCAATGGAACGGAGTTTGTGGTGTTGCTTTATTTGTTCTCGTTTCAGCTTTGAGTATTTTATACTTCACAATTTTCTGGAAAAAGCCAAAGCAACAACTTTTGAGTCTTAGATCGACAAGATGAAATATTGAGATGAACCCACCCCCACTCCTCTTTACGGAAGTCAAAAGTCAATTGATGTTTGATTGATCTATTGTCCAATAGTTATTTTGATTTTAGATACAGTCACAGAAAAGCGATCGCTCTAGTTGAGGGAGATTGATGTTTGATTGATCTATTGTCCAATAGTTATTTTGATTTTAGATACAGTCACAGAAAAGCGATCGCTCAGTTGAGGGAGATTGATGTTTGATTGATCTATTGTCCAATAGTTATCTTGATTTTAGATACAGTCACAGAAAAGCGATCGCTCTAGTGGAGGGAGATTGATGTTTGATTGATCTATTGTCCAATAGTTATCTTGATTTTAGATACAGTCACAAAAGCGATCGCTCAGTGGAGGGAGATTGATGTTTGATTTATCTATTGTCCAATAGTTATTTTGATTTTAGATACAGTCACAGAAAAGCGATCGCTCAGTGGAGGGAGATTGATGTTTGATTGATCTATTGTCCAATAGTTATTTTGATTTTAGATACAGTCACAGAAAAGCGATCGCTCAGTTGAGGGAGATTGATGTTTGATTGATCTATTGTCCAATAGTTACAGCAGTTTCCGCTCATTAGAGTTGTTGGGAATTAAGCTAAAAAAATGGCTAAAACCCTTATCAGTCAAAGTTTATAGCATTCTTGATGCCTAAAATCGTAAAAGCCTTATATGGTAAGCTTTTGAGCATTGTTCAACTTTTATTTCCCAACAACTCTATTATTGTTGTACATCTCGGGAGTCTAGTCGCAGCTATATACTTTCATGCAACAAAACCATTATTAATAGACTTGTCGCTAAATAGAGGGAAAAAATCGCTCAAACTCAGGCAGAGTAATAATTATAGCTTTTTTATTTTTTTGGTGGCGATAATCCTTACATATCAAGGGTTTTGAGGATTTTTTAAGTTATAAAGCGACAAGTCTAATAATTAATTATTAATTATTAATTGTTGAATCCTACCTCCTCGCTCATTCCCATGTCTCCTGTCTAGGTCCGACTGACTTCCCCTCCACGGTCGGGGGAGGGGCGAGGGGTGGGTTGTTTCCTACCCCTACTACTCATACTTTTTCAGCAAACCCTAATTATTGCAACCAACCCTACACCTACACTTTTATACAACAAAATAAACAGGAACTTTAACTATGCCTCCTATACGTGCCATTCGCTTTGATAATTTCGGATCTCCGACGACTCAACTCAAACTTGAAGAACTTCCCACTCCTGTTTTGCAACCAGGTGAAGTGCTGGTTGAAGTTCATGCAGCATCTATTAATCCCAGCGACGTGAAAAATATTTTGGGAGTGATGGAAAGTACTACTCTCCCCCGCACACCCGGTCGAGATTTTGCTGGAGTTGTCGTTGCAGGTGCGCCAAATCTAATTGGTACTGAAGTTTGGGGAACAGGAGGCGATATTGGATTTATCCGTGATGGTTCCCACGCTTCTCATTTGGTATTACCTGTAGGAGCAATACAACCCAAACCCCAAAATATATCTATGATACAAGCAGCAACTATCGGAGTCAGATATATTACCGCTTGGTTATCTTTGGTTGAAGCCGCAAATTTACAACCAGGAGAAACTGTTTTGGTAGTAGGAGCAACAGGTGGGGTTGGCAAAGCAGCAATTCAAATAGCAAAATGGAAGGGAGCTAAGATTTTAGGAACAGTGCGACGGGAATCAGATTACCCAATAGTTGAAACATCTGGTGTTGACATCGTTATTAATTTGGCAACGGAAAATCTTAATTCTGCTGTTTTAAATGCTACTGGAGGTAAAGGTGTGGATGTGGTATTGGATACAGTGGGGGGTTCTATGTTGGAAAATAGTATGTGGACCCTAGGTCATAGAGGTCGTTTGGTCGCTATTAGCGCCCCACCAAAAGAAGCGAAGGTTTGTTTTGACCTCCGGGATTTTTATCACCGGGAGTTGCGCTTATTTGGGGTAGATAGTCGAGCTTTTGACGTAACTCAATGTGGGCAAATTTTGGCAGCACTCAATCCCTTATTTGAAACAAACGCTATTTTACCACCAGAAGCGATCGCTACTTACCCACTTAGGGGAGGAATAATTGCCTACGAACAAGTACACAATAGAACTAATGTTTCTCCGCTAGTTTTAACTACTAATATGTAGTAAAATGTGTGTTGCCACTTTTTTTTATATTTCTCTAAATATTAATTTCGGAGTAATATAATTCTATCGAGCGTCATACAATGCGTAAGGGCGTTTTGCTCCGCAACATATAAAGCGGTCGCTTTGCGTTAGCAAATGGCCATTTGCTGGCGCAAAGCTCCGCTAATATCATGTTCGGTTGAATACTTATAATATCTGTGGACAGAAGGCAGCTATGCTGAGGGCAGAAGGCAGAAGGGAAAGAGCAAGGTTAGAAGACAGAGAGTTTTTTATAACTGATTATCCGAACATGATATAACGTCCCTACAATATAGACTCTTATCTTCAAAATACTGAATAACACCGATAGTTGGGAAAGCCAAAATTTGTTCAGTTTCCCCTGAAGAAAATTAAAGACAACTATAAAATAGAGATTAAACCCAGAACTCAAAACTAAATATGTACATATTAGTCTTAGTATTTTTTCTAGCTATCTGCTTTTGTCTCGGCGCTCTCCCACTCACTGCTTTAATAGTTAAAACTCTGGCAAATATCGACCTTAGAAAAGTCGGTACGGGTAATGTTAGTGTGGCAGCAGCGTTTACTCATGCGCCAAAACCAGTGGCAATAACAGCAGTATTAGCAGAAATAGTTAGGGGTATTGCACCAGTTTTAATCGCAAAAGTGTTATTTCCAGAGATTTTTGCCTTGCAGTTAGTGGGATTAATTTTGTTAGTAGCAGGTAGATATTTTATTGCCCAAGGTGGCGGTGTTACTAATGCTAGTTGGGGAGTTTTGATTTATTCTCCTGTGGTGGCATTGGGTTCGGGAATTACAGGATTATTAATATTAGTAATAGGCAAAAAAATATTTTCCAGGCAACATCAAAATATCCGACAATGGGCAGCTCGTCTGGGATGTCTCAGTAGTTTTTTCTGGGTGTTATTATTTCGCCAGAACGCATCTTTTTTTGAACTTTTTGCAGCATTAGGATTAGCAATTCTATTAGTAGTAATAAATCTGAGGCAAAGTGATGATATGGCTTTACAAAAACAATCTATATTTTCTCTCGATACTGAACTAGATGCCAAAATATGTGGGGAGAAAGCAGCTAGATTAGCTCAACTGAAAAAAGCTGGTTTTAATGTTGTTAAAGGTTTTGTTTTACCTGCAACTGAAGTAAGTACTCAAGGCAATTGGAATAGGGGAATTAATTCTTCATTACCTACTATCGACTCCCCTTTACCAGAGCTGGATAAAATTGAAGATAAGTTACATAAAATGCCTATTAATTTCCCCCTAATTGTTCGTTCTTCTGCTGTGGGGGAAGATAGCGATAATAGTTCTGCTGCCGGACAATATAAAACTATTTATCCGGTAAAAAATCAAACAGAATTATTAGAGGCAATTAATATTTGTCGTCAATCTTATTGGTTGCCAGAAGCTGTTGCTTATCGTCGGCAAAGAGAAATTCCTGATGCGGAAATGGCGGTATTAATTCAACCTTATATTATTAGTCAAGTTGCTGGAGTAATGTTTACTCGTAATCCTTTAGATGGTGGTGCAAAAATAATTATTGAAGCTCTGCCAGGAGGTGCAGAAAAAGTTGTGGGTGGGCAGTTTAGTCCGGTACATTTAGAAATTGTTGAAGAAGGAAGAGGGAAGAAGGAAGAGGGAAGAAGGCATCCCCCCTTGCCCCCCTTTCAAAGGGGGGAGGAAGAAGGCATCCCCCCTTGCCCCCCTTTCAAAGGGGGGAGGAAAAAGTTGATTGTGACTCAAACTTCAACCAATTTTAAACACCCTGTAGACGACGGGGTATTAAATCTAAAAGAAAAAGATAAAAATCAATCTTTAGAAGAAGGAAGAGGGAAGAAGGAAGAGGGAAGAAGGAAGGAGGAAGAAGAAAGAGGAAAAAAGTGGATTGTGACTCAAACTTCAACCAATTTTAAACACCCTGTAGACGACGGGGTATTAAATCTAAAAGAAAAAGATAATAATCAATCATTAGAGCAAGTAAAATATTCTGATTTTTTACCTGAAGAAATTATTCAAGAATTGGTAAATCAAGCAGAGGCTATTGAAGCATTTTTTCATGGTTTACCCCAGGATATTGAATGGTGTTGGGATGGTAAAAAAATCTGGATTTTACAAAGTCGCCCCATTACTAATCTGAGACCAATTTGGACGCGAACTATTGCAGCAGAGGTAATTCCCGGGGCAATTCATCCTTTAACTTGGTCGATAAATCGTCCTTTGACTTGTGGAGTTTGGGGAGAAATTTTTACTATTGTTTTAGGGGAAAAGGTAGCAAAATTAGATTTTACTGAAACGGCAACTTTGCTCGGTTCTCATGCTTATTTTAATGCTACTTTATTAGGGGAAATTTTTAGAATGATGGGATTGCCGGAGCAGGGTTTAGAGTTTTTATTACGGGGGCAAAAAATGGGAAAACCGCCATTAGGAAAAGTGTTGCCTTCTTTGCCTGGTTTATGGCGTTTGATTCAAAAAGAAATAGCAGTTGACCGGGAATTTGAACGCGACTATCATCAAATTTTTATTCCAGCTTTACAAAGTTTAGAAAAGAATTTTAAACAAAATTCATCTCAGTCTTTATCAGAATTATTAGACCAAGTTGAACAAATTCAAGCATGGTTAAAACCGATTACTTTTTATAATATTTTGGGTCCCATAGGATTGGCAATTAGGCGATCAATCTTCCGTGTTTCTGAAGAATGGCTGCCTACTGATACTGCACCGGAAATTGTTTCGATTCGAGAATTACAAAATTTAGCAACAAAGCTAGATAAAGTGACTGAAATAGAAGCAGAATTTAACCAAAATCGGGAATTACAAACAGAATTTCAGCAATGGTTAGAAAAATATGGTTATTTAAGTGAAGTTGGTACAGATATTTCTGTGAAAACTTGGCAAGAACAACCAGATAATTTTCGGAATTTATTGTTCGCAATGGCTCGAAAAAATGGAAACAAAAAAGATAGTTTTTCGGCAAAAAAATTAAATTTGTGGCAGCGTTGGCGACTGGAAAAATGTGCTAAACGATCAATAACTAAGGGTAAAATTGCTGAAGTTTATGGAAAACTTTTAGCCTATTTGCGATGGAATTTTTTAGCAATAGAAAATCATGGATTAGAAGCAGGAGTCTTTGAACAAAAAGGAGATATTTTTTATTTGGAATTTGAGGAAATTCGCCAATGGATTTTATCAACAGTAGGTTGGGTTGAGGAACGAAACCCAACAAATAATGTGGGATCTCAAGAACAAAACAGAACAGAATTTAACACTGTTACACCTAATGACGAGCGATCGCCCCTGACCTCCCCATCTCCCCATCTCCGACAACTTATCCGTGAAAGAAAGGAACAATTACAAAAAGACCGCGATCGCCAAGTTCCCTCGGTAGTTTACGGCAATATCTTACCACAGGAAAATCCAGAAATTACACCGACTGCTGAGAATGCCTCTATTTTGTCAGGTATACCCGCGAGTGTCGGATCTGTGGAAGGTTATGTGAAGGTTTGTCGTAGTGCAGGAGTGAGTATTGCTGAAGACGAGCATCCCATTATTGTTGTGCCTTATACGGATGCAGGTTGGGCACCATTATTATTGAAGGCAAAAGGTATTATTACTGAAGTAGGAGGTCAGTTATCCCACGGAGCTATTATTGCGCGAGAGTATGGCATTCCCGCAGTGATGAATGTTTCAGGGGCGATGACTCGTTTACAGGATGGGCAAAAAGTGCGGGTTGATGGATATAAGGGGACTGTAGAATTTTGAAAAAGTCAATGGCCTACAACTGTATAACTACTTGAGACTAATGAGCCAAAGGTCTCAATTTTTGGCCTAACTTCACATAATCTTCATATCAACTACTTAGATCTTTATCAGAACTTTATATAAAATCAGCATTTTGTCTATATGATTATGAATGTAAGCAAAAAAAATGAAATTTACATTAAATTAAGTTCTGTGCCTAAACAAAAAACTTCTATATTTTCAACTTTGATGGGTTCATCCGTATTAACTACAGGTTTAGTAGTAAGTTCTGCCTTTATTGCCCCTGCCACTCAAGCATTTACACTTACTGAAGATCCCGCCTGTAATGTAGCAGCAGCAGTATTTAATCCTCAATATGATGACTGTAAAGGTGCATACGAGCTTGCAGGTGGCGAAAACGACGTTACTGATGGTGGTCCGAACAATATCGCTACTCAACTTTTGAACAATGATGATATATTTGGTACAGAAGATTGGACTTTTCTTGGAAAAGATGATGGTAATGGTACTAGCTTTTTCACTGTTAATGGTATAAATTCAACGTCTGGTGAAATTGTGTTCGACACTGCAGCAATTGAAAATGTTTACGGACCTACGTTTACTCAGAATTATGATATAGCAGTTAGTTTCAAAGCAGCTAAAAACTTTAGTATCTACCAGTGGGATGCAGGGTTAGGAACAAATACTATTGACTGGACGACTGATGGTACTGCAACTAATAAGCAAGGTGTGACTCAAGGTTTATCTCACGCATCTGTATATTTCCGTTATAAAGAGATTGTCGATCCTCCTCGTGCAAGAGTTCCTGAATCTACTTCTATGTTAACTCTAGGTTTAATTGGTGGTAGAATGTTCTTATCTCGTCGTCGCAAGAATGGTTAATTATTAACCATCTATATTAACAAACTGACGCGAAGTTCCACGTTGTCGCAAATATATATATAGGTTGGAAGTAAATTGTACTTCTAGCCTTATTCCATTTTATAAGTGTTGATCGTGTAAGCAAGATTTAAAACGGGAGCAAGATACTCCCACTACCTCATTATCATACTATTAACAGCTTTCGGTTGGGAGTCAGGAGTCAGGAGGGAAGAGTTGGAAACCCAGAGCGATCGCCTATTTTTCTCAGATATATCTGGAATCTGCTGTAATATTACTTCAGTTATTTCTTACTTCTTCCTTCTTCCTTCTATCCCAGGAACTTTTTGATAGATTAATTCAATCTGACAATTAAAATTTACACTAGCAAAATTAACTTTTTCTCCCCTGCTATAAGTTTGAGAAATCCAAATTCCTTGTTCATTTTTCCGAAAACATTCTA
>NZ_JAAHGH010000128.1 GCF_010672525.1 Okeania sp. SIO2B3 | reverse complement strand
ATTTCTTTTCATAGAGTTGAAAATGTAGTAGAAGTTAAACGAATGCTTACTTCATTCATTCAAAAGCTGTTTGCGTAGCATTCCAAAGGAAGAGCTGACCACTAATAGCTGAATCTTACTTCACAACTAGGGCGTGTCATCATTTAAATTCCAGACTCCTTTCACGGAGAGGTTTTGAGCGGTTGTGACTGCCGAGGCACTCACAGCATGAAATTCAGTCATAGCATGGCACCTAGAGCTAATTGATGACACGCCCTAATAATTAACAGTAATTACGCACAGAAACTAAACCGAGTGAGGGCGTTAGCGGAGCTTTGCGTCAGCAAATGCCATTCGCCCCTACATATGGCGTTTTAAAGGTTAATTTGCGTAAGTCCTGATTAACAAACTAATAGCTATTTTTCTGTAGCCTCTGCCACTGGTTTTTCAGCTTCCATTTGTTCGAGAATTTCTTCCGGACGAAGACCAGCGCGACGTGCATTCTGAGGAACTGTATGAGGGTCTATAGCTCCCTTAGGCAAGTAAGCTAATTCTCGCATAGGAGTTACCATTGGGTCATTTGTCACCTTATATGGTAATCTTCCCAGGGCAACATTATCATAATTCAACTCATGGCGGTCATAAGCTGCAAGTTCATACTCTTCCGTCATGGATAAACAGTTAGTTGGACAATATTCCACACAGTTACCACAGAAAATACAAACACCAAAATCAATACTGTAATGTTTGAGCTTTTTCTTTTTGGTTTCCTTATTAAATTCCCAATCAACTACAGGTAAATTAATCGGACAAACTCTCACACAAACTTCACAAGCAATACACTTGTCAAATTCAAAGTGAATTCTGCCTCGAAATCTTTCAGAAGGAATAAGTTTTTCGTAGGGGTATTGTACAGTAATAGGACGGCGGCTCATGTGGTCAAAAGTTACAGATAAACCCTGACCTATATATTTAGCAGCTTGAAAAGTTTCTTTAGCGTATTCGCCTACTTGATTGAGGAATTTGAGCATGGCGTTTTCTCCTAGGAAGTCTAATTAATTAGCAAAAGTAATTTTAGATTTTCGATACAGTTTAATCTAAAAGTCTCAAATCAGCTATGGATTTATACCATTTCTCAAAAGTCTTGCTACATCTGATTGAGAGTAGGGAGTAGAGAGTAGGGAGTAGGATTAAAAGACATAATTTAGAATTGGATTATATCTTTAAAATCCCTCACAAACATTAATATTTGCTGGTCTTGAATTTATTAGAGGATATTCAGGAGAAATACCTCCATGTCTACAAACCAGGGACTAATTAATTCTATCTTCTGACTTCTGGCTCCTGGCTTCTAATTTATCCACCAAAAGCAAATGGAAAGGCTAACTTTAAGGCTGCAGTTAACAATAAATTTACCAAAGCAACGGGTAGGAGGAACTTCCATCCCAAGTCTAATAATTGGTCAATCCTGACTCTTGGTAATGTCCAACGTAATAACACAGCAATGAATACTAGAAAATAAGCTTTGAGCAATGTCATAGTAATGCCCAAAGTAGCAGTAATTATTTGTAGCCAGGGAGTTGTTTCACTTACTCCTAACCAGTCACTGAGAAGTCCAACTGGTACAGGGGACTCCCAACCACCTAGATATAAAATTGCGACAAAAAGAGCGGATAGAACTAAATTAATGTAAGACGCCAGGTAATAAAGGGCAAATTTCATCCCTGTATATTCTGTTTGATATCCTGCTACTAATTCTTCTTCTGCTTCAGGAAGGTCAAACGGAAGTCTTTCACATTCTGCCAATGCTGATATCCAGAAAATGAGGAAACCCGCTGGTTGTCTCCAAATATTCCATCCTAAAATTCCATAGCCTGATTGTTGCTCAACAATATCAATTGTGCTGAGACTATTGGACATCATCACTACTGCCAGTACAGCTAAAGCTAAAGGTATTTCATAACTAATAGACTGTGCTGCTGCTCGTAAACCTCCTAGTAGAGAATATTTATTATTGGAGGCATAACCAGACATCAGCAGACCAATTGGCTGAATACTGGAAAGAGCTATCCATAAAAATATTGCTACCCCCAGGTCTGTAATGATTAAATTTTGTCCAAAAGGAACTACTAGATAGGACAAAAATACTGGGATGGCTACTATTACAGGACCTAAAGTAAAAAGTAGAGGGTCTGCTTTAGAAGGAACAACATCTTCTTTGAAAACTAGCTTCAAGCCATCAGCTAAAGGTGCTAGAGTTCCCAAAGGACCGATGAATTCCGGGCCAATTCTTTGTTGAGCTGCTGCGGAAATTTTTCGCTCTAGCCACACTGTCACTAGAACACTGACTGTAGCAGCGATAATCATTAATAACATGGGTAATGGTAGCCAAACGGTTCTGGCTATTTCTGGGGATAAGCCCAAGTCTACGAGAGCTTGAATAAATGTTCTTTGTAGATCGATTCCTGAATTCATTTAGAGTAGGCTTCAATAAGTATTATTACTTTGCTTGTTGATTTTATCAGAAAGATAGGGTTCTGGGATTATTGACATCTTCCCTGGCCTAAAGGCGCGGGGGTTCCTACTGAGCCGTAACTCCTCAGCGGGTTGACGTCTCACAGGCTGCTGCACCCACCCCTCTTGCTCCCCTCCCGGGAGGGGATGGGGGTGGGTGACACTTACCTCCACGTCCGTTTCTTGCTCCGCGTTCCCTTGCGCCTTTCGGCGGCGCGGGTTCGGTGCGCTTTTTTGTCTCCGTTAGCGAAGCTCCTCCGTAGGAGGCATGCCCAAGGAGCGACTAATATATATATTTATTGCTGCATTTTCATCGCGGTCGTGTTTTGCCCCACAGTTGAGACATTTCCATTCTCGCACCTGAAGGTCTAAGAAACCACCTTTAAACCCACAACAGATGTCTATTATAAATTGAATAGAAGCTGTCCTAAACTTTCGGCTTTATTTGTTGCTATTTCTATAATTTTGGTATCTTTAGAATGAGTTTGTGATGTAAAAAAAGCTAACACTATCAAAACTTGATTTTGTGTAATTACAGGCACAGAAAAGCCGCTTTTGACTCCAAAAGCTTTCGCAATTTGATTGCGTAAAAAATATCCCTCAGATTCGATAGTTACATCTATAATCCATTCCGGTTGTTTTGATAACCAAACTCGTCCTGGTAAGCCTTCACCCCTAGATAATATAAAATCTTGACTACAAACCCAAAATTGTTCTAAATCCTTGTTGCCAAAGCCGGAATTAATATAATAGCTGGAACTAAGTTGTAGTAGATTTTTATCTTCATCTGGTATCCAAGCTTCACCATAGGGAAAATTAGTTGATACACAAATTTTTTCTAGACTTATAGTAATAGTTTCATTCATCGATATAGGTCTGGTTTATCAAGTTATATCATGTCCGATTAAATAGTTATAATTAGAGTCTCGTAGTAGGGATTGAGGAATATCCATCTTAGGGTTCAGCAATTAACAATTAATAATTAACAATTAATAATTACCTCTTCTTAAAAGAAGAAGATTGACTAAAAGGATTTTTTTAATTTTATCCCCTTAAAAGGGTCGGCTTTAAACCTGAATTGTTGAATAAATAATTATTAACTATCAACTCTTAATTATTAATTATTCATTATTAATTATTCATTATTAAATAGACATTCAGTAGAAAAGTATTACACATTAACCAACCTCAATACTTAAATTTTCCTCTTGCTTCCTAGGACGTTGAGTCCTTAATAAACCAATATTGCTAGTCAATATAAAACTGGTAAAACTAGCGATCGCTATAATCGGAATTATCGATGTATCAGATAAAACACTCAAAATAATCGAGGTGCTAATCGGAGTTTTGGTAATTGCTACATTAATAGCAGCCATGCAACATAACATCGAAATAGTTGGATGTACTCCTGGAATCCAAAAACTGATGGCCAACCCTAAACTTGCTCCCGTGAAAAATAGAGGAAAAATAAAACCCCCTCGAAATCCACCATGAATGGTGAAACTAATGGCCATCATTTTAGCCAGACAAATTCCGAGTAACGTCACAACCGTAAATGTACTAGCTGGTTCAATTAATTGAGTTTCAATTTGCTGCTCGCTAAAAAAGAGAGTTTGGGGATATAAAACTGCCAACCAACCAATTCCCAATCCTCCCAAAATTGCACGCCAAATATGCCTATTTTCAATAGGTTGGATGGCCAATTCTGTGAGTCGAAAAATCCCAATAAACAAAATTCCAGCTAAACCACCAACTATTCCTAGAACTCCAGCTTCCAGAAGATTTAGCCAACTCAAAGCAGGAATACTATCAAAGTAGTCAAAATGATAGATACCTCCAATTTCTAACCCAGTGCCAAACCGAAACACACCAAAACTAAAAATTCCTGCAACAACTGCCGGAATAATTGCTTCATAATACTGAATTCCGCGACGATGAGGAATCTCCAGGGCAAATAACGGGCCACCAACCGGATCGCCAAAGAATGCTGCTAATGCTGCACCCATACCACAAAAGGTCAGAACTCTTGTTTCCTTAAGACTCAAATTCAGTTTATCTGCAATCCAACTTCCTAAACTACCATTAATTTGTACCAGGGGTGCTTCAGGTCCCAAACTTCCACCAGCAGTAATTGATACTAAAGAAGTCGCAATCATTCCTGGTGTTTGACTCGGTTCCAAACGGCCAGGATCGTGAATTTTTTCGATCACTTTTGCCATTTCTCCTGGTTGACCAAAGAAATAGAGACACAAACCGACACCCAATCCCCCAATTGTTGATACAATCCAGGTGTAGTTCCATGCTGGGAACCAATCCGGGAAAATTCCTGTAAAGTAGTGCTTCCCTGTTTCCCAGACAAACTCCAAAAAGTGTTCTAAAACAAAGTAGTAAGCTGTAGCAACTAATCCCCCCATAATGCCAACAATACTGGTATAAAGCAGAACTTTGGAATACAACAATTCTTGAGTTGGACTGCTTAATTTTAATTCGTCGTCTTTGACATTTTGATTATTCATATTAGGAAAAGACCATTTAGTCTCCCTCCCAATCAAAATCTTCTGGGTAATAAATCCAACTGCTAGTAGGAGAAAGCTTATTACAAAGGCAGAAGCAAAAATATTCATAGGTTAAAAAAATCATTAATAGTTTCCTACTAATAACGACTTTTAGTAACATCCTTGACATCTTCCCGAAGCTGCTCTTGAGATACTGTGCAGCATGAACAGTCTATGGTACAAACCTATGCGTTTTTTCCTTCTATCATACTATTTCTTCCAGAAGACTTACATTTTTCATGTCCCATAGCATTTCATCTCCGCGACAGCCTAAAAAACAACTTCTGAATTATCAAATACTTAGGGCTTGGTGATTAAATCTAAAAGCATTGACTTATGAAGACTTTAGCCTTTTTAGGATCGAAAAAAGTACCTGGTTTTCAGTCTAAAAAGCTCAAAAAGTTAGTATTTTAGGTGTATGGTTGGGCAGAAAAATCTTGGGGCAATTCTTACTCCTACTTCCTATAAATTCTCCTGTCTCCTGTCTCCTACCCCAGGAAAAAGACTTTCCATACGCAAACCCTGCTTAACGTTCTTGAATAGGAGTATAAGAAGTATTATGCTCTCCTGTATAAATTTGTGTAGGACGAAAAATCCGATTTTCTGTTAACTGTTCTTTCCAGTGAGCCAACCAACCAGCTACACGAGCTATAGCAAATACTGGTGTAAATAGATCGCTAGATATCCCTAATTTTCGATAAACCAAACCAGAATAAAAATCCACATTTGGGTAAATCCCTTTATGGCCTAATTTTTCCTCTACAGCCTTTTCCATCTCTAAAGCAATCTCATAATATTTGTCGTGGCCAAACTTTTCAAATAACTTTTCTGCCAGTTCCTGAAGAATAATAGCTCGTGGGTCTTTCACTTTATAGACTCTGTGACCAAAACCCATAATTTTTGCCTTTGTCTCCAAACATTTTTCTAGATATGGCCTAACATTTTCTACCGAACCAATTTCGGACAACATATTAATAACGTCTTCATTAGCACCCCCATGTAGTGGGCCAGCTAAAGTTCCCACTGCCGAAGCTATAACTGCATAAGGATCTGTCAAAGTAGAAGAAGTTACCATAGCTGAGAATGTAGAAGCATTAATAGTATGTTCAGCATGGAGAGTCAGGCAAACATCAAATACCCGTGCTGCTAGCGGATCGGGTTCCCGTTCATTCAGCATATATAAAAAGTTGGCTGCATAGTCCAGGTCATCTTTTGGTTGTACGGCATCGTTACCTTTACGCATTAACTCGGAAGCAGCTACCATAGTTGGAATTTTGGCCAGTAACCTAACGACTGCAGACCTAATATATTCTGGGTTATCAAGAGCACGGCGAGAATAAAATAAACCCAAAGCTGCTGCTGAAGTCTGTAGAGCGTCCATGGGATGTCCAGTTTCTGGGAAACATTTCATCATGTCCCGAATTCTATACTTAATTCTTCTGTGATAGCGAATGTCATGCTCAAAGCTTTCTAATTCTTCTTTGCTAGGAAGATAGCCCCAAATTAATAAATATGCTGTTTCCAGAAAAGAACTCTTTTTTGCCAGTTCCTGAATATTAATGCCTCGGTATTCGAGTACTCCTAGCTGTCCATCGACGTGGCTGATACTTGATTGGGTAGCGGGAACACCTTCTAAACCTGGTTTAAATTCTATGCAGACGACAGACATTACTATACCTTATTACTTAGTTAGAATATTCTGAACTTACATTATCAACTAGCTTAGTTGTGTTGTGGTTTTGACAATAATTTATTAATAATTCTGGCTATTGATACTTCCGCCGTTCAACCATAGAAATAATACTTGCCTCAATTCCTGCAAATATTAGAAAGTATTTCATTAATAGACCGATCTATTTCAGAGTCTAAAAATTGCTTTCTCACAATTCCTCGCTTATCATGATTTAAAGTTAAGAACTTCAACAAAAATATTGTCTGCCCAGTAACAAAGTTTGTGGGTTAATTTAAAATGCCAAGCACGTCTATTTTTGGCTATTTTATCCTGTATTATTGCTATTTTATTCTTGAATTTTAATCAATTATTTGAACCTAATCTTTATTATTCGTCAGTCTTCTTTGCAGCAAATGTTAACTATTAATTTATAACTTATAACTAAAATGACTATCAAATATATAGCAAGGAACGAGCTAGTATTTGACTTATATTGATGATCAACCTGAGACAGAAAAAAGCTTTTTTCCCTGTTCCCTGTTCCCTGCTATGCAATTAATTTTATTTTTTGAATTTGGTCTAATTAGGGCTTGCACTCATAAAGCTAAAAGTCAGGATAGCTAAGACTCAGGAGCTTTTTCTATTCAGTTTATCTCCAAGTTTATGGCTCTTATTGGCATCAATTTACTGAAATTTTCTGCTGAAATTCAAGAAAATTTCTTCACATAAAATGGCAAAACCATTGCCTGTTCACCCATCTCCGCGTCCCCGCGTCTCCGCGTCTCCGTGTCCTACCCCCACCAACCAATTTTTTCAGCAGACCCTAATTAAGCAGAAATCTTGGTGGTGTCAACCAAAACATTTGACTATTGCCTACTGGTGAACCAGTTTCAGGTAAAGAAATGCCTATAACCCCTGCTTTTTTGAGTATCAATACTTGTCTAGCTTCTCCCCAGATTAAAATTTCTGCCCAATTTGTTAAGTCTGGTTGATGGCCTACGAGTGCTAATTCCCTATTTTCTTGAGGTTGCCAGGTTTTGAGCCATTTTAGCCAGATATTAATTTCACCATCAGGGGCTAGTGGTAAAAATTCTTCTACTTTAGAGCTTAATTTATTTTCTTGAAGAATTTTAGCAGTTTGATACGCTCTAACTAGAGGACTGGTAAGAATTAGGTTGAAATGAAGGCCCAATTGTTTGAGTTGTTGAGCAATTTTGTGAGTTTTGCGATCGCCTGTTTCTGTCAAAGGACGTTCGGCATCTGTGGGATAATTTTCTGCATCTGCAGCTATACCATGACGGATGAAATAAACATTTATACTCATAAACTGTTTAGCATTCAAACTATATTATCAAATTTTTGTTAGAGATAATGAGCTTTTAGCTAAATCGCCGAGAAGCCTCGCACCATAATCTTCGATTTGGTGACCAGATGAATCGGCGGTAAATTAATGGGACTCGATGTCCCATTAATTTACAAATATTATCCCAAAGTTTTGGTCTTGAAAAAACTTCTGTTATTATGTTTTATGATATCGGAAATTTGCCGTTATGCGGACTGCCTATCAATTGAGTAAATCAATCAATGATGCGATTTGGGGGACAATTCCTAACTATTCTTGCTGTCAAAGCTGAGAAAGCTGGGCAGAAAACAATAGCTGTGAATCCCAATGGTACAAGCCAAGATTGCTCAAATTGTGGTGAAAAGGTTTCAAAAAAATTATCAGATAGAGTTCATTCCTGTCCGCATTGTGGCATTGTGATGTGTCGTGATCAAAATGCTGCCAGAAATGTAAAACACAGGGCGGTAGGGCCCAGACGTCCTTAAAGCACGCGCTTGTCCGACGGGGTACCGGGACTGAGAAACGAGAAGCCCACACTATAGCGTCAGCGAGCGTGTGGGAGTATGTCACTGTAACTGCTATCCAAAACTGCAAATACCACTTTATATAATAAAAGTCAATTTTAATCAAAAAACTAATAGACATCTCCTCCATGCATAGGGAGTAGGCAGTAGAGACGTTGTATACAACGTCCATACAGAGTAGGGGAAAAGAATTGATAATTTATGCACGATCATTGATTTGATTTTTGATGACCGGAGATGTCTAATAGTAGTCGAAGGGGCTGAAGACTCAGACAAAGCCAGATTTTTTTTCTGTCTTCTGCCTTCTGCCTTCTGCCTTCTGCCTTGCTATTTTCCATACAAAAAACCCCTGCCTTCAAATAGACAGGGGCTTTATAAACCAATCACATATTTTTGCCATTCCTTATTCCTACCACTTTTAACGTGTTTAGTCAATTCAAAGTAAAGGCCACTATAGGGTTTTCGAGGAAGATAATGCAAAGTCATATTAGCCTCCTTTGGCGTGCGACTACCTTTTCGGACATTGCAGCGAACACAAGCAGTTACAAGATTTTCCCAGGTATCGCCACCACCACGTGATCGCGGCACTACATGATCTAAGGTTAAATCATCCCCCGTATAATTACAGTATTGACAGGAATGACCATCTCGGTGCATAATGTTTCGGCGCGTCAAAGGAATATCTTTATAAGGAACTCGGACGTAGTATCGCAGTCGAATAACTGTGGGCAAGGGAATATCTGGCAGGATATATACCCCGTTATGTTCAATCTGCTCCGCTTTACCTTTGAGCAACAAGACGATCGCTCGTCGCCAACTCGTGATATTGAGCGGTTCATAAGAAGCGTTCAACACTAAAACATTGGCCATTGATATTTCTGAAAAGATAATATTTTCTCATAGGTTAACACAATCGATCTTTGCTTGGGACAAAAGTTGAGAGTTATACCAATTTGATCAATGTTTGCTACAAATAGCTAGGATATTTCTTAGGAGTCAACCCACCCCTCGCCCCTCCCCCGACCGTGGAGGGGAATTCAGTCATCAGGAGTCTTATGGGAATGGCTTTAATACCAGTTTTTAGGTCAGAATTTATATTTTTAGTCCAAGAGAAATCTCCTATAAAGTATTTTAATTGCCCTGATTATTAGACATCTAGTGAAAAAGATATAAACTTTTTGTAAAAGTAGGGAATAGGAAATAGGTATGGAGAGAACAGGGAAGATGTTTTTAGGAAAAAAACACGGAAAATTATTTTTTGAGTTATTATACCCTAGTTTATAGCAAATAAAGAGCAAGTTTATTTTCTGGAGATGTCTATTCGTAACATTCTTTTTTCACGCTTGGTATTAAACAATTTTCTGACAGACAAATTTAAGGTATAAAAAAATTTTTGGCGTTGCTGATTCTGGGTATGATTTGATAATTTTGTATTTTGGATTGTTTAAACTACTTGTTAATATTAACTGTTCCCTATAAAAATAATTTTCCCGACCTGTAGTTGTATAGCCTGATAATCACAATTATGGTAGCAAATAGTTTTAATCGGAAAGTTAATTAATTGAGGAGTAAGTCAGAATGTTGAGTTGGGAAAACGCTTCTTTTAAAACTCTAGTAACAGAAAGCTTAAATCAGGACTCGATAGAAAGTGATGCTTATGGAGGGATTTGTCAAAGAGCTTGGGTAGAAATTAACGACGGGGCATTGGCCTATAATGTGCGACGGCTTAAAAGTATTCTATCAGCAAAAACTAAATTAATGGGAGTAGTTAAAGCAGATGCTTATGGCCATGGAGCGTGTCAAGTATCTCAAACTATTTTAGAGGCAGGTGCAGATTGGTTGGCAGTCGCAACAGTGCCAGAGGGAATAGAATTAAGGTTAGCTGGAGTTGAAGCACCAATTTTAATTTTAGGGGCAACAGACCGACCAGAACAAATTCAAGCGATCGCTCACTGGCAACTTCAACCAACTATTTGTACGCCTCAGCAAGCTTTAGTTTTTTCAGAGACTCTTTCTCATTACACTAAAGCAATGCCAGTGCATCTGATGTTGGATACAGGAATGTCTCGCTTAGGAATGCCTTGGCAAAAGGCAGTAGAATTTGTACAATTTGTCCAGGGATTACCAAATTTAAAGATTGCAAGTATTTATTCTCACTTAGCCACCGCAGATAGTCCTGACCAAACAGTGATGAGAAAGCAGCATCAAAGGTTTGAGGAAGCAATACGTTCGTGTCGTATTGATGGAGAAGGTTTTTCTAGTGATGTACAATTTCATTTTGCTAACTCGGCAGCAACTTTAACTGACACTGCTTTTCATTACGATATGGTGCGAGTGGGTTTAGCCATTTATGGTCTCTATCCAGCACCTCATTTGCATCAGAAAGTTAGTTTAAAACCGGCAATGCAGGTTAAAGCTAGGGTGACACAGGTCAAAACTATTGAAGCAGGTACTGGTGTTAGTTATGGTTATCAATTTATTGCCAAAAAGCGGATGCGTTTAGCAGTAGTAGGTATTGGTTATGCTGACGGTGTACCTCGTAACCTTTCTAATAAAATGAAAGTTATTGTGCGCGATAAATTGATTCCTCAAGTGGGAGCTATTACTATGGATCAATTGATGTTAGATGTGAGTGCTATTCCCGATCTAGAAACAGGTGAGGTAGTCACTTTATTGGGGGAGCAAGGTAAGTATCAAATTTCTGCTGAAGACTGGGCAAATACTTTAGGGACTATTTCCTGGGAAATTCTTTGTAGTTTCAAGCATCGACTACCTCGTGTAGCAGTTAGGAGTTAGGAGTCAGGAGTCAGGAGTCAGGAGTCAGGACTTACGCAAATCCATCTTTCAAACGCCATATGTAGGGGCGAATGGCATTTGCCCTCACTGGATTTAGTGTCCGTGCGTAAGTCCAGAGAGTTCTATCTCTAATTATCCACACATGATATCATACCTTAAATCATCAACATCAGTAATGGTAGGTGAAGATCAGGAAAACTGAGAACGGGAGCAAGATGCTCCCACTGTCTGTACCGTGACAAGAATAATTAGAACGGGAGCAAGATGCTCCCACTTGCTATATCATTACAATGCACCACTACCATTTTTTGAACTTGCTGTAATTCTCAAAGAATATAGAAACTTTCCATGGAAAGTCTCTACAATATCCAGTGTTCCCTCTTGAATTTCCACCTAAAACCTACAACCTAAGACCTAAGAACTACCACTAAATAAATTCATGTCAACTACTACAACTCCACGGGTAAGCGTAATTATACCCGTTTACAACGGCGATCGCTATATTTATCAGGCCATAGAAAGTGTTTTGGCTCAAACTTATCAATCTTATGAAATAATTGTGATTGATGATGGCTCCACAGACAATACCCGTTTGGTCTTGGAACCTTATGTTGAGGCTATCCGTTATGTATATCAAGAAAATCAGGGAGTTTCAGCAGCGAGAAATCATGGTATAGATCTGGCGCAGGGAGAGTTAATTGCTTTTCTGGATGCAGATGATTTTTTTCTATCAAATAAACTGACCGCTCAGGTGGGGGTATTTGATGCGCAACCGAATTTGGGAATTGTTCACAGTGGGTGGCGCAGAGTGAATCAGGGTGGTGAAACTATTAAAGATGAGAAACCTTGGGATTATGTGCCGAAATTGGATTTGGAGGGGTGGTTGCGATGGAAACCAATAGGCACAATGGGTACTTTGATGTTTCGGCGAGATTGGTTGCAACAGGTGGGAAGTTTTGAAGCAGGATTAGGTCATGCGGAGGATGTTGATTTAGTTTTACGTTTGGCTTTGCAGGGTTGTGAGGCTGACTGGTTGCGAGAATCTACTGTTTGTTATCGTCAGCATGACCGGAATACAATGCGAGATGGGGTATCTCAGGCGCGGTCTATTAATGGGGTTTTGGATAAGTTTTTTGCCTCGGAGTCTCTACCTTTGGAGGTTCAGTTGTTAGAAAAACAGGTGCGCTATAATACTTTGGTCTGGAGCTCGTGGTATTTGTACTATACGGGTTTCTATTCTGAAATGGTGGAATATTTACAAAGGTCTTGGAAATACTCTCCTTTTTTACCTGTGGGAACAGTAATTAATTGGATTGACAGTTTTACAGGATTTTCTGAGAATGTAGGGGATGATTTAGATGCCGATAAATTGGCTAAAACTTCTGAGTGGCAAAATTTAATGAGTTGGGTGATTAGTCATAGTGAGGTTTCTTGAAATCTTTCATCACAAAATAGACATTTCTTCCAAAAGAGGGAGTAGGTGGAAATCATTGATAATTTCTGTGCGATAATCGATTTTATTTTTTATTACAGCGCTTTTCAAATTGATGAACCACATCTTCACACATCAAACGTTGTAGAGACATTCCATGGAACGTCCCTACTAGACATCTGGTAATAATAAAAAATCAATATCTATATCGTACAGAAATTATCAATTATTCCCCTCCTGGGAGGGGTTAGGGGTGGGTTCCCTACTGCCTACAGCAAAGCTACCTACTCCCTCTTTTCTGGAGATTTCTACTGTGGTCTACCCAAATGAAAACTGCTGTAATTGGAAATATCTAATGGACTAACTTTATTTATATTTTCTGTGGCGAGTTTAATACCCGACTGTCTACACGGTGCTTAAAATTTTGTGGGGTTTGTAGACACAAAGTAGCGTGTCAAAGAATATCCCCATGCAATTTTCCCTTCTGTCTTCTGCCTTCTGCCTTCTTCCTTCTTGCTTCTTCCTTCTTGCTTCTTCAAGGCACAAAGAAACGTTGGAGGTATATTTGAGCAACTCGATCGCTTGGGTTCATTTTCAAGCATTCTGCAAACATTCGTCCTGCTTCCAATGACTGACCAGAGTTGTAAAGCGATATAGCTTCTATAAATTTTGGTAGGGTCTTGAGTTTACCTTCCTTAACTGCAGGTGGATCTGTATCAAAAACTTCATAAACAGTTACTTTTTGCGATTTACCCTTCACTTTAACCGTATCTATGGAGCGAATAGCGTAGTTACTTGGTTGTTTTAGTCGTGAAAAAGTCTGTTCCGTAATCAACAACGATGCTCCATAATTTTTAGTCAAACTTTCCACCCGAGCAGCCAAATTTACAGCATCGCTAATCACAGTACCATCCATACGATTTTTACCACCGACAGTACCCAACATCAGAAGACCAGTATTAATACCGACACCGATGCCGATAGGAGGATCGCCAGAATTAGCACGCTCTTGATTATATTTAGTAAGTCGCTTGAGCATAGAAATACCTGCTTTCACTGCATTATCGGCATTTCCAGAAAATAAAGCCATAATGGCATCGCCGATATACTTATCGATAAAACCTTGATGCTCTAAAATTGCTGGTTCCATCCTAGATAAAAAGGAATTAATAAAGCGAAAATTTTCATCGGGAGTCATCGCTTCTGACATGGTAGTAAAATTACGAACATCAGAAAATAAAACTGACATTTCTAATTGTACTTGGTCGCCCAATTCTACATCAACAATGCTTTCCTTATCCAAAAGTTGGAGAAACTGATTAGGAACAAAGCGTTCGTAAGCTTTATTAAGTTCAAATAGTTCGTTAGTAAAACGTTGGCGATCGGCTTCAGCTTTTTTTCGTTCTGTGATATCTATGAAAGAACCAATAGCATAAATAATCTTTCCTTGTTCGTCATAAACAGGGGTAGAAAAATTTTCTAAAGGAATTACCTTGTCACCTTGCCGAACCTCAACATCTTCCGTTTTCATACTTTCACCTTGTAGAGCGCGGGTAATAGGCAACTCGTGCGATCGGTATTGTTGACCAGTGCTTGTTTGATAAAGCTGATAGGTTGAAGCTATTTGTTCTGGTGTGATATTTGGTATTAGTCCCTTACCCAATAATTCCTTGCCAACTTGGTTAAAGTAGTAGGGACGACCAGAAGCATCTATAATTACTACACCTACTGGTACAGCATCCAGAAATTGAGCTAACCTGCTTTCATTTTCCCTAACCTGTGCGTAAAGTCTTGAATTGTTAATAGAAATAGCAGCTTGAGCAGACAGTATATTTAAAAGTTCGACTCGTTTTGAGGTAAATGCACCTGTGGTTAAATTATTCTCTAAATAAATAATTCCTCTTAATTTACCTTGATTAATTAAGGGAGTACAGAGAATTGATTTACTTTGTGTGGCGATGATATAAGGGTCATCAATAAATTGTCCTTCCTGGAGTGCATCACTAAGAACAATATTTTCTTGAGTGCGAATTACATAGTTAATAATGGTAGTTGGTAAAATGGGAATTGATGTTTCTGGGTCTACAAATTCTATCGGAATAGATTGTGATATTGTTACTTCGTCACTATTAATTTTTCCTTGAGCTTCTATCAACCAATTACCTTCATTATTCAGAATTAAAAAGCCTTTTTGCGCCCCGGCATTTTCTATGGCAATTTTCATTAAATTGTTGAGGAGTTTTTCCAGTTTAATTTCACCAGAAATTGTTTGAGATGCTTTAATAACAGTAGTTAAGTCGAGAATTTCTCCATCATTACCACTTATAGAAGTGGTTGTATCCAGACTTTTAGATGTGCTTTGATTTGTTATTCTAATAAAATATTGAGGATATTCTGATTCTAATTGTTTGACTTTCGCTTTTGCGCCCCAATTGTTATAACAATGATAGGCATTTCTGAGGTAAAGTTGACCCATTTCTTCTCTATCAAGGGCGAGATAAAATTCTGCTGCTCGTTCATAAGCTAAGGCTTCTTCATGGATAAATTCATTTTTTTTTGCTCCTTGAATAGCTTTTTCATAAAATTCTTGTGCTTGCCAATTTTTTCCTAAAAATCGTGCTTTTTCTGCTTCTACTAAATCATATTTATTTTGATAATTTATTGGGGCTTTTTGTGCCCATTTTTTCATTTGTTTTTGATTGATAAATACTTTTTTTAAGATTTTTTTTTTCTGTTGATTTTTATTGCTCTCTAAAGCCACAGCTAAAAGAGTAAGGGATTCATAAAAATTGCACTGAGGTATTAAGTTCACACTAGAGCCAACAGCTTGATATTTTTCACATAAATTGCTATATTCAATAGCTTTTACATAACATTTTAAAAAATAAAATTTAATATTTTCAAAAATTGCAGCAAAAAGAATTAAAAGGTATAATTGATTGTTTATATAAAAATCCATATCATAACCATAATCTTTTTTACTTTTGTCAGTAAAAGTATTTTTATCTGAGTTAATATTGATTAAATCTGAACAAAATTCCCCGCAAAAAATAAATAAATCATTTCCATACTTATCCTTATACTTGGCAAACAAGGATATATATTCATTAACTTTTTTTTGAATAGATTGTAAATTTTCTCCACCATAAAATAGTGAGATATAACAATAGTTTGCAGCAGCAAAGCCACTATATGCTATCTCTCCATACTCAAGTCCAGTTTGAACCACTTCAACCAAAGGTTTTAGCTCTTTACTAGCATTATCTTTCCAGTATTTAACAAAACCATAAAACATATGTAAAACTATAGGTTTTAATGATTGTAGTGTTAATCTATCTGATAGTTTTAAAGATAATTGACCAAACCGATAGCCCAAATCAATGTTCTCTACTGTCTCACATAAGCGAGAAGCATACCCAATGTATGCAACAGAAGCAAACTCAGAATTTCCATATTTGATATGAATATAAAGTAGATTTAGAATAATCAAATAAAATAAATTTTGATTTGTTGAGTAGGCAGGAGAATAAAGAGCTGATAAAATATTTACAGCGGCAAGTTGATTGGGATTTGTTATTTGTGGCAGCTCGGCTAAATCTTCAATCCGTGTCTTTCTTAGGAGTGATTTTACCTGAAAATGTTTAGCTACAATCTTCATTTTCCCTGGTTTTTTTGGCAAAGTTAATCCCAGTAGTTTTAAAATTTCTAATCCACTATCTATAGCTAATTCTAGTTGAAGTTGAGACCTGTGATAGTTAATTTTTAGCTCATATACTTTAACTTTATCAAGGATTTTATTCGATTTTTCGATAACAATAGTATCAATATTTTGAGCCAGTTCTAATTTGCCATTTAAGTAAAGAACTTCTAATGTTTCTAAATGAAGTTCTAGGGTCAGTTGATAGTTATTTTCCCAACTATTAATCTCTAATAATTCTAATCCTAATTCCAAATATTTAAGAGCAGGTTCATAAGCAGTAGATGCTTTAGCTTTTTTTCCAGCTTGAAGATTTAATTTAGCTAACTCATCTTTTTCTAATTGCTCAGTAATTAATTCCCAACCTTCGTTCAGTTGATTAACAATATCAAAAATATTATTCTGTAATTCATCCTCTTGAATATTTTTTAGTAGCAAACGACCTACTTGTAGATGAACCTGCTTTTTTTCTACTTCTGGTATCAAAGAATAAGCTGCTTGTTGTACTCGGTCATGTAAAAATTTGTAGGGAATATATGTAGAATGCTCAGATGATATGTCTGAGCTATTATTTGATAATTCTTCTGAACTCCAAAGCAGAGGAACTTTATAACTATTGTCTAGAGGAATTATTAAACCTTCATCTAGAGCTGACTGTATTTCTTGAGCTGTTATTATTTGAGATTTATTATTGACGATTGACAGAATTTCTAAATTAAATTTGTTGCCAATACAAGCTGCTAATTTAAGAACTTGTTGAGTTTTTTCATCTAACTTTTCAATTTTTCTGACCATCAACTCAACTACATTATCAGTGATAGATACTCTCTCAATTTCTTCTAGATCCCATTGCCAGTAACTAGGAGATTGCTCTGGTTTAAATGCTAAGAAATTTTCTTGATATAAATAATTAAGCAGTTGAGTCAGAAAAAATGGATTGCCTCCTGTTTTTTTGGCAACTAATTCCGCTAAAGGTTTAGTAATTTCTGTGGAGCAATTTAGAGTTTCAGCAGTTAATTGATTAATATGATTAATTTTTAAGGGGTAAAGGGTAATTTCATTAACTGGTACTTTCCTTTGCTTGATTTTCTCTAAAGTACATACTAGAGGGTGAGTCGAATTCACTTCATTATCTCGATATGCTCCTATTAAAAGAAAATATTGGTTGTCAGGATCTACAATTAATTGTTCAATTAAATTTAGAGAAGGTAAGTCTGCCCATTGTAAATCGTCAATAAAGATAACTAGAGGATGTTCTTTTTGACAAAAAACACTCAGAAATTTTTGAAATAAGAAATTAAATCTATTTTGACTTTCAGTAGCTCCTAATTGTTCAACTTGTGGTTGTTTACCGATGATTTTTTCTAGTTCAGGAATTACATCAATAATAATTTGACCGTTATTTCCTAGAGCTTCTAATAGTTGATTTTTCCAATTTTGTAGGGTAATTTCTGGCTCACTTAGCAGTTTACGGATTAATTCTTGAAATGCTTGAGAAATCCCTGAATAAGGAATATCTCTCTGCAATTGGTCAAATTTACCACTAACAAATTCTCCCCGTTGCTTTGTAATAGGTTTGTGAATTTCATTGACTAATGCTGATTTACCAATACCTGAGTAACCATAAATCAGAATTATTCCAGTTTTTCCCAGACTTACTTCCTCAAATGCTGTTAATAGCTGATTGATTTCCTGTTCTCTACCATAGAGTTTTTGAGGAATCTGAAATTTCTCACAAATATCTTGAGTAGCTATTGGAAAATCTGAAATTTCTCCTAAAGTCTTTAATTTATCCAGACAGGTTTCTAGATCTGCTTTAATTCCCCAAGCACTTTGATATCTTTCCTCTGGAATTTTAGCTAATAATTTACTGACTATATTAGATACAGAATGAGGAATATTGGGAATTAGTTCATGTACTGGTAATGGTTGTTGT
>NZ_JAAHGH010000127.1 GCF_010672525.1 Okeania sp. SIO2B3 | reverse complement strand
CATGACTTATTAATAAATATTAATTCTATCAAAGCAATTCAAAGATTTTACAAAGAACAAGAAACTGAAATTATTCAATTATTAGTTGATGAAAAATTTGTAAACTCTGTTCGGGAATTTCCTGAGATGGGCTATGAATATGACTTAGAAAATAAAATTTTAAAATTAAACTTTGAAACACGAACTCAAATTGGTAAAAGACTGGAATATCATTTTTTCAACAACATATAAACCGCCTGATGACTAACTAATTGTTTGGGCATTTTGCCAGGAACGGGTGAAATTGTCTGGGTGAAATTCCCAAGAAACTTCCACGCCTGGAAGTTGCGGTGAAGGGTAGCCCCCTAACCCGTCGGTTACAGTTTTCTCTGTAATTGTTAAGTCAGGGACAAGGCACAAACCTTACTAATGAAGTGGGTTGTTTTAACCTTTTCAATTTCATGGGTTTACCTTGGTCTTGGCTTAAGCTGGTAGAAGCCTTAAGAGTGAATTGATTGTCACAAATTTCGGGTGATTCGTGGGCTATTGATGCCAGTTTGAAACAGCTACTAAAACCCAAAATATGAACCTTGAAAATTTAATATGAGAATAATTGGTGGGGATGTTTGTAAAAGTTCTTTGGTTTGTTGGGAGTTGGTGAAACAACCAGGAAAACTCAAGCAAATATTTAGTAATGAAAAGCGTAAATTTTCCAAATCTAAACCAGACCCCTTGACTTTTCATGCCAATAAATCAAGTTTAGCAGATTTTGAAGCTTATTTACTTGGCGATCGCGAACTAGCTAAGGCAAAAGTCAAAGCTGATTGTTTGGTGTTGGAACCAACTGGAATTCACTATGCCAAAGTTTGGGCAATTGTTGCTGAGTATGTTGGTGTTGAGGTTAGGTGGGTTGGTCATCAGGAAAGCGTTTTTACCCGACGGTCTGAGCGTTTGCCTAACAAGAATGACCAAGCTGATGCACTGGCTTTAGCTGCTTACGCTTGGAAACATTGGGAGCAGCCAGAATTTTTTTTAGACTTCCAGCCCTACCCGATTGCTGAGATTAGAAGTTTGTATTATCAGATAAATTCGCTGCTGAGGATTCAAAACCCTTTAATTAACAGATTGCGACAGCAGCTAGCTGAAGAATTTCCAGAAGCTGCAACAGCTAGTATGGAAACTTCCAAACGAGATGGGCTACAACCTTTATTTGCTTGGCTAGCAAATTATCGGAGGAAAACCTTAAAAGGAAATAGTTTGTGGAAAAACAAACATAAACAAAGCTGTTTAGTGAAATATGGTGTAAAAATTTCACAATTCACTAAAGACTTTAGTGATTTAACTTGTCGGGTCAATGAGCTAGAGTTTCAATATCGTTTAAGGCTCAGTCAGTTAATTAATAGTGAAGTTTTCAAAAACTATAATTTAGTCTTTGATGAGTTCAACTTTAACTATAGACTCCGAGCTATTATCTTGATTCAAATTTATCCGCTTACCAGATTCTCTAATATCAAAGCTTTTAAGCGTCGGTTGGGCATGGGGAAAGAACAGCATCAATCTGGAGATATGCAGTTTTTCAGAAACTCTGGCAGTTCTGAAGCTAGAAGTCAACTTTTGCTGTGGTGCAGGCAACGAATAGTAAATCGAAAATTCCGTCCGACCACTCCAATCGGAAAAGAATTAGGGAATAAATATGATGAGTTATTGGCTAAATATTCTAGTGATGGAAATTTGGGGAAGATTCAGGCCATTACTAAATACTTTGATAAGCAAATTGAGGCGATCGCTAAAATCGAAAGTTCAATGGCTGAAACTCCTAACAGTCCGGCACTTTTACAAATTAAGGCTGTTAAGTTAGCCACAATTCAAAGCAAAGATGCTCTGATTTTGGCTGCTCAGTCTGGAGTTAATGTAGACTTGCCAAGTGCTGGAACATCTGAGAAAGCCAAAGGATTCAAAACTTTAATTGCCTTCAAGGTTATTTCTTTAGCCCTTAGAAGATTATGGCCAATGCTTAAAAAGGCCAATTGTGCTTAAAAGGCGATCGCTACAATTGACCCGGAAGGTTTAGGAGGTAAGTATAATTTTGTCTCCTTTTCTTCCCAGAGTGAAATTGAAGCAAGTCAACTGGTTGGGTTTACAGTAAACGATCAAGAAACTGCTACTCAGGCAGCTATTGAATTATGTAAGCGTGGTGTGAAAAATGCTGTGGTGAAAATAGGCGATCGCGGAGTTGTTTGTGCAACTGAAGAGGAAACATTTTTTCAACCTGCTTTTGTAGTAGAAGCGATCGATACTGTGGCGGCGGGTGATGCTTTTAATGGTGGTTTAGCAGCGGCATTAGATACAGGTTTGTCATTAAAAGATGCTATTAAATGGGGTGCCGCTGCTGGTGCTTTATGTGTTACAAAATCAGGCGCTCAACCTGCTATGACAGATAGAAAAACATTTGACAATTTTCTTTTAAAAAGGCAGTAGTTGTTCAAAGTAGGTTGGGTAGAACGAAGTGAAACCAAACATATCAGGGAGTTGGGTTTCGTTACCTCAACCCAACCTACAAATACTGTGCCTCAGAAATGATTGAATTTTATGAATGGGTTGGGTTAAGTCAGCCGTAAGCATTTTAATTTGTTTTAATCAGAACTTATACAGAAATCGGGTTTAGGTCGGAAATTTCGTGAGAGCGAAAATAATCAGGGTAATAAACCCGGTTTCTTGTTTGGGTGCGCAAGCGCTGTTATTCAACTCGAACTACTCGCAGGTTATACTTACCCCTACCTGCTTTATCGTAAGAGTTAACTATTACACGATATCTACCTGTAACAGGTAAAGTCACTGTTAGTTGAGAGTTTGTATTTTTCTGATTAATATCATCATCTTCTCCAAGTAGTTGATGGGTGGGACTAAAAACTGCTAAATAAGTATCAAAATCAGAACTTTCTAAGGTTACATTTACAACTTGACCATTTGTGCCTTCAAAAGTGTGTTCAGCATAAATACTGTTGTCAGATGGCAGTACCCAGTCATCATCACTAAGTATTCCTTCTTCCTGTAAAATTACTTTAGATGGATATGGAGTAGTTTTTGGCGTCCATGTAATGTCTGGAGTTCGTCTTATTTTAGGATCAATGGGTTTTGGCGTTGGAATTTCTATTGGAGTAGGATCAACAGGCGGTTTTGGTGTTGGAATTTCTATTGGAGGTCTATCCAACTGCACCATAGGTTGTTCTGCTTTGTTGTTGTAAAAAATGGCTGTTGCTGTGCTGATAATTCCGACAATAATGGCAACTATTCCAATTTTTAACCACTGACTATTTCCTGGGTTTGTTAAAGTTACAGGAGAAACTTTTTGATTTGGGTCTAGAGATGGTTGGGTTCTGGGAATTTGCTGTTTAGTGTTAGGAGAATAAGAAGTTTTAATGTTTTTTATAGCAGTTAACATTTCTGTAGCAGTCTGATAGCGATCGCTCAAATTTTCTTCTATAGACTTATCTAAAATATCGGCAAATTCTGGGCTAATATTCGGTACATCTTGACGCCAGGAAAATTTAGCATCGGGTATTTTTCCTGTTAAAAGATAAATTGCTGTTATTCCTAAACTATAAATATCACTAGCATGGGTAGGTTGACCTTTTATTTGTTCACGGGAAACAAAGCCTGGAGTTCCAATACCCATAACAGTATTGGCTTTGTTTGGGTTAACTATAGTGTAAATTTCTTTGACTATACCAAAGTCTATTAATATAGGTAAATTTTCTCCATTGAGCATAATATTATTCGGCTTAATATCCCGGTGAATTATTTGATTTTCTTGCAGAAATTCCAGGACTGGCAATAATTTTATTAGTATATCTTTGACTTCTGTTTCTGTCAGTTTTCCTTCTTGCTGAAACTTTTGTTGTAAGTTAAATCCTGCTATCCATTCTTGAACTAAATAAAGTTGATTATTTTCAGAAAAACAGTCGTATAAATCTGGAATTTGTGGGTGTCTTCCTAGTCTTTCTAAAATTTCTGCTTCTTGTTGAAATCTTTTTTCTAGTTGTTGTTGTAATTGGGGGTCGTAGGAAGTCTTGAGTTGCTTGATGAGACATAGACGATTAAATCTTCTAGTGTCTTGTCCCTGGAATGTGATGCTCACATGAGTCTCTTGCAACTTGTTAATAATTTGGTATCGGTTGTCTAGAAGTTGGTTTGTGGCCATTGGCATTTTGGGTTGATTAGAGGATAACTTGATTAAGGTAAAATTGAATCATTCAATTGAGTGTCATTTACCAATTGATAATTGATACAGGACTTACGCAAAGGCACTATATATAGGGTTTTATCAGTTACACTAGCGCTAATACACCCTATCAATAGCGTTCATGCGTAAGTCCTATGATAATTAATCCCTAGAGGTTAAAAGCAACTCCAGTGAAGGATAAAAAAGAAATAAGATTTCCGCATTTGGTTCAATCCGATGGTTTTAACTAGAGGTAATTATCAATTATCAATTATCAATTATCAATTAATGAATACTCCCTACTCCCTAAAATCAAATTTTCAGAATACCTTCTGGGTTTACTGATAGTAATTTTCGCTTTTGTAAACCCTCTCTATTAATAATTTCATTTGCTGCTAATAACCCACTACTAATAGCTCTTTCCATTAAACCGCAGGGAAAAGGCATTTTTACCCAATCTCCAGCAAATATCAAATTATCAACACCACTATTAGTTTCTGGACGTTCTGGATAACTACCTGGAGGATAACCGGAAAAATTTTTCTGATTTACTAATTCCCGATGCAGCATATTAGCATCCTTTAATTCAGGCACTATTTCATACAATTCCTGTTCAAAAGTTGTCAGTAAATTTTCCTGAGTAGGAAACTCTTTTTCTTTGTAGCAATAAGCGTGTAACTCTACTACACTGCCGCCTGTTTTTTCATGCCATTTAATGAATTGTTCTTGAATGCGATGATAGAGGGTAATACTATCAGTTAATTGATAGCCTGATAGAGAAGTAAAATTACTATTTTTCCAGTTAAAATCTCGGTCAAACCAAAAACGACAGACAGCAAATGGATCGGCTATATTCAGTTTTTTCACCCGGTCTTGTACTTTTTTATTAACATCTCCCTCAATCAAATTAAATAAGTGTTTAACTCCTGGAACATCCGTAGCAAATACATAATAATCTGCCTGAATTTCTGTGGGAATAATCTCTGATTTATTTTCTGTTATACCAACTAACTGCACCTGATTTTCTTGACTTTGAGTAATTTTGTAGCGCGATAAATTTCGTTTTGCTGGACCTGCTAATACTTTTCCTTTACTATCATAAACTGCTCCATGACAAGGGCAGTAAAATTTGCCATCTTCAGCTAAATTAACAGTACAACCTTGATGAGTACAAGTCAGGGAAATAGCCTCATCTAAACCAGGTTTAATAGCAAAGAGGCGATCGCTCGATCCAAAATAATCAACATCCTGTTTATTAATTTCTAAATTACGTTCTACCCAAAAAGGAATTCTACTTTTAGCCTCTCCTAATTGATAACTAATAGAATCAACCTTACCTTGTTTCCAATTAATTTTACTAATACCAATATCGGTAAAAATTTTGCCTCCCCGAATTTGAATTTCTTGAGCAATAGGTTGTACTAAACTTGTACCCATATCTTGCTTCGTACCATGAAAAGCTAAACCTTCTGGATTACCAAAAAAATAGAAGTGAAAAAACTGCATTAACTCTGCAACGCTCAATTTATCTGGAGCATTAAGACTTGATTTCGCAAAAGGTAAAAAATATAAATCATACAACCCTTGCGGAAAATCTTTATCTACCCATTTAGCTACAGATAAATTGTCAAGTTGCTGATAAGTTTTCTCTACTTTAAAGCCACCAATAGCTCGAAAAACTTCCCAATGTTTAGGTTTTGCCAAATTAATTCCCCATCTGAATCTATTAGGAGAAGAAATTGCTAAATCCACAATATTCCAAGGAAAAGCAGAACTGCTAGGACGAAATACCTCTGGGTTATACTTCCCTTCTCTAAACACCACAGAATAAAACTCTAAAGACTTAAAACTATCGGTAATATTCAGTTCTGAAACTAAACTTTTGAGATTGTAATATTGAGGAAAAAAACCGTGGAAACCATGTTCCATCATAAATTTTTCTTCCCCAAAATCAACAGACCAACTAGCAATTTTTCCTCCTAGTTGTGGCGACTTTTCTAACAAAGTAACCCTAAAACCTCGCTGACTAAGTTCATAAGCACAAGCTAATCCTGCTAATCCACCACCAACTACTACTACACTTTTAGATTTGTTTAAATATCGTGGTAAATCCAGATTATCTTGTACAAAAACAGTTGGTTGTGGTTTGGAAAATCTAGTATAACCCAGTAGACCAGTGGCAGAAGCAACGATAAATAATTTGAGTATTGTTCGTCGCGAAACTGATTGTAATGACTTGAGATTATTGAATTGATTCATCAGCAATTAATTGATTACTGTTTGAAATTTTAATTTGGCCGATTAGAGCTTCGATACATTGTAATTTAGTGCATGATTTTTGCCTATCAAAATATAGAATACTTAAGCTTTTCTCAAGTTTTTGGATGACAAAGGATTGGATAATATGCTCTCAATAAAGAATCTCTATATCTAGTATTTTTACCCTAAATTCTATTTTTATATGTCTGGTATTAAGTTCTAATAAATACTTATAAGTAATAATAAATAGTGTAGTATTATTAGCTTTAGCTAGGTTTATGTAGTGTTTGATTTAAGTGAACTAGCTCTGGGCTAATAGCTTTCAGCTATCAGCTTGGGTTGAAATCTCCTTTTAAATTTCTTTTCTCTGTCGTTTCAGCTATTTATTTCCCCTTGTTTGTAGAGCATTATCTGAAGAAATGCTGACTATTGAATTGCTGTTTGCAGAGCATTATTTCAGGAAATGCTTTTGAATTTTTGGGATTATTTCTGTTCTTTACCAGACAAAGATGAATAAAAATTATATCTAAAGGTAGAACTTTCTGACAAGCGATCGCTCACTTTTAGTTACAATATTATAGTAGTAATTGTATATACAAATTTTATCGGTACAGTTACTAAGTTAGCTGCTGTCCTTAAATCTAGCGAAATATGAAGTTAATCATTAAAAAAATTAAATACTTGACTAAGTTTGAATTAAAGCTATAATATTTGAGAAATAAATTTGCTTTATTGCTGATAGATAGTAGGAAGAAAAATGGTATAAAATTTTTCTATACTTTATAGTATCTCAAAATTGTTTATCTAAGTATTGAAGCAGATTTGATATATACTAACTAATAAGTATGAGTTTTAGGAGCTGTAAATAATGACAGATGTAATCATCAATCATGCTCAAAAATTTGGATTTTTTTGTAATCATGATTTACTCGGTTCTTGGCAGATAGTATCTCATCCCAGAACACCTATATGGAAACTACGTCAGCAGAAAGAAGACTGGTTACTATTAATCTCAGATGAACCTCATTTAATTTTGTTACCAGAAGAAGTTATAGCTTTTTTAAGATGGCGTTGGTCAACCAAGAAAAAATAGGCGTTGCTGAATTATTGTTGTATGATATTAATCTTAATTATTGAGGAGTCAGGAGTCAGGAGTTAGTAAGGAAGAAATAATCAGAAGAAAAAGGGATAGAAGGAGAAAGTTTTTTGGTAGCGGAGTGCGGAACGGAGTTCTATTGGTAATTATCTGGACATAATATCATACCTCAAATCACCAACGCCAAAATAATTAATATCTACAAATTATTCATTAATTTCTGTGCAGTGAATAATATCACTAAGCATGATTAAGTGACTGCCAGAGTGATGATGAATTTTAGAAGAGGGAATATTTTTCCCACTTTTGCTTGTTGCCTGCTATATGAATAATTTAGAACAGCTTAATGAATATATCCCACTATTTTTAACAGGCTTATTTGTTCAGGTAAAATGTGTTTAAAAATCTTAATTTTTCATTTTTAACTCTCAAAATATTTAGAATTTTTAGCATATATTATTACTGGGATAGATTCTTAACGAAGTCAGAAGTCAGAAGTCAGAAGCGAGTGTGTAATTCTGAGGTCCCTTCAGAATGTAAGACACACTTCATTTCAGTCAGAAGTTATTTTTGTAATGGGAATTTGAGCTTCGCTCCAAAAATATTTCGCCTTAAAAGGCGGGGTTTTAGACCTATATTATTTTGATAAATATTTGCTAAAAATATTTTAATTCCTGTTATTCTTCATTATTTTCTTTTTTCAGCCTTTGTATTAGATATTCAATGTCTCCACAGACTCCTAATAACCAACCCCGCAATACAAATTCAGCAACTAATACTTTAGTCCCACCATCAATAGATAGGTTTTTAATATGTGGGTTAGGTAGTTTAGGACAACATTGTGTAGCTGCTCTGAAACAGTTTGGTGTAATTGTTAACGCCATAGATCTTATACAACCTCAACATTGGGAAATTTCAGACTTATCTTCACAGTTAAACCAATTAATTATTGGGGATGCAAGAGAACCTGGTATTTTGAGACAGGGTCAAGTTCAACAGTGTCGAGCAATACTTATTATTACAAGTAATGAACGAATAAATTTAGCGATCGCTCTAGCAGCAAGATTAATTAATCCTCAAATTCGTCTTGTAGTTCGTTCTGCAAAAGAAAACCTCAATCAACTATTAGATAAACAGTTAGGAAATTATGTAGCATTTGAACCTACGGAATTACCTGCACCAGCTTTTGCCGTTGCTGCTTTAGAATCATAAATTATCAGTTTTTTTTACCTCGAAAAACACCAAATAAAAATAGTCAAGCGTGAAATAAAGCCAGAAGGAAATTGGTATAATCGTCCTGTTTATCAGCTCAATAATCGTCATCGAAAAGTCATTAGTTACGCTCCTAACTCTACTCAATTATTATCAGATTTTTATCATTGGGATAGTGATGAATTAATTCAAGCAAGCGACCGAATAATTTATATTGAAAAACCAGATTTTTTGACTACTACAAATAATCAAAAAAAACTCAGAAAAACCAGTTTAAATTATGGGAAGTATTTCACTCAATTTTAAAAATTAAACCAACGGATGTTAAAAACCTAGTCATTAACTACTAGAATTGGATTCACGAAAACCCAATTCGTAACTTAGTTTTTTCTAGTGCCTTAATTTTAGTAATTCTATTATGTACTGGTACATTACTATTTTTGCTTTAATATCCAGAGGTAACTTTAAGAGAAGCTTTTTATGGCACAGCAGTTTTATTATTAGGAGGATTTGGAGATATTTTTAGTGGTATTAAACTAGAACAAAAATTTCCTTGCTTGCTCCAATTATTTAGTTTAATCACAACATTAGTAGGAATTGTTTTTGTAGCTTTACTGAATGGTTTAATTACAGAAAGATTGTTAAGTACAAGATTTAAATTCACCAAAAGAAATCCTATTCCGACTTCAGACCATGTTGTGATAATTGGTTTAGGAAGGGTTGGTCAACGAGTAGCTATTACAATAATTTAAACAGAAATTAGTAGCAATTAGCTCTACAGCAACTGAATCAGATATAACTCCTCAAATTCCTCTAGTTGTGGGTAATATAATTAAATCCCTAAAAAAAGTAAATTTAACTACTGCCAAAGGAATTATTGCTGTTACAAATGATGAAATGTTAAATCTAGAAGTAGCATTAATGGGTTACGCTGTTAATCCAAATATTCGTTTAGTAATTCGCACTTCTGAACAACGTTTTAGCAATAATTTAGCCAAACTTTTACCCTATTCTACATTTATTTGTACTTCCGCTGTTGTAGCAGAAGCTTTTGCCGGGGCAGCATTTGGAGAAAATATATTAAATTTATTTAGAATAGACCATCAAACAGTATTAGTAACTGAATTTGACATCCTCGAGATAAATTCATTTTTAACTGTAGCGACTCTAATCATTTATTTTTAAGTTCTACATCTCGATCATTTTGCTAAGTGCTCATCTTGTTGGAAATTTTCATTGTTGATATGAACACGAAATTGACTTAACAAACTATAGACCAAAGGAGACAAAAGAATTCCCATCGCTATGACAAAAACCAAACCACTAAAGAGCGCATAAACAGAAGCAAATACTTTCGCGCTAGTAGTTGAGAGGGGACTAATTGGTCCCATACCACTAAGAATCATCGAAGCTTCTACCAGAGAATCTATCCAACTCAAACCCCCTGCCCAATGATAACCAATAATGCCCATCATAAGTCCTAGAGAAATAAAAATTGCAGACAGACCCAGATAGCTGAGAAACTTCCACAGAAAGAGAAAAATTGACCTTGTTCGCTCTGATGAAGTCCAAGTTTTCGGTTCTTGAATCATATTTAAACTAGAGGAACGGATGAGAAATATTATAATTACTAAAATTAATAGTCCATATATGAGCATATTTCAAAAATCCACTTCACTATTATCTTATATATACGGCTAAAACAAGAGAAACTACTGTAAGCGTTCCCACCAATTTTGTCATCCTTTTATGGTAAGCTTTTTAAGTCCTGGGTTTCGAGCATTGCATAGTCCAAAACCTTGAGTAGCGTGAGGATGACTATAACTAATATGCAGCGTGAGTTGTTAGAAAAGCATTATAAGTAGGATAGATTTGTAGATTTATTAATAACTGTTTTTAAGTTAAGTTACTGATTAAATTTATGGTTAAAACTATTCAATCTCAAGAAATTACTCTCCGCTATTTTGTTGATAATTTCGGTTTGCAATTAGTCAGAGACGAGCAATTTTTTCGAGAATGGCAAGATGATTTGCCAGAGATTAGTGACTGGGAAAAAGAACTACTTAATCAAGTGCCTCCTGCGGAGGAGCTACGCTTTCAAGAGGGATATTTTAACTTATTACAAAATCCACCTTTTTTGGAAGATATTGTCAGAATAGCAATAGTCGATCCGATTTTATTTATTGGGAAATTTTTTCTCTATCCTCATCACATTAGTTCTGAAAAGTCTATTAATTTAGAACTGGCAGATAAAGAGGTGATTATTAGAGGTCGAATTGATACTTTTGTTATGAAGGAGCAGTTATGAATGATGGTTATTGAGTCTAAAAGAGCCGAGTTTTCTATAGAAGCTGGTCTGGCTCAATTGTTAACTTATCTAATGGCTAGTCCCTATGCCGAACATCCTAATTATGGTTTAATTGTAACGGGTGGTAGTTTCATTTTTGTTAAGTTAATCAAGACAGAAGTTCCTCAATATGCTACGTCAAAAATGTTTGCTATTCGTAATCCTGGTAATGAACTTTTTGATGTTCTTCGTATTCTTAAACGTTTGAGTAAAATAGTTATTAATAGACATATCTAGAAAAGAGGGAGTAGTCGTAGGGACGTTGCATGCAACGTCCCTACAAAGTAGGGGTAAATAATTGATAATTTATGTGCGAAAATTGATTTGATTTTTTATTGTTGGAGATGTCTATTAGAGGTACTGATAACTGATAACTGATAACTGATAACTGAAATGACCGATAATCGTAAACAAGTCCGCAAAGTTTTAATCATTACTTTATTACTAAATTTATTAGTAATGTTAATCAAAGCTGGAATAGCATTTTGGACAGGTTCTCTGAGTCTATTTGCTGATGCTTTGCACAGTGTTACTGACAGTGCTAATAACATTTTAGGGTTAGTCACAAATCATCTTGCCTCCCCTAAACCAGACCGAAAATATCCATACGGACATCAAAAATTTGACGCTATTGGCGCTTTAGGTATTTCTGCTTTCCTTGGTATTGCTTGTTTTGAAATTCTGAGTGGAGCAATACAACAAATAGTGGGTGGTACTCAAGAGGTAAATATTTCCCCACCCGCACTATGGATATTATTAATTGTGCTAGGAATTAATATTTTTGTGGCATTTTATGAACGTCGGGTTGGACAAAAAATTGGTAGTAGTATTTTAATTGCCGACTCTCACCATACCATGAGCGATATCTGGGTTACAGTAATTGTTATAGCTGGATTAATTGGTATTTGGCAAGGAAATATTTGGAATTTACCTATTTTCCGTTGGTTAGACGTGGTGTTAGCTTTTCCCGTCGCTCTTTTAGTGTTTCGGAGTGCTTGGGAAGTTTTGAAAGAAAATTTGCCTTGGTTGGTAGACTATATGGCAGTTGCACCAGAAGCTATTCATGCGATCGCCATGGAAGTTCCGGAAGTAGTCAACTGTCACGACATTGCCTCTCGTGGAGTTATTGGTCGTCAAGTATTTATTGAAATGCACCTCATTGTTAATTCTGATGATATAGAAACTGCTCATCAAATTACCGAAAAAGTAGAAGCGCGTCTACAAGAAAAGTTTCATCCTGCCAGAATTATGATTCATGTTGAACCCCCGGCTTATAAATCAGAACATATTTCTTATGAAAGGGAGTAGGGAGATGGGGGGATGGGGAGATGGGGAGATGGGGAGTTTGGGGAGGTGGTAAAATCTAGAAAGATTTGGTAATGGCACTTAAATGGAACATTTTTTTCTATCAAATTTTCGCGGATTTGATATTATTTTTACTTTTAAGATTTTCAAGAATAGGCAAAGTTTTCCACAGTTAAAATATAGTTTTCCACAGAATTTTCCACAAAGATTAAGGTTAAGTTAAAGGCAAAAACATCAATTATTTAAGATTCACTAATATTTTTCTTTGAGGAGTATGAACGACAGTTATCGTCTAGACAAATTTATATTTATGCAAAGTGCGTAAATATTCCATAGAACTGATCAACCACAACGCAATACATAAAATCCGAGTTACTGGTTGGGTTTGTGGAGGCGATCGCCATGCGATGACAAAAGGCAAAGCAAAGAAGCAGGAATTTTACCGAAAAATTGGGTTTAAAGCCTCGCCCATAAGCGGGCGACTTTTTATTTGCAAGTAAATTGAATATATGCTACAGTACTAAAAGTTGCCGGGGGGCACGCCTCCTCCGGAGGAGCTACGAATTGCGGAAACTCGTGCGCGGACGTGGAGGCAAGCATAAGACTACTGTCAAAGTAGCAGCAGCCTAAGAAGCGTCAACCCGCCGAAGAGCTAGGGATCAGTAGGAATCTCCGTGCCTTTAGGCCGGAGAGGATGTCAAGGAAAATACCACCACTTTTTGATGGTATTTATGAAGATTCAGTGAAATTTCACTTGTTTTATGAAGAGTTGAAGAAGGAGTCAAAGTAAGAAGGAGTCAGAATACAGACAAATATTCAAGCTCAGATAGAAATTACTTCTGACTTCTGACTTCTGACTTCCGAGGTGGTGTTGGGTTGCGCTTTCGCTTAACCCAACCTACAGTAGAATATTATTCCCACTCAATAGTTCCAGGAGGTTTAGAAGTAATGTCATACACCACTCGGTTAACACCTTTCACCTCATTCACAATACGGTTAGAAATACTTTCCAGCAAATCATAAGGTGCGCGAGACCAGTCAGCGGTCATCCCATCCTCACTAGAAACAAACCGCAACACAATTGGGTAAGCATAAGTCCGTTGGTCTCCCATCACCCCAACACTACGAATAGGTAACAACACAGCAAAAGCTTGCCAAAAATCGTGATACATTCCCTGCTGTTCAATTTCATCACGCACAACAAAGTCAGCATCCCGCAAAATTTTCAACCGTTCATCCGTAACTTCCCCTAATATGCGAATTGCTAACCCTGGACCGGGAAAAGGATGTCGTCGCACAATTTTTTCTGGTAAACCGATGGAGCGACCTACTTTTCTAACTTCATCCTTAAATAGCTTGCGCAACGGTTCGACCAACTTAAATCTTAAATCTTTCGGCAAACCGCCAACATTGTGATGACTCTTAATTTTAACTGCCACTCGCTCCCCTGTCTTGGGGTCAACGTTGGTGTCAGCAGATTCAATCACGTCTGGATAAAGAGTACCTTGAGCCAGATAATCAAAAGGTCCTAAACGTTTTGATTCTTCTTCAAATACCTGGATAAATTCATGGCCAATTAATTTGCGTTTTTGTTCTGGGTCTGTAACTCCTTTTAGTTTACCTAAGAAGCGATCGCGAGCATTTACATATTCAACTGAAATATGAAAAGATTCTTTAAATATTTTCACCAAGTTTTCTGGTTCATACTTCCGCATAAACCCTTGGTCAATAAACATACAAGTTAATTTATCCCCGATCGCCTCATGGAGCAAAAACGCTAAAGTTGAAGAGTCAACACCCCCAGACAGAGCTAATAATACTCGTTTATCCCCTACCTTAGCTCTAATTTCTCGAATCGCTTCTTCTACAAAAGCTTCTGTAGTCCAAGTTGGCTCACATTGACAAATATGGTACACAAAATTCCGAATCAATGCTTGACCACCAAGGGAGTGAACTACCTCTGGGTGAAACTGAGTCCCATAGAGCTTTTTCTCATGGTGAGCGATCGCTGCACAGGGAGTATTATCTGTATGAGCTAATACTTCAAAACCAGAAGGCATTTTCGCCACAGAATCTCCATGACTCATCCACATAGTTGTGCCTTCTTCCACATTGGTCAGTAAATCTGTGGGGTTATCTATAGATAAAGATGCTTTACCATATTCAGCTAATTGAGCGCGTTTAACTTCACCCCCTAATTGCTGTACCATTAACTGCATTCCGTAGCACACCCCCAATATTGGTATTCCCAACTGCCAAATTTCGGGGTCACAATGAGGTGCCACTCCGTCGTAAACTGAGTTAGGACCTCCAGAAAGAATAATTCCCTTGGGGTTGAGAGTTGCTAGTTTTTCAGCAGTTGTCCGATAAGAAATTACTTCTGAGTATACTTGAGTTTCGCGAATCCGGCGGGCAATTAGTTCTGAATATTGAGAACCGAAGTCCAGAATCACGATCATCTGACGATTAAATTGAGTGGAGGAATCTGAAATTTTTTCTGTCTGTTTTGTTAGAGTCACGGTTAATATGCTATAATTTTCTACTGAGGTTAATTTTCCTGATTTTTAAATTGTTAGCCCGAGTTTAGTAAGATATAAATATATGTTTTTCGGTGAGGAAAATTTGTTTCTCCACACTTTTTGTATCAAACTAAATTTTTCCTACCGCCACAAAAGCTTTTATAGCAGAAGGCAGCGGGAGCTGAGGGCAGAAGGTAGAAGGAAAAATCTTACCTGGTCTAAGTTTTAGACTCTTGAGTTGTCCGCGTCCTTTGCTTCAACTGCTATATACTTGGATTACTAATAAGCTAACAACTGACAGGCTAAATTGATTAATTAGCAAAGGGGATCGCTTTTACAGTGCGAATTATTCATCAAGGCTAGTTTTTTGAAAAAGGCAGAAGGCAGAAGGTCTAATTGCTTATGAGTAGTCTTCGACACGCCACATTAGTGTCTTATCACCCCAAACAATTTTAAGCACCGCCGTTGACGGTAGGATATTAAACCTCCAAAAGAAAAGATAAAAATGTTTTGGTATTGTGACTAGAGAATGATAATAAGGCTTATAAACCAATTACTCACTCTAGCTAGAGACTGAAATTTACCAATTTAAATTTTTAATTTTCCCCCGCGCCTCATCCACTATTGTTTATTTATCATCAAATACCCTAACTCTAAATGAGGGTATTCTAAATAGAATAACAAATTTGTGCAAAAAGTGTATCAGCAACTTCTGTTTTTAGGAAGATTTGGCGATCGCGGTCAAATAACATCGAACCTACTTGGACCTGTTTTTGACTATGATTAAAAATATAAGCTTGACTACGTTCCTCTATACGGTAGGCGATCGCCCCATAGACCAGACCTACCCAATTCTTTTCATTTTCTTTATCTAAACTCCGCAGCACTTTCAAAGCAGCTTCGGCAGTAGTACAAGCAAAAATATTTTGTAGTACAGAAGTGGGCAAACCGATATTTGCGCAGTGAGCTGTTAAAATTTCTAATCGTCCGTCAGCTAGATGGTGATGAGTATGAAAAATTCCACCAGCCAATTTAATTAATTTGCCATGATAGCCTAATAATAAAATAGACTCTACTCCAGCAACAGCAGCAGCTACTAACATTGGGCCTAACCAGTTAGCTGTTTTAATAGTCTGCTGTGGTGGTATCCCCATTTTCCTCCCTAGGTCTAAACCATTTTCTCCCACACAAAATACCAAACAATTAAACTGTGCTGCCTTTTGTTGTAACTCCTCCCGATAAACATCAAGTTGCCCAGGCATACTCAAAGGTTGAGAAACTCCCGTAGTGCCCAACAAAGAAAGTCCTTCAACAATACCAAAAGCTGAATTAGAAGTCCGAGTTGCCAGTTGACGTCCCTCCGGTAAGATAATAGTCACTTTAATTTGTTCATTAAAATTTAACAGAGGTTTCAAATTTTCTTGTAGCAGTCGTCGTGCATAACTATAGATAGCTGCTTCCCCATTACTAATATTATGTCCCACTCCAGCGCCACCCAAAATCACAATTTGTTCTGAAGCGTCACTTATAGAAAATTCCCCTAATTCTACCATTGCCCACACAGGAGTATTGCGAGTTAGATCGAGATTATCACCGGGATCGGAGTGAGTAATAGCTAAAGCAGTATTAGTTTTTAGCAAGACCAACTGTTGTATGGGAATATCTACAATTTTTGCTGGTTCAATTAAATCTATTGATACAGTAGACAAAGATGGGACATCTTGACGTAGGCAGTGGAGGGCAGCTACTGCACTTGCACAAGCAAAGACGGGAAGAGTATACCCAGAGCGAGGTTCAGGAGTTATCATAGTGAACTAAGATAATTTTCTTATTATACTATTACTGGAAAAAATTGTTGCTATTAGGCTTAGATGGGAAAAAAAGACTGGTCAAAATATCCTGGTCGTTTAGTCAAAAGTTATGCAGGTTTACCAGGGGTAGGTCTAACAATAAGTGGTTTTTTACTTGGTGCAGCTGCACTTATACCAGGAGTTAATATTGCCGGAAGTATTATTCTCGGAATAGGAGCAGGTATTGGAGGAGTATCTATTCTTGGGGGTGCTATTTCGGCAATTCCTCAAGAGTTTCGTGAAGCAGTACAATTAGTAGGAAAATATGAAACTTTAGATAGTCTTGCAGATATCGATCCACCACTTTATAAAATTGGTATTGTTGGGATAAGTAGATCGGGTAAAAGTACTTTAACTAAATCCTTTTGCCGAATACCTGAAGAGAAAAGAGAAGAAGGAAAAACAGAAGGAAAAACGACTGAACTTTATGTGTATATTTATGGACTTTTCTTATCTCCAAAAGAAGGCGATACAGTCAATAATACAAAATTTTTGGGATTTATTGACGGTGATGGAGCAGCTTATTATCAACAATTAAAAATAGCTCAAGAATCAGATTTTCTTTGTGTTGTTATGGATCATAATTCTATAGGTAAAGAATCTCATAAAAATCGGAATATTGCTCAGATAGATAAAGATAGATTGACAAAGCATGAAGAATTTATCGATCAGATATATCAACACTTAAAGAATCAAAGAAAAGAAAATCCTCTTTCACGCATTCATTTTCTGCTCAATAAGAAAGATTTTTGGAACAAGAATGGTTCACAAAGTAGCAATGAGCTGGAGAGCTGGTTTGAAACTCATATTAATAAATGGCGCGATACAGCTCTATTTACAAAATCAATATCTTTTGATTATCACTCTAATCAAGAAGTAGAATATATGCAAAAATTTGAAAGCGAGATATTAAATGCACTTACTGCAGAAGATGCCTAAAGAAAACCCAATATTTCCCATCGTAATTGAAAATTCTCCGATTGATTTTATTTTAATTGGATTAAAAGAAGATGATTTATGTGTTTTAGTAAAAAATGATAAATTGACTATTGATTTTATTGGTGAATATATAGCTAGATACGAAAATAGAGAAAAACCGCAACCAACTACTTGGTGGAATTCTTTGCTCAAATTACTTCATATTTTATCTTCTGCAAAAGTTTATTGCATTAAAAGTTATGCTATAGAAAATCTACTGAATAAAAATGATGAAAGAAGTATAAACTATATATTTTGTTGGCGGGGTCGCTGTCGGAAAAAAGATATTTATTCTGTCAAAGAAATTTTAAATTTGCAGATACAAAGTATACAGTTATCTCTGATAAATAATGATAAAGAAAAGTTGATTTGGCATCTTGCGCCAATAATTTATAAATGCACGCAAATAGAAAATACTAATTTTTTATACAACATTTTCTAAATGATAATTATGGAGAAGTCAGTCCTCAGTCCTCAGTCCTCAGTCCTCAGTCCTCAGGAGTTATATTAAATCCGGTAGCATTGGTGTAATTAGATGGGGAGATGGGGGAGCCACCCCTAGCCCCTAACCCCTCCCAGGAGGGGAACAGTGATAAATAAATAACGACGGAGTCCTCAGGAGTCAACCCACCCCTCGCCCCTCCCCCTCCCAACCCACCCCTAACCCCTCCCAGGAGGGGAGGGGTTAAGGGTGG
>NZ_JAAHGH010000126.1 GCF_010672525.1 Okeania sp. SIO2B3 | reverse complement strand
AAAATGTCTTCAGCTAACCTTAGTAATTTCTTGAATATGTTCATGTATCTGTTTGCGCAGCATTCTGTAGGAAATGCTGAATGCTTAATACTGAATGCTTACGGTTAATTTGTAATTAGGGTTTGCGTATGGAAAGTCTTTTTGCTCTTTGTAGGAGACAGCTATACTGGAGACAACCCACCCCTCGCCCCTAACCCCTCCGGTGGAGGGGAAGACAGGAGAAATAGGAATGAGCGAAGAGGTAGGAGCGGGCGTTTTGTAAGAGTGATTTTTCTGCCCAACTATGCGCCTAAAATACGTTCAAATTTGAGCGTGAAGAGCTGAAAACCAGGTACTGAAATTCTACCCTAAAAAGGCTAAAGTCTATATATGTAATGCTTTTAGATTTAATCAGCAAACCCTAATTAAGAAGGAATGGTTGATAATTTTTTTGACTGTGTGTCACCTCTTCTATAGATGATAATTTTAGGAAACAAGAGTTATTAACTTGTTGATTTTAAACTTTAGAAATTACCAGAATATAGTTTATATCCACAATAGTTTACGAGCAATATTCTCCTGGTGGCATAACCACAGTTTTTGGAGTATTGTATCAGTAAAGTCACTACAGGATTATCAGAAAGAAGTGGCAATTTCTAAGATATTCAAAGGGTGAAAACAATTAAAAACCTAATTTTCAAAAGTTTTATTAGAAGAGATAATAGTGAGCTAAACGGTTAACCTACTGTTTATTATGGTCAACAAAAATAAGTAAGTTACTTCATTCAATTTTATATAGTTTATAGCAGAAGGAAGAAGGAAGAAGGAAGAAGGAAGAATGAAAAATTTGGCGTTGTCTGAGTTTGAAGTTTTTGATATCTCCTAACCTTTCCTTCCACTGCTATCATAAATGTTGATAGAGGACTCCCATTATAGTCTCTTTTATTTAACGTGGAGAGTGTCGAATATCAAATATGTTAGTTTCTGAGTAGTATAATTCCTAAAGTTAGTATGGATAAAAGATATTTTACTCCTACTGGATTAACTCTTATTACTAAATGCTGAATTATATCAATGCTAATAACAGAAGGAAGAAGGAAGAAGGAAGAAGGAAGAAGGAAGAATGAAAAATTTGGCGTTGTCTGAGTTTAAAGTTTTTGATATATCTTGACTTTTCCTTCGACTGTTATATATCAAATATAGCGTTTCTCAAGTTACTGAGGTACAGTTTTTTTCTGATTTTCTATTTCCTAAAACATCCAAATTACTACTCCCTACTCCCTACTTCCGCGCAATAAAAGAATTTTGTACCTCACGCTCTTGACTTTTCCTTCGACTGTTATATATCAAATATAGCGTTTCTCAAGTTACTGAGGTACAGTTTTTTTCTGATTTTCTATTTCCTAAAACATCCAAATTACTACTCCCTACTCCCTACTTCCGCGCAATAAAAGAATTTTGTACCTCACGCTTCTTGGGAATTGCTATACATTAGTTTATGAGTAGTATAATTCCTAAAGTTAGTATGGATAAAAGATATTTTACTCCTACTGTATTAACTATTGTTACTAAATGCTGAATTATATCAATTTTAGGGGATTTGATGGGTGCATCTCATATTTATAAAAATACTTTTTTTCTATATATTCTCTATTCCCTATTCCCTATTCCCTGTTCCCTAAAAGCGATAAATTTTTGGCTTTATTCAAAATTGAGATGCACCCGATTTGATATTAGTTCATAGGGTTGAAATTGAAGGAAGAGGGAAAAAGGTTGATTAACTTTTTTTTGACTTTTGAATTATGTGAAGTGATTGTCTGAAATTTACTCTTAATATCATGTCCGTTTAATAGCGCTAACAAAAATTTTTCTTCTCCTCTTGCTGATTCTTTCCTCCTTACTCTTGACTCCAGACTCCTGACTCCTTAATCTTTATTTATAAGTAGGGTTTGCTGATTAATTCTAACAGTATTGACTGATATTGGTTTGAGCGTTTTATAATTGAAAAAAGTACCAGCTTTTTGGTGGAAAAGGCTCAAAAAGTTAGTATTTTGGGATGATTATGGCAGAAAAATTGAGAGACAATTCTTACTCCTAGCTCCTCGCTCCCAAGCCATTTCTCCTGTCTCCTGTCTCCTGTCTCCTACCCCAACAAAAAGACTTTCCATACGCAAACCCTAAGTATTCAACCTTACATGGTATAACTTCTTCCTTCTTGCTTTTTAATTCCTTTTAGTAGTCTTTCCAATCCTAATAATCTCTTATATTAGATAAGTGTAACTGCTGAGACTATTCTCATAATTTTGCAGCAGCATTCGCGACTCTTTAATAGTAATTTTTTCTTCTTGTAAAGCTTGCTCTGTTTGACGACGAATACTTTCTACTAAACCATCAGAATTATACTGAACATAATTTAATACTTCTGTCATTGTGTCACCTTTAACAACGTGTTCGATTTTGTAACCTGAAGGGGTTAATTTAATATGCAAAACATTAACATCACCAAATAGGTTATGTAGATTACCCATTATTTCTTGATAAGCACCTCCAAGAAACATTGCTAGATAGTAAGGTTGAAAATTAGAAGCAATTTCTTTTGGTGAATTTTCTAATGTTTTACTGGCGAATTCTTGAGAAGATTTATCGCTAAGTTGACTTTGAAGAGGATGTAATTCTAATAATGACTTGACATCTCGTAGATCGATAAATTGCTCAATTTTTCCATCACTATCACAGGTAAGGTCCGCTAATATAGCTCTTTCTGTAGGTTCTTCATCTAACCTGTGAATAGGCATAATTGGAAATAATTGATTAATCGCCCAACTATCAGGAGCAGATTGAAAAACAGAAAGATTAATGTAATAAATAGATGCCATGATTTTTTCTAGTTCTTCTAAATCATCTGGAATATATTCAGAACCTTTTAATATCTCTTGAATTTTCCGAAAACATCCCCAATATAGTTGTTCTACTTTGGCGCGGTCGCTAATACTAAGATATCCAAAATTAAATAGACTTATAGATTCTTCTTTGAATTGAATTGCGTCGTGATATGCTTCCTGGTAATTATTTTTGTTAATAGATTGATAAGTTTCGTAGAGGTTTTGTAGAATTAAATGCTCGTCTTTTTCAACAACTTCAGGTTCTTCTTTTGGAACTTGACTAACTCCTAAAACATCAAAAATCAGAACTGATTGATGAGATGCAACAGCTCTGCCACTTTCACTAACTAATATTGGTGGTAATATATTTTTCTCTTCACAAGCTTCTTTAACTTCTGCCACAATATCATTAGCATAGTTCTGCATATCATAGTTTTTGGAAGCATAAAACTTACTTTTCGAGCCATCATAATCAACAGCCAAACCACCACCAACATCTAAGTATTTCATATTAGCTCCTAGTTGAGCTAATTCTACATAAATTTGACTGGCTTCTCTAATAGCATCCTTAATTACACTAATTGAAGAAATTTGAGAACCAATATGAAAATGCAAGAGCTGCAAAGAATCTAAAATATCTGCATTTTTTAACTGATTAACAACTTGAATTATTTCTGGAATACCAAGACCAAATTTTGCGCGATCTCCTGTAGTTCCTGCCCAACGACCGATACCTTTAGTACTAAGTTTTACTCTAACTCCTACTACTGGTTTAATATTTAGTTTTCGACTAGCTTCTATTACTAACTGTACTTCTTCTAACTGTTCAATCACAACTATTGCTTTCTTTCCTAACCCTTGAGCTAGCATTGCTGTCTCAATATATTCTCGGTCTTTATAACCATTACAAATTATCAGTGAATCAGGAGTATTTAAAGTCGCGATCGCAATTAACAATTCAGGTTTTGAACCTGCTTCTAAACCAAATTTATGAGGCTTACCAAATTCAACAATTTCTTCTACTAATTGACGATTTTGATTACATTTTACTGGAAATACACCACGATAAATATTTTGATATTTATAACGAGCGATCGCCTTAGAAAAACAAGCATTTAAACGTTCAATTCTATCTTCAAGGATATCGGAAAATCTAATAATTAAAGGTAATCCTATATTTCTTTGTTTAATAGATTCAATCAGGTCAAATAGGTCTATTGAACCTCCTAGATCGCCTTTAGGAGAAACTGTAATATGACCAGCAGAATTAATTGAAAAATAGGGATTACCCCATCCTTGAATTCTATATAATTTCTCACTATCTTCAATAGTCCATACTTTTTTTTGTTGAGGGTTTATCCGATCAATTTCTGTTTTAGAAGTAGAAGTATTAGTTAATGATGTGTTGTTTGAAATATCAGAAGTATTTTGATTTATAGTTGACTGTAAATCCATGATGTGTTTTACTTTTAATATACTAAGATTGGAATAATTGTAACTTAATTACTGGTAAATTCGGATAATTAAGTATTAGCGCTAGATATAGTAGCCAAAAACTATAGCACTATACTATATGTAGTGTTTAGTCTATAAAAAGCAGAAGGAAGAAGGAAGAAGGAAGAAGGAAGAAGTAAAAATCTTACATTGTCTGAGTTTTAAGCTTTTGATATGTCCTAACCTTCCCTTCGACCGCTATAAGTACATAAGTGCCCTAGTCGAAGATTAAATATTGATTCTTAGCGAAAAGCTTCATAAATTTTTTTGCCACGCAAATATTTAGGGCAGAGTGTCAAATCAGGTTAATCTGTATTGTGTATTCAGAAAATTTTTGAGGAGTATCAGTTTGGAACGCAGCTTCATAGCTATTAAACCCGATGGGGTCCAAAGAGGACTTGTCGCCGAGATTATTGGTCGCTTTGAAAAAAAAGGTTTTACTCTAGTAGGTCTAAAAATGATGATGGTCAGTCGTGAGCTAGCTGAACAGCATTATGATGTTCACCGGGAAAAACCGTTTTTTAATGGATTAGTAGAATTTATTATCTCTAGCCCAATAGTAGCAATGGTTTGGGAAGGTGAAGGAGTTGTTGCGTCCGCGAGAAAAATTATTGGGGCAACTAATCCTCTAAACTCTGAGCCTGGTACAATTAGAGGTGATTATGGAATTAGTATTGGCCGTAACTTGATACATGGCTCTGACGCAATTGAGACTGCTCAAAGGGAAATTAGTCTCTGGTTTAAAGAGGAAGAATTAGCCACATGGGAGCCAACTCTGACTAAGTGGATTGTTGAATAAACAAGATAGAGAAGATTTTTCTGATCTAGAATTTTTGTTAGTTAGCTCTCTAAATCAGGGAGCTAACTTTGTCAAGACCATATAATATTTAGAATCAATAAATTTTAACTTTATCTGTTCAATATAGCAGAAGTATTTGTTTGAAAAAATTCCTCTGCTTTATAAATATAGCAAAACTTAAAATATCAATTATTAACTATTCTGAATCAGCTATTATTTGGTTAATAACTCTCGCGAATATAGCGACTTTAAATAGGCTATGAATAAACGTTAGTCTGAGAAAATATATATAAAGTCAAGCAAAATTAATTGTATAGCAGTTGCCATTACTGCATTTGACATATAAAAAGCTTAAAACTCAGACAAAGCCAGATTTTTCCTTATTCCTTCTTCCTTCTGCTACATATTTGATGTTCAGGTTAAATAGGAAGGAAAATTTATTTTTATATCTACTACTAAAGCATACAAATATATTCTCTACTTCCTATAAATGTTAAATTAATTTTGCACAGTTACTTAAAACTTAGGTAAGCATTTCCTGCGGACTGCTGCGCAAACAGCTATTAGCGGTCAGCTATTCCGTTTGTCATGCTGCGCAAACAGCTTTTTAATAGACATCTCCACCAAATGAGGGAGTAGGGAACCCACCCCTCGCCCCTCCCCCTCCCAGGAGGGGAAGAATTGATAATTGCTTTGCGATAATTGATTTGATTTTTTATTATTGGAGATGTCTAATGAATGAAGCAAACATTCATTTAATTTCTACTGCATTCTCAACCAGATATTCGTACTCTGAAACTTTGATAAAATTGCTTTTTTCTATTTGTAAAGGTAATAAAGCTGAAGTCCGCAGTTCCGACCATAGGAGGCTAGCTGATAGCTGACTGCTGAATGCTTACAAACTTAGTCTAACTATCTTTTATATATCTTTACTGTTAATTACCTATTTATAGAACCCTGATGGTATCTTTATCAACGGTGTGTGTTTTTGACAGAGGAGTTAGAATGGCTGAGTTGCTGAATTCAGGAGTTCGAGAAATATAACAGGGAAAAAGATAGAAAAATATTCCCATATTGACTATATCCTGATGTTTACTACACCAATAGATAGCTCTCAAATTTGTTCTATATGAAATACAAAAAACTGTATTGTGCAAATATACGAATCTCCCCATCTACCTATCAATTTTTGGTACTAAACATTAACGTATTTCACATTAGGATGTCTATCAGCTAAAACGCATTGAAATTTTATATTCTCTGTTCCTTGTTCCCTGTTCCCTCTTCCTAAAATTGGGATATATAGTCTAAATGCTTAAAAACTTAAAATATTAATAGTAGTTTAACTAATTCTATATTCTTGAAAATAATTTTTTTTTGTTAACTTATATTGAGTTATATTAAGAATTTTACGAGATGTTTAAGACAATAGCAAACCCCACAGCTAAGTATATCAAACGGGTAGTGTAGAAGAGGAAGAAAAATTAGTATTTGTTTCAAGTTGTGAATTTGCCAATTACGGGTAAAATATGGAAAATTAACTGCAAACTACAAATACAAACATTAGGAGTTTTGAACTATGCCTCTATCTGATACTCAAGTATTAGTTGCTCTAGTAATTGCTCTCATCCCAGGAATCTTAGCATTCCGACTCTCAACTGAGCTTTACAAATAAAATCTCGGTCAATTATCAAAATCTAAATTTGTCCTCACAGTTGTTTCTCAAGATACAGTAGAATTTTTGCTCTTTAGCAAAACATAAGTATGATTGAGAAGTTAGTATATAAAAACTGTGGGGGCAGATTTTTTCTGGAATAGGAATCTTCAAAAAATGTCTTTGCTGTGAAAACCAAAGGTTATTTCAGTTATCAGTTATCAGTTATCAGTTATCAGTTATCAGTTATCAGGAATTCTGCAATAAGAAGGTTTGACATCAGGAATATTCTCTTTTTTTATCCCCTTAAAAGGCTATGCTTTACAAACATCTTTCTTCACATAAAACGTAGACATTATAGACAAGTTATGTACTAGCCTTTCAAAGATTTTTGCCAGAGAAAAAGTGTATTAAAAAGTATATTTTTTTTTGATAACTTAAGTAGTTTTTCCGATCTACTATTATTCTTTCTCCCTTCTCCCCCGCTCCCTACTCCCCTACTCCCCTACTCCCCTACTACACACAAGGTTTTCAGGAGTTCCTGATAACGGATAGCTTAAAAGGGGAGGATTTAGATCACAATTTTTAGGTAGACTCCATTGATAGATTAATATCTAAATAGAAAAATCTTCTAATTGATGAAGCTACCCTCAAAAAATTATGCAAGCTACTAAACCTGTAACATTTTCACCAGTTTCTCACAACAGTCCTACTCAAGTAAAACCTCGAATTTTTTCCAAAAGAATCAAATCTACCTATCTAGGAATAACAATTGAAACCACACTCAAATTATTTACTAATATTATAATTTCTGTTTGTGTAACATCAGCTTTCTTAAAATTGTGGCCTTATTACCAATCTATTCAAGAAAAGCTACAAGTCATTGAATCTGAAATTGAAGCTACAACAGAAAGACTTAATCAAGAGAAAGCAGATTTTAGTCGTTATTTCGATCCTAGTCAAGCCAAAAGTATTATGCAAGAACAAAGCAACCGAGTAGACCCTCATCAAATACCGATAATTTGGCTAGAAGATAATGGTATTAAACCAAATTCAGAATCTATTAGCTCTCCTTGAAACAGTAGTAAGTAGTTGTTATTAGGAGGGAGACAAGCAGGACAAGGGAGAAAAAAGCATAGATATGAGTTTGAATGTATTTCTGCTTCCTTGTGAACTTTCCCCCTAGTCTACTTTGTACCCAAAAATAATTTTGTAGTCTACATGATTTACGCAAAATATGAAATTATACACCATTTGTAGGGATTAACAGCCGTTAACCACTACTAAAAGAGTATTCAAAATAGTCTGAGAAAACAAAGATTTCTGAATATTAAAGTTATAATATTTAGGGTTTTGTATTAGGGATACTCTACTTAATAATTTGTGCAGAAATTTCAGATTCATTGAATAATTATGAATATTACGTAGAAACACAACTCCTGAATCTTTACCGAAAAATTCTGATATAAAGCCTCCCCTTTTAAGGGGATAAAAAAAGAGAATATTCCTAATGTCAAGCCTCCTTATTGCAAGAGGATAGGTACTGTTAACGCAGTTCCGACCTTATGAGGCTAACTGATAACTGAAATGACCCCAATGAAGTATAGATAAAAAATCACTAGGCTGCATTTGCTAATGCAATTTCAGATGTCAGAAGTTCCACTGCAGCTTGATATTGTTTGTCAGCTTCTGTAGTAATTTGGTAAGGCAAAATGGGGTCTTGTTCCACCACAATATCAGGCATAATTCCCTGTTTATTGATATCTGTATGGTTTGGTGTTTCATACTTGGCCACTGTCACGGCCAATCCCGAACCATCAGACAAATCAAACAAAGACTGAATTAACCCTTTGCCAAAAGTTCTTTCACCCACTAACAAAGCACGGCCATTATCCTGAAGAGCACCTGCAAGAATTTCACTGGCACTAGCAGTTCCCTGATTAGTTAATACCACTAACGGAGAATCAGTTATGGCCAGTCCCTCAGCATCAAAACTACCAAGAAATCTTTGTCTGTTGACCGTGTAAACAATAGTACCATCATCCAACCATAGACGAGCAATTTCTATGCCAGCTTGTAATAGTCCACCTGGATTATTGCGTAAATCAAGCACATAACCAATTGCCCCTTGTTGTTCAAAACTTTCTACTGCCTGAGTTACTTCTGCCGCCGCATTAGCATTAAATTGACTCAGACGAATATAACCAATTTTTCCTGTTTCCGGGCTAGACTTTAATTCAGCATAGACTGGGTTAATTTCAATAGTATCCCTAATTAGTGTGATGTCTTCAGGTTGGTCTTTGTTTTCTGTCAAAATTGTCAATACCACAGAAGAACCAACAGGACCTCGCATTCTATTTGCAGCTTCATCCAAAGTAAATCCTGAAGTTAGTTGGCCATCAATTTTGAGCACGCGATCGCGAGGTTGAATACCAGCAGCTTCAGCAGGAGAACCCTCCAGGGGAGATATGACTATTAATTCTCCTGTTTGAGGGTCCAAAGCAATTTGTAAACCTACTCCTGTTAATTCTCCAGAGGTATTAACCTGCAAATTATTGTATTGTTCTGGTTTGAGAAGTCTGGTGAAGGGGTCTTCCAGACTGGCCAACATTTCCTGAATGGCATTATAGGTATCGTCTCTGTTTTTTAAGGGTTTCTTAATCAATTTTTGACGTACAAACCACCAATTCTGATGATTGAAAGAATCATCAACATAAGCCAAGTTAACTATTCGCCAAGCTTCGCCCAATAAACTCTGTTCCTCTGTTAATGCTGATGCAGATGATGTCCAAAATCCACAACTCAGAATCACTGGTAATATTAAGAGAAATATAACTCGGATAAATCTGTTTTTCATAGATACAATAACTTATTTGCCTTATAGGATTATTGAGTAAAATCTATAGTATAAATGAAAAATACTGAATACCTCAAACTTCATAAAAGCTGATACCTGGATAGCTAATACCTGGATGAAATTTATCCACAAGTTATGTTAAATTTTATAACTGGAGGGTAGAGAATAATGAAGATTTATTTATTAAAGTTAAAGTAGACTTGTCTCTAGATTCCTTTACCAGTTGGTATTATATTTTGTATTGCTGGTTAAAGGTTTTAGGTAAGTATACTTTAGTCTAACTACCCAAAACCATCGATTAAAACACAGCAATATTCATCTAGGATTTTTGGCTTCATGTTCACAAAACAGGTAACTGATTCACCAGCTTATAAGTGGTTCGATGAGCGCTTAGAAATTCAAGCGATATCTGACGATATTTCTAGCAAATATGTTCCACCCCATGTAAATATTTTTTATTGCTTGGGTGGCATTACTTTGGTTTGCTTCCTCATCCAGTTTGCTACTGGGTTTGCTATGACTTTTTACTACAAGCCAACAGTAACAGAAGCACTAGCATCAGTTCAATATATTATGACTGAGGTTAACTTCGGTTGGCTAATTCGTTCTATCCATCGTTGGTCCGCCAGTATGATGGTGCTGATGATGATTCTTCATGTTTTCCGAGTTTATCTCACAGGCGGTTTCAAGAAACCCCGCGAACTTACTTGGGTAACAGGTGTAGTTATGGCTGTAATTACTGTTAGTTTTGGTGTTACAGGTTATTCTCTACCTTGGGACCAAATTGGTTATTGGGCTGTGAAAATTGTTTCTGGTGTACCTGATGCAATTCCATTTGTTGGTCCATTTATTGTAGAACTAATGCGTGGTAGTACAAGTGTTGGTCAAGCAACTCTAACTCGCTTCTACAGTCTTCATACTTTTGTACTACCTTGGCTAATTGCAGTATTTATGCTATTGCATTTCTTGATGATTCGTAAGCAAGGTATCTCTGGACCTTTGTAAGTTAAGCTATAAGGCAAGAATCTCCCACTATAATATTTGATTTAGTGGTGAGAGTGTCAAAAATAATCAAATACTAGCTCTCGGTGATTACGGAGAATAAAAAATATGTCCACTTTAAAAAAGCCGGATCTGAGCGATCCTCAATTAAGAGCTAAGTTGGCTAAAGGTATGGGTCACAATTATTATGGTGAACCTGCTTGGCCTAATGACTTACTCTATATCTTTCCAGTCGTAATTGTTGGTACTTTTGCTTTGTGTGTAGGTCTAGCGGTACTAGATCCTGCTATGGTTGGCGAACCAGCAGACCCATTTGCTACACCTCTAGAAATTCTGCCTGAATGGTACTTCTGGCCAGTGTTTCAAATCTTGCGTACTGTACCTAATAAATTGTTGGGTATTGTAGCAATGGCTTCTATTCCTCTGGGATTAATGTTGGTTCCTTTCATTGAAAGTGTGAACAAGTTCCAAAACCCTTTCCGTCGTCCAGTAGCTACTGCTGTATTCCTGTTTGGTACAGCAGTAACTCTGTGGTTGGGTATTGGTGCTACTTTACCAATTGAGAAATCCTTGACTTTTGGTCTATTCTAAGATTGGGAGTTATAAAATAGGACTTCTAAAATAATATTTTACACCCTTTGTTTATTTTCTTGATGAGTACATTTGTAGTTGTGTGCTTGTGTGAATTTTCAAAGGGTGTAAAATTTTTTTGGGGGTTGCAAATTGTGGAATGATACTACCAAAAATAGGTTGAGATTTTGACTAAAAAAACCTAATATTAATCATTCGAGTAATTGTCAAATCCAAAATCAAATTCAATCAAAAATATCAAATCATTAATGAATCTATCCCACTATTTTTAACAGGTTTATTTATTTAAGTAGGGCTTGCTGATTAAAGATAAAATAATTACCAGATAAAGGTTTTAGCCTTTTTAGGTATTGAAAAAGTACATAGTTTTTGGCTCAATTAGTATCAAAAAGCTAATATTTTTACCTGAAAATGCCAAAAATTTGGCCGTAGCAGATAGTCTAAACTGTTGCCTGTTGCCTTTCGGAGCTGTTGCCTACCATCACCATAAGACTTTTTCAGCAAACCCTAAGTAAAATTCTGTTTGAAAAGCTTAATTTTTCGTTTTTATACGCTATTCGTTAGAGAATAGGGAACAGGGAATAGCAAACTGTAAAAGGGTTTTAAGATTGAAAAATGTCCTAACCAATTCTTGTAGTGCTATAGTTCTCAAAATATTTAGGATATTTAGCAAAAATCTTATTACTGGCAACTGTCATAGGTTAATTACTGTGAAACGCCTTTTTTTGAGTTGTAATTGTAATATAATTACTAAAAGTCAGATAAATTATAATTTATATTCATAATCCCTGATTAAAAGTTCAATATAACTAGCTTTTACTACGCTTTGCTATAAATAGTATCTAGAGGTGCTTGGAAATAAAAAATATAAATCATAATTTGGAGATTAATTTGGCTAACAAGGTTAATGAAAAAAAAGGAAATACATTTGTTTTTCTGGAAATTTTATCTCGTGAAGGTGGCATTCAATCTTATGTTAGAGATATTTTCCAGGCTTACCAAGACTTAACAAATTCTACAAATGCTTCTGATTCAGTTCTAGATACTGATATATTATTACTTAGAGATGGACTAGAATGTGAAAATCCCTATCAGTCTAAGAGTATAAATTTCTATTATTTAAAAACTCAGCCTATTTGGTTAGGGCGTTTTAGGTTAGCAACAACATTGTTATGGTGTTTACTGACAAAACAACCTCAACAAGTTTTTTGTGGTCATATTAATTTAGCTCCATTAGTTCAAATTTTGTGTGTACCTCTCGGCATTCCCTACACAATTTTCACTTATGGTAAAGAAGTGTGGGAACCACTACCAAATAAATATCAACAGGCATTAAAACAAGCAGCTCGTATTTTAACTATTAGTCGTTATAGTCGCGATCGCTGTTGTGAAAATAATTATCTAGAACAAGAAAAGTTTCAGTTGTTACCTTGTATGGTAGATGAGAATATTTTTATTCCTCAGCCTAAACCAAAAGATTTGATTGAGCGTTACAACCTGGAAGGGGCAAAGGTATTAATGACTGTCGCTAGACTTTGGTCAGGAGACCCCTATAAAGGTGTTGATGTTACAATTCGTGCTCTTCCTAGAATACTACAAATATTCCCAGAAGTAAAGTATTTAGTTATTGGAAGAGGAGATGACCAACCCCGGTTAGCTAAGTTAGCTGAAGATTTAGGGGTGGAGAAACAAGTGATATTTGCTGGGTTTGTGCCTACAGAAGATTTGGTTAGACATTATCAAGTAGCTGATGCTTATGTGATGCCTTCTCAGGAAGGGTTTGGTATTGTGTATTTAGAGGCAATGGCCTGTGGAATACCAGTTTTATCGGGTGATGCGGATGGATCGGCGGACCCTTTGCAGGATGGAAAATTAGGATGGCGCGTACCTTATAGAGATCCAGAAGCAGTAGCTAATGCTTGTATTGAGATGTTGAAGGGAGAGGACCGGAGGTGTGATGGTCATTGGTTGCGAGAAGAAAGTGTAAAAGTGTTTGGTAGGGTTGCCTTTACTGAAAGGGTAAAACAACTTTTAAATTTGTGATTAGGATATAAGTAAGGATGGATATTTAAGGAGATAATGAAGTGAATCAAGGCAATTCAAAAGTATTTAAATTAACACTGGCCAGTATTGGTAATTGGCTAATTGTTTTAGCTGTTGTTTGGCTTTTAGGGTCTATAGGTTTAGGATGGTTAGTTAACTCTGTTTTGATATTAATTGGTTTTATATTGATTGCACCTATAATTGCATTTATTGGATTACGTTGGTGGTTAAATCGTAATTTAATTATAGATAAATGTCCTGTTTGTAGTTATGAATTTACTGCTTTAAATCAGACTCAATTTCAATGTCCTAGTTGTGGAGAACCACTTAAGGTTGAAGGGGGTAATTTTAGTAGGTTAACTCCTCCTGGTACTATTGATGTATCTGCTGTGGAGATTAATGCACAACAAATTGAAGACTATAAGTCAAAAAATTGATTTATTTAATATTAATTTGATAGTGGTTCTAAGTTCAACAATTAATAATTAATAATTAATAATTAATAATTACCTCTCCTTGAAAAGAAGAGGATTGACTCAAAGGAAAAATTTTTCTTGTTTCTCCTTTAAAGGATAGGCTTTAAACCTTAATTTTTCGGTAAAAAATTTTCTCTGAAAGAAAAACATAAGATATTGGTTAACTAAAATATACTTACTTTCTTTGAGTTAGTTTTGAAAATTAACATTGAGATTTTTTTTAGCTAAATTTATTTGATTTCTAGAGATAGATTCTAGTTAGTCTTGTCAAAGTAGTGATATTAGTTGGCACATATCCTTAGTTATTAAGAACTAATCTACAAAGACCGCTACTTAATTTAATACAAAATGAGCGAGACAAAATGAAAGAGGCAATACTGACTTAAGATGGTAAGTTAATAGCTTTTTATTCTAGTTTAACTAATGCTAATTTGCTATGAAATCAATAAAAATTTAGATTTAGATATTGAATATAAGCTTTTATGTATTGTAGGAAAAATTAATTGGAAATGGAGTAGAAAACTAAACCTTATATCATGTCCGGTTAAATACCTAGGGTTTGCTGAAAAAGTCTTATAGGTGAGGGTAGGAGACAACCCACCCCTAACCCCTCCCAGGAGGGGAAGACAGGAGAAAAGGGAATGAGCGAGAAGGTAGGAGTAAGAATTGTAAGAGTGATTTTTCTGTTCAACTATGCGCCTAAAATACGCTCCTTTTTGAGCGTGAAGAGCTGAAAACCAGGCACTTTTTTCCACCCCAAAAAGTCTAAAACCTTTATCTGTAAATACTTTTAGATTTAATCAGGAAGCCCTACTTATAAATAAATAAATGATTAGGGAGTAGGGTTAACGAAGTCAGAAGTCAAAAGTCAGAAGCGGTGCGACCCCGCGACGACGCTAGTCGCAAGGGAACGCGCACCAAGAGAATCAGAAGTTATTTTTGTAACGGGAATTTGAGCTTTGCTCCAAAAATATGTCGCCTTAAAAGGCGGGGTTTTAGACCCATATTATTTTGATAATAAAGAGATTTGCGATCGCTAGTGAAAGGATAGTTTTTTTGATAACTAATTATCTGGGTATGATATTATTAATTTCCTGATTTGCTAATCAATAAATCTGTAATTAAAGGAAGATGATCTGAACCTAAATTTAAACCGGAATTAGCTCTTGTCTTAACATTTACAACTTTAATTTCTGAACTGATTAAACAATGATCTATGGGAATTTGAAAAAATCTAGATAAAATATACAAGACTATAGAGTTATTAAATCTTGCAGGCCAAGTAGGAATAATACCAAAACCTAAACGACTATTTCTTAATCCAGTTTCTTGTTCTAATTTTTGATAATAAGGAGACCACATTGTTATATTCAAATCTCCTGCAAGAATAACTGGATGATTTAATTGTTGAATATATTTACTAAGTGCTTCTAAAATTTGATTGCGTTGTTTAAAGGTGCTTCTATATATCGGAACAGTAGGATGGGTTGCTATTAAATCAATAGTTTGTTGATTAATGTTGAAGTTAGTAATAATAGTAGGTTTGTTCGGAGCAAAAAATTTTATTGAGTAATCATTGAGAGGAAATTTGCTGTAAACTGCAACAATTCCATAGGGAGGAATTCCATAGGTAGACTTAGAGGCAATTGAATTAGGTAAAATATCAGATAATGTTTGTAGATTTTGAAACCAGGTATTAGTAGGTTCTAAAAAAATTGCTATATCTGGATTTTCTTTTCTTACCATTTTGGTAACTTGTGAATATTGAGAATTTCTGCCTCCATAAAGGTTATAAACTAAAATTCGCAAGTTAGGAGTTTCTTGGCTAATACCATTTCTATGAATATACCAAGGCAAAATTGGGGTGAGGTTAATAATTGTGCAAAATATGCCTACTAATAATAATCTTTTTTTGCCTGTTATGGTTAAGCAACACAATAAAATTAAACTAATTACAAAATATTGAACTTTAAAATGAGAAATTAGCTCGAAAATGATACCTTTTTGCCAATAACTTCCTAGAGAAAACAGAGTGGTAATAATAATTCCTGTGGTTAATAAATAACTGATGATTGTTTTTAGTTTATCAAACCAGGATATTTGCATATAGACTTCAGAAAATACTACTTTAGTTGAATCAAAAATCATTCTAATAGGCACTCGCCACCTAGTACAGTAACTATATCACAATTCTTGTAATGTTAGGTTTGGTGATTAAAGAAGCTACCTTTATTAGTAGTTACAGTGGGTTTTCTCCTGAATTGTAGGATAACTAGCTGATAATCTAATTTATAATAATATATAAATAGTAGCGATCGCTTCTAGATATTATCAGACACATTACAGCATTTTTTCGAGTATAACAGGTACAAACTTTTAAACTTTAGGTCTACTATCCTATGGTCTGCTATCTATGGAGTAATTGTAGCAGTTGCGATTACTTTAATTTGGTACTTTTACAAAAAAAGAATTTTGAGAAAACAAAACCTTCTTGATTCTAAGGATTTAGATAATCTACTTGATAAGATTAAGGATACTAAAGAATTTGTCACAATCAGAAAAGAAGCAATACAACTAATCTATGAACATCAAAATAATCTCAATGTTAAACAATTATCATCATTAGTAAAACTGCTAAAAGAGACAGTAAAACAGATGGAAAAGTTTAAATCTGATGATGATGTAAAAGTTAATGCGGAGCTAAGAAAAGTAGCAGAGTCTCTTGATCTACGTCTAATGGAAAAGCGGAGTTTCAAATAGCTCATAAATTAAAGACTGAAGTATAAATAATGTACTACTAGGCTAATTAGAGTGAAATTTAATTGTACATACTTAAAACAATCTATAAAGGAGTTATTAGATGGAAGTAGAAAGTTGCCGAGTTCATCCTAGTATGTGGAGAAGTAATCCACTTTTATTTATTGTTTATTTGTGTTTGATTTTATTGTTTGGAATAGGACTTATATTCTTACTGATATGGTGGATTAAAAGTAAAAATACAACATTAATAGTCACTGATAAGCGTACATTTTTACAACAGGGTCTACTTAGTAGATACACCAATGAAGTAATGCACGCTCATATCCGCAATATTCAAGTTCAACAGAGTATGATGGAATGTTTGTTCAATACTGGTACTATCAAAATAGCTAGCGCGGGAACAGGGGATATAGAAATTACGGTATCAGGTATTCCTGCTCCCAATAGAATTAAGGAAGTAATTGACCATTATCGTTTGTGAAGTTTACATCAGCAGAAATTTAAGTTTTAGACATTCACAATTTGGTTTATTAGAACTAATTAAATAGATTTGATATTCATTAGACTTCTTCCAAAAGTCAGGGAATAGGAAATAGGGTATAGGGAGATAAAATTGTTGATTTCATATCTTGAATCGCGTAAATTTATTTATCTATAGTCTGGAATACTAAAAAATTAATATTATTTAGTCAGAAGAGAGCCTAAAAAAGTCGATAAAAGCAGGATTGCATAACGGTTAAGCTTTTACAAATAGTTAAGTAGGGAAAGGAATTATGATTGCAGTTTAATTTGTCAATGAACTATTAATAATTAATAATTTTCCTATTAACTATTAATAAAGTACATCTTATGTTGAACAAAAAGTCATGTATATAGCCGAGTTACCCCCACTAACATTACAGTACCAGAAATTTTAAATACTGACAACCTGAAATTCAGGATTTTTTTTGAGCTTTTGAAAATGAAGAAGTTTTTTGATAGCTAATTAATTGATAACTATTCTATTAACTATAAATAAAGTACATCTTATGTTGAACAAAAAGTCATGTATATAGCCGAGTTACCCCCACTAACATTACAGTACCAGAAATTTTAAATACTGACAATTGGTCAACATAAAGTTTATTTAGCCAAGATTGGAAAGCTGAAAATTGTTTGGTCAAGAGAGTTAGCTAGCAATCCTAGCTCCGTCACAGTAATTAAAGATTCAGCTAATAGATATTTCTTGAGTTTTGTAGTAGAAACTATGCCTGAAATCTTGCCTCAAAGTGATAATTCAGTAGGTATAGATTTAGGTATTTCTACATTTGCAACCTTGAGTAATGGTACAAAGATTGATGCACCAAAACCACTCAAAAAACGAATTAAGAAGTATCGAAAGTTAAGTAAGTCATTATCTAAAAAAACTAAAGAGTCTAAAAGGTGTGAAAAAGCACGGGCTAGAGTAGCTAAATTCCATGCCAAGCTGAAAGATACGCTTGACAGATTTTCTACATAAGTTATCTACTAAAATAATTCGTGAAAACCAAACAGTTGTTTTAGAGGATTTAAATGTTTCTGGTATAGTTAAAAATCGTAAATTAGCCAGAGCTATTTCTGATTTAGGATGGCGAAAATTCAGAACATTTTTAGAGGGTAAAGCAGAAAAATACGGTCGCGATTTTAGAATAATTAGTCGTTGGGAACCTACATCTCAAACTTGCTCATGTTGTGGGTTTAAAGGTGGAAAACTAGACCTTCAGGTGCGAGAATGGGAATGTCTCAACTGTGGGGCAAAACACGACCGCGATGAAAATGCAGCAATAAATATATTAGTCGCTCCTTGGGCATGCCTCCTCCGGAGGAGCTACGCTAACGGAGACAAAAAAGCGCACCGAACCCGCGCCGCCGAAAGGCGCAAGGGAACGCGGAGCAAGAAACGGACGTGGA
>NZ_JAAHGH010000125.1 GCF_010672525.1 Okeania sp. SIO2B3 | reverse complement strand
AGAATTTTTACTCAGTTCCATTGGCTCAACTACTATTACAGCGCTTTTGCCGATCTCTAAACCACATCGTCATAACCAAAACCCTGTAAGGGCGCAATTCGGAGCTTGGCGTTAGCCAATGCCATTCGCCCCTACTAATGAAAACCGCTGTAAGATAAGAAACGGTATAACTTTATTTTTCTACTTTCTTGACTACTTCCTTCCTCAATTTATGACTAACACAAACACACCAACCACAAACAACCTCAAATATGTCAATCCCCTAATAGGTACGGGCGGTCATGGCCACACTCATCCAGGGGCAAGCGTTCCTAATGGTTTTGTCGTACTTGGTCCCGATACCAGAGTTGAAGGATGGGACGCCTGTTCCGGATACTATGATAGCGATCGCAGTATTCTCGGTTTTTCCCACACTCACCTAAGCGGTACGGGTATTGGAGACTATGGGGATATTCTAATTTTGCCAAAAATTGGTACTATGACACTCGAACCGGGAACCCTCGAAAACCCAGACTCTGGTTATCGGGAACGCTTTGACAAAAATTCGGAAACAGCTTCTCCTGCTTACTACAAAGTCAAATTAAACTCAGGAATACAAGTCGAACTCACAGCTAAACAACGGAGTGGTTTCCACTACTACACTTTTCCCGAAAATGCTAAAGTTAATCTGCTCATAGACTTAGTTCATCGTCGAGACGAAAAAACTCTCTCCGCTAGTCTCAAAGCATTAGACTCCTACACCATTGTCGGCAGTCGCATCAGTCAAAGTTGGTCGCCCGAACAAAGAATTTATTTCTATATCAAATTTGAGCAACCCTTCCAAAAAATCTATATCTCCACCGATGGAAAAAATCTCAATCAACTCAAAAATGCAGATAGTAAAAATATTCAATCATATCTAGACTTTGGGCAAATTTCCTACCTAAAAATTAGAGTCGGTATTTCCGCAGTAGACATTAGTGGCGCGCAAAAAAATCTCGAAAAAGAAATCCCATCCTGGCAATTTTATCAAACAGTAGACTCCAGCAAAGAACTCTGGCGCGAGAAACTGGCAAAAATTGATATTGAAACCGAAAACGAAACAGATAAAATCATTTTCTACACTGCTCTCTACCATACCTACAAAGCTCCACATATATATATGGATGTAGACAAACGGTTTCGGGGAGCAGATGGACGCATTCATACCGCAGGAGGTTTTACCAACTACACCCTATTTTCATTATGGGATACATTTCGCGCTCTCCACCCATTGATGACCTTGCTGGAACCCTCAGAAACCAATGAATATATCAAATCTATGTTGATACATTACGACCAAGTGGGTTCCCTACCAAAGTGGAAACTAGGAGAAAAAGATGTCAAAACAATGGTTGGTCGTCATGCTATTAGTGTTATTGTCGATGCTTTTACCAAAGGTTTGCGGAACTATGATAATTGGTGGGCATTGGGAGCAATGATCGACACCATGAATAGACAAGAACCAGAATTAAATGCCTATCGTAATTATGGTTTTGTTCCCTCAGACGTTAATGTTAACTGGTCAGTGTCGCGGACTCTAGAATTTGCCTATAATGACTGGGCGATCGCTCAGGTTGCCAGAATTTTCGGAAATATTAGTCTAGCAGAAAGTTATGAAAAACGTTCTCAAGCATACCGCCAAGTATTCGACGCGAGTCAAAAATTAATGCGTCCCAAACGTAAGGATGGTAGTTGGGATAATTTCGATCCCTTTGCCGCAGCATGGGAGTCTCCATTTATTGAGGGGAACTCCTGGCAATATACCTGGTTTGTGCCTCATAATATTCCAGACTTAATTCAACTCATGGGTGGGAAGTCAGAATTTTTAGCACAACTTCAAAAATTATTTTCCCTCGATAGTAGCAAAGGAAATGAACTACCCGATATTACAGGATTAATAGGACAATATGCTCACGGGAATGAACCCAGTCATCATATCCCCTATCTTTTCAACTTTGTCGATCGCAACGATCTGACTCGTGCTTATGTCAAACAAATACTCACTACAATGTACAAAGCTACACCAGATGGCATCATAGGCAATGAAGACTGCGGACAAATGTCAGCTTGGTATATTCTCAGTGCTTTGGGTTTGTATCAGGTAACTCCGGGTACGCCAATGTTTGATTTGGGATATCTACATTTTTCTCAAGCGACGATACATTTGGATAATGGCAAAGATTTTGTTATCCAAAAAGGTAATCATTCTGAACCTTATTTACTCAATGGTCAACCAGTGTCAGGTTGGCAAATTTCATATCAAGATATTATCAATGGTGGTATGTTGAGTATTTCCTCACCAACACCAATAAATTCACCAACCCCAACAAATATGCAATGGTACAACCAACCCCCTGTCTGGAGCGAGCAAGATGGAGTAATTCAAGTTACCACAGGTGCAAATACAGATTTTTGGCGAGTGACTCACTATGGTTTTATTCGTGATAACGGTCATTTTTATTATCAGAATATTACAGGTGACTTTACCGCCCAAGTAAAAATTACTGGTGAATATCAATCATTATACGACCAAGCAGGTTTGATGGTGCGTTTGGATGAAAAGACTTGGATAAAATGTGGCATTGAATTTGTCAATGGCGTGCAACAAGCGAGTGCTGTGGTGACAAGAGAATATTCTGACTGGTCAGTGGTTTCGTTGCCGGAAAACCAGGAAAGTATTTGGTTGCGGTTAAAGCGGAGTGGAGAAACAGTCGAAGTGGAATATTCTCTGGATGGAGATAGTTATAGTTTGTTGAGACTAGCTTATTTGACTACAGCAAATGAGTTGCAAGTCGGTTTAATGTGTGCTTCTCCTGATGGGGATAGTTTTTCTGTTGTGTTTGAAGAATTTAGACTGTTTGATTAGAGAAAACTGAAGAGGGAGGAAGGCTTAAAAGTAGGTTGCAGGTACGTAAGTCCTATGTACCCATATTCCCCTCCTGGGAGCAGGGCTAATTCATTGTCGCGCCTAGAATATTTACACCTATCTCACACCCAGTAATTGTCAGTGGTCTAATGCACCCTACTGGACTGTTTCATCTAAAATGTTGCTTTAGGAAAGTGCTGCGATCTACCTATAGCAAAAAAAATTAGCCCCAAAAGCTAATGCCTTGTTTTAGTTGAAACAGTCTACTACAATCATTCTGACTTAGAGGTTACATTAGAGTCGGTTCAAAAAGGTAAAAGGTCAGTCAATTAAGAATAGAAGAACTATTATGGAATTTTTGCAATATTGCACAGTGAAGTTAAGTACTCCACAAAACCGCAACGGAACAGGTTTTTTTGTTGCTCCGGGGCTAATTCTTACCTGCGCTCATGTAGTAAAAGACTTAGGTGATTTGCCAATTAAGGTTCGCTGGAAGCAGGAACACAATTTTGCTGAAGCCAAAGTTGAGGAATCATTCCCTAAATTCGATCTGGCTTTACTGAGGTTTAATCCACCAAAAGATGAGAACTTGCCTTGCGTAAAGTTAGATGAAGATATTAAAACAGGTGACGAACTATATACTTTTAGTTATTCAGATATAGATATTAACGGTTCTTCAGTGACATTTACTACTGAAGGACCTACTGGGGATGAACCACCACTAATTAAGTTCAAGTCGGGTCAAGTGCGTCCTGGTATGAGCGGTTCAGCATTAGTTAATCAGAGAACTGGCAAAGTTTGTGGAATTCTCAAATTTACTCGCGGTCGCAGTATCGATCTAGGTGGCGGTGCCATACCTATATCTGTAATTCTATCCGAGTTTACTGAGCTAAAGGAATTAAACCAAAAATTTCATCAGCAAGACCGACGCTGGATTGAAAATATGGAGGGAACTGCTCAAACTGAATCCAAAGGAGAACCTTCTGAATCACAAGATGGGTTTATTTACGATGCCTACATTAGTTATGTGGAGAAGGAACCAGATGCAACTTGGGTTTGGGATACTTTAGTACCACAATTAGAAGATGCTGAACTAAAAATTGCTACTCCACAAGACGAAATTCTTGGTGTACCTCGTGTTGTAAATATTGAAAAAATGATTGAACAATCTAAACGTACTGTACTTGTTTTATCAGATGCTTATTTAGAAGATGATTGGGCTGATTTTCAAAATGTATTAGGACAAACTTTAGGAATTGAGGAAGGCAAATATCGACTTATTACCCTGAAAATTTCAGAATTTGATGATGGGCAACTACCTTCTCGTTTGAGAACATTAACACCCTTAAATTTATTAGTTCATCCTCGTAGAGCAAAATCAGGATTGACTAATTTAATAAAAGAGTTGCGATTACTTTTACGAAAACGATGAAATTCTACATCAACAGCTAATACTACTCCAAAATAATTAACAGTTTTATGAGTGAAGCACTATCATCTTCCAAGTACGATGTTTTTATATCTTATACAGAAGCAAATAAAGCTTGGGTAAAAGGATTTTTATTATCAGCATTAGACAGTGCTGAAGTTAAATATGTCGAGCGAGAAAACTTTTCTCTAGGAGTACCTAAACTTAAAGAAGTAGAACGATTTATACAAGAAAGTAAGTATGTTTTACTTATTATTTCAGATGCTTATTTTACTGAGAATTTTAATGAGTTTACTGATATTCTTGCTCAAAGCTATGGAATAGAAAATAAAATCTGGCCTGTAATTCCACTGTTTTTAGAGGAAGTTCAATTGCCTCCGACATTAAAAATGTTAACGTCTTTGGATGCTACTGATGAGAGTAAGTGGCAGACAATTGTGGAGCGTCTCTGTGAACAAGTCAAGCGTCCTAGACCTGAACCACCTCCAAGACCAGAGTGTCCTTATCCAGGGATGAAAACTTTTAATGAAGAGGATAGTAAAAACTTTTGGGGTCGTGGCAATGAAATTGATGCAATGGTAAGACAACTGGATAATTATCCTTTTCTAGCAGTTATTGGTCGTTCAGGAAGTGGTAAATCTTCACTGGTTTTCGCAGGATTAATTCCTAAATTGAAAAACAGTTCGCTTTTTCCTGGGGAATGGATAGTGAGAACTATGCGACCCGGCATGAAACCCGTGACAACACTCAGAGAGATACTAGGTGGGAGTTTAGATGAATTAAGTACAACTGTCAAGAGTTTTCTTGCTAGTCAACCTAATGCACAACGTTTTCTGCTTATTGTAGATCAATTTGAGGAAGTATTTACAATAGTAAAAGATCAAAAAATTCTCCAATATTTTAAACAAGTTTTATACCAATTAATTCAAATTGAAAATTGCTATGTTGTGCTAACAATTAGAGCAGATTTTTATCAAGATTTAATAGGTTTACAGCCTCTTTGGAATGAAATTAAAGCTCATCGTTATGAAGTTGAAGCTTTAACTAAAGATGGTTTGCGGGAAGCAATTTTACAGCCAGCCAAAAATGCAGGTGTTTACATAGATTCCATATTAGTAGAGCGCTTAGTAGAAGATTTTTCAGGAGCTAAAGAACCAGGAATTTTGGCATTTTTTCAAGAAACTTTGCGCTCTCTTTGGGACAAGCTAGCATATAAATACTTACCACTTCATGCTTATGAAGAAAAAAGCCAATTAGAGGCGATAATAGCCGATTTTGCAAATAGAGCTTGGTTAGCCTTAAACCAAAACAGACATAAAGTTGCCCGTCGTATTTTTCTACGTTTAGTACAATTTGGAGAAGGGCGACCAGATACTCGCCGTCAACAATTTGTAAGCGATTTACAAAAGGGTAATAATCCTGAAGAATTTAGAATAGTTTTAAATCATTTTATCAATGATAAATATCGACTTTTAACTATTAGTGGAGAAGAAAATGAATCATACCAAATAGTAGATTTAGCTCACGAAATTTTGATTAGCAGTTGGCCTAGATTTCAAGAATGGATAAATCAGCGACGTGAAGCAGAAAAAGAGCGCCGTTGGTTGGAGGAAAAAGCCCAAGAATGGGTTAAACAGGGTCAGCGCATCAGTGGTTTACTGAATTCTGATAATTTGAAAAAAGCAAAAAAGTGGATAAAAACACCTGATGCGGATGACCTTGGCTACAGTAAGAATCTAATTACCTTAATCCAACATTCCCAACTTCTGATTTGGTCGATGAGATTTATTTTCTCAGGATTAACAACTGGTTTAATTATTACGGGAATTATAACTTGGTTGGCACAACAACAAGCTGCACGAGACCAACTGATAAGAGATGCAGTTCTCAAAATAACAACACCAGATTTGGTACGTCAGCTATCACAGCGACTTCCTAGTTTTGTCAAAATAGCAGAGAAAGCGAAAAATTCTAGAAACTTTGAAAAAGCTTTAGCAAATTATCAATTTTTGGTTGGTCTTAAACAAATGGAGAATCAGATAAAATACTCCCCTAATTCTGATTCTCTTTCTGAACTAAAGTCAGAAAGAGAACAAATTCAAAGAGTTGCTGAACAAGCTGAAGAATCTTTAGCAGAAGTCATAAGTTTATCTCAGATTCCTAGATTAGAAGAACAGTTAAAAGCGGGTGATTTTGGAGTTCAGAAACTTTCTGGTTCAGAAATTGAAGGAGATTACTTTAGCCCAGCAGCACAAGAACAACAATTTACAGGAGCTTTGCAAACAACTTACATGATTTTAATGGGTAAAAATGGTGCAAATGCAGACCGTAATCAAGATGGTTTATTCACTGATGGAGAAGAAGAATTAATCCCCTGTGCCACTCTAGAGGAACTAGAACAACTCTGGCGCAAATACACTCAATACCGTTGTGGATGGTATGGAGAAAATAGCGATCGCGAAGCACAAGATTGTCAAGAATTAGAATATAAAACCCTAACAATTATGCTTTTTTATGGTGTACTAAATCCTGAATTTAATAAGCGACTAAATACACAGTGTCAAGTTGTTAAACTACTAGAAATAGAAACAGAAATTGCACAGTAAAAATCTGTTAATTACTTTAATAAATTTCAATTAAAACTAGGAAGATATTATGAAAAAAATACAGCGTTTTTTACCATTATTCTTGATTAGCTCAGTCACAGTTTCTACCCTAGCAACTTTACCATTTTTAGAAAATTTGAGTAGCCGTGCTGAAATTCCTGCCTATGCCAAAATAATTCAAATTCTTGGTCCAAATAATATGAACCTGCGGATTAATGGGCGACGAAGAAAAGTCGATGTTAATAGTAGGTTATCTCCTTCTATCAATCATAAATCTAATGCCCTTTTAATGCCTTCTAACGATCTAACTATTGGTACTCTTGAGTTTTTTAACAAAAATGATGAATCTGGAGGACTAAAAATACAAGCAACAACAAGAAACGATCTAGTTACTATGTATTACTTTCCTTGCACCATGATAGTCAGCGGTAATGCAATTATTGAGTGGGCAAACTTAGGGCGAGGAGGAGGTAGTGATTGCGATCCTGGAGGTATTCGCGTCGAGCAAGCAAGTAGTAGCAAGGCAGAGTTAACAGAATCAGATTTATATGCTAGCAGTCAGGGAATAGTTTTTGCTCAAGCAGGTCGCGGACAACAAGGTTATTGTAGCGTTGCTTCAGACTCTGGGAAAAGCTGGTATGGAATTAGTACATCAGAAGATCCTTGCCAGGAAGCATTACAAGAATGTCAAAAAGATGGAGGAAATAACTGTACTACTTTAACACAAGATTTTTGGAGGACTAGAAAATCAGAATTGACGGCGATCGTATCATGCAAAAATATTCCTTCTGCTTCACGAAAAGGGTCTGGAGCAGAAATGCCAGACTTGATTCGTAATTTATGGAGTGAGGTTCAACAACAAGGAGGACAAACCTGTGTATTGAATGTTTTGGGAAATAATGAGGCGATCGTCTTGCCAACACCTAGCGATCAAAGAACTATTGTTGAGGTGAATGATCTTGACCCTTGTCTAACTTTTAGAACTCGCTTTGGAACAGCCATTGTTAAGTCAACTAAAAAACAGGAAGGGGTTCCGGTAAAAGAAGGTGATGAATATAAATACTGTGCTGAACCAGAGGAAGACCCGATAAAATCTGTCGATCCTGAAAATGAGTCCATAGAAATGCAGGTTTTTCTGGCTCGTGAGAGAGGATACGAGCTGTGCGATCAAATGCAAGAAAGCGGTGGTTTTGAAGGTAGTGAACAGACAATACAGCTTACTGCAACAGAAGGGGTAATTAAAATTAATTATGAGATGTTTGAGGTTCCTGATAGGTTAATAGTAACTCATAAAGATAAAACTCTATACGATACGAAAATTGAAAAAGGAAATGAAAATGGTTATGTTTCAGGAAGGAACACTGTATCAATTCCTTTAAAGGAAAACTCTGGGCAAGTAAAAGTGAAAGTCATTGGAAACCCAGAAAAAGAAACAACTAAATGGAATTATGTTTTATCTTGTCCTCGCTAACAAGATTTTATAGAACGGAGAGGGGGGGATTCGAACCCCCGTATAAGTCACCCCATAACAGCATTTCCAGTGCTGCGCCTTAAACCACTCGGCCACCTCTCCAAAAAGCAAAACTATTAAATTCTATATTTGCTCACAATTATACTACTGTAGCAGAATAATTCTAAATTTTGCAACTATTTCTCGCAAAAAAATTTTATATTAGATATTGGGCCTGGTTGACTAAGTCAGAAGTCATAATTCAGAAGTCAGAAGTTAACCTGCCCCTAACCCCTCCCAGGAGGGGAAGTAGGGGATTTAAGCTCCGCTTCAAAAATATTTCGCCTTAAAAGGCGGGGTTTTAGACCCAATTATTTTGATAACATAAGATTAAGCATAAATCATGTTTTAGTTTGTTAATTCAGTACTTAAGCATGAGGTACAAAAAAACTAGGATTTGAGATTGCTTTCCGTCCCGGAATGCTGCGCAAACCCTGGAGGTTTCCTCGCCATATCTAATTGACCAAGAGAATTCAAATTCAATATTTCAAGCCTCTGACTTTCCTGCGGAATGCTGCGCAAACAGACAGAGGTACTGATAACTGATAACTGATAACTGATAACTGAAATGGCCCGTAATCACCAAATTCGCATACACGATCGCCAAAAAGATACATATCATACAGTCCAGGTTCCTGAAGACCGCTACATCCTCCACAGTGCCGAAAACCAAGGAGTAGATTTACCATTTTCCTGTCGTAATGGTGCTTGTACTACTTGTGCAGTAAGAGTTATATCTGGCCAACTCTATCAACCAGAAGCAATGGGACTATCATTAGAACTTCAAAAACAGGGTTATGCTCTTCTGTGTGTCAGCTATGCTCGTTCTGACCTACTTGTAGAGACACAAGATGAAGATGAAGTATACGAACTCCAATTTGGCCGCTATTTTGGCAAAGGAAAGGTAAAAGCGGGATTGCCATTGGATGAAGACTAAAATCATTTATCTACTAATAGTCTGGATATTTTTCACTAGCTGCCAAAATTCAAATCCCCGCTCGGGCAAAATAATTAGAGTAGAAAGGGTAGTTACTGGACAAACTATCGAGATAACTGACCGTTCTGCTGCTGTACCCATACTAGAACCCATTCGCTTGATAGGTATTCAGGCACCGGATACCAGACAAAAACCTTGGGGACAAGAAGCTAGAACCCAACTAGAAAAGTTAACCTTGGGGCAAGAAGTTTTATTAGAGTTTGATGTCCAGAAAAAAGATAAATTCGATCGCCAACTAGCTTATATTTGGCTGAATGGGAAACTAATTAATGAATATATGGCAGAAGAAGGTTTGGCCTTGGCAGAGCCATATTTTCCTAACAATAAATATACAGAACGTCTTGCTAATGCCCAAGAAAAAGCTAGACTGATGGGGCGAGGTATCTGGAATCCAGAACGCCCAATGCGTCAAACTCCAGCACAATTTCGTCGTGAAAATCTTAAAAAATAGGTTAAACAATTAATAATTAATAATTAATAATTAATAATTACCTCTCTTTGAAAACGGATAGGATTGACGATTAAGGAAAATTTTTTCTTGTTTCTCCTTTAAAGGAGAGGCTTTAAACCTTAATTATTTAATTATTCGGTAAGTAGGGTTTGCGTATGGAAAGTCTTTTTGCTCTTTGTAGGAGACAGGAGACAGGAGGAACGAGGAATGAGCGAGGAGGTAGGAGCGGGCGTTTTGTCTCTCAATTTTTCTGCCATAATCATCCCAAAATACCTGGACTTTTGAGCTTTTTCCATTCCAAAGCTGGTACTTTTTTCAAGTCTAAAACGCTAAAACCAATATCAGTCAATACTTTGAGAATTAATCAGCAAGCCCTAAGTAGTTCAGGAGTCAGAAGTCAGAATTCAGAAGTCAGAAGTTATTATTGTCATGGAGATTTTGAACAACCCTCCAATTCCTATTAATTAAGTAAGTTAATTATTTTTATGAGTGCAGAACAATTACAAGTTTTCTTAGATATTGCCACTGAAGCTGCTCTTGCTGGTGGTGCAGAGTTGATGTCTTACTGGGGTAATCTTCAAGATATTCAAGAAAAGGGCAGTCCAGTAAATTTGGTAACTGAAGCTGACAAAGCTGCTGAAAAGGCGATCGTTAAAGTTTTACAGCGACATTTACCAGACCATGGCATTCTAGCGGAAGAGTCGGGAGAGTTGGGAGATACAACAAGTAGATATCTATGGGCAATAGACCCTTTGGATGGTACTACTAATTTTGCCCACCAATATCCTTTTTCAGCATCCTCGGTAGGATTATTAATTGATGGAGTACCACAGGTGGGGGCGGTATTTAATCCGATTTTGGATGAACTGTTTCGTGCTGCTAAAGGTTTGGGGGCAACTCGTAACCGCAAACCAATTAGTGTTTCTCAGACTACTACGTTAGAAAGAAGTTTGACGATAACGGGTTTTGCTTATGACCGACGGGAGACTACTGACAATAATTACAAAGAATTTTGTCAAATATGTTATCTAGCTCAAGGGGTACGACGTTCTGGTTGTGCTTCGATGGATCTATGTTCTATTGCTTGTGGTCGTGCAGATGGTTACTGGGAAAGAGGTTTATCGCCTTGGGATATCGCTGCAGGTATAGTGGTGTTGCAAGAAGCGGGAGGTAAAGTTACAGCTTATAATGGTAGTCCTTTTGATATGAGTTCGGGTAAAATTTTAGCTACTAATGGCAAAATTCACGATTTAATGAGCAAAGCTTTGATTGAAACTCCGCCTCTTTCTCATTGGTCTACGGTTAGAATTTAGAATTTAGAATTTAGAATTTAGAATTTAGAATTACCTCTTCTGATAAATAATGAGGATTGGATCAAAGGATTTTTTTTCTTCTATTAGTCGATTAGATATGGTGCAGGTTTCCTCCCCATCCCACCCTACGGGAAGCTATGCTTTATATGTTGCGTAGCAAAACGACCACTTTTTTCTCCATGAATGGAGAGACTTTATACCTGAATTTTTCGGTAAATTAAAGATTAAGTTGAGATTCTATGCCATTTTGTTAAGGAAAAGTTGTTATTATGTCTTTTACATTTAAACAAGGATTATTCCAATTTGATTTCACAGACCATCACGCAATTTTAGGGGTTTCTCTAGATGCAGAATTTGGCGAGATTCGTAAACGGTATATGCGAGTGGCGCGTCGTTTGCATCCTGATACTTCACCCTTTGAAAGTGAAACTGATAAAGAATTTGCTAATCAGTTGTTATCTAAGTTGGTGAGTCCAGCTTATAATAAGTTTTCTAAGGAAGGTGATCGCGCTGAACTGTTTGTCGTTATTAAAAATCTTAGTAATACTGTTACTCAAAAGCGCAGTCAAATTAAGTTTACTACTGATGCAGCCAAAAAAATTGCTAAGGCGGGAGATTACCAAAAAGTATATAAGGAAGCTCTCAAGGAATTAAGCGATCGCGAATATGAATCTCTTGAAAAAACTTTAGATATCATCGGAGAAATTAGTGAATTGAATTTAGCTTATTTACTGCGCAAAACTGGTTCTGGAGTTGTTAAACCCCCACCTCCACCTACACCGAAACCTCAAGTCATAAAACAACCCACTAGAAATCCTTTGGTAGAACAAGCTTGTAATAGGGCTAAAACATTAATATCTAATAAAAATTATGCTAAGGCAATTTCAGAGTTAAAAGGAGCGTTGAAATTTGACCAAAATGATAGTCTTTGTCATGCTTTATTAGGTTTTTGTTACTTCCAGCAAAAGCAAGGCACAATGGCGAAAATTGAAGTTAAAAAAGCTCTTTCATTAAATGCTAAAGAGCCAAAAGCATTAGAGGTAAAAAAATTATTAGAACAAGCTGCAACTGGCAAGAATAAGCCAAGTAAATCAAAAGATCAAAAAGAAACTAAACCTGATAAAAGCGGTGGTTTATTTGGAGGGATTTTTGGTGGAAAGAAAAAGTAATTCAAGAATTTAGAATTAAGAATTTAGAATTACCTCTTCTTATAAATAAGAGGATTGGTTAAAAGGATTTTTTTCTTTTTTCTCCATGAATGGAGAGGCTTTATACCTGAAATTTTCGGTAAGTTTTAGTATTAAATGTAAGCAAACAGCCGTCAGTTATTAGCTATCAGCAAAATACTATGAGGTCAAAAATGGCAAAAACAGATAAAATTAATTATAGTTGTCCTAGTGGTTTTCCAGAATTTCTCCCTGGTGAAAAACGATTAGAATCTTATTTAATGGATACAATTCGTGAGGTATTTGAACGCTACGGATTTACACCTATTGAAACTCCAGCAGTTGAACGTTTAGAAGTTTTACAAGCAAAAGGAAATCAAGGGGATAATATTGTTTATGGTTTGTCTCCAATTCTACCTCCAAATCGTCAAGCAGAAAAAGAAAAAGCTGGAGATAGTGGCTCAGAAGAAAGGGCGTTAAAATTTGACCAAACTGTTCCTTTTGCTGCTTATATTGCTCGGCATTTGAATGATTTGAATTTCCCTTTTGCTCGTTATCAAATGGATGTTGTTTTCCGAGGTGAACGGGCAAAAGATGGTCGTTTTCGACAGTTTAGACAATGCGATATTGATGTTGTGGGGAGAGGTAAATTAAGTCTGTTATATGATGCACAAATTCCAGCGATTATTGCTGAAATATTTGAAGCGATTAATATTGGGGATTTTCTAATCAGAATTAATAACCGCAAAGTTTTAACTGGTTTTTTTGCATCTGTGGGAGTAGCAGCAGAGAATATTGTGTCTTGTATTCGGATTGTTGATACTGCGGAAAAAGTGGGAGAAACTAAGGTTAAAAAAGCTTTGTATGAAATTAGTTTGTCTGAATCTCAAGTGGAAAAAGTTTGGGATTTTACTAAAATCAAAGGTACGGTTGATGATGTTTTGAATAAGCTGAAAAGTATGGCAGAAATTTTGGATAATTCTGAGGTTTTAAGTCAGGGAATTTCGGAATTAGAAACAGTTATTTCTGGTGTCAGAAATTTAGGAGTTTCAGACCAACGTTTTTGTATTGACCTATCAATAGCTAGGGGATTAGATTATTATACGGGCACAGTTTATGAAACTACTTTAATCGGACATGAAGCTTTAGGAAGTATTTGTTCTGGGGGTAGATATGAAGAATTAGTGGGAATGTTTATTGGGGAAAAAATGCCTGGAGTTGGTATTTCTATTGGTTTAACTAGATTAATGAGTCGTTTATTAAAGGCGGGTATTCTGGAATCTTTTGCTCCTACTCCAGCAACAGTTATGGTTGTGAATATGCAAGAAGATTTAATGGCAACTTATTTGGATGTTTCTCAACAGTTGCGTCGTAGCGGGATGAATGTAATAACCAGTTTTGATAGTCGTGGAGTGGGTAAACAATTACAACAAGCTGATAAGCAAAAAATTCCTTTTTGTATAATTATTGGTTCCGAGGAAGCAGCAGCTAATATGTGTAGTTTAAAAGATTTAAGAACTGGTGAACAAATGAAAGTACCAATAGCAGGTTTAGCAGGTGTATTAAAACAAAGATTGGCTCAACAATTAATAATTAATAATTAATAATTAATAATTAATAATTAGGGTTTGCTGATTAAATATCAAAGCATTGACATATAAAAGTTTCAGCCTTCTTAGGTTGAAAAAAGTGCCAACTTTTCGGTCAAGATATAGCAATGTGCGCTGGCATATTTACAAATTGCAGGAGGTGTCCAATAGCTAAAAGCCTTATATTATCAGCAATTTATTCCCCCAGATGAGCTGTTGCCAGATGAGCTGTTGCCTGCGCACAGCGCTATAGCTCAAAAAGTTAGCATTTTGTGCAAGAGTTGGGCAGAAAAATTCAGGGACAATTGTTCCAACTACATCCTCTGTAATTCCCATTTCTCCTGTCTCCTGTCTCCTACCCCTACTAAAAGACTAGTGAAGCGCAAACCCTAATTAGTTAGTAGTCATACCAATTCCCATGCATTATTGCTATACTTGGGCAGGACTTCAGTTATCAACTAATCAGCACAAGTAAAATCACTTTTTTGCTAATTTCAACTAAGTTAATGTTAATTATCCTTATGTTTGCTTCTCCCTGTAGGGACGCCCTTATGCAACGTCCCTACCCACTCCCCTATTTCCCCTCCAGGGAGGGGTTAGGGGTGGGTCCCCTGCTCAACAAAATGTAGAAAAGTTTTTGAGAAATGGTATCAGGTATCAGCAATTCGCTTTTTGATCTGGCTCTTAATAGACATCTGAATAAGATTAATAAACCTTTTCAGAAAAGTTTTTAGAGTTATTAGGTGGAACAGCAAGCACTTAATTTTTAAGGAGACATTGATATGACTACAAATAATTTTTTGCTATGGGAAAAAAATGGTATAATGCCAAAGATTTAATTCTAAAATCAGAATAGAAATTTATGCAAGTAAGTGAAAAAATCACAAAAATTGGGTCAATTGCTGAAATCCGAGAATGTCAAACTACTGGCAATAAATCTTTATATGCCACCGTTGAATTTAAGCCTGGACAAATTATAAGTAATTTTAGAGATCAAAAAAATTATCGATCGCCCCAACTATTTAACCGTCTAAATTAGCGACAATCAACAGATTATACTCGACCCATAATTTTTGCAATATATTAATCATAGTTGTAATCCTAATGTTTTTTTCGACACTCAAAAGATGGTAGTAATTGCCCTACGAAACATCGAAATTGGAGAAGAGTTCACATTCTTTTATCCATCAACAGAATGGTCTATGGATCAAGGTTTTGATTGTATTTGTCAAAGCGAAAATTGTCTGGGATACATTCAAGGAGCTGCTCATTTACCCCTAAATGTGTTGACAAAATATAAACTCTCCCAGTACATCGAGAAAATGTATAGGGTTGAGAATAATGCAAGCATTATACAAACAGCAGTTGTTAGATGGAATCAAATTTGATTTTGTAGATGCCGAAGTATACTTGGTTCCTTTTGTTTAAAAATTAGGCTATAAAACTATTGCTAAAATTGATTATTCAATTTATGAAAGTAGCACGGTAATGTTATTAGACATACTGAATATTGAACATTTAGAGAAAGTTAAATCACCTTTTCAATCTTTGTATAGAAACTTGTTATAATCTCAGAAATAATATCTCTCATTATGTTAGAAATCAGATTAGCTAGGACTCCTGAAGAAAGAGAAGAAATTTTCAAATTGCGCTATCAAATCTATGTAGAAGAACTAGGATGGTTGGAAAATTGTGCAAACTATGAACCCAACCACCAACAAAAAAAAGTAGAAGATCCATTAGACTTATCTGCTAATTTATTTGTAGCTTTTAATAATCATGAATTAGTTGGTACTGCTCGATGCAATTATGCTAAAAATTTAGATTCAGATTATTATCAAAAGCTTTATAAAATGAGTGAAACAGTAGGAGATGCACATCCTTTATCTACATCTATTGGTGGGAGATTTATGCTTAAAAGTTATCTGAGAGGAACCCTAATAGGTTTAAGAATAATGCAAGCATACTATAAACAATTGTTGTTAGATGGAATCAAATTTGATTTTATAGATGCTGAAATATACTTGGTTCCTTTTTTTGAAAAACTAGGTTATCAAACTATTGGTAAAATTGATTATTCAATTTATGAAAGTAGCACGGTGATGTTATTAGACATACTGAATATTAAACATTTAGAGAAAGTTAAATCACCTTTTCAGCGTTTATACATAAACTTGTTAGAATCCAAAATGATATAAATATGTCTGAACAAGAATGTAGGAATCTTTCATATAAAGTCCCTACAAAGGTTGCTAGATGTAAGATAAATTTTATCTTTTTCTTTATGGGTTTAATACTCCACCCTAACTCCTGATTATTGACTTTTATCGATTTTCTCTGGTGGAAACGTCAGAAAATTTCCCACTGCACCAATAGTTTGATATCTATTACCACGGAACTCAGTTGTATAAACACTAAATAATATTACATTCTGACGTTGAGTGGCATTATCCATTAACTCTTTAATAGTGGTTCTTTGACTCTTAATTAGCTTTTCACAACTTTTAACAAAATCACCTGTAAAATCACTCAAAAAATCTGGAATTTTTGAGTCTTTACAAACAGATTCTCTAATCTCAGTTGCCAGTTTATTAGAAGCATAATTAACATATTCATCTCTAGGGGGATTAGTAAATCCCATCACCGTCGCTGTTACTGTCAGAGCGATCGCTCCTGCTTTACTCAGACCCCAAAATAGAGGTGCTTTACTATAACCGTTCTTACTTTTATCTTGTAACATAATTATAAATACCTGATTATTTTGTATAGTTTTAGATACAGAAAACAGTAAACTAATATAGTGGTTTTCACCCTGGTGAGGTACGTTAACTATTCCCCTAAATCCTCCTTAAAAAGGGGGACTTCCGATTTCCCCCCTTGTCAAGGGGGATTAGGGGGGATCTCCTGCAGAGTACCTCACTCTGACTGAGAAATGCTATATTTCTGGCAAATGGAAAAAAATATTTGTACATATTTCATACTATTAACTACATCTAGATACAAGCTAGTTTCCGGATAAATTTAGGAAGTAGAGTATATTTTTAATTCCCCTTAATTCGATTAATTTCCTTTTGCAGTTCCTGAATTTGACGGCGCAACTCTTCAGATTCATTTTTTGGGGACTCTACTTCAACCTCAACAGCACCCTCAGCACCAGCTCTTTTGTAGTTACCAGCACGAATTTGACGATATTCTGAAGAATTTGCCCAATCTTGTAAATACTGTAGTCTTTCCACAGGGAAAGGATGACTCAACATTACACCCTGACCACCATTATAAAGTAAGAACTTATACACTTGATTTAGGCCATCTTGGTCTAGGTCTTGATAATGCTCGGACTGACGAATAAACTCTTGTAAGCTACACTCATTGGCATACTTACTACTTACCCCAGCCAATTTCATCATAGTTTGCATGACTAAATTTAGGTCATCCATCACTAATAAAGCTGCCCGGTCTGCTGATAACTCAGCTTTGCGTCGCCACTCATAGAAAGCATAAATCAACCCACTACTAACTACATTACCTAAACCAAATGTTACTTCCCCAATCATAGAAGCTATACCCATTGCCCAAATTGCCATCTGGTTTAAAGTTGGGTGGCCACACTTAATATGTCCTAATTCGTGAGCTAGTACAGTCTTTAATTCTGTCTCATTTAATAAGTCCAAAAGACCAGTATTGAGGACAATTAAAGGTTGTTCTTTGCCCAAAGAATAACTATTTACTTGAGGATTTTGAGATACAAATAAGGTAGGTTCCGGGAGTATATCTAAATCTCTAACGCATCCCCGAAATATCTGATAGATACTAGCATATTGACGAGGCCCAACTTGAATACTATTTCCCATTAAATAAACATATTGTGGGCGTTCGTAAACAAATTCTACAAATTTGCTGGCAATCAAGTCAAACCCAGGCACGCTGCGTAAAGCATTTTCCGCTTCCCGGTCCAAGGGATGGCGAAAAGCTTCACTAGAAATTCCAGTATAGGTAGGCATGATAGAATTTTTGGCGTTGCTCAATTAGTGTATGATATTAATTTTAATACTTTAGGAGTCACCTCCTCACCGAGTCAGGAGTCAGGAGGGAAGTACTAGGGGAGTGTGAGAAGTGTGAGAAGTGTGAGAAGTGTGGGGAGTTCAACAATTAGGAAAATCAAAATTTTCTACCTTAATACTGTGACGATTTCCCACAAACAAACAGCACAAAGCCTACTGAAGTTATTGTCAGTTTAGCTGCTCTGAGCTTGGAAATATTTTTTGGTGATGATATTCTATCTTTGAAAGCAAACTAGATGAAAATTTGTTTGCTAGATTGCCTTGCAGTGGCTGGATTCGATTTAGTATCTATAAATTGCACAGAATCAAAAGTATTAATCCACAGATGAGCGCCACAACTTGCTGGTTTGTAAGGTCGATAGACTATTTGGCAAGGACCTGAAATATATAACTCATAACCATAATAGTTATGACCGCTGTGCTTAACTGACACTACAGCTTCCAATTCTGTTGGAGGCTTCTTTTTATTACTTTGAATTTTGTTTTGATTGA
>NZ_JAAHGH010000124.1 GCF_010672525.1 Okeania sp. SIO2B3 | reverse complement strand
ATAATTCATAAAAAGTCACCCCCAAAGAATAAAAGTCTGTACGATAGTCAATACCTCGATTCATTCGGCCTGTTTGTTCTGGGGAAATATAGGCAAGTGTTCCTTCTAAAATATTAGGATTGATTAACGTTTGAGTCTCTTTTGGTAGTAAAGATGCAATACTAAAATCAATTAATTTAATTTCTTTGGTGTGGGGATTAATTAAAATATTACTCGGTTTGATATCTTTATGAATAATCCGCTCGCGATACAGAATTTCTAAGGCATTACACAGAATAATTCCTACTTCTAAAAACTCCATTAAAGATAGTTTTTTTTCCTTTTTTATAGCCCATTCTTGAAGAGAAATACCGCCAAAGTCTTCCATGACCAAGGCATAACCATTTTGATAGATTTCGAGGCTATAAGTTTGGATAATTAGAGGTGAGTTGAGATTTTTAGTAATAGTATATTGGTTGCGAAATTGTACCAATTCATTGAAATTAGGATAAGAATTTTTCAGCAGTTTGATAACTACAGGTAATTGGTCACTATGGCCATACCCTCGATAAACTAGAGTTCTAGAACCATTGTAAAGTTCTTGGCTGATGTGATATCCTGGAATATTGACTCTGTTGCTAACCATACTGCTAGATCCTGCTTATTTCTAAATTTAGTATTTCAAAATTATTGAATTGGTTTACTAAATCATAACAAAAAGCGATCGCAGTTAATATTTGGCCTAGTGATAGAAATACGGAGTGACTCTACCATTACAAAAATAATTAGAACGGGAGCAAGATGCTCCCACTGTCTATATCATTACAATAGACATCTCCAGAAAAGAGGGAATAGGGAATAGGGAATAGGGGGGAATAACTGATAATTTCTGTATGATAATTGATTTTATTTTTGATTTTTGGAGATGCCTAATGCACCACTACCCATTTTTTTATAGCGAAATACTTGACATTTATAGAATTAATGATCGAACTGTTCCACTCTCCTAGAGAATTCTACGCAAACGCGATCAAACTCCATTTTATCCGATTTTTGACACTGGGGAACATCAATTAACGAAGGCAGAAAACAGAATGATTATAGAGGAATAGCAAAAAACGTGGTGCATGATAACGGGATTTGGTTTTATACTCTTGTTCTCTTCGATCGCAGGGATAGAGAGGGCAGAAGAGAGTCCTGCTCTCTGTCTTTCCCGATCGCTAACGTTCCTGCAACCAACTCAATAAATCTTCCAGACTATTGAAATCTAAAAAATCTTCCCCTAAATTATCCAAATTTGCCACAGATAAATCTTCAATTTGACTAATTATTGCTTCTGGAATTTCTCCAAAACGCTTTTTAATTAGACGTATTACTAATTGCGCTCTCCCTTTTTGTTCCCCTCTTTGCTCCCCTTGTTGTTCGGCATAAGTTATCCGTCCCCTTTCATCTTGCATCAACATTCCTCGGCGATCGACTAAATCTAATTCTTCCGCTGTCATGTTAATTTTATTGGCAATATTTAAAGCCTTTTCTATTTCCAAAACTTCCCCTAAATTCTCTGGGATACTATCCAAACTGGTAGCTTATTTCAGAAAATAAATCCACTTATCACTCAAACTATTTAACTGAGACAAAGTTTTCTTAAACTTGGGCAATTCTACAAAAAATAGTCGTAATTCTTCTTCTAGACATTCAATTTTTTTTTCTTATCCTGAAACACGAATTCATTGATAACATCCTCAGTATCTTTAAATAAAATAAAGTCCGTAATTGTGACGGCCATCGCCGGATTTAATAGAGGATAATTCTCTCCAGTTTCTAACTGATTAGCACAGGCTTTAGCTAAGTTATAAGCCACCAGTTTGTTAAAAGCAGCCATTCGTGCTACTTGCATTTCAATAACTAATATAGAACCATCTACTAAAACAGCTTTTATATCCAAATAAGTATCTTTTAATGAGATTACTTGACCGGGATTAAAAGGATTAACAATTGTCAAAGACTGAATAATTTTTTCTCCCCCATAAATTATGGCATTGAGAAAGCTAATTAAGATATCTTGACTTTGTTGCGAACCGAAGATTTTTTTAAAAGCATAATCTATCTTAGGACTAACAAATTTCATAGTATTTTTTCTCTTAATTAATTTCGTAACGTTCTTTTTTTAAATTGGTATTATATCATGTATTTAGGGTTTGCGCTCAAAAGTCTTTTAGTAGGGGGAGGAGACAGGAGACAACCCACCCCTGACCCCTCCCAGGAGGGGAAGACAGGAGACAGGAGAAATGGGAATTATAGAGGAAGTAGTCGGAAAAATTATAAGACTAATTTTTCTCCCATAATCGTCCCAAAATACTAGCTTTATGCAGCTCAAAAAGCTGAAAAACTGGCACTTTTTTAGACAAAAAAATTTGATGTTTAACATTGCTGCAATGGCTTCTGCTTCAAATTTGGTTCCTAAACTATTCCATCTAGCAGCGATCGCTGTATCATCAGGATTACTCCGACGCGAGTTTCCTAACTCAGTAATAGTCTCATGCCACAAACCATTTTCGGCATAAATATCTATCTTTTCCATAAGTTTCTGAGTTAAAAAAGGTTGACCTCCAGTCCAATCAAAAACTTTTCGTAAAACAACATCCGGCTTTTCTACTATTCCGAATCAATCCCTGAGTTAAATGTTTCTTTGCCTCTGCAAAAATTGGCGTTGGTAATTTGAGGTATGATATCATGTCCGGATAAGAGCGCGATCAAAGTCCATGGCCTTTACCCAAACAAAAAACTTTCTCCTTCTATTCCTCTTTCTTCCCTGCTGAGGACTGAGAACTGACGACTAAGTAATGCGCGATTAATATCATACACGCGCTTTACCAACGTCCAAAAATTAATTCAGTAGACATCTTGAAAATCTGCTGATTATTTGCTACGATGTACCCGTAAGTTCAGAACAAGCAGACAACAGGAGAAAATAAAGTATATATTCTCAGTTTTGAGAAAGTCCATAGCTGTAATAGCAGCTGTGGCAATGATGATTAGCTTCATGGCTGTGATAATTCCCACGCAACCAGCAGCCGCACAATCAGAACCACCAGCAGTTGCACAATCAGAACCACCAGCAGCCGCACAATCAGAACCACCAGCAGCCGCACAATCAGAACCACCAGCAGTTGCACAATCAGAACCACCAGCAGCACAAAAAATTACGGTCCCTATTAAAGACCTGGCGCCGGCAATTGCTCAATTGTTACTCAGCATAGGAGGCAATAAGACCCAATACTTAGTCACAGTAAGCAACGAGTCAAACTACACCGTCAGATATCAAGACATATGTCAGTGGAGAGGTGAAGGATACTGGCCGTTACCCAGCGATAGTTTAGATACCGATCAGGCATCAGCAGGAATAAGTACTGACGACGAATTCCAATTTGCAGGAGTATACACAACAGGCGTCCCTGGCCAAAGCCAACGAACCCTAGTGTTTGGAGCATACCGCGACGATCCCTTTATAGGACCAAGTGATAAGACGCACTTAATAGATGACGTATCGGGCTTAAATTGCAGTAAATATGATAACCCAGAAAGATGGCCGTGGGCAGATGTGAGGGAGAACCCTCAGATCGACTTGCCTGTAACGGGACTACCACTAAAAATATACGCAAGGCATTACAAGACGAAATACCCCCCCGCACCTAACGATGTCACGGTATACGAGTTCAGAATAACGAACAATTAGTCGAATGATTTAACCATCAATTGATATCGTCGAGACTTGTACCTCCGCGACTCAAGAAACCAATAAGTGAATAAAAAACCCATCTGGGTAGCCACGATTAGCGTTAAGATCGGAGCTGCTACCCAGATGGGAATTTATACTGGAGCAGCCTTCTATCCAAACCTTTGAAAAGAAACCCAAACCACCGAAGAAAGGTTAAAAGTATTAACTGAATTACCTCTTCTTTTTCAAACTCCTTTAATTCTATCGGTAAACCCACATTAAAAAGAGATTAATAAATATCTAACGTCCCATGATATTCCGTAGAATAAGCAATTACCATCCGTAAATTTCCCCAAATTTTGACATTATTACTTTCCTCATACCAATGTCTTAACATGGCAAAAAAATCTTGAGATATATCTGGATATTGGAAAATTTCATCCACTTCATCTAATATTAAAACCAAATTTTTCTGTAAATTCAGCAATAGTGCTTTTAAATCCTTAGTACAAGAAATTTTAGCATTATTATCATCCCAATCAGGTCTTTCTGGAACATCTGGAAACCGATTTTTGAGATTTTTATTAAACCCTTTGATAAAGTCATTAACACTGGTGACATTTGAATCTTCAATCAAAAGATTAAACTTCAGATACTGAGAAATATAATTATTTTCATTTGCTTTATCTTGTATCTTTTTAATCAGAGAAGTTTTACCCATTTTATTAGGTGCTTTTATCCTCACTAAAGAACCAGGTCTTTCTATTTCTTCGTAACATTCAGACTCAACAGAACAACGTTTAATTCGATGACGTTCTATATAAAAAGGAGAGTCTAGTTTTTCCGGTCCATCAGGCATGAAAACTTGGTGACAACTATAATGTTTCAGGAACTCTTGATCGACCATATCAGGTTGAAATTTGCCAAATATATTTACTAAATATTCTTCCCAATGCAAACTAGATTCTGAATAGTTGAGTTTATGAGCGATCGCTCTTAACTTTTTGCTTATATTACCTTGGTCGTAATTTGTTAAATTGGCAATTTTTGTCTGTGTCATATTTTTATCGGATAAGTACCACTTCAGTATTTCTTTTTCCTTTTTTGACAAATTACGATAAATGTAGTCAAATTGTCCCTTTTCCATAGATAAATAGTTGTTTATTCAAGTTTAATTTTCCTGGGAGTTTTTCAACAATTAATAATTAATAATTACCTCAGTAGCTGATACGTTTTTATATCAACAGGACTTACGCAAATTCACCTTAAAACGTGATATGTAGGGGCGTTTGCGGAGCATTCCGTTAGGAAATGGCATTCGCCCTCTATCCATGCCTTCCCGATCTAGCCTCATGAATTAGCCATAAGAAATTAGCTATCTTTAGTCATTTTTAGATGACTTCTGCTTTGAGCCAAGAAATTTATTTCTTGGCGGATGGCATAACTCGCTAAGGATTTCAATCCTTGGCTAATAGTCATCTTAAGGGCGAATACCATTCGCCCCTACATTTAGACTTTTTAAGTATAAGAAAACTTATACTCAATATAAAAATACTTCTGAATAATTAGCAAAATATGCAGAAACTTGCAGAAAAAATTATGTTTTTTTCTGAATATGCAAAAAAATACATACTGACTATACTGGAGCATTTTTGTCAGGTATTTCAAGATAAAATATGCTATTAAATTTCTATTTATAAATATCAAATATACCTTGGTTAAATTGTAGTTGTAAGTAAACAAGGTTGACATAACAACTATTTTAATCCAGATGAAAATCACTTCCAAAATCACCCTATTATTCAGTATTTGTATCTTAACTTCTACGTCTTCTTTATATGAAATATTAGGAGGATACATTTTTGAAAAAATTGTTGATTGTGTAGTGTTTAATGAATGTCCCCAACCAAGAAATATTGAACCTAAACCCGTCATATCATGTCCGGATAATGAGCGATAAAAAAACCTTCTCCTCTTCCTTCTTCTTTCTTCCCTCCTGACTCCTAAGTAATTAAAATTAGGCGTTGATGAAAAGAGGTATGATACCAATTTAAAAAAAGAATGTTACGAATAGTAAGAGGAATAACAAAGACAAATGCAGGATATACCCTTTGACAAAAAGGATGATTTATGACTTTTAAATCGTATTTAAACAATTAATTCTGACTCCTGACTCGGTCCTCCTGACTTCCCCTCCTGGGAGGGGGAGGGGCGAGGGGTGGGTTGACTCCTAATAAATATCCTAGCTATTTGTAGCAAACATTTATCAATTTGGTATGACATCTTGCCCGGATAAGAGCGCAAACAAAAAAACTTTCTCCCTCTCAGGACTTACGCAAATTTTTAGACAATACGCTATCCGTAGAAGGCAAATGCCATTCGCCCCTACTAGATATGGCGGTTCTGCGTAAGTCCTGCCTCTACTACTCTTTCTTCTTCTTTCTTTCCACCTGACTCCTGACTCGGTCCTTCCCTTCCCCTCCTGGGAGGGGTTAGGGGTGGGTTGGGAGGGGGAGGGGCGAGGGGTGGGTTGACTCCTAAATAATTAAGATTCATACCATACACAAATTCCACAACTTCAGAAAATTTTATATGTATATAGTGTGCTTTTCCCATATAATGAAAGTCCTTCACTATATATAGAGTGCATTATTAAATGAACCTTAAGGCCGAACCACCAATTAATTATTTCCGAGAATGGACTAATAGTTGTGTCGATGACCAACTAATACATCTTAATGTTATCCCTTTAGAAGGACAACGGCCTTATGAATTTTTGTTTTATTCTGATGCTATTCCTAGACGAAATGATGGCCGAGTAACTAGCCAAATATTAAAGCGATACGAACACGTTGAAGAAGGTGGATGGTGGTGTTCGGGAATTGATTTACTGACAGGAGAAGAGGACCTTTGGGGTTGTTTTAAACCTAGTCAACCACGTCACAGTTATGACCAAAAAAAGTTAATTAAATACGAACATCCTCCGAAAACTCCTACAAGTTTATTTGCCCTAAAAATACCCCTACATTTGTGGCATCAAATTGCTAGTCGTTATCAAATAGAAATTCTGCCAGAAGATATCAATAATAGTCAACCAGACCTTGGTTTTTGGCAGTGGTTTATCGCTCATCCTCAAATACCTTTATGTATTACTGAAGGGGCAAAAAAAACAGGTGCTTTATTAACAGGTGGTTATGTAGCGATCGCTTTACCAGGAATCTTTGGCGGATATCGAGTTATTAGAGATGAATATGGCAACCGTATTGGTAGATCGAATTTAATTCCTCAGTTAGAAAAGCTAGCAAATAATCGTCGAGAAATTTATATTGCATTTGACCAAGATACTAAACCTAAGACTATTAAAAATGTTAATGCTGCTATTAGACAAACTGGATTTTTGCTCACAAGAAAAGGATGTAATGTTAAGGTTATTTCATGGAATCCAGAATTGGGTAAAGGAGTTGATGATTTAATCGCAAATCATGGGCAAAGTGTGTTTGATGAAGCTTATAAAAACGCATTACCTTTAGAACTTTGGAAAGCTAAATCATTTAGCAAACTCACATATCCTGTAAATCTTAGAGTTAATAGTCGTTATCTTTCCGAACAACATATTTTAGGTTCTATCAGCAGTAATAATTTACAAAAATTAGATAATCTTGACCTAGCCTATAGCACTAATTTTCCTGCAAAATTGGTAGGAATTAAATCTGCTAAGGGAACTGGAAAAACTAAGTTATTAGAGAAAATTGTCAGTGAAGCTGTCGCTCGCAATCAAAAGGTTTTAGTTATTGGTCATCGAGTGCAGTTAGTACAAGAGTTATGTCAACGTTTCGGACTAAAATATATTACAGAAGTAGATAAAAAATCGGATAATAAATTATTAGGTATTGGTTTATGTATTGATTCTCTACATCCTAATTCTCAGGCTAGTTTTAATCCGGAAAATTGGTCGGATGGAGTAGTAATTATTGATGAAATAGAACAGGTAATTTGGCATGGTTTAAATTCTAATACTTGTCGGCAAAACCGAGTAGAAATTCTCAGGTCTTTCAAAACATTAATGCAAAATGTTTTAGGAGGTTTTGGTCAGGTATTTATAGCTGATGCTGACTTAAGCGATATTTCAATAGATTATCTACAAGCTTTAGCAGGAGTAAAATTAGAACCTTTTATTATTCAAAATGATTGGCTACCGGGAGAAAAAGAAGCTTGGCAAGTTTTTAATTATCCAGAAACTACTCCTAAAAGATTAATCGCAGATTTACATAAACATATCCGTGAAGGTGGGAAACCAATGGTGTGTTTATCAGCACAAAAAATCACAAGTAAATGGGGAACCCGTGCTTTAGAAGCTTATCTAAAAAAACAGTTTCCTGACTTAAAAATTCTCAGAATAGATTCAGAATCTTTAGCTGAACCTAATCATCCTGCTTATGGTTGTATTAAATCATTAAATCAGGTATTGCCACAATACGATATTGTCTTAGCTTCTCCTTCTATTGAAACAGGAATTAGTATTGATATTCAAGGTCATTTCACTTCAGTTTGGGCTATTGCTCAAGGAGTACAAGGAGCAACTTCTGTTTGTCAATCTTTGGGTAGAGTTCGTGAGAATATTCCCAGATATTTATGGGTAGCAAATTCTGGTTTTAATCAAGTTGGTAATGGCTCTACTTCTATTACTTCTTTGCTCAATTCCGAACAACGTCTGACTCAACTGAATATTAGACTATTACAACAATCAGATTTTGATAGTTTGGACGATATAGAAACAGGTTTTCAGGCAGAATCTTTTTTGTGTTGGGCAAAACTAGCCGTTCGTTTCAATGCAGGAATGAATCAATATCGAGAGTCTATTTTAGAAGCTTTACGATTAGAAGGACATCATATTCTCGAAGCTTCTCCAGAAGTTTTAGTTAATAATTTAGAAGCCAAAAAATCATCAGAAACACTTACAGAAATTAATGACTTACAAGAGGCGATCGCTACTGTAATCAAACAAAATTATCAGACAGAATGTGAGGCGATCGCTACTGCCAGAAATATTAGTTTGACCGAGTATCAAAAACTCAAAAAGCGATTATCCAAAACCAGCAAACAACAACGGGAACAACGAAGATTTGAATTAATGTTGCGCTACAGTATCCCCATAACTTCTGAATTAGTAGAAAAAGATGATGCTGGATGGTATCAACAGTTGCAACTACATTATTTTATGACTGTAGGGCGACAATACTTAGTAGCACGAGATGCTGAAGTAGCGAAAACAATTTTGGAGTTGGGCAAGGGAAATATTTTCATACCTGATTTTAACGATCGCTTAATGGGTGCAACCATCGGGGTGATGGAATTATTGAAAATACCGCCATTGTTGAAAGATAGGCAACGAGAGTTGAAAAATATTGATGAAGATTTGCAATTGTTAGCCAAGACTGCTTTAGCAAACCGAGCAGCAATTAAAACTATAGTCGGGATAGGGTTGGCGGTAAATTCTAGTCCTATTACAATAGTGCGGCGTTTTTTGGATAAAATTGGTTATAGTTTGGAGTGTTTGCGGACAGAAACTCATCAGAAAAAGCGATTGCGAATTTATCGTATTGTTCATCCTGATGATGGCAGGTTTGAAGTGTTTCAGCAGTGGTTACAGCGCTAGTCATACTAAATCTTGTAAAGACGGAGTTTAAATAAAATGGTAATCCTGCTCGCGTAATGGTATACAGCAAAAAGTAATACCAGGCACGGGAGCAAGATGTTCCCACTGTTCTCATAATAAACATTGCCGGACAATGTACGACTACCAATAAAACTTTTATTGTGCGAGCATCTTGCTCGCCACGGGTGTACCTCATCCTTGATGAAATTTCTAATAGACATCTCCAGAAAAGAGGAAGTACGGAGTAGGTAGTAGGGAGTAGGGAACCCACCCCTAACCCCTCCTGGGAGGGGAATAATTGATAATTTATGTACGATAATTGATTTTATTTTTTATTATTGGAGATGTCTAATATAGCAGAAGGAAGAAGGCTTTAATTATCTAGGATAGACGGAAGTAAGGAAGAAAGAAAATCTGCCTTGTCTGAGTTTTAAGCTTCGGAAGGGTCAGTTATATCATGTCCGGATAATTAGCGATCAAAAAACTTTCTCCTTCTCCTGCTCTTTTTTCATTCTTGATTCCCTCCTGACTCCTGACTTCCCCTCCTGGGAGGGGTTAGGGGTGGGTTGACTCCTAACTCCTAACTCCCTATTTTCTATGTTTAGCGTAATGTCTCTCCATTAACTGAGCAACTTCAGGATTATAAATTTGCAAATAATTCCAATAATTTTCAAAGACAGACTCCACATAACCCCTCGTTTCAGGATAAGGAATTTTCTCCACAAAAGCATCAGCATCATCAAACCCAAACCGCTTTAACCAACCACTCACAGCATTCGGTCCAGCATTATAACTCGCCACTGCTAACATCGAATTATCCTTGTACTCTTTATGAGTAAAACCCAAGTAATAAGTACCCAAATTTACATTATCATTCACATTCTCTAAATCATAATTCGCAAGATTAATTTTGTTAGCTACCTCCTTTCCCGTTTCTGGCATAACTTGCATTAACCCCGTAGCACCAACTACCGATTTGATCTTCGGCATAAAACGAGATTCTTGACGAATTAAAGCAGTAACCAAAACAGTATTTAACTCTCGTTTGTTAGACCATTTCACAATAGTTTCCAAATAAGGAAAAGGATACAAAGTTTGCCAATAAGTAGGCTTTTCCTTCAATGCTTTATACTCAGCTATCTCCTCTGGTTTTTCCCGTCTGCTCAAGCTAGTAAGCATCCAAATACCATCTAAATTATCTCCTATACCAATCCTTAACACACCATCAGTATACTGTTGAGCAACAGTTGGACTCATCCTATCTTCAAACTCTACCTGCCATTGTTTCCAAGCATCCCGGTCTTGACCAATCTGATATAGTTCCCGCAATGTGTCAGAACCAAAAGGCAATGGGTCTCGCCCTTTAGTATGTACAACCTTTGGAGATAGAGGACGAACAGTAGTAAAATCACCCACAGGCCAATCCAACATCACCGCCGATCGCCAAGCATAATAAGAGTGGGGATAGCGTAAAATCATAAATTCAAAAGCCTTTTTAGCATCCTCTGTCTGCCCAAGTTGTTGTGCCCACTTACCTACCCAAAAACCTGCTTGTGGTGCTAACTCACTATCAGGATTATTAGAAGTCAATTCTTGTGCCCACTTCCAAGCAACTTGTAAATTGCCCCCCGCAGCAGCTTTTTCGGCCAACTCCCACCGTAGTTTAGCAGCAGCATCAGAATTATTATACTTACTCAACAACTGTTGACGTACCTGTGAAGCTGACTTAGCAGAGTCCAGTCGATCGAGTAACTTAGACTTATCAAGCATAGCTTCGGCAGCATGGCTAGGAAAATTAGCAATTACCCTGTCAAGATAGGGTATGGCTTCTTTTCGATCGACCAGTCTCGACAAACGAATCAAACCCAAAGCTGTATCTTCTCCCCCATTGGGAAACTGATTAATTAAAGCTTTGTAAGCTTCGCGGGACTCCTTAGTCTTTCTCCCTAACCATAAACCCCTAGCATAACGATATAGATTTTTGGGTGTTTTGGTTGCTTTCTGATATGCCAGGCCACCTTTAGGATAATCCTGCTTTTCCCAATATCCAAAAGCAATCATTTCCCAATCTTCAGGAGTTAACTGAGAGGCATATTTTGTTCTGAGTTGTTCCAATACTGTTCCATATTCCGGCACATGAAAACCATATTTAGCAATGAGCAATAACAACTGAGGTTGATTAGGATTTTGCTTCAGTTTTTCTTGAGCAATTTTCACTGTAGTGGGATGACCTGGAAATTTAGCGATCGCCTCATCCCAATATTCCGGATTTTCTTTTCCTAGAGTATACAAAGCTTCTACTACCACTGGTTCTTCTGGATAGGTTGCTAATAATTCTGACCAAGCTTCTTGTGCTTTCTCAGTATCCCCAGTTAATTCATAAGCTTGTGCCCGTTTTAAGATAACGTATGGTGCTAGAATTGTATATTCTTGGTCTAAATTTTTCAGTTGAGCGATCGCCGACTCTACCTCTCCCTGTTCCATTAAATCATTGGCCAGAATATAACGTGCTCTACTGCTATTTAGAGATTTTCCTTTCTTTATAGCAGCTTCCAGTTTACTCCTTCGTTGTTCGGGTGGATATGACACAAAATTTGTTACATCTAACTCTGGGTTGAGTTTCTGATTTTGGATTGTGTTTTGAGAGACACTTTTGTTATTGTTTGTAAGTTCTGGTAGAAACACTCCCAGTAACAAAGCACTGATAGAAACGCCGATCAGTATAGAAACTTTTGTTATATTTTGCTTTAACATTTACTTCTTGTCAGTTAATTAATTTTAAAGGGTATATGGTATAATTTTTTTTCTTAGCGATAATGCTATTTTTCCTGATTTGTATTTTAGATTACAGTTTTTGGAAAAACAGTAATTTATAGCGGTCGAAGGAAAGGTGAGAACATATCCAAAGCTGAAAATTCAGGCAACGCTAGATTTTTCCTTCTGCCTTCTGCCTTCTGCCTTCTGCCTTCTGCCTTCTGCCTTCTGCCTTCTGCCTTCTGCTATATTGCCATCTCATTTCACAGTTGAGTAATGGACTTTCATCAAAATTTTGACTTAGCCCCTATTAGTAATCATATCGTGAAGTTCTCTCCCGTTAAATCGGAGATTATAACGGGAGCTTCTTAAACAAAGAAGTTTCTTGCGAGTGCTGGCGCAACGCTGCGCGTTACATGTCGCGTTTGCGTTAGCATTCCGTAGGAAAGCGAAACACAGGCCGATCAATATCTTACGCCTCCACAAGCAGACAAGATGATACCCACCTCGTTTAACGCTTTATTTAAAATGTTAATTGCTGCATTTTCATCTCTATCTAAAACTGTTCCACATTTCTGACAAGAATGAGTTCTAATTGATAAAGTCTTAGGTACTTTGTGGCCACAATTACTACAATTTTGTGATGTATTGTGAGGGTGTAGGGGCGAATGGCCATTCGCCCCTACTTATATGAACACCGCGTTTTACCGCCACTGCATTCAATTTTTCAATAAAATTGCCCCAGCCTACATCATAAATTGATTTTGATAGTTTAGTATTTTTTGCTAAACCTCTAATATTTAAGTTTTCCACTGCAATCATGTCATATTCTTTAACTAATTTATGAGCAGTCTTATAGTGAAAATCTTCTCTTTGTCTAGCAATATGTTGGTGCAATCTAGCTATTCTATTTTGTGCTGCCCTCCAGTTGTTTGAACCTATTTCTTTTCTAGATACTTTTTTTTGCTTTCTTGCTAAATTAGATTGAGATTTTCTATAAAATTTAGGAACAGAAACAGTCTCACCAGTATTAGTAGTTAAGAACTCTTTTAAGCCGACATCAATGGCTACATAAGTTTTGATATTATCTGTATAAATTAAACTAGGAACTGACTTATCTTCTAAGCTAAAACTTACATAATAACCATCAGTTTTCTTGGTTATAGTTGCAGTTTTGATCGCAAACCCATCTGGTATAGGTCTATGAACTATTACTGGAATGGCACCAAACCTACTAATAATTATTTGTTTACCATCAAATTTTATTGCTGCTTTGGGATGATTAACTCTACTGAAACAAAATGACCTTAACTTTCCTGATTTTTTAAATCTAGGTCGCCCTCCATGTCTGCCTTTTTTGTCAGGTATTAACCTTTCATGTCGGCTCTTAGCCGAAACGTTTCCAAGCTTTATCTAGTCTTTGTAAGTTAATTTGCTGGACTTCTGAATATATTTCTTTGTAGTCAGGAAATAACTTTTTTGTCTGTTTAAGTGCTGATTGCTGAAAATAATAATCTGGTCTACTGGGAATCTCGCCAATAGGACATGAAATTAGTAAGCAACGGTCAACTTGACATCTAGTTCTATTTAACCAATCTAGTCTTTGGCCTAAAGCATAATTGTAATGCCTTCGTAACAGTTCTAGCCAATAATCTATTTTGACTGACTGTTCAGGAGTGGGCTTAATTTTGTAGCAATGAGTAATTATCATAATTTTATCAGGACTCTTTATTGCTATACTTGAACATCAATTGAAACCTGTTTAATTTGCAGCTCGGCAATTCCCCTCCCGTTAAATCGCAGATTATAACGGGAGACCCCTTGCCGAATCAAGTTGGATTATTTTCTTTAGTGAGCTACAAATTTTCTTGCTCATTTCCGGACTGAACCTATTGCTAATTTTATGTTTATATTATCAAATTTACTCTTGATCTAAAATCCTGTTATATAATACATTTTGTCAATTTACTTCAATCTCCCCATCTCCCCATCTCCCCATCTCCCCATCTCCCCATCTCCCCATCTCCCCATCCCCCCACAACTCACTCAGGCACATCTAAGGGTTGTGGATAAGCAATTCCATAACCTTGACCATAGTCTACACCTATAGTCTTAATTTTATCTAAGATAGCACCATTGCTCACAAACTCAGCGATCGTTTTGAGACCCATCACATGGCCAATTCGATTCATTCCCTCAACTATTGCATAATCTAAGGGGTCACTGACAATATCCTTGACAAAACTACCATCAATTTTTAAGTAATCTACAGGCAAATTTTTCAGATAAGTAAAAGAAGACACTCCACTACCAAAGTCATCTAGAGCAAAGCAACAACCCAAATCTTTGAGCTGTTTAATTAACTTAGCTGCTTGAGACAGATTAGCGATCGCCACGGTCTCAGTAATTTCAAAACATATCATCTCTGGAGAAATATTAAACCTAGCAAATTGTGCTTGTAAAAAAGTAATAAACTGCTCATCATTAACCGTTTCACCAGAGATATTAATTGCATAAATAGTATCTGTTTTATTTGTATCTGACTTCCTAAAAAATCTCTCATTATCAAGATCCTCAAAAGATGGTTGCAACTGACCTTTGATATGTGACAAATAACTAAAAAAGTTTTGAATCACCCAGCGGTCAATCATTGGCATCAGATTATATCTTTCTGCTGCCGGCAGAAAAGCCATCGGCGGAATCAATTTATCTGTTTCATCTCTCAACCGTAATAGTATCTCATAATAAAAATTATTCAAATGCGAATTTGGCAATGGTGCAACAGGTTGATAATACAAACAGAAAAGATTTTGTTCGCAAGCTTGATGAATTTTTGTTACCCAATGCACAGTATTTTTTTGTTGCTTCAAATCCGAATCATCACTTTCGTAAATATGAAAACGATTTCTGCCCCGATTTTTGGCGACATAACAAGCAGCATCAGCAGCACTGAGGAGCCAATTAACATCATCTATCACACCTGCCTGGTTGAGACTTTCCTGACTAAGAGTAATCATACCAATACTAACACCAATATTAAAAGTCTTATCCTCCCATACAAATCTGTACTCCTGAATACTATCAATCAACTGTTGCACTACTGTCTGAGCATTATTCATACTGCACTGTAATAATAGCAAAGCAAATTCATCTCCACCTATCCGAGCTAAAATATCTGCTTTGCGACATTGAGATTGTAATAGAAGGGTAATCTGACGCAACAATTCATCCCCAGATCTATGACCACAGGTATCATTAACAATTTTAAATCGATCTAAGTCTATATAAGCAAGAGTATGTACTTGCTTGTATTTTTTCACATCTACCAAAGAATTTTCTAAAAGTTTCTCAAATTCTCTGCGGTTTAACAACCCTGTTAGAGCATCGTGTTGAGCTTGCCAAAATATTTGATTCCTCAACTTGCGCTTGTCTGTCACATCTCGAAATACTAACACTACCCCTAAGATTTGATCGTCTTCTGTTTTAATAGGAGCAGCAGAATCTTCTATTGCATACTCTTGACCATCACGCGCCACCAAAATAGTATTATTTGCCAACTCGACGATTCGCCGTTCTCGGAAAACTATATCTACCGGACTCTCCATCGGTGTACGGTCTTGTTCATTAACAATTTGGAAAATCTCAGCTAGTCGCAAACCTTTCGCTGTTGATAATTTCCATCCAGTAATTTTTTCAGCAATGGGATTAAGATAATCAACATTACCTTTTTCATCAGTAGTAATCACCCCATCCCCGATAGATTTTAATGTAATTTCGGCTAGTTCTTTTTCTTGAAACAGAGCTAATTCTATCTGTTTGCGTTCTGTAATATCTTCAAAAATACCTGCAGTGCGGTATATTTCTCCGGTTCGACGATTGCGTACAGGAAAAGCACGACTCCAAATCCAGCGAATTTCACCATCAGGTCTTACAATTCGATACTCATCGTTAGTAGACTCACCACGGCGTTGTTTCTGATCATTCAAAATAAAGCCATCGCGGTCTAATGGATGAATGCTATTTGTAAATGTTTCTCGCCATTTTTCTAAATTTGTGATGGAGCGCCCCCAAACATTTTCATAAGTAGGACTGACGTAGATCGACTCACTTTTGTCAAGGGTACTTATCCAAAAAACCTGTCGGATATTTTCTGCAATTTGACGGAATTTTTCCTCGCTAGACTTCAGAGAATCCTGAGTTTGCTGTCGTTCGATCGCTGTACCTAGTACATTAGCAACTGCCTGCAAAAAATAAACATCATCCTGAGTAAACCACCACTTCATTTTAGTATGTATACCCAGTATCCCATAAGGTTTTTGTTTTTCACCGCCCGGGATAATAACGCTAATTCCAGAAATAATTCCATGGTCGCACAGCAGTTTTGGTCTCCTGAATCTGGTTTCAAGACGAAGGTCTTCTACAATTACAGGTTCAGATGAATGTAGGGTATAACCTGCTTGAGTATCACTGCCAGTATTTACTATCGCATGACCTACAAGTCCTTCTTGCCAACCAACACCAGCTCGTAATAGTAAAGAATTGCCATCAGGAAGCAGTTCCAGAATCTTGCAGTATTCTCCATCTAATATTTGGGCAACTATTTGTACAATCTCATCCATTAGCAGAGAAATATCTTTGCCTGATAAGGCTTTTTGAGTAATTTGAGCCACAGCTCGCTGTTGTCTAATTCTATTTTTACAAGCTTGGTTAATCAACCTTAATTGGGAAGTTTGGTCTGTAACTCGTTTTTCTAATTCGGCATTGAGAATAGAAAGTTGTTTTTCTGCCTGTTTGCGATCTGTGATGTCATGACCTTCGGGAATTAATAAGATCACCTGTCCAAGTTCGTCAAAAACTGGTTTAAGAGAAAAGTCGATGGTAATTACTTGTTTACCTTCACCAACTAACATAATTTCATAACGGACAAACTCGCCTGTAACTGCTTTAGCGATCGCTTGTTTCATTTGTGCTTGAGCAAGTTTATGTTTAGTTTTTATGTCTCTAGGATTTTCCTCATCATCCACTGCTAACCACCATTTAACTTGCCAAAAAAAATGTCCGACAATATCGTCATGTTTGAGACCAGTAAAGTCTAAAAATGTCTGATTAGCTTCTAAGATAGTACCGTCTGGGTTTAAGAGTCCAATAAATTGAAATGTTTGATTAAAAATAGCCTGGAAGCGTCTTTCGCTTTCTCGGATAGCTGTGATATCTCGCCCCACTGCTTGATACTCTACTAAGTTATTAGAGTTGTCAAATATTGCTCGATTTGTCCATTCCTGCCACCTCCACTCTCCGTTGGGCATTTCTATCATTTGTTCATTGATAGTTACGGGTTGTTCTGGGGTCAGAGTATCTAATAGTTTTTCTAGCTTTACTATCTCGAAAGATGGCAAGAACTGATAAAAACTTCTCCCAATTAGCTCTTGTGACGTTGTATCAAAATAGCGACAATAAGTATCGTTGACAAAAGTCAAAACTCCCCCTGGATAAAAACGACAAATCAATTCTGTTTGGTCTTCGACTATGCCACGATATTGACTTTCACTTTTTCGTAGTGCTTCTTCTACCTCTTGGCGCTCTTTAATTTCTGATTCTAAAGTTTTGTTAATTGCTGTTAATTTGGACGGACTTGGTAATTCTAATGCTTGGGGAATTAGAGAATACATTTTCATGGCTGTGTATAGGGAAACTATTGCTGTAATTGCTTTGATACTTCCTGATAACCAATAGGCAGGATGCCACAAAGTCCAAACTTCCATGAGATGGACTGTACCGCAAGAAGCAATAAAAGCTCCAAACATCCAGAATATCGATCTAAAGGGTACATCCTGTCGTTGACGGACAAAATACGCTAATATGAACGGGATGGAGTAGTAAGATATTGCTGTTAATGCGTCTGAGCTAGCGTGTAGCCAAATTAAGCCTGATTCCCAAAGATAGCATTGTCCATGGGGTATTAATTGTTCTGAGGAAAATATATTTTGTATTAATTGCCACATAATGACTACTTTTGTAAATTTTTTGAAATTTATAATCTTTTATTTTGGTATAATTTAAAGTTTCAGGTTAGTTATGCTTAGACTTTTATTTCTTGAGAATTTGTCCCTCGGCAGCTCTTGATTTATCAGTATATTTACTATTGATATGTTATATTTTACACAGAAAAAAAATTATATGTAGCAATCCAAGTAGTTGTAATATTTTGGTGAAAGTTAGGAGTCAGGTAGGGGAGCCATCGGATTGGTGACGTACAGGTAGGGGAGCCGTCGGATTGGCGACGTACAGAGTTTTAAGGGTTTTCAGTTCCAATTAACTATTATAAAAATTGTCATAACCAATGCGCGGATTGCTATATATACTTCTGCCTAACAAGAATAGTATATCTAAAATTAATAATGGATAACTTATTGTGGGAAACTAAAAATATTCTGAAATATTAAAAAATAGATTTACTAGGAGAAAATTAGCTTAAACTGAATTAAGAAGAATATAAATACAGTTTAAAAATATGAAACTTTAGATTTTAAAGTATTACATAAAAAAAAAATTATTAATATTTTGATCAAGGCAGCATTTTTGATCTAGTTGTTATTAAATAGAACTAAAATATTACCATTATCTATACCTATATTACCGAATAATTAATAATTAATTATTAATTATTAAATAATTCGCGCCTTGAAGCCGACCCTTTTAAAGGGAAAAAAAGCGGTCGATCTTCGTAGCTTCCCGCAGGGTGGGATGGCTCCGAAACCTGCGCTGTCCTCCAATCGACCAAGACAGCGGTCTAACAAAAACCGTGCAGCCCTTAGAAACAGGAATTGTTCGGGCCATTCATGTAAAACATGGTCAATCCGTGCAAGCCAACG
>NZ_JAAHGH010000123.1 GCF_010672525.1 Okeania sp. SIO2B3 | reverse complement strand
CGGATACTCCAACACTGAAAAAAATCAGCAAATTTTGGCAAATTTTGCTAAATTTCCCTATTCCGCGATCCTCATTTCTCTCATTCTCCCTAAATCATTAACTTATGAGACTTTGAAACAGCCCTGCCCTCCTGGGAGGGGTTGTCTCCTAAAAAGGGTTTTCGGTGCAGAAACACTCCGCGAACAGGGTTGAAAAATGTCTTAACCAATTTTTGTAGTGCTATATTTTTCTCCAAAATAATTTTCTTTACTTGCTTTTACTATTTGTAAAATTATTTATCCAATTAATAATAATATGAACTCAGTTTGGCAGAAGTTAACATTAACTAATCTTTCTTTTTCTAACTCTCCATGGCTAAATGCTAGCTACCTTTATGGTTTAATTAATGGTTCCCTCCATAACTGGCGACGAGGTAGTTGGTTAATGCAATGGGGAGAAGCTTTGGGTTTTGTCTTGCTAGCAATTGTATTTAGTCTAGCTCCTTTTGTAAATACTGCTCTGATTGGTTTATTATTACTAGCTGGTGCTGGGTTGTGGGTATTGCTTGCCGTCTCAGATAATACTCAGGAATATTTAACTCCCATTCATCTACTGATATTCATTTATTGGGGTATTGCTACATTAGCAATGGCAACTTCGCCAGCAAGAACGGCTGCTTTTAGTGGATGGGTCAAGTTAACTCTTTATCTATTGTTATTTGTTTTAGGAGCAATGGTATTACGATCGCCTAAACTCCGCTCTTGGTTAATTATTATCTATTTATTGGTTTCTTTGGTAGTCAGTTTCTACGGTATTCGTCAATGGATAGACAAAGTTGAACCCCTAGCTACCTGGAACGACCCTACTTCTGCTCAAGCTGGTATTACTCGCGTGTATAGTTATTTGGGAAATCCTAATTTATTAGGTGGATATTTGCTACCTGCCATTGCTTTGAGCTTTGTCGCAATTTTTGCCTGGCGTACTTGGCCACAGAAATTTCTGGCAGTAACAATGTTGCTCGTGAATTGTGCTTGTTTACGTTATACAGGTAGTAGAGGCAGTTGGATAGGGTTTATAGCTTTGATGTTTGCTCTGTTAATTTTAATGTGGTATTGGTGGAGCATCTATATGCCTAGTTTTTGGCAAACTTGGTCGCTGCCAATAGCTGTGGGAAGTTTGGCAGGGTTATTAATTCTGGCGGTGGTGTTATTAGAGCCTTTGCGCAGTCGCGTTTTGAGTATTTTTGCAGGTCGCCAAGATAGTAGTAATAATTTTCGGATGAATGTCTGGATGTCTGTATTTGATATGATTCGCGATCGCCCGGTTTTGGGTATTGGGCCGGGAAATGATGTGTTTAACAAAATTTATCCTCTTTATCAGCGACCCCGTTACAGTGCTTTGAGTGCTTATTCAGTACCTTTAGAAATTATTGTGGAAACTGGTTTTATTGGTTTTACCGCTTTTTTGTGGTTGCTGTTGGTGACATTCAATCAAGGTGTATTAAATTTAAGACATTTGCGAGATGCAGGCGATCGTCAAGGATATTGGTTAATTGGGGCAATGGTGGCGATGGTAGGGTTAATGGCTCATGGTTTGGTGGATACAGTTTGGTATCGTCCTCAAATTAATACGCTTTGGTGGTTGATGGTAGCTATTATTGCTAGTTATTACAGTGGTGAGCAGAGGAAAGAGAGTATTTAGTCAGTCTAATATTTACAAGACTTACGCAAAATGTCGAATTATACGTATCTGTAGGGGTGATTCGCGAATCACCCCTTACTTAAAAAATAAGCTTGTTAAAAGATAAGTTCAATATTATAGATATGGTTTTTTCTAGTTGTATTATCTGTCCTAAAAAATCACAACAACACACTTCAAAAAATCATCAATTATCGGGCAAATTTAATATTACGAAATTTTAGGCAGCCGTCTTGAAGTTTAATTTCAGGTGCATCAAACGAAAGCATATTTTTAAACTTCAAGTAATAATTTAAAGATGTTTAAGTGTTGTGCAAAGTAGAACAGTTCTATCCTCTTACAACTATGAGCAATAATAAGACAGAATTATGGACTACAGTCGGTACTGTACTGGGTGGAGTTGCTGCTTTGATTGCAGCTATTACTCCTTTTATTAAGCCTGAGTCAGAACCACCACCGACACCTACACCCACTTCATCTCCGTCACAAGTTAAGGTAAATTACGCTCCAGTATCTGGGGTTAAATTCTTTTGTGGAACTGGTGAATATAAAGGTAGAAATGTTCCGGCAACAATTGTCGAAAATATTCAATCAAATGAAGAAATAATTGTTATTCTCTGGAAGTTAGATAATTATTATTTTGGTGAAAATTATCCACCACAAAAGCGATGTGAAATGGTGTCGGAACGGTTCCAGAATATATACGATAGAGGTGGGTTAAAATATATTGTCACGACCTTAGAAACTTGGGTTCCTAACCAAGAAATTCCGGTAGTATGTGGGGTCAAGCAAATGATGAGTTCTTGTAATAATGAAGATTTGCTTTTCACTTTACAGTCAAATGACGATCCAGATTTAGTGGTGGACGATTTGGTTAACCGCCGTCAATTTCCTAGTGAAAATCCGCCAATAATAAGAGGAGAAGAACCTCCTAATACTTTTGCTGAAGGTAAGCGAGTTTATTACGATTTTTCTGGTGTTTTGAACAGGTGGCAGCTAGAGGAAACTCCTGAGGAGAGACCTGCATTTTAAAGATTAATTTTCTACCTAAAATATTGTCTGAAATGCTTTTATTGCGTATGTCGCAATAGGAGTTTTTACTCATTGATAGTTCGGTGGTTTTATTGCGTATGTCGCAATAGGAGTTTTTACTCATTGGTTTTATTGCGGATGTCGCAATAGGAGTTTTTACTCATTGATGGTTCGATGGTTTTATTGCGGATGTCGCAATAGGAGTTTTTACTCATTGATGGTTCGATGGTTTTATTGCGGATGTCGCAATAAGAGTTTTTGCTTATTGATGGTTCGGTGGTTTTATTGCGTATGTCGCAATAGGAGTTTTTACTCATTAATACCTTCGATGGTTTTATTGCGTATGTCGCAATAGGAGTTTTTACTCATTAATACCTTCGATGGTTTTATTGCGTATGTCGCAATAGGAGTTTTTGCTCATTAATACCTTCGATGGTTTTATTGCGTATGTCGCAATAGGAGTTTTTGCTCATTGATGCTTCGGCGGTTTTATTGCGTATGTCGCAATAGGAGTTTTTGCTTATTTCTAGATGCTCAATTTTGCAGCAGTCTATTTCAGAAACACTAATAACTCAATTGTGTATAGCTATATTCTGGTGAATTATTTTTTCAACTTAAAGGAGTGTTAATTATGAAGCTTTATCAGTTAACAACAACGGCAATAATTACCTTGGTTTCTATTCTTGGTAATCCTCTAGAAAGTTTTAGTCAAAAGAAGTTTTTTATTCCCTCAGCTTTAGCACAAAATTCGTGGGTTAATAATCCTTACCGAGTAGAAATAACAGAAAAAATGTCAGATAGAGAAATTCGTTCATTTTTATCACACCTTGAACTCCTAATAGAAGTTTCTGAAGCAGACAAAAAAGCTATTATAGAAGACTTAGAAAAAATTGAATCCCTGAAAAAAAGTACTCCTGAAACTAATTCAGTAATATGTAGAGTTTATAAATTTGTTGAGGCTTGGGAAAAAGCAATTAAAGCTTGTGAAAGAAGCTTGAGAGGAGGGTACGCTTTTGCATACTCTTATATAGATGAAGCTTATGTGAGAACAAAAAAATACAACAAAGCAATTAATTCTCTGAAAAAGTATATCCGGACTTTTGAGGGGGGAGATTATTTCATTTTTCTAGAAAGAATATATATGAGACTAGGATTTATTTATTTTCAATTAGGTGATTATGCTGAAGCAATTAGACAATATCAAAAAGCAGTAGAAGTAATAGAATAAAAACAATATGGTGAGAATTCTAACCTTTCTTCAATTTATGGATATATCGGATTTTCACTCTTACGACAAGGGAAAATAGATGAGGCTGAAAAAAAAATTTTAGAGGCTATGAAAATTGATAAAAAATTATGGAATAGAAATATAGCAGTAAACCTTAATACAAGTAGAAGTTCTCCTGGTGGTATATTGGATGGTTTTGTAATAGGAGCACCTGGAATCTTTACTGATGGGTTAACAGAGTTACGCATTCAACAGGGAAAGTATAAAGAAGCTTTAGAATTTGCCGAATATGGTCGTACTCGTACTCTATCTTATCTAATCAATAAAAACCAAGAATCATCTATAGATATTAATGAAATTAAAGCCATTGCCAAACAGCAAAATGCAACACTAATTAAATATTTCACGCCCAGAAGCATCGATCATTATGCTAACTATATAGGGGGGAGGCAGACCTATGAATCCCAACTTTATGTCTGGGTAGTTCAACCCACAGGAAAAGTTGATTTTGTCAATGTAAATCTTAGTTTATTCAACTCTAAATATAATCGCATTTTATCCAATAGAAACTCATCAATCCAGGACAAAAACTCAAACTCATTCCCTAACCTTATTCCTTTTATTCCCCTACTTATTTTTATTACGGGAATTTTTCTCAGCCTAAAATTTCCTGATAGACGAAAACTGATTTTAATTAGCAGTTATTTCGTCGTATTTGCAACTATTGCTCCCACCATAAATAATCAAACTACTACTTCCAGTAATCAAAACTCAGAAATTTCTTTGGCTAATCTTTCCAGAAATACTTTTGCCAATGTCAGAGGAAATACAAGAAACTATTTATCTGAATCTGTAACAGAAGGTAACTGTCAAAATAAAGATGAGTGTTTAAAACAAGCGCACAAAATTTTGATAGAACCAATAGCTGAACTATTACCTAAAAATCCAGAAGAAGAAGTAATTATTATTCCCGACGGTGAATTATTTAGAGTTCCCTTTGCTGCCCTCAAAGGAAGTGATAATCAATATCTAATTCAAAAACATACCCTGCGAGTATCTCCCTCCATCCAACTTCTGCAAATTACCCAACAACAAAAAGCTCGAAAAGCTCCAAACTTATCCGGTCGAAACTTAGTAGTAGGTAATCCAGTTATGCCTACCTTTGAAAATGGTAAACAACTTAGTGCTTTACCCGATGCTGAAGTAGAGGCCGTAGCGATCGCTCAACTACTAAACACGACTCCTATTATAGGGGCAAGAGCAACAAAATCCAGAGTTGTTAGGTTGATGCCTAATGCTAATATTATCCATCTAGCTACTCACGGATATCCAAAGAGTTTAGCCTTTACCCCTTCAGGAAGAGATGGATTTTTAAGAGAATCGGATATTTACGGATTAAACTTGACAGCAGATTTAGTCGTCTTAAGTGCTTGCGAAACGGGGTTAGGAAAAATTACCACTGATGGAGTAGTAGGTATTGCCCGTCCGTTTGTTGGAGCAGGAGTTCCCAGTGTAGTTATTTCTTTGTGGAAAGTTCCTGATGCAGAAACTTCCGAATTAATGATAGATTTCTATAAAAATCTGCAAGCTGGACAAAACAAAGCTCAAGCTCTCCGACAAGCAATGTTAAGCACGATGAAAAAGTATCCCGAACCTGTCAACTGGGCAGGATTTTTTCTAGTCGGCGAATCCTAAGCAAATTTTCAACTGATATAATAATTTATTTACCAAGGTTATTAAGCAGCAGCAAAGACGAATTGAAAGCCAGGCTATTATTTGGGTAAAAAATGCTATTGAATGTTCTAATTTTACTTTAGTTTTACCGCTAGATCCAGAGGTATCAGATTTTCTAATAACGATGAATTTGCTTGTGGAAAATTTAGCCAAGATAGAGGAAAAGCCACAACTATAAATTATCCAGAAATTAATTACTAATTTGCCTAACCTGGAAGTACAAGGGTTAATTGTAGAAATTCAATCTCCTCAAGGCGATGGGCTGAGTGGAGAAATTACTTTAATGGGGGTTGTTATTAACAAACTAAAAAAAATTGAAACAGAATTATTTGACCGAGATTATATTTTAGCGATTAAGGCTTACCAAGAACGTTTGCCCGTATCTTGTTCAGGAGATTTGGTTAAAGAAAATAATAGTTTTGTGTTGAAAAATATCAGTAATTTTAAGCTTTTAAGTCTCTAGTAAAATAAGGCATAAATAAAAGTAGAGTGTGATTTAATAAGAAAATTAAACTGTAGAATTAGGAGAATTTGAAGATGGCTTTAACAATTTCAGATGAAGGTTTGGAAAATATTCAGCTCTCAAGTGAGATTAGAAAAAAGGCTTTACAAAAAGCGAAATAGGGGTATGTAATGGCTTTATTAGAAGTTGGATAAATTAGCAGTGGTAGAGCTGCAAAAATTTTAGGTGTTTCTCGGATTAAAATGATTGAAATGATGAATAAATGGGGGATTTATATTTTTGATGAAGAGCATGATTTGGAGGAATTACGTCAAGAAGTGGAACAAGCAGAATTAATTTTAAATCAGCAAAAATTTTAAATGATTATTGTTTCTGATACTACGCCAACTATAGCAATTCTTTAACCTATGAAGTACAGTTTTAGATCCCCCCTAACCCCCCTTAATAAGGGGGGAAGCTTCAAAGTCCCCCTTTCTAAGGGGGATTTAGGGGGATCGTAAATCTACTTCATAACTATGGGAATTGCTATAATTTTTTTTCAATCCTTTCCTCTTCCTTCTTCCTTCCAAAATTACTGAATTAATTTCTCCCAAGCCTGCCATAAAATCTCTGCAGTTTAACAAGGGGGGAAACTTCAAAGTCCCCCTTTCTAAGGGGGATTTAGGGGGATCGTAAATCTACCTCATAACTATGGGAATTGTTATAGTTTTTTTTCAATCCTTCCCTCTTCCCTCTTCCTTCCAAACTACCGAATTAATTTCTCCCAAGCTTGCCACAAAATATCTGCCCTTTCCACCGGACTCTTCGGCAAACATTCCCTTGCCTTCTCCAAACACATTTGTGCTTTTTGCTCATCTCCAGACTTCTTAATTGCTAAACTCAACCATAACCAAACCATTGGTTGATTCCCCTCAATATCCAAAGATTTAAAATAACTTTCCACAGCCTTTTCATATCTTTGCAATTGATAAAATAACACCCCCAAACTCCGCCAGCCTTGCCAATGATTAGGCTGCAATTTCACAGTTTTTTGATAACAAAAAATCGCCTCTTCATAACGCTTCAATTGATAACAAACCTCAGCCTTCTTGTACCAAGCATCATAATTATTTGGTCGAATAGAAATAGCACGGTCATAAGAAGCGATCGCTGCTTCAGTTTTCCCAAATTCTTGCATAATTCGACCTTTAATAACTTGTGGAATTCCCCCAAGCATTTTTGTTAACAAAGAAGGATTATTTCCTCCTGCTTGAGAACCCGAAGCAGCAAAATTTTTCTGATATTTTACCGACTCTAATTCTTTTAAAACCTCTTCTACAGACTGATACCTTTGATTAATATTCGGAGCCAAAAGCTTATCAATAATTATCCCCAATTCTTCACTAATAGGAGACTGCAAATATTGTCGCCAAACCCACCGACCCTCAACCACATCAAACAACTCAAAAGGCGCCACTTGAGTCAACAAATATATACAAGTAACCCCCAAATTATAAAGGTCACTAGCAGGAACCGCCTTTCCCGCCAACTGTTCCGGAGCAACATATCCCGCACTACCAATCATCGTTCCAGTTTGGCCAAGAGAAGATTCTGTAATTACCTTACTAGCTCCAAAATCCACCAACACCAACTGACCTTTAATTTCCCCTCCACCATCAGGAAGCGTAATTGAATTGCGCCGAATAATATTTTCAGGCTTAATATCCCGATGAATTACCTGCCGTTCGTGGACAAAATCCAACACAGGCAACAAATCCCAAAGTAACTCCTGAATCTGATTTTCAGTAAAAACCCCATTAACAACCAATTCCTGCTCTAAATTTTGCCCATCAATAAACTCTTGGATGAGATATTGTTGCTCACCTTGCTGAAAATGAGCCATTAATTCTGGGATTTGAGGATGTTGACCCAACTCATCAAGTCTGACGGCCTCCCTACCAAACAACTCAGCAGCTTTTTCCGCATTAGCACTATTTTGAGGAAAAAATTGTTTAATCACACACCGGGGTCGGGAAGGTTTATACTCATCCACAGCCAGAAAAGTTTTGCCAAAGCCACCTTGACCAATAGGCTTAATAGTACGGTAGCGATCGCCCAAAAGTAACTTAGCTCCGCAGCTCTGACAAAATCGATTATCGGAGGGATTATATGGCTTTCGGCATTCAGAGTTAAGACAGTAGCTCATCCTGATTTTTCACTTGAAAATTTAGTTATATCAACTCACTTCAATTAACCTTAATATTAGGCACTACTGCTACTAACTAGACATAGGCATGATAATAAAAAATAAAATCAATGATCGTGCAGAAATTATCAATTCTTTCCCCTCCTGGGAGGGGTTAGGGGTGGGTTCCCTACTGCCTACTGCCTACTCCCTCTTTTCTGGAAATGTCTACTTCTTATATCATGTCCGTTTAATTAGCGATAGAACTCCGTTCCGCTGACGCGTTAACGCAGTTTTGCGCCAGCAATCAAAAACTATCTTCTCCTCTTCCTTTTCCTTCTTTTTTCCTCCTGACTCCTGTCTCCTGTCTCCTGTCTCCTGACTCCTCCGTTCTATCAGAGTTCAGACTCGAGAACCGAAGAAGGGATAGGTACCTCTTCAACAGTTGGATATTTTTCTATAGTTAAAGTTGATTGTTGAGAACCAGATAGTCGTTTGAGAAGCTTAGGTTTAGGGTCATGCAGCAAATAAATAATCCGATCGCCTATTTGCCAACTTTCCATGGCAGATAAAACTTGAAGACTTCCTTGCCTTTCTATCAAAACTGGCATTAACTCCCCTGCTCGAATAAGTGCTTTAAGGTGAGTCTTTTGGAACTCAAATCCCAATTGCTTAAGCACTGTTTCTCCTAACTTCACTTCTCTGTCAGAAAGATATTCATTCCAACTTTTGATATTTAACTCTGAAGTAAACGCTTGTTGAACCTTCTCTTTACCATTTAGACTTTTATTCTGAGGACTTTTCGGATAAATAGCTAATACTCTTGGTGGCTTAAATTCTTCTGCTGCTCTTTGAGCCAAAACCAAATTTACCTCTTCATTCTTAGTCATTGCTAAGAAAGTTCCTACTGATTCTAAACCAGCCTCTTCTAGGACATTAGTATCAAAAGCACTACTTTTGTATACTTGTAAACCTTCCTTTTCTGCCTGCTGACAAGCTTCCTCATCTGTATCTATAAGTACCACTGATTCACCCCTGTCCTTAAATATACGTCCAATTAATCGAGACAGAGGATTTGAACCCACAATTACAGCACCAGTGGCCGCACTAGAAGTAATTCCCAAAAATTGAGCCACGAATCTTGCCGTTAGTCCTTGACTAAATACCGTCATAATAATAGTTAAGAACACCAAAGCCTTGATAGAGTCACCACCATTGAGACCTTTCTGAGTTAACAAGATAGCAAATAAGGAAGAAACTGAAGCTGAAACTATTCCTCTAGGAGCAACCCAACTGACAAACATCTTTTGTCGCCAATTCAGCCTACTATTCCAAGTACAGATTAATACGTTGAGAGGACGAACCAGGAACATCAAGCTCAAAACTGTCAACACACTTCCCCAACCTAGAGCAACAATACTTGCTAAGGATAGGTCTGCTGCTAGTAAAATAAACAATACTGAAACGGCCAACATTGTTAGTTGTCCTTTAAACCGCCTTAATAATCGTAACTCTGGTATTTCGGCTGCCCCAACGAAAATTCCTGCTACGACTGTGGCCATCAATCCTGATTCACTGCGGACTTCTTCTGCTAGACCAAACATTCCCCACAGAGCAGCTAAAACTACCAGATTTGCTAATTCTTCAGACAGAAACTTTGCTCTTTTGAGAGTGAATCCTAAAATCCAGCCTCCTGCTGCACCAATGATAGTCCCCATTCCTAAGCGCACAACTAGGTCCCTAAATAATCCTAGAGGGTCAGCGCCTTCATTTAAAACTATGTTCAGTACCAATACCGCCAGAATTGCGCCTACAGGATCGATGAGAACTCCTTCTCCTTCCAACAACGTAGCTACTTGTCGGTCTACTGAAACCTGTTTTAGCAATGGTCCTACCACTGTTGGCCCTGTCACTACTACTAAGGAGGCATAAAGGAATGCGATCGCCCAGGGAAACTCACCTAACCAGTGAGCGGCCATACCACCACCAATTAAAGTTACCAGTGTACCTATGGTTACTAAGTTGCGGATACTACCGGAAACTTTTCCTAACTCTCTAAGTTCCAAATTCAAGCCCCCCTCAAAGAGAATGAGGGCTACAAATAAGGATACTAATACTTCTAGACCATTACCTAGTAGGTTTGGATGCACCACTCCCAGGACATCATTGCCTACTAGAATACCAAACAGTAGTAAAAAAACTATCGCAGGTACTTTAAGGTAGGCTGCCAGAACTTGGGCTCCTATACCACTGATTACAGTTAGGATGATCAGTAGAGTTATGTCAAATGGTATTTCCATAAGTGTTATCTTTAAATTCCCAGACTTACCAGCTTTTTTTTATTCAGCTTCAGATTTTAATTCTGAAATTATATGTTTTAATTTTTTTGCTGGTTAGTTTTTCTGTATTTTATTCTTTATTTTAGCTATGAAATTACTATTTAGAAGGATTGATTGTTGATTTAAAGTTAGGTGAATTTTAGGAATTATCTGAATCAAACAATTGAATCACAAAGTTTCTAATTTTTTTATTCCCTAATTAATTTCTGTGTAAATTTTATAATCTAAATATTTGCCCATAATTCTTTTGAAATATAGGAAATCTCTTTCGTATTATAACTACTCTTAACCAAAGTGCAACTATGGTTATTTTTGACTTATACCTAAAGAGTATAATCTATCTAGATGTAGGCCATGGCTGATGTTATACAAAATCCGCCTTAGCAAGAGGGTAATTTAAAAAGTTGTAGCCTTTGCTATACATAGGATTTGTGAATAGGACAAGCCTCATTTTATACCTGGATTTGGTATTACCAGGTTTTTCGCCTAAAGAGAAATTCCCTGAGATTAGGTCTTTTTGACAAATATGATTATATGTGGTAGATTATTTTAAATAACAAATTCTTCTAAATACTAAATCCGGATTTAGACAAGAATTTTATTCATAGGGCAAGGCAAGGGGTTCTTTGAACATTATGAGAAAAGCAGTCCCAAATGTATTTAACCATGGGATAGAGGGTGTTGTAGTTTACCCCTCTTCCTTAAAAATTGAACTATTGGGACTTACACAAAATAGAGTTATAAAATAGTCTCAAATATATACAGGCAGATAGTTTCACGTCAAAAAGGTATAATTCTTTCACAAGCACGGGTTTCAGGCATTTTTAGGGCATTGAGGTAATTCCCTTATGCAGACTGACTCTCAGACATTTTCTGGTCAAAAAATGTGTAAGTACAATTATGACGATTCGAGGTTTTTTTTATGTTCAATCAAATGGATTTAATATAAAGGAGAAATATAGCGATCGCCTCTATAGAAATAGTCTAATAATTTTATACTTTTCTCTGTCCTAACCCTACGAGATGCTACAAGTTTTTCCTACAGAATGTTGGAGAAATATACCGACAATAGCCATTTTGTTCCGCAACATATTTATATCATGTCCGGATAATTAGTGACAAAAAAAACTTTCTCCTTTTAAACCTTTCTTTCCCTTCTACCTTCTACCTTCCTTCCTCCTAAGTGTAACTATTCAAGCGGACATGATATTACGCAGTATTCCGCATCGAAAAAGCAGAAGCTCTGGGAAGCGCAAAAATGCAATCCCTCCTAAGCTTTTGCCTACTTCTCCAGCATTTGTACCTTCAGAAAGTTGCAAACTGCTACATATTTTAACTAAGATATGTTCGAGACAGAAACACTTACTCTAGGAAAAAATTAATCCTTACTAAAGTTCCGTTGCTCTTAATTATAGGGATTTCCTGTTGCTTGATTCCCAGTAATTTGTTTTCTAGCAAAAACTTTATTTATACTATTTCACTGTTTTCTGTTCCTTACTACCCTCAAACATTTAATTCTTTTTTTATGTCTCAAGTTTAAGTGCTATACATAAAAGCTTTTTTTGTTCAATTAGTTAGCTGAATACAACTACTAAAATATTTAAAATAAATGACTATGTTCACTATCTAGACATTCTCCACCTTGCCAGACTCTACCAGTATGTTCACATTCTTGTTTAGTTTTGAGCCAAGGAATTTCTGTAGGAGATATCGCAGGAATTTCCGTAGGATATATAGGTTGATTGGCTACAACCCATTTATCATACAAATGATATGCAATCGCTCCAGTTAAAAATAGAGCATCTCCACATATGATTGTAAATATTAATGTTTTTAATACTAATTTCTTGGTCTTACTATTTTTACGCTCACGCTCAAAAGTAGAATAAGAACCCTGAATTAAATTATTTTGTCTTAACATAAGCCCTCCCGCAGATCAAAAATAAGCATATATGTAGTAAGCCTCAATTAGCTCACCTCTATCTCTATAATTCAAAAAAATATAGAGTAGAAATTATTAATCTTTTAGTGATTTACATCACAATCAATAATAATGCAAAATTTACTTGAAGTGCAAGTACTTCTACTGAACTTCATCAAAGCTTCATAATTAACTTCAATCTTAAAAAACTTGTTATTTCTAAAATCTTTGCAACAAATTATTGCCAGCACAATACCTGTTTATGAAAAAAAAAACTTTTGCTATGAAAAACTGTAAAAAATGTGGTTTATTAAATTATATTGATACTGCTAATTTAAGAATAAATAGACAAATAGTATAAATATATAGAGGTATAGATGATTTTATGGTTTTTATTATTATTTATAATTTCACTATTTTCTTGAAGGTATAAACTTCTTTGTAGTGATCAGCCTTAAGAAGACGAGCAACAATCTTTACCTGCAATCATTTGTAGTAATATTTAAGTAAAAAATGAATTCCCAAAAATATACTTTAGGTATACTTTAGGTATACTTTAGGTATTTGAAATCGCTATAGTTATCTCTAGTTGGGGGTTTGAGCCTTAAATACCAAGTATGATTTATGAAGTTTTTGTAAAGTACTAGAACATTGAATAACTTCATCAAAGCTTCATAAAACTCTGAATTTTATGGCCTAATTGTTGAATATACTGAAAGTCAAAGCCACACTATTAGACTGACACACCTTAGATGGGAGATGGGGAGATGGGGGGATGGGGAGATTAAGACACCTAGAAACAAAAATAAGAGTGCACAGTTTTAGATGTACCAGTCTAGTAGGGAGAAATAATTGATAATTTCTGTGTGATAATTGATTTGATTTTTGATTTTTGGAGATGTCTATTAAGAAGAAATAAGAAAAAGGAAGAAAAGGAGAAAGTTTTTTTATCGGTAATTATACGGATATGAGATAAGTCCTGTTAGCTTGATAAACCTGAGAAACTTGTGAAGATAAAATTAATCATGCGATCGCTATTTGAAGTCGCCAGGTGGCACTACTCTCTCAAGACTCCGCAGACATATTTATTGTTGTTATAGCTATTTACTATGAGTTGAAATTAGCTACTGTTGATGCGAATATTACAGAGAGTTTGGAACGACGAATACTGTTGATGAAATCTGAGGATAGTTGAATTTTAGGAGTCTGGTATTTCTGGTTGTCAAGCAAGACTTTATTGGTTTCGCGATGTTTCTCCGAGTTTTAACTTTTTTGGTTGTCTGTTGCTGGAGAATTTAGGTATGATTTGATATGTGGCCAGATATGCTGTTTTGATCGGAGGTAAGGTTATGATGGGAAATGAAGTTTAAGTAAGTCCAGGAAAAACAGGGTTGAATACATACAGGACTTACGCAAATTAACCTTAAAAACCCCAGATGTAGGGGGGTTTTGCTGTCGCATAACTCATTTTTTTATCAGAAATATATAATAGGACTTGATATTACCTAATTAACTGCATATTCTGTAAATTTCCTTTTAAAAGGAGAATGAAAACCAATAACAATATCATGTTTTGGCACTCCTAAATTCACCAGTTTTTCAGCAATTTCTATTTCTGTTGTATTGTGCTGAATCCAAATTTTCCCATCTTTGATATCTAAGTGTAAAGTACATCCATAAACCCGAATTTTATTTTGCCAACCCATATTTACAATTTGATAATGATGATTTTTGGTATCACAAACAAATTGTCGTTCTATGTCTTTATTAAGGGATTTATAGCTAGCATATTCTTGCAAAAGTTGTTTAATTAAATTACTATATCTATCTACATTATCCATATTATCCATTGTTGAATTACCTCCAATGATTGATGATTTAATTATACTGGCGATCTAGAAGCTCGCACTGGATAATCTACATTATCCATTGTTGAATTACCTCCGATGATTGATTGATAATTTAATTATATATAGCATTTCCCAAGCTAGTGAGGTACAGTAATCTTTTTTATTCCTATTCCCTATTCCCTATTCCCTGTTGCCTGTTGCCTGTTGCCTGTTGCCTAAAAAAACGAATTTTGTATCTCACCAGTATGAGAATTGCTATAATTATATTCGCGAGCTAGAAGCTCGCACTGGATAATCTAAATTATCCATTGTTGAATTACCTCCGATGTTGGATCATAAATCATAAATTTTAGCTGTTGTTGTTGGGTAATTTTTTTAATTAATTCCCGTCTAAAAAATACCTGATAAGTTTCAAATGGAACTGCTAAGTATAGCTGTCTTTCAGGTTCAACTTCACCTAGAACAAATCTATAATTGATAAATTGACCTAATGCTATATGAAATTATGAAATTGTAGAACTCCCTAAAAAGTTTTTGATTTCCACTGCAATTTTTTCATTATTTCGTTCTGCTGCTAAAAGTTTTTCTGCACCCAAATCAATATAAACTTCTATATCAATTAAATCAATATGAAGTGGGTCGTGGGTAATACGCCAGCCATTTTTTTCTAAAGCGTGTCGTACTGCATTATGAAAAGTATCTCGAACTGGCATTGGTTTACTCCTTAATTTGTGCATCTATTTTTTTTGATTTGTTCTAATTTTTTTCTAATCAAAATATCAACTTCTTCAACTTCAGCAATTGATTTCGGAATATCAAAAGTTTCTGTTTGAGCTTCAGAAGTAAAGCGTTCGACAAATATATGAAATGCTGCTTTCTCATTGGGATGAGCAATAACATAAGCTCTAATTTAAGCTTATGTTATTGCTATTAAAATCTGGCTTCATCATAAGAATATCCAAGTGCCATCGGCATATATTTCTATCTCTATATTATCTCCTGCCAAGATAAACAAATTACCGAATAATTAATAATTAATAATTAAATAATTCTGGTTTAAAGCCTCCCCTTTTAAGGGAAAAAAAAAGAAATAATATTTCCTTATCTCCCACATTCCGCAGCACAAAATGTAGCATAAAAACATAAGTCAAAAGTCAAAAGTAAGAAGTAATAAATAAGAAGTAAGAAGAAAATTATAGTGGTCAATAAGAGTCAAGGAATCAGTAAGTATTTACTTAATATTTAACTAATAATTTGACTCCTGATCGAGGTAAATGAAGATAATTTATATAGTATAAATACTTTAGTAAGCTACGGATTTTATACTAATTTTCATGTGACAAATTGAAGTGTGGAATGTGGGTTATATTCAATCAAGAGCGGTTTTAACCAGAGGTAATTATCAATTATCCATTATCAATTATCAATTAATGAACTGTTCGCTCGTCTAGACGAACAAGAAAAATAGAGGTGAATGTATTAGTTAAAGATTGGCAGAGTATGACACATCTGATGCTTTGTTCAGCAGTTGGCAAGTTTGTTTACCCCATATTGTTCTGTTGCTATTAATTTCATGTTTAATTACTACTAACTTTTTGGATAGTGCCACTAGCTGTAGGGGCGAATACCATTCGCCCTCCCTATATGTAGAGTATCAGCGTAAGTCCTGATTATTTCATCAATTACTGCATCCGATCGATAGTCCGATACTGAATTGCCTCAGCAACATAAGCAGGTTTCAACTCCTCATCCCCCGCTAAGTCAGCAATAGTCCTCGCCACCTTCAAAATTCGATCGCTCGCCCTCGCTGACAACCCCAATTTCCTAATCGCCCCCTCCAATAAATTCCGACTACTATCATCCAACTTACACCACTTGCGAAAATGACGACTCTGCATCTGAGCATTACAACTTAAACCAACCTCATCCTGAAACCGATGTCGTGCGCGATCGCGTGCAACTTTCACCCTCTCCCTCACATCAACCGATCCTTCGCCAGTGTCCTGCCTCGTAATTTCCTCCGGTTTTAACCGACTAACTATCACCTGTAAATCAATCCTATCCATCAACGGTCCCGAAAGTTTTCCCCAATATTGCTCCCGTTGCCGTGGCGAACAAGTGCATTGTTGAATCGGATCTCCATAATAACCGCACGGACAAGGGTTTGTACTGGCAACCAAAGTAAACTGAGCCGGAAACTCCACCGACATTCTAGTGCGGGATATTGTCACCACCCCATCCTCCAAAGGTTGACGCAAATATTCCAAAACATTGCGGTTAAACTCCGTTAACTCATCCAAAAATAATACCCCTCGGTGAGATAAAGAAATTTCCCCCGGTCGCGGAAAACTACCTCCACCCACCAAAGACGGCCCAGAAGCAGAATGATGAGGACTGCGAAACGGGCGATCGCTCACCAAACTCCCCTTATCTTTCAACAACCCCGCCACCGAATAAATTTGAGTCACTTCCAACGCCTCCTCAAAATTCAACGGAGGCAAAATTCCTGGTAAACGTCGCGCCAACATAGTTTTCCCACTGCCAGGAGGGCCAACAAAAATCAAATTATGCCCCCCAGCAGCAGCTATTTCCAAAGCCCGACGAGCATGATTTTGTCCTTTAACTTCTTTTAAATCTAAACCAGAAAATTGTTGTTTTGCCAAAATCTCAGCAATATCTACTTCTACAGGAGAAAAGTTAGTGGGATTATTCAAAAAATTCGTGACATCAAATATATTGTCAAATCCATAAACCGATAACCCCTTAACTACCGCCGCCTCCTTTGCATTAGCAGCAGGCACAACTAACCCGCTGATTCCCATTTTTTCTGCTGCTGCAGCAATAGGTAAAATTCCAGCTACTGGTCGTAATGTACCATCAAGAGAAACTTCTCCCAAAAATAGATGGTCTCCTAATAAGTCGGCATTCACTTGTTGCGAGGCAGCCAAAATTCCCATACTAATAGGTAAGTCAAAACTCGGACCTTCCTTGCGTAAATCTCCGGGGGTGAGATTAACCAGAATTTTCCGCATGGGGAAGGCATAACCGCAATTTTTGAGAGTAGCTTTGACTCTTTCCTTTGATTCTTGAACTGCTACATCTGGCAATCCCACAACGACAACTTTCGGCAGTCCTCCCGATACATCGACTTCCACACCCACTTTGACGGCCTCAATGCCAATTATTGATGCACTCCAGACTCTAGCTAACATATTCCTTTATTCTTTTATTTATATAGTGAGTTATTTGAATATAGATAAATGGCCGAGCAAGACACTCTTTTCAGTAAAATTATCCGGCGCGAGATTCCGGCGGACATTGTTTATGAGGATGATATGGCCCTCGCCTTCAAAGATATTAATCCTCAAGCTCCCGTTCATATCCTCGTGATTCCGAAAAAGCCTATTCCCAAGTTAGCCGATGCTTCACCGGAAGACCATAGTTTGATGGGACATTTATTGCTGACAGCCAAGCGGGTTGCTGAACAAGCAGGACTTGAAAATGGCTATCGTGTAGTGATCAATAATGGAGCTGAAGCTGGTCAAACTGTTTTTCATTTACATCTTCATATTCTTGGAGGTCGTCAAATGCAGTGGCCTCCAGGATAATTCCAGATATAGCAGTACGTTCTTTGGGGTTTAGGGACTATGGAGTAGGGAATAGAGGAATGTTTGCGCCCTATTTGAGTAATGCTATAGATAATGTAGTGGAGTGGCACGCCTAATATCAAGCGTTGCATAAATGCGGGATGATTTTAATAGTTTTGTGGAATGGGCATCTTGCCCGTTCCCCGTTCCCGTTCCCGTTCCTGATATTTTTGGGCAGGCAGGGACAGGCAGGATGCCTGCCCCCACTTACCACTTATATTCATCCCGCCCCTCAGCGATGCCTAATATCAAGCTATACTGAATTAACTACAATATAATCAGGACTTACGCAGAGACTCTACATATAGTAGTTGAAAAGTCAATTTACGTAAGTCCTGTGTGCAATAGATTTTTGTCTCTAGGTGTCTTTGATCTCCCCATCTCCCCATCTCCCCATCCCCCCATCTCTGGGAATCTCAAGAATAAAGCATAAGTCTAACTTATAATAAAATTCAAAAATACTTTTCTTAAAACCCTTTACAAAACTAAATTAGATGATTAATATAGTAAACAAGAAAGCAAAAACGCTTTCGAGAACCTTGAAAAATACATAGCAATTATAAAACAATGACAACTACCTTACAACAGCGTGAAAACGCTAACGTATGGGAAAAGTTCTGTAGCTGGATCACCAGCACAGATAATCGTTTATACATCGGTTGGTTCGGTGTATTAATGATCCCTACCTTGTTAACAGCTACTATCTGCTACATCATCGCATTCGTAGCAGCTCCTCCAGTAGACATTGATGGTATCCGCGAACCCGTCGCTGGTTCCTTAATGTACGGAAACAACATCATCTCCGGAGCAGTAGTACCTTCCTCCAACGCCATCGGTCTACACTTCTACCCCATCTGGGAAGCAGCAAGTTTGGATGAGTGGCTATACAACGGTGGCCCATACCAGCTAGTAATCTTCCACTTCCTCA
>NZ_JAAHGH010000122.1 GCF_010672525.1 Okeania sp. SIO2B3 | reverse complement strand
ACATCCAGTCCGTTGTACATAAAATACGCCGTTGATAATCTCTCTTAAATCCACTTCAATGGGATGACCAAACCCTTTTGGTTTAGGTAGCAAAGGCTTGAGTATTTCCCACTCTAAATCACTCAGAGCACTTGGGTATGGCTTACGTTGAGGGTTAGCGTTCGCGGAGCGTGGCTTTAGCCGTATACCTGCGATACGGCTTATTAGTCACAATTATATCCAGAATCTCATTGATCATAAAACTATGTTTCACTCTTATGTAGCTTTCTTTAGATTTTCTTAATGAATCAGCTCTAATAGCTCTAGAGATAATGCCAGACCATGTACATTTATTTTTAGAAGTTGACCCAACTTTTGCGCCGTCAGTAATAATTAAGCGCATCAAAGGTAGGGCTTCGCATCATTTGAGAAAAGAATTTCCTAGATTGCTAAAATTACCCACACTTTGGACCCCTAGCTTTTTCTGTGCCACAACAGGAAATGCTTCGACGGAGACTGTTAAGAAGTACATTGAAAACCAAACCGGAAAGTAAGACCGGGTTAAAACCCGCGTGTCGTTATTCAACCAGCCGTTAAAACGGGCGCTGCGTACTTCCTCCCATCATTTTTTAGGTTTCCAGTTCCATTAAACCCTGCTGGATCTGGGAAATCATCCGGGTCTTCTGGGTTCCCCTCATCATCTACTACGCTATCTGGAGTATCGCCTAAGTCTTCATCAGGAACCCAGACGTAGAGTTTACCATCAGCTAAACCGTTACGTTGTAGAAAACTAGCATCTGCACTGGTATCTTTTTCTCCCACATACAACAGTAGAGGTGCAGCTTCCCGGTCATCTCCTACCAATATCCCTACTTCTTCAGAGTTTCCTGTATCTAACTGAGTCACATTCTCCCAAGCAGCTCTTCCTAACCAAGGAATAGCATGAAGGGTGTTATTTTCAATATCTAATGCAAACTCAGTTCCACCGTAGGTTTCTTCTCCTGTGAAATAGATGTTATCAACAATACCCGAACCACTTTCAAACTGGTTCCCTTCAACGTAGATAGAAGAGCAGAAACGATTGAGTCCTTCAAATTCTAGGTCAGATACCTCATCTACTACTTCACCATCACGATTGATAATAGTGTCATAAGCAAGACCAGCATCGACCACATCCAGGGTATTTTTATCTATATCAAAATAGCTGACCCTGGCACCAGTGAGTTCAGCTCCACTATCTAGAGTGTAAGCATATCCAACATTGCTTCTCAACTCGTGGTTAGCTAAAACTCGAATAGTATCATCATCAAGTTCATAAGCTCCAAGACCGTCTAGAATTCCAGGAGGAGTGTAATCTCCAATAGTTTCGCCAACAGTGAACAGAGGTAGAGTCTCATAACTATTAAGACCTATCATTTGAGACGGTTGAGTCGTTAATACCATATTTACACTATCAATTTAGGACTACAAAAAAAGGTTTCCTGTAATTGAATCTTGAAGAGATAATTACTATTAAAAAACCTTATATAAGTTATTTTTTCATGGTTATTTTAAGAGAAGTATATACAATTGATAAATTTTGGTTAAAGGAAGATTAAAAGGAACATTAATTTTATAAAAAATTTGAATATTTAGAAGATATTTTTGCGAAAAATAAAAATAATATTAAAAAAAATATATTCTGCTTATCTAGATGAGATTATTATTATTTTTAGTAAAAATAAATAAGTTTTCTTTCGTTCAAATGTTAAATAAATATAAAAAATATAATAGTTTTATGTTTAAATAAAGAAGTAATTATAAATTAATTCTTAGATTCCGCTACCATGTTTACGAAGAAGTAAAAATATCACGATTATCTGAAGCTACAGGATAAAAAAAAGCCAGCCTCTATCATAATTTTCAATGAGGTAAAGAAGAAATTGTAGAAGCAGTTTTAGAATATATTGGTGAACAGTGGAAGCATCTTGCTCCCGTGCCAGTTATTAATTTTTGCTGTATACCATTACTATGCAGTACTACCAATTTATAGAACCCATTTGGTATCTATGCGATCGCTGAGTAGTTTATACGGAGTGTAGCAGAAAAAATAAATAAAAATTATACCATTAGGAGTTACGCACCTGCAAGGTATTTTCGTCATTGCGACTGATAGGGAAGCAATCTCAAATCCTAGTTTTTCCTACCTCATGCGTAGGTCCTGACCATTTCTGAATAGTAATGGTATGTTTGATTGCCATCTCACCACTTCCTACCTTCTCATTACAAAGATATATAACAAACTTTTTGAAATTTGGTATTAATATAACATACTAAAATTTTTGCTACAGAAAATAGGTACTGGAAAACCAACGATCTATCTTGAAAGAAAGAAAGAAAGGTCAATTCTACCGAAATTTGTACTGAGTGCTATTTGCATATTTTCCAAAACTTTAACTAACCATTGAACTTTGTTTTGTGTAGAAAATTCGTAGTGCTTAAACAAGAATGCAAATCGTTTCTCTAAGTTAGGTCTAACTTGTTGACAAACTAATAATATTTTTAGTAATAATCCTGTTGTAATTACAGGGCCTAAATTACCAATTAGATTAATAAAAAAGAAATGTTGTGGCTGCTTTGGACTATGCACAATTAAAAAACTTAATAATTGATTGCAGGTCTTCATCATTAAAGATTCATTTAAGAGCTGCTCATCACTATCAGACATAATATTTTGTAAATAGTGGTAGAGTTTATTCTTAAATTTAACTTGAATCCGATGAGATTCAACATCAAAAGATGTACTTAGGTATTCATAAAAACTGTCTTTAAAAAGGTGATATGATTGGGGAACTGTGGTATAAGCTAAAAACCGTTTAGCATAATCTCGATAAGTTTCATTACCTTCTACTTTACCCACAAATTGTTTGATAGATAATAATAGTTCGTCATTAGACAATAAGGTAGGATTTTTAGCAGATGTAGACTTTTTAACTTGACTAAGTTGTAGTCTAGCTTGGTGACTAACATAATGTGATAAATCTATTTCGTATTTTTGCTGTTTTTCGACTTGCATTTTTCTGATAGCTTGTTGATGTTCTTTACTGCTATTTGGACTCATTAATAAATATTTATATAAATAAGGATAGTGGGAATTAAGAATTTTTAAAGGTTGATTTAAAGGATCGTTAGTATTATTTGCAGATGATATATTTATCACTTCTACCATCCGTTTTAAACTCAAATATTCTTGACTATGAGTAAAACAGTTGACAAGTTCTAACATTTTTTTTGTTTCGCCAGAACCGTAATAATAAGACTCAGATTTATCAATTGCTTGCTCAAATAAATTCATCAGTTGTTTTAAAGCATTTTTTTTGTCTTGAGGTAGTTGCTGATGATTAATCAATATATAACAGCAACGATTCAGGATGTAGTTAAATTTTGCTTCGGATTCAGGTAGTTGTATAATTTTCTTCAGTGCTGTAGATATTTCGGAAATTTGGTATGGAGAGCATTGAATAAATAGTATCCGAAATCTATCAATTATTTGAGCGATTGATTCAGTTAAAACCAATTCCAAAAAGTGATGATAAATCTTTTGTTCTTCTTGACAGATTTGTTGATAATCAGAATTTGTAGTGATGAATTTTTTTCCTGTAGATTTCATAGAAATTTGCCTCTCTCAAAAAATAACGTTATTAGCAATTAGTTATAATATACACTACCAATCAATTATTGGTTAGAAAGTTAGGTTTGTAACTGGATAGTTTTAGATATTGTATTATGTACCTCTATCACAGGCCTTCACTCCAGTTGTAAAAGTGTACCATTAGCTTGTATCCTCAACATATTCTTATTATTAATGTATTGATGGATCAAGAGCGATAATGTGTATCAATTGTCACAAAAAATTCTGCTGCTGTTCTGAGCGTGCAAAAAAATACACATTGACTAACTTGGTATTACATTTGGTGTTTTTTTCAAGACTAAATTAGCAATAAAATGCTTTTTTCCCACTTCTATTATTTGTTGGACGAAAAGGATTATTTTTTCCGCTAATACTGATGTTGCCAAAAAATTGGAATTGATTGAAAATTTTTGGATTTTCTTGAGATGATTTACTATGAGATTGGTTTTGAGAATTAATTGCTAATTTTTCCCTCCTAGGTCGATATTTTAGTTGTGGTTTATCTAACTCTGGAATATTTGGCGTTGGTGAAGCGCGGGTATGATACTAATCATAATTACTTAGGAGTCAGGAGTCAGGAGTCAGGAGGGAAGCAAGAAGAAGAAACCCTGAGTATAAGGAGAAAGTTTTTTAGTCGCGTAAGCGGAACGAAGTTCTATCGCGCTCTTATCTGCACAGATATCATACCTCAAATCACCAACGCCGAATATTTAAATCAATAAACTAAATCCTATTAAATTAGTTTAATATTACTGCTGCACCATGACTATTAACCTGTCATTGCGAGGAAAAAAAATAAGCATTTGAACTACTAAACTAGCATTAGACATCTCCAAAAAATCTCAAGCACTTACTATAACTATCTTTCAAGGAGTGATCGCTAGTTCTTCGATGATAGTCATTTTTTACCTGTTTTATAGTATTAGAGATAGTTACTGTTAATTATTAACCCATCTGTATGCTTTTTTTATTATTTTTTTTCTACAAAAAAGTATAATCTATACTAAGATTAATGCTCCTATTCTTAGTCTGACTAAACCACATATTATTAAAATTACCTTTTCATAATTAAATTCTTTTAATCTGAATTTTTCTCTGGCCACTCTAAAGATTTTTATCAGCCTTATTATATGTTCCACAAATATTCTTTTCTTGAGTGCTTCTTACATTCGCCGTGCGACGGCGAATTAAGCACTCGCTTTTTGAGCTTTTTGTTGATGATCTTTCTTGACTTCTTCTGACATTTTTTTGTTTCTTTTTTTCTTTTTTGGTGTGTCAACTCTTTCCCCTCCTTGATCTCCTTTATCACCCTGAAATCTTTGTTCTTTATCTAACTTTTTTTGTTGTTTCTTCAATAAGTTTATATCACTCTCTGGACCTCTTTCTCCCACTACTACATCCACTATTTCTTCACCTTTCTCTGTAATTATTATTTGGTTTTTAAATGTATGACTATGCATGTTTTCCTGAGTAATATTTTTTCTGTTTTTGTTGGTCACAAGGTCTTTCTCTATCTTGTTCTGTACTATCTACGATTAATTTTAGCTCTTGCAATATTTCTTTAACCCATAATTCTTCTGATTCTTTTTTTTTACTTGTTCCAAGAGGCTTGCTGGTAATAGTTCCCGTAAAATATCTACCCAGTTATGAAATATATTGTTGGCCGTTGATTCACTGACCCCAAAACTTATCCCTAACAATTGAAATGTCGGCATATTGTGTAAATAATATAAAGTTAATATAATTTCTTCCTGACTACTTAATAGTTTTTTTCTTCCACCTCCTGCTTTGATTAACCTTTTTTCATCAACAGCTTTTACTTGTTTGACTTCTAATTCTTTTTTCTGAGCATTTTCTATTAATTTTCGCGGGCTGTATATCGGTTATACCAATTACTCTCTTTGTCTGTTCTGGATAATTATTAAGATATTCTAAGACTTGATTCATATTGGGACTATATTTAGAGACTAGACTACCATAATTTTATCTTAATTTTTATTTTGGAGATGTCTATTACTTTACAGGGCTTTTCACTCTTGATCAAGCACATCTTCACTAGCATTACTTTGTGGGGGCGTTCCATGGAACATCACTACTATGGTCTTGTCCAAATTCAAACCGCTCTCAACCGTAAGACAGGGAAATGTTTTTTCCACTGTTGCCTGACGGAGCTGTTGCCTCCATACCTATCCCCTATTCCCTGCTATTGTGGTCTACCCATAAGAAAACCGCTGTAATATCTGGAAAAATAGTTTTTCTGCGTCCGCCATGACCAGAGTGCAGTCAGCCTAATTATTCTGAGGATAGGTAGAGCAATAGCGAAAGATTCAATATACCCACAGTCCCATCTTCGCTTAGGGTAGCCATTTTTTTGTTGTCTGAGCTTAAACTTAGGCTCTCGAAAACGGGGTATTCCCTATCGAACTTCTTCACTAATTTTCCGGATAAATCTAACAAACGGATAGTCTGATCTCCTGATGCTTGAATTGCTATCAATTTGCCATCCGGGCTAAAAGTAAGACTATTAACCTTATTTTGGATCAGTTGTGGTTGACTCAACTGCTGATTTTCTAAAGTCCAGAGCCGGAGAGTACCATCAGCACTAACACTGGCAAGAGCTTGACCATCAGAGCGAAAATTAAAATTAGCAATATTACCTTGATGTCCTTCAAGTTCAAAAGGTCTTCCAGTTTCTAAATCCTGCAAGCGTATTGTTCCGTCATTAAAACCTGTAGTAGCGAGCTTTTTACCATCCGGGCTAAAATTAATAAAATCATTTCGAGGTGGTAAGTCTGTCAGAAAATCTTGCCGCCAGTCCCACAAATAACTTTCACTTCCTGCAACACTTCTCCCTTGTCCATAGATAATAGCTATTTTCTCACCATTATTACTGAAGATGACCCGATCAATTACCATTGGAAATGGCTGACTTTCACTTAACTTTTGCAAAGAGGAGTTAAATACATTGACCTTTTTCTCTGAATTGGTAGTAACCAGTAATAACTCATCATTGGATTGGAAACCAGCAGTTCGGATTTCGTGTTGAGGAATTTTGAACTTTCGATATCGGTTACTCAACAAATTCCACTGACGGGCAATACCTTCATCTACGCTCACAAGTTTACTCCCATCCCAATTAAAACGAAGACTTTCAATCCAGCATAAATCTTGGCATTGACGTTGTTGTAATATCCTTGCTTGTTGTTGGTTTTCCCAATCCCAGAGTAGGATAGCACCTGTTTTCGTACCAATAGCAAGCTGGCTACCATTGGGACTAAAACTTACCTGCCAAATTGAGTCCTGACTTCCGGATAACTCAGCTAATTTTCGAGCTTGTCTATCCCAAACTTGAACAGTTCCATCCTCTTGAGTGCTTACAATCAGTAAACGACCATCTTTGTCCCAAAAGATATTTCGAACTCCACTTGGAAAACCTTGTTGTCTGTAGTATTCCCGAACAGTGTAAACTGCTTTTCGCAGTGTTCTAATAGCTTGATTTTGCTGATTTTCTTTGGGTGGGTAAAATTTCAAAAGCCAGTGATTTTTAAGGGAATCTACCGCCGACAGACTATTAATTAAAGCATCTAGAATGAGCTGGTTAGACTGCAAATTTTTTTCAGCAGATTCACTATTAGTCAACATTTGGTTAATTGTTGATTGTCTAACGTTGATTAATGACCAGGTAGTCAATCCGCTCAATACCAGAATAACTGCGATCGCAATCCGCCACCGCCAGCTCGCATTTTTGCGTCTTTGCCAAATGCTTTGTTGTACAAACTCAGCTTCTAATTGATTCAACCAGTTATCATCAGAGTTTAAAGCTTGATCAAATGCCTCAAGATAAGGATCTGCATTCCCTAAAAACTGTACGGATTTTTCTCTGGAAGGCTTTTTTCGATCGTGGGAACGCCTAAATAGTCGAGACAATTGAGTTGGAATTTGATTCACTCTATTTTCGATAATCCAGAGTCGTTTATCTAACCAATCTAACACCGGATCAATTTTGTCTAAAATCCCTTTTGGTGATTCTTTGGGCTTATTTCTTACGCGCTCATCCCATTCTTCAGCCGCCGGAGTCAATCGCCGTTGTAGAACTAAACCTTCCTCATCCTCCTGCTTCCAAATCAACAACTTTTGCCAACCCCGCACCAAAGCATCATGGGCAGGTTCAACATAGGAATTCCCATCTGCATCTTTTCCTCTCACTAGTAACCGTGCTTTGGTAAAACGCTCAATCACTTCTTTAACTAAATCATCTTTCTTGGGTGGATATTCTAGTTCCGATAATGGGACTCGTCTGCGTGCTAACTCCCCTCCCCCCAGAGCAACCATCCGCAACATAATATGACGAATGACTTGCCCATAAGCCGAATTCTGATTAACGAGCTTCTGATACTCCTCATCTGCCCTTTTAGTGAGTGATTGCATTACTCCTCCTAAGTCTTGATAATCTGATTGAGTCATTGCCCGCTCAATAATTACCCCTCCGTTTTGTGCCTCCCACTGTCGCTCTAAATACTTGAGATATAGTTCGCTCAAGGCAAAAGAAAGCAGAGGTAATGCTCCAGGCATATCTGCCACTTCATCAATTAATTGTTCGACCAGTTCTTCCGGCTGAAAAAACATCACCCGTGCTTGTGCTGGTTTCTCAATGGCTTCTCGCAATTCCCCTCGTGTCATCGCTGGCACAATAAACCGCCCGTCTTGCCAACGATGTTTTAATTCTGTATTTCCGACGCTATAGTTTTTGGGGATAAATTGGAAGCCGACATCTCTAACTTGGGGTTCAAAGTCAGAACGTAGAGTTAAGACTACTCGTAATTGATCCCGATGGGCATCAATGGCTGTCAGTATCTGTTGGAAAAACTGCTGACGCTCATCCTCCTTTTGACAAAGGGTAATAATTTCTTCGCTTTGGTCAATCAACAGTAATAACTTCGAGTTGGGGTTGTTTTTCGCCCAAACATCAATGCTGTTCGCCAGAGTTGGCTGTGTATTTTGGACTGTTACTTCTGGAAATTGAGCTTTCAATCCATTATTTAACGCCAGTAAGGGAGTTTTACCCGGACGAATGGGGGGCAAAATATACCATTCTTCGGTGGTTTCTTTACGCAGTTTAGGAATTAATCCGGCTTTCACCAAACTAGATTTACCGGAACCGGAAGCACCCAACACTACTGTCAGAGCACAAGTTTTGACAAAATCTTGTAACTTTGTTACCAGTTCAGTTCGACCGAAAAATAGTTGGCTGTGTTTCTCATCAAAAGATTCCAAACCTCGGTAGGGATTTTTGGAGGCATCTAATGGGGGTGCAGGTTCTAATTTTTCTCGGACAAAACCAGGTAAAGTAAAAATAAACTCCCCTCGGTCATGCTTTTGTAACGGCCAAAGTCCAGCGGTTTGTAATTCACTTGAGCCATCTTTCTCCATCAAATTATCCCGCAGATATAGATAAAGTTCTGGGGCTGTAATTACCCCATCCCCAGTCAAATCTGCTTTCATATCTTTCAAGCCATTAATCAAAGCTCTAGCAAAAGGGGAATGAAGAGAATCTGGTGCTATTCCACGCTCATCAGTATAGTCTAGGGCTTCTTGATTATGGGCAGCAGAGGTGATAGCTTGCCAAGCTGGATACCGAATAAAGCGGTCATAATGTTCCCGGTGAATGGTTTCAAAAGCTGGAATTACATTTCGACGACTCGACCAGCGAAAATTCCCGGCAAAGCAACAGTCTAAAACAACCAATAAATGATGACATTCCAGTTGAGACAGTGCTTCATTCAGCTTCTGCATGGGAAGATAAGTCTGCCACTCTCCTAACTGAGCATCTTGAGGAATAATTGCTCCGGCTGGCCCTTCTTCACTATTACGGGCAATACCATGTCCGGCAAAGTAGAAGAGGAGGCGATCGCCTTGTGTTGGCTTAATTTCCTTGGGCAGGGTTTCAAATAAAAGTTGATTGAGTTGTGCCAATGTCGCTTCCTGATTATTTGGAAATAGGCGAATGACTTGCTGATACTCGTACTCTTGTTCTAACAGGTCTGCGATCGCTTTAGCATCATTGACAGCAGTTTTTAGGGGGTTAATTCCATTTTGATAATTGTTGATGCCGATCACAACTGCGATGTTGCGATTAAAATTTGTTCTGTCTAGACTCCAATTCATTGCTTGTGCTCCAAATTACTATTAGGACTTACGCAGATACGCTATATATAGTACTCATAACTATTGGACAATAGTTACTGTACTCTATACACAGTGTCTTTGCGTAAGTCCTGACTATAAGTTAAAGGAATCATACGGATACCAACTCTCTATTACTTTGGACTGCTTAAGTCTGATCAAGAGCAATGGCGATCGCACTGAATTCTCAAGCCTAGAGAAACCGAGGGCTGCGATCGCTAATCATCATTGGTTCTACCGAACTTAGTATGCTAAACTGTTCCCTGTTCCGATCCTTCTGGCGATTTATTATATTTGACAACTCATCTTCCATCGTAATAATAGCTAAACCTGGAGTTTTACCGGTTTCAAATTCTACTAAAACATCAACATCACTTTCTGTTGTAAAATCATCTCTTAACACTGAACCAAACAAACACAACTTGCGGATTGAGTGACGTTCACAAAATTGTTTACAGCGGTTTTCATGATTAGTAGACCACAGTAGGGACGTTCCATGGAACGTCCCTACAAAGTAATGCTAGTGAAGATGTGGTTCATCGGCTTGAAAAGCGCTGTAATTTCTTCTTTAGATAAATTAATAGGAAGATTTGTTGGTTTCATGGTTAAAACTCCTGATGGATAATTTTTCGAGTTTCAGATTTAAGAGGGGTAAGATTCCAAGTGTTCGATAGCTGTATCAAAATTACCGAAAAATTGGGTTTAAAGCCTCGCCCATAAGCGGGCGACTTTTTATTTGCAAGTAAATTGAATATATGCTACAGTACTAACAGTTGCCGGGGGGCACGCCTCCTCCGGAGGAGCTACGAATTGCGGAAACTCGTGCGCGGACGTGGAGGCAAGCATAAGACTACTGTCAAAGTAGCAGCAGCCTAAGAAGCGTCAACCCGCCGAAGAGCTACGGCTCAGTAGGAATCTCCGTGCCTTTAGGCCGGAGAGGATGTCAACATTGCTTATCGCTTCCACTCCAGCTTGTTTATCGAGATTTGTGAGAATTGGGACTAGGATTTTTTCCCTATACTGATTTTCTGCGTTTATTCTGGCAACTGAGACGTTTTAAAGTCGTCGCATAGCTGGCGATCGCTCTCTTTAACATTGGGGTTACTTTCCAAATAGTTTCGCGCCCAATCGCAACTCTTGACCATTAAAGAATCTAAGTTAAAGTCTAGACTCCAGAGTTTGATGGTCTGGTCACGACTGCCAGAAGCCAAAGTCTGGCCATCGGGGCTGAAACTGACGCTATTGACATCGCCATCATGCCCCTGGAGGGTGCGGATTACCTCCCCTGTCTCTAGATTCCAGAGTTTAATGGTCTTGTCATCACTGCCAGAAGCCAAGGTTTGGCCATCGGGGCTGAAACTGACACTATTGACAATGTTAGGATGCCCCTGGAGGGTGCGGATTACCTCTCCTGTCTCTAGATTCCAGAGTTTGATGGTGTAGTCATAACTGCCAGAAGCCAAGGTCTGGCCATCGGGGCTGATACTGACGCTAAGGACAACGTCAGGATGCCCCTGGAGGGTGCGGATTACCTCTCCTGTCTCTAGATTCCAGAGTTTAATGGTGTTGTCATCACCGCCAGAAGCCAAGGTTTGGCCATCGGGGCTAATACTGACGCTAAAGACCCAGTCATCATGCCCCTGGAGAGTGCGGATTACCTCTCCTGTCTCTAGATTCCAGAGTTTGATGGTCTGGTCACGACTGCCAGAAGCCAAGGTCTGGCCATCGGGGCTGATACTGACGCTCTCGACCGAGTTATCATGCCCCTGGAGGGTGCGAATTAACTCTCCTGTCTCTAGATTCCAGAGTTTGATGGTGTTGTCCAAACTGCCAGAAGCCAAGGTCTGGCCATCGGGGCTGATACTGATGCTAAAGACCGAGTGATCGTGCCCCTGGAGGGTGCGGATTATCTCTCCTGTCTCTAGATTCCACAGTTTGATGGTGTTGTCACTACTAGAAGCCAAAGTCTGGCCATCGGGGCTGAAACTGACGCTACTGACATCGTCATTATGCCCCTGGAGGGTGCGGATTACCTCCTCTGTAGGGTCCCAGAGTTTGATGGTCTGGTCACGACTGCCAGAAGCCAAGGTCTGGCCATCAGGGCTGAAACTGACGCTACTGACATCGTCATTATGCCCCTGGAAGGTGCGGATTTCCTCCCCTGTCTCTAGATTCCAGAGTTTGATGGTGTTGTCAAAACTGCCAGAAGCTAAGGTCTGGCCATCAGGGCTGAAACTGACGCTACTTACCCATCCAGTATGCCCCTGGAAGGTGCGGATTTCCTCCCCTGTCTCTAGATTCCACAGTTTGATGGTGTTGTCATTACTACCAGAAGCCAAGGTCTGGCCATCGGGGTTAAAACTGACGCTACTGACCCATTCAGTATGCCCCTGGAGGGTGCGGATTTCCTTCCCTGTCTCTAGATTCCACAGTTTGATGGTGTTGTCATTACTACCAGAAGCCAAGGTCTGGCCATCGGGGCTGATACTGACGCTATCGACCGAGTCATCATGCCCCTGGAAGGTGCGGATTTCCTTCCCTGTCTCTAGATTCCACAGTTTGATGGTGTTGTCAAAACTGCCAGAAGCCAAGGTCTGGCTATCGGGGCTGATACTGATGCTCGTGACAGGTTGATCATGCCCCTGGAGGGTGCGAATTAACTCTCCTGTCTCTAGATTCCAGAGTTTGATGGTGTTGTCAAAACTGCTAGAAGCCAAGGTCTGGCTATCGGGGCTGATACTGATGCTCGTGACAAATTCAGTATGCCCCTGGAAGGTGCGGATTACCTCTCCTGTCTCTAGATTCCAGAGTTTGATGGTGTTGTCACTACTTTTAGAAACAACATTATGATCGCTGCTAGAAGCCAAGATATGGCCATCAGGGCTGATACTGATGCTACGGACAAATTGATCGTGCCCCTGCAAGCGGTTGCGTTCTCTGCCTTCATAAAGAACTTTCTGTAGGGCAGTAATCACCTGTGGGTCTCTTGCCTTGTGTTTTTGTAAGATTTTTCCTGCCCTAATCGCTTCCACCAAAGCTTCCATTTCTTTATGTTGAGCAAACAGAGACAAAGAATAGCGACCGAGAGAATTGGCTTGATTAAGTTCAGAGTTTCTCCATTGCATCCAAACGGCAGCACTGAAAATCACTGCCCCCAAAAGAACTGAGCCAGCTATGCTCCAACGGACAATTGTGTTACTGCGTTTTTTTCTAATACTACGCTGCACAAACTCAGCTTCTAGTAGATTCAGCCAGTTATCATCAGATAAAGATACCTTTTTCAACAAATCCAGACGAGGGTTATTATGCCAAAGAAACTTTACCTGTTGTTGGTTTTTCCACTCCTCTGCTGCTGGAGTCAACCGCCGTTGTAGAACTAAACCTTCCTCATCCTTCTGCTTCCACTCCAATAACTTTTTCCAACCCCGCACTAAAGCATCATGGGCAGGTTCAACATAGGAATTCCTATCCCCATCTTTTCCTGTCACCAGTAACCTTGCTTCGGTGAAACACTTAATTACTTTCTTAACTAAATCATCTTTCTTGGGTGGATATTCTAGTTCCACTAACGAGACTCGCCTGCGGGCTAACTCCCCTCCCCCCAGAGCAACCATCCGCAACATAACATGACGAATGACTTGCCTATAAGCCGAATTCTGATTAACTAGCGAATGATACTCCTCATCCGCCCTTTTAGTGAGTGATTGCATTACTCCTCCTAAGTCTTGGTAATCTGATTGAATCATTGTCCGCTCAAGAATTTCTCCTTTAATTTCTGCCTGTCGTTGTCGCTCTAAATACTTGAGATACAGTTCACTCAAGGCAAAAGAAAGCAGAGGTAATGCTCCTGGCATATATGCCACTTCATCAATCAATTGTTCTACCAATTCTTCGGGATCAAAAAACATCACCCGTACTTCTGCGGGTTTCTCAATGACTTCTCGCAGTTCCCCTCGTGTCATTGCTGATACAATAAATCGTCCGCTTTGCCAAGGATTTTTTAGCTCAGTATTTTTGAGGCGATAGTCTTCAGGGATAAACTCTATGGCTGCATCTCTAATTTGGGGTTCAAAGTCAGAACGTAGAGTTAAGACTACTCGTAATTTATCCCGATGGGCATCAATTGCTGTCAGTATCTGTTGGAAAAACTCTTTGCGCTCATCCTCTTTTTGACAGAGGGTAATTATTTCTTCGCTTTGGTCAATCAACAGTAATAATTTAGAATGGGGGTGATTTTTCGCCCAAAACTCTATACTCTTTGCCAGGTTATGCTGGGGGTTTTGTGGCTTTAATTCTGGGAATTTGGCATTTTTCAACCCATTATTTAACGCTTGTAAGGGAGTTTTACCCGGACGAATGGGGGGCAAAATATACCATTCTTCGGTGGTTTCTTTACGCAGTTTCGGAATTAATCCGGCTTTCACTAAACTCGACTTACCGGAACCGGAAGCACCCAACACCACTGTGAGAGAGTGAATTTTGACAAAATCTTGTAATTTTTTGACCAGTTCAGTTCGACCGAAAAATAGTTCGCTATGTTCCTCATCAAATGATTCCAAACCTCGGTAGGGGTTGTTCTTAGGATTAAGTTTTGGAGCTGGTTTTAATTTCTTTGGTTCAAAACCAGGCAAAGTAAAAATAAACTCCCCTCGGTCATGCTTTTGTAACGGCCAAAGTCCAGCAGTTTGTAATTCACTCAAGCCATCTTTCCCTATCAAACTATCGCGCAGATGTAGATAAAGTTCTGGGGCTGTAATTACCCCATCCCCAGTCGAATCGGCTTTCATATCTTTCAAGCCATTAATCAAAGCTTTAGCAAAAGGTGAATGCAGAGAATCTGGTGCTATTCCGCGCTCATCAGTATAGTCTAAAGCTTCTTGATTATGAGCAGCGGAGGTAATAGCTTGCCAAGCTGGATACCGGATAAAGCGGTCATAATGTTCCCGGTGAATGGTTTCTAATTCTGGAATCACATTTCGATGACTTGACCAGCGAAAATTCCCGGCAAAGCAACAGTCTAAAACGACTAATAAATGATGACATTCCAGTTGAGACAGTGCTTCATTCAGCTTTTTCATGGGCAGATAAGTCTCCCACTTTCCTGAGTGACCATCTTGAGGAATAATCGCCCCGGCTGGCCCGTCTTCACTATTACGGGCAATACCATGTCCGGCAAAGTAGAAGAGGAGGCGATCGCCTTGTGTTGGCTTAATTTCCTTGGGTAGTGTTTCAAATAAGAGTTGATTGAGTTGAGGCAATGTCGCTTCATTGTGATCGGGAAATAGGCGAATGACTCGTTGATACTCGTACTTTTGTTCTAAAAGATTGGCGATCGCTATGGCATCATTGACAGCAGTTTTTAGGGGGTTAATTCCATTTTGATAATTGTTGATGCCGATCACAACTGCGATGCTGCGATCAAAATTTGTTCGGTCTAGACTCCAATTCATTTTTATACCTGCCTTTGATTTATAAAGGGTTCAGTAGGTTAGGTATCGGAATGTTAGCGCAGCTTCTCCGTAGGATAAACCCAACATTCAGGGTTGTGTTTTGTTGTGTTTGGTTTCATATCAAATCCGGTAGCATCGGTGTTATATCAAATCCGTTTTATTGAACATCAAAAAATTCTCCAATCGTCATAACTACGCTCATCTTTGTAATTCTCTCTCCTCCTGACTCGGTCCTCGGTACTTCCCCTCCCAGGAGGGGAGGGGTTAGGGGTGGGTTAACTCAGGAGGAGTCAACCATTCTATGGCTGTTTAACCGGATTTGATATTATTCAGCATTCAAAGATCAGAATCTATATTGTAAGGGCGAATGCCATTCGCCCCTACCCATTGTATGATGATCGACGGAATTATATTACTCCGAGGCCAACGGATTTGATCTCACTTCGTTCTACCCAACCTGGGATGATCCTTAACGAAAAACAGCAAATTGAGATGCACCCCAAATCAAAATTACGTTGAACTGCTTACCAAATAATTAAGGTTTAAAGCCTCTCACTCGCCGTGGAGAAACAATGAATTAATTTTCCTTTTATTCCTTCCTTTTAGGGAGAGGTAATTATCCATTAGACATCTCCACCAAAAGAGGCAACAGGCAACAGGCAACAGGCAACCCACCCCTAGCCCCTCCCCCTCCCAGGAGGGGAATAATTGATAATTTATGGATAATAATTGATTTTATTTTTGATTTTTACCAGATGTCTATTAGACATCTCCAGAAAATAAATCTTTTAATTAGAGCAGGCTAAGGATACGAAAAATTCACCCTAAAAAATATTTTTTCGTGCCTTTGCGCGTAAAAATATCTTACCTGTTGCTTTCCGGAGCTGTTGCCTGTTGCCTACTCCTGCAAAAAACCTATATATTTTTCGGAGATATCTATTATCAATTATCCATGATTGAACCCTTTTTTTACAACAAGTTTTATCTGTTCTGTTGTCCATTCTTCACTAGCATAAGCCGCAGAATTGACATTTTTTGTGGGAGGAGCTTCTTCGCTTGCCAAGAATTTTGCCAAGAATTTTGCCAGTGGAGTAGTTGCTTTTCCAGCATTTTTAGGCTGAATTGGTTTATCCAATGCAGGTAGTTCTAGCCAGTCAAAGCTCGTCCCATCAATTGTGGCAAAAACTTTCAGTATATCCGTACCTTCCTGATAGCCATTGGGAAGGCTTGTCTTAATCCGCCACTTGACTTCCTTTCCAGAATCTACAGTTTGAAAAGCTACACCAGTTGGGTATAATTTCTTGATGCTCCAATCTGGCTGAATTGCCAGTACAGTAATATTGAGAGGTAGGGAAGATTTGTTGCGAATATATAGGCAAGCAAATTGACCGACATCAAGAGTGGGTACATTGCCCGAATCATTGAATGGGATGAATTCTTCTGGGTCTCCAGGTTCAAAGTCATCTGGTAAAGCAAATAACTCTACCTCAATCTTCCCTTTGAGTGGAGACATTGGATCGTGGTTATCCAAGTCTATATTGGCGTGATATTTAGACAAATGCACTAAACGTTTGACTACACTAATTGCGGAATTAGGGTTGCTTACTTCTAAAGCAGGTCGCAAATTAGCAATTGGTATTCCAGCACGATCCAAAATCTCATACTCGCCCAATTTGTTGATAGAAACCTGATAGTCAGCAGTTTCATCCCCAGATACTAATTCTACCCAACCTTTGCCTTCTGGCATTGCCGACTCAATAGCTTGTAGTGCTACTTGATAATCTATTCCTGAAGGCTGGTTTTGTTCTTCTGGTGATAACAAACGGATTTTACGGACAAGTTTGACACTAGGAGAAAGTAATAAAGCGGGTGCGCCATCTCCAATATCCTCGATCTTGTTTTCTCCTAGCATTTGAGTAATCGTTGCCCAAGAATTTACCGCACCGCGTTGTGTAATTTTAACCAAAGCTAATCGCTGATCGGTTTGGGTAAAATCTGCGGTTCCTGATGGATAGATGGCAAACTCTGCACCTTTACGCAAACCATGAGCTTGACCTGCATTCAACTGAACCTGATTTTCTTCTAAATCTACTTGTATTACAGGTACAGTGAACTGGGGAGAGACTAAATTATTTCCAAAGAAAGAGCGATCGCTCTCTCCCTGCAACATCGGCGTTTGTTTCTCAAACTGAGTATGGACTTTAGCGAAAACGCGGTTATGAAGTGTTTTGGCACTAACTCCTGTTCCAAATTTCTCTAAAGACCTTAACATCCAGTAAGTAAGTGCTCCATGACGCTCGCCATCAAAATCTGTCTCGAAAGCAGACTCATTGTCTCGACAAGCAGCTAATAAAGTGTAACCTTTGGGTTCAGGCAGCCAACCACTACTGGTAACGTTGCGAGTATTTTGGTTGTTTTGTGCTAACCTTTTCCAGGTTTGAGCCAATTCATCCTCAGATGCGACTAAACTGTCTGTAGGTCGTGGTGTGGTGTCAACAACACCAGTTTCTGAACGACGAATGTCACAGTCATCTCCTATGTTGCGCGCGGCACCGCCAGAGTGACAGCTATCGAGAGCGACTGTAACCACTAATCCCTTATCTACCATCTTTTGTAGGAGTTCTGCTAACTCAAGGTCGCGGAGATAACGAGTTTCGGGGTTACTAATATCTGTGGGAACTAACGACTGGTCAATTCCATCTTCTCCTTTGAGCTTGGGAGAAGTTGTTGGTGCACGTCCCCCGTGACCGGAGTAGTGAATATAGACTTGGTCTTGAGGTTGAGCTTTCTCAGTAATTTCCTTAAACTTGGCTACCATATTTTCATAGGTTGGCCACATTTCTTGAGGTTCCGATGGTTTAGTGGAACCTTCAACATTAGAAGCTGTTAGCTTCAAAATCTGCGTTTGCGGTACTTGTAGACGATTTTTCAGAAAAGCTTCTACGTGATTAATATCTCGAACACAACCCCCCAAGCTTTTGTAGTAGCTTTCATCAGATAATTTATGAGGGAAATAAAAATCAATTCCGATGAGCAGAGCGTGAAAGTTTGGGGTTTGTTTTAATGTCTCTCCTCGACCGCCTGCATCGCCTCGGTTTGGTGGTCGGCCTAAATCCCTGGATGTACTTCCTCGACCGCCTGCATCGCCTCGGTTTGGTGGTCGGCCTGAATCCCTGGATGTACTTCCTCGACCGCCTGCATCATCTCGGTCTTCTGGTCGGTCTGAAGCCATGGATGTTTCGGAATGCCAAATATTAGTGGTCAAACTAGGGTTTTCTTTGGGCGTGATTAATAATCGAAGCTGATGAATAACAGTAGTTAAAACAGCTCTTACAGAAAAAATTGACCAATTCTTTGATGTTGTTAAATTCATAATCTTCCTCTGTGTGTTTTTTTGTTGTTGAAACTTCATTTTTAAGGATGGGGTTTAGCTGAAAAAACCGTAAGCAAAAACAAAATATTTTCTACTTTATTTCAGTTCAAATCCGGTTAATTCACATAGAATATGCTGAGATAATTTCTTAAATTACCTCAATACTAGACATCTCTACCAAAAGAGGGAATAGGGAGTAGGAGGAAATAATTGATAATTTATGCACGATAATTGATTTGATTTTTGATGATTGGAGATGTCTATTTAATCTCCCCTACTCCCCCGCTCCCCCGCTCCCCCGCTCCCCTACTCCCCCGCTCCCCTACTCCCCGCTCCCCTACTCCCCACCCGCAGCGC
>NZ_JAAHGH010000121.1 GCF_010672525.1 Okeania sp. SIO2B3 | reverse complement strand
TATTACTTTGAATTTTGTTTTGATTGACATGAATCATTTTTGGTGTGGTAGATTCTCTCTTGCGCCACATACCTTTCGGACCCCGCCGAGCCGGAATTATTACAGGCATTCCACTGTCTGAAACTGGAATTTCCCAGAATCTACCTTTTTTCTCAGCTCCTTTAACTCTTCCTTGAGCTAATAAAACTAATAAACGTTGACGAGACATACCTAATAAAAAAGACGCTTCTCTAGTACCCATGATTTTTTTCCTTAACTGTTGGACAATAGTTAAATGTCCAAAAATAGAACAACATTAAATAGTGTTAATTATTATTATATTTACTTCTCCCCCACTCCCCTACTCCCCTACTTCCCATCCTGGGAGTCCCCTGCTCAAGAAAGCGTAGAAAAGTTTTTGAGAAATGGTCTAATTTATTAGATATCTGTTCAATAATGGATAATTACCTCTTCCTTTTAAGGAGAAGATTGAATAATGGTACTTAGACATTTTCTGGCAGAAAAACAGCTTGAAAGTCAGTCTAGGTAATGGAATTACGTCAATGTCCTAAAAATGGCTAAAACCCTTGGTAATAAAGGATTTATACCTTTTTGACGTAAAAACCTCTGCCTGTATATATTTGAGCCTATTTTCTGCTGCTATTTTGTGTAAGTCCCAATAAAAGGAAAAAATTTATTTTTTTCCCGTTTTCAAGGGAGGCTTTAAACCTGAATTATTGAATTATTTAATTATTAATTATTCGGTAAAAATTAAAAATAAAATCAATTATCATCCATGAATTATCAATTAATACTCCATTTTCCTCTCTTATAAACTGTAAACATTACAATCAATATACATGAATTTACCTTCTTTTCTCTGGCTATGGAAAATAGCAGCTTGGTCTATGGGTCTTTCCCTATTTGCCTATTCATTATTAGCAGTAACAGGCGGTTGGATGTTTTTTGCTCGCCATAACAAACAAAAACGTCCTCAATGGTTACGACCTTTTCATTATATTATTGGTGGTATAATGGTATTTTTAGTAATTTTGTTACTGGCAATTGGTTTGGTAGGAACTATTGGTTATTATGGTAACTTGGGTCATTCCGCTCATTTACCCGCTGGTTTAACTGTTGTAGCTTTGGTTTTAGTTTCTGCTTGGAGTGCGACTCAGATAAATTCAAAACAACTTTGGGCGCGATCGCTCCATATCACGACTAATATTATTCTGTTGTTTAGTTTTGCAACAGTATCTTTGACTGGTTGGAGTGTCGTGCAAAAATATTTGCCTTGAAGAAAGAAGAAGATACATATTATAACATACAAAACTCGATCTTAAAAAAAATGATAAATCTACTGATGCAGAGCTAATCAAAAAAAGTTTATCTAAATGTTGCCAGAAGACCCGCGCTCTCCTAGTCGGGAGCGTCGTATGGGAATGCCAATCAATGTTGCAGCTTCACACATAATCTGTTAATATGTAAATGTTGAAAAATTTTGCAGCAGATGGTTGAAAAAGCGTGCAGATTTAGATTTTACCCAACTCCGGAGCAGGAAAGTCTGTTGCGGAGAACTTTGGGTTGTGTGCGTTTAATCTACAACAAAGCTTTAGCAGCAAGGACTCAAGCTTGGTATGAACAAAAGTAAAGAGTGAGCTATAAGCAAACCTCAACTATGCTTACCTCTTGGAAAAAGCAAGATGACTTAGATTTTCTGAGTGAGGTAAGCAGTGTTCCATTACAGCAAGGTTTAAGACATCTACAAACTGCTTTTCCTACGGAATGCTGCGCAAACACTAACTTTTTTAGTGGACGCGCTAAATATCCTAATTTTAAGAAAAAACGAAATGGTGGTAGTGCTGAATTTACGAAATCGGCATTCAAGTGGAAAGATGGTCAAGTCTACCTAGCTAAATGTGCACAACCATTACCTATTAGATGGAGTAGGCAGCTACCGCAGGGTTGTGTACCTAGTACAATCACTGTCAAGCTAGCGCCCTCTGGTAGATGGTCTGTATCTTTGAGGATCAATGATCCTAGAGACTTGAGGCTTAAACCAGTCAAGAAACAAGTAGGTATTGACTTGGGAATTACCAGTTTAGTTACTACCAGTGATGGAGAAAAAATTACTAACCCGAAAAATCTAAACAAGTTGGGAAAGAAATTAAGACTAGCTCAAAAATCACTTTCTCGTAAAACCAAAGGTTCTAATAACTACCATAAAGCTAGGTTAAAAGTAGCCAGGATACACGCTAAAATTAAAGATTCAAGGCTGGATTACACTCATAAGCTAACATACGTCGCCAATCCGACGGCTCCCCTACAACTAACTAGAGAAAATCAAACTATTGTAGTAGAGGACTTAGCAGTTAAAAATATGGTCAAGAATCATAACCCACCCCCATCCCCTCCCGGGAGGGGAGCAAGAGGGGTGGGTAGTGATGCTAATTGTGGAGAACTAGTCAGGCAATTAGAGTACAAAGCAGAATGGTATGGACGGGAGTTGATCAAAATTGACAGGTATTTTCCTAGTTCCTCTTTCAGAGGAGCTGCGCTAACAAAACGTTGCTCTAATTGTGGTCATGTAGTGGAAAAATTACCTCTAAATATTAGAGAGTGGGATTGCCCAGAATGTGGTAGTCACCATGACCGCGATCTCAATGCAACTATAAACATTTTGGCTGCTGGGCTAGCAGTGTCAGTCTGTGGAGCGACTGTAAGACCTTCTGGGAGTAAATCTCGGAAGGCGGGTGCTAAGAAACAGAAAGCCCCTAACAGTGATGTTAAGGAATCCCACCCTGTCTCGTGAGAGCAGCGTCGGGAGGATGTCAAGTTGAAATCAAACACACATTTTTCTTGACCCAAACATTGTGGGTTTCTAGCAATGACCAAAAACTTATCTGAAAGCTTTCCATATATATCCATAGGTGCAACAACTGGCGCAACCTTTTCTACCACAGTCGGCAATATTGGATTAATAGGTAGTTTTGGAGGTATCAGCATCGGCGCAACTCCTATTATCGGTGCTAGTGCAGTTGTCGGTGCAGCAACTTATGGAGCGGTCAAAGCTATCACAGAATCAGACCCCACTGCTATTGGTTTTATTGGTATGGGTAGTTATGGAGGAGTTACACTTTCTTCTACTATTGTTTAGGTAATTAGGGCTTGCTGATTAAATCTAAAAGTATTTACAGATAAAGGTTTTAGTCTTTTTGGGGCCTTTAAAAAGTGTCTGGTTTTCAGCTCTTCACGCTCAAAAAGTTAGTATTTTAGGCGGCTTTGTTGCGCAGAACAATCTTGGGACAAAACGCCCGCTCCTACCTCCTCGCTCATTCCAATTTCTCCCCTCCACCGGAGGGGTTAGGGGTGGGTTGTCTCCTGTCTCCTGTCTCCTGTCTCCTACTCTCACCCATAAGACTTTTTCAGCAAACCCTAATTAAACCGAAAAACTCTCACGAATTTGTTGCCTAAACTCTAAAACAGCATCAAAAGGTTCATCAGATTCAACATAATTTGCTAACAATTTTACATCTAACAAAGGCAATAAATTACTCCTAATTACCTGCTCATACTTTCCCTGATTTAAGTAATAGATAGAAAAACTTCCATTCTGCCAAAACCACACTTCAGAAACTCCTAAACTTTGATAAACTTCTAAAGCATTAATACCACCACTGGTAATTACAACCTCAATAGCTAAATCAGGAATATCTTTATTGCTAAAAAGACAGTAACATTCATCCGTCTCAATACCTCTAACTGTTGCCTGAGAACGAAAAGTAGTGGAACCTAAACCATAAAAACGGATGCGACTTTCCTCAAAATAAACTTCTAATAATCGACCAATATTACTCTTAATAAATTCATGGTGAAGACTCTGCGACATAATTTCTAAACACCCGCTCTAAAAAACTAATTCGCCAACAAGAATTATCTTGCAAATTATCCAATGAATTTTCATACATCTGCCAACTAATATCACCCATAACAAAAATTTTATCGGCATCAATAGAGCCTAAGCCATCCTCATTTATCAATTTTCTAACTGTTGTAAACCTTCTACAAAATTCAACATTTCAGCCTCTTAATATGAAATACGTTAATGTTTGCTACCAAAGATTGATAGGGAGATGGGGAGATTCGTAATATTTGCATAATTTTTTGTATTTCATATTAAAAAAATATCGCCACTACAGTCCAAAAGTGTCGCGCTTAATTGTATTTTAGTAATCTGAAGTACTAACATTTTTGATATTTATTGATGTTTTTATTATTTATTCCCATTTTCATCCTTTCTTTTTCCTTACCTATGTAATATTATTTTCAAAATAATATAAGCACTCAATTTTAATAAGTTGACTTACGGTTAATAAAATATAAAAAGATATAAATCCAAAATGTTAGACTAGGTAACAACCAAGGCAATAAAATTTCTAATGAAATATAAATTTGTAGGCTAGCCAGTACATAAATTAGAGTCAATAAAAACCATAAAAAAATAATTTCTTGTTTTTGAGTTTTAGTACTATTTCCTAACACTAATACTGTTCCTTTCCCTAACAAAGCAGCTAATAAAATTAACCATAAATTAGGAATAGGTATAACTAATCTTTGATTAAGCAAATGATGAACCATATAAGCATGAATTTCACCCCCAGTGAATAGCTTACTGGGGTTTGGAGAATCTTGAGAGCGCCAGTAACCAACGGCAGCGGGTAAAGGAAAATTGTCTCCTCCTGGAGCAACTAATCCTGCATCTTTATATCCAGCAGCAATAATCACTATTGATGGACGTTTATCTAGTGTAGTTAGTGGTAATAATGGGGAGTCATTACTCTCCAAAAGTTGCCAAGCAGGTAAACGTTGAAAAACTGCTTCTGGGGGAACAGAAAAATCTATAATTGGATGCATCCACATTTGCCCTAATTTATAGGACAATTTAGTTAAAGGCTGTAAGCGAGATGAATTGGAAAATAAATCCAAAAATCCATATTCACCTGTGGTCTGATTAATATGATTTTTGACTTGAGATACCCAATTATCTGAGGAATTAATCCGGGGTTGAAGCAACTCCCCAGATTGTTCAAAGTTTAACCAGTGAGCAACTGCTAACCAATAAGCAAAAGGCAATGGTCTCTTGCTAGAATATTGCCTTGGTAACAATGTAAAATGGGTAACGTAACTGTCATAACCGACAATAAAAGTATCTCCGTGTAGTTGCCAATTTGGGGATGCTAACTCTGGCAAGGGTTCAAACCATCCACCAGCTTGATTACGAGATGTCGCTAAAACAAACCAAGTATTTTGTTTTTTTATGGATGAACGCAGAGTCCGAGCTAGTTGTCGGTCGTTTTTTGGTTGATGGCGATCTAATAGATAGTCAACACCAATGATTTTGGCGTTTATAGATGTAAGTCGATCGATGATTTTGGCTATGTAGCTACGATCCATAGGTCTAGGATCGGATATTTTGGCTTTTTTGATGGACTCTTCGTCAATTTCAACTAATAGCACGGGAGGCGAATTTTTACTATCAGGTTGATTGGTAAATTGCCGATACATGGCTTGCACTAATACTCGCTTTTCAATTAAAAAGCTTTGAGTTGATAATTGCCAACTGCATAAAATTAATGCACCGAGCGCCATCGCTTCTTTTTTGCTAGGTAACCACCGTTTGCATTTGTCTTTAATTCTAGATGGTTGAAGACAAAATAGTGGAGCATCTGGGTGGCAAAACAAAGATGGTATTAGATATGTACTAGGATAGGTGAGATTTTTCTCTAGCTTTAAAAATTGACACGCTGATAATAATGATTCGTGAACATCTTTGTATTCGGCTAGACTTTGTAGAAATCGTACTAAGAATTCTTGGGCAACTTGGTTATGAATGGGTTCTCGCATGACGGCAACTTGACTTAAACCTAAGTCGATCAGGGTGTTAGCGATGCTTAAACCACTACAGGAGTTAAAGATGGCAAATTGTAAACCTCTCTGTTTGGCTATAGTTAAGGATTGAGCAATTTCGATCATGGATAGAGATATGCCAGGAGCGATCGCTAGTTCCCCACCTGTATTCAGATTTTCATTACTGTGTCCGGCGAAAAATAAGATATCCCACCCACGTTCGTCTTTTATGGCTTTGACAATTTTGTCTTTTAGCTCTGCTTGACCCTCGTGAGGTTGCCAACCGACAAATTCTACTTCTGCTATTGGGGATAGTGATTTTACTGCTTCTTTGTCTACCTGGAAATTTAAACCTGTATCATCTCCCAATATTGCTAATACCCTAGCTTTACCTCGACAGGGTTTGGAGCGATAGTTGACTGGTGTATCGTGGATATTAATCGGTTGGCGGACTATTCTAATTTTACTGGATGCAGCAAATTCTGTAATTTCCCATACTTCCCAGGGTAAACGACATAATTCTTGGGAGTTACAAGTTAGAAATACGTCAATAGTAGGTATATGGGTGTTGTGTTGTGATGGTAATAAATTCTCTGTTTTTTGTTTGGCTGCTTGAGCAATTATTGCTCTAATTTCAAATAGTTTTTCGTGTCGTAGCCAACGATGAAATTCACACAGAAGTTTTGCTTCTGCTTGGACCAATTTTTGCTCCCAATCAACTTGTCTGATTATTGTTCCTGTACTTACTACCCTTCCTCGTAAGGCTCTATGATAAAAACTCAGATATTTTGTTTGCCAATCTTGATAAAATATGGTAAGCTCCTCTGGATCAGGAAGGGTGACACTTAATTGTTGCCCTCTACCCCAGGCCAGTTCAAATAGGCAGACTTTTTCAACTTTTTGAATCTTCAGGTAGAATCTATAAGCAGTCTGAGTCATTTTTCTTTGATTTCGAGCACATACCTTTTTACTTTAGCAATTCTAAATTGATTAGAGAGATTTAGACACATATCAGAGCAACTCTTCTATGTAAAAACAAAAACAGCGATCACTATATCTTTAATGTTCATGTTCTGGAAAATCAGCGATCGTCAAAGTATTAAATGGGGTTTGCTGAAAATAACCTTTTGGTAAGGGTAGGAGTCAGAATTCAGGAGAAATGGGAATTAATATTAGGATTTAGTCGGAATAATTGTCCCTTGATTTTTCTGCCCATTAATCTATTTAAGACTTATTTTTGGCGGGGTAGTTAAATTTTAGCTTTATTATTACATATATCCGTAAGTCTAGCATTTTAATTTTGCCTCGGGCAAGAATTTTAGACTCTTCTTAAAAATAGTTAATCAATGTCTCATATCATGTCCGGTTGAACAGTTATAAAATAAATAACTACGGAGTCCTCAGGAGTAAACCCACCCGCGGGGCCCTCCCCTCCTGGGAGGGGAAGGACCGAGTCAGGAGGGAAGAAAGAAGAAGGAGGAGGAAGCATTTTTATAACTAATTATCCGGACATGATATCACTTACTAACAAACAACTACTGCTCTGAAGATTCAAGATATTGATAAGTTTTTTTAGATACTTCACGAATCAATTCTATGGCAGTTTGTTCGTCATCTGGACGCTTCACAAGTACAGCTAATAGATAGCGCTTGCCATTGAGTAAGTCAATCATACCCACATCTGCTAATACAGACTTCAGGTTGCCTGTTTTGTGAGCAATAATACTACCTCTACCTATACCCCGAGGTAACAATGAATCATTTCTAGTCCTCTCCATAATTCTAAACAAGCGATCGCGAGACTTTAGAGATATCAATCCACCTTGATTTACCTGTGAAATTAAATTAATCAAATCCTTGGGAGTTGTTGTATTAGTGCCAGAGAGATCTGGTAAGGAATCATTAATAGTAGTATTCTTCAAACCCCAACTTTGAAACAACTGATTCAAAACTTCAGACCCACCAAGTGCTTCAATCAACATATTGGTTGCGGTATTATCGCTAATCACGATCATTTTTGTCACTGTTTGCAAAGCGGTATATTTAGTACCAGGTCTGCGAAACTGCATATCTCCCGAACCCTCAGCTATATAAGATTCCTCCATTGTCAACATATCATCTAGTTTGATGCGACCTTGGTCTACAGCTTGAAAAAAAGCTACTAATATTGGCACCTTAATCGTACTAGCTGCTGCAACAGCAACATTTCCATTAATATCTAGATAAGCACCAGTATCAACATCAATCAGAAATATTCCTGGGGTGAGCTTTGGATATTCTGCGATGACTGTATCTAGCTCTGTTTTCAAAGCTGTAATTTCTCTAGTTTGTTGTACTGCTAAAGGTACAATAGAGGGAGATTTCCATTCTTGATTTGGTTCTACATCTGCTGCTTGAGAAATGAGACTAGAACTACTTCCAGGCTTCAACATTGATAACAATGTTCCACTAATTACGGCTATTCCCATACCCAAAATTAACATCCGAGTTGCGTACAACACTACCGAAGAAGACACAGAGCGTTTACGACTTGTGAGTGGGGATTTTTTTTGCAGTGGTGGCTGAGAAATAAAAGATTGGGCTTTTTCTGGCCGTTTTTGGGGTCGAGTAGATGTTTTGGGTTGTTGTTCTGCGATGGACCTTAATCTCGCCAGTTCATCTCTTCGGCTACGTTTAGCTCTGTGAGATTGAAATTTAGGAATTTCTGTTTTTAAGGCTCTAGGTGCAACAAATTTCTTTTTTGGGGCGACTGGCCTTAAATGAGGTTCCTCAGAGGGTGGCAGAGGAAATTTAGCTACATCACGCTTTCTTTTGAGGGGTAGCTGCGGTTGCACGGGATGATTTTGCTGTCTACTACTAGATTGCTTCGATTGAGAATCTGGCCTAGTAGGGGATGATACTACTGAAAGAATTGATGGACTAGGAAATCTCTGAACCACTCCAAACACCTTAATTTATAGCTAAAATTTTGTTTATCGAACAGAAGTAAATCAAAATCAACAAAAATTGACTATTTCTGCATAAAAATTTATTCCATTTTACAAGAATAAAAAGTCAGATAAGAAACACACAATCGAGCGAAAAAACTTAATACCAAGAGACAATACAGATAATTATTTTATTTCTCACAGGTTTTGACATTATTAATATTATTAATATTATTAATATTGAGTTAGATGGGTTAGTACTAGAGTAAGCATTCAGCCGTCAGCTAGCCTCCTATGGTCGGAACTGCGAACTTCAGCCAGCCTCCTAGGTCGGAACTGCGAACTTCAGCTATTGCTTTTAGTTATTAGATAAAAGTTTTACTAATTGAGTCAGAATTTATACTTACTACAGAAACTGGCTTTAAAGTCTATATTTATTTAAACCCCCTTATGAGAGCTGACAGCTAATAGCTGTTTGCGCAGCATTCCGCAGGAAATGCTTACGTACTAGAATACTAACTTAATCAAATATTAATTTTGCTTCATCACCTACGATTTAGGTAAATATCTATTACTTTAGCGCAAGTAGTAACTATTTTTACCTATTCTAGACAAAAAAACACTTTATATCATGTCCGGTTGAATAGTTATAAATAATGAGAGAGGAGTCAGGAGTCATATCGAATCCGGTTGAATAGTTATTGTATAGTTGTGAGTAGGGGAGTAGGGGAAATTAAAGGCTTGAAGTAATATAGAATTATCAACATATACTATATAATCGGATTCTATATCAGCAGGGAAAAACAGGGAACAACAGGAGAAAGTTTTTTCATCACTAACTATCCGGACATGATATTACAGATAAATCCAGAAGATTTTTACAAGCTTCTATAACTTGGACTCAGATATTTCTATTCAGCCATTTATTTATATATTAAAAGAATACCCAGGAAGAATAGATTAACTATCATTTTCGCAATGCTGAGAAAGTGCCCAATTCGTTTGCCTAATCATTCCGCGTAACATTGCTATTTCTTCACTAGAGGGATAGGCGCGGTTGAATAGACGACGAATCTTTTCCATCCTGCTAGATGCTGTATGGGGATAAAGATAACCTATTTTGAGTAGCAGGGTTTCTAGATCCTGATAATATGCCTCGATTAAATCTATTTGAGCTTCTAAGTTAGGAGCAGGGGTGGGTGGACTATCCTGATTTTGTTGGTCGCTCAGTGCTATAGTTTGCAACTGATATAGTTCATAACAACAGATAGCTACTGCTTGAGCCAGATTTAGTGAAGGATAGGTATCATCTGATGGAATACGGACAAATCTTTGTGCATAGTTTAATTCTACATTAGTTAAGCCTCTGTCTTCTCTTCCAAATATTAAGGCTGCTGGATATCCTAATAGCCAAGGTAGGGTATGTCGGGGGTTTTCTAGCTTGGTGGGTAATGAACGGTCTAGGGATGTTGTGGCGATCGCTCTTTGACATCCTTTTAGTGCTTCAGGTAATGTTTGAACTATGGTGGCTTTTTCTAAGATTTCTGGGGCATGAACTGCCATTTTTCTGGCTTCTAGTCCATGGGGGTCGCATTGAGGATTAACTAAGACTAAGTGATGGAAGCCCATATTTTTCATAATCCGGGCTACAGAACCAACGTTTAGTGGTCCGGCAGGTTCTACTAATACTATTCTTATTTGTTTTGATTGTTGTTTCAGCATTAAGGGAAGAGGGAAGAAGGAAAATCTGGCGTTATCTGAGTTTGACAGTGCAATTTATTATATTTGGTTTTTGCTCTGATTTTTGGCGTTGAATAAAAAGTCATGCGTAGGGGCGAACGCACCCCAATATATAATTATATTCTCAGATTATCACGATTTTTTCTGAGATACAACCCTCTTCTTTTTTGAGCTTCACAAAATGAACACGAAAGAGGGAAAATCTGGCGTTATCTGAGGTTTGACAGTGCAATTTATTATATTTGGTTTTTGCTCTGATTTTTGGCGTTGAATAAAAAGTCATGCGTAGGGGCGAACGCACCCCAATATACAATTCTATTCTCAGATTATCACGATTTTTTCTGATGCACAACCCTCTTCTTTTTTTGAGCTTCAGGAAATGATGAAACAAGAAGATTCTTTTATTTGAGTTTGACAGTGCAATTTATTATATTTGGTTTTTGCTCTGATTTTTGGCGTTGAATAAAAAGTCATGCGTAGGGGCGAGCACACCCCAATATACAATTCTATTCTCAGATTATCACGATTTTTTCTGAGATACAACCCTCTTCTTTTTTGAGCTTCAGGAAATGAAGTTGATGAGTGAATCAAATCTATTTTCTTCTACCACTGCTAAAACTGTGCAGTAGATTTTTATCTCTAGGTGTCTTTATCTCCCCCTACTCCCCTACTGCCTGGCGAGAGTACTCAAAAGCATATTTCCTCAACTCTAGCTTTTTGAAACCTACAAAATCTGTGACAAAAATTGGCGCGTGCGCTCTTCCTTGGGGTTTTGAAAAAATTCTTCTGGGGTCGCCTCCTCTATCAATAACCCATCAGCCATTAACACGATCCGGTCTGCCACCTCCCTGGCAAACCCTACTTCATGAGTCACAACCACCATAGTCATTCCCGAATCTGCCAAATTTCGCATTACATCCAAAACTTCTCGCACCATCTCTGGGTCCAATGCAGAAGTCGGTTCGTCAAACAACATAATTTTTGGCTGCATGGCTAAAGCACGAGCGATCGCCACCCTTTGCTGTTGACCTCCAGAAAGTTGACCGGGAAATTTTTTGGCTTGCTCCAAAATACCGACTCTTTCCAAAAGTTGCATTGCCACTTCTTCTGCTTTGGCTTTTGGCCATCGACGCACCCATATTGGCGCTAAAGTCACATTTTGCAAAACTGTGAGATGGGGAAATAAATTAAACTGCTGAAATACCATTCCCACATCTCGCCTAATTGCCTCAATATTTTTCAAGTCGTGGGATAAACTGATGTCATCAATAATAATGCTACCTTTTTGATATTCTTCTAAAGCATTAAAAGTACGGATAAAGGTGGATTTACCTGAGCCACTTGGCCCCATAATTACTACAACTTCTCCACGTTTTACTGTGAGACTTACTCCACGGAGGACGTGAAAATTATTGCTGTACCACTTTTGAACATCTCTAGCAACTATTGCTAAATCAGAATCTATTTGTGCTTCAGTTTGTTTGGTTTTTGTTTCTGTCATAGAAGGGAATAAGGAATAGGGAATAGGGAACAGCAGGAAAAATATTTCCCTGTCTAAAGATCATTATCAGTATAAGTCCGCGCCTTATCTGTCTATTTCTATAATACCTGTGACATCCTCCCAACGCTAACCTCTAGGAGGTACAGCGCGGACTTCCAACATCGCTGTTAGACATTGCTGCCCTGTGCCACTTGTCTAGACAAAAAGTCCCCGACAGCCCGACTTGACAGCCTATTTCTTGCTCCCAGAGTCCCTGGGTAGTTAGTTGTTCATAGCCTCGGTTACATATTTCCTGCGCTGAAGCTACGTCTCTATCAGCTTCATACTTGCATTCTGGACAGCTATGCGATCTATCAGAGAGTTCCTTTCTGACTAAACTACGGCAGTTTGGACAAGTGTGAGAAGTATAGCAATGAGCGCTGGTATATTTACAAATTACAGGAAAGGCCAAATAGCTAAAAGTCTTGTATGATAGGCAATTTATTCCCCCAGATGAGCTGTTGCCTGTTGCCTGTTGCCTGCGCACAGCGCTATACCTTTGTGGTCTACTTGAGCAACGTATACTCCCTGCTGTTTCCCCACATAAGACAAAATACTCCTAAATTGTCTAAAACCTGCATCAACAGTATGTTTACCCAAGAAACCTTTAGCCTAGGTTGCTAAAATCTATGTCTTCAACGAAGATAGTCTCAGCCATGTCGCATAATTGATGGGCTAATTTGAACTGATAGTCTTTGCGTTTGAATGCCATAAGATTGTGCTGTTTCTCTACTTTAATCCTGGCTTTCTCGTAGTTAACAGAACGTTTCTTTTTCTTAGACAATCTGCGTTGTAGCACTTAGCCTTCGGCACGGCTTTCGCCTACAGCCGACTATGCTCTGGAAAAATTTTCGTCCCGGTTCTAGGAAGCCATCACTGGTCGCCAAGCATTTCTCCAGTCCCACATCTACTCCGATGAAATGCCCGTGGGGTAGGGGTGCTGGAATCGAAATATCAGATTGAATGGTAATTACAGCGAACCACCCCATTGCCTTCTTTAGTATCCTGACCTGCTTGACAATAAAACTTTCAGGTATTGGACGATGCAAGTTGATTTGGACTTTTCCTAATTTAGGGAGTTTGAGAAGCCATCCTGTAATCGGATTGACTTTAAATTGAGGAAACAACATGGACTTGATTTGTCCGTACTTTTTGAACTGAGGAAATCCATAACCTCTGTTCTGGAAAAAGTCCCAACCATCCTGCAATCTTCGGATAGTTGTCTGCAATACCTCAGAAGGAACCGCAGCTAGTCTCGGAAATTCTTTCTTAGCTTTGGGGAGGTTATTTTGTTGTTGCTGATATCCAGGGAATGGGTAATCAGCATTCATAATATACTCACTGTCCAAACTACACCGATCTATTGGACATTTTCTGGAAGCAATCCAATCCTTAAGTTCTCGAAGAGCATAGTTATAGTCACTACGACAAGTTTCGAGCCATTCATTCAATAACTCGACTTGTTTTTGGTCGGGATAAATTCGATAAGTGTAGTTGAGTGCGAGCATAGTTGGAATGATACCACAAAGCGCAATAGCAGTAAATGCTGATTTGAAGGGATCGATAGATAACTTTTGACTACTTTTGTTTTTGTTAATGATCGGTATTCAATTTTTTTTCTAACTGCCGACTACCAATTGACATGGCATAACAAATAATCCAAAAAAGTATGCCGTTAAATAAATAAACTTCTGCATAATCTCCTAAAAATTGTGGTTGAGCTAAGATTGAGCGACTCATGCGTAACAATTCTGATAATCCGACGATTGATAATAAAGTTGTATCCTGAAATAGACTAATAAACTGACGGACAATTGAGGGAATAGCAACTTTTAATGCTTGAGGTAAGACAATTAATCCTAATGCTAATGGAGTTTTGAAACCTAATGCTTTTGCTGCTTTTGTTTGACCTCTTGGTATAGACTGTAAACCTCCTCTAATATTTTCTGCTAGGTAAAAAGCTATAAAGCACATTTATAATCTAGCAAAATCATACAGTCATTTACCAACGTCTAGTTTTTATATTTGACTAAGAAAAAAGATTATTATGAGTTATTGTTTTTAACTTTCTAACTTTCTAACTTTCTAACTTTCTAACTTTTGACTTTTGACTTTTGACTTAACGATCAGTATTTAATTTTTTTTCTAACTGCCGACTACCAATTGACATGGCATAACAAATAATCCAAAAAAGTATGCCGTTAAATAAATAAACTTCTGCATAATCTCCTAAAAATTGTGGTTGAGCTAAGATTGAGCGACTCATGCGTAACAATTCTGATAATCCGACGATTGATAATAAAGTTGTATCCTGAAATAGACTAATAAACTGACCGACAATTGAGGGAATAGCAACTTTTAATGCTTGGGGTAACACAATTAATCCTAATGCCAATGGAGTACTAAAACCTAATGCTTTTGCTGCTTCTGTTTGACCTCTAGGTACGGACTGTAAACCACCTCTAATATTTTCTGCTAGGTAAGCTGAACTAAATAAAGTTAATCCTAATATTGCTCGTAAAATTCGGTCTGGTCGCATTCCATCTGGCAGAAATAGGGGAATCATAATTTGCCCCATAAATAAGATTGAGATTAAAGGTAATCCTCGAATAATTTCAATATAACCAATAGAAAATATTTTAATTACTGGTAATTTACTTTGTCTGCCTAAAGCTAATAAAATTCCTAGAGGAAAAGATAGAAAAATGCTAACTATAGCCATTAATATAGTTAACATTAAACCTCCCCAGTCGTTTGTAGGTACAGATTTTAAACCTAATCCTCCTCCGATTAACCAGATAATTAAGAGAAAGGCTATAAACCAAGGCAAAGATATGTATTTACCTATATTTGTAATTTTTATGCCTAAAAATTTTCCTGCCCAAGCAGTACTAATAACTAAAATAACTGTTCCTATTAGTAAGAGTTTGAATGGGGTTGTTACTGGAATTAATAATAAAATAGCAGGTATAACAGCTAGAAAAATTAATACTGGTTGGGAAAATAATGTGGCTGAGTTTCTGGCAATAATTCCCCAAGAAAAACCGGATAAGCTAGAAATTATGCCAACTATTAACCAGATGCGCCAATATTGGTCTTTCGGATATCTACCTACCATTAATAATGGCAAATTAACTTTGATTACTTCCCATTCTGCTTGAGTTATTGCCCAAGAGATAAAACCTGTTATTCCCTTGGTAATAATGCTGAGTAAGATGATAGTTAATAAGGTGTTGTACCAGGTACTAAAAAAGTTTTGTCTGAGCCATTCTATAGGATTATTTTCCTGAAATGGGGGTGCTGATGATTTATTAGTATTAATTGTTTTCATATAATTAGGGTTTACCGAATAATTAATAATTAATAATTAATAATTAATAATTAATAATTAAGAGTTGATAGTTAATAATTATTAATTCAACAATTCACGCCTTGAAGCCGCCTCTTGGATAGGGGACAAAATAAGTGCTTATGCAAAATTAATTACACATTTTATTATATATCTCCAATCTTATCCAGAAGTTATCAATTATTTCTCCCTGTTCCCTGTTCCCTGTTCCCTGTTCCCTCTCTCAACTAGGAAATTGATTTTGCACGACTACTTAAAAAAATCATTTTAGTCAATCCTATCCGTTTTAAGAAGAAGTAATTATTAATTATTAATTGTTAATTGTTAATTGCTGAACTATCGAATCTCAAAGCATTGACTGATATTGGCTAAAGTCTTTTTAGGGTTGAAAAAACTGCCTGGTTTTCAGTCCAAAACCCTCAAGGGGAGTGGAGGAGTGGGGGTAAATGGGAGCATTTTTCGGTGCTGGTTCATTGCCATTATTTTTGTGAGTTATGGCAGTAAGAGCATCTTGCTCCCGTACCCGATATCCCTTATTCTTGTATACGATTAAGTTAGTAGGACTAACCATTTTTCTAGCTGTTTCCCCTATTGTTTAACTAAATTTTCTGAGTTATAGCTAATACCAATTCTTAAAAGTAATACTATAATTAGGTAAAACTTCAGTTATTAAGTTATTAACACTAACTTTATCATTTTTTTCTAATTAGGGCTTGCTGAATAAAGCTGAAAGTCAGAATAGCTAAGGTAATAGAGCTTTTTATTCTCAATTTATCTCCTAGTTATTTGCTCTTATTTTCCTCAAAATACTGAAAATTTATGCTGAAATTCAAGAAATTTTATTCACATAAAATGCTAGCTAAAAAAGTTTTTAGCGATTTATTTATCGTATAAAAAAATAAATTTTTGTTTGGATTTTATACTGAATAAAAGTGATTAACTAATAATTAATAAGTAGGGCTTGCTGATTAAATCTCAAAGCATTGACTGATATTGGTTTTAAGAATTTTAGGTGCTGAAAAAGTAGCAGCTTTTCGGTTGATGGAGTGGAAAAAGTGAAGATTTTGGAGTCATTATGACAGAAAAAGTAAGGGTAGATTATGAATGACCAGTTCTTCAGCTAACTTCCCTAAATCCTAACTCTTCACTACTCCCTACTCCCTACTCCTTACCATAGCAAAAAGACTTTATTCAGCAAACCCTAAGTAATTATTAAATAACGAAGAAATAATATTTCCTGATATTCAATCCCGTAACGGTTTTAACCAGAAGTAATTATCAATTATCAATTGATGAATCAACCCTTTGTTAAAAACATTCCCTTCTAAACATTCCCCCACTCCCTTAGAGAATAATTAAGGTTTAAAGCCTCTCCTTTTAAGGAGAAAAAATTTTCCTTAAGCGTCAATCTTCTTCTTTTCAAGAAAAGGGACTCAATAATTATTCATTATTCATTGTTGTATTATCTTTCTTTGAGTTGAACGCTTTTATTTAAGAAGTTCATAGACAATGAAATTATCAAATTTATCAAAAGATAAACTGCCATAATGAGGATAAATACTTCTACTGGACGACCTGTTTGATTATAAGTAGTATTAGCAACTGAATATAAATCTGGATAACCAATAGCTATTGCTAAACTAGAGTTTTTTGCTAAGTTCATATATTGGCTATTTAATGGTGGAATCATTACCCTTAATGCCTGGGGAAAAATTACTAACCTCATTACTAAACTTGATTTTAATCCTAAAGACTTTGCTGCTTCCCATTGTCCTTTTGGTACTGCTTGAATACCGGAACGAACAATTTCAGCAATAAATGCACCTGTATAAAATACTAATCCTACCAGTAAAGCTGACAGTTCTAATGTTAAATTTAACCCCCCTTCTATCCTTCCTGTTGCTGTTTCTATAGGTGCTTGCCAACCTAATCGAAATATAATAATAAATATAGCAATAATTCCCATTCTAATTAAAGATATAAGTTGTGGTTGACCAGATGCTGCTTTTTCTGTCATTAATTTATTCCGCTGTTGCCAAAGAAATATAGCAGCGATCGCTTCTATAACTAAGACCATTAACCATAACCAAACATCCACAGTATTTTCCGGCCAAGGAATAGATATTCCTCGTTTACTCATAAATATTGGTCCTGGTAATTCTAATTTTTCTTCTGGTTTAGGGAGAGTGAAAAAAACTGCAAAATACCAGAAAAATAACTGTAATAGTAGAGGGGTATTTCTGACAACTTCTACATAAACCCGATTCAAATTTCGCAGTAACCAGTTTTCGGAAAAGCTAGTAATTCCTGCTAATATTCCGACTATTGTTGTGAAGAAAATTCCCAAAATCATTACTCGCAGGGAATTAATCAGACCTGCTAATAATACTTGAGTATAGGGGTCTTTTGCTTTGTAGGGAATGAGACTTTCACTAATACTAAATCCAGCTTCGTTTCCTAGAAAACTAAATCCAAATTTTGTACCTTGTTGTACTAAATTACGGTTAAGATTGCTAATCATTATAGCTACAACCGTAATCAAAATTACTACGGCGATAACTTGTAAGGCAATACGCCAAAATCTTTCATCTCGCCATAGTGGAATTTTTTGATTTTCCTGGTCAATCATTTTTATTGTTTAAAATTTTCAGCGAAAGGGAGGTGAATAAAGTAGACCTCCATTAGTCCATAAATTATTTTGACCGCGAGGTAGTTTAAATGGAGAATTTTTGCCTAAGTTTCGGTCATAAATTTCACCATAGTTGCCTACTTGCTTAATAACTCTATAAGCAAAATCATTACTTAAACCTAAACCTTCACCTATATTTCCTCCTATTCGATCTTCTCCTAAAAAAATTCTTACTTTCCAGTGACCAGAATTTTTTTTCTCGTCTATATTTGCTTGAGTAATACCTAATTCTTCAGCTTCTATCAAAGCATAAATTACCCACTTAACTACATCAGACCAAACTGGATCATTATTTATTGTTGCAGGACTCAAGGGTTCTTTTGAAAGGGTAGTATTTAAAATAATATGTTGTTCCGGATTAGGGAAAGTTTGACGACGACCCAACAATTGAGATTTATCGGAAGTCATCCCATCACAACGTCCTTCTGCATAAGCAGTATAAGCTGGATCTGCTTGTTGAAATGTTAATGTCTCAGCTTCAATGTTTCGTTTACGGAGATTGTCTGTTAAGTTTAGTTCTGTTGTTGTACCTGCTTCCACACAAATTGATTTGCCTTCGAGACCCTCTAAAGAATTAATCCCACTATTAGCACGGACCATTATGCTTTGACCATCATAAAATGTTGTGGGGGCAAATTCTAGACCAACGGTGGTATCTCGACTTACTGTCCAAGTTGTGTTGCGAGAAAGCATATCTACTTTTCCACCATTGAGAGCTGTGAAACGCTCAGTTGAATCTAAGTTACGATATTCCACAGCATTTGGATCGTTAAATAAAGCTGCTGCTACTGCCTTGCAGATATCCACATCTATTCCGGAATAATTGCCATTTTGGTCTACAAAACTAAATCCTTGTATGTTGCCTTCTACACCACAATGTAGTTTGCCACGATTTTTTACAACATCTAAACGACTTTTTCCTGGTGGGGTTGGTTCAGATAGGGAATCTTCACAAGATGTCAAGTATGTGGAAAATAGCAAAATTGTCAATAGCAAATATACCCATTTTTGCATAATTTCTTTTCAGTCTCCTGCTAAGAACTTTTCATTTACCGAATAATTAAGGTTTAAAGCCTCTCCTTTAAAGGATACAGGACTTACACAAAGGCACTATTTATAGAGTCCAATAACTATTGGCCAATAGTTTTGAGCGCTATATATAGCGTATATGCGTAAGTCCTAAGGATAAAGGAGAAAAAAGCGGTCGTTTCGGCTGTCGCCGACATGAAAAGCGCAGCTTCCCGAAGGGTGGGATGGCGAGGTCTCCTCGCTGTCCGACCATCGACCAAGAGAAGAAAAAATTTTCCTTTTAGTCAATCAATTCCGTTTTCTTTTGAGAGGTAATTATTGATTATTATAGTTGTTTAACTTAAAAATGAGACGTTCTTTCGTCTGAAACTTCCTCAGAGCAAGAAAGCTTTGTCTCAATCTAAAGTTAAATGACTATAATTATTAATTATTGAATGTATCGGATGTATTGGAGCGATCGCTAATTAATTTATACAGAATTTCAGCTTTTTTTGAGTGTTCAATACTGTATGGAGTTTACTGAAAAAATCTTTTTGTAGGAGTACGATCGCTAATTATCTAGATACTATTTATAGCAGTCGAAGGAAAAGTTAAGACATATCAAAAGCAGAAAAATCTGGCGTTGTCTGAGTTTTCCTTCTTCCTTCTTCTGGGATAAAAAGGTTTTTTTCTTTTTTTCTCTGGTAGGGCAACATAGCTGTGGGACATCCCAGGAGAGGTTTTAAATCTTAATTATTCGGTAAAAACTTTCTGTGGAACATCCCTACATTATTTTTTTCAGTCCTTTCTTCCTTCTTCCTTCTTTCTTCTTACTTTTGCTGTAAAGAATTTGGGAAAAAGTTTAGATTAATTCCCAAATCTTTAATCTTTAAAGCTATGATTTTTTGACTACTCCCCGGAGGTCAGTCACGGGGATTCTAAGCAGATACTACGCAACACCGGTAAATCCATGTTGCTCCGTTTCTTCTTAGCTGACCAAAGATATATTCTTTGGGGACAATTTCATTGTGCCCCTACACAGTCGGCTTAAGTTTAACCTTAGCTTTGCGGCTTACTTTTGCGATTATATTTGCAGCCCCGTTACAGTCTGCATTAATTAACCTATTATTACTACTTCTATACAAACCACGCTTTATTCTTTTCGGTGACGGTTTCCAATCATCGGGTTTTTCACCATAATTAGGTAGATAGTCACCATCTAAAAATGAAGGGGCGAATGCCATTCGCCCCTACAAGTATAACTTTCTTCGGTTTCTATAAATATTATTCCATATTCATCGCACAACTGAGCTATTCTTTCTTTGAGTCTAGCTGTGGGAATTGGTACAAATTCTGAATTACTTTTATGACCATTATCTATTT
>NZ_JAAHGH010000120.1 GCF_010672525.1 Okeania sp. SIO2B3 | reverse complement strand
AGTTCTGCTGTGATCCACTGTTCCATTGACTGACTTTTGGTTAAACTCTGAGTTTTTATAAATGAGAATACACAATCCCTAGATTTTGTCAAACCTTATGTTAAGAAAGATGTGGGTAATGGATAGCTTGGAAAGGGGGAGGGGCTAGGGGTGGGTTCACTCCCCTACCCCTGAGGACTGAGGACTGAGGACTGAGGACTGACTTCTGAGGACTGAGGACTGACTCCTCTTGGCAGTTCGAAAAAATATCGAAAAATTTATGAGAAATTTTGTGAAATTTTGTGATAAATTATGATAAAGTGTTACATAACATAACAATATCAACATAATACATTTAAGGATAAGAACAGATGAGTGGATTTATCGGAGCATTTTTTGGACTATTTGGCGGTAAAAAGGCCGAAGATCAGGGTAGCGGTGAAGCTTTTTTCCTAGATGCAGATAGTGCAAGTAGTCTTGGTGATGTAAACTTTATGCGGAAATCTATTGCAGTTAAGAGGAGCTACCCCAAAGCAGCAGGTAAGATTAATTTGATAGAAGGAGAGACACAAAAGACTGCTTCCTCTATGCAAGTGAAAGAAACTGTAGGAGAAGCTAAAACTGCTTCCTATTCTCCTAGCACATCTACTACTTCTTCTTCTAGTTCAACACAATCTTCTACATTGACTTCTACTACTGTAAAGCCTCGTAGTATTAGTAATTCTAATTCGGAAATAGATTTCACAAGCATGGCTCGTAACATCAAGAAGAAGAAGTAATTTCTTTTTTTTACTAGGTTCTATAGTTTATAGATTCTTAATTTAAAATATAGCAGTCCAATTTAGGTTTTGAAACTAGATCGTTGAGGTAATTTATTATTGCACAATAGCATAGTTTCAAGACCTGATAATAATTGCTATATTTTTTGTTTCTGACTAATAACTTATGGCCATTCTCACAGCACAGAGAGTGGTATAAAATACCAATTCCCATGCATTATTGCTATACTTGGGCAGTACTTCAGTTGTCAACTAATCAGTACAAGCAAAATCACTTTGCATACTAATTTCAGCTGGCGTTAATGTTAATTATTCTTATGTTTGCTTCCCCTCCTGGGAGGGGTTAGGGGTGGGTCCACTCCCCTACTTCCCCTCCTGGGAGGGGGAGGGGCGAGGGGTGGGTCCCCTGCTAAACAAAATGCAGAAAAGTTTTTGATAAATGGTATTACTCGCCCAAACCTAACTGTCCCCAATAACCAGTAAATATCCGACTGCCATCTTTAAGCACATGAATTTCTAGGCGATCGCTTGCCCAATTTAATTGATTTTTTAATATTGGATTAAATACTCTCACTCTTTGATTACTAGAAGAAACTAAGGAATTAGGAGAGTGAATAGCTAAGGTTTCTATAAAAGGACCATCAATTAAAATATCTAACTGAGATAATAATTCTTGAGCAGCTACTGGAGCATTTTTTGATTCTAATTCTTGTAGAGTAAATCCACTAAAAGACATTACATTTAAACCACGAGCTTTTAAGATTTTTGCTAATTCTGTCAGTGCTGATGCTTGTAAAAATGGCTCCCCTCCAGAAAAGGTAACTCCTGTATTTCGAGGATTATTTAATATTTTATTTGCTAGTTCTTCAACGCTTATTAAGTGATTAATATCAAAAGACCAAGAATCAGGATTAAAACATCCAGCACATCCACGTTTACAACCTTGTACCCATACTACAGCACGACAACCAGGTCCGTTTACTTCAGATTCATCAATATAGCCCATAATATTGAGATATCCTGATGGAATTTCTACTGGTGTTTTTGTTGATAATTCGGCTGTTAAGTTACTCATATTTCTATTTACTTGTTTTTTTTATCATCAAACAACCAGGATGTTATTTCTGTTTATAACGAACAGGAATGTTAGTATTTTTGTAAATTTCTTCGGCAAAATTTTGTAACTTTTCTTGGTTAATACACTTTAATTTTTGTACTGCATAAGGATGATATTCTGTATGATTTCCCCTGCCATCTAATTGACGTTTTATAGGTTTAGGTCTAGTGGGGGTGTTAAGTTGAATTTCATCTGGTTTGAGATATTTTATCAAGTTGATATATTCGACTTTGTTTTGAGTATTCCATGGAGATAAAATCATTGTTTGGATTGCTAATTTACCTTGATATTTATCTCGAAAATCTTTGATATTTTGCCAAATATCTGACAGATTTAATATTTCTGCGGGTCGATTAATTCCTTGTAGTTGTTTGGAAGTTACTGCGTCTATTTTGATTGATACTCGATCTGCTAAAGTTAAGGCTAATTTAACTTCTGGATTAGTTAAAGTTGTGCCATTTGTTAATACTAATATGGGTTTGTTTGTTAATTTTTTTGTTTCTTGTAGAATTTCTTTTAAATTCAGAGCTAATGTCGGTTCTCCACTGCCACTAAGAGTAATAATATCCACATCCCACGGCGCAAATTTTTGCAGATTTAATAATATTTCTGTGGTAGAGACATAGACTGAGCGATCGCTTATTTTTTGTTCTATTTCTCCTAATTGACAGTAAACACAATTGAAGGAACAGGTAGAGATTTTGCCTATGGGGTCTATTCCTAGAGAGCGACCATATCGCCATGATTTTACTGGTCCATATACTGGTATAAATTCATCAGTTAATTTTGTCATCATTTGATTTAATTTTTATTTCTTACATTTATTATCTATATAGTGTTTTTAAATGAGATGTAAATCTAGATTGAGCTTTTTTCTAATCAAAAAATCCTGTCTTGAGTATCCATTAATTATTGTGCAAAGCTACTATTTAATGCTGTTTTTTCTTCTTTACTGTTCCCAGAACCGATGTTCCCTGTACCCTTTTGAGTAAGACTCTGTTTCCGCATTTCAAATGAAAAGGGTATAGTATTTTTATTTGAGATGTATAGCAGAAGGAACAAGGAAGAAGAAAGAAGGAAGAAAGAAAAGTCTTACTTTGTCTGAGCTTTAAATTTTTGAAATGTCCTAACCTTTCCTTCAACTGATATAAATCTAGATTCAGGTGTTTTATAAGAAAAAAAGCGCGGCGATTAATTAGCTTAGTTTCTTGTGTTTACCGAATAATTAATAATTCAATAATTCAATAATTCAATAATTCAATAATTCAGGTTTAAAGCCTCCCCTTTCAAGGGGAAAAAAGCGGTCGTTTGCGGAGCAGTCCGTTAGGATGGGATGGCGAGGTTTCCTCGCCATATCCAATCGACCAAGAGAATAAATTTTTTCCTGTTATTCAATCCTCTTCGTTTTAGGGAGAGGTAATTATCAACTATCAATTATTGAATACTATCTTAATGCTGTTTTCCCTCCTTTACTATTCCCTCCATACCTTTTTCATAGCACTTGGTCTTCACACCCCATATCAAAAGGCTATATAAATAATTTTTGTCGAATTCACAAATCTATTTTTCAGTTTGTTATCTCTAATTTTATACATCTTTACTGGATTTCAATTAATCAGGGGGTACTATATTTTTTGTATTCTAAGAAATCATAAAATCTGCATATAATTTATAATTTTTTTATTAACGAAGATAGATATAAGTAGATATTTTTTGAAGTATTGCAGTATACAAATATTCTGTTTTTTTACATAAATTAATAAACTGACAACATATTCGGTGATTAATACGGTACAACTGACAAGGTTATTTCAGTTATCAGTTATCAGTACCTCTAGCAATAAGAAGACTTGACATCAGGAATATTCTCTTTTCTCTTGTGCGAGCATCCTGGTCTAGAGAGTATGGGAGTAACAGTATGGGAGCAGTAGTATGGGAGCAGTAGTATGGGAGCAGCAGTATGGGAGTAACAGTATGGGAGTAACAGTATGGGAGTAACAGTATGGGAGCAGCAGTATGGGAGTAACAGTATGGGAGCAAGATGCTCCCACTATTGTGTCTGGTAACAAAAATAATTACAATGCACCACCGCCATTATTATTCGTAATCATCTTTTTTTGGCGTTGGTGAAAAGAGTTATGAGATCATGTCCGGATAAGAGCGCGATAGAACTCCGTTCCGCTTACGCAACCAAAAAACTTTCTTCTTCTATTCCTTTTTCTTCTCTCCTGACTCCTGACTCCTGACTCCTATTTAAACTTACTTTCGCATAGATAAACCAATTCGTTTTAACTTTTCATTTATTTCCAAAACTCTTACTTTTACCACTTGCCCAACTTTCACAACTTGCTTTGGATCTTTAACAAAATAATCTGCTAATTGAGAGATATGTACTAACCCATCTTGATGTACTCCCACATCAACAAAAGCTCCAAAATTAGCGACATTAGTTACTATTCCTTCCAACTCCATTCCTACTTCTAAATCTTTAATTTCTTTAATTCCTTCTCTAAAAGTTGCATACTTAAATTCTGCTCTAGGGTCGCGTCCTGGTTTTTCCAATTCATTGATAATATCTTTGAGTGTTGGTTCGCCAATTTTATCGGTTACATACTTTTTTAAATCCAGAGATTTTACTCTATTTGAGATTTGATTAATCTGATTTATTGATACAGCTAAATCTTGAGCTATATTTTCTACAACTGAATAACTTTCTGGATGTACTGCGGTATTATCTAAAGGATTTTCGCCGCTCCGAATTCTTAAAAAACCAGCACAAAGTTCAAAAGTTTTACCTCCCAATTTTGACACTTTCAAAATTTCTTGACGATTCTTAAAAGCTCCATTTTCATTCCGATATTTAACTAAATTTTTAGCGACTGTAGAACTCATACCAGAAACAAAAATTAGTAGTTCTTTGGAGGCAGTATTCAAATCTACTCCTACATAATTCACACAACTTTCTACTGTCTCATCTAACTTTTTTTTCAACAATTTTTGGTCTACATCATGTTGATATTGACCGACTCCTATAGACTTAGGGTCGATTTTTACCAGTTCTGCTAAAGGGTCTTGTAAACGTCTGCCAATACTAATAGCTCCCCGCACTGTAATATCTAATTCTGGAAATTCTTCTATTGCTACTTTAGAAGCAGAATAAATTGAAGCACCAGATTCATTTACTATGACCTTTATTGGCTTTTTATCTAAAGTAGAAATTACTTCGGTCATAAATTCATCTGTTTCTCTTCCTGCGGTACCATTACCAATAGCAATAAGTTCAATTTTGTACTTTTGAATTAATTCCTTAATAGTTGTAGCAGCTTGTTGTTTTTCCGCCGCAGATTTATGGGGAAATATTGCTTGATATTTTAAGAATTTCCCCGTTTCATCTAACACAACAACTTTGCAACCCGTTCTAAATCCTGGGTCAATTCCTAAAGTAGGTTTCATCCCTGCTGGTGGAGATAATAATAACTCTTTTAGATTAGTTTCAAAAGTTTTAATTGACTCAATATCTGCCTCAGCTTTCTTTTGCCCTCGAACTTCATTGATTAAAGAATTTTTCATCAAACGATTCAAAGCATCCTTCAGCATTTCCTGATAAAAACTTCTGACTTCTTTAACTCTAGTTTTAATTTCTGAATCTGCTAAATAAGACAGTACAAAATCTCGGTCAAAATCAAGTTCTAGATTTAATACCCCTTCACTTTCTCCTCGTAACAAAGCCAACATATTATGAGGAGCAATATCTTTAACATTTACCCGAAAATTCCGGTACATTTCAAACTTAGTAGTACCTTCTGGATAATCATCTTTAATTTTGGAACTAAAACAACCAGACTTGAGAAAATATTCTCTGATGTAAGAGCGTAACTCAGCTTTTTCTGCCACTGACTCTGCCAAAATATCAGATGCTCCTTGAATTGCCTCTTCTATATTTTTTACACCTTTTTCTTCATCAATATACTTAACAGCTTCTTGCTCAATAGATGTAGGTTTTGCTTGAGAATTATTCAGAGACTTAATAAATTCTGCCAAAGATTCTAAACCTTTTTCCTTAGCAATAGTCGCCCTCGTCCGTCGTTTTGGTTTATAGGGAAGATAAAGGTCTTCAAGTTCTGTTTTTTGCAGACATAACTCAATTTTTTCCTGTAATTCATCGGTAAGTTTTCCAGCATCATTAATTGCTTTGATAATCACCTTTTTTCTTTCTTCAAGTTCCTGAAGATAAGTAAATCTATCCCAAATATTTCGCAGTTGAGTTTCATCCAAAGAATTTGTATATTCTTTCCGATAACGAGCCACAAAAGGAATAGTCGCTCCTGTATTTAACAGATCCAAAGCATTTTTAATACTTTGAAAATGGATCTTTAACTCTTGAGCTAAAATTTTATGTATGTCCAACATTAGGCATTTATGCAAATATATTTTTTGATAATTTTATACATTTTATCGCAAAAGGTAGCTAGAGCTGAAAGTTGATTATTGATAAGTACCTGTGCTTGGATTAACTTAACATTTGTAATTAGGGAATAGGGAGTAGAGAGTAGGAATAAAAAATATACTTGTATGATTTCTCCGTGGAGCTAAAAATAATTTTTCCTACCTATTTAACCAGACCATCAAATATAAAATTAATTTGGTTTGACTAAATATTCTTTTCTTTCAACTATTCTGTAAATTCTAACCTTCGTGAATACTACAACAATATTTATGGAATAATTAAGGTAAAAACTCTCTCCTCATCCAGGATAAAAAAGAGCAAAAAAAATATCATCAATTCAATCCCTTTTCAGGAGAGATAATTGTTAATTCTTCATTTTTGAGAAAATAACTAAGGTAAAAATCCTTTCCCCATCCAGGAGAAAAAAGAGTAAATTTTTTTCATCAATTCAATCCCTTTTCAGAAAAGATAATTGTTAATTCTTCATTTTTGAGAACATAACTAAAGTAAAAACTCTCTCCCCATCCAGGAGAAAAAAGAGCAAAAAATTTTTTCATCAATTTTATCCCTTTTCAGAAAAGATAATTGTTAATTCTTCATTTTTGAGAACATAACTAAAGTAAAAACTCTCTCCCCATCCAGGAGAAAAAAGAGCAAAAAATTTTTTCATCAATTTTATCCCTTTTCAGAAAAGATAATTGTTAATTCTTCATTTTTGAGAACATAACTAAAGTAAAAACTCTCTCCCCATCCAGGAGAAAAAAGAGTAAAAATTTTTTCATCAATTCTATCCCTTTTCAGAAAAGATAATTGTTAATTCTTCATTTTTGAGAACATAACTAAAGTAGAAACTCTCTCCCCATCCAGGAGAAAAAAGAGTAAATTTTTTTTCATCAATTCTATCCCTTTTCAGAAAAGATAATTGTTAATTCTTTATTATTCATTCTTGAATAAGCTAGTAATCTGTCTACTTTAAAATAATCAATAGATGTTTTGAACCTTAGATTTTTGGTTAATACTTTTTGGAATTACCTACCCATCAAAACTATCTTGATAGACAATTAAACAGATATAGAAAATTAATTACATCGATTTAACATCTTAGTATACCCTGGTATCAAAACCACAAAAATGGTGATTTTTTATGAAATAGATAAGTAAATTAAACAGCCAAACTAGAAAATGGTTTCCAACAATGAATCGACAAACTAAATCTCCTCAAAGCACGAGATATTTTGAAAAATGTTAAAATTAATTTTAACCGATAGTCAAAAATTTAAAATAGGTAAAAATGGCTAAAATTCAATTACGACGTACTGAAAATATTAATGGCGATATATACGTTGATAGTACCTGTATAGATTGTGATACTTGTCGCTGGATGTCTCCTACAGTTTTTCATCGAAATGGAGATAAATCAGCAGTTTATCATCAACCAAAAAACGACAAAGAAAGACAAGAAGCAATACAAGCTTTACTATCTTGCCCAACAAATTCTATCGGTACTATTGAAGCACCAAAAGATATTAAAAAAATTCAACAAACCTTCCCAATTTTAGTAACAGATAATGTTTATCATTGTGGATATCATTCAGAAAAATCTTTTGGTGCAGCTAGTTATTTTATTGTCAGACCAGAGGGAAACATTTTAGTTGACTCACCCCAATTTTTACCTCCATTAGTGAAGCGTTTGGAAGAAATGGGAGGAATTAAATATATGTATTTAACCCACCAAGATGATGTAGCAGACCATCAGAAATTCAGACAACATTTTAACTGCGATCGCATCCTTCATGTAGATGATATTTCTTCAGATACTAATGATGTAGAAATAAAATTAACTGATACAGAACCATTTTCCCTTACTCCTGATTTATTAATTATTCCTGTACCTGGTCACAGTAAAGGTCATACAGTCTTACTATATGGAAAATTTTTATTTACAGGCGACCATCTAGCTTGGTCTAGTAGTTTAAATCAACTTTATGCTTTTCGTCGTTATTGTGGGTATTCTTGGTCAGAACAAATTAAATCTATAAGTAAACTAATACCTTATAATTTTGAATGGATATTACCAGGTCATGGTCATCGATATTATGCTGATACAAAAACCATGGAACAACAGTTACAAAAGTGTATTAATTGGATGGAAAAATTATGAGTTTTTCTAACAATTATGACGATTAATATAAACTGGTTAGGATTTACAGAATATTCCAATTATATTAAGTACAAATATTAATAATTAAATGTTTGTAGTGCGGGCATCTTGCCCGCGAGGAGTATACCTCAATAAGGTGGAATTCGCTGTATCTCAATTATCAAAAATAACACTATAAAAAGGGGATTCAAAAATTAAGGTCAAGGTGGCTTTTTCCCTCCCTATTTTTTATCAAAATAATATGGGTCTAAAACCCCGCCTTGATTGGCGAAATATTTTTGGAGAGTTGCTCACGCATCCCCTACTTCCCCTCCCCTCCTGGGAGGGGTTAGGGGTGGGTTGGGAGGGGTTAGGGGTGGGTTAACTTCTGACTTCTGACTTCTGACTTCTGACTTCCTTAAAATCCCCTCTTTTATTTGAATGAAACAGATTCTAATATATTCGATTAAGAAGGGTGCATCTCTTATGTGCAAAAATACTTTTTTCCTATATATTCTCTGTTACCTGTTGCCAGATGAGCTGTTGCCTAAAAGCGATAAATTTTTGGTTTTATTCATGCATTGAGATGCACCCTTTCTATCTGCTATAGTAATAGTAAGTATCTGACTAAAATAGTAGACAAAAAGGAAGTTATACTATGAACGAAAATATTGTTTCTGTGGAAAACGTAATTAAACAAATAGATGGAATGAATCTGGAGCCACAATTAGAATTAATTGCTTATATTGCTAATAAAATCCATAAATATAAATCTTCACCCAACAAAAAAACTCTTTAAAAAGTATCATCGGTAGTGGCAAAGGATGTTTTGCTACTCCTGAAGAAGTAGATAATTTTATTAATCAAGAGCGAGATAAATGGGAATTTTAGAAGCAATTACAGGAACACGAGTTTATTTAGATACTAATATCTTTATTTACGCAGTAGAAGGATATGCTGAATTTAAAGCTTTATTAAATGAGTTATTTGAGGCTTTTGATAATGGAAATCTCAAAGCCATTACTAGCGAATTAACTTTAGCAGAAGTTTTAGTAAAACCATTAATTGATAATAATACTGAAGTTTGTTTAACTTATGAAAATGCCATCCAAAACTCGCAATTGCTTGAAGTAGTACCAATAAATCGAAAAATTCTGATATAATCAGCTCGATTAAGAACCATAATTAATTTAAGATTGCCAGATGCAATTCATGGTGCAACTGCAATTTTAAATGGATGTGAAACTTTTTTAACTAACGATAAACGCTTAGAGTCTCTTTCTGGTATTAATGTTATTATTTTATCTAATTTATAGTCGCCAAATATACTGTAGGTTGGGTTAAGCAGTAGCGTAACCCAACAACACTAATATACATTGAGATTCAACAAATTACTGTTAGGTTGAGGAACCCCTAAACCTAACCAACAAAGTACTATTTTTTTATTATAACCATTTGACAAAAATCATATTAATTATCTTTCTCTTTGATTCAGAAAACTAACGTTCCTCCAACCAACTTTCTAAATCCTCCAAACTATTAAAATCTAAAATCTCCTCCGTTAAATTTTCCAAATCAGACAAAAGTAAATCTTTAATCTGACTACTTATTGTCTCTGGAATTTCTCCAAAAAGCTTTTTCAGTAAACGCATAACTAGAGCAATTGTTTGATTCAGCTTTCCTTGTTCTTTCGCATAAATTATTCGTCCTCTTTCATCTTGCATTGCTATTGCTCGACGCTCAACTATATCTAATTCTTCTACCGTCATATTAATTATATTAGCAATATTTAAAGCCTTTTCTATTTCAGAAACTTCCCCCAGATTCTCTGGAATACTATCCAATCTGTTAGCCTCTTTCAGAAAATAAATCCACTTATCAGTCAGAGTATTTAACTCAGATAAAGCTTTCTTGAATTTCGGCAATTCTAGGAAAATTAATCGCAATTGTTTATCAAGACATTCAAAATTTTTAGTCTCCTCCTTAAATACAAACTTATTGATAAAATCATCCTTTTTTTCAAACAGAATAAAATCTGTACAAGAACTTCAAACCACCAGTCGAAGTCCAAACTTACGCAAAGCAGCAAAACAAATGCTAGAGGGCTTGCAAACCTTAGAATTGGCCAAGCAAACAGATCGGGCCAAGTCAGTCAAAACTCAAGCAGCAATTTACGAAATTCTGACAAAATAGACTTTTTACCGCCTTCTACCATAGAAGGCTAAATCTATGAAAAAATTTTTGCCATTTGCTAGCTATAATCTCTTGTTGCTATTTCAACCTCCTGTGGGGCGAGAACATTTTCACTGCGATATGAAACGAGGTTTCACTAAGGTGCGGAAAGAAGAACCTAAAGTTAAGGCACTTTTGGAAGATAATACCCCGCAACGAATAGGTTTACTTGCACAAAAAGGGGTTTATGAATTTCACGAACATCCTGAAATGTTTTCTAGGAAGGATGGTGTTGAGCAAATAGCAGAAATTTTGCAATTAAATCAAGAATTAGCAGAAGTTCAGCAACGAGTTTTAAATATTCTCAAAAACTATCATCAACACCCCTTTTTACTTAACAAGAAAATCATTCAACTTAGTCGAGGTGACGAGGGTTTTTCTGAACCAATTTTGATGGAGATAGGGGATTCTAAGTTCAATTTTTATGCTGCGATCGACTGCATTTTTCAAGAATCAGATGATACGCTTCATATATTAGATTTTAAGACTGGAAAATCTGATATTGATAGAAGACAAGGTTATCTTTATCTATTAACAGCTAGTTATTTGTACCCTCAACAAAAAGCTGTTGCTTCATTCTATAATTTAGATACTTGTGAACATTCCGAGCTTATTAGAGCAGATGCTTATACTTTAGAAGCATTTGCTATAGAGATGAAAATAATAGCTAAAAAGCATCAAGAAGAAAAGAAATCATACTACTATTATCGTCAGGAATTTAGCACAGTCTTTCGACCAAATCCTGGTATTGCCTGTAATTATTGTCCTTTTAAAACTATTTGTAAATTTTCTGTATCGGAGGTTTCTGTATGACTCTTGCTAAGAAGATGCAATATCAAGCACCTGCATCATCACCCACAAGATATTTGAGTGAGATTTTTCCACTGGAAGTTGATAAACTAAATGTTCAATGTTTTCGATTAAATGACAAAATAGAACGTCAGGTGGGAAATCAATTTGCTTGGCGTTTCTGTCAAAAGTTTTCTGACATTGAAAATCTTCGTGATATTGTTGTCATCTGGGAAAAAGGAGATTTTTGGGTATTAGCTAAATCTAATCAGTCAATGCCTACTTCACAACAATACAAACAAGTTTTGAAAGAAACTCAAGAAGATTTGAAAGAAGATATTGGCGATCGCTTTTTGTCAATTCAATGGGTCCGCAACCCTGAAATAAATGCTTCTGTCAAGGCTCAATTAGCTGTGAGAATCTTAAAATTCAACGGAGCTTTTTCCGCAGAAACTATTAAATCTGAAAATCAGGTTAAAGTTAAGCGAGAAGTAATTTTTGGAGCAGAAATTTTTGAAGTAGAAGGTGTTGAAGTTCCAGCTATTTTTTTAACTCCAAAGACTTATTTTTCTTTTGGAGAAGACTTAGCTTATTTTTTTGAAAATCATCCTTTTCGACAGAATCCAGAAAAACTTTTGATAGGTTTAAAAGTTAGAGATATTGAAAAAAATAGTTCTGCTACAATTGTTAAATTAGTAGGAACTATTGGGGAACGTAGCAAAGAAATTTTGGAGAAAGCAACTGGTTCAACTAGCAAAGAAAAACTCAGAGAAGCACCAGATGAACAACCTGTTGTAGCTGTTAAATTCGGGAAAAATCCTAAAGAATTTCACTATGCAATGGCAGCCCTACGACCTTGTGTGACAAGTGAAACTGCTCATTTATTTAAAGTAGAATATGGAGATTTGTTGAAGGCAACTAAAATTTCTTATACAGAGCGACAAAAATTTTTAATCTCATCCAAACAAAAAGCTGAAGAATCTCTGTCTATTTATGGGTTTAAGGTAAGAAATAAATGTATTAATAGCGCAAGTGATGAATCATTATTTTTCGATTCAGAACTAAAACTTAAAGAAACTAAACTATTATTTGGAAATGGTTTTATTGGTAAAAGAGATAAAGTTGTAACTGGATTATCTCAAGGTGGTGTTTATAGTCGTCACAAAGAGTATAGTGACCGATCGAGAGCTATTAGAATTGCTGTTTTAAAAGTTGGTAATTTTAAAGTAAAAAAATCTTTACTTGATGAAGTACAAAAACATCTGAAAAAATATAAATTTGAAAGTATAATTTCTAAAATTACTTCTATTCCTGTTAATAGCGCTAGTCTAGCAGAAGATAGAAGCAAAGTAGAAAAAGCTGTTAATGAGTTAATAGAAATTCCTGCGGATATCGTCTTAACAATTCTCCCTCAAAGTGATCGTAATGCTGATAATAATGAAGAAGGAAGTTTCTATTCTTTTATCTCTTCTCGTTTATTAAGACGGGGACTTGCTAGTCAAATTATTTATGAGAAAACTTTGGCAAATTCTAATAATTACAAAAATATTCTCAATCAAGTAATTCCTGGTATCTTAGCAAAACTAGGAAATTTGCCTTTCATTTTAGCTGAACCTTTGGAAATTGCTGATTATTTCATTGGTATAGATATTTCCAGAACTCCCAAAAAAAGACAAACAGGAAGTCTAAATGTTTGTGCAAGCGTTCGTTTATATGGTAAGCAAGGAGAGTTTATTGGTTATCAACTAGAAGATGCTTTAACAGAAGGAGAAACAATAGAGAAACGAACCCTCGAAAGATTTCTACCTGCTGCTAAACTCAGTAGGAAAACTGTACTCATTTATCGTGACGGACGTTTTTGTGGGGATGAAGTTAAGCATTTGCGGGAACGAGCAAAAACTATTCATTCTAAATTTATTTTAGTGGAATGTATTAAATCTGGCATTCCCAGACTGTTAAATTTTCAGAACCCAAATATAACAGCACCCACAAAAGGTTTAGCACTTCGTTTATCCTCCCATGAAGTAATTTTGGTGACAACTCATGTAGCTGAAAATATGGGTTTAGCTCAACCTTTACGCCTAAAAGTTATTCCTGATGATGAGCAAAAAATATCACTAGAAAATTTAGTAGAAGCAACCTTGAAACTAACTTTGTTGCATCATGGTTCCCTCAAAGAACCACGCTTACCCGTACCTATATACGGTTCAGATCGTATAGCTTATCGACGGTTACAAGGTATTTCTCCAGGAGCATTAAATGGCGATCGCCAGTTTTGGCTATAATAAAAAATACACCTTTTCAACTTTTCCCACAAAACCCATGAACAAAACCCAAACCGAACTACCCACAGACACTTGGATAACAGCAACTTGGGAAGAATATATCCAAATTATTGAAGACCCAAGTTACGAAAAAGCCAAAAGTTATTACAACAACGGAAAATTTAGAATTGAAATGTCACCAGGATACAGACACGGTAAAGACCACATGGTTATTATTACCATAGTTAACTTATTTGCGATGGCAAAAAAGATTAAGGTAGATGGCACAAATGAGTGTACTTATCGCAAAACAGGACTTCGAGCGGCTCAACCAGACGCTTCCTTTTATTTTAGAGAAAATGCAGATGTAGTTTCTTGGGAAGCATCTATTATTGACCTAGATATTTATCCTCCACCAAATCTAGTTATAGAAGTTGCCAATACTTCCCTTGCTGATGATAAAGGGGAAAAACGTTTGCTGTATGAAGCAATGAATGTAGCTGAATATTGGATAGTTGACGTACAGAAACTAGAAGTTATTGCCTTTGCTATTGCTAAGGTCGGTAGTCAAAGAATTAACCAGTCTCAAGTTTTGCCTGGTTTAGCAATTTCTTTATTAGAAGAAGCACTGCAACGCACTCGTCAAGAAAATCAAACTCAAGTTTACACTTGGTTATTCAGTCAGTTTCAGTCGTAGAATTTGCTAAGGTAGAGCGATCGCCTATTTTGGCTATAATCAAAAATACACCTTTTTTCCTGTAAACCCATGAACAAAACTCAAACTCAACTACCCACAGACACTTGGATAACAGCAACTTGGCAAGAATATATCCAGACTATTGAAGACCCAAGTTACGAAAAAGCCAAAAGTTACTACAATCAAGGAAAACTCAGAATCGAAATGTCGCCATTAGGATTCAAACATGGTAGAGACCATGCAGTTATCATCACAGCAATTAATGTATTTGCTGGTATCAAAAGCATTAACCTCACCTGTATAGATAATTGCACTTACCGCAAAACTGGACTTCGAGAAGCTCAACCAGACATTTCCTATTATATTGGAGAAAATGCAGATGTAATTCCTCAGGAAACATCTATTATTGAGCTAGATATTTATCCTCCACCAAACCTAGTTATTGAAGTTGCCAATACTTCCCTTGCTGATGATAAAGGGGAAAAACGCTTGTTGTATGAAGCAATGAATGTTGCTGAATATTGGATAATTGACGTGCAGAATGTGGAAGTTATTGCTTTTGCCATTGCCAATGGAGGTAGTCAAAGAATTAACCAATCTCAAGTTTTGCCTGGTTTAGCAATTTCTTTCTTAGAGGAAGTACTGCAACGCACTCGTCAAGAAAATCAAATCCCAATTTACACTTGGTTATTAAGTCAGTTTCAATAGTAGGGAATAGGGCCGCTACGCGGAAGTCATGCATCGAGTGCTAATTGGCGAGGTTTCCTCAGAATGTAAGACGCATATCTGACAGTCAAAAGTTAAAATTCAAAAATATTGATTGGTAAAGCTTTTAGGATTTTGCAACTGGTTAGTTATTTCTGCCATCCTGCAATAGGCAATAGGAGTGAAAAACATTTCCGAGATTCTAAGATTCATCATCCGCATAAGTCTTAACCAATTTTTTTTTAGCTTAAGGATTTTTATATAGCGATCGCTCAAAATTAAATAATCCTTATGAAAAACCAAAATTTTTGGCATTGCTGAGGGGTGGGATGAATATAAGTTCAGAAATCATCTTGAATCATAAGTATTGATTTCGATTATACCACAATTAGACCATTTCCTTCTTCCTTATTTAAAGATTAGATAATTTATGCTAATATACTAAAACTTGAAATGTTAGAGCTATTTAGAGTAGTAGCCACAATTGGCTAACCTTGCTTTCTATTAATTGAACTAGCAAAGAATAACTACTTTTGCTCCACAAAACAAAAATAAAGTAAAAATATCTATTAGGAGGATAATGCATAGATGACCCAAGTGATACTAGGAGAAAATGAAGGAATTGAATCTGCATTACGTCGATTTAAACGACAAGTTTCTCAAGCTGGAATATTCCCAGATATGAAAAAACATCGTCACTTTGAGACACCCATTGAAAAACGGAAGCGTAAAGCAATGGCTCTACAAAAACAAAGGAAAAGACGTTCCCGTTATTAATCTTTATTGCTTTATTGTAATTTGAATTTGTTGTCAATTAGTGTCTTTCTAAGTCTATTAGTCATTAAGAAGCTGTTAAGATAACTTTTGTTGAGACGCCTGGGCGCGTCTCCCTGACACTACTAACAAAAAAAGAGCTAAACATTAGCAATTCCTAATATTTGGTGAGGTACAAATTTCTAGGTTTTAGGCGATAAGCTACAGTAAATAAAAAGATAATTGTGCCTCACCTATGGTGAAAAATCCTATATCTTAAAAATCATATTTAGAGGATATCTGAAAAGTTTTTTGATACTGAATTTTGCCCCCCGAGCAAGCCAACTTTGGGGGGACAAGAGTCAATTTGCTTCTAAAAGTCCCCCTATTTTGGGGGATTTAGGGGACTTGGATGTAGCAAATGGGACTTCTCAGATAACCTCTTATAAGTAACCATTTTCTGTTTAATTAATATTAATTTAAAAATTGAATTTGACCGAATAATTAATAATTAATAATTAAATAATTCTGGTTTAAAGCCTCCCCTTTTAAGGGAAAAAAGCGGTCCAGGGATGGCGAGGTCTCCTCGCCATATCCAATCGACCAAGAGAAAAGAGAATCTTCCTTATATTTAATCAAGAACGGTTAAAACCGGAGGTAATTATCAATTATCCATTAATAAAACTATATTTTGGGAGAGAAAAAAATGGCTGTAGAGCAGCCGGAACTTATAGATATTTCCCCTTTTATTGACCACTCTTTATTAACAATTACCGCCACCCCAGAACAAGTTTCAAAATTCTGTACGGACGCTGAAAAATTTAAGTTTCCATCAGTTTGTGTATATCCTTACTACGTCAAACAAGTAGCTGAACTTCTCCATGGCAAACATCCAAAAGTTTGTACTGTAATTGGTTTTCCTCATGGTCAAACTACTGGTACCGCTAAATTATATGAAGCTTCAGAAGCAGTAGAAAATGGCGCTTCAGAATTAGATGTGATGATTAATTTGAGTCAAATCAAAACAGGCCAAACTAATGAATTACATCGGGAAATTGCGGAAATTTCTGAGGAAACTGGTAAAGCAGTTAAGGCCATTTTAGAGATGGCATTACTTACAGAAGCAGAAAAGCGATTAGCGACAGAAGTCTTAATGGATTCTGGTGTGGCTTTTATTGTTACTAATACGGGATGGTATGGCGGAGCAACCGTGGCGGATGTGCAACTGCTCAAGGAAATGACCAAGACTAATGTGGGAATTAAAGCTGCTGGAGGAATTAAAAATTATGAGCAAGCAGTGGATCTAATTTCTGTTGGTGCTACTCGGTTAGGTACATCTCGTGGTCTAGAATTGCTCAAACAACAAAAGGACAAATCCGGATATTGACATTATGATTTTAATAGTTTTGTGGAATGGGCATCTTGCCCGTTCTTTATATTTTCGGATGGGCAGGATACCCACCCCACTTATATTCATCCCTTAATTCAGCAACACCCATTTTTTTATACTGAATTAAACTAATTTGATACAATAATTACTTATTAAAATTGCGCATCGCATCTGGAAAATTTTGATAAACTCTATATTTAGTGTAGCACTATAGTTTGTACTTAGTATATATAGTGTTTTGACTCAAATTTGATGAATAGGAAGCGATCGCTATTAGCTGATATGGCAGTCAAAAGAAAAAGTTTAGACACATCAAAAGCTGAAAACTGAGATAATTCCAGATTTTTCCTTCTTTTCTAGATAACTAATCCCTTTGTTCCTGATTTTTTGATGATTTGATTATATTTAATTGTCTGAATATGATATAATTAGCGATTTAAATTTGGCATCGCATCTGGAAAATTTTGATAAACTCTATATTTAGTGTAGCACTATAGTTTGTACTTGGTATATATAGTGTTTTGCCTCAAATTTGACGCATAAAAGCGATCGCTATTAGCTGATATAGCAGTCAAAGGAAAAAGTCTAGACATATCAAAAAAAGTCTAGACATATCAAAAGCTGAAAACTCAGATAATTCCAGATTTTTCCTTCTTTTTTAGATAACTAATCCCTTTGTTCCTGATTTTTTGATGATTTGATTATATTTAATTGTCTGGATATGATATAATCAGCGATTATTTAAATTTGGCATCGCATCTGGAAAATTTTGATAAACTCTATATTTAGTGTAGCACTATAGTTTGTACTTAGTATATATAGTGTTTTTGCTCAAATTTGACGCAGAGGAAGCGATCGCCATTAGCTAATATAGCAGTGGAATGAAAGGGTGCGGACATACAGCTTATTCGGTGGTGAAAATATCAGGAACGGGCAAGATGCCCATTCCACAAAGCTATTAAAACCTACATTCCGCATTTATGTAACGCCATAACTAATCACTTTCTTTCTTCTTCCTTCTTCCTTCTTAAAATATGGCCCGAACCTACAAAGCAACTGGAATAAATCTTAAAGCTATACCTATAGGTGAATCAGACCGTTTATTAACGATTTTGACTCCAGAATATGGTTTGATTCGAGTAGTAGCACCAGGAGTGAGGAAGCCAAAATCCAAATTGGGCGGCAGAAGTGAACTATTTGTAGTCAATGAATTATTAATTTCCCAAGGGCGATCGCTTGATAGAATAAATCAAGCAGAAACAATACTATCCTACGCGGGTCTTAGTCAAAACTTAGGAAAACTAGCAGCAGGTCAATATCTAGCAGAATTAGTCCTCCATCAAGCCTTAAGCGAACATCCCCAAGCAGAACTTTTCTATCTTCTCAGCGAACATTTGGGACGTATAGAAAAATTACAAAACAAAACCGACCGTCTCTGGTATACCCAACTCATATCATATCTCGCTCATGGCATTTATCATCTATTAGCCATAGAAGGAATTGCTCCCCAAGTACAAATCTGTTGCATTACTGGACGTCCATTACAGCCAAACTTTAATCATCCTAATTGGCAAGTCGGATTTAGTATAGATTCAGGTGGAGCCATTAAACTTGCCGATAATTCTGTAATTTCATCTTCACAGCAGCAAGTTAGGATGAATACTATGCTAAATGCCAATCAACTTTCACTATTTCAGCAGTTAGCTCAACCTCAGCTCAATGCTCAGGTGGAACTCACTTCTCATCAAGATTGGGTCATAGTTGAAAAACTTTTAAGAAAATATACCCAATATCATTTGGGTTATTCTATCCGCTCTGCGGCTCTTATCGATACTTATTTACAATCCATATCTCCTTCAATAAAAAATGCAATTGTCTGATTCCGAGTTAAATACAAATACAACAGAAAAACAAGAAACACAACCAAAAGCAGACCCTATTTCGGCTACATCCTTAGCAGACATGGAACCCGAACGTGGACTTTTGCCAGTACTGAAAAATGGTAAATTTTTAATCCTCTGGAGTGGTCAAGTATTTTCCCAACTTGCAGATAAGGTTTACCTGGTACTGACGATCGCTATTATTGCTAATCAATTCCAAGCAGCAGACCAGACTATAAGTAGATGGGTATCGGCAATTATGATTGCTTTTACTATTCCTGCGGTACTATTTGGAGCTGGAGCTGGTGTCTATGTGGATAGGTGGCCGAAAAAGATAGTATTGGTGGCCACCAATCTACTGAGGGGAGGATTAGTTTTGATTCTGCCACTGATATTGTGGCTGTCTAACGATTTTAATCTGGGCAATTTACCTTTGGGATTTTGCTTAATGTTACTTTTAACTTTTCTAGTTTCTACCCTCACTCAATTTTTTGCCCCTGCTGAACAAGCGGTAATTCCTTTAATTGTGGAAAAGCGACATCTACTTTCGGCTAATTCTTTATATACAACTACTATGATGGCTTCTGTAATTATTGGCTTTGCAGTGGGAGACCCATTATTAGAATTGGCTGATAGTTTAGTAAGCAAAATTGGTGTAGGGGAAGCTATAGGTAAAGAGTTGGTTGTGGGAGGGAGTTATGCGATCGCTGGTTTATTACTAATTTTAATCAAAACTGGGGAACAGAAGGACTTAAGTGAAAAGGAACAACCTCATATTTTGGCAGACCTGGGAGATGGCCTAAATTACCTGAAAAATCATCTTCAAGTTCGTAATGCGATTATTCAACAAATCATTTTATTTTCTATTTTTGCAGCTTTGGCAGTATTAGCTGTACGTTTGGCAGAAATTATTCCTGGTATGGAGGCTGAAGAATTTGGATTTTTATTAGCTGCTGCTGGCATAGGTATGGCTATGGGCGCTGGAATAGTGGGTCAACTTGGACATTGGTTATCCCACTTCCAACTTAGTCTGATTGGATCTATAGGAATGGCAATTTCTTTGGTTGGTTTGTCGATGTTTAACCAACAGTTGTGGGTAAGTATGGGTTTGATTGGTATTTTGGGAATGTTTGGCGCAATAGTGGGAGTGCCGATGCAAACTACTGTTCAAGCTGAAACCCCTGAAGAAATGCGGGGTAAGGTATTTGGTCTCCAGAATAATGCGGTTAATATTGCTCTTAGTTTGCCTTTGGCTTTAGCGGGAGTTGCAGAAACTTTTTTGGGTTTATCGACAGTTCTTCTTGGGTTGGCAGGGGTGGCAATAGTAGCAGGTATATTTTTCAGTACCGTTCATAGCTCAACTAATCAAGGCCAGCATTGAGAGTCTTAACAATCAGCGAGCTAATAGACCTTAGTTGAATAGTTCATAAAAATATAGTCAAATACGAATCTTTGGTTGAGAATGTAGTAGAAGCTAAACATAAAAAATGGCGGTCCGAAGTTAGCCAGGGTGATTTATCCCCTGGTTGAATAACGACGCGCGGGTAATAAAGCGGCGTAAAAGTCTGGTATACTAGCGGAATAAGGAACAAGGTTTGTCGCCATGACAAGACCGCGCTTTGCGGTGAAATTCCGGCGGACAGGAGACGGGGAATTAATTTCTTACGACGGCT